>JBMOMJ010000061.1:0-220033 GCA_049324695.1 Myxococcota bacterium
CCTCAAAAGAAATGGACCGCCAGGTTGGCTCTCACTTGGTCGCGGACTTGAATCCTTGCTCCTGATGCAGGCTGGCTGGACTGCAGCCATGGCCTCGTCGAGATCCGATCAATGATAAGGGCAGGAAGCGCGCAGCCGCGAAGCGGCGAGCACTGCACGGTGCGGGGCAACTCCACCCCAACTCGCCGCGCTCCGCGCGTCGGTCTTCCCCAAATGCCGTGCTCGCGCGCGCCGTCAACGTGCGTCGCTCGATCGCTAGCGCGCGCTGCGCGCGGCATGGGGAAGACCCACGCCGCACCCACGGGAGTCGCGCCGCATCGGGCATCACTCTACGACTAGCGCGCGCTGCGCGCGTCACGGGGAAGACCCACGCTGAACCCACGTGGGGCGCGCCGCATCGGGCATCACTCTACGACTAGCGCGCGCTGCGCGCGTCACGGGGAAGACCCACGCCGCACCCACGTGGGGCGCGCACGTTGGGCGCAAGGGCGACGCGATCGGCAGTGCCGGCCGCGACACAAATACGCGATCAAAGGGTCGCTCTGAGCTCTGATCTTGCGTCGGCGTTCAGCACCACGCGCGCGAGTTGGGACGTCGTGGAACTTTTTGACGCTCGCAGCTGCCGCGTATACGCTGCGCGGATTGCGGCGGGAGACTGATGACTTCTAAACACAGTATCTTTTTCGGAGCGCTAGTCGCGCTGTATGCCTTGCCCTGGGCGGGCTGCGGCCAAACCGGCGGTAACGCATGCTCGGGTGGAGATTGCGCCGGCGCTCCGTCGACCGGCGGCTGCGCTGGGAATGGCTGCACTAGCGCTGGTGCGCCCGCGAACGCTGGTTGCGGTGGAGCGACTTGTGGCGGCGCCGCCGGAGCATCGACGTGCACGGGCGGCGACTGCGCGGGAGCGGCTCCGGTGGGAGGCTGCGCTGGGGACGGCTGTGGTGGCGAACCTTCCGACTGCAGCGCAGGAGCGGGCGGGTGCGCGGCGGCTTGCGTCCCGGGAGCGCTGAGTTGCGCGGCGAACAAGCTGCTTCGGTGCGACGCGAAGGGCAACGAGCAGCTCGAGCAGGCCTGCGCTAGCGATGAGCGCTGCGATGCCAATGCCGGCGCGTGTGTCGCCAATGTGTGCGAGCCCGGCAGCACTACCTGCGATGGCGGCGACGTCAGCGTATGCAACGCGGATGGTTCCGGCAGCACCGTCACCAAGAACTGTTCGCTCACGCAGGTCTGCCAAGAAGGCGAATGCCGCGACATCGTGTGCGTCCCGAACAGCGGTTTCTGCGTACAAAAGGAGGTGTGGAGCTGTTCGGCCGACGGCACCGCCGCCGAGCTCGTGAAGCGCTGCTCGAGCAAACAATTCTGTTTGGAGCAAGACGGCGCCGCAGACTGCAGCGCCACCCTGTGCGTACCCGCCACGGCGATGTGCGTGGGCAGCGTCGCGACCGAATGCGCCGCCGACGGCTCGGGTGCGCTTCCAGGCGGAGACAACTGCGCGGCGCTGGGACAAGCCTGTTACGAGGGTGAGTGTCGCGATCTCGCGTGTGTGCCTGGACGCAAGCTGTGCAACCACGACGACGTGTATCTGTGCACCGAGAACGGCACCGCCACGCAGCTTTTCGCGGATTGCGCCGATGCAACCGAGTTCTGCGACCCGACGACCGGCTCGTGCCGCACAAGAGTCTGCACGCCGGGCGCGAAGGGCTGCGATGGCAACCGGATCGCTACGTGTGACGCGCTGGGCGCGGGTTTCGAAGGAAGCGGCAGCGACTGTTCGGAAACCGGCGCCGTGTGCATCGCCGGAAGCTGCAAGCCCCTGATCTGCAGCCCCAACCAGTACTTGTGCTCGCAAGGCAACGTGTACCGCTGCGATAGCACGGGTACCGCCTCGACCCTCAATCAAACCTGCGGAAGCAATACGCACTGCGAATCGCTGGGGGCGACGTACGCCTATTGCGCGTACAACCCCTGCACCGCGGGCGCGCCGGGCTGCTCCGGCAACATCGCCACGACGTGCAAGGCCGATGGCACGGGCTGGGAAACTGTTGGCACCGATTGCGCCGCGAGCGGCAAGGTTTGTCAGAACGGCGCCTGCGTCACGCAGCTCTGCAAATCATACGAAATGTTCTGTTCCGGCAAGCAGGTGCTCCAATGCTCGCATGATGGTCTCAGCTCCAGTGTGTGGAGGAACTGCACCGGAAACAGCTACTGCGCGCAGCACGACAACGTCGTAGAGTGCCTTCGCACGCCGTGCAATGCCGGGGCGGCCGCGTGCGTGGCGGAGCGTCTCGGCACCTGTGCCAGCGACGGCATGAGCCTCGCCAGTGTCAGCGCCGATTGCTCTGCGCAGGGCAAGCTCTGCACATTGGCGGGCTGTGCCGCGCAGAGCGTCGACACGATGGGATCCGGTGACCAGGTCCGCACACCGACCGAGATGGTGATCGGCAACGAAGTGTTGGTGCAGAGCGCCCGTACGCTCACACAAATCGAGGCTTACCTCTCGCTGCCCGCCTCGCGCGCGCTCACTTGGGTGGTCTACGAGCGCTTGTCAGACTCTTACTTTTCGCTGGTGGCGAGCGCTGCTTCCACCGGCACCGGCACCGGCTTCCAGTCCTCCGGAGCCATTTCTCAGCTCCTGCAAGCAGGCAAGACGTACTTCATCGGCGTCGGCATCACGGGCTCGTACGTAGCGTACTACGGCACTGCCGGCGACCAGCTCACGACGTTCGGTCCGGTGCTGGGCAGCGCAACCTCATACACGGCGCAAAGTACGATCAGCGTCTACGTGCAACCGGAGCAGCTCTATTACTTCCGGGTGACCACGAAGCTTCCGCAGTAAGGGTTTGCTGTCGCGGCCCGCAATCAGGAGATCAGGTCCGAACGCAAGCCATGAGGTCAATTTCTACCGGGCGCTGCGAAGTGTGCGTGCAAGCCCGCCTCGGTGAGCATCCGCTCTTCGAGGTCGGCAGCAGCTCAGAGTTGCCGCGACTTCGCGGACGACAGCACCCCGTCGATCCAAGGCAAGTAGGGCTCCAGGCGCGTATCGATCGCGTCTCCGCGGCAAGCGCGTTCATCGCTGCTGCGACTCGTGATGCCGACTACGCTTTCTCGAGTGGCGTCCTTCTCAGCGACCAAAATGTAGCTCGGCCCACCGGAGTCCCCGTAACACTTGTGTTCGCTGCTAGCTACGTGCCGAAGCTCGAATTCGAACGCTCCAATCTTCCCGAACTGCGCGCTGAGCCGGCGCTGCAAGCCGCCGTTTCCGTAGCCAACCGCGAAGACCTCACTTGCCTCCTCTAGATCCTCGCCATGCGCGCGCGCGAGCCGAGCCGGTGGGACGCCCTCGACCGGCGCAGCGAGAAATCCGATTGCAATGTCATTCAAGTGCCCAAGCCCTGCAGCCAGGCGCGCGCCGGTGCCTCGGAACTCCGGGTGCGCAACAAACCTGATGACTTCGAACGTTGCAGGCGGAAAACCAATAGAGTTCTTTTGGAACTTCGAAACGTCTTTGCCGAAAGTGAAGTAGTGGCGCGGTGGCACGGAAGTGCCGAAGAAACCCAACGTGCAATGCGCTGCAGTCAAGATCGCGTTCGGAGCGATGAGCGTGGCGGTGCAGCTCAGCATGCCGCGTTGGCCGCCGTTCACCGAATAGAGTGACAAGAGTGCGCCGGTTGCCGACTCGGTCAGCGTTCCGCTAGCTCGTTGCGTGGGCCTTGCAGGACGATCGAAATGCAGGCGCGGCGCGAACCAAGCGACTGAAACTAGCAGCGGGAACACGACCCAGCACCTGAGTCGTGTTCCCCTGGCGTCCTTTGGGGTCGAACCGTGTTCTCGACTCAAGGAAAGACCCAGTCGACGAACGCCCCCGTGAAGCGATGAACCGCATCGGAATCGATCTGTTCGCCAATGAATCGCATGTCTCGTTCCGCTTCGAAATCACTCAGGACCCATTCCCAGCGGTGCCAGTAGCCGGCTTCGACCGTGGCATGCCAATCCGAGATGGGACGTGAAACCGAGGTACCCAAATCGACCAAGGTGTGTCGCGTGCGCCCTTGGCAAGACGCCAAGATCTCTTCGCCGATGTCCACGCGCGTGTCGAGCTGGGTAGAAGCGGTGAGCTGATGCCAGGTGTACAGGTTCGAGTAGCACCAAACCACTCTCCTGTAGAAAAACTCTGGGCTTTCGTTTTCATACGGAGACGGTGAACACATCTCTTCTTCGAAGTTGTCCCGGCCGCTGCTGTTGCAAAAGTGCGAAAAGAATGCGGGCGAGGACGGCTCTCCCTGGTCTCCAATCCGCTGCGTTTTGCGAGCTCGTCCTGGCGCAGCTTGCTCCGAACCGCGACGCTTCACTTCGTCGCTCGTGCACAGCTCGACGAGCCGAGCCGGCACTTGAAGCTCGCCCTCGGCGACCTTCTCGAAGATATCGGCTGCGCAACCGTACTGCTTCGGCAGGGCGGACCCCGTGGCTTCCCACAGCGGCGTCTCTAGTCGCCCCATCTCGGAGATCCCTACGGCCCCACTGCCTAGATCGCAAAACGAGATCTTGTTGCCGTTCTTGGCGGCAACGCTGGCTATGTGCGAAGCCCCGCAAGGACTAGCAGACGCTCCCTCCTCCGCAACGGACGCGGGATCGTGCGGGTCTTGCGCCGACTCCAACTCGTGCGAATGCGTATCGCCATCTTGCGGCGTCACGACCACGTTCGGGTCCTTGTACGTCCCGTCGTGCTCACGATCGCCGGGAACTGTCCCTGCCAACGGGTTCGATACCGGGGGCTCATCAGCAGATGCCTCCGTCGAGTCGTTGGTCGCACACGCCGCCAAAGCGAAACAAACACTGCCAGTGGCCCAGAAAAGAGGCCATCGTTTCCCAATGTCCACAATCATCCGAAGATCCTCCTTCGCAGCAGTCGACTGATGTTGCCGACCAGCGGCGCCCGAAGTGCATGTCCCATGCCGCTCGAAATGAACCCGAATTACGAGGAAAACATCCGCGCGCGTGCCACTCTCGAGCACTCCGTTACTCAATCGGAGTCCTCGATTACCCACTCGCGCAAAGAACCGATCTGCGCACTCGCCCTCGAAGGCCGGCGCCTCACTGAATGGGAATGAAGAGATCGCCGCTGGAATTGACGCTACCCTTGGCGATGGTTGCGGCAATCGAATCGGAGAGCGTACGGAACCCGTCCGCTCCTTCGCGATTGGATACGACCGCTACCGTGATGCCGTCGACCGTCGTGCTCTGTAACGGCACGTTTTGGTACTTTGCGAGGTAGGAGGAGCCAACGAAGCTGTTGTCGGGGTCGTCCACGCTGCCGTTGTGCCAGAGCTTCTTTTGCGCGCAGCTCGTCTTGCTCTCGCAGCCGATCTGCCAACCTAGAGCATGTGTTGGCGCCTTGTCCGCGAACGGCCGCGACTCCATCACGTCGAGCACGCTACTCGGCAGTACGTCGGGATGGTTGGTGAGTCGGTCCGTCGCAACCATGACCTTGCAGAGATCGGCGGCGGTTGCCTTCAAGGCGCCCGCTGAGCTTCCCGGGTCGATCGTGCGGGTCTCGGCGGGCAGCGTGGTCACGATACCGCTGCTCGAAATTTGGTGTGGGCGCGAGTCGCGGTCGGCGTCGAAATCGAATCCGTTGGGGTAGATGTTGTCGGCACCAGCGGGAATCAAGATATTGGCCCGCAGGTAGTCGTACCAGGTTTGACCGGTGAGCCTCTCAATCAAGTAGCCGGTGAGGCCCATGCCGTGGTTCGAATAGGACTCTGCCGTGCCGGGTTTGAAGAGCAAGGGCCGCGTCGCAAGCACGTAGAGGTTTGAGTATTTGTAGTCGCTGATTGGCACCGGAAGGACGTTGAACATCTCGTCTGCTTGCTCGCGTTCGCCGCTTCGCGAGAAACCGGACGTATGACTGAGCAGATGCTGAATCTCTATGTTGCGGTAGGCATCGAGCCACTCATCGCGTGAACCCGGAACGCTGCGGCGCTCGTAAGGATAGAGAGCCGTGGTGGCTCCGAGGGACGTCGCGTTGCCCTTGCTCGCTTGACCATCGCTGTACCACGCCACCATCACGCCATTGTCCGAGCGCCCGACACTCACGATGTCGTAGCGTCGCTGCTGATCGCCGGGAACGGTGTACTCCTTTGTCCAGCGATTCGTGAGATCGGCCGGTGAATCGCCGGACGTGACCACGCCATCGTGCGAGTACGCATAGAAAACGTTGGCCCGGGTGTCCACGGTGACAGCGACCAGATGATCTTTCGTTTCCGATTTGAAGTCGCCCACCAAAGCGCCGAGGTTCGTCGGCGTGCCGACGGCATACTTGCCATCCATGTACCAGGAGTAGACCTTATTGTCGGCTCCCCCCTGCGCGATGGCGACGAGATCCTGCATTCCTTTTCCCGGCGGCAAGGTGAACGGCGTTGGACCCGCGTACTGCTGAAGATTTTCGCTCGTGCCCTCCGTGAACATTCCGTCGGAATAGTAGGCGAGCACATGATTGTCGCGGTTCAGCGTGATCCCCACGAGCGGATAGTGTCGCCGGGTACCGCGCACGTAGGCGTCCTCGAACTCCTGATCTTTCAAGATGCCATCGCTGCCGTAAACATGGCTCCCGAGCCCGACGTCCGCGCGGTCGTGGACGAGCTTCATCATCGCCAGCGCCGTTTCGACCTTGGTAGAGCTGCCAATCTGCGCGCGCGTGGAGCTCTGCATGAGTGTCTTCGCCTGCCAGTTCGAATAGCCGAATGCGCCGCTATAGATGAGCCTTCCGTCCTTGGTTGCGGCCACCGTGACGCCGACGTGGTTGTTCGCTACCATCGTGTTTCGCACCAGGTCGTTGACCGAGTTCACGAAATTGCCGAGCCCAATTCCGGTGCCCGGCACGCTGCCCGACCAGATCGTGGCCGTGACTTCCTGCTGCACGTGCGCTGCGGTGCCCGCTTCCTCCGTGTTCGCCGCGGAGCACGCACTCGCGGCGAGCGCACCCAGAATACCAGCCAAGCCCGTCTTCCAATTGAATTTGATGTCGTTCATGATTCACTCCCCCGGCAAACACCGAACAGCAGAATCTGGCGGTGCTGCGAGTTCCCGATTCGATCACCTTGTGCAATCGACGTGCCCGAGGCTGATCTGACGTAAACGCGAGGGAGCCCCCGTGTGCGCCGCTCCAATTCTGAGCAATCCGCACCCCGCGAATGGGCATTCTGATGCTCACGTAGTGTGATGGGCGCCCGCTTCGGTCTTCCGCCGGGAGTCGTGCTCGCTCCCGCCGCGCGTCGTACGCTTTTCACGGCGGGCGCGCGCTGCGCGCGTCACGGGGAAGACCCCCATCGAACCCACGTGGGGCGCCGTCAAACAGCCGCGCGCATCAGCGCGATTGGTTTTGCGACGGAGTAGCCGCTCCGGATCGAATCCCGGCTCGCTCCAACTCTCGAGGCTGCTCTATCACGCGCTCAAGCTTTTCGAGGTCCACGGCATTGCCTCCGCCAAGACGGTCGCGCCCGTCACAGCGCCGCGCGGAACGCGAGGCTCTCACCCTCGGCCCCGTGGGTCGCGCCGTCCAGCCGTCACAGCGCTGCGCGCGTCAACACCAGCGCCCGCCGCGACATGGCGCATGGGCGGGCGCCGCAACCAAGCCGTGAAGGACCAGTTCGGCAGTGGCACGCGATTTGCCGAGTCCGTTGACCGTTGCCCTGCACCATACCATACGGTATGGTCTGCTCATGCCTCTACTTCTCGTAGCGACAGGGCTCTGCATCTTTACTCTCGGTGTGCACGGCATCGCGGGGCAACGACGGGTGGTGGCGCCGCTGATGCGCGCCGACATGGATCCGTTCGCGCGGGGCACATTGCTCGTGGTTTGGCACATGGTCACCTGGACTCTGGCGTTCGCGTGTGTCGCGCTGCTGCTCAGCGTGCTCCGCGAGCCGAGCTACGCGCTGGGCGTGGGCGCGTTGTGTGCGGGCTATGCGCTACTCTTCGCTTGGGTGAGTCAGCGGCTGTTCGGCGATGCGATTCACTTGCCACAGTGGATCTTGCTCGGCGGCGTCAGCGTCTTCGCTCTGGCCGGAAGTCGAGCTAGCGTCGCAGCGGCGAACATCGCGATCGCCGGCGTGCTCGGCGCCCTGGGCGTGGTCCACGTGCTCTGGGCGCTCGGCTTCACTTGGCCGTCGCGCGACCTCGAGAGTCTGGGTCTGGCCGTGGTGGGTCGCAAGCAGTTTCCCTCGGCGCTAGCTTGTTGGATCGTGGCATTCGGCCTCTTCGGCCTAGGCCTAGCGTTGGTGTTGCCATCACCGCGCGGGTTGCGCCTCGGCATCGCGGCGCTGTTCGCGCTCCGTGGCTCGCTCGGATTCCTCGAGCCTCTACTGCGCTCCGAGATCAAGGGAACTCCTTATCTGGTGTACAGTCGGTACATGTACACGCCCCTCTCTCTTTCCATCGGCGCGGCCATCGCGGGCACTGCGTGAGCGCGCAAAGCTCTCGCACCACGCGCGCAGATTGGCTCGCTGCAGGGCTCGAATTGCTTCGGACGGGAGGGGGAGACGCGCTCACGCTCGACCGACTATGCCTAGCGGTCAAGCGCACCAAAGGTGCCTTCTACCACCACTTCAGTGACATCTCGGCGTACCACGAAGCCCTGCTCGCGCATTGGGTGCACAGCCACACTGAGCAGCTGATAGCCGACGCCGAAGGCGCGTCAGCCCAGCGGACGCGAGACGCTGCGACGTTCCGACGCCAGGCACTATATCGCGCCGTGAGCCAGGTCGACATCGGAGTGGAACTCGCCATTCAGGCCTGGTCGCTACGAGCTGCAAACGCTCGCGCTGCGGTAGCCAAAGTGCATGCGCGACGCATCGCGTATTTGGCGCGGTTGCGACCAGCGAGTGAGAGCCGAGCGCGCGACGCCGAGCTCGAGTACGCCATTTTCATCGGCGCGCTGCACCTCTATCCCGATCCCAGCGACGCACCCCAGCGGCGGCGGCTTCAACGCGCGCTCGGTGATCTCCTGAGTGACGGCCAAAGGAGAAAGACAGCTCGGCGGAGTTAGAACAGATGGGACGGCTGCCGCCGTTTACGGCGTTGTGGCGCCTGCGATTGCGAGGCGCGCAACGTCGAGTAGGGCCGATCGGCAACAGTGGGATCTTGTTGCGTGCCGAGTTGGACGAAACGGACACTGTATTTTCGGAGCCGGATTTTTTGGCTGTGCTCAAAGTTCATCGCGCTGTGCAAGCAAACACAAGGCCCTTTGAGATTTCCGATTTTGCAATCGGTTACAATACGCACTGCAGATCAGCTCGTAGAGTCGTAGAGTCACACGAGCTGCCAGGTGGGAGGGAAATGCCACCAGAACTGGACACGGTGGGTCGGTCCAGTCTGCGCGCAGTTTGGCTCAAAGGTGGAGCAGAAAGGGAGAACCGAACATGATGAAGTCATTCATTCTGGGTTTTGCAGCGCTGAGTTCGTTTGCGTGTAGCGCCGCGGTCGGCGATGCGGGAGGAGATGAGGATACGACGCTCGAGCAAGCTCTGGGAGCGGCCAGTGCCACTTGCCCAGGGACGATCGCGGTGTCCACGGCTGCTGGGGTAACCAACGTGGGAGCGAGCGGGCAACAGCGTCCGATTCGCGGGCGCATCAGCGGTAGTACGATGCTTTGCGAGGCAACGGGGGACGCCATTCCAGGGTTTACTTTGACGTTCAGTGGCGGCGCGCAGCGGGTGTTCGGGCTCAGCAGCCTGGGTACGTTCTCGGTGAGGACGGAGGGCGCCGATTTCGTCGTGACGTTCAAGCTCTTTGGCTTGATCAACGCGCAGACTGAGCGTCGCTCTTGTCCTGCACAGGGCTACACTACGTCGGCGAGCGGGTGGAACTCGAGCAGCGGAAATTTGACGGCGCGCGCCGCGGTCGTCAATGGCAGCGCTACGAACTTTCAGGGCACCTGCACGTATACGCTACCAGCCACGTCGGCTCGAGTGTCTTTGCCCAAGCCCGCCGCAGTCTTTACGGCGATCGGCAGTTCTTTTTACGCGAAGAGCGCACTCAGCGACACCGAGCTCAGCAATGTCTGCAATTCGACATGCAGTACGCAGTGTACGTCCAACATTCCGGGTGGACGCCTCGATGGTGTCGCGGAGTGCATTCGGAGTTGCGTGGCGAGCTGTGTGAGGCGCTGAACGTCGAGGCAGCTCACAGCTCATGGGACTCGCCGGTACAGCGTGGGGGCGCCGCGTCGGCAGCGTACCGGCGAGTTTTTGGGAGTGGTTTCGGGGGCGATGAAACACCTCCGGCGCGCGGGTGGATGGAACTGTTGACGGCGAGCTCAACTTCGCCGCATCTTTTGCAGCGAGGTGAGCACGGTGGGTTATCAATCGAAAGTGTGCGAGGTTTTCTCGACGGCGCTCTTGTTCGGCGCGCTGTGTGCGTGCTCAGGCAACGCAGATGGCGACGGGGCGGGCGGCAGCGGAGGCATGCGCGCAACAGGTGGCTCCGTCGGCGTTGGCAATGCGGGCGGCGTTGGCAATGCGGGCGGCGTTGGCGGCGTTGGCAATACGGGCGGCGTTGGCGGTTCCGTGGATCTCTCCAGCGATCCCGGAAGCGGCATGTGCACCAATTTTACGCCGTGTGGGGGCGACGTGCTTGGCACCTGGCGCATCGAGTCACTCTGTTTGGATTCCTTCGCGACGCCATTTCCAAACTGTGCGGATGCCAAAACGACCGTCACGTTAACCGGTAGCCTCACCTTCAACAGTGATGGCACCTACGTTCCGCGGGGCACCAGCGCTTCACGCACCGTGTTGCCTTCCTCGTGTACTGAGCTCTGCACGGCGGCGAGCTGCACGGCTAGCGCAGACGGGGGCTGCGTGTGCGAAGCCACGATGCCTGTCAACGAGACCCCTCTGAACTACTCGGTGAACGGCAATAAGTTGATCGTGGAACCCAAGTCGGGCGTCGTCCAAACCGCCTACTACTGCCGCAGCGGCGACCAAATTTTGATGCGCGGCTACTCTACCCTGAACACGCGCTATCAATACGATCTGCGGCGCTGAGCCGATTGCGTTCACGGGGACGCGCGACCGTGACGCCACTCTTGTGCGTGCTGGAAAGACAGCCCATCCCGCTGCCAGGCCACAGCGAACTGAAAGTCAACGCCGGCGTCAGTTACATAGTCTTCGGGCACGAAAAACTCCAGATGGCCGTCGGCGTCGAGCTCGGAGCCCACGGTCGCTTGCGAGTCGAGTCCGTCCTCTGAGGAGCCGCGCACGTTCAGTCGATAGAGCGCCTCTGGCAGCGGGTTCCCACGCAGCTCCGCGCGCACCACGACGTCGCCATCAGCGTTCTTCGTCAATCCACCGATCAGCTCAGGCACCAGCTCGAGCTCTGTTCTGCGCTCGCTGGAGACCGCGTCGAGACTGCGTCCCCATTCCGAGTGGACTTGGCTCGCGTCGCAGCGTGCGAGCTGCAGCGCGCTATGGATCAACGCTTCTCCCCGAAGCTCATTGGGCAGCTCAGAGCTCTTCAGCGCAGCGAGCACCCGCCGCGGCGCGCTATCTCCACATATTGCGAGCAGGGCCCGCACCCAGGTGTAACCGAGCGGATAGATAGACGGCTCACCAAAGCGACGGACGAACTCCTTCAGGTGGGAGAGCTCGGCGATCCCTACGTGCTCGCGCTGGCGCAAGAGCGCCGCCTCGAGCCACAGCGGGTCTGCGCGCGCGGGCGTGGGGACCAACGTGAGCGCCGTGTGCTCCGCCAAACCCTCCTCGAAGAAGCGCAGGGTGTCGGCCGAGGCTTGCAAGCGACGCTCGGAGACGCGGAGGGCGACCACGTGGCTGATCTCGTGCGCCAACGTCTGCGCGAACAGGGCGTCGTCGTAGAGGGCGCTCGCTTGCATGCGAATGGCGTTCAACGTGGCCGAACCCGCGTGAAATTGGCTCGGCTTGAGCAGATTGACCTGAATGGGCTCGCCCGCCGGCGCGCCCAGCATCTCACTCACCGAGTCATGCATGCCGTCGGCGCTTTTGGCGAGCCGCTCGACGCGCGTGCGCAACGGCGCGCGAAATCGAAAATGAAAACGCCGAGTGTCGAGCTGCTCTTCCGGACCGGACAACTCGGCGGGCGATCCGAACTCTTCGTCGGTGTCGTCCGACGGCCCGTACGCGAGCACCATGACGGTGCATATCGAAGTGAACGCACACAGCGCGAAGGTCCAGCGCACCCAGGTCTTGGCGAGAAACCGGCTGAGACCAGCCGCGAAGGACTCCGCTGGGCCCAGCCACATGAACCCCGCCAACGCGCTGAGGGCGAGCGCGACGATGCTGTGACCGAACAACGCTTTGTAGGGCAGCAACGGCCGACTATTAAAAAACTCGACATGCATCAGCTCGAGCGGGCTGAGCTGCCGATAGGCGGGGCGCTTGTCGGCCAGCAAAGCCAGCCCAGTCCAAACCAAAAGTCCCAGGAGCAGCCCGAAACGCCTGAACGCCGCGAGGAACGTCGCGTAACCCAGATTGATGCACGCCACCCAAACGCCGAGCAGAGTGTTTGCGAACGCCCAACCGAGGCGAAAGTTGTGTCCATCGAACGAACCCGGGTTCGCGACGCTGGCTACTCCGCGCTGCAATTCCGAAAGCAGGACCCAGCCGACCAAGAGCAGCGCCGAAGCGCCTACCTTCGCCAGGAAGAGTCGCGTGCGAGTGACGGGCAAGCTCAGGAGAAAATGCGAAGTCTGATCGTCGTATTCGCGTGGAAAGCCCGCGTACGCGAACGAAACTGCGAACAGAAGCAGTGTGCCATTCCAGACTCGCCCCGAGACTGGCTCGAACAGTGCCGTGGCCTCCGCCCACGAGAGCGTATCGGGCGCGAAGAACAACAACAACACGAAGGATAGTCCCCCGATGCTGTAGGCGAGCAGAGCCCACGGTAGTACTTGCCGCAGCTCCTTTCGTAGCAGGGCGCTCCACATCAGGGTGCCTCGAGTCGCGCTACTTGAATGCGTTCCCACGTTTCGAGTTCAGGTAGCTCGCATTCGACTGCGGCGAAGACGCGTTGACCCACGTCGTAGCGTCCACGCAGCGTGCCGCTGGCTTCATTCTTTCCCCTCGGCACCAGGAACTCTTCGCGCGTGAGCTCTTCTGGCGGGTAGTACCTGTCATAGGGTCGCAGCAGGCCGTGCATCAGCACGCAGCGGCGCTCCCGCTCCAACGCGGGCCCGTAGAACTTGTAGCGAACTTCGACGCCGAGCTTGCCGCGTTGACACACGAGTTCGGAGTTATCGAACGGGATGCGAGCCAGTTCAGTCGCTAGTTTGGCGTCCTTTGCGCGGGATTTTAGCTCGTTTCGAAAGCCGTCGGCGAGCGCGGAGAAATCCTCGCGTGCGAGTCGCTCGACGCTGCGAGTGAGCAGGTTACTGCCGAATTTGAGATAGGTATAAGCGCCCGTAACGGTCGGGCGCGCCAAAACCGCGCGAGCGAGCTCGAGGACACGTTCGTCGCCTAGCCGTTGGCGCAAGTGCTGGACGAATGCGAAAGAGAGAGCCGTCGCTTGCGCCTCGCCCACGCGCTCCATCGTGTGCTCCCACTCGAGCAAGGCAACCTTGTCGACGCGCATGCGACGGGCCGCGACGAGAGCGCGAAGCCAACCCAGCTCCACGTCGCCCGCCTCGACGCTTGCTGCCATCGAAGCCGACATGCCATCCAGAAACCAGTGGTTAGATTCGAAACCAGCGCGACCCCGTGAGGCTTGCGAGAGCGCGCCGTGCACAGTCGATGTGAGCAGCTTCGATAGGCTGTAGCCGCGCGCTCCGAGATTCACTTCCAGCATCAGAGCGTCGGAGAAGGAACTAGCGTGCCTCACCTGACCCCCGTCAATCAAGCTGCTGTGCGCGATGCGCAGCGGCGGCAAACCTTGCACGCCGAGGTCGCGCCGGAGGCGGAGCTCCAGCGCCGAGAGCGCGCTCAGCGACTCGCGAGCTCTGGGTTCGAGTTCGGGAAAGGCGTACATGATCGCCGTGCGTTGGTCGGCCGATCTCACGACGAAGGGGCTCGTGAACTCGACCGGTGGCGCCGGGCGTTTGGCTGCTGCCCAGCTGACCAGAATGATCTCTGCGCCCATGAGTGCGCCCACCGTCACGGACTCGCGCGCGGACATGCGCCGGGAAAGAGCCTCAGCTAACGAGCCCTCCGAATACAACGCGAGGAGTGAGCCCAAGAGCAGGAGCGGTACGCTCGCGCCCAAAGACTCGAGCAGCGCTCTGACCGGGAAGAGAGTCCGAGCGTAGGTGAAGTCCATCGAATTCATCAGTTCGAGCGGCCCGAAACGGTCGATCTCGAATGACGTGAGGCTGTTGAGCGCTACCACGCCACAGATGAGCGTGACGTACGCGATGAAGCGCAGTCGGCCGAGCAGGCCCATTGCGAAAAATAGGCTCCAACAAGCTACACTGAAGCCAACAGTTCGCGCGCCAGCCACGAACAGAAAGCGCGCAGACGCCTCGCCCGTCAGCCAAGCGAAGGTGACGAGCAAGGCCGCGTTGAGTGTTCCCAGTACGCACAGCCCAAAGCCGAATTTGACGGCCACGAACTCCCAGCGACGAAGCGGCAGCGCCTCCAGGAATAATTGGGTCTTGGCGTGGTACTCGCGAACCACCAAACGATGACCCAAAATCAAGCTAGCTAACGGCGTGAAAATGAAAATCACGTCGCGCGCCGCCTCCATTTCGCTGGGAGCGCGATCGTCCGTGTGCACGGAAAGCCAACGTAGCGCGGCAAATGCAGCGAACAGAACGCCGATAACGAGCAGCGCCAGCGCGTGCTGCTGGGCCTCTTTTCGGGCGAGCAGCCACAAGCGTCGCATCATGGTAGGACCGCTGTTGGGCTCTCGTGCTCGACCGGCAGCCGCGAACCTTCGCTAACGATCTCGATGAAACAATCTTCGAGCGAGAGTGTTCGCGTTTTTACGGCAAGCAGGCGGCGTTCGGCTTCATCGATGACACCCGGCTCGTCGAGCCACAACACGAGCTCGACGTCGGCACCGGTATTGCGCAGTTTGAGCACGCGGATTGGCAGCCCCGCAAGCGCCGCGCGAACAGCGTCGGCGGCTGAGCCGGTTCCGGTCACTTGCAGCAGCTGCCCGATCACGCTGGCCTCGAGCACCAAGCAGCGCACCCTCGTCGCCAGATCGGCGAGCGAGCCTTCGTAACGCATTCGGCCCTGTTCAATTATGCCCACGCGGGTGGCGAGCGCCTCGACTTCGTCTATCAGGTGTGACGAAAACAGCGCGGCGTGCTCACCGCTTTGCATCAGCTCGCGCACGATGTCGAGAAACTCGCGTCGACTCACGGCATCGAGGCCCACCGTGGGTTCGTCGAGCACCAACAGCTCCGGTCTGTGTGCGAGCGCCAGAGCCAGCGCGAGCTTTACTTTGTTGCCGCCCGAGAGCGTCGAGACCTTACGCGCGGGCACGTCGAAGCTGCGCAGCAGGCCTTCGAAGCGCGTCGCGTCCCAGCTGGGATAGAACGCCCCGACAAACGACCCCAGGCGCTTGGGTGTCATCCACTCGTAGAAGTGTTGTTCCTGCGCCACGTACCCGATGCGGCGCCGCGGTGCGACGTCGCCACGGCGTGTCAGACTACCGAACAGCGATACCTGACCGCGGTCGGGTATCGTGATGCCCATGATGATCCGCAGGGTCGTCGACTTGCCGGCCCCGTTTCGCCCGATGAAGCCGTAGACGCTTCCGCGCTCGAGTCGCAGATTCAATCCCGAAAGAGCTTGAACTACACCGTAGCGCTTGTGAACATCAACGAGTTCGAGGACTGCCCCACCGGAATCGATCGTCATACAGGGGTAGCGTCACCCATGTTCCGGGACGGAGGCAAGCTCTAGGTGGCCGCGATGCCACTAGCTCTCAGATGCGTTCGCCGAGCGCTTCGATGGCCCGATAGCAGCGCTCGAGCCAGGCGCGCACGCGCTGACGCTCCATCGGCGTGAGGGCCCAAGGGCCTTCCTCGTTGTTCACCGCTGCCCAAAAGCTATTGCCGAAGCGATCGATCTTGTACATGGTCGCCCCGTCGAGCTCCGGCAGATCGAACACGCAACCGCCCAGGCTTTCGAGATGATGCTTGGCCTCGGAGCTATCAAATTGCGAGAAATCTTTGGAGCGACCGAGGTTGCGCACGGCGACGTAGGCGAAGCGATCACCCATCGCTTGCAGGGTGCGCGAAAGGCTGGCCACTGAGTCGAAGCCGCCGTCGGTGACGTGAAAGAGAGTCAGCCCGATGCTCATTTCGCGCGCGAATCGCACGATTTCCGCGCTATCGAACCAGCGCTGCAGGTGGCGCAGGCTCTGGGCCGGCAAATCCACGACGACGCGCCGCTCGCCGCCGAGCGCGCGATTCATGATTTCGTCGGCGCTGGGAAATGACTCCAGGTCGACCGCTTGCGTCGATTGAGCATACGATCGAAGCAGCGAGCCGTTGGAAGTGTCGGCGTCCGCGCCGGCGAACGGTTGCGAGCGATCGAGCAACCACTGCGACAGCACGCGCGCCATCACGCTCTTTCCGACTCCGCCCTTCTCGCCACCGATAAAGTGTATGTGACTCACTCGTACAGGTAGATATCCGCCGGCAAGCGTCGTCAAGCAAACTGTGCGAATAGAGTTGCTCGCGAACACCGGCGTGACAACCCGGTTTCGGCCTTGTTGCAGAGGATGCTCGCCACACGCCACGTTCGACGAAGTGTCGACGCGAGCAGATCCCGCGCAGCCCGCGAAAAGCGAGTACACCGCAGTGTGTCGGGGCTAGCTGCTCAAAGCATGGGCAGTGGTGCGAGGTCGGGCTCGACGAAGATCGCGCGGGCTCGAGGGCTCAGCAGCAACGCCTTCGAGTAATAGTGGCAGGGCAGAGTGCGATCGAGGAGCTCCGGACAATGTTCGAGGAGCTCCGTTGAGCTGGCAGTCGGGTTCGCCTTGCGCGCCAGCGCTACGAGATGTAGCCACACGCGGGTCAATGTCTCGCAGTAGCCGCGGTTCGAGCTCTCCTCGAGCCCGTGGCGATGGTTGAGGCGGATGATTCCCGCGCGCATGCGCAGATGAGCCTCATCGAAATCGTACCAAGTCAAGTGAAGACAAGCCGTGCGCACGTGCAATCGATGGTCCCACTGCGCTTGCTCCAGGCTTTGTTGGCGAAAGCGCTGCCACAACTCGGCGTCGTCCATCAGAGTTAGCCCGCACTGCCCTGCGTCGCTAGTGGATCGCGATAGATCTCGTCGACGCTGAGTTCGCAACCAAGAGACGTGAGTGTTACGGATTCTCCGTTGCGAAGTACGTCGCGCGACCAGGTACCGTCTGGCTCGCGACGGACGACTTCGATTTCACGCCGCTCGTGCGCAACCAAGACAACCTCCGCTAGTGATGGGATTTGCTTGTAGTTCCCGAGTTTCTCACCGCGATCGTAGTCTTCCGTCGAGGGGCTCAAGACTTCGACCAATACCTTCGGATTGATGGCGGTGTGTCGCTTGGGATCTTCCGGATCGAACTCGATTTGACCACAGATCACTGTCACGCCAGCGTAAGTACCAAGCCCAGTCGCCTTGACACGAACGCGCAAGTCCGGACTGAAGACGCGGCACGGCCTGCCAGCGAGGGCGTTACCGAGCAAACGCGCAATATTAGCGGCGATGCCTGCATGCTCGGGAGTACCCCCCGACATGGCATAAACTTGGCCGGCAACGAACTCGTGTTTGGTCAGGCTATCTTCATCGAGGCGCACGTACTCGTCGAAGCTGAAGCGATGATGTACGGCCTGCACCATTTGACGCCAGCATACCACGCTCGCGCTTTCGCGCAGCCATGAGATAGCCGCGGGTTTGCGCTCGTGTCGCTGCTCAGAACGACCAACCGAGGTTCAAATTCAGCAGGGGAATGAGCTCCTCCGCTTCGCTTCGCGCCGAGTTGCCTTGAGCATCGGAGAGCTTTCCTTTGACGGCGACGTACTGAATGCCGCCCTGCACGACGAAGGTGAAGCCGACTTCGGTCAACACTTTGTAGCCGATGAACGGGCCCACAGCGAGGCCTCCCGCATCCGCTTCGATCTGCTCGCCCTGAAACGTCTTCGAGTTCACGTGCATCCACATCACTTCGACGCCGATGTGCCCGCCGGAAAAGTCGCGCAGATATCCGGCGAATTGTCCGCCGAACTCCAAGACCGAGAAGCGTTGATCTTCGAGCTCAGGGTGGAACGTCCGCGCGTTGAGGCTGCCGACTGTGAGCCGGTGAAAAGCTACGGCGTGAACACAGCGTAAGGCAGGAATACTTACCAGCGCACGTTGAGTGTCGAACTGGCGAGAGACGAAACGTGGAGTAGATTGTGGAGCAAACGCGCGCCAGCTTCTCGCGGCGCGGCTCGAGCAAAGGTGGTTTCCGCGTGCGCACGTCTCTGCATTCGCTTTTCTGGATTGCGTCACTAGTTTCGATTCTTGGTTGCAGCGCGAGCGCGGCGACGGGCGAGCGAGGAAGCGGGAATGGAAGTGGTGGCTCGAAAGCGAACGGCGCTGGCGGCGGACTCGCTCTTGGTATGGGTGGCGCAACGAATGGGATGGGCGGTTCGGGCATTGGCGTAGGAAACGCTGGGGGTAACGCGCCGAGCGGTGGTGCGTGTGCAACCGCGGTTGCGGATGCCGAGCTGACGTCGGAGCCGGTGGACATCATCATCGTGCTCGACAATTCGGGCAGCATGCACGAGGAGATGGGGGCAGTCGAAAGCAATATCAACAAGAACTTCGCGTCGATCTTGACCGCGAGTGGCGTCGACTACCGAGTGATTTTGCTGTCGCGTCATCGCCAGGGAGCACGCACGACGGGTGAAACGGAGGCGAATACGTCGGTGTGCGTGACGCAGCCGTTGAGCGGGCTCGCTACGTGTCCGGCAGAGTTGCCGGTGTTTTCGCAGCGCTTCTATCAGTACAGCGAGAAGATCGAGAGTTTCGACGCGCTGAATTGGGTGCTCGACGGCTACAGTACGCCTCCTGACGACGATGATTACGCCGAGCTCGCGCCGATGGGTTACTCGCCATGGTTGCGCGCGGGGGCGAAAAAAGTGCTGTTGGTGCTGACCGACGACAACGAAGGAAATAGCGGCGATAAGAATCCGCTCACGATCGAGCAATTCTTGATGCGCCTTTCGCAACTTTCGAGCGCACACTTCGGAACGCCGCAGGCGCCGACGTTCGTGTTTCACAGCATCATCGGTCTCAAAGAGAAGCCCGACCCGACTCAGGCGTACGAGCCGAGCGAGCCGGTGCAGAGCGCAAAGTGTACCGGAAACGGGGCGATGATTCCGGACCCGGGCGCGCTGTATCAGCAGCTGAGCATCAAGACGGGTGGGCTGCGTTTCCCGATTTGTCAGTATCCGGGTTACGACGCCGTTTTCCAACGCATCGCCAAGGATGTCACGTTGAAGAGCTCGCTGCGCTGCGATTTCCCGCTGCCGACACCACCCGCTGGAACGGTGCTGGAGCTCAATAATGTGGCCGTGAACCACGTGAAGCCGAACGGCGGCGCCAAGATCAAATTCGGGCAGGCTGCGAAGCCCGCAGATTGTCAGGCGGACGCGTTTTACATCGAAAACGGGCGAGTTTGGCTGTGTCCGCAAGCCTGCGACGCAGTAAAAGCCGATGTGGGCGCCGGTGTGGAAGTGCTGTTCACGTGTGAAAGCCAAATCATCGTTCCGCGCTGAGGGCGACCTGCGGCGCTGCACGCGTGCCGCTGCCGATGTGCCCGTGCCGTCGCGTCAGTGTGCGGTCGACTGTGCACGCGACGCCATGGCGCGAGCGATGGCTTGGCTCAGCTTGACTACGGTGTACGGCTTTTCGACGAAGCCAGCCGCTCCGCGTTGGAGCATTGCCTCGACATCTTGCCCGGCGCGGTACCCGGACCAGAGCACGACTGGCAACGACGGGGCGATCTCGCGCAAACGGTCGAAGGTTGCTTCGCCGCTGAGTCCTGGCATGCGCAAATCGAGCAGCACCAGCTTGAAACGCTGCGGCTCACGACCAATCAGGTCGATCGCGCTGGCGCCATCGGACACGTGCGTTACTTCGTAACCGAGCGACCTCAACGTGCGCCTAGCCGTTGCCGCAACCACCAGCTCGTCGTCGACGAGGAGAATCTCACCACTGCCATGCGCAACCATCTTGCCACTCGGTCCTTGCAGCGCTGCGTCGCGCGCCGCGAGCGGCAGCCAAATACGGAACGTCGTGCCCACATTGATTTCGCTCTCGACGCTGATGCTGCCAGCGTGCGCTTTGACGGTTCCGGCCACTGCTGCAAGCCCGAGACCGGTTCCCTTCCCCACCGGCTTGGTGGTGAAAAATGGGTCGAAGATTTGCGATAGCAGCTGCTTCTCGATGCCAACTCCGGTGTCGCGCACTTCCAGGATCACCCCCGGCGTCGCCTCGTTCGAACCTTGCCCCCCAGCCGTGTTTGCGTGAGGTCGCGTCGCGATTGTCAGGGTGCCACCCTTGGGCATCGCATCGCGCGCGTTGACGAGCAGGTTCAACACGGCGCCCTCTAGCAACGCTTTGTCGGCGAGAACAATCGCTTCCGGCGCGATGAGTTCGGTGACGATCTCGATATTCGGATCCATCGAACGCCGCGCCAAGCCGACCGCCGCCTGCACCACCGCGTGCAAGTCGCTTGCTTCGAGCACCATCTGTGCTTTGCGCGAATACACCAGAAGCTGGCGCGTCAACTCCGCTGCGCGCTTCGAAGCGTGCAAAATCTCGTCCGCCACATCCACGGGCGCGCGACGCTCCGCGAGATCCTGCTTCAGCAACTCCGCACAACCGATAATCGCTGTCAGGTTGTTATTGAAATCGTGAGCGATACCGGCTGCCAACTGCCCCACGACTTCCAGCTGCTTGGACTCGAGCGCCAACAGCTCCGCCTCTGCACGCGCCCGCTCCGCGTGCTCGCGACGAATCGTTTCCGTGCGCGCAAGCCGCAACGCGCGCTCCATGCGACCCAAAACAGCCACCATTAGACCGCCGAACAAACCGATGCCCAGAAACGAAACGCCCAACGAACGCAGCCATGGCAACGGCCGCGTCATGTCCACGTCCGCGGGGTTCGGCGCGGGCAGCCAACCGTGCACCATCGCCCAGGCAACACCGGTCAAAATCAGGGCACTCGCGATCCCCAACCAGATCATCACGCGCGCCCCGAGCAGAAACCCCGCGAGCATCAGCGAGATCGCCAGAGACACACCCGGACCCGACAAGAACCCCAGCGAGGCGTAGCCCGTAATCGCCGCACCCAACGCCGGGACCAGGATCACCCAACCGCGCGCTTGCCCGCGTGGCCATCCCGTCACTGCGGGAACGCCAAACCACATAGCGCCAGACAACGACAACGCGATCATCACATGCCGCTTGCGCTCGCCGGTCAGCGACACTGCCACGACCACCGCGCTCACCAGGTAAATCCCAAAGAACGCGCGGATCAACCTCAAGGCAAGTGACTCTCGCCACGCCAGCGCCGCGTCGAGCTCGACGGGTTCCGCCGCGCGAGGCCGCTCTGTCATCGCGCCGATATTGCGTGAGCTCGTCAGCGTTTGCCAGCCTCAACCAGATTCTCGTCGACGAGCGCGCCGATTCGGCGCTTGCTTTCCCTGGATTTTTGGTGGGCCCCCAATGCGCCACACTCGGCGTCGTCCCGAGCACGCCGGGACCTTCGCGAGCTTACTTCGCGCTCTCGCGAACGCGCGCAAGCTCCGCTTCGAGCTCGCGAATTCTCGCCTCTCGAGCTTCGACTTCTGTCTTGCGAGCTTCCGCTTCCGCCTTGCGAGCTTCCGCTTCCGCCTTGCGAGCTTCGGCACGAGTGAGCAACAACTGGTCGCCCTCCTCCCCCACGCCAATGCGCAGTGCTAGCGCGTAGCCATCCGCCGGCGCCAGGACCCAATGTAGATCGAGAATGAGCGATGGGGCGCGTGTGCCTTCGACCGCGCGCTCCACCAACGCGTCGTCGACCCGATCCCAGATCCGCAAGCGCTCCGCCTCTCTCGCAGCCTGGTGATCGAAGCGAACTAGCTCGGCGACTCCTGCGTGACGATAGCGTTGCAACTTCGCCGCCCACGGCTCTCCAACGCGATCGCTGGGACTCACAATCTCAATAGCGATCTCAGGCGCGCCGCGCTCCCAAGTCTTCCACGTTACAATCGGCGCGCCACGCGGCGCGAGGCGGACGTATACGTCGGGCGCGAGGCACCTTCTCGGATCAGCCGCGTCGAAGTACATGAACTGATCGGAGCAAACGGTGAAGTCGGGCCCAAGGTGGTCGGACAAGAGCTGGTACAGGATCGTACGCAGCTCGAAATGCACTTGGCCCTCAGGCACTTGCGCCTCCTCCGGAAAGACGACCGGAACGAGGGGCTCGAGGTAGCGAGGACGCTGCCGGAGTTTCGAGCTGGGACCACGGCGGAGCATGGCTGAGAGTATACACGGCGCGTCACCCAAGGTCCGCATGGTGTTCACCACAAGGCTCCTCAGAAAGCGTTGGAGGCGCGTCGAATCGGGTATGGAGAGGGGGGCGCATACACCCCTATCGGGTCGCGCCCCGCGCCGGTTGTTCGAAAAGTAAAAATCCTCGACCCTGCCTCAGCAGCGCCACGAACTGGCACCCTCGACCCTGCCTCAGCAGCGCCACGAACTCGCGACCGCTCCGCGTCCTCGACCCCTGCCCCAACAGCGCCACGAACTGGCGACCGCTTTCAGCAACCGAGGCGCTTCGTACCCAGCGCGATGTCGTCGAGCCACACGTCGAATTGAGCTGGCGTTGTGCCACCTTGGTACAACCACCAACCAAACCAAATCGTGTTGAACGTGGGGAACACGAAGTCACCACCGCCGTTCGGATGCGTCTTAGTGGAGACGCTGAGATCAGGCTTGGCGGTTCCGTCGATCCAGATGTTGATATTGTTGTCGGCGGCGGCCATCTCCCATTCCATGCAAACCCATTTGCCGGATTGCGCGGGCGCCGACTCTTGCCAGTTCGTCCAGTCGCCGGTCGGCCCCTTGTCAGTGCCAGGGCCCCAGAGGTTGCCTTTGCCTTCGATATATTGACCGCCAATTGGTCGAATCACGGTGGCTTGCGCGCCCGCTGCTTCGACCAGCGTGTAGTGTGCATAGTTCGGCGCGGTGGGAAACGCCGTCACCCAAACGTGAATGCGACCAAAGAAGCTGTTCTGCGGCGGCGCAAAGGGCGACACTTGAATGTACGCCTTTCCGCCTCCGTTTGCGTTCACGTGGAGGGCGCGTTGGCCGCGCGCGTGCGTCGCGTCCACGGTCAAGCTCCCGTTCTCTGTAACGGGGCTCCACGCGCTCGTTTTGCTCACTGCGCCGAGCGGGACATTCTCGAAGTCTTCACAGAAGATCACGTCAGCGCTCTTGCTGCATCCGCCTCCGCCACCAGCTCCGCCGCTCGCGCTGCCGCCGGAAGTAGAACCGCCTGTGGAATTGCTTCCGCCGTTCGTGCTTCCGCCGTTCGTGCTTCCGCCCGAGCCCCCTGCGTTACTGCGACCGCCGCTGGTGCTTTGAGAACCACCGTTGTTCGCGCCGCCGCTGCTGGACCCGCCGGCAGCTGAGCCACCACTAGTGCTACCACCGTTACTGCTACCGCCGCTGCTAGCGCCGCCAGTCGTGGCACCACCGGTCGCTGTGGAGCCGCCCGACGACGAGCCGCCGTTGCTCGTGGCTCCACCGCTACTCGTTCCACCACCTTGGTTGTTACTGCCACCTTTCGCATTCGCGTTGCCGCCGGAGCTGGAACCGGTACCACCCCTATTTTCGCCTTCGTTTGCTGGTTCGTTTTTGGAGCTGCAGGCAACGAGCGAAGGGGCGAGGCAAGCGAACAGGACAACACGACGGAAGGAGAAGCGCATCGGGGCGCAGCCTAGCACATGCTTACATCGATACGACGAGCTTGCCGATCGCGAGGCGCCCCGGCGATGGGTCGTGTGGAGCAAAGCCGACCGCGTTCACCTCGCTCACGTCGATGGGTGCGCCAAGCTGGGCGCCGGGCGGCTGAAAGTACGGGTTCGGACGGATGGTGTCGAACACGATGCGAACCTGTTGCCACGCTCCCGCTTCGAGATCCGCCCAGGCGGTGTAAGCCACGCCGTTTCGATCGGGGAACGACAAAGAGATTCGGATTGCGCGCTCGGATTGGGCGTAGAAGCTGAGGGCGCGCCCCACCGTCCAGTCGCGCGCTTCAGTCTCACACCAGACATCGCGCGCAGCTGGATCGGCAGACGCCGCTGGATAGTCGACGACCAAAACTGCCTCGTCGCCGAGCGCTGCGTCACGAGCGACGCTCAGCCTCACGTCGCTACGCGCCGCGCGCACGCCAGCGAGGTCTTCACGAAACGCATGAACAACGATGCGAGTTTTGCTAACCATGCGCGCGGAAGCATACGCCGCCTTCAAGGCGTGCGCTGGGCAGCAGTTGGTAGCGCCGACTGCCAGAAAAACACGCATCGCGCGAGCCACAGATCGCCAACACATGAGCATTTGCCTAGCACTGCACGCGCCGGCCGGGCACGCTGCGCAGTACCCCGCCGATGGTATCCTCGAACGCGGGTGAGCGATGCGAGTACTGGAAGAATTGATCGAAAAGAATGAGCCTGCGTGGCCACTCGTAACAAGTTGGATTGGCGAGGCGCACAACCCAGTGGAGGTGCTCGCGCGCGACGAGGAGCGTTGTCGCGCCGCCCTGTTGGGGCTTCAGGTGACGACTCGCTCGCCGATGGGTGCGATTGCTTACGAGAGCGGCGGGCTCTTGGTAGACAATGGCTGGCTTCGCATTCTGGGCGGCGGCAGCGCGCGCTTGTCGCGCTCGATCACCGATTGGAACGCCCGCAAGACCAACGTTGCGCCGGGGTCGCCGCCAGAGTTCTTGTTGGTGGCCGATGACGTGTTGGGTGGCTTCTTTGCCGTGGACGGCGGTGGTCTGACGGGCTCTCCGGGCTCGGTGCATTACGGCGGCCCGGATTCTTTCGAGTGGGAAAACTTGGAGCTCTCGTATACGAGCTTCGTTCGCTTTGCGTTGTTTGGCGATCTGGAGCGCTTCTATGGTGACTTCCGTTGGCCGGGTTGGCGCGAGGAAATAGCCGAGCTGTCGGGCGATCGCGCGTTTTCGATTTATCCGTTTTTGTGGGCGGAAGGGCCTCCCATCGCCGAACGATCGCGGCGAGCGGTGCCGATTGGCGAGTTGTGGGAGATGCGGCGCGAAATCGGCGCGCAGCTGCGCGAGTCCGACGAGTAGGTTTGTTGCGCCGCGCGATCAACAGGAACGTCGCGTCATCATCGAGCGCTTCGCCCGCATCGCGACGAGGCTTCCCCAGCGCTTCGACTCGCTGTGATGCGCAGGTCATTCGGGAGGCTGCGGCAACCCACGTGAGTCAACGAGCGTCCACGCACCCCACGTGAGTCAAAGAGCATCGCAAACAGTTCCTCGTTCGTTCGGAGAAAGTCATGCGGCGCGACAAACGGGCGCTGCGTCGTGAACAGGGTGCAACACGTCGAACGGCGTGGTCTCCCCCGCAGCGCGCGCAGGCCGAAGGCCGAGCACGATGCTTGGGGGAGAAGGAAGCGCGGAGCCGCGGAGCGGCGAGCACTGGACAGTTGGGGGCAACCTCACTGCAGCAGGCGCTGAGTAGCGCAGATGTGCGAAGAAGATGTGACGAAGAGGAGGAGCGAAGAAGAGTGGCGAAGATCGAACGCGGGGACCGGCACCTGCGTGCATTGACGGCGCTGGGGCGGAGAAGTAGCTGGGAGCAATGGTTGTCGTGCGCGGTTTCGCTGCTTGTCGACCGCTGGGAGAGCACGTTAGGGAGGTGGCTTGTCCGCCTTCGGACGAGGTCGACGAGGATGCGGGGCGCGCGTTGATCGCGGAGAGCGCGCGGAGTTTTTTGCGGGTAACGCGGCCGGAGTTGGATTTGCCCGCGATTCATGCGTACGAGGGGGAGTATCGGCATCGCAAGGCGGCGGCGCGGTTTCGAGCTTTGATCGATGAAGGCGTGCTGGTGGAAGATCGCGCTCCGCATTTGTATCTTTATGAACAGCGGTTGGGGGAGCACCGGCAGATGGGATTGGTGGCGTGTGTACCGGTGAAGGATTTCGTGTTCGGAAGTTTGAAAGGTCACAAGCAGGTTCGCGAGGAGCAGATTGTCGATCGCATGGAGCATATCGAGCATTTGCGCGCGCACGATGAGCCGGTGCTGCTCGGCTATCGCGCGGATGCGGACGTCGATGCGATTGTGAATCACGCGGCGCGTGGGAAGCCGAGTTGTAGTTTCGAGGGCGCGGACGGGGTGGAGCACTCGGTTTGGGTTTTGGACCCGGATAGTCGTCAGGCTGTGTCGGAGCGGCTGGCGGTGCACGTTCGGCGGAGCGAGGCGGCGCCGGCGTTGTATGTGTTGCACGGTCAGCATTTGTGCAGCGCGGCGATTCGAGTGCATCAGCGGTTGCGCGGCAGTCGCGGCGAAGACGATGTGTTTTTGGCGTTATTGGTGCCGCACACGCAGATCAAGCTGGCGGCGTATCGGCGGCTGGTGCGCGATTACGAGCGGCGCGGTCCGCAGGTTTTGCTCGAGAAGTTGCGTGGGCTGTTGGATTTGACGGCGGTCGCCGATAGCAGCGCTGCGAGGCCGCGTGCACACGGGAGCGTTGGTTTGTATTTGGCGGGTCAGTGGTACGCGGGGCGGCTGCCTGAAGGCGGAGGCAGCGTGCGCGATCCGGTCGAGGCGCTGGATTGTTCGCAGTGTGACGCCAAGGTGCTGGCTCCACTTTTTGCGGTGCCGGGGTCACGCGAGGAGAAGCACCTGGAGTTCGTTGCGGGGGATCGACCGACGAGTGAGCTGGAGGCGCAGGTGGACAGCGGTGAGTTCGTGATGGCAGTTCGTTTGTTTCCACCTTCGGTCGAGCAGGTGTTCGCGGTGAGTGACGCGAATCGATCGATGCCACGCCGGAGTTACTCGCTAGCATTGAAGCCGGCGAGCGGGCTGTTCGTACATACGTTTTGAAGCGTTTACAGGAATTGGAACTAGCGATTCGCCAGGTGGATGAGCACAGCGACGGCAAAGCCGATGAGCACGAAGCCGAAGACGATGAGGCCGAACAAGCAGCCGCCCGGGCTGGCGCGGCGCTGAATGCTGCGTTCGATGCCGGCACCGAAAGCGAGGCTTTTAGCAAAGCCGGCGCTGCCGCCGCCGCGAAGGCTGAGCGAATCGTCATCACGCACGACAGCTTGTACGGGAAGCGTAGCGCTGTGTGGAGCGATGCCGGAAGTGCGGCGCACGGCGGTTCCGACGGCAACGACCTCGATCAAGCCGGGGGAGAGTTCTCGGATTTGGAGGCGATTGCCAATGACGCGCTCGGCGTTGACGGACTCGGCTTCTTGCCGCAAGAGCGTGAGGCAGTTTTCGCGTGCGCCGTAGATGAGCTCGGTGAGCTCGCGCAGTTCGCCTTTTGCGAGGGCCGCGAAGCTGGCGCCGATGCCGCCGACGACGCCGAGTGAGTAGACGCTGGTCGCCATGACGAGTTGGACCGGTGCGTAGCCGAGCTGGGCGAGGCTGAAGATTTCGGCGCCGCTGAGCTCGCTGGTGGCAACGTTGCTGGGATCGCTGGCGTCGGCGGCCAATGCGGGGTGGCGCGAAGCAGTGCCGGTCATCAGGAGCTCGACGATGCCGGGAGCAAACGGGCGCAAATCGATGTGCACGTCGACGACGGCATTGGCACCCACCGCCGCGGCTTCCCGACGTAGGCGGAAGAGCGCGAGATGGCGAATGCGGTTGTACATCTCCGAGTATTGGCGCACCTCGCCGCGCGCGAGCGTGGAAAGGCCCCCCGTGATGCCGCGCCCGATGCCGAGGGCGTAAGCGACGTTGCCCATCACGAAGCTGATGGGAGTGTAGCCGGCGTCGAGATGGCAGTAGAGCTCGTTACCCGAAGCGGACGTGGTGAAGAAGTCGGGGTTGCCGTTCAGCGCAGTGATGCTGGTGCCCTGCGACAAGAACTCAGTGTAACCAGCCAACGATGAGAGCTCGGTGGTGACGCCAGTCACGCCGTGTGCACGATGGCGCCGCGCTTCTTCAACGAGGCGTTCCATAGCGGCGTGACGCCCCTCGGAGATTAGGGTGGTGACGCTTTCGACTTCACCGCCAGCGAGGGTGCGAAAACCCGAACCAATGGCACCCGCGAGGCCCAAGCTGCGCACGCTGTTACCAACTACGATTTCGGTTGGTGCAAAGCCTTTGAGGCGTAGGCAAAAGATTTCGTTGCCGGAAAGCGAACAGATCTCCACGGGCGCACTTTAGCGTGACTCCGCGCCGAGCGCCGATGAAATGCGGGGCGCCTGGGCCGCGACGGCTCACTCTTTTGAAATGCGGGGCCCGCGCTGGCTCACTCTTTGAGGAGAGCGCCGGCTGCCAAGTTCTTGAGCGCTGTCTCGATGCGTTGACCGAGTGGGCCCTTGGCTGCAGGGTCTTGTGCAACGCGCGTGCGCGCCATGAGCTTGGTGAGCTCGCTGCGATCGTTTGTGCCGTCGAGCAGCGGAAGCAAGCTGGCTTCGAAGGGATGCAGGCGCACGGGCATGTGCAGCAAGTTGGTGAGCTGCTTGCGCCCAGCTTTGAGCTGCGTGCGCGCCACGACGCTGCCGCAGGGCCGTTCGCCGGCTGCATTTGCGCAGTGTACTTGGGTCGAGCTCATCAGCACGAGGCGGTTGGTGAACCAGCTCCACATGCGTTCGACGAAGGCTTGTGTGCTGCGCTCGTCAGCGGCCGGCAACTCGAGCCGGCGACGCGCCCGGGCTTCGAGCTCCGTGACGGGCACGAAGCGCGGCCAAGCTTCGAGCAGCGCAAGCAAGGCGGCCTTGAAGAGAGGATCGCTGACGCCCAAGTTGGGCCGTTGCGGAGCCGTGAAGGTGACCTCCGTATTGGACTTCAGGTCGACGGCCGTTTGCGGTTTGAGATCGGCGGCAAAAGCGAGCGGCTTGATCTTTTCGACGTCGATGCGCCGATTGAGCTCGATTTCCTTGCGACAGAGGAGCGTCTCGCGGAACGTGCGATTGCGGAAAAAGTCCATGTACTGTTCCGAATTCACGATATTTCCGGAGACCTCGCGCAGCGCTGCCTGCACTTCGGGCGGGAACTGATTCGTGAGCATGCTGAGAAGCTCCGATTCGCCCAAAAACTGGAGGCCGACGGCTTCGGCGCGCGCATTGAACTGGTGGAAGTAAACCGGGTCGTTATCCTCCTCGAGGTGCTCGTGGTAGATGTACCAGTCAGCGGCTTTTTGCAGTTTCTCGCTGGTTTGCTTGAGCAGCAAGCCGTAAGGGTTGTCCTCCGCGGGAACGGTCTTGGCGAGCACGTTCAGGAGCGCACGCGACTGTTCGATCTGTTTGGCGGGCTCGCTGAAGCGCGCCGCATGAAAGCGCATCATGTCGCGCAAAACTCCCAACATGCCCCAACCGGGAAGTGTGTTGTAACTGATGTAGGCGACACCGCGCGGCGACAAACGCTCACTGCAGAGCTTCATGATGCCCGTCTGCACGTCACGCGGGACCCACGAGTACACGCCGTGACAGACGATGTAGTCGAACTGACCGTCGCTTTCGTTGATGTCCAGGATGGATGCCTGGCGCAGAGTCACGTTGCGAAGCCCGCTCTCCTCGATGAAGCGCTGCCCGTCCTGGATTTGCCGGCTGGACAGATCGACGCCGAGGCAGGTGCTGCCGGGCAAGGACTCGGCCATCGGGATCAGGTTGCCGCCACTCGCGCAACCGAGCTCCAGAATCCGCGCGTGGTCCGGCGGCGGCGCGCTCACTCCGAATATTGATGCGACGGTGGCGAGCCAGCGCGGGTGGCTACGACCAAAAGGATTACTTTCGTATGGGACTTGGTCATAACGGGGATTGGATTCGAGGCTCGTCATAGGGCTCTTGCTCGAGAACGGCCGCGCGCTGGCTGACTACATTGGCCAAATCCGCAAATTTGAGCGCGAACACAGGGTGGTCCGCGTCAGGTGTTTGACGTTTGTCGCGTTTTCTCCGCGGATTTCGGCTATGGTGCTGCCTCGATGCGGATCGTCGAGCAAGCGCGATTGGGGTTTCGGGAGGGCAAAAGCGACAAGGTCTACGAGGTGGATCTGGTCGAGGTGGCACCCGATCAGTACGTAGTGAACTTCCGCTACGGGCGACGTGGAACGTCGTTGCGCGATGGCACCAAGACACCGCTTCCCATTTCGCTCGAGAAAGCGCGCACGGTGTTTTCGGCGTTGGTGGGCGAAAAGGTCAAGGGTGGTTACACGGCGCTCGCCGCCGAAGAGACCGTTGCTCGCGAACGCAAAGAGTTCTCACCGGAGGAGGCTGCAGCTTACGCGGCGCGCGCGGCAGAGAAGTTGCTCGCCAATTTGAAGCTTGGTCACAGAAGCCCGCAGCCATTGCATTTGGTCGTGCGCAAGGTTGGCGAGCGCGGGCTGTCGCAAGCGGAGCCGTTTTTGCTCGAGCTTTTGGCAGCGGGCAACGCGGGAGGCAAAGTGAAGCCAGAGGTGCTGCGTCACTTCGTGATTGCGGCGCTCGCGCGCTGTGGGAGTTCGCGAGCGCTCGATGCTCTGCGCGCGATAACCGACAGCAGCAAGGAGCCGCAACACCTGCGCGATGTGGCTCGCCTGGCGCTCACGATGGTGGGCGGCGCCGAAGAGCGCTCACGCGCACGCCGGTTGGTAGCCGAGGTGCTGCAACCGAAGCCCGGTAGCGATGTGGGCGAGCTCGTTCGGGCAGCGGAGGAGCTACTCGCCAAAAAGCCAAAACTCGGTCGAGCAGCAATTTTCTTGTTGTATGTGAGCGGGCCCGCGTCGAGCAGCGCGACGGAGCCGGAAACAGAACGCGCGGCGCGGCGCATCGTTCTGAGCGCGGCTCGCGTGGCGCGCCTACGCGGCGCCGAGCTCGGCTTGTTGCGATCGCTGAACTGGGCAGCGGAGATCCGTCGCGACGCGGAGTTATTTGCGCTTTTGACGCGCCGCTTCGAGACCGAGCGCAACGTGGCGCGCGACACCAAGAGCTACTTCCGCCGCCGCGCGGCGCGCAGCTTGCGTCGGCTCGGCAGCATCGGCTCTCCCGACTACGTGAAGCTTGCGAGCGCGCTGGCGCTCTCTTACAGCGACGAGGACGCCGAGCGCATTCGCGTTTCCGACTTCGGGCGCTGGGACGCGTTCGCTCGCTATCATGCGCTCAACTCCGTTTTGTACGGTAGAAGTCCGCGTTACGAACGTGCCGGGCATCGCCGCGCCACCTGGAAATGTCGCGACGGCTATGCGCCTGGGGAGCGCGCGCCGAACGTGCGGGAAGAGTCGTATCCGGCGCTATGGGACCAGGCGCCCGATGAGCTCTGGCAGCTCGGCGTGTCGCAAGCAGCGAACATCGTGGTGACGTTTGCTGCTCGCGCTCTGCGCGACCAAACGGCTTATTTAGCGCAGGTTCCGGACACGCTGTTGGCTTCGGCGTTGAGCGGAGCGCAGCGCCCGATGCGACTTTTGGCTTTTGAAGTCGCTCGCATGCGCAGTCCGAATTTGGTCTTGGCGCGCGCGGCGCTGGCGTCCGAAATCGATGAGGCCGACACGTGGGTGCTGAACTGGATTGAGGGAAACCGCGCTGTGCTCAGCACGGAGGTCGAGCTCTTGGTTTTGCTGGTGACGGCCAAGAGCGCTCGAGTCCGCGCGGCGATGGATGGCTTGACCAGTGGCATGCAAATCGACGGCAGTTTTGCGCAGCAGCTCGTGGCGGTCGCGATCGCAATCCTGATGCAACTTCCCAGTGAACCCGCAGCCAACGAGCGAGCGGCCAATGCGGCGGCTTTCTTGCTGCAGCGAGCGGGCGACGCGCTGGATAACCTTGGCATCGAGGTGGTGCGCGACTTGCTGGGGCATCCTCTGGCCGCCGTCGCGGAGCTCGGTGGGCAGCTGGTTTTGCGGCGCGCACGCAAGTCGACGCTGGAACCAGCTCTCTTGGACGTATTGTTGAAGTCGCCCCACACCACAGTGCGCTCGCTCGGCGCACGCATCGTGGCGGAGACACCGGCTCACATCATTAAAGACGAGCCGGAGCTTTTGGTGCACTTCGCGCTCTCGGACACTGTGGAGCTACGCGCCGAAACGCGAAAGCTGCTGGCCGAGGTCGCGCGGCTGTACCCCAGCGTCGGAACGAACATCGCCTCACAGCTGATCGATGCCCTGCGGAACCCCCAGCCGGAGGGCGCACCTGCACACGTGGTTTCACTGCTGCGCCATGAGCTCCGAGCGTATCTTCCGAAGCGAGATGCCGCGGAGGTGCTGGCGTTGATTGGCGCGTTGTCTCCGCACGCGCGCGAAGCCGGCGGCCTTTTGCTAGCGCAGATCGGGCCGGACGAGCTCGAGCTCGAAGCCATCGTGCGGCTCGCCAATCACGAAATTTTGCTGATTCGGCAAGGCGCTTGGGCACTGGCGCGTGCCGCGCAAGACCGCTTTCGGTTGGCGCCGGTTGCGCTCGCTCACTTGTGTGATGCCCGCTGGGACGACAGCCGCGAGTTCGCGTTTTCGTTCGTGCGAAGTTTCCCACCCGAAGATTTGGTGCCAGACGGCGTGATCGCCATCTGCGACAGCATCGTGCCGGCGGTGGAACGCTTCGGCCAAGCTTTGCTCTCCGAGTATTGGCGCGAGGACCACGCCGAGCGCTACCTCCTGCGGCTGTCGGAGCACCCTTCCGGCAACATGCAACTTTTGGTGTCTGGCCTTCTGGACCGCTACGCGCAAGGCAATCTGAAGTTAATCGAGCAACTTCTGCCATGCCTGACGACGATCTTGTCGCAGGTGAATCGCGGCGGCGTCGCGAAGCAGCGGGTACTCACTTTCTTGCGAGCTGAAGCGGTTCGCAGCACGGAAGCGGCAACCCTGCTGGCGCCGCTGCTCGAGCGGCAATCGTTGACGCGCGCCGTGAGTCACAAAGCGCCGTTGATCGCGACGATGGTCGATCTGCACGAGCGTTATCCAGAGGTGGCCGTTCCGATCGTGTCGCCGCCCGTTCCTCTTCAATCGCGGGGTAGCCGTGGAATTTGAGTATCGCTATCAAGGAGCGTCGCAGGTCAGCGAAAACGCGGCTGGCAGCGCGCTCTCGTTTTCGCCGGATTTGCTGCGACCGCCTACGTCGTTTCGCGGCGCGCTGCGCGACAGCTTGGCTTTTCGCGAGGCCATGAGCGCGCTGCACGACGTGGTCGTCTCCGACCTGCGCTTCGTACCGAAAGATCGCAGTGCTTATCTCGCTTGGCGAGCCCAACAGTCGGACGTGGACTTGGTTGTCGTAGCGCGCGACCGCCTGGCTGCCGTGCGCGAAATCGAGCGCGTGCAGGCGGAGCTTGCGCCGCTGGAAGCCAAGGTACAGGCAGCGCGCAGCGCATTCTACAACGCTCGCTCACGCTACTATCGCTACCTCTACGAACGCGATCGGGAGCTCTGGTTCAAGCTGGATCCAGTGATCACGGTGCACCCGGATCAGGTATTCTTCGAGTGCTTCTCGCGCGACGAGTCGAGCTACGGCTGCCTCGCTGCAACCTACGAAGCTTTCGATGAGCTCGGCGAGCGCGCTTGCGGCACTACCAACGTCGACTACTCCGACGGATTGTACGGAGAGTTTCAGAAGTTACGCAGCTACAAGCGAACCAGCTTGGATGTAGATCCGTCTGGCTTTTCCGTAGCCACGTCGGGCCAAAGCCACCGCGAAGTGAAGATTGACGTGCCCGACAGCTGGGTGCGCGGCTTTCTCCAGGTGTCGTCGGCAATGACGTTGAAGGCCACGGTGGTCGACCTGCACCCGATGGACATTCACAACGTGTGCCTGGTGCTGCGCCGCAACAAAGAGCTTTTCGGTCCGCGATCGCTGCGCTACCGGCTGCGACCGGGCGAGCCGGTGGTCATCGTCGTGGAGCCCTGGAACATCGAAGTGCGCTGCCCGCGCAGCATTTTCAAAGGCTCCGTCGAGCAAGAGGTTCGCGTTTGGGGGCGACGCCGTCTACACATTCTCGAGCGGTTGTTGCCGCGAGCGCGTCGCGTGCGGGTGCACCTGTTGGGTACCGGGCAGCCATCGTTCTACGTGGTGGACCTGGGTCAGCTCTCCTTCACGCTGGGCCTGTCGGGCTGGACCAAAAACGACTGGTCGGCGAGCGGCAACTTCGACCTGATGGCTGCACGTGAAGACGTAGACGACGACACGCGCCAGCGCATCTTCGATCGCCTCGGCAAGGTCTGGTTTTCAACGGCGGCGGCGCTGGCGAAAGACTTGAACCTCGCGGAGCCAGTCGTGACGAGCGGGCTAGCTGGCTGGGTACAAGCCGGACGCGCCATTTACGATCTCGAACACGGCGTGTACCGAAAACGCGAGCTCGCGCGGGACCCGCTACCGGCCGCCGCGCTGCGCTTCGCCAGCGAACGCGAGGAGGAAGCCGCACGCTTACTGCACCAAGGCAAAATCGCAGTCGACGAAGTATCCACAGTGGACGGCTCTACGAAGATTGCCGGCCGCATCCAGTACCGCGAACGCATTACCTCGGTCTGGTTCGTGCTCGACGCAGATCGGCGCCTCGTCGAGGGGCACTGCACGTGTGACTACTTCGTGCGCAATCGGCTGCATCGGGGCCCCTGCGACCACTTGCTCGCCTTGCGCGCCGCCGAGCGCCGCGGAATTTCGGACCCAATCGCAACGCCGAGCCCTGAACCGGAGCGCCGCGGGGAACAGCTGGGCCGAGCGCCAAGAGCGAGCTCGGCGACAAGCCGCCAGGTAGAAACCCAACTGGCCGCAGCCGTGCCAGAACCCTCGTATTGGCAACGGCTGCTTCAGTTCTTCAAGTGGCTACTTTCTGCGCTATTTGGGCGCTGAGCAGCTTGCAGCGGAGGCACGCTTCTGTGATAGTGCGAAGGCGCGTGGCAACGGGTGAAGAGAACCTTGCAATTCGGGCGGTGGATCGCCGTCCATGGGCTCACGCTTCACATGCGTCACTGGCTCGCTCAATACTGTGTCGATATAACGTACTGGTAGCGAAACCGAGAGGAATTCCCTTGAGGAATCGAATGCACCACCAGTACGTCATATCGACTCGAGCCGAGACAATCCAGTCCTGAGATAGAACGAAGGTAACCCGTTGCCACGCCGCCTCTCCTCGTAGCGATGTCTGCCAACGAAACCCCGCCGCGCAATCGCAAAGAGCTCTACGAGCGCATCGCTCGAGGCAAGCGCGACGAGGTAACGCTCGAGGAGATGATTCGGCTGGGTTTTTGGGAGGAAGGGCGGCCTCTCAGCGCAGACGTGGAAAGCGAAGCGCGCGTTAGGGAGTTGCGCGGGCGCCTGACCCAGCTGCGCGAGCAAGCCGCATCGCTCGCCAATCTCAAGAAACTCGCCGAAGAAGCCAAGCAAAAGCGCATGGCCGACTCGCGGCAGCGCCGGCTCGAGACCAAACAACGTAAGCTGGGCGAGCGCGCCGCCAAACGAGCTATTGTACAAGAGCGCAAGAAGACCGAGCTCACTTATCTCGGTCCGAAGGTTTCTGCGGGTCTTGGTCCCCTCCCCGACCGCCTGCAAACGGATGAAGTAGCGCTCGCCAAGCGTGGTTTGCCGCTACTGCCCAACGCACTTGCGCTCGCAACGGCGCTCGGGCTGAGTTTGGGTGAACTTCGCTTTCTCGCGTATGACCGCGAAGTCTCGACGGTGACTCAATACCGGCGCTTCAAGATCGCCAAGCGCACCGGCGGTGAACGGTTGATCTCCGCGCCGCGCAAGCGACTGAAAGCTGCACAACGTTGGATTTTGGGTTCGCTGCTCGAGAAGCTTCCGCTTTCGGAGCACGCGCACGGTTTTCGCACCGCGCGTTCTATCGTTTCGAACGCGCGTCCACATGTCGGTGCCGCCGTAGTCGTCAACGTCGACTTGCGAGATTTCTTTCCGACGGTGACTTACCGACGCGTGAAAGGTCTATTTCGCAAGCTCGGCTATTCCGAAGAAGTCGCAACGCTACTGGCGTTGTTGTGCACCGAGCCGGACACGGTCGAAACCGAGCTGGACGGCGTGACTTACTACGTCGCGAAGGGGACACGCCATTTGCCGCAAGGCGCGCCCACCAGCCCAGCGATCACGAATTGGCTTTGTCGCCGGCTCGATCAGCGCTTGTCCGGCTTCGCGCGCAAGCATCAGCTCGCTTACACGCGCTACGCGGACGACCTCACGTTGTCGGCGCCGCGCGGAAGCGAGCCGCCGATTGGTGCCATGCTTGGCGTGCTGGAGAAGGTTGCGCGCGCTGAGGGGTTCAACGTGCACCCCGACAAGATCAGCGTCAAACGTCGTGGGCGACGCCAAGAGGTAACCGGCATCATCGTGAACGAGCGCATCGGCATCGATCGCCGCACGCTGCGCCGGTTCCGCGCGTTCCTGTTTCAGCTCGAAAAGGACGGCCCTGAGGGCAAACGTTGGGGAGCGTCTGCCGATCCAATTCAGTCGGCGATCGGCTTCGCCAACTATGTCTTCATGGTCGATCCGAAACGCGGTGCCGAGCTACGCACGCGCGCGCTGGCATTGCGCGATCGGCAGCGCTGATCGCAAGCACCTGAGTAAAGGACGGAACTCGCCGCAGGTACTGCACCGGCGGGCAGGCTTGCTGGCAGTCGGCATGGGCGCTGCATGACAAGGGATATCTTCATTCAAAGGAGCCTGTCATGAGCACTTACAAACGAAATAGCCAAGGCAGTTCGTTAAAACCGGAACAGATCACGCCGCCCCATGTGCGCGTGGCACGCGAGCCCCAGCGCACGGATTCGCATGGCTGGAGGAAACCCAAAAGTGGGGACCGTGCCAGAAGCGGCGACCGCACCGGCAGCGCCCGCAAGAACGACGCACCGAGCTCCGCGCCCGAGAGCGGCGACAAGCAGCCGTAAGGCGGCGCACACCGCTGGGCGCACGCCACGCGAGGCGGTGAGTAGCCGCAAGAAGCGCGCACCAGGCGGCGTTTGGTTCTTTTTCAGTCGATGGACTGGATAATTTCGAACAGGGAAAAAGCCAGGTAACCCGAAGCTCCACTCAGCACTTTTTCGAACTGTCGCGCAGTCGGCGAGTCACTACCGGGCGGCGCGCAGTGTCTCGAGCATCGAGACGCAGCGCTCGCCGTTCGCCGTGATTCGGAGGCCTCGATGCGACGACACTCGACCTGGCTGATGTTGATTCCAACCCTGGCTTGGATTGGCTGCAGCAGCGGAGCGGATACAGAACCACACAACCAGGGCGGCCGCTCGAACGCGAACGGCGGCAAAACGAGCACCGGCGGCACGAGCAGCGGTGGCTTCACGAGTTCGGGAGGGGCCACGACGTCGGGTGGAGCAAACGCCAACGGCGGGGCGCAGAGCGGTGGCAGCAACTCGTTGAGCGGCGGGAATAGCTCCGGTGGTGCAACGAGCTCTGGCGGCGCGAGCAACGGTGGAACCAATACGAGTTCCGGCGGCGCATCAACGAATGGCGGAGCAACGACTGCCAGCGGCGGCAGCGCGCAAGGTGGTGCGAGCGCCGGAGGAACGACTACCAGCGGCGGCAGCACGCAAGGTGGTGCGAGCGCCGGAGGAACGAGCGCTGGCGGCGCGAGCACGGGAGGCATGCCAGCAAAGGGCGGAAGCAGCGCAGGCGGCGCGGCGCAGGGCGGTCGCAGCGCGAGCGGTGGAGCTAGTGCAAACGGCGGCAGCGGCGGCTCGAGCAGCGGCGGCGCTACCAACGGAGGCAGCACCGGAAGTGGCGGAACCGCGGGCAGTTGTGCGCGCTCCGTCGGTTCGTGCACTGCACCGACCGTGAGGGTTTCAGATATTAGCTTGGGTGTTCCTGTCACCGCGTACGGCGCAGAGGGCGACACTGATCCACTTCCCATGGCGATTGCAGCCAAGCCTTCTGGAGGCTCTCGCATCGCCTGGCTCGGCACCGATAAGAAGGTTTACGTTGGTGAGCTGGATTGCGATGACAAGCTGGTCGGTACGCCATTCAGCTTCGGCGCCGTCAACTTGCAGGATCTCTACGCGGACGACGCGGGCGGCGTGGTGCTGCTCACGCGCGACGCCACCAATAGTGGGACTCACAACTGCGGCGGTGGCATGTTGTGCGGCGGCAGCTCGAGTCAATGCCGCCAAATGTTCATGGTCCGCTTCGACAACAGCGGCCAAGTCGTGTGGGAGACGCAAGTCACGAACCTTAGCTCGTCACTTGGCGGCTACCAGAACGGAGCGCGCTTCATCTGGTGGTACCAGCATCATGGCCGCCTAGCCTTCGACGGCACCAACTACGCCGCCTATTTCGGAGTTGCCATCACGGTCAACAATGGCAGCTGCGTCGACATTCACGAAGGTGACCGCATGCAGGTGGTGAGCGGCAGCGGCGCGCTGCTCAGCGGACATGACAGCTTCGAAGTGGGCTGCAGCCATTCGTGGACGTCGCGCATCGTTTGGGATCCGCGCACGAATCATTTCGTCATGGTTTGCGCCACCGACAACAATTGCCGCATTGCTCGCCCGAACCCCTATCGCACCATCGCGGCGAGCACCTGCGACGGCACACTCTTCGGCGGTGATCTGGTGCTCTCGACCACTCCGGGCTACTGGACCGCCTGGAGCCAAGGCGGAACAATTCGCCTGCAGCACTTCACCGACAGCGGTCCAGACACTTCGGTTGCCAATGCGGGCAGCTCGCAGCATCCACATCTAGTCAGTTACGGTTCGAGCCGCATGCTATTGGCCTGGGGTTCCGGCACGTCGATGACTGCACAAGTGCGAAGCGCTGGAGCCAACGCCGAAGCCATTGGTTCTACGTTCAGCATTCCCGTCAACGACCATAGTTATCAGGCGTTCAAGGCGTATACAGACGGCAGTGTCGCGTATCCAGCGGCCGGCGCGAACAACACCTCGATGAAGGTCGCCCGCGTCATGCCATGTAACTAGACGCCGCGCTTAGCAAGCGACTGTGGCGCGAATTGCCAGGCTGCGATTTCGCCACGCTGGTCGGCGTCGCGCGATTGTAATGGGGGGCAGTTTTGCAGAGGTTTTTAGCGACTGCAGCCCGGTCTCGTTTTTGCTTAAGCTAGCCACGTCATGCAACGAGCGACTCATTGGGCGTGCGCTTTGGCTTTGCTTCTCGCGGCATGCAGCAGGACGCGCACGCCGAGTGACTCGTCTGGAAGCGCCGTGGTGCGGCAACCCGAAGCGCCCAAGGTCGTGCCGGCCGAGGGCCAAGGGCAATCGACGGAGCCGCTGGTTGGCGCAAAAGGGCCGCCCGTTGAAACCGCGCCGCCCAACGTGCCCGAGTTCAAGCCGGCGTTCCCGCAACAGACGCGCGCGCCGGCGATGCGCTCGCGCACGGCAGTACGAGTCACGGAGATTGCAAAAGACTTCGATGAGCCCTGGGGCCTCGCGTTTTTGCCCGACGGGCGCATGCTCGTCACCGAGAAGCACGAAGGGCGCCTGTTCATCGTCGCAGCGGATGGGCAAAAGTCAGCGCCGGTTGCTTCGGTACCCAAGGTGGATGGGCGCGGTCAGGGCGGATTACTCGACGTGGAGATTGCGCCCGACTTTGCAACGAGCAAGCTCGTGTATCTCAGCTATTACGAGCCGCGCGACGGCGGAAACGGCTTGGCTGTCACCCGCGCGCGACTCGTAGATGGTGCGAAGCCAAAGCTCGAAGCGCCGAACGTGATTTTTCGCATGCAGCCGACTTTGGATTCGACGATGCACGCCGGCGGCCGCTTGGTGTTCGCGCCCGATGGCATGTTGCTCGTCACGTTGGGCGAACGCTCCGTCATGAAAGGCCGCGTGCAAGCGCGCGATCTAGGCAGCGACTTCGGCAAGATCGTTCGTATCGCCCCCGACGGCAGCGTCCCCAAAGACAATCCATTCGTGAACGAAAAAGGCGCTCGCCCCGAGATTTGGACGCGAGGGCATCGCAACGTGCTGGGCGCGGCATTCGACGCTCGCCAGCGCCTTTGGGTCGCGGAGATGGGTCCGCGCGGCGGCGACGAACTGAACCTGATCGTTGCAGGCAAAGACTACGGCTGGCCCACGATTGGCTACGGCGAAGAGTATTCTGGCGAAGCCATTCACCAGACCACGCAGCAAGCAGGGCTCGAGCAGCCCGTATACTACTGGGACCCGGTGATTTCGCCGGGTGCGCTCGCAATCTATTCTGGCAACTTGTTTCCGGAATGGAAGGGGAACTTCTTCATCGCGGGTCTCTCGGGCCAGTCGTTGGTGCGGCTAACCCTGAAGGAAGATCGTGTGGTGGGAGAGGAACGGCTCCTCGCCGATCGCGGCGAGCGCATTCGTGAGGTCGTGCAAGGTCCCGAAGGTGCCCTCTACCTCTTGACAGATGGGTCTAAGGGAAAGCTTCTCAAGCTGACACCGGCCGGCACCGAGTGAGCCGGCCCGCGTGCCCGGGAAAGCGGGCGCGAACGAATCCGATCGGGGCGAAGGTTTTCGACACCCGCGGCTCTAAGTGATCGGTGGGCAGCACGCCGAAGCGCCCGCGTTTTCACGATGCGGCCGCGCAAGCGTGAAGCAGCGCAATTCCCAAATCCGGAGGATCCGTATGTCACAGCAACGTCTTCTGTTGCAGAGCGCAAAGCTCTGCGCTCGCTTCGTCATGTTTCCACTCGCTTGTGTTGCGTGTAGCGCAACCAGCTCGCCCGAGGGCGATTCGGTCGGCAACTCGCAGAGTGCACTCGCGTGTGCCGACGACACGATGGCCGATCCGCAGGGAAAGGCTTGTGCCAGCGTGCGCGACCGTCGCAGTGAGTTCAGCAAGGCGGGAACCAAGCATTCGCTGCCCAGCCTGAAAGACAAGCGCGCTCAGCGCGATGCGCGCGCGAAGGCTGCCGCGCGTACGTCGTCAGCGAGCGCGGATGACACAATGCCGGTACCAGGCGGCCTCGGCGCGGGCGTGATCTTCAAAAACGGAGCGCTGCAGTCGGCAAACTCAGCGACGCTCTACACCAAGATGATCATTTACCCCGATGGCATCGGCAACTTGCCCGACTTCTTGTACACGACCTCCACCAATCGCACCGAAAAAGGCGTGGAAGTGGTGGGCTCGTATTTCTCGGCGGATACACATCACATCGGCGTCTTCGATTGGTCATGCACGACCGACGCCCCCTGTGAAGGTGGGCAGACCTCACCGTCCTGGATCTGGGCGCGCCCGTTCCGCGACGAACCGTGCCACTTCGCACCACAAGCCGACGGCTCGGGTGTGATGCGTGACACGCTCTACTACGCGAACATCACGAATCGCAGCGGAACCACCTGGAGCAATCACGTAGCATTTTGGAACTTCTGCAGCAGCAGCTGGGACGTCGTCTATTCACACTCCTACGGGGGCACCCAACGCGACTGCAGCCTCGACAACGGCTGCGGCTGGTGGGGACCCATCATCGAAAACTTCTTCCCGTTGGAAGGTACGACGCCGATTCCACCGCTCGGGTTCTCGGAGACACGTTTGGTTCACGACGGCGTGACGAGCCAGCTGCCCGACACCGAAACCGATTGGTCCGCGCCGCCTTCGAACTGGAACGTTTGCTATCGCATCCCGAACACTTCGTGGTCCGCCACGAATCAGGCGTGCCCGGGCTCAATCACTCCCTCTCTGCGCATCACAAGTAACTGGCAGAGCGGCTATTGTGCCGAGGTGACTGTCACGAACTCTGGCTCGAGCGCCGTCAACTCTTGGGCCGTCGGGCTCCAAATGAACCAGTCCACCTTGAACAATACTTGGAGCGCCACCTTCACACCCACGACGCCTGGTAACTACCGCGTCACTCCCCTCACCTGGAACTCGACGATCCCAGCGGGCGGCAACGTGATCTTCGGTTTCTGTGGCAACAAGACGGGTACGAATTGGACGCCTACGGTAAGCTCCGGCTGATCCAAGCTTGAGCCCCGCGCCCGACGAACCACTCGAACCCGACGAACCACCAGGCCCGTCCGAAACTCGCGCGCTCATTTCGCGCGAATGGTCGACCATCGGATTGGGCTTGGTGGTGGTCGCCACGCTGATGATGGTCCCGATCGGCTATCTCGGGAAGAACCAAGCACCGGGTTGGGTGTTCCTCGGAATCCCGATTGCGTGGGTTGGCGTGGCCATGCTGATTCGCCACGGCGGTTGCGTGCTGGTCGTCGGCGGAGGGTTTCTGGGCGCTGCCGGCGCAGCGGTCGCAGCGGCCGGAATTGGAAACTTGTTCGCAGGGCGCTTCATCCTGCACGAAGTTTTGGGTCCACTCGCCACCGTCGCAGCCATCGTGGTCGCAGCTGTCGCGCAGGCTCGCCTCTCGAAGAGAAAGGGCTCGAAGCCGACGAAGCGGGATTAACCTTCGGGAACGGTGTCGTACGCGGGTAGACCGTCGTTCAACTGGATCCAAGGCAGCTTGTCGCGCACCCAGATGTGATAGGTGGGCGCCAAATCCGAGGCGTCGTCGAGCGAAACCAACGTCACGTCAATTTCTTTTTGCCGCGCGGCGTGCCGGTACGTGAGGCTAGAGCCGCAACGCGCACAGAAACCGCGCTCGACATCTTTCGACGAGCTCACCAGCGCGAGAGTTCCTGCCGTAACCTGGAAACCACTGCGATCCACCGTACCCCAGGGCACGAACGCGCCACCCGTGGCTCGCCGGCAGCTGTGGCAATGGCAATAGTTTAGACTACGCACGCTGCCACGAATCGAGTAGCGAACCTCGCCGCACAGGCAGCGTCCCGAGCGCGTTGTGTCGGTCATGGCCAGCCTCGAAATGCATTTGTATTTCAGCCGCCAGCGCGCCGCAAGCATCTGAAGTCACCCCTGCGCGCGGACCACTGCTAACCTGCGGTCCTCAGCTTGGGGCGAAAACGCATGTCACTAGAACGCAGCTTCGCGGTCTTGCTGGTGTCTTGCTGCTGGCTTGCCTGCGAAGAAGACACGACGTGGCATGGCGCCGGAGTTTGGGGGACCTACGGCGGTGCGCTGAACATTACGTGCACGCCATCCGCAGGTGGTAATCCGAACACGGGCGGCGGCGGGATCTCTGGAGCGCGCGACGCTGCGAGCGAAACCCCGGCTGGCGCTGCGGGCGAGGCGCCGCAAACCGACGCAGGAGGTGTGCGCTTCGTACCTGGCAGGGTTGCGGCGCGCTCCGTCCCGCCGCTCGATTGTGGACCCAATGGTGTCGCCATCGAAAACGCAGGACCACCCCTGAATCGCGTAAACTACGTACTGCTGGGCGACGGCTACGATGCACGCAGCGTCAATCGTGCCTTCCTCGCCCACATCGCCGAGGCCATGAAGCGACGCTTCAGCACCCCCACCGGCGAACCTTACGGGCGCTATCGCAAGTTCGTGAACATTTGTGCTCTGAAAGTGCCGAGCGCAAGCGACGGTATTGGCAACGGGCCGACTGCGTTCGGCTGCAATGGCAGCGACACGACACGCCTAGCCGCGTGCAACACCAGCGCCGCCGAAGCCGCGCTCGATGCAGAGCTCCCCGAAACCTTCGAGGTCGACTGGCACGCCATCATGCTCAACAGCGAGCGACCGTGGGGCACCGGCAGCACCTGGGCGCTCTGGTCGGCAGCCAACGAGGACGCGCCGGGCATCGCCTTGCACGAAGGCGGGCACGGCTTTCATCATCTCGCAGACGAGTACACCGAGCTCCAAGACGAGTGCGAGGAGTTCGAGGAGGTGAACACCACCGCCGATGCGATCGACACGAATGGCAAATGGAAGCACTGGCTCGGCTACGACGCGGTGGATGCAACCGGTATGCAATGCATCTTTCAGGGCAGCGGGCGCTGCCGCTTCAGCGCGTCGCAGTTCCGCTCGTCGAACAACTCGATGATGAACAGCTTGTACAGCGACGCGAAGAGCTCGAGTTTCAACGCAGTCTCGCGAGAGAAAATCATCATGGACATCTGGCGGCGCGTGCGCCCCATCGACGGCATCGATCCGGAGCCTGGCGAAGTGTTGCCTGTAAGCACGTTGCGGCTCGAGCTCGTCGATGAAAATGTCATCAGCGTCGACTGGAGTGTCGACGGAATTCTGCTCGCCAAAGACGGTGGGCCTAGCTACGATCTCAGCGCCAGTCGTTTGCCGCCTGGTACCCACACGATCGCCGCACGCGTTTACGACAACGCGGATGAAACCTGGGTTCGTGCGCGCAACGGCTGCGGCAACCGGCGTCTGTGTTGGAACCGCGACGCGTGGAAAAACTCCGAGCAGGTCGTGACTTGGACGGTGACGGTGCCATGAAGCGGCTCACCAACTCCGGTAAACGTCTCATCCTGATCGCGCTCGGGCTTTTGCTCGCCGTTGGTGCGGCATTCATGCTTCGCTCACGGGAGCCGATGTCCACTGAGCGAGTAGCAGCCAGGAGCTCACCGAACGTTTCCGCAGCATCACCCCCAACACCTCTGACGCCGCGATTTTCTGTCACGGGCGAGCACACACAGCTCGCTGACACTTCGCTTCCTCTAGGGCGTCCACACCCTCTGACTCTGGAGCATGCGCGCTTGCGCCGTGAACGCTTCCACCTGGCGGAACTCGAGCGCGCTGTCGATTTGCGTGACGGAGAAGCTCTGCGCACGGCGCTCGAAAAATACCGCCGTGAGTTCCCGCAAGACGCTCAACACGTGCAAGAAGGCTATGAGCTGCTGGCAGACTGCCTCCTCAAGCCAAGCCGCCTCACCAGCGGGGCCGCACGTCGTTTTTATGCCGCGCACCACGGCTCTTCGTTGCGCCGTTGGATCCGCCGGGTTTGCTTCGAGGCATAGTTGCCGCGCTCTTGCGAGCAGCGACGAAACTTTGCTTTCCTGGCGTACGCGCGCTCACAAACCCGCCTAATGCCCGCGCGCGCCAGAAAAGATCACGTTTTCGAACTCACACTTTAATCGCGCGAACACGTGAGTGTACGACTTGCCGATCGCGCTGTGCTGCGATACCGCAAGCTGCATGCGGTCATCGCGAGTGCTTTCCCTCCTCGTGTTGAGTTTGCTTGCAGCTTGCTCTGGATCGTCGGGCGGCAACAACGAAGGTAGCGGCGGTAGCAGCACACAAGGTGGTGCCTCGACGATGGGTGGAGCCACGTCTGGCGGCAGCAACGCGACGGGCGGAGCCGACGCTGGCGGCAAACTGGGAAGCGGCGGTGTCACCACTGCAAACGGCGGTAGCTCAGCTGGTGGCAATTCGTCGGGCGGCAACGCTTCCGGAGGAGCTGCCAACGGTGGCAGCGCTTCCGGAGGAGCCGCAAACGGCGGCAGCGCAACTAGCAGCGGTGGCAAGGCTGCGAATGGCGGCGGCTCGAGCGGCGGAGCAACAACTGGTGGTTCGACTGCTGCAGGCGGCAGCGCAGGCAGCGGAGGAGTCGGCGGCGGCACCACTTGCAGTGCGGCAACCAGCACTGAAAATCGCATGCTCGTCGCGAAGGCCATCGACGAGCTGTTCATTCAGAAAGACATCACGGCGGTGGATCGCTATTGGTCCGATCCGTATTACCAGCACAACCCGATCGCCAAGAGCGGCGTGGCCACCTTCAAGAGCTTGATGGGCTCGGTGGTGTCATCGAGTTCCTTCAGCTACCAGCGCTACATCGCGCTCGCCGAATGCGATTTGGGCGTCGTATACGGACGCTACTCGCAAACGGGCGCCATCTTCGACATGTTCCGCGTGCGCGACGGCAAGATCATGGAGCACTGGGACTCCGATTCGAACTCGAGCGCAGGTGCGATCACGGTTCCAGCCCTGAACGAGTCGGCACCCCGCGCCGAGAGCCGCGCGTTGTTCCTGGACTTCGCCGCAAAGGTGCTGGTCGGTGGTGATCGCACTCAGGCCAGCACCTTTCTGAGCGCGAGCTACTCGGAGCATCATGGAAGCGGTGGCACTGGGCCGAGCGCTCTCACGTCATGGCTCACGAGCGAAAACGTAACTTACGTCAAGGTGCACCACCTGATCGCTGACGGAAACTACGTGTTTGCTCTCTCCGAGGGAAAGCGCGGCAGCACCGCCTTCGGCTTCTACGATCTGTTTCGCGTTGATGGCGGGAAGCTGGTGGAGCATTGGGATGCGCGGCGCCAGGTTCCGAGCTCCACCATGAGTGGGCTCGGCATCTTCTGACGCTGGGTTTGAACACTGCATCCCGGCCAAGGGCCGGAATCGGGCAAATCCCGCGGATTTGGCAGGCGCGTCGGCAAAGCGCGTGTAAAAACTGCACGCCCGAAGCGGCGAGCTGACTGCCGACCACTTGACCCCTGGGGCGCGGAAAAGCAATGTGAGAACGTGGAGTGAGGCTCGCTCGGTGAGGTGCGAGCCGATTTATCAGTATGAGCGCAACGGGGAATCCTTGCTACCAACGGCTAGAAGCAGTGTGTGCGCGCACTCGCGTGGTGTTCGTGGGAATTTGAGGCGCTGGCATGTACGGGCAGAACCTCTCCGCGCTTTATAAGCCCGACGACGTCATTGCTGGCCGCTATCGCATCGTTAGGGTGCTCGGCGCCGGCGGAATGGGTGTGGTCGTTGCCGCGCGACACCAAGATTTGGACACGCTGGTCGCGATCAAGATGTTGCGACCCGAAGTGCTCTCGAACCGCGATGTGGTGGCTCGCTTCGCCGCCGAAGCCAAAGCCGCCGTTCGTATCAAGAGTGAGCACGTTGCCCGAGTGACCGATGTGGGCGCGCTGCCGGACGGCGCGCCCTACATGGTGATGGAGTATCTCGAAGGGTCGGATCTAGCGGCGCTCGTGGAACAGAGCGGCCCGTTGCCCATCGAAGATGCGGTCGACTACGTGCTTCAAGCTTGTGAAGCGCTGACCGAAGCGCATTGCCTCGGCATCGTGCATCGCGATTTGAAGCCTGGGAATTTGTTTCTCACTCGCCGCGCTGACGGCAGCGAAATCGTCAAAGTGCTCGATTTCGGGATCTCCAAGTCGGCGGACGGTGCGGGCGCCAGCGCTTCGTTGACCGGCACTGGAGCCATTCTCGGATCGCCGACGTACATGTCGCCCGAGCAGCTTTCGAGCTCGAAGACAGTCGACCGGCGCACGGATATTTGGGCGCTGGGCGTGATTTTGCACCAGATCATTTCGGGCCAACTGCCGTTCCGCGCAGATACCTTGCCCGAACTGTTCATGGCGATTGTGCAAAATCAGCCTCCCCCATTGCGCTCGCTGCGCCCCGATGTGCCACCCGGTCTCGCCGCCGTGGTGCTGCGCTGCTTGGAAAAAGATCGCACCCGTCGTTTCGAAAACGTCGGAGAGCTTGCGGTTGCGCTCGCACCGTTTGCGCCGCCACGCTCACGCATTTGCGTCGAACGCATTTTGAGGATGGCGCCGGTCGTGCTCACCGACAGCCAGGCTTCGCAGACAGCGACTGCGCAGCAAGGTGCCCTGCCCGGTTGGCAATGGCCGAGCAAGACCGGAAGTTCCGATACGCAGGGCACGTGGGGAAACACCGCGTCGAAACCGGAAAGCAGCACGTCGCGCAAGATCTTGATGAGCCTCGGCGTTTTGGTCCTCGTAATCGGTGCGGGCGCTCTGGTGAAGACAGTGTGGATGCGAGACGAAACACCGGGCGCAGCAACGTCCACGGCTGCGGCGCTGCCAGTTCCGCCGCCGAGTGCGATTGAAGCATCGCTGCCGCCTAGCCCCCCGCCGGCGGCAACGAACGAAGTCCCTGAAGTTGCACGCGTCGAAAGCGTCGACGTAACGCCGGCCGCGCCGCCAAAAACGGCATTAGCGCCGGTGCCCGCTTTGCCTCGCGCGTCCCAGCGCACGCCCGCGCGTTCGCCCTCACGGCGCGAACCCACCGTGAACGCCGCAGTGGCAGAGCCCACAGCACCGGTTGCTTCGCCCATTGCGTCGCCAGCACCGCGGCCCGCTGCATCACCAGCACCTCCTCCCCCCAAGCCGCGCAGCAGCGATTGGGAGGAGGATCGACATTGATGAAAGAGCGCGAGTAAGAACGACACGATATCGAGACAGAGCGCGCAACCAACGGCTTCCGCAGAGACGTGTCTGATGCTAGGCTGCGTGTCGGAGCTCGGGAGGAGGTCCTGCTTGAAAAATCATGCTTGGCGGTGGTGGTACGGACTTGTTTCGCTGTGGGCAGCGTGTTTGTGCGCGCCGCTCACTCACGCCGAAACGTCGGCGCAAAACCGCGCGGCCGCCGAAGTGCTGTTCAACGAAGCGGGCCAGCTCTTTCGTCAAGGCAAGTACGAAGAAGCGTGCGACAAGCTTTCGAACAGTCAGAAGCTCGATCCTGCCGTGGGCACATTGCTCAACCTGGCGCGCTGCTACGAAAAGATCGGTAAGACCGCGAGCGCTTGGATCGCTTTCGTGGATGCAGCCACGGCCGCCAAAGCTGCCGGCCAAAGCGAGCGCGAAGAAGCCGCGCGGCAAGGCGCCAATCGCCTGGCCCCCGTCGTACCCAAGCTCTCGATTCAGGTTCCCGAACCCAGCGCCGTGAGCGGCCTAGAAATCCTGCGCAACGGCGAGGCCGTTCCGGAAGCAATGTGGAATACCGCCTCTCCGACGGACCCCGGTGAACACGTCATCGAGGCGAAAGCTCCCGGCAAAAAACCTTGGTCGGCTCGTGTGCACCTCGATGCATCCAAGGAAGAAACCGTAACGGTACCCGCACTCGAAGACGGTCCAAAACCAGATCAGCCGGGTGAAGCGAAGCGCTCCGGCTTCGGTACGCAGCGAGTGATTGCGCTGGTCACGGCTGGTGTTGGCGTTGCTGGCCTCGGCGTGGGCTCGGCGTTCGGATTGATGGCAAAGAGTGATCGCGATCGCGCGGACGAAACCTGCAGCGGCAACACCTGTTCTGACAAGGCTGGGCTCGACGCCAATGATCGAGCCATCCAGCGCGCTACGTTGTCGACGATCTTCGTGAGCGCTGGTGCTGCGTGCCTCGTCGGAGGAGCCGTGTTGTGGTTCACCGCGCCGAAGTCGAGCAAGCCGTCTGATACTGCGGAGCCGAAGGGTGTTGCCAGAGTGGCGCCCCTGCTCGCGCGCGATGTGCAAGGGCTCGTGGTGGAGGGTCGGTTCTGATGGCGACACCGTTTCGACGCATCGGCCTGTATCCACTCCTCGGCACCGGCTGGCTGCTGGCAAGCTGCGGGCAGATTCTCGATCTGCAAGATCGCACCTTGGCGGAGCCGTCCGGCGGCGCTGGCGGGCAAGCAGGCAATTTAGCGCGCGGAGGCACAGCGGGGCAAAGTTCGCTTCCCAAAGGCGGCAGCGCGGGTAGCGCTGGAAAGGGCGGCAACGGAGGCGCGCCCACGAGCGAAGCAGGCGCCGCGGGAATGGGTGGTTTCATCTCGGGCAGCGCAGGTGCAGGCGGTGCGGCAGGCGATGTCGGCGCTGGTGCGGGCGGCGTGCTCACATCGGGCGGCACCACTTCGGAGGGCGGCACTGCGGGAACCAGCGGCGGCGTGGGCGGCACGGCAGTAGGGACAGGCGGCCAACCGCCAAAGGAGTGTACGCAGCCAACTGATTGTCCGGCGCCACCAACACCGCTGGATCAGTGCCACCAACTCGCGTGCAACGACGGGCGCTGTGAAGCCGTCGCGAAGACGAACGCAGCTTGCACCGCGAACGGGCGCTCGGGGTTGTGCAACGCCGAGGGAGTTTGCATCGTTTGCGCGCCAAACAGCCATATCTGCAAAGGCGATTCGCTGTACCGCTGCAATTCGTTGCAAACCGACTACGACCTGGCCGGCAATTGCTCGGCAGGCTTGTGCGACGCAACGGCTGGCGTTTGCCACGGTTGCAAGGCGAACACGGCGTGGTGCAGCGCGGACTACAAGACGCGCATCGCGTGCAGCTCGGATGGTCAAACCGAAGTGAAGACCACGAATCCGGGCAAGTTTTGCACGGGCGCTGGCGAATGGGTGGACTGCGTTACGGACGACCAGTGCCCAACCGTCGCGCTACCCGAGTGCATGCAGAAAGCCTGCGTCACCGGCAACAAGTGTGGCTCCAAGCCAACCCTGTTTTCGTCGGCGTGCACGAACGGAACCTGCGACGGCGCCGGCAAATGCCTGATCTGCGCAACTGGCGACTACAACTGCTCCAGCGCGACTCTGCAGAAATGCAGCGCGGATCGCACCAAGTGGGACACCGTCAGCACCTGCTCGTCCGCGAGCCTGTGCAGCAAAACCGCGAAGCAATGTTTGGTCTGCACGCCGAACAGCGTTTCCTGCAGTGACCTGCACACGCGAGTGCAATGCGCGGCGGATGGCCTCTCGAGCAGCAGCGAAGTCAACGCCAACAAGTTTTGCACCGGCAACGGTGTTTGGGTGGATTGCCGCACGCCGACGGATTGCCCGACACCAACCAACGTGTGCGCGCAAGCGACGTGCACGAATGGTGTCTGCGGTAGCTCCAATCGCTCGTCGGGTGCAAGCTGCGCAGGCAATGGTAGCTGCGACGGCGCAGGCACCTGCATAGGTCCGGTGGGTAAATCGTGCCAATCGATTTCCCTCACCTGCCAAGGCGTGAACTGTTGCCAGAGCCGCTTGATCCAAGGCGGCACGTATTTGATGGGCCGCGGCGCCGTGGGTTCCACCGATGCGTGCCCGAGCGGCATGACCTGTTCAGATGCCGCGGAGCGCCCCGAACACAACGCTACCGTGTCGGACTTCTACATGGATACCTTCGAAGTCACAGTGGGGCGCTTTCGGCAGTTTTACATCGTTTACGACAACGTGCGTCAGTTCGCCGCCAATTCAGGAGCTAATCCGCACATCGCAGGCAGCGGTTGGCAAACGGCTTGGAACAGCTTGCTCCCCGCGAACCAAGGGGCGTTGAGCACTGCCGTTCAGTGCGGCGCGCAGCAAACCTGGCCGCAAACACCGAACGGGGCCACCACTGAAAACCGCCCGATGAACTGCGTCACCTGGTACGAAGCCGCAGCGTTCTGCGCGTGGGACGGCGGGCGTTTGCCGACCGAAGCGGAGTGGGAGTACGCAGCGGCAGGCGCCACGGCAAATCGCTTGTACCCATGGGGCGCCACTGCACCCGACGGAACTTTGGCGAACTACATCGGCTACGCGAGTCGCGCTTCCACCATTCAAGTCGGTAGCTTCCCGAGCGGGCGCGGCGTGTTCGGCCAGTACGATCTCGGCGGCAGCATGGAAGAGTGGCAGCTCGACTACGGTTCGACGGCTTGGTACGGCGGTCCGCCCGGCAATCCGTGCAACAACTGCGCGAACCTGACCGCGGCGAGCACACGCATCACGCGCGGCGGCTCTTGGGAAACGAGCGCTGGCTTGCTGCGCGCTGCGGCGCGCTCCGGTGGCGATCCAGCATCGCGCTTCGAGTATCGCGGCATTCGTTGCGTGCGCGATCGCCTGTAACCCTGCGCCACGAACACTCTTCACCCCCCAAAAAAAGGAGCTCGCCGCCCCGTTCATTCGAGGCAGCGAGCTCCGTATCGTCGCGATGCGCTCTAGATCACTCTAGAGGTCCCGCTCACTGGAAGCGCAGGTTGTCGATCTCGTAGTTCGCGTCGTTCGCGTTGATGGCGATCTTGAAGGAGAAGTCCGAGCGCGACGTGCTCATGGCCGTCTTCACGTTCGCTGGGATATTGAACTGAACGTTGACGAACTTGTTCAGCGGCTTTCCGCTCAGCTCGACGGTGCCGAGCGACTGGTTGTTGATGCCGGCCGAGGGTGCACTCACGAACAGCAACACTTGGCCGAGCCATGCTGGATTGCTGACCTTGGAAGGAATCAGCACGTCGAGCCCGACCTTCGAGGTGATGCCCGAGAACAACGACGTGTTGAAGTTGACCGACTTGATTTCGCGCCAAGAGCTGCCTCCCACCTTCAGCGAGAAGGAGCCCTCGCTGTGCTTGGTGCTGGTGACGGCAAGCGGCGCCGAGGAGCTCCACTTGGAGACGTCTTCGAAGCCGAACAGCGCGTTGCCCAGAACTGGCACCGTGCCTGGGCTGGTGCTGCAACCCTTGCCATAGTTTGCGCTGAGCACGAGGTAGTCAGCGGAATTCACGATGCCATCGACGTTCAGGTCAGCTCGAATGGCGTTCGTGTTGCCGGCGATCGCTTTCTGACCGTACGAACTCTTGACCAAGTTGAAGTCGAGCGAGTTGACGCAGCCGTTGTCGTCCGCATCACCCTTGAGCTTGTGAAAGCTATAGGGGTCGCTTGGAACCGGCGCCGCGCCGGAACCGAAACGAGTGAGCCGCGCGCCACTCGTGCGCGCGATGGCTCCGAAGAAATTCACCAGATCGTTGTTCGTACTCGCTGCAGTTGCGCTCGCTGCCGACAACGCCGACATGCCAGCGGTCATGAACGAATCCGGACCATCGCTGCGAAGCGCGGATACACGCAGCGCCGACGTAGACTGGATGAACTCATCCAAGAAGGTGACATTGGTGATCACCTGCATCGGATCCGGAAAGCCCGCCGGGCGCTTGAAGGCATTCGGGTCGAGTGGAGGATACGGATGCGCAGCCCCAGAGATCGCCGCGTCGTACATCAAAGCTTGCCAAGAGCCGATTTGCAGCCCATCGGCGGTTGGCGGCGTGACGCTGGTGTTGATGACGGGCTGGTTCGGATACTGCGCCGGTGCGAAGTTGGCGCTGCCGCCGTCGAAGCCATGGCACTTCGTGATGCTGAGATCGTTCGGCGTCGAGTTCTCGAGACCGTCCGACTCCAGCTTGATGTAGAGCGGAAGCTCCGGCATGTTTTTATCCTTCCGATACTTCAGAAGGAACTCGACCGCTTGGCAGTACGCGCCAGAGAGTGGCGTCGACGCATCGTCGGAGAGCGGCCCTTCTAGCGAGCCAGCCGGGACCAACTTGGCGAATGCATCGTCCTCGCAGTAACCGTTGTTGCCGGTACCGTTGTCCTGCACGGTCATGACGTTCGGATCCGATTGGGTCCTGAACTGCCAAATGAAATACACGCGCTCTTTCGCTGGATCGTTATCCGCGATCCAGTCATGCGCGTCATTCACCCCACATTCCCACTTACGCTTTACGCTGCCGTCGCGGCATTGCCCGTTGTAATACATGGATCCGCTGCGATCGAGCAGCACGACCACCGCAGCAGAAGGCGCTGCGGAAGGATTCGCGCAATCTGCAGCTGCTACCGAGGCCTGGCTCAAAATGCCAGTCGCCGCCCCGATAGCCGTAGAAATAGCCACCACCTTACGTTTTCTATTCATCTTCTTCTCCTTAGCGGGTGGAAAGCAGCGCTACGCCCCTGCACTCATGCTGGCGATTGCGCTCTCAGCGGCACGCCGCTGCTCCACTCGTTACCCACCAGCTCACAAGATACATTCATTCCCTAAAGTGAGCAATCCCCAATGCGCGAGTGCCGACGTGTACGGCCATTGTTTGTCACGACGCCTCGTTTGAACTCAAACTGCGCCGGGACGCTCACGCACGACTTCGAAACGCTCGGCCGCGCATTTCTATTTCGAGTTTGCGACCTGCCTTCGATGCGACGCTTTCATAGCCGGCGCGATCGCGAGCGCAACCGCCGCGGCAGCCTAGCCGCGCGCCCGCCGTGTGATACGCTCGGGCTCAGGATGGCGGACGTGAGGAGGATTGGAGACGCGCGCCGTATTGGGCGGAGGGCCGCAACCGCGCTCTCGCTCGCATTTGGTGTTGCATGCGGAGATGCCAGCCACGGCACGATTGGAGCCGGAGGCGAAGGTGGTGCGCCACACAGCGCTGGTCGTGGTGGCGGCGGCGGAAACATAGCTGGAAACAACCCCGGCGGGAGTAGCGCCCAAGGGAACCTCGGCGGTGCGGCTTCGAAGGGTGGAACAGCTGGCAGCCCAGGAAATAGCGGCAGTTCAGCTACCGGCGGGTCGTTCGGCATGAGCGGCGGCGGCGCGTTCGACGACGCCGGAGCAAGTGGTGTGGGCGGTTCGAGTGGCGGCTCTCCAGGCTGCAGCGCTGCCCAGATTCGGAAGTGTGACGACCAGGAGCCCTGCACTGAGGACAAGCTGGACGATGCGTGCGTCTGCACTCACCACACGCGGAGTGATGGCACGACTTGTGATGACGCCAACGTGTGCACCGCCGGTGACACATGCCAAAGCGGGGTGTGCAGCGGCGCCACGCTGAGTAGTGAACCCAAGATCGTGGGGGAGCTTCGAAGCTATGGCTGGGCGCCGGGCCTGCAAACTCTGGTTGCGTTTCCGAGCGCCACGCGCGCGGTGTTCGCGCGTGAAAAGCGACTGACTTTGGTTGGACTCGATGGCGGCGCGGCTAACGTGCTCGACGACGTGCCGATGAGCGCATCGGTGAGCAGCGATAGCGTCGGCGCTATGGTTTGGGTGAGTCGACCGCGCACGTTTTTGATTCCCGTGCTCGAGCATCATTTGGCAGTTGCGAGTATCGATCGGGGCTTCGATTTGTTCGACCTCGCTGGCGACAAAATCAAGCTCGCGGAGACCTATGGTTTCGGCACCAGCGGCTGGCAAGTCGTGGCAGTTACCGGAGCTGGAACGCGCATGTTCGCCTGCACGGCGTATCAACTGCAGGCGTGGTCCATCAATCCAACGACGTTTTTCATGTCGCCGGGACCAACACTGTCATTGCCTGCAGGCCATCGCTGCCAAGGTCTGTCGTTGGCTCCCGACGGTAAAACGCTCTATGTCGCCACGTCCGCCGGACTGGATCGCATCGATGTCGCCAACGATGGCTCGATGACCGCGGGCACTAGCGCGCGCCAGGGAAACTTGGTCGTCGACGTCCAAGCTACCGCGAGTCATGTCGCCGTATTCGAGATTCGCGATCCGGTTTCTGGCTCGGGCGACGTGATCATCCTCGCGCGCGACACGTTGCAACCGCTGGCGACGTTCGCGGCAAGCTCCGATCCGAAAGGCCAAGTGCCGATTGGTTTCAGCTTGCTCGACGACAGCCGCGTCCTTTTGCAAACCCTTCGCGTGAACACGAATAACTGCTTTTTGCACGAAGCAGGGGTTTTCAAGCTGGGTGCCAGCCTGACGCAGCTGACTAGCCGCACAACGCTGGAAGCCTGCCAATCGCCGTACGACACGCCCTCCTATCACACGGTCGCAAACGGCGGTTTCGCAGCTCTCGAACCCATGCACCAGCTAGTGCGCATCGACGCGGTCGATAGCACTATGACCGCCATTCCGAGCCCGCTGCAGGGCGCGTTCGAGCGAGTTCGCGCGGAGGGCGGCAGCGGCGTCATCGCCTATGGTCCCGGCTCGATGCATCGCATCGACATTTCGCAAGCAGCGAAGCCACAGCTCCTCGCGGGAGGACCGATCGCACCGCTGACACTCGAGCATTTGCGGCTCGATGTCAGCACTCCCGAAGCTGCCACCCTCGTCACGGTGGACGACCCTGCATGGGGCCGCTCGACGGGCCCGCTCACTACGCTCCTGCGCGCTAATGCGAGCGGCATTCCCGAAATCTCAGGCAGCCTTGCAAATGACGATCCGGCAGGCCCCTGGTTCGCAACGGGCGGCTCACTCTATCAAGTGAGTACGGTCGGTAGCGTAAACTTCCGCGTTCGTCGCTTCGCGACGTCGGCCATTCGAAACACCGCTGCTCAAAAGTTGAGTCCCGACCTCGATCAAGAGCTCGTCACCCAGGTGCCTGCTGCGTTGGACGTGCGCACCACTGCGTTGATCCACGTGGACGCCAAAACCGCAGATCTCGTGGTGCTCGAGCGGCGAACCAATTCGCGTGACACCAGCAGCGATACGCCAATTTTCAGCCGTTTTTCGCTGGTTGGTGACGCCTATGAGCGACGCGTGAGCCAGCCTCTCGAGATGGGCCTGCCTGCAAGCTTGGCGACAGCGGGCGGCCTGTCAGTCGCTCTAGTCAGCGGGAAACTTTTCGCAATCGACGCGTCGGGTACGCAGCAACGCATCTTGAGCAATGCGCCGGTGCTCGAGCGCATCCTTTGGCTCGACTCAGACAAGCTCGTGCTCGCGGCGTACTGGGGCGGCAGCAACGCAAGCGAAGGCGTGCTCGTCGTGCGGACCAGCGACTTCACTGAGCTCGCGCGCTACTCGACGGGCGAGCCGGTGCTGTCCTATGCCGAGGTTGGCACGCAGCTTGTCTTCGGCGCTCGCTCGGCTCTGTTCGTGGCAACGCCGACGTGCACGTCATCTCGCTGAACGAAGCGACCAGCTGGACAACCGTCAGGGGTTGGTGCGAGATCCGCCACCCGATGTTTTCTATGACGAAAGGCTGACGACCAATCGGCCGAGTTTCGCGCTTGCCGCACGCGCGCAGTAACTGTACATCAGCCATGGAGCGTACGGACTGCGGCACTGGTGGCGCGCAGAGGAGAAAAAGTATGGGCTCTGAGGATACCCGACGCGTCGAATCGGTGGTGGAGCGCGTGAAAGCGAGCAGCAGCGCCACACCCGCGGACGCTGATTTCGTTCCGCCCTTCGAGGACGGCGAAGTTTTGCTGGGCAAATACCGCATCGATCGGCTGATCGGCACGGGCGGCATTGGTTACGTCATGTCGGCGACCAATGTCGGCCTGGACGAGCAAGTAGCCCTGAAGTTCCTCCGCCCCGAATTTTTGAAGAATGAAGAGGCCGTCTATCGCTTCACCAACGAGGCCCGCCTCGCCGCAAAGATTCAGCATCCCAACGTCGCGCGCGTGCTCGACATCGCGAGCGCCGAGGGAGCGGGTCCCTTCATCGTCATGGAACTCTTGGTCGGGCGCGACCTGAACCAGATCCTTCACGAAGAAGGTCGGCTCTCCGTCGAACGCGCAGTCGCCTACGTGCTCGAAGCATGCGAAGCGCTCTCGGCGGCGCACGCTCGCGACATCGTTCACCGTGACGTCAAGCCGGACAATTTGTTTCTGGCGCGCCAGCAGAAGGGCCCCGACGTCATCAAGATTTTGGACTTCGGGATCTCCAAGCTGCAGCTGAGCAGCAGCGGCAAGGGTCGTAACCCCGCGCTGTTTCAGACGATGACCGCTCTGGGCTCGCCTTCCTACATGGCGCCCGAGCAAATCCGCGCCTCGCCGGATATCGATGCTCGCGCCGACGTGTGGTCGCTCGGTTGCGTACTTTATGAGCTTTTGACGGCAAAACACGCGTTCGACGCGCCCACCTTGATGCAAGTGTGCGCGGTAGTGCTGGAGCGAGAGCCGACGTCGCTGCGCACACACGCGCCGGACGTCCCCGCGGAGCTCGAGGCAATCGTCGCGCGCTGTTTGCAGAAGTCTCCCGATGCGCGCTTCGCAAACGTGGAAGAGCTGGCTCGAGCATTGCGACCATTTGCTAGCGGCGCTGCGCGCGATGTCGTTCCGCTAGTCGAGATCAAGGATATAAGCGACGCCGAAGACGAGCGCCTGCCACCTCCGCCACGTGTCCCGGCGACGCAGGAGGCGCGCGAGCGAGACGGAGCTTCTCCGCAGTCGACGGCGCCAGTAGCGCTCGACGCCGATGCTCAACGATTGGCCGCGCGCGCTTCGCAACGCCCGCGCGCAGCTGCTGGTGGCCGGGTGCAACTTCGCGAGGCACTCGCCTACGCCGCGCTCGCCGCCTGCGTTGGTGTGAGCGCCGCAACGCTGATGGCAGCGCGTGAACACGCTCAGCATGCACGGAGTTCGGCGGCGCGCTCGCAAGCGGCGGAAGCCCAGGCGGCTCGAGTCGTGAACCAACCGCGCCCGGCGTCCGCATCCGCAGCGGCACCTGCGCCCGCGCCGATCACGCCCGAAAAGGCTCCGACCAGCTCGGCGGCGAGCGCCTCCAAAGCTCCATCCACTCACGTGCGAGCGCTTGCGCCGCGGCCAAACACGCCGCTGCCTCGTGAGCCGGAGCTGGAACCCGAAGCCGGGCCGGAACTCGAAGTGAGCTCTTCACCTCTGACAGACTCGCAGAGCCACGCCGATACGCAGAGCGCCAGCAGCAACGTAGAGTCCGCTGCCCACGCTGCGTTCATGCAACAAGCAAACGATGGCGCGAACACGGCGCCGTCCGAACCAGCACTCGACAACGAACCAACTCCGCTGCAACCGGGCCCGGCGTCTGGCGCGAACAGCGAGCTCGACCCCGTTCGCACCGCGACCCCGGCAGCGTCGAAGGCGGACGCCGCGAACAAGCTCAGCGCCAGCGTGGTGAATGCCGTCGTGCGCACGCACTCCGCCGAGATCCAGAAGTGCTTCGAAGAGGCGCGCGTCGACTATCGAAACTCACGCGGCCGAGTAGCCCTGTTCGCAACTTTGGACCGCGAAGGTAACGTCGTCGCGGCGCGTTTGTCGGCGCCGTTCACCGAAGCACCACGAGTGCCACACTGCCTGGTTTCCGCTGCCAAACGTTGGAAATTCCCGGCGCGAGGCGGCGCACCCGGCCTCAGCAGCTACCGCGTCGTGCTCGAATAGCACCGAGACTACTGCTCACCCAAGGCGTCGCGCATGACGCTAGTGTCGATCAAGGTCGCGAGCTCCGTGCGCGATCGCGGCGTGCGGTTTCGCTCTTTGGCTACCCACACCTCCTCCTCTTCGAGCACGTCCAGTAGGTCCGGAACCAGGGTGCCGGCAAAACGTTCGTCTTCCCAAACGGCTTCCAACACCGCCTGCTGAATGCCGATGGCTTGCACGATGCGCGGCCACACCATTTCGGGTTGCGTGCGGTAAAGCTCGTGAGCTTTCGCCAGCGCCCGCACGAACTCGACGATCGCGCGGCGCTTCTCCGGCTGAGCCAATTTCTCGGCAGTCGTATGCAGGTTCACGATCTCGCGGTAAAGCGAGCGCTCTTGAAAGACGACCGCGTCGCTGCCCAATGCTTGTAGCGAAAGCTCGGCGCTCGGCTCCCATAACGTCATGGCGTCGACGGCTCCTCGCTGCAGCATGGAAGGGAGCGTGTTCGTTCCACACGGCGTAGCCATGCAAATGCCGCCAGAAACCAACGTGACATCACTGCTCGAGAGGCCCACACTGCGCAGCATCTTGTCGGCGTAAAACGCCGCCGACGTGTTTGGGATGGTCCCGATGCGCTTGCCGCGTAGATCGGCGAGGGCCAAAATTCCGGCTTTCTTGCTAGCGACGATGCGATAGAAGGTCTCTGTCGTCGTGAAGATGATGCGCAGGTTCGGGTGATCCACCGATTGACGCAGAGCCTGCGTTTCGGCATTGGTGCCCAAATCGATATCCGTATTCGTGAGCAGCGTAGGGATGCCACCGGAGCTCACCGTCGCCTTGCCAGGGTAGAAATCCTGCGCTGCGATCAGCGCCGGCGTAAACTCGATCGACGATGTGTCGCTGGTGATCCGCAAGGCGGGAAACGTCGCGGCGCCCGAGCTGCCGCCAGCGGCTGATCCGCCTCCACCTGCTCCGCCGCTGCTTGCGCCTCCCCGGCTCGTTGCTCCACCGAGCGCAGCGCCGCCCTGCGCAGATCCGCCTTGCGCAGCTCCGCCGTGCGTTGCCCCACCAACTGCTGCGCCGCCCAACGCCGTTCCGCCTTGCGCTGCCCCACCCTGGATCGCGCCGCCGAGTCCGCCCAGCGTTGCACCGCCTTGTGCGACACCGCCTTGCGCGGCACCGCCTTGTGCAGCACCGCCCTGCAAGGCTCCGCCATTCGACGCGCCGCCTTGTGCACTGCCACCCTGAGCTGAAATCCCCCCGGTGTTCGTGTCGGAATCGGTCGTGTTGCTCTGGCACGCAATCAGCGCCAGTACAAAAATGGCGCGTACGGAGTTGAAGCGTTGCATGGGCTCCTGCCAAGCGGAGTCCACGAGCGGGCTAGATCGGCGCAAAAAAGTGCGCCTGCTGGCTCAAAATCACCGCAGCACCCGCAGGATGTGGCGTTTGCGTAACAACGCTACGCGGACGGCTTCAAGCCCCGGCTACCACGGCGCCCTTCTTTTTCGGCGGACCGCGGTGCAGCCAGTCGTGATGCACGTCAGGAATGTCTTCCAAGAGCTGCTTGGTCACGTCACTGGTGGGCGAGCCGGTCACTTGCTCCGGCGGCCCCTGCTCGACGATCTCGCCCTTGTGCATGATGTAGATCGCGTCCGAGATGTAGCAAGCAAGATGAATGTCGTGTGTGACGAACACAATCGTCATGTCGAGCTCTTGCTTGAGCTTCATCAAGTAATCGAGGATGTTGGCGCGGCTGCACGCGTCGACCATCGATGTCGGCTCGTCTGCGATTAGGACCTGCGGACGCAGGATGAAGATGCGCGCGAGCAGCATACGCTGCATCTGACCGCCCGAGAGCTCGAACGGATACTTGCCCTCGATCTCCTTGGGTTTGATGTTCACAGCGAGCAACGCGCGATCCACGCGCTCGTCCATCTCGGACTCACTCGGCTTCTGCTTGAACAGGTTGAACGAGCTCTTCAGCTGCGAGCGAATCGTGAAAAACTGATTGAAGCAGGAGAACGGGTCCTGAAATACCGCTTGCACTTGCCGCCAGTGCTCGCGCGGGTCGGGCTCGGCGTCGATGGGCTTGCCGTTGAAGAGCAGCTTGCCCGATGTCGGCGTTTCCAAGCGCAAGAGCATCTTGGCGAGCACGGTCTTGCCGCAGCCGGATTGCCCGACCAAGCTGATGATCTCGCGATCTTTGATTTTGAAGCTGACGCGGTCGACGGCGAGCGTTTCTTTACGGCCGTTGCGGTAAACGCGCGAAAGCTCGGACGCTTCGAATTTGTAGGTCTCAGCTGGCATAGCGACACCGCACCTGGCGCTCGGCCACGATACGCAGTTCCTGTTGGGCTACCTTGCAATCCGACTGAGCCTGCGGACAGCGCTCGGCGAAGCGGCAACCCACGATTTTCCTTCCCAGGTTCGGCGGTGCGCCCTCGATTGCGATCGGCTTTTTGGCGCGTTGGCCCGCCTCCGCGCTCAACATCGAGCTCATCAGCGCGCGCGTATAGGGCTGGCGCGCATCGAAAATGATTTGCTCGGTGGTACCCACCTCCACGAACTCACCTGCGTACATCACGGCGATCGAGGTCGCTACGTGGCGCAGCAGCGGCAGCTCGTGCGTAATGAAGATCATGCTCGAAATGATGCCCTGATCCATCAGCTCGAATAGCAGACGAATCACCGCCTTCTGCGTGGACACGTCGAGCGCCGACGTCGGCTCATCCGCAATCACGACCTTGGGGTTCAGCAAGGTGGAGATGCCGATCACTACGCGCTGTTTCATGCCGGCCGGCAGCTGCACCGGGTAGCTGTTCAGCACTTCGTCCGACTTCAAGCCGATGCGGTCGAAGCGCTCTCGCAGCCGCTCGTAGATCCCGCCTTTGTCGGCGTTCTCGTCGTGGCTCAGGATCATGTCGGCGGCCATGTCCTTGATCTTGCGCGTAGGATTCAAGGAGTTCAGCGCGCCCTGCGGGATCATCGACACCTGGCGGCCGAGCACCTGCTTGCGGTTCTCTTCCACGCTCATGCCGATGATGCTCTTTCCGTCGACGCGCACGTCGCCGGACGTGTGATGCAGCGGCGGAATGTAGAGCCCCATGCAGCCGCTCACCAGCGTGGTTTTGCCGCAGCCGGACTCACCGGCGATGCCGAGCACCTCGCCCTCTTCGAGCTGAAAGGACACGCCGTCGACGGCCTGAATCTTGTCGCCGAAACGCGTGAGGTAGTGAACTCGAAGATTGTCGACTTCCAGAACCGGTGCCATCGCTCACTTCCTCAAGCGCGGATTGAATACGCCTTCCATCGACGTATTGATCACGTAGAGGGCGAACGCGATGACGGTGACCAGCACCATCGCGGGAACGAACGCCCACCAGGCGCCGTCGGTCAGCGCCTCCTTGCGGATGGCATCGTTCAAAATCTTGCCGAGCGAAACCGAGTCGTACGGCCCGAGCCCGAGCATGCTGATGCTCGCTTCCGACAGAATGCCGGTCGCCGTCTGGATGATGAACACCATGAAGATGTACGAGAGCAGGTACGGCAAGATGTGCAGCATCACGATGCCGAACGTGCCGTAGCCGTTGATGCGCGCGAGGCTCACATGGTCGCGACTGCGCAAACTCGCGGACTGAGCACGTACGGCGCGCGCACTCCACGTCCAGGTGGTGCAACCAATGATGAGCGCGATGAGCGACAGGCTGCGCCCCTCATCCAGGCTGCTAGACAGCAGAATCAGCACGATCAGGCTGGGAATGACCAGGAACAGATTGGTCACCACCGTCAGCACATCGTCGAGCAAGCCACCTTTGTAGCCGCCGTACACGCCGATCAAAGTTCCCACAATCGAAGCCACGGTCCCCGCCAAAAAGCCCACGTGCAGCGACGCGCGCAGCCCTGCGATGAGCATCGAGACCATGTCGACGCCCATGTGATCCGTCCCGAGCCAGTGCTCTTTCGACGGCGGACTGTAAGGCAAGCCCACGCGCGTCTGCGTGTCGATGTGCATGAACAACGGCACGATGAAGGCGAGCACCAGCGTGCCCAGAAACAGGCCCATACCGACGAGGAAGCCGGGGGACTTGAGCAGACCTTTCAGGAGCTTCATGGCGTCACTTGCTGGCCTGGCCCGCGCGAATCCGCGGGTCGAGGAAACCGATCAGAATGTCTACGCCGAAATTCGCGACCAGCACCGAGAAGGTGATGAGCAGGGTGCAGCCGGTGATGAGCGGATAGTCATTGCCCTGAATTGCCGTGAGCACGGCCATGCCGAGCCCTGGATAGCTGAAAATCATCTCGGTGATGAGCGCGCCGCCCACCATCGCGCCGAGCGCCAGCGCGAGCCCGGTGAGCTGCGGCAACATGGCGTTTCGGAACATGTAGAGCAGGATTTTGCTCTCGTTGATGCCGAGCAACTTGGCGTACTTCACGTAGTCAGTGCCAAGCTCGTAGATGCACATCGAACGCATGCCGATGGCCTGACCGCCCACCACGATCAAGAAGATCGAGAAGAAGGGCAGCACGTAGTAGTAGCTCGCGCTGCTCAGGAATGCGGCCGAGAACGAAGGCGTCAACCCATCATCGTAGCCGCCGACGGCCGGGAACCACTCGAGGCGAATGCCGAAGATGTAAACCAGGCCAATGCCCACGCAGAACGCCGGAATGGCGCTCGCGAGCAGAGCCAGCGGATAAAAAGCCTTGTCGAACACCCCGCGCTTGTACGCAGCCAGCGCGCCCAACATGTTGCCGATGATCCATCCGAGAATGATGGTGGGCAGCTGCAACGCCAGTGTCCACGGCAGCGCGCTCTTGATGATTTCGCTGACACGCCGCGGGTACTGCAAAATCGACGTACCGAGATCGCCGCGCAGGCTCATGCCCAGGTAATTGATGAACTGCTTGCTGAGGGGGCTCGGAATCGGCTTGCCCGCAGCGTCGTGAAGCACCTTGCCCTGATCGTCGACCTCGACCAGAGCGAACTCCTTCATGTACGCCTCTTCTTTTTCGCGTGCCGCCTTGGTGTCGAGCGCGGGCCCCGCCGCCTTCGCCAAGATGGTGTCGATGGGGCTGGCGTCTCCCATGCGAGGCAGGAAGAAGTTGATCGTGACGGCGACCAGAAAGGTTACGAAGTACCAGCCGGCACGTCCCAAGATGTGCCGCAGCGCGGGGTGATTCTTCAGCATGGCAGAGCGGACGCACTCTTCCCTACATTGTAGGGACTCGGAGAATTCTCGTAGGCGAGAGGGCCGCATGTGTCAAGCGAATCGGCGACTCGCGTTCAGTGCGGAACCGGTTTCGTTTGCAATACTTAGCATGCGAGTGACTCATCAACACCGCAGCGTGTCAAAGCTTGAGCCATCCATCGTACGTTGACAGTCGTGCATCGCGCATGTCGCAAGCACGTGCGCGCGATCGCTCAATCACACGCTGAGCTCGCCTTTTCGGAAGTGCGCTTCGAACGACTCCACGTGACGCCTACTCCCGACAGTTACGCGCTCACATTGCGCGTGGCGTGGACTTACCGAAAAGCGAGTTCTGAGCCAGTTTTGGCAGCTTGCGCGCTTTCAAAGGCAGGCGGGCGAGCTCCTTGACATGGCGGAACCTCTCGCCTACGAGGAGACGGCTAAAGTCCTACATTGTAGGGAAATTTCGGTCGCAGCGCGCCGCCCGAGTTGCACGCTGCGAGATTCGGCTGCTGATGACAATCCTCCGTTCCTCCGCCCTGCGGCTCGCACTGGTCGCGTTGCTCTCTCTCGTGATGTCGAGCTGCCGCGGCGCGCGCGCTGACGACTCCGGTTCCGGCAAGGTGTACCCGCGAAACCAGACGCTCTACGTCGGCGGCCGTCAATGGGGTGAACCGAGCTCCATCAATCCGCTCTCGAGCTCGCCGGATTGGCCGGTGATTTCGGGCGTGAAGCTCATGTACGAGACACTGTTTTTCTACGACCCCATCGCCGGCAAAATGACGCCGCTGCTGGCGGAGTCGTACACGCAACGCGACGGCGAGATCGAAGTCGTGTTGCACGAGAAGGCGCATTGGAACGACGGCAAGCCCGTCACTGCCTGGGACGTCAAGTACAGCTTCGAGCTCGGCAAGAAACACAAGGACATCCCGATCGCGCCGGTCTGGACTTATCTCGACGAGATCCGCCTGCCCGAGGTGGCCGAGGGCACGCCCGAAGGTCAGGGCCATCCGCGTAAGATCGTGTTCGTGCTCAGCAAAGAGCACAAGAACCCGCTCGTGATTCTGGATGCGTTCGAAGAATTCCGCATGGTGCCGCGTCACGTGATCGAGCCGCTGCTCGCGAGCGTGAAGAACGACATGAACGAGTTCTTGAAGCTGAAGTTCCACGATCCTGCGCAGGCCGTCTGCTCCGGTCCGTACAAGGTCGACTCGATTCAGAGCGAGAAGATCGGCATCGTGCGCGACGAAAACTACTGGGGCAACGACGTGCTGTACGGCGGTAAGAAGCCCGCTCCGAAGTACGTCGTCCACCCGATCTACAAGAGCAACGACCACTTCAGCGTCGCGCTGCAACAGGGCAAGTTGGACGCCTCGTCGTCGTACATTCCACGCATTTGGCTGAAGCAAAAGAAAGGCGTCGGCACCTGGTTCACGAAGGAACCGTTTTATCTGTCGGCAGCGATTACCTCCTTCTTCATCAATCACACTCACAAGCCGCTGAATGACGTGCACATTCGGCGCGCGATGGCCTTCGCCATCAACTACAAGGACATTCGCGAGCTCGCCGTCTCCGGCTACAGCGACCCGCTGAAGCCCGGCTTGATTCTACCCTTTGGCATCGAGGGCAAGTACTACTCTGAAGAGGACGCGAAGAAGTACGGTACCTGGTACGATCCCGAGCGCGCCAAAGCTGAACTGCAAGCGGGCGGCTACAAGTCAGTCTGGGGTAAAAACGGCGAGCTCATCGAAATGCTCGACGCGCAGGGCAAAAAGGTGCCCACCGTCTATGTGAAGTCGCCCACCGGTTGGACCGATTGGGAGTCGGTGGTGAGCATTGCGGTGCGCAGCATGCGCGCAGTCGGCATCGATGTGCGCGAGCGCTTCGTCGACGCCAGCTTGTTCTGGCAAGCGCTCTACGCTGGCAACTTCGACCTCATCATGTGGACGCCTCATTCGCAGCCCACTCCGTCGAAGCCGTGGTCGCGCTTCGACTACGTCTTGACGACGGCCGACTTCGCGCCAGAAGGCGAGAAGATGTTCAAGAACATGGGACGCTTCAACGACCCCAAGTCACCGAGCTACGTGCCGCGCGTCGACGAGCTCTTGCTCAAGATTCCGACTTTGACGGACGAGGCCGAGCTCAGCGCGGCATATCGAGAGCTCAATGCGCTTTACATGCAACTCCAACCGTCGCTGCCGCTCGTCTATCGCGCCGACCAGCTCTACGAGTTCTCGACGCGCGTGTGGGAAAACTGGGCGACAGCAGAAAACGCGTATGCGCCGCCGCAGGTGCCGGGTGATCGTTTGGGCATGCGCATCCTCTGGCACTTGAAGGCGAAGCCCAGCAACTGAAAGAGAAACGGCGGGACGGAAATGCAGATCTTTGCTCGGCTGGTTTTTGGGGGGGCGCTCTGCGCGTCAGCGGGCATCACCGTAGGCTGCGCCAGTAACGACCCGCAGGAACAATCGGCGGACGTCGGCGGGCCGTACGGCGTCTGCAACGCCGTGGTGCAGCAGTTCGAAATCACCTCCGCCACGCACGTCGAAGAATGCAGCGAGCTGGCTGAAACCAGTAGCCCTCCCGCCGGTGGCTCGCACTATCCGGCTTGGGCGGCGTTTCAAACGTACACGTTCCCCGTCGCCCACGGTTACCTCATCCATTCTATGGAACACGGCGCCGTAGTCTTCTATTATAACTGCCCCAACGGCTGCGACGCGGAGGTGAAGGCCGCCGAAGAGCTCATCGCGGATCAACCCGTCGACTCGAGCTGCACCGGCACCGGCAGTTCGCGCCGCGCCATTCTCCTGCCCGATCCCTCGCTCGACGTGAAGTGGGCGGCGAGCGCCTGGGGCTTCACCTTGCGCGCCGATTGCTTCGATCCCGACGTCTTCAAGCGCTTCTACACCAACCACTACGCCAAAGCACCGGAAGATCTGTGCGTCGCAGGCCGCGTCTTCACGTCGTCACCCTGCGAAACGCAATAGCGCCGCTACGACGTGCACGCCGCGAGCTTGGCGCGTAGAAAACGCTGCTCCGCCGCGTTGCGAGCCAGTTGAGCTGCCGCCCGAAAGTAACGGCTCGCTTCCGAAAAGTGGCCAGCCAGGCGATGAAACTCGCCGTACGCCGCCGGCAGAAATGGATAGCGAGCGAGCTTGGAAACGTCGTCTACGCGCTCGAGCTCTGCGAGCCCAGCTTCTGGGCCGTTCGCATAGCCCACAGCGATGGCGCGATTCAACGCCACGATCGGCGTCGGCTTCAGGTGGAACAGGAGATTGTAGAGATCGACGATGCGCGCCCAATCGGTTTCGGCGTAGCTGCGAGCCGTGCTGTGAAGCGACGCAATCGCCGCTTCGATGTGAAACGCGCTGAGCTCATTCTCCTTCGCCGAGTCCGCCAGGAAATGCAGGCCGCGGTTGATGAGTGGCACGTCCCAAGTGCTGCGATCCTGGCTTTCGAGCTGAAGCAAGAGCCCTTCTGGATCGACGCGCCCGGCCAAGCGCGCGGCGTTGAAGCAAAACAGCGCGAGCAGCGCGAGGGTCTTCGGCGACGCGCTGTAAGGATGATCCGCCAGCAAGAGCCCGAGCCGTAGCGCTTCATAGCAAAGCTCGTCGCGCACTGTCTGCTCGGATTGACTGCCGTGGTAGCCCTCGTTGAACAGGAGGTAAATGGCCTCTTGCACGGCGGCCAGGCGCGCCCGGATCTCGGTTGGGCTGGTGATAGCGACGAACGTGCCTTCGTCACGGAGCAGCTTGCGCGCACGTCCCAGGCGCTTTTCGATGGCGTCGGCGCTGGAGAGCAACGCACTCGCGATCTCGGCGACGCTGAAGCCGCACAGCGTCTTCAAGATCAAGGTCACCTGCACTTCGCTCGAAAGCTGCGGGTGGCAACACGAAAACATCATACGCAGCTGATCGTCGTGGATCTCTTGTTCGGAAGTGAGCGCCGGCTCCGCCTCGTCGCGCCGGTCGAGAAGCGCGCTGAGCTCCGGCGTGAAATCCTGAAATTGGCGGTCGCGCCGAATCATGTCGATGGCGCGGTTCTGCGCGACACGCATCAGCCAAGCGGAAGGGTTTTCGGGCAGACCGTGCACAGGCCAAACCTGCAGTGCTTGGCACAAGGTGTCCTGCACCACGTCCTCGGCGCGATTCAAATGACGAATGCCGAATAGCTTCGTCAAATGCGAGACCATCTTTCCCGCCTCGCGGCGGAAAAGATGGACCACAGTTCCTTCGACGTCACTCACATCGCCGCTCACGGCTTGAGAATCGGACGCACCTCGACGCTGCCGTCGAGCTCGAACACGGGGCAGCCCTTGGCGAGCTCCACCGCTTGCTCGAGATCTTTGGCATCGACAATCAAGTAGCCGCCGATGGTGTCTTTGGCCTCGGCATAGGGGCCATCGGTGACCAGCTTGGCTTTGCCCTGCACACGCTTGCCGCTGCGCTCCAAGCGCTCACCGGTTTGCGCCAGATGCCCTGCTGCGCGCAATGAATCGAGCCACTTCATCCAAGCCTGCATCAGGCGTTGCATCTCTTCGGGGGATGCCTGCGATAGCGCGTCACCACGACTCCAAAACAGGTACATGAACTTCGACATGGGGCTTGCTCCAAAGTTAGCGTTGAAAAGAACCGATACTGGCCCTTCTGAAGCGGCGACGAGCGGGCAGGCCAAACCCGGACATCGTCAGTCAGAAAAATTTTCGAAATGGCTTCGCCTTCGAAATTCCGCGGCTTCGGGCGTCGGCCCAGGAACCGTTCGCGGCTCGCGCTACCGCTAAAACGGCATTCTTCGATCGAGCCGCAGCGCCACCCTCGAGCGTTTGCTGGCGTGGCCCACCGAGGCTATCTCTTGCTGCCCCCATGCTTTCGAAACGCTTTGCGTGGCTGCTCCCGCTGTTCGTGCACACAGCGTGTGGCGGCGGCACTGCGCCGGAACCCGCGCGCTCGGCGCAAGCACCTGCCGTTCAGCGCAAGGCACCGACGCGCAAGCGCGTGCCGGCGCTGGAGGCGAGTCAGGTCGTGCTGGGACTGCGCGGTCACGAGGCGGAGCTTCACGAGTGCTTCACGGTCGCCGGCGAGCAACGTGCGGCGTTCGTCGAGCTCGAGTGGGACGTGAACCCGGAGGGGATCGTCGGCGACGTGCGTGTGGCACGTTCGACGGCGTCGAGCCAAGAGCTGCCACCTTGCTTGTCGGAACGGCTGCGCACAGCGCGCTTCGGCCGACCTGGGCATGCTGCCGTGGGCCGCTGGACCTTCGTGGGCGGGCTGGTTCGCTTCGAAGACGCCGAGACGCGCCGGCGCAATCGCACCAATCAGAAGCGCAAGAACCGCAAAGCCAACGATGGTGAGTCAGGAATCGTCATCGAGCGCGAATCACCGGGCAAACTCGACCACGAGACGGTCGAGGGCATCGTGCATGACGGTTATCGCTTGTTTGCTCATTGCTATCGTGACGGCCTCGAACGCGACGCCAGCTTGGGTGGTGCCGTGCGCTTGCGCTTCGTGATTGGTGCCGACGGCCGCGTGGCGCGCGTCATCGATGGCGGCTCCGACCTGCCTGACGAAGGCGTGGTCGCTTGCGTGGCGGAAGGCTTCTTCGCGTTGCAGTTTCCGAAGCCCGCAGGCGGCAACGTACACCTACGTTATCGCATGCACTTCGACTCCGGCTGAGCCAGTCAAAACCCATACAGCCGCCGCGCGTTCTCGCCGAACAGCTTGCGAGAGAAGTCGCCCGATAGCCGCTCGCCGAGCACTCGCGTGAGCGCATTCAGCACCCGTTCGTAGCTCGCCACCAGAGTGCACACCGGCCAGTCACTGCCGAAAATCAGGCGATCTTCGCCGAAAATCGCGAGCGCGTGCTCCACCACGGGCGCCAGCTCCTCTGCCTGAAAGCCGGGCCCTGCTTCCGTAACCAGCCCCGAGAGCTTGCAATACACGTTGGAGCGACTCGCCACCTCCGCCAAGAGTCGCCGCCACTCCGCCAGATCGCCGCCGCGCAAGTTGGGTTTCGCGGCGTGGTCGATCACACAACGCAGCTTGGGCGCGGCGTCCAGCGCTCGCAGGACGAAGGGCAGGTGCCGCGTGAACACCAAGAAGTCCAGCGCGACGCCCTGACGCTCGAGCTCTTGCACGCCAGCCAGAACGTGAGGGCGAGCAATCCAATCGTCGTCCGGCAGGTCCTGCAGCATCGGTCGCACGCCAACGAATTTCCGAAACGCTTTTAGCTGCGCGAGGTCGCCGGACAGTGCTTCGCTCTCGAGATCGACCCAACCCACCACACCAAGTATGGAAGCGTGAGTTCTGGCAAGGTCGAGCAAGTAGCCCGTTTCGTCCAACGTGGGCGCCGCCTGCACCACCACGCTGCCGTCGAAGCCGTTCGCGGCGAGCAACGGTTCGAGCTCGGGCGGCAAGAAATCCCGACACAAAGGCGCCACCTCCGGTCCCATCCAGAAGTAGTCGCCGCGAGCAACTCGCCAATAGTGCTGATGGGCGTCGACGCGCATGCTCTCGCATTTAGCCGATTTGATGCGCGCGTGAGCAGTAAAGATGAATGCCTAATTCAGGCTAAAATTAGGCCGATTGACGACACAGAGCTTTATGGGCAAACGAGCGTTGTGTCGAATCGACTAACGCGTGGGTGGGCGCTAATTTTGGTTTCGATCGGCTGCTCGCAAGCGCAGCCCGAGCCACGCGCGGTGCGTCCGGAGTCGAGGGTCAGCGTCGACCCAATCCCCGCCGAGCTCGAGACCATCGAACCCATTCGCGCTCCGTTCGCGATGCCCAATCTCGAGCGGCCACGCTTTCCCCCTCGCAGCGTCGACCTGCGCGCATTCGGGGCAGTCGCCGACGGCGTGACACCAAATACGGAAGCGTTTCGCCTAGCCATCGCGGAGTTAGCTCGCGATGGGGGCGGCAGCTTGGAGGTGCCGGCAGGCGTCTGGCTCTCGGGGCCGATTCACTTGGTGAGCAACATCCGCCTGCATCTGCAACGCGACGCGCGGATTCGCTTCAGCCAAAACTTCGCTGACTACCTGCCTCCGGTTTTGACGCGCTGGGAAGGGATTGAAGTCTACAACTTCTCACCCCTGATTTACGCGCGGGACGCGGAAAACGTCGCCATCACCGGCGAGGGCACACTCGATGGACAGGGCTCCGCCTGGTGGCCCTGGAAACAAACCCAAAAGGCAGTCGCCGAGCGGCTCTACCAGCTGGCGGCAGACGACGTCCCCGTGGAGAAGCGGGTTCTGGCGCAGGAAGGCGGGCTGCGACCGAGCTTCATCCAAACCTTCGGGTGCAAGAACGTACTCGTAGAAGGGGTGACCATCCAGAACGGCCCAATGTGGACGATTCACCCTGTCTATTCAGAGAACGTGATTGTACGGCGGGTTCGGGTTGAGACAGAGGGCCCGAACAATGACGGGTGTAACCCGGACTCGAGCCGTAACGTCCTAATTGAAGACTCGCACTTTAGTACGGGTGACGATTGTATCGTCATCAAGTCGGGCCTGAACGAGGACGGGTGGCGCGTAGGCAAACCGAGCGAGAACGTCGTGGTGCGGCGGGTCCACGGTGAACGCGGGCACGGCGGAGTCGTCATCGGCAGCGAGATGTCGGGTGGGGTTCGCAACGTCTACGCCCACGATTGCGAGTTCGTGGGCACCGATCGCGGCTTGCGAATCAAGTCGATGCGAGGACGCGGGGGATGGGTCGAAAGTATCTACTACGAAGGCGTCCGGCATCGCGATATCCGCCTGCAAGTGGTGGAGGTAACCAGCGCGTACGGCTCCTCGACGCTAGTTCCGCGCAGCCAAACACCACCCCTCATACGTGACGTGAGCGTCCGAAACATCAGCGCCAACGCTGCCGGACGGGCGCTCGAAATCATCGGTCTACCCGAGCTGCCAGTCGCTGACGTCAGCTTCGAGGGTGTCTCCATCACTGCTCGCGAAGGTGCGCGTTGCCAGCATTGCCGCAACGTGCGTTTCCACGAAACCCACATCGACGCGCTTGTCCCACCTCGCTTCGCAATCGAGAATGGCCAAGAGATCCGCCTGTTTCAGAGCTGCGGCGCAGAGCCGAACTGCCTGCGCGCGAGCAGCGACTCGAGCGTGTTTCTTGGCGATGACTCCAAAGCTCCGATGTAGGCGTCGATTACCCTCGTGTGTTGCGTGTAACCCCTCCGACAGCTAATGTGGGGGGTGAGGAAATCGAAATGGTGGTTGTGGGATTGGTGCTGGCCGAGGGTGGTAGAGCGCGTGGTAGACCGCGAGCGCGACTTGGTATCTCCCCTCATAAAAGAGATCCGCGTGTCTCACGAATCGAGATCATCGCGATGAGTTTAGAAAAGCGTGTCGCAAAATTGACTCACGCCTCACGGCGTGTTTCGCCAAGAAACTGCGTGTTTTTTTATGCGACAAATCGTAAGGCACGCGCTTGCAGACCCTCTATGCGCTCTGCGACAATGAGTGATCGTGAGCCTAGAGGGATCTCGATTCCGCAGCACGCGGCATGAGTTGGGGAGCTTTGCGCTTTGCGCCTGCGCTAGCTCAGAGGCTTACGACAAGGCGTTTAGGCACGGAGGTGTCACGTGTCGGTGAATTCGAAGAAGCTTGATGGTCAGCTCGAAGCAGGCCAAATGCTGGGCCGCTACGAGATGCTGCTGCCGATAGCGACCGGCGGCATGGGTAATGTGTGGGCAGCGCGACTCAAGGGCACGCGCGGCTTCCGCAAGTTGGTCGCGGTGAAAACAGTGCTGCAAGCCGTCGATGACGAGAAGCTCGAGCAGATGCTGTTTCAGGAAGCCACTCTGGCATCTCAGATTCATCACCCGAACGTGGTGGAGACGATCGAGCTAGGAGAACACGAAGGCACGCTGTACCTAGTCATGGAGCTCGTGTTCGGCGAGTCGTTGAGCTTCATCTTGCGGGAAGCGGTCGCACGCGGTGGTGTCCCGCTTCCCGTTGCGGTCAACCTGGTTGGGCAGGTTTGCCGCGGCTTGCAGGCCGCTCACGATCTGAGCGACGCCTATGGCAATCGCGTTGGCTTGGTTCATCGCGACATTTCGCCATCCAACGTGCTGGTCACGTACTCGGGCAACGTGAAGATCGTAGACTTCGGCGTTGCCACCACGGCCGCTAACGCAGCGCCGGGCGGTCCCGAGATCAAGGGCAAGCTGTCCTATCTGGCGCCTGAGCAGTTGCGCGGTGAGGCGGTAGACGCGCGTGTGGACGTGTACGCCACAGGCCTTCTGCTCTACCTGATGACGGTGCAGAAGCACCCGTTCCGCGGCAGCAACGAGAATGACACCATCGCGCGCATCCTTTCTGAACAACCCGTCACGCCGCCTTCGGCGCTGGTAGAGGACTACCCCGAAGCGCTCGAGGTCGTGCTGCTGAAGGCCCTAGAAAAACATAAGGACCGGCGATACGCGTCCGCCGCCGAGCTTCTCGAAGCGCTCGAGGCAGCGCTGCCCGAAGCCTTCGGACCAAACGGCGACCGCGTCACCCTGGAGTACCTGGAAGACCTCTTGAAGCAACGCATGGTCGAGCGGCGCGCCACGTTGCGCATGGCCGAGGAGCTTTCGGAGCAGTCCTCCGCGCGAGACTCGGCAGCAAGCGTGCCGGCCATGGTCGCTAGCCATCCGCATCCGGCGCGCTCTAGCTCGCGCAACGCCGTTTGGGCGGCGGGCTCTCTGCTGCTCACGCTGGGCGTGGTGGCTGTCGCCGCGCAGACGTTCTTGCAGGCCAGCAAACCCGTGAGCGGCGCGCACAGCGCGGCCCCGGGCAGCAAAGCTGCGCCCGAGGCAGCTTCCCTCGCGCCAGCTAAGGCCAGCGCCGAAGATCCAGCCGCGCAAGAGAGCGCCACTCCTTCGGCACGCACGAGCGCCGTTGCACAACGCACCAACTACGCTCCGCCAGCGCGCGTGCTGCGCTCGGTACGCGCTGCCCACGCCGATCGCAACGACACGGCTGAAGCACGCGAAGCAGCTCCGATCGATAGCGGCACGACAATTCCGACCGCCGTCGCCGTCGCGACCAGCACGGCCTCGGCCGTTCCCGAAGTCGATGCCAGTGCGGCATTGCAAGTTGGTTCAGGGCTATCGCTCGCACCCAGCAGCGAAACGCCGACGCGAGCTAGCGCAAGCGTTGCCGCCGTGAATCCTCCGCCGCCCAGCGCTGCAGCGCCGAAGGCCGGGGGTCCCCGCAAGCTGAGCTCCAAATTGGGACATGGGCAACTCGCAGTAAATCCGACTGCAGAACCATTCCGTGCGCACTTGCCACGCGCGCTGGAGCGTTCGGGGCAGACCTTCAGCACGACGGTGAACATCTGCGTGAACACTGAGGGCAGCGTCACGGGCATCGGCTTTCTGCGCTCGGCTGATCCGGGCGTCGACCGCGAAGTATCTCGCGCGCTGTCGCGCTGGCGCTACCGCCCCCTCATCGAAGGCGGCCGCGCCGTGCCGTTCTGTTATGTGCTCAAGTACGAGATCGACAGCCGCTGAAACGCACTTTCAAAGCGTCAACACCACCTTACCGAATCGATCACTCGCCTGCAGGCTCGCGTAAGCCTCGCGCGCGCGCGAAAACTCGAAGCGCCGCCAGATCACCGGGCGCAAGCGGTGCCGCGAGATGGCTTCGTTCATTGCCTCGAAGCTCGCGCGAGGGCCCACACTGACGCCCTCGAGCCGCGCGTTCGCCAATAGCCATTGGAACACGTCGACTTCGAGCTTCAGCTTGGCCAAGTAGCCCACCTGGCTGATGCAGCCGCCGCTTCGCACACACGCGACTGAAGCGGACAAATCACCCGCCACGTCCACTACGTGGTCGACGCCGCGCCCGGAGGTGAGCTCTCGAACGCGAGCCGGCCACTCCGGATCGCTGCGCAGCACGGTCTCCCATGCGCCCAGAGCGCGTGCCTTCTCCAGCTTCTCCGCGCTCTCTGACGTGACGATCACGTGTGCGCCCAGCATGTACGCGAACTGCAACGCGAACAGGGAAACCACACCCGTGCCTTGCACCAAAACGCGATCACCTGCACCCACCTGACCGCGCGAGACCAAAGCCTCCCACGCCGCCACCCCCGCGGTCGGCAGCGTCGCGGCTTCCACGTCGCTCAAATGGTCTGGAACGCGAACCAGCCCATCCTCATGCAGCGCGACGTACTCTTGGAGCACTCCATCGAGATCGGAGGCCAACGTCGACGCCCACGTATCTGCATCGCGTGGCCCAGAAAGCCAGCGTTGCGCGAAGATCGGCGCGACGCGCTCACCCACCGCGAAACGCGTGACGCTGTCGCCCCGCGCGACGACCTCGCCCACGCCATCTGATAAAGGCACTACGGGAAAGCCACAGTTGATCGGATAGTGACCGTGCACCGTTTGCAGGTCGCGCGCGTTCAAAGAGAACGCTCGCATCTTGAGTAGCACCTTGCGGGCTTCCAACTTCGGCGCTGGGCGCTCGACGAGCTCGAGCCGATCGAGCCCCACCCCTTCCAGCACGTAAGCTCTCATGGCGTCCTCAGGAAGGATAACGAGCGGCCACGGCGTGAACGCCGTCCAGAAACTCCCACAAAAGGTGCCACTGCGCTCGCGCGCCGCGACGACATTCCTGCAAAGCGGCTTCGTCGTTCGGTACCAGCGCCGCGAGCTCGCGTGAATCGTCGGCGTGATCGACCTCGAGAGTTTCGTGAATCACGAGCCAGGTGAGGTCGTCGTCGCTGATTGCGCTCTGCCGCCGGATCTGATCACCCACGCAGTGATCCATCTTCTTCGCGAAGATTTCGCCCACCATCAGCGCGCCGAGCGCCTCGTAAACGCTGCTGCTGGCAAACAGCTGCGACGCTCGGCGCGCCAACGTGCGGCCCGGCTCCAGCACGCGTGAAGAATCCGCACCGTCGGGCCGCCAACGCTCCAGCGCGACGATGAACTTGTCCAACAGCTTGCTGTGAATGCCGCTGAAGCTGCCATTGCCGAGCTCGTCGTTGAGCTGCTTGGCCAACAACGAAGCGATGCGCCGATCTTCGACACGAGCTATGGTTTGCGCGAGCCAGATTACGAAATCGCGGGAAATTCCAGCAGCCAAGTTGGCCATCAGCAGCCACACGGCGCCGAGATCGACGGGCCGCGCATCCAGCTTGAGGAAGAGAGGGTGGCGCGCGACTTCGAGGCGCTCGTATTCGTCTACGATTGCCTCTGCTGAGAGCGAGAACTCGTTCCCGCGCGTGTCACCCTTTTTTTCGATCGAGATGAGATGGGTCAAGGTGTCCTCCTTCCTCCGCTGGGGAGGCTGATGGCAACAGCGCGCGCAGCTGGTCGAGCAGCAAGCTGCCCGTGCCCTTCGCGATCACTGCTTGCGATAGCTGTCGCAAGCGCTCGTGGTCGTCGCTGCTCAAGTCCTTCATCGTCCAAACCACCACGGGAACAGACGCGTTCTCCGGAATGGCGCGGAAGCGCAGTAGGAAGGCGAAACCGTCGACCCCGGGCATCAACAGATCCAAGATCACCGCCAGCGGCCGGCGTGCGCTGGCAAGCATCAAAGCGCTCTCGGCGTTGGAAACGACTTGCGCGTTGTAGCCGAGCGTTCTGAGCGTGGTATCCATCAATTTGAGAGCCGCGGGATCGTCATCGACGACCAGAATCGTGCCGCTCTTGTCGGGGGGCACGCCGGCGCGTTGCAGCGCCACTAACAGATCTCGGCCATTGACGGGTTTTTGTAAGTAGTCTTCGACAGCGAAACCTCCAACTACTCCGCGTTCGGCAACGACGGTAACCACCAAAATCGGCGTCGCTCGATTCTTGCCGTCTTCGCGAATACGGTGCAGCACTTCCAGTCCAGTGGTGTCGGGCAGCAGCAAATCCAATGTGATCGCATCAAAGCTTCGCTCGCGACAGGCGTTCACGGCTTCCTGTCCGGTGCCAGCAATCTCCACGTCATAGCCCGCACGCGACAGCGTATTAACGATCAGCGCTCCGTCGCGTGGGTCGTCTTCCACGACCAACACTGCTGACGCGCCGGCGTGTCGTCGACCAATCGCGATGGCGGCCACTTGCTCGTTGGCGACATCGCTATGACGGGGCAAAATTGCCGAAAACAAGCTGCCTTGCCCCAGGGTGCTCTGCACCGCCACCGAACCACCTTGTGCCTCGACGATGCGCTTGGTGAGCGCCAGCCCGAGCCCGGTGCCACCCTGGCGCTTGGTGGAAGTTGGATCGAGCTGCTGAAACTCCACGAACAATCGCTCGAAGTCGCTGCTGGCGATGCCGACGCCGTTGTCCTCGACTTCGACGGCGATTGAGTCGTCACCTTCGGCGCGCGCGCGCAACACCACGCGGCCGCCCTCGGGCGTGAACTTGATCGCGTTGGATGCGTAGTTGTAGAGCACCTGCTTCAAGCGAGCGGGGTCCAACTTGACGTGCCGCACCTCGGGAGCCACGGTGCTGGTGAGCTCGATGCGCTTGCTGGCCGCGATGCTACGCAACACCGCGCACACCTCTACAACGAGCTGCTCGACATCCACTGACTCCGGTCTGAAATCCATCTTCCCGGCTTCGACTTTGGCCAAGTCGAGTACGTCGTTGATGAGCTGCAGCAGATGGCGACCACTCGAGAGAATGTCCCCCAAAAACTCCTGATGTTGCGCCGAGTCCTTGTCGACGGCGCCGTCGTGCAGCAACTCCGCAAAGCCGATGATCGAGTTCAGCGGCGTGCGCAGCTCGTGCGACATGTTGGCTAAGAACTCGCTCTTCAACCGGCTCGCTTCACGAATGCGCCTGTTCTGCGCCTCGAGCTCGGCGCTGCGCTGGCGTAGCTCCTCCAAGCGCTTGCGTTCGGTGATGTCGAGCACGAACGCGACGCACTCGGTTTCGTTCAGCATCGCCACGCCCACTAGAATCGGGACACGCGTGCCGTCCTTGCGGATGTACTCTTTCTCCCAGGGCCGCGTGACGCCACGTACCTTCAGTTGCTCGACAGCGTCATCATCTAGTTGCTTGTATTCGGGCGGGGTCATTTCGACCCAGCGCACCCTGCCGGAAAGCAGCTCCTCGCGGGTATAACCCACCATCTCGAGGAAGCCGTCATTGGCTTCGAGAATGTTGCCCACCAAGTCGCACACTAGAATACCGAGGATCTTCGCTTCGAAAAGGCGCGAGAAGCGCAGCAGAGCTTGCTCCGCGCGGCGCCGCTCCTCTCCCAGCATTCTCTCTTTGATGGCCAGCTCCGACTCCGCCAAAGCCACGCTTATCCGCGCGAAACTGCGCTCCGCGACGGAAAGCGCCGCTCGAGCTCGCTCCGGATCGCGCGCATAAACGCGCAGCAGAATCGCCTTGATCGAGGCACTGCCACGCGCCAGCAGCTGCCAATAATCGCGAGCGCCAACGCCTGCCTCGGCCAACAAAACGCCGACGCGCGTGAGTAGTTCTTCCAACCCAGCGGGTTCACCCGCAGCGCCTTTTCGCAACTCTGCTCGCAGGTCGCTGGCCACAAGCGCCGCGAGCTTGCGCGCTGCCGTCTCACTCCGCGCGGATATCGACGCGCCGCTGTCGGCGAACTCCCCTACGATCGCCGACGCTTGCGCTTCACACGCTTCCAGCAAGCTCGCGAAGCCGGACTTATCCTCCTCTCCGAACCAGCAACTCTGCATGCCAACCACATCTTGCCGAGCGCGTCATCCGCACGCGGACGACATCCGTGAGGGGATGATGGTGGGCTACATCGACTTCGTCAACGCGGCGGAATCCGACGCAGACTCTCGTACGAGATCACCCGGCAGGTATTCAGAGTGAGTTTTTTGACGCGCGCGAGAGAACCTTCGGCGCCGGCGAGCGAAGCAAGTACAATGGAGTTTCGCGCCGCTGCGCAGCGGAGGTCAACAATGGCGGGAGAGCCGATCCTGATCGTCGACGACAATCCGGCGAACTTGAAGCTGGTGTCTTTCCTGCTTTCGTCGCGCGGTTACGAGGTACATACAGCGGCAAGCGCAGCGCAAGCGCTGGCACTCCTGCAAACCTTGAATCCACGCGTGATTTTGATGGATATTCAGCTACCCGGCATGGACGGGCTCGAGCTCACGAGGCTGCTGAAGTCGAAGGCTTCATTGCAGAACACTTTAATCGTAGCCGTGACTGCGTTTGCCATGAAGGGGGACGAAGCCAAGGCTCTGGCGGCAGGTTGTGATGCCTATGTCACGAAGCCAATCGATACCCGCGGCTTGCCCGAGTACATTGCCAAGCTGCTGAGCTCTCGAAGCGCAGGAAAGGAGGCGTGAGGGTTGGAGACCATTCTGCTCGTCGAGGACAATCCAACTACGCGCAAGCTAGTACGCTTCTCGCTGGAGAAGCGCGGCTACGCCGTGCTGGAGGCGCCGGATGGTCAGAGCGCTCTCGCGTTGATGGCTCACGAACCCGATTTGATCCTGCAGGACATCGTGCTGCCGGACATGGATGGCTTCTCGCTCGTCAATGAACTTCGCGCGCGAGCGGGTGCGCGCGCGACTCCGATTCTGGCTTTTTCTGGCTATGTCTCGAAGTTCGAAGAGGCGCGGATCTCGGCGGGCGGCTTCGATGACGTGTTGATCAAGCCAATCGAGCCGTCGCAGCTAGTGGCCGTCGTAGAGGCACGCCTACCGCGCCGCATGCAGACCGCCGACCAGTTCGGTGCCGGCAAGCGACTCTTGTTGGTGGACGACGACAGCGCACAACTCAAGCTGACACGCTTTCGTCTGGCCCAGCACGGATTCGATGTGCGAACCGCGCAAAATGGCAGTGAGGCGCTCGCCAGCGCGCGGCACGTCAAGCCGAACGTGATCGTATCCGACGTGACGATGCCGGAGCTGGACGGCTTCGGCTTGTCCTTCGCGGTGCGCAACGAGCTGGCGCTGGCAGACGTGCCGGTGTTGCTCATCACGTCCAGCTACGTCGAACCGGCCGATCGAGAGCTGGCGCGGCGTTCTGGCGCGAACGAGCTAGTGCCGCGTACTCCAGACCTGAAGGCACTGATCGAAGCGCTACGGCAAACGCACGACGCGCCCGCGACGAGCGCGACGCTCCCGACTGAGCCAAGAGGTGATCTCGAGCGCGATCGCGCGCGCCGTACCGTGCGGCAGCTCGAGCGCCAGGTTCAACTCAACGCGGGTCTGGCACGCCGCTGTTCGGCCCTGGCAGCCGAGCTCACCGTTTTGACCGGCATTTCCGAAACAGTCGTCAATCATCGCGACTTGAACAGCACTCTCGACGAAGCGCTGGCGGCTTGTTTCGACGCGGGTGGCATCTCGGTGGGCGCGCTGTACCTGCTCGGAGAAGATGGCTCGATTTCCGCGCGCACGCTGGGTGGCGATGCTGGTTGGCAACGCGATGATCTGCGGAGCTTCTTCGGTCACGAGCAATTGCTGCGTTCCGTGATCCAAGCGGGGATCGCGACGCGCCTGCCCTCCGACTCGTTGCCGGTGGACGCGTCCGCCGATCTGCTGAAGCGTTGTAATGCCAAAGTAGCGTTACTGATGCCACTCGCCTACGGGCCGCAGCGCCTGGGTGCGCTGTTCATGGTCCCGCGCGAGGACGACATCGATCAGGACGACTGGCAAGCCTTCGCGCAGGGCGTATGCAACCAGATCACGCAAGTGCTCACGCTATCGAGCGCCTTTTCGGCGCGTGAAGCAGCCGAACGCAAAGCCAGCGAGCAAGCCGGCCTTCTGCAGGCCATCCTAGAAAACGCGCCAGACCTGATCGTGCACGTCGATGCCGGCGGCATGATTCGTTTCATCAACCGCAGCTTTCCGGGGTTGAGCAACGAAAACGTGGTGGGGTCGTCATGGCTGACTTATCAACGCAGTGAGCACCATGAAACCCTGACGCGAACGCTGTCGCACGTGATCGCCACGGGTCAAGCCGCCAGCTGCGAGACGGAGCTCACCGTTTTAGATAGCGAGAGCAGCTGGTACTCGGCGCACCTCGGCGCCATCCGCGCGGATGGGGGCATCAGCGGCGCGGTCGTGATTCTGCGCAACATCAGCGAGCGTAAGCAAGCCGAAGCTCAGCTCATCCTTGCTGATCGCATGGCCTCGGTGGGAACGCTGGCTGCCGGCGTTGCACACGAGATCAATAATCCGCTCGCATCGGTGTTAGCCAATTTGGATATTGCGGTCGGTGCGCTGCAGGCCGAATCCAGCGGGCGCCCGGCATTGCTCGCCGAGCTCCGCGACGCACGCGCGGGAGCCGAACGTGTGCGGCATATCGTCCGCGACTTGAAGATTTTTTCTCGCGGCGAAGAGGATTCCTGTGGGCCCGTCGACGTCGAGCGCGTGCTCGAATCGACCTTACGTCTTGCCTCCAATGAGCTTCGCCATCGCGCTCGCCTACGCAAGCGCTACGCCAGCATTCCTCCGGCGCTGGCCAACGAATCGCGCTTGGGACAGGTTTTTCTGAATCTGATCATCAACGCGGCGCAAGCCATTCCGGAAGGCCGCTACGAGCAGAATCAGGTACGAATCGAGACCTCCGCGGACTCGAACGGCCACGTAGTCGTGACGATCTCGGATACCGGCGTCGGCATCCCGGACTCGGTTCGTTCACGCATCTTCACGCCGTTCTTCAGCACCAAGCCGATCGGCGTCGGCACCGGCCTCGGCCTTTCGATCTGCCATCGCATCGTCAGCTCGTTCGGCGGGCAAATTTCATTCGAAAGCCAGCCGGGGCGCGGAACGATATTCCGAGTCACGCTGCCTGCCGCTGAATCAGAGCTCTCGCCGGAGGCCATCGAGTCGTCCGCGCCTTCACGCGCAGCGCGCCGTGGTGCGGTGCTGGTCGTCGATGATGAAGAAGGAATCGCGCGCACCGTGGAGCGTGTTCTCGGCTCGGATCATGAAGTCACGGCGGTGGGCAGCGGGCGGCGCGCACTCGATCTCATCGAGGGGGGCGCACGTTTCGATGTCATATTGTGCGACTTGATGATGCCGCAGATGACGGGCATGGACGTCTATGACGAGCTCATCGCGCGGCACGCCTTCCAAGCCTCACGAGTGGTGTTCCTCACCGGCGGGGCGTTCACGACACGCGCACGTGAGTTCCTGGATCAGGTACCCAATTTACGCGTCGAAAAGCCATTCGATATCGAGGGCTTACGTTCACTGGTCAACGCACTGGTGCGCTGAAACAAGGAAGGCGCGAGCGTCGCGTTCGAGCAGGCACGACTGCTGTTCACAGTCGAACGCAGGCCGATGGATTGCCGTTGCCAGCGGGGAAACACATCCAGCCCACCGGGCAGATGTCGGCATTGGCTTCGCCCGCAGAGCAGTTGATGTTCGTGCAATAACCTAGCGGGGAAGGCGCACAAATCGGGGAGTCACCCGTGCAGTCTGTTGGCATAGCGCAAGCTTTGCCCCAAGTGCTGTCCCCATCACCGTTGGCGTTGCCACCCGCGCCGCCTACTGAGCTCTGACCGCCTGTCGAGGACATGCCGGCGCCACCCGCGGGGGCTGCGCGACAAACTCCATCGACGAAGACCTGGTCAGGATCACAAGGATCGTCGTCCCAGCAGCCCATCGCTAGCCCGAGCACGAAAGCCCAGCCGATCCAACCGAATTTCGTGTGCTTGTTCATATCGTGCGTTCCGTTCAGGGAGGGAGAACACTGCCGCCTTTGACCTTGGCGACCACCTTCACGCTGGCGTCCACGTCGCCGATCGCAACATAGCCAATCGCGCCAGATGTCTTGCCCACCGCTTTCAGCACCGCGCCCGGGCTGCTCAGCTTTTTCGGCGGGCGACCGTCGCCGCGAATCTTGCGATCAATCCAGTAGCGCGCGACACGATCCGGGTCGAGACCGAGGACGGCGCTATCGAAACCTTTACGCAGCGAGTTCTCCTCGGGCAGGTTCAACGGCACGATGGCGTTGCCATTCGGCCACCGCGTCTTGGTAACCTGAAAAATCGGTCGCAACTCGTCGCGTGACAACTTGGCTTGCGGGACATCCTTATTGGCGATCACCGCAATGACATCTTCACCGGCGGAACCAGGTTGCGGCCAAAGCAACCCGGCAGCGAAGAGGACGAGCAGAGCAATTCGGCGTTTCATCAGAATGCCAGCACGAGACGGGTGAAAAGGACCGTAGTGTTGTGTTGCGAGGGGTTCGCTGAGCCACCACCGTGCTCATTGAACAGAAACCCGCGAGTGACCTGTGTTTTCAGCAGGGTTGCGGGCGTGAAGCGTACGTTCAGGCCGGCGGACAAGGTCGCGATCGAATCCGAGATCGTGAAGGCACCCTGCATGGCTTCGCCGAAGATGAACGGCTCGAGGCCAGCCCACGGCAGCTGGTGCGCCCAGATCAAATAGGCGGTGGTGAAGTAGGCGTCTGCCGACAGCCCACCAGGCGCAAACAACGGGTCAGTCGCTGCGCGCTTACCTTCGTCGTACTTCACGCGATGAACCGCAGCCTCCGCGCGAATTCGAGAGCTGCCGATGTCGAGCGACACATCCGTGCCGGCTACCCACTCCTTGTAGCGGAAACTCTCGGTGGTCGTAAATTGCAGGCTCGGCTGCACCGCGGTGATGCTCACCACGCGGTCGTTGTGGTCGCCCGTATAGAACGAGAACCCGAACGCCGAGCGGATGTCACCGTCGTTGCGAGCGTATACGCGCGCGCCGAGAGCCTTGTCGTCGTCGAAGTCGAAATTCGAGAGCTCCTGGCGACCGTTGGTGAGCGTTGCCATGTAGCCGAGCTCCCAGGCGCCGGTGATGGTGCTGCCGTACAGCATCAAGCCGGTCTGCCGGATCGGAAACATCTTTTGCACGATGATCTGCGGCAGCGCCGTCGAGATCAAAGTGGGCGAGCCGTGATCGACGTTCCAGATGCCGAAAGGCGTGAAAAAGTTGCCAACACGCAGGTTGATCTCCTGACGTGGCGTCCAGTCGATGTGCGCGCGCTCAATCACGGTGTAGCCGCCCCACATCGGAGCATTCAGCGACGAACCGTGGGGATCGAGTTGCTCGGTCGAGGTGCGCCTGAACGTGCCGCCCAGGCCGCCAACGCTCTCCACGTTGCCGTGCGGAGCGTTGGTGAAACGCACTTCCAAGAGACCACGCCAGTTCTTCACCGGTTGAGCGTCGAAGTACAGATTGAGATTACCAATCAAGAACGTCGCGGCGTTCGCGTTCAAGAAGTGCGTCAGCGGCGACTCGGCCTTGGTCCATGCGCGCTGAAAGCCCATGTCCATGAAGCCATAGATGTTGAGCTTCTGCGGTTGGCTCTCCTGTTCGGCGGCAGCCGTGGCCGCTTCATCTTGCGCTTCCTTCAGCTCCTCGATCTGCTTCTCTTGTTCATCGACGCGCCTTTTGAGCTCGTCGAGCTCTGCGTTCTCGCCCTGTGCTGGCGCAGCGGGCGCGGGCTCGGCTGGAGCTGGTGCGGGCTCAGCTGCAGCGGGCGCGGCTGCAGCGGGCGCGGCTGGAGCGGGCGCGGCCGGAGCGGGTTGTTCTTGAGCATGCGCGGAGGCACACACAAGAATGCTCGCCGACGCCCCCAGTGCAGCCGCCAGAACTCCATTGGTCAGGCTTCGCATTGTGCTGTTCTTTCGAATTGGTACGGGTTTGCCCGCGCGCGAACGTCACGGCTTTGGGGCCCGTTAAGTGCCCGCCGTGCTCGGATTTCCATGAGTGATTTTCGTCACTAGCGACAGACTCGACGTCTGGTAGCGAAACGTTACACGGCAGAACTCGTCAATTTGCAGATCGCGGGGGGTTCAGTCGGCACAGCACGGGCCGCTGAAGATTCTGCATCCCAAGGCTCCTGGGGATTTCTCCATGTTCGACAAACTGCGCAAGATCGCCGTTAAACTCGCCATCTTAGCTGGCGTTCCCGTAATCGGCGCGCTCCTCCTCTCCGCTCACATAACGCGCGAAGCGCGCGAACGAGCACGTAGCAGCGAAGGCATTGGCTCCGTCGAGGACCTGGCGGAGCTGTCGGCGCGCATGACGGGTACCATCGCCGAGCTTCAGTCCGAACGTGCCCTGGCTGCTTTGGCGACAGGTTTCGAGTCTCCCGACACGGCGGCGCTCCTCGCGCAAGAAGCGAAAACCGACGCTGCCGTACGCACGATGGATGACTTCTTGGCGCAGCGCGATCTGTCACGTCTGCCGCGCCGACTGGGTGGTGATCTCGGCCGCGCACGTGCGCAGCTGAAGGAGCTCGGCGATCAGCGCCGCAAGCTGCTCGAGCCGAACGCCAACATCGACGAAGTGCTCAAATTCTACGGCGAAACCAACAACGAGCTCATCAGCGCCAGCGCCGCACTGACTCAGCTCAGCGACGATGGTGAGCTTCTGCGCGCGCTTTCGACGCTGGTCGCGACCATGCAGGTGAAAGAGCGCGGCTCGCGTGAGCACGCGGTTTTGAACCACACCTTCGCGCACGGCGAGTTCGCGCCCGGATTGTACCGCTACTTCGTTACGCTGGTGACCGAGGAAGGCGTCTACATCGAGTCACTGAAGAGCCTCGCCTCCGATGAGCAAGCGCGACTCTTCGAGCGTGCACTGCGCGGCGCCGCCGTCGAAAAGGCCGCGCAGATGCGCAAGAAAGCCCTGGAGACGACTGACGACGACTTCGGCATCGATGCCAAGGATTGGTACGCGACACAGAGCCAGAAGATCGCCGGCCTCAGCGATGTCGAGCGCGAGTTGGCGCGGCGCGCACGCGAGGTTGCAAAGAGCAAGGTGGCAGCCACCCAGTCAGCCTTGGCGTATTCACGCAACCTGGTCTTCGCGGTGGTAGCGGTCTCGCTGTTGCTGGCCTGGTTCATTGGGCGCGGCATCTCGCGCAGCGTGCTCGGCTTGGCGCGCGTCGCCGGCCGCGTGCAAAAAGACAAGGATTTCTCCCTACGCGCAGAGAAGACCAGCCACGACGAACTCGGCGCTCTGACTGACGCCTTCAACGAGATGCTGTCTGGGATCCAGATCCGCGACAAGGAGCTGGAAGCACATCGCGAGAACTTGGAAGCACTCGTCGCCGAGCGAACCCGCGAGTTGCAAAAGCGCAACGAGGACATGCGGCTCGTGCTCGACACCGTCGACCAAGGCCTGGTCTCGCTGCAGCGCGACGGCAGCATGTCGGGCGAACGTTCACGCGCCTTCGACTCCTTCTTCGGTGCGCCCGCTGCCGGTCAGAGCTACTACCAACACCTGGGCGGCGACGACGCGCAGCTGGCGCTCACACTGAAGCTCGATTGGGAGCAACTCACCGACGGCTTCATGCCCATCGAGGTGGTGCTGCACCAAGCCAAGAGCCGCATCGAGCGCAACGGCATGCACTACGCACTGTCCTACAAGCCCATCTTGGAAGGCGAGAATGTGCAGGGTGCCCTGTTGATGGTGTCGGACGTTACCAACGAGATCGCTGCGCGCAAAGCGGAAGCGGTACAACGCGAGCAGATCAAGACGATTGCACGCGTATTGAAGGACCGCTCGGGCTTTCTCGAGTTCTTCAGCGAAGCTCGCAAGCTGCTCGAGCGCATTCGCGACGACGATTTTGCGACGCACGCCGAGAAGATGCGCGCGGTGCACACCCTCAAGGGCAACGCTGCTCTTTTCGACGTGAACAGCGTCTCTGAAGCCGCCCACGTGCTCGAGCAAGCGTTGGTGGAAGGCCGTACCGATGAGGCACCGGATCTCACTCTCGCCCTCGAAAACGCCTGGGACAACTTCGCGCAACGCATCGTGCCGGTGCTGGGCGACGACATCGGCGATCGCTTCGAAGTCACACGCGCCGAGCTCGACGAGCTGCGCAACGCGGCCAAGCCCTATCCGCGCGTGGAGAGTCTGCTGCAGCGCATCGAGCACGAACCGGTGCGCATGCGTCTGCTTCGCGCGGCAGAGCAGTTGAGCGGCCTCGCCGAACGTTTGGGCAAAGCCGAACTCGAAACCAGCGTGAGCTCGGACGCAGTGCGCTTACCCAGCGCGCGCTTCGCGCCATTCTGGGTTGCATTCGCACACGTGGTACGCAACATCGCCGATCATGGCCTGCACACTCGCGAAGAGCGTGAAGAGCTCGGCAAGTCTCCCAAGAATCAGGTCGAGCTGAAGGCGCGCCAAGTCGGCGGGAACGTCGTAATCGAGGTGCGCGATGACGGTCGCGGCGTGAACTGGGAGAAGGTGCGCCAACGCGCGCGAGAGCTAGGGCTTCCCCACGAGTCGCGTGCAAATTTGGAGGCTGCGCTGTTTGCGCCCGGCGTCTCCACCGCTGAGCAAGTTTCGAATACGTCGGGCCGCGGCGTGGGTATGTCCGCCATCGCCGAAGTGTGCCGCACCCTGGGTGGTAGCTACAGCTTGGAGAGCGAACCCGGCAAAGGAGTGCACATGGTGTTTACGTTGCCGCTCGCGATCACCGAGCGCACGGAGCCACGCCCGCGCCTCAGCACCGCCCCCATCTCGGTTCCGCCGCGCCGAGCTAGCGTGACCCCGTCAGCTCCGCCTCCCCCGAGCTAGACCTAAGGAGCAGCTGCGTGGGCTCCCGGGCGCGACAACCAGAACGCATTGCTCGGGTGCGCGTACGAAATTAGGCTCCAGCCAAGCGCGAGGCACAACGCTGCAAGGCTGAGCCGTCGCTCGTTGCTCATCGCATAAAGCGAGTCCTGCACGAAGAGCGCCGTACGCGCCGGCCGCGGACGAAACTCCGCAGGCGCCTCGCTGTCCGCGCTTGCGTCGTCACTGACGTTCTCCATTGGTTCAGGGCTCACCCACTCACTCGGACCAACGCTCACCCGCTCGTACCAGCTGCCCCTTCGACGATCGCGGCTCGCAGACCTGGCCTCGTCGTAGGCGCGCCGCTGTGCGGGATCGAGGAGAATGCGCGCCGCGACATTCAGCTTCTTCATACGCCGAAGGGCGGCGGGGTCGTCGGGATGAATATCTGGGTGGCTTTGACGAGCGCTACGTCGATAGCTCGCCCGAATTTCCTCATAGCTTGCGGTCTCGTGGACTCCAATCAACGCATACAGGTCGATCTCGAGTAAGTCGCGGCTCAATCGCATGCAGCTCTCCCCGGGTTTCTGTAGGGACAGCGCGGCACACCCGGGGTTCCCGAAGCCGAGCGATTTTCTTCAGCGCACCAGCGTCTGGGTCTCGCAGCCGAACAGCACGTCCACCCGGGCGTCCTCGTCGGCGCGCATCACCCCACAGCTCGACGGGCACACCGCAATATTCTGCGGAGCGGCAGCATTGTCGTAATACCAGCCGCCGGCGCTACCGCAGCCACTCGCGTCGGCTACGTTGGGCAGGTCCACGGGCCTTCGGCCACTGCCGGGGGTGTAACGCACGTTCACGCGACCGTGGTCGAAGCGCTCGCCGCGCGGCGGTTCGGGTATTTGCCAGCGGCAGGCGATTTCGGCGCGCCCGACGATGCCGCGGGCGATGGTGTTGAACACTGCGTCGAAGTTCTTGTGATCGCAGCTCGGGTAGCGCAGGCCACCCGTGAGTCGACTAAGAGCTTGATAACCCGTACCGGGCCCCTCGGCGCCGTCACCACACGTGTCCGTCTCCATCGGCGCAGACGCCAACCACGCCGGGCTGCTGGGAGAAAACGCCCGCACACCGACGATGCTGTGCCACACGTAGTTGCGCTTGCGCGCCGTACCGAACTGCTCCGGGCTCAGCTTGAGCAGCGCCGCGTCGAAGGACTGTGCCGCAACCTCGCCCACCGAGACACTAGCGCGGTCGGCAAAGGATTGGCCGTTCACGCGACAATCAACCTCGTCGTCACTGATGGCAACGAAGGTCTTGAAAGCTTCGGGACGCAGATATTGCGACCACCCCTGCGGCGCCGACGTCAACCACCCAGGTCGCGGAATGTCACCGTATTCGTCCGGCTTATCGTAGCTGCCGAGCATCACGCACCAAGCGTCGTGGCTCTGAACGTTTGCGCTGAAATGAAAGAAGCGCTCGCCATTCTTCGGCTCTTGCGGCAACGGGTCGCAATCGGCGTTCGCCAGCGGACGCCCGACGCAAATCGGATTGTCACTCAAGCCAACCGGCGAGCCCAGCTTGCCGTAGCGCGAAATCAGAATGACTCGATAATCGAGCCCACTCTGCTCCATAATCGCAGCAAAATCGCGGTTGATGCTGCGTTCGACCGCCAGGATCTCATCGTCCATGCTGGCGGAGTTGTCGATGATGAAGACGACGTCGATCGGGCGGTAGCTCTCAGTTGCGGTGACCGCGAGCGCACCGCAACTCGCGCTAGGAGAACCGGCTAGACCGGTGATCATCGATCCGTCGTTGTTGGCGGGCGCTTCGACCACGGCATCTGCCGAGTCGTCACTACCGGAGCAGGCGGCTAGCGCGAGCGTTGCCACGGCAGCTCCCAGCAGCTTGGCCTTGCCAAAAAAGCGAGCGAATCGCATCTCCACGCTCTATGAGCGGCAAGTCACGGGTCGCTCGGAAGAACCCACCTCCGCAACCGCCTCTGATTTGTGAGCTGCGCGCGGCACGGCGCACACTCTCGCGCTCTGCGTAGGGACGAAGGAAATCGCCCCCGATCTCAGCTGCGCTCGGCGCCGTCCCAGAAAGGAAAACTGCCAAACTCCAGCCAAGAAGCGACTAGATCGGGCGTTCGTGCAGGCGCGCCCCCCGCGGCCATCGCCTGCGGCGCGCCACCCAACAAACCCGCCGAGGCCCAACTTTATGGGGGGAGCCGACCCGCCACGCCGAAATCGTGGACCAATTTCGCGAGCCGGCGCAACTGGTAGTCGACAAGGCCTCCGCTGGCGAATAGGGGGAACCAATTGCGCTCAAGGCCAGCGGAGGCCAAGTCTGTTTCCTACTGTGGCCACCTGGCCGATGTAGGACGAGCCGCGCTGCTTAGTTCTGCCGCGAACCCTGAGGGCTCGCCGGCTCGACAGCGGCGCTCGCGTCAGTCGTCGCGGGACGCGCGCGGCTCTGCAGGCAACCTGATTGAGTGTCGTAGAGCGCGCGGAAGTCTCGATGTAGCTGCGCTTGGAAGAACAGCACCGGCTCGCGCGAGAACTTCTGATAGTCGCCGATGATGCGGCTCTGATACTGGGAGAGCCCGCGGTTGAGACACGACTTGGACTCCTCGTCGCCGCGCTCCGCAACCAGGCGCGAGCGGCGCTCGAGAGACTTCAAGGTCTGCGCCATGTACGTGTGAGTCTCGTTCGTGCCACCGAAGGTGTCGAGCTTGGCTTTCAAGCACTTGAAGGCCGGCTCGTGGCAAGCGGCCTCGGCGTTGCGGCTTGCTTCATAGGCCGCAGTGGCATCTGCCTCTTTGTAACTGCCTTCGTCCTTCTCGATTTCGCGATCGAACTTGCTCGACTGCGCCCTCGCGCTGTCGCGACACTTCTCGAACTCTTCGGCTTGCGGGCACACACCGTCGGCTTGCGGCGGCAGCATTGCGCGCAGGTACGCTACCTTCTGCTCTGCGAACTCCACCGCAGTACGAGCCGCTAGCGCTCGCTTCGAGTTCTCGATGTGCTCACGACGGCTGGCTGCCAGAGCGCGCGTGGCGTCACCGCGTGCCTCGTCCGAGAGCTGAGCCGTGCAAGCCACGAGCTTCTCGAGGCACCAGGCATCGAGCTTGTAGTACTCGCTGGTCGCAGCCGTTTCACCGCGCTTCTCGAGCTTTTCGGCGACGCAGGCGAATTCCGCATCCGTGTCGGCGGTGGCGCGGCACTCGAGCATCGGGTGCTTGCGCAGAACCTTGTCGCGGTTGTCGCGGACGTCGAGACGACAGTCGCCAGCCTGAATCTCGCAGCGCCGACGATAGTCCTGAGGCGCTGCTTTGAATTCGGCGGACAGGTCGTTGCGCCGCTTCAAATTCTTCGCGTAGTCGGCGTCAGCCTTGGCTTCGTGAACTGGCGGCGGAGCGCCACCACCACAAGCAACGAGAGCGAGTGCGAAACTGATGAAGAGCGAGTGCTTCATGAAGATTGCCATGGACAGGGCCCAACCGTCCTACGGCATCATGACTCGATTATTCAGACACGCACGCAAAATTCAGTACGCTCAGCGTGTGTGCACTCGGCGCAAACACACTCACTCTGCCGATTGGAGTTCCGAGCTCTGCAGTACGATGTAGTGAGAACGCGCGCACTCACACGTCGAGTGCGCGCTACGTGCTCGCTTCCGGCTGGTTCCGCTTCCGCCACACCTTGCGTGCGTAGAAGGCCACCAAGCATACGAGTACGCCACCGAGCGCTGCGCTTACGAGCTGCACCACAACGAACTGACTCAGCGCGCTCTCCACGCTCGGCCCACACGAAATCGCGAGCTTGCTCGGCGGCTCGTACCACCAGCTCAAAAAGCGCGGCCCGACCAAGGTCGCTACAATGAAGCCGAGCGCGAGGCCCGACCCCAACTCGAGTGCCGTTCGTTTCAGTGGCAAGCGATTTCCGTCAGCCATTGGCGCGAGGCTAGCGCGTTTTCACGAAAGCAGGGTACGAGCACGTGCGACCTCGCAACCGCAGCAGAAAACCGCGTCGGCAGTTCGGTCACGTGATCTTCGAACTCGACGATTCAACCGCTGTTATCGTGGCTCTCGCGGCCGGGTCAGACGGTGAGGTACTTGCTCACGACGTCGTCATTGAGCTCCGACATCTCACCTGCTGCTACGCGCCGCCCGCGGTCCATGATGCAAAAGCGATCCGCGACGCGCCGCGCGAAAGGCAGCTTTTGCTCCACGAGTAAAATCGTGAGGCCACTCTTGCGGAGCTGGTTCAGCACGTCCGCAATTTGCGAAACGATGTTCGGCTGAATCCCCTCGGTCGGTTCGTCCAGAATCAAGAGCTTGGGATCGAGCGCCAGCGCACGGCCCATCGCCAATTGCTGCTGTTGACCACCGGAGAGATCTCCGCCGCGCCGCCGCAGCATGCTCTTGAGCACAGGGAACAGTTCGAAAATGCGCTCGGGAACCTCTTTGGCCGAATCGCCGCGAGCGGCAAGCCCAGTGCGCAGGTTCTCTGCGACCGTGAGCTGCCCGAAGATTTCGCGGCCCTGCGGAACGTAGCCGATACCACGGCGCGCGCGGAGCTCTGGCGGCGCTCCCGCCAACTCCTGCGTGCCGAATCGGATCTTACCAGAGCGCGCCGGCAAGAGGCCCATCACCGTCTTTAGCAGCGTGGTCTTGCCAACGCCGTTACGGCCCATCAAACACGTGCAGGACCCTTCGGGCACGTTGAGAGACATATCCCACAGGGTGTGGCTTTCACCGTAGTACTGATTGAGGTCGCTTACTTCCAGCATCAGCTTTCCCCGAGATACACTTCGATGACTTTGGGGTCGTTCTGCACGACGTCCATTGGGCCTTCGGCGAGCACGCTGCCTTCGTGCAGCACGGTCACGGTGCGCGCGATACTGCGCACGAACTCCATGTCGTGTTCCACCACGACTACCGTACGCTCACCCGCCAGCGAGTTCAGAAGCTGAGCCGTGCGCTCCGTTTCCTGATGGGTCATGCCAGCAACAGGCTCGTCCACCAGCAGCACGCGCGGATCCTGAGCCAATAACATGCCGATTTCGAGCCACTGCTTTTGGCCATGCGAGAGCAGCCCAGCGCGCGTCCACATGTGCTCCGTGAGCCCAATCGTTTCCAAGATCTTTTCGATCTTCTCTTTTTGCGCGCCCGACAAACGAGCGAACAAACTCTTGAACACGCTCTTGTTGCCGGGAAGCGCCAGCTCGAGATTCTCGAACACGCTGTGACCTTGAAATACCGTGGGCCGCTGAAACTTGCGACACACGCCGCGTTGCGCGATTTCATGCTCGCTGAGATGCGTGAGATCCGTATCGTCGCCCACCAAGAAGACACTGCCCTGATCCGGCTTCGTCTTGCCGGTAATCACGTCTTGCAGCGTCGTCTTGCCGGCGCCGTTCGGGCCGATGATGCAACGCAGCTCGCCTTCGTCGAGCACCAAGGTCAGGTTGTTCAACGCTTTGAAACCGTCGAAGCTCACGCTGATGTCGTCGACACACAGGAGCGCCTTGCGGCCCTTGGTGAGTGCGTCGACTCGTGACTTTTCGACCGTACGCCGGCGCGGCAATAGGCTCACGGAGGAGCGCCGGGCAGGGCGTTCGCTGGGCGTCGCGGCAGGCATAACGGGCGACTTGCCCGATTCTTCAGCGGGAACTTCGGGGCTCGCGTTGTCAGTCAAGACGTGTGCTTTCTCCGTCATTTTCGCACCCGCGCGAGCGCGCCCGAAAGTGCTCCCACGAGGCCTCGCGGGAAGAACAAGGTTACGGCCACGAACAGCGCGCCCAGCACGTAAAGCCACAAGTCGGGCAGCGCCACAGTAAACCAGCTCTTCGCGCCGTTCACCACGAAGGCGCCGAGTGGCGCACCGATCAAGCTTCCACGACCTCCGACCGCAACCCAAATCGCCATTTCGATCGAGTTGGACGGCTGGAGCTCACCAGGATTGATGATGCCGACTTGCGGCACATAGAGCGCACCCGCAAAGCCGCACAACACCGCGGAGAGAGTATAGACGAACAGCTTGAAGCGCGTTGGATCATACCCCAAGAACATGATGCGGCTCTCTTCGTCGCGAATCGAACGCAGCACGCGCCCCGCCTTGGAAGTCGTGACGAAGCGGCAAATCAGGAACGCCGCCATCAAGCCCGCGGCCGAAACGGCGTAAAGCCCGAGCTTGGTGCTCTGCGCGTACAGCGGGTAGCCGTAGATGTGCTTGAAATCCGTAAGTCCGTTGTTACCGCCCAGGCCGGTTTCATTGCGAAAAAACAACAGCATCAGCGCGAACGTCAGCGCCTGCGTAATAATCGAGAAATAGACGCCGCGGATGCGTGAACGGAACGCCAAGAAGCCGAAGCAGTAGGCCAACAACCCCGGCACGATCAACGCCGCGAGCACGGCGACGAAGAAGTTGTCCATCGGCTTCCAGAACCAAGGCAACTCCTTCCAATCGAGGAACACCATGAAGTCCGGCAGCTTGCTGCGATAAACGCCCGCTTCGCCGATGGCCAGCATCAACGTCATGCCCATCGCGTAGCCACCGAGCGCGAAGAACACGCCGTGACCCAAACTCAAGATCCCGGCGTAGCCCCATAGCAAATCCATGGCTACTGCGACGGTCGCGTAGCACAGGAACTTACCGAACAACGTCACCAAGTAGTCCGGCACGTGCAGCGCCGAATCGGCAGGCATCGAGTTCAGAATCGGCACCAACGCAACAGCCAGCAGCGTCACGACGCCGAACGCGATCCATCCATTCTTGGAGAGCACGGGCTCGAGGCGGGCCATACCCTTGGGCGCTGACGCCACGCTCGGCTTCGCCGACGCCGTTTCGAGTGCCGGCGGCGGCTCTTCGCCCGCATTGTGTTCGGCTTCGACCAGCGCCTTGTCTTCGGCTTCGACCAGCGCCTTGTCTTCGGCTTCGACCAGCGCCTTGTCTTCGGCTTCGATTAGCGCCTTGTCTTTGGCTTCCGCTGCGGAACTCATGCGACCTCCGCGGCGCGGCCTTTGAGCGCGAAGATGCCTTGCGGTCGCCGTTGAATGAACAGGATGATGAAGGCCAAAATGAAAATCTTGCCGAGCACAGCGCCCGCAAGCGGCTCGAGCAGCTTGTTCACGATGCCGAGCCCGAACGCTCCTGCCAACGTGCCCGCGAGCTTTCCAACGCCGCCGAGCACAACCACCATGAACGAATCCACAATGTAGCCCTGACCGAGCTCGGGACCCACGTTACCAAGCTGCGACAGCGCGACGCCGCCAAGCCCAGCTACGCCGGAGCCAATCGCGAACGTCCACGAATCCACGCGGCGCGTGGAAATCCCCATTCCCGCTGCCATTGCACGATTTTGTGTCACCGCGCGCACGTGCAAGCCGAGCGGCGTTCGCTGCAACATGAACCAGACGAACGCCACGACCACGGCGCTGAAGAGAATCACCGCCAAACGACTGTACGTCAGCACGAACCCAGGCAACACCTCGATACCGCCAGCCAACCATTGTGGGTTCGCAACCGTCACGTTTTGCGCGCCGAACATCAGGCGCACCGTCTGAATCAGCATCAAGGAAATCCCCCAGGTAGCCAGCAACGTCTCCAGCGGGCGCCCATACAGGTACTTGAGCACCGTGCGCTCCAGCACCAGACCGACTGCTCCCGAAGCGACGAACGCAGCCGGAATCGCCGCAATGATGTACCAGTCGGCATGATCGGGCAGATACTGTTGAAACAACCTCTGCACCGAATACGTCGCGTAGGCGCCGATCATCAACAGCTCGCCGTGCGCCATGTTGATCACGCGCATCAACCCAAACGTGATCGCGAGACCCAGCGCAGCCAAGAGCAACACACTGCCCAGACTCAAACCATAAAACAGATTACCGACCAAACCGTACAGCATCGCGCGTGTCTCAATCGAGCCCAGCGCGGCACTGGCGGCATTGCGAACGTCCACATCGGCCTCGCGATATTGACCGCGCTCGTCACGGCCAACCAAACGCTCCAACTCGGGCTTGAAATTCGCATCTGCGGCCGCCTTGATCGCGGCGATCGCCGATAACCGTCGCGCCTTCTCGTTCGACGCCAAGTCCACCTGCGCCAACGCGATCTGCAAGCGCTCTCGAATCTTCTCGTCTTTCTCGCTGGCCAGCGCCTTGCGCACCAGCGGCGCCAAATCGTCGTTGCGGCTCTTCGCCAAGTCCTCGGCTGCTCCGAGCCGCACTTCGCGCTCGTTCGAACTCAGCTTCAATGCTGCAATCGTCGGCTCGAGTTGTCGGCGAATCTGGTTATTCACCAGTGGTGTCTTCAACGGCGCCTTCGGCTGCGCCGCACTCCCGGGCACGAGCGCTGCGTAACCATCACCCTTCTGCGTGGCATAAGGAAGACCGGTCGCGTCGACGCGCAGCGTGCCTTCCAGCAGAGCTGACAACACCCCAAGCGCCACCGCATCGTGACGCGCGGCCACGGCCTCGATGGTCTTGCTCACCTCGGCGCTGTCATCTGCCGACAGACCTGCCAAATCCGGGAGCGCCTCGGCGCCCGCCGTGCGCGCAAACAAGACAAACACGGCAACAACCAGCCAAGCGATGCGCAGAAGCTCTTTCATCCAAACCTCGGTCGATCTCGTTTATCGAATCGTCCACAGAATCACGCGACGCCGAGCGGCCCTTCCCGACGCCTTCAGCTGCTCACAACAGGCGCCCGCTGAAGTCAGCAACTCGCAACCCCGCTGTTCACAAACCCGACTGGTTTCAGCGCCGTTCGTGAACCAGCCGGCTCGAGCCGCGGTTCACGAGCGGCAAAGCCGGGGCGCCAGAATGAAAGGCGCCCCAGCTCAGCGACTCACGCCGACCTCATTTTTCTGCGACGGCCGCTTCGGTCTTGAACTTCGGCTCCGTGCAGTTTCCGCATACCCAGGGGAACGTCCAGTCCGCGACCTTCTTCGAGCTCTCCGGAATGAAGGGACTCCAAGCTTGTGCGCGAATCGGGCCTTCGGTCTTCCACACAACCTGGAACTGCCCGTCGCCTTTCACCTCGGCGATGAACACTGGCTTGTGCAAGTGATGATTCTTCGCGTCCATCGGAATCGTGAAACCCGATGGCGAACGCACCGTCTGGTAGCCGATCGCCTGGCGCACAGCGTTGATGTCCGTAGTGCCGGCTTGCTCCACCGCTTGCGCCCACATCTTGATGCCGATGTACGTCGCCTCCATCGGATCGTTCGTTACGCGCTTATCGCCGTCCGGCAGATTGTGCGACTTCACGTAGTCCTTCCAATCGGCGATGAACTTCTTGTTCTCCGGCGTATCGATCGACATAAAGTAGTTCCACGCCGCCAAGTGACCAACCAGCGGCTTCGTATCGATACCGCGCAACTCTTCCTCACCCACGGAGAACGCAACCACCGGAATGTCCGACGCCTTCAACCCCTGATTCGCGAGCTCCTTGTAGAACGGCACGTTCGAGTCGCCGTTGATCGTCGACACCACCGCGGTCGGAGTACCGGCAGCGAACTTCTTCACGTCGGCCACGATCGTCTGATAATCGCTATGACCGAACGGCGTGTACTTCTCCATGATGTTCGCTTCGGGCACGCCCTTGCTCTTCAAGAAGTAGTTCAAAATCTTATTCGTCGTGCGCGGATACACATAGTCGGTACCGAGCAGCACCCACTTCTTCGCGCCGCCGCCCTTGGCGCTCATCAAATACTCCACTGCGGGAATCGCCTGCTGGTTCGGCGCCGCGCCCGTATAAAACACGTTGTAGGAAGACTCTTCGCCTTCGTACTGCACCGGGTAGAACAACAGCCCGTTCAACTCCTCGAACACCGGCAACACACTCTTACGCGACACCGACGTCCAACAGCCAAACGTCACCGCCACCTTATCTTTCTGAATCAACTCGCGCGCCTTCTCGGCGAACAGCGGCCAATTCGAAGCCGGGTCCACCACCACTGGCTCCAACTTCCGGTGCAACACACCACCGGCCGCATTAATCTTCTCGATCGTCATCAACGCTACGTCCTTCAACGACGTCTCGCTGATAGCCATCGTCCCAGATAACGAGTGCAGAATACCTACCTTGATCGGACCCGTATCATCCACCTTCGCCGCTGCAGGCGCCGCCGCAACCGACGAAGCCGCCGCAGCCTTCGCGCTATCGGCAGGAGCAGCACCCGGTGCCGCGTCTCCTCCAGGTCCCTTACAAGCCGCTCCAAGCGCTCCAAGCAGACTCAACAAAATTGTCGCAGTGCGGGTCTTCATTTTTGTCTCCTCGTCGGCATACCGGGGTTGGACCCGCGAAAAATGCTCTCGGCGGGCTTCACCGAACCCCCCTTGTCATCCCCGGCGACCTGTTTCCGCATTGTGTCGCTGCCACGACACCCACATGTCTTTTTTCAGGCCGGCCAACCAACCCCGCGATCCCTCGTCCACCCCACCCAACACTAGCCAGCCACCAGCACTTCTCACCACCTCATACCGCCCCCCGCCTACTCGGCACTGCGCCGCCCACGACTTCGACTGCGTCGCCCACGACTTCGACTGCGTCGCGCGCTCGACATGCCCACGCGCGCACTCGACATGCCCACGCGCGCACTCGACATGCCCACGCGCGCACTCGACATGCCCACGCGCACTCGGCATGCCCACGCGCGCACTCGGCATGCCCACGCGCGCACTCGGCATGCCCACGCGCGCACTCGACATGCCCACGCGCACTCGACATGCCCACGCGCGCTCGACATGCCCACGCGCGCACTCGACATGCCCACGCGCGTTCGACATGCCCACGCGCGTTCGACATGCCCACGCGCGCTCGGCACTGCAGTGCACCGTCGCGAACTAGTGCACGAAAGTTACCCGCCGCTCCCAAATCACCAGAACGAGACAACCCTCGGCTGTCCACACATCGTGCTCGCTCCCTGGCTCATTCACGATCAGCGTTCCAGCCTCGTATCGACCTCGATCATCGCACTGCGACCCTTCCAAAACCAAAATGTGCTCGAACCCCTCGTGTCGATGCCGAGGCACTCGCGCGCCCGGCGCGTAACGCAACAACGCGGCCGCTCCACCATTCGAATCCTCCCCATACAACCACGACACCTCCACGCCTTCTCGAAACGGCTTGAACTCCCGCCGACCACCAATACCCACAAGCGCAAACGCACGAACATCCAGCGACATCGCGCCCACTATAAGTCATCCCAGCCCCGCACGCTCCTTTCCACGCCGTGCGCTCCGCACCGGCCCCGCGCGCGCCTTTCCACGCTGCATGCTCCGCACCGGCCCCCTCGGCCTCGATCGAGAGCGACGCGCACGCGAGCCACGCGCCAACGTCAGCCCAATTTCAAGATCCCTCCGCAAGCGCCGCACGCCAGACACATCAGCCCAATTCAAGCCCCTGCCGCGCGCCATGACGCATCTGCCGCAAACGTCAGCCCGATTCAAGATCCCTCCGCAAGCGCCGCACGCCAGACACATCAGCCCAATTCAAGCCCTGCCGCGCGCCATGACACATCTGCCGCAACGTCAGCCCGATTCAAGATCCTTCCGCACGCGCCGCACGCCAGACACATCAGCCCATTCAAGCCCTGCCGCGCGCCATGACACATCTGCCGCAACGTCAGCCCGATTCAAGATCCTTCCGCACGCGCCGCACGCCAGACACATCAGCCCATTCAAGTCCTGCCGCGCGCCATGACACATCTGCCGCGACGTCAGCCCGATTCAAGATCCTTCCGCAAGATCCTTCCGCACGCGCCGCACGCATGCACGCGCTCGCGCCAGCCCGAGTTTCGCCGAGGTCGGCCCGATTCAAGCGCGAAGTCGAGAGTCGCTGTGTCCAGTGTCCAAATCAGCATTCGACATGTCAAACAACGATTTCGAATCCGACTCGCTCGCTTCGTGCTAGTATGGATTCATGTCGTCCGCCAAACGCGCAACAGGCGCCGCGACTGCGCCGAATCAAGGTAAAGGCACGTGGGGAGGCAGTCGGAAAGGTGCAGGTCGTCCACCGCTCGATGAAGCGCGCCGGCCTATGCCCCATCGCGAACGCGCTCGTCATCAGCGCGAGTATCCCGTACTTGTAACCGTGCGAATCATGTCGCGATCTTTGCGTTCGCAGTATGTCTTCCCGACCGTGCGCAACGCTATTGCCGCGACTAACCGCAAACGCCCGACAGCCTTTCGCATCTGCGAATTCTCTGTCCAAAGCAATCACCTGCATCTACTCGTCGAAGCAACGGACGCGCGAGCGCTCAGCCAAGGTATGAGGAGTCTCGGTGCACGTCTCGCCTACCATATAAATCGCCTCCTCTTCAGGCGCGGCCAACTCATTGCGGCGCGCTTTCATAGCCGTGATCTCGAAACACCCCGCGCAGTCCGCAATGCTTTGATTTACATATTCGGTAACTTCCGCAAGCACTCCAAATTCAAGAACAGTACGACCGGCGCGCTTCTCGACGTGTACTCGTCTGCACCGTACTTTCGCTCCTTCCGCAGCTTGGTCGGGATTGTTCCGCGCGATCGCATACCGAATCTCATCCCACGCGCACTCGCACCCCCATCCGAGCCCCCCGTCTGCACCGCCCAAACCTCCCTGCTCTCGGAAAGCTGGATTTCCCTCGGCTACATTTCAATGAACGACGCACCCAGAACCTAGCCAGCCTCAACCAACCGCCCGGAATCCACATTCGTCCGCCCATCGACGGCTGTAGTAATCAATCGACGCATCGAGCTCCCATCTCGACGAAGCCGTCACCTTTCGTTCACGCCTTCACTCATCCACGCTTCACATTCCCCCACGCCGCACCTCGTCGACGCCTTCACATTCCCCCACGCCGCACCTCGTCGACGCCTTCACATTCGCCCACGCCTTCACTTCGACACTCGGTGCAGCCATCCTTCCAGATTGAGGATAGGGGCGCCGCGCCGAAAAGGGCGCGAAACTAAACACCGGGGCTCGATAGCGCAGTCCACCCAATACACTGAACACGCTACACCGCGCACGCGCCCCGCCGTAAAGGGCAAGCAACGTCGCGCCGCCAGACCCACAACAGGAGCAAAGCAAGCTACGGCTCCTTCTACGCACTTCGCGCTCACGCCTGCCGCGCTCACTCCGCGCTCACCCCTGCCGCCCGCGCCGCGCACACCGCGCGCTCACTCCGCGCTCACTTCGCGTTCACCCTGCCGCGCATCCCGCGCGCTCACTCCGCGCTCACTTCGCGTTCACCCCGCCGCGCACCCCGCGCGCTCACTACGCGCCCACTCCGCGTTCACCCCGCCGCGCATCCCGCGCGCTCACCCCGCCGCGCATCCCGCGCGTTCACCCCGCCGCGCATCCCGCGCGCTCACTCCGCGCCCACTCCGCGTTCACCCTGCCGCGCATCCCGCGCGCCCACTCCGCGCCCACTCCGCGTTCACCCTGCCGCGCATCCCGCGCGCTCACTCCGCGCACGCCCCTGCCGCGCATCCCGCGCGCTCACTCCGCGCTCACTTCGCGTTCACCCCGCCGCGCATCACGCGCGCTCACCCCGCCGCGCATCCCGCCGCGCATCCCGCCGCGCATCCCGCGCGTTCACCCTGCCGCGCATCACGCGCGCTCACCCTGCCGCGCATCCCGCGCGCTCACTCCGCGCCCACTCCGCGTTCACCCTGCCGCGCATCCCGCGCGCCCACTCCGCGCCCACTCCGCGTTCACCCCGCCGCGCATCACGCGCGCTCACTACGCGCGCACCCCGCCGCGTACCCCGCGCGCTCACTACGCGCCCACTCCGCGTTCACCCCGCCGCGCATCACGCGCGCTCACTACGCGCGCACCCCGCCGCGCACCCCGCGCGCTCACTACGCGCCCACTCCGCGTTCACCCTACCGCGCATCCCGCGCGCCCACTCCGCGCCCACTCCGCCGCGCACCCCGCGCGCCCACTCCGCGCCCACTCCGCGTTTACCCTGCCGCGCATCCCGCGCGCCCACTCCGCGCCCACTCCGCGTTTACCCTGCCGCGCATCCCGCGCGCTCACCCCGCGCTCACTTCGCGTTCACCCGCTTTCACCCTGCCGCCCGCGCCGCGCACACCCTGCGTTCACTTCGCGCACACTTCGCGTTCACATAGCCGCGTTCACATAGCCGCGCGCAGCGCGTTCGCGTCTCTGCCGGTGGAGTGGGGACTAGTGCGAGCCGGCCATGTGGCGGCCGATTTCGGCGATGTTGGCGGCGCCTGCTGGGGTTTCGAAGACGATTTTGCCTTCGCTCATGACGAGGATGCGATCGGAAAGGGCGAAGATTTCTTCGAGGTCGGCGCTGACAAGGAGGACGGCGGCGCCAGCGTTGCGGGCGCTCATGATGCGGGAGCGGATTTCGCTGACGGCGGCGAAGTCGAGGCCAAAGCAAGGGTTGGCGGCTATGAGGAGGGAGACTTCGCCGGTGAGTTCGCGAGCGAGGACGGCGCGTTGGACGTTGCCGCCGGAGAGGGCGCCGATGGGAGTGTCGACGGAGGGTGTTTTGATTCGGTATTCACGAACGGCGGTGCGGGCGTGGCGGCGGAGGTGGGTGTGGTCGACGAGCCAGCGGAGGAAGGAGAAGGGGGGGACGTCGAAAGTTCGGAAGGCTATGTTTTCGGCGACGCTCATGTCGGCGACGCAGGCGTTGCGGAGAGGGGCTTCGGGGAGGAGGCGGACGCGCTGTTGGCGGAGGTCGGCGCGAGTGGCGCGGTAGGGTTTGCCACCGACATGGATGCGGCCACCGCTGGCGGGGCGTTGACCACCTAGGACTTCGACGAGTTCGTCTTGGCCGTTGCCGGAGACTCCGGCGATGCCGACGATTTCACCGGCGCGTACGCCGAGGGTGATTCCGCGGAGGACTGGGAGGCCAAGGTCGTCGAGGGCGGTGAGGTCTCGTATTTCGAGAAGGGATTCGCGCGCTCGGAGTGAGGAGCCTTCGCGTGAGGAACCTTCGAGTGAGGAGCCTTCGCGTGAGGAGCCTTCGCGTGAGGAGCCTTCGCGTGAGGAGCCTTCGCGTGAGGAACCTTCGCGTGAGGTGTGGTCGAACGAGGTGCGTTCGAGTGAGGCTTGCGGCGGTTCGGAGCCGACCATCATTTCGGCCATGGCTTCCGGTGTGAGGTCGCGTGTGGATCCGGTGCCTGCGAGGCGGCCTCGACGGAGGACGGTCACGCTGTCGGCGAATTGCATGACTTCGCGGAATTTGTGCGTGATCATGGCGACGCTGACTCGGCCTGAGCCTGCCATTTCACGGAGCATGCCGAGGACTTCGTCGGCCTCTTGGGGCGTGAGGACGCTGGTGGGTTCGTCGAGGATGACGATGCGGCTGCCAAGGTAGAGTTGTTTGATGATTTCGAGTTTCTGTTTTTCGCCGGCCGCGAGTTGGCGCACGAGCTTCTTGACGGGCACTTTGAAGGGCATGCCTTCGATGAAAGCAGCGATGGCGTCTTGCTCTTTGTTCCAATCGATGACCGGCGGAATCTCTGCGCGCGCTAGGACGAGGTTTTCGGCGACGGTCATGTTTTCGACCAGCGTGAAGTGCTGGTAAACCATGCCGATGCCGTGGCGTTGCGCCTCGCGTGGGCTCTTGAGCGAGATGGGCTGGCCGCCGACGAGCACGCGGCCGCGATCTGCCTGGTAGAAGCCCATGATGCACTTGACGAGCGTGCTCTTGCCGGCGCCGTTTTCGCCGAGGAGGGCATGGAAGCTGCCCGGCTCGAGCCGAAAGGAAACGTCGTCGAGCGCGACGAGGCTGCCGAAGTGCTTCGACATGGCTTCGGCTTCGAGGAGCGGTGGCAGCGCGGCGAGGCGTTCGCCAGAGATCTCCGGCGAGAGCTCGAAGGCACGCGCCGGAGCGGCCATTAGCTCACCACCTCGAGCAACGCGCTCGACGTGCTAACGGCGCCGAACACGCCATTTTGCATGGTGACCATTTTCAGCGCGGCCTGGTGATTGCCCATGTCCGTTGCTGCGCAGCAATCACCCAAGATCAAGCATTCGTAGCCGCGATCGTTGGCTTCGCGCATGGTAGTGTGCACACACACGTCGGTAGTGATGCCGGTCAGCACGATGTTGCGAATGCCGCGTTGACGCAGGATCAAATCCAAGTCGGTGGCGCAAAAGGAGCCTTTGCCCGGCTTGTCGATGACGGGCTCGCCGCTGAGGGGGTAGAGCTCCGGAATGATGTCCCAACCGGGTTCACCGCGAACCAAGACGCGGCCACACGGACCCAAGTCTCCAATTCCAGTCTGCGGCGCCGCGCCATTTTGCATGCGGCGCGAACGCCAGCGCTTGTTCGCTGGCAAATCCGCGAGGTCCGGTCGATGCCCTTCGCGCGTGTGAATGACGTGGAAGCCACGCTTGCGAAAGGCGGACAGCACCTTCGAGATTGGTTCGATGCAAGCGCGGCTGTTCGAGATGTCGTAGCCGAGCAGATCGATGTATCCGCCTTTGCCGCAGAAATCGGTCTGCATGTCGATCACGATTAGCGTCGTGTTTTCGGGCCGCAGATCGCCATCGTAGGGCCAGGGGTACGGATTGGAAGCAACGAATGCCATAGGTTCGCTCCTCAGCGCGCTCGTGCGAGCTCCGCCGGCATGTCTGCCGATGTTTGCGTTGCCGAGCTGCTCAACACCATGATGAGCAACGTCAGCGCGTACGGCGCGGCGTTGAAAAGGTAGTAACCCTGGGTAATGCCGACCGACTGCAGCGCGGGTCCCAAGGCGCTCGCGCCGCCGAACAAGAGCGACGCCCACAAGCAGCGCACTGGATCCCAGCGGGCGAAGATCACGAGCGCAACAGCCATTAGACCTTGCCCACTCGACAAGCCTTCGTTCCAGCTGCCCGGATAGAATAGCGATAAGAATGAGCCGCCGATGCCCGCGAGCACGCCGCCGGCTGCGGTGGCCACGAGACGCACGCGATTGACGTCGTAACCCATGGCGCGCGCCGATTCGGCGCTTTCACCGACGGTGCGCAAGATCAAACCGTAGCGCGTGTTTTTCAGTGCCCAGCGCAGGACCGGCGCCAGTGCCAAGCCCACGATGAAAAGTGCGTTCACGTCGAGCGCGGAGCGAACTTGGGGGGTGCTGCTCCAGAAACCGAGAGGTAGCGCTGGTAAGCGCGGGGCAGTCGGCTGAATCAGCGGCTTGCCGAGGAAAAACGCGAGACCTGCACCGAGCAACATCAGCGCAATGCCAACTGCGATGTCGTTCACACGCGGTCGGCCACACAAGTAGCCGTGCACGACGCCGAAAACGCCGCCTACCAAGCCAGCAGTGAGCACGCCGAGCCACGCCGAGCCCGACAAGTACGACGCTCCGTAGCCCGCCATGGCACCCATCACCAGCGTGCCCTCGAGCCCCAAGTTGACTCGACCCGAACGCTCCGTGATGCATTCGCCAAGGCTCACGAACAAGAACGGTGCACTCACACGCAGCGCACCGCCCAAAACGGCCAGAGGCACACCCCAGACACCGAGTTCGCTAGCCATGATCAGACTCGCGCCTCCAAACGGCGAAACACGCGCAAACGCCCTTGGAAGGTTTCGCCCGCCAGCAACACCACAAATAAAATGCCTTGCAGCACGTTGACGGTTGCATCCGGCAACTGAAACGCGCGCTGCAGAAGCCCACCGCTCGCGCTGATTCCACCGAGCAGCAGCGCAACCGGAATCACACCGAGTGGGTTCTGGCGCGCAAGGAACGCAACCAGAATGCCAGTGTAGCCGTAGCCTGCAATGAGCGAAGCATTGGCCTTACCGTGGACCGCCGCGACTTCTACCATTCCCGCGAGGCCGGCAGCCGCGCCACCGAGAGCGCAGGTAATGATGACGAGCTTCTCCACCGAGAGGCCGCTCAGACGCGCCGCGCGCGCGTTACCGCCGACGACACGCGCCGAAAAACCGAACACCGTGTGGTGCATCAACACATAACAGACGATGCACGCCAGCACACCGAACAAGAGCCCGTAGTGCACGTCGAGGTTCGGCAAATTGGAGAGCATGTTTGCCTCTCCGATGTGGCGCGTGGACGGCTTATTGAGGCTTTGCGGATCCTTGAGCGGGCCTTCGACCAGATGATTCAGGAGCGCGATGCCGATATACGAAAGCAGCAAGCTGCTGATGGTCTCGTTGACGCCACGCAACGCCTTCAAAGCGCCAGCAGCGCCGATCCAAAGACCGCCGGCCAGCATCGCAAACAGCGCCATCCCTAGAGTCACGACGACCGGCGAGCTCCCCTGCAACGGCTGCGCGATCGCGGCAGCAGCGACGCCACCAACCACGAGCGCGCCTTCGCCGCCAATCACCATCAAGCCGAGCCGCGCCGGCAGCGCCGTGCAAAGCCCAGTCAACATCAGCGGCGCTGCGCGCAGTAACGTGTTCTGGAACGAGAACCACGTGCCAAAGGCGCCGCGGTACATCTGCTCGAAGACATCCAGCGGCGAATTACCGGTTGCCGCGATGAAGATCCCAAACAAACCGAGCGACACCGAAAAACCGATGCTCGGGATCAGCGCGTCGTCGAGCAGATGCAGTGCGCGCGCAATCAAGGCTTGCGCAGCGCTGGGCTCGGAAGCTTCTACGCCGGGCGCGCCGGCAACCGATTGAGCTTCCGCGTTCATGTAATCCTAGTTGATGGAGCCCTTAACGCCGTCGACCAGGTAGTCCATCTTCTCGAGATTGATGTCGGTCTGGCCTTGCTCGCTGCCTGCCGCCAAGATCTCTTTGCCTTTGTTGTCCTTGAGTGGACCCTTGAAAATTGCGAAATTGCCGGCCAAAAGCTTGGCTTTGGCTTCGTCGGCTTTCTTGCGCGCATCATCCGAAACCGCCGCGCCGTAAGGAGACATCTTGATGAAGCCTTCCTTGAAGCCGCCGCGCACGAGATGCGACCAGGGCTCGCCCTTCTTCACTTTGGCGATGTAGTCCTTGTAGACCGCTTCCCAGTTCCACTCCGCGCCAGTGAGATAGCCCTTCGGCGCCAAGTTGGCCTGGCTTGCATGGTAGCCAGTCGAGTACACGCCGCGACGCTCCGCCGTCTCGATGATGACCTTGGGCGAGTCGACGTGAGCCGTGAGAACGTCTGCGCCTTGGTCGATCAGGCTATTGGCGGCCTCGGCTTCCTTCACCGGCAGCGACCAATCGCCCGTGAAAATCGCGGTGGTCACCACCTTGGGATTTACCGAGCGTGCGCCCAACGTGTACGCATTGATGTTGCGAAGCACCTGCGGAATCGGTTTTGCAGCGATGAAGCCAATCTTGTTGGTTTTGGTAGTGAGCCCGGCGGCGACGCCAGCTACGTACTCGGCTTCATCGATGTAACCAAAGTAGCTGCCCACGTTCTTCGGGTGCTTGCCCTCGGCGTAGAGGCCACCACAGTGCAGAAACGTCACCGCGGGATACTTCTCGGCGAGCTTCAGAATGTGTGGATCGAAGTAGCCGAACGACGTCGGAAACAGCAGCTTGGCGCCGTCCAGATTGATCATGCTTTCCATGGTCTTCTGAACGTCGACCGTCTCTGGCACGCGCTCTTCTTCGCGTACCTTCACGCCCGGCATGGCAGCGACCGCCTTGGCCCCCTCGGCGTGAGCTTGGTTGTAGCCGTAGTCGTCTTTGGGACCGACGTAGACGAAGCCCACCGTCAGCGCATCTGACGCTGCCGGCTGAGCGGCCGCTACACTCGGAGTTGCACTCGTCGAGGCAGCTGGCGCTTCGGTAGACTTCTTATTGCAGCCAATCGCCAGCAGAGTGAGGGCGGCAAGCACACTGAAGCTGCGGCGGCCAATTCCAACATAGGAAAAACGTCGATCGTCCATGTGTCAAGACGTATCGAAGGAGCCGAGTTTCGTCTTCGTGTCCAAAAGAAGTCTGGAGTCGCTAGGGGCATTTTTGTCGGATTTGCGAAAATGCTTTCTGCATCACGCGACAAGGATTCTGCAGCCAGATCGCGTGATCCGCATAGATCGAGAGTGGCAATTTGGCCCACCGGCGGGAGTCGACATCTTTGTTACACGCGAAGCTTTCCGGACACATGGATTTAACAGAGCGCACGGGATTGTCCGCGCGACACCGGTCGGTCTCGCGTGCCGACCGGACCTGCACGACATGCGCTCACACGAAGGCCTGAATCTGGGTACCCCGGCGCGTAGCGAACGCACGGAGTGGCCACGCTGTTCCTGGTTTTCATGCGAGTCGCGAGCGAGGTGCGCACTACGCGGAAACCAAGAAGCGGTGACAGCATGAACAAAGTCGATTCCTTAGTGACTCGTTTAGTGGGGGCACTCGCAGCGATTGTCCCGGCCACTGCACTCGCCCAGGCACCTGCCCCGGCTCCGGCACCAGCTCCTGCTCCAGCAGCGCCACCGCCTGCCGCGGCTCCCGCAGCGCCGCCGCCGGCAGCCGCGCCTGCACCCGCAGCGCCTGCTGCGCCGGCGCCCGTTGCAGAACCAGCGCCACCGCCACCCGCTGCGGCTCCTCCACCTCCACCTCCGCCTGCAGCGGTCGAAGCGCCACCGCCACCGCCTCCTCCCCCGCCCCCTCCAGCTGAGGAAAAGCTTCCGCCGATTCAAGTCGGTGCTTGGTTGCGAGCCGGCGTGCGCTTTCAAGGCACAAGAGCTGCCACGGCCACCACGCCCGCCGATTACGACAAGATCAACGACCAATACATGGACACGCTCTACGGTGAACTCCACCTGAGCGGAAAGATCACGCCGAAGGTCAGCTACACGTTGAACTTCAACGCGAACGGCTTGGCTGCGAGCGCCGGTATCATGGACGCGATCATCGGCCTCGATCCCATCGACGAGTTCCACTTCTGGGCAGGCCAGTTGCTCGTTCCATCCGATCGCTCGAACTTCAGCGGTCCCTTCTTCATGAGCCCCTGGAACTACCCAGGCGTCTACAACGTGGGCGGCCAAGGCGCCTTCATCGGACCCTCACAAGGGCCCTCCGGCCGTGACGCGGGCGGCGTCGTGTGGGGCGATATCGAAAAGGGCATGTTCAAGTACTACGCCGGCGTGTTCAAGCTCACGAATCCGCAAGCCAGCCCGCTCTTCACCGGCCGCTTGCACTTCGCGGCGATTGGCAAAGAGCCTGGCTACTACGGCAGCAGCACGTACTACGGTGACCAAGACGTGCTCGCCTTCGGCTTGGGCGCGCAGTACCAGAAGAACGGCAGTGTCGAATTCGATCCCACCACGATGATGCCAACGGGGGAGGACGACCACTGGTCCGAGATCAACGCCGACGTGCTCGCTGAGTTCAAGCTGGGCGAGAGCGGCGTGCTCACCGGCGAAGCGGCGTATTACCACTTCGGCGGCGACTACAATCCAGCGGACGACGCCTTCTTCGTGCTGGCCAGCTATCTCTCACCGGACGTCGGCATCGGCAAGATTCAGCCGATGTTCCGCTACCAGTGGGCCAAGGAGAAGGACAGCGACCGGCAGATGTCGGTGATCGATGCGTTCGTGACGCTGGTAATGAAGGGCTACACGTGGCGCGCGACCGCCGGCTTCCAGCGCACTGATTTGGACAACGACGTGGTGGGCAACGCCATCCAGATCGGTTTGCAGACTATTCAGTTCTAGTGATTTCCGTTGGCGGGAGCCTGCCAGCTTCATCCTCCCCGGCTGGTGGGCTCCCGCATTGCTTCGTGGCGGCGCAATGCGCGGACTGCGTCGCTCAGGCCCGCGCGGGCAGCATGCCTTCACGGATCACGAAGTCTGCGATGTGCTCGAGGCCTTCGCCCTTCTTCAAGCAAGTGAACACGAAGGGCTTTTCACCACGCATTTTTTTGGCGTCGCGGTTCATGACTTCGAGCGAAGCGCCGACCATCGGTGCCAGATCGGTCTTGTTGATTACCAAGAGGTCGCTCTTCGTAATGCCGGGGCCGCCCTTGCGCGGAATCTTGTCGCCGCCGGCTACGTCGATGACATAGATGGTGAGATCGACGAGCTCAGGGCTGAAGGTTGCCGCCAAGTTGTCGCCTCCACTCTCGACGATGAGCAAATCGAGGCTGGGAAACGTCTTGTTAAGACGTTCGATGGCGTCGAGGTTGATGGAGGCGTCTTCACGAATGGCTGTGTGTGGGCAGCCGCCGGTCTCGACGCCCATGATGCGCTCTACGGGCAAGGCGCCGCTGCGAGTCAGAAACTCTGCGTCTTCCTTGGTGTAGATGTCGTTGGTGACGACTGCCATGTCGTAGCGCTCGCGCAAATGCTTGCAGAGTGCGTCGACGAGCGCGGTTTTTCCGGAGCCTACGGGGCCTGCGATTCCAACTCGAAGCGGCTCTTTTTGCATGACTCGTTATCTTTCCTAAGAACGAAACAGGCGCGAGTATTCGGTTTCGTGAGCTGCCGAGAGCAGCGCCTGACCCGGCGCCGAGGCAGATACATCGGCTTCGCTTCGCGCGAGCGCCATGGGCAAATTGCGCGAAGCCAGCTCCAATACCTGTGACAAGATGCCCTGCGCCGCACTTTGACCCAACGGAATTAGGCGAGTTGCCGCACCAACCTGCGCCTCTACCCAGGCAAAGCAGTATGCCAATGCGCAAGCTTCGCTCGGAATCTCCCAAGTCACCGCGCTCAACGCAAACGCGGCAGCCAAAGTGACGCGCTCGCGCTGGGGCCAAATCTTCGCGCGTTCTACACCTAGACGCGACAAAAGCCGCATTAGTGCGCTGCCGAGCTGACGCTCTTCTTCGCGGAGCTCGTGGCTGCCGCGCATGGCAAACAGAAGATCCGAAAGGCGAAACACCTCGTCGAGCTCGTCGCGCAACCAGGCAGCGTGCAAAGCGGCGAGCAGGGGTACGTCCGAGGTGAGCACGTTGTGCTCCAACAACCCCCCAATCCAACGCTGAGCGCTGGGCGCGTCGTGAACGTGCGCGAGTGAGACAGCGCGCTCCATGCCTTGCGAGTACGCGAACGCACCGATCGGTAAAGCTGCGCTGCCGAGCCGCAACGCGCCGAGCAAAGCCGTGGGAGACAATGCGAGTTCGGTCACGGCGAGCGCGCCAATCGCCCCGAGTGCGAGTGCTCACCCGCGTAGCCGCCAGGCTCTGGCTCGAATGGCAACACCTGCTGTGAGACACTGAGACCGAGCTCGCGACATAAGCCATCGAGCACGTGATCGTGCGGATAGATCAGGCGCGCGCGCTCGATGCGCAAGGGCACGTGCCGGTTCCCGAGATGATAGGCGCCGCGAGTCAGTAAGTGAGCGTCCGCCGTCTCGGCCACCGAAACGTGCTCCGGCGCTGCGCGCACTTTGGCGATGCTGCCGTCAACGCTTGCACGCAGCTTGTCGCCGTCCTTCAACGAACCGCCTCGTGGCAGCGCGATACCAACGGCTTCGCCCGTGGGCAACATCACGCGCAAGCGCGCCCGACGCCGCTGTTCGTGGTCGAGCGAGAGCACGAGCGTGATTTCGCTGGAATCGTCGCTGGGCAACAGCTGGTCGAAGGTGCGCATGCTCAGAACAAGAAGTAACGTTGTGCCAGCGGCAGCTCGCTCGCCGGCTCGCACGTGAGCAATTGGCCATCGGCGCGCACTTCGTACGTCTCCGGATCAACTTCCATCTTGGGCAGGTAGGCGTTGAGCGCCATGTCGGCCTTACTGACGCTACGGCAGCCGCGCACTGCGACCATGCGGCGCGATAGGTTCAGCGCATCCTGCACGCCGCGCTCCAACGAAATCTCGGAGACGAACAGCACCGAAGTCGCGTCGCGAGCGCCGGCGAACGCACCAAACATGGGCCGGTAGTGCACCGGCTGAGGCGTGGGAATCGAAGCGTTTGCGTCCCCCATGGGAGCCGCAACGATGAAGCCCCCCTTAATGATGAGCGCTGGTTTCACGCCGAAGAAGGCGGGCTTGTACAAGACGATGTCGGCGAGCTTGCCCACTTCCAACGAGCCCACCTCGTGCGCAATTCCATGTGTCCGCGCCGGGTTGATGGTGTACTTGGCAACGTAGCGGCGCGCGCGGTAATTGTCGTTGCGCGCGGAGTCCTGGCGTAGCGCGCCGCGCTGAGCCTTCATTTTGTGCGCGGTTTGCCAAGTGCGCGTGATGACTTCGCCGATGCGGCCCATGGCTTGCGAGTCGCTCGACATCATGCTGAAAGCGCCGAGGTCATGCAGGATGTCTTCGGCTGCGATGGTCTCGCGACGAATGCGGCTCTCGGCGAACGCCACGTCCTCGGCAATCGAAGGATCTAAATGGTGGCACACCATCAACATGTCGAGGTGCTCGTCGACGGTGTTCACGGTGTAGGGTCGCGTTGGGTTGGTGGAAGAGGGCAGCACGTTGGGCGCGCCGCAGGCCTTGATGATGTCAGGGGCGTGCCCGCCACCAGCGCCTTCGGTGTGGAACGTATGAATTGCGCGGCCCTTGAAGGCGGCCAGCGTGTCTTCCACGAAGCCGGACTCGTTCAAGGTGTCGGTGTGAATCGCAACCTGAACGTCGTATTTTTCGGCCACATTGAGGCAATTATCGATCGCTGCCGGCGTAGTGCCCCAATCCTCGTGCAGCTTCAAACCGATGCAGCCCGCCGCAATCTGCTCTGCCAGCGGCTCCGGCTGGCTGGCGTTGCCCTTGCCGAGCAAGCCGAAGTTCAGCGGAAACGCCTCCAACGCCTGCAGCATGTGAGCGATGTTCCACGGCCCTGGCGTGCAGGTCGTGGCGTTGGTGCCTGCAGCGGGGCCCGTACCTCCGCCAATCATCGTGGTAACGCCGGACATCAACGCGACTTCACACTGCTGCGGGCAGATGAAATGAATGTGTGAATCGATGCCGCCCGCACACGCGATCAAACCCTCGCCGGCGATGATCTCGGTACCGGCGCCGATGACGATGTCGACCCCTGGCTGCACGTCGGGGTTGCCCGCCTTACCAATCGCTGCGATGCGCCCGTTCTTGATGCCGATGTCGGCTTTGACGACGCCGCTGAAGTCGAGGATCACGGCGTTGGTGATCACCGTGTCGGCCACTTCGTTCGCTACGTGCTGGCCCTGGCCCATGCCGTCGCGGATGACCTTGCCGCCGCCGAACTTCACCTCTTCACCGTAGAGCGTGTAGTCGCGTTCGATCTCGATGACGAGGCCGGTGTCACCCAAGCGCAGGCGATCGCCCCGCGTAGGGCCGTACATTTCTGCGTAAGCGCGGCGCGAGATGCGAGCCATCATTCCTTCCCTTCGTCGAGAGCGCCCATCACCTCGGCGCGAAAGCCAAACACGCGGCGCGAACCGGAGTACTCACACAGCTCCACGCTGCGGGTCTGCCCCGGTTCGAAACGAACGGCCGTACCCGCGGCAATGTTCAGGCGAAAGCCGCGCGCCTTCTCGCGCTCGAAGCGCAGCGCCGGATTCACTTCGTAGAAGTGATAGTGCGAGCCCACCTGAATCGGCCGATCCCCGGTGTTCGACACCTCGATCGTGATCGTGGCGCGCCCTTCGTTGAGCTCGTGGTCGTCGCCCGGCTCCACCAGAAGCTCGCCTGGCACCAACTTGCCCTTGGACGGAATCGGGTTGTGAATCGTGACGAGCTTGGTGCCGTCGGGAAATGTCGCTTCGACCTGCACTTCGGGGATCATTTCGGCGACGCCGTCCATCACCTCGTCGGCGCCCAACAGCGTCGCGCCGTAAGCCATCAAGTCGGCAACGCTGCGCCCATCTCGCGCGCCCTCGAGCACCTGCGCGCTGATGTATGCAACGGCCTCGGGATAATTGAGCTTCAAGCCGCGTGCTTTACGGCGTTCGGCCAGCAACGCGGCCGTGAAGATCAAAAGCTTGTCCTTCTCTTGCGGGGAAAGCTCCATGGCGGATCCATCGGATAGGCGAGCCTGGGCCCTGGCGTAAAGTGCAAACGCCAGACAGCCCTGCTTCAGCCGTATCCGAGGGAGTCCAACGTACGTGGACCCGCTGCGACATCGAGGTGAAACCGAGAGCGGGCGCGCCTGAAACGAACGCGCCCGCGGCCCACGCTCACGCCACGATCAGCTCGTTGAGCAGCCCTTGCTGGAACTTCGGCAAACCAACAGCAGTGATGTCGTTGATGCCGAGCAGCTTCGGAATCGTGAGCAGCAGATCGGCGTGATAGCGCTGCCCCGCGGGGTTCCTTCCCGGATCCCAATCGATGGCGATTGGATAGTTCACGACAGTGCCGCGATTCAGTTTGCCCGCCGCTCCGCCCGCGACCACGAACGGCATGTTGAAGTGATCGTGGCCGGCACCGTTGTCGACCTCCGAACCCCACACCACCAGCGACTGGTCGAGCAACGTCTTGCCACCGGCAACCGTCGTCTCTTTCAAGCGCTTGAGCAGGTACGCGAACTCTTCCGCGTAGAAGGTGTTGAGCTTGGTGAGCTTGTCCCAAACCGGACCGTATTGAGTGAGCTCGTTCGACGTGGGCTTCTCGTAGTGATCGAGCGGGCCCATCGTGGCGCCGTCGTATTGGATGAAGGCGCCGTGCTGCGGCTGCTGGTGCGACAGATCGTGATGCTTCTCGTTGAGACCGAGGAAGGTCGCGACGAGGTCGCTGCGGCCTTGCGAAAACTGCAAGCTTGCGGTGCGGGTCAAGTCGCAGGCCAGCGACATCACCATTACGTCGATCATCTGGCGTGAACGATCGCGGAAGTAGTTCCCCGACGTGGCGGCGAAGCTCGGCTTGCTGCAAGTCAGCGACTTGGCCATCGAGAGCTGTTGCTGCAGCGTGTCCCAGCCGGCTCGCAGTGACTCGAGCTGCACCTGATCTTCGGAGCAAAGCTTGGGCTTGACGGCTTTGAGTTCGTTCGCGAGCTGGCCGAAAACCTCCGCCCGCAGCGTGTCCGAGCGCATCACGTTGGGGTCACTCGGGTTCACGCCAGCAAAGAGCTGCTCCGCCGCCTTCGTTGCGTCTTCGCGCGGGTCGATCGGCACACCCATGGAGTCGAAGATCATGCGGTTGTTGCGGTTCCGCTGGAGCTCTTCCTCGTTGGACATCACGCGGAACTCCAGCGTCGAGCGCACGCCGCCGAGCTTCGGTCCGATCAGCTGATCGATGCTGGGATAGCAGAGGCTCTCCGAGCGCTTGCCGCCGGTCCACAGCGTCTCCATGCCACCTTCGTGCGTACCACCCGCTTCGTCCGCCGAAGTGTTGCGCAAGCCGTTGATGATGGTGACGTACTCTTTGTAGGGGTCGAGTGCCTTGAACGAGGTGCGGAAGGCAATGTTGCCGCGCTCGCTTCCGATCTTGTCGGCACCCCAGTTGTGGCGCACCACGCCGTTTGGCGTGAACACCAAGATCAGGAACTTCTTATCGGCGGTCTGCGCGTAGCTCGGCAGTGATCGCAAGAACGGCAACGTGAGCGCGCTGCCGCCAGCCAGGGCCAAGAACTTTCGACGATCGATGTTGAGTTTCATCGGCAAGCCATCCCCGCCTTGACGGTGTTGCGTTGGGAGAAAGCGGGCATTCCCGTAAGCGAAATGAACAATTGTCGCACGCCGAGCTTGCCGGCGACGAACTTATCCCAGACCCCCTTGGCGGAGCAGGCGTCTGCGTCTTGCTCGTTGCGACCGAGCGCGAAGCGCATCGCTTGAACCGCGAAGCATTGCTGCGCGAACTCGTTGCTCGAGATGAGCGTTGAGAGCTCGGCCACGCCGTTGAACTTACCGGTGAGGCCGGAGGCGGTACCCTTGTAGATCTCACCTTCGCCGGTCACCGGTTGACCATTGTCGGTCTCGCTGTAGCGGCCAATCTGGTTGTAGCGGGAGAAGCCCTTGCCGATGGGATCCATCTGCAAGTGGCACGTGCGGCACGGCTCGTCTTTGGTGTGCGCGTCGAGGGCGGCGCCGCTCGATTGACCACTCGGTACCCCCACGTTGCGCTCCACTCCGGGGGGTGGTGGCGCGATATAATCGCAGAGCAGCTGCTCGCGCACAGCCTTACCGCGTTGCACCTGCGAAGGATGCTGCGGGTGCGCCAACGTCGCGAGGAAGGCGCCTTGCGCCAGAATGCCGCGGCGATTGTCGGGAAGGTTGCTCTTGGCAAACGCGCTCGAAGGATTGGCCATGCCGTAAAGCTGAGCCAAGTCGTTGTTCACGTAGGAGGTGTTGGAGGTGAGCAGCCCTGGGTAGGTCACTGCCGAATCCTTCACGGCGCTTTCGAAGGTGAGCTGCGTCTCCTTCATCATCGCGTCGCGCAGCGCGGGCGTCCACGCGGGGTCATCGCGCGAGATGCGCGAGATTGCGTCGATCTGCAGCCACTGCAGCACGAAGTCGTCGGCCATGGCGTTACCGCGCGGATCAGCCAGCATCGCTTCGGCCTGTGACATGATCTTTTCGGGAGTGTCGAGGCCGTTCGCGTCTGCCACGGCGAGCAACGCGGCGTCCGGCACCGAGCGCCACAAGAAGGCCGCCAGGCGCCCTGCGATCTCGGACTGACTCAGCTTCGAAACGTTACCGTCGGGCGTGCCGTACTCGATGATGAACAAGAAGCGCGGCGATAGCAGAATGCTGCGCACCACAGCCTCGACGGCCGCGTTGGCATCCAGCTTCTGAGCAACGCGCGTGTAGAGGTCCTTGAGCGCCGTGGCCGCTTCGGTCTCGAGCGTGCCGTGGAACGCGCGGCGCGCCAGACCGAGCAGGTAGGTTTGCGCGCAGTTCGCGTCGCTCGCGCTGCACTTCGAAGCCGTCGCGAAGTTCTGCACGAAGCGCGAGGACACACCCTCCGCCGCGCTCATGTAGCCCTCGTTGTTGGTGGGCGAAAGCGGCGTGCGCGTGTTGGAGATGAAGCTGCCGACCTTCTCGTCGGAGGGGAAACCGCTCGCCTGGGTGGCGCTGCCGGTATCACCAAACAGGTCGCGCACGGCGTTGCTGTACTCGAGGCTCGAGATGCGCCGCAGCGGCGTTGCGCCAACGGCCGCGGGGCTTCCGGACTGGCAGTTGCCGATCAGCTGGGGACCGGCGCTGGGCGGCGGGGGCGGCAGCGACGTTCCGCCAGTGCCGTTGTTTCCCGATCCGCCTTGCCCGCTGTTCCCAGTTTGTCCGCCGGACGAGCCAGTCTGACCGCCGTTGTTGTTATTGGTGTTGCCTGCATTCGAAACCTCACCACCGGTGCCGTTGCGGTCCTCGGCACCCGGCGGGGTAGGCGTACAGGCGAAAGGAAGTAACGAGACTCCGCAGGCCGCCAGGTAGGCGACTCGCGACAGAGAGGTCGAGAGCTTCACTGAATCTCCGTGGGGCGCGCGCCGACTTGGCAGACCCGCTCTGCCAGACCGGTCGAAGACTCAAGTTATGGCGGGAAATTTCGAAGTGCCAAGCGGATTTGGGAGGCTCCCTAATTGACTTAGGCGACAAAATCCCGGTTTTTGGGCCTAACTTCAACCGGCGTGAATATCTGCATCCAAGCTGCATCGACCGGATGGAGATCCTCTCACTTCATGCGGCTTTGGTCAGTTTGGTCATGCGACGAGAGTCGTCTCCAGCCCCGAGGCAAAATGCTACGTCCGTGGCCATGACGGCAACGGCAGGTCGCGCTGATCGCACCTTCTACGCGTTGAACGCGCTCGTCTCCGCCATCGCGGTCGCGACGATCGCCTTCATCTTGCTGCGCCAACGCAGCGCGTCCTCCGAGCTCGACCTCAGCTTCATGCCGGCCGTGAACGCAAGCTTCAATGCGCTCAGTGCCAGCGCGCTGGCTCTCGGGTACGTCGCGATTCGGCGTGGCCAACGCGAGCGGCACCGCTTTTGGATGCTAACCGCCTTCGCGCTCTCCGCGCTCTTTCTGGTCGGCTACTTGAGCTACCACTTCGTGCACGGCGACACGAAGTTTACCGGCGTGGGTCCCATCCGCATCGTGTACTTCACCATCTTGGTGAGCCACATCCTGCTCTCGCTGATGGTCGTGCCCCTCGCGCTCACGTCGTTCTACTTCGCGTTCACGCGTTCGTTCGAACGTCACAAGCGCTTGAACCGCGTGTTCTTACCGATTTGGTTTTATGTCTCGGTGACCGGCGTGATCGTTTTCGCGATGTTGCGCTGAGCGCCTCGCCCGAGCACCCCTTCATTGAAGCGTGCGCGTCGAAACCGCCGAACGCGCCGCCGCGCCGTTGGTCGGCTTCGTGCGCTCGTGCGCGGCGTGCCTCGGCTCGACGCGCTCTAGGCCGCCCTTGACGCGCGCGTTCTCGACTAGGAACTCTGCGTCGGGAGTGCTCTCGGCCTCGATGAAGATTTGATAGGAAAACAGCGTTTTGCTCAGGGCAATGCCCAGCAGGTTCAACCTGACCGCCGTCTTGCCGAGCCAACCATTGCCGAGCACCTTGGGGAACGGCGCCGGCACGCCGCGTACCGACTTGATGCGGAAACCGTAGTCTTTCAGCAGGCGCTCGACGGCTCGAAACGTGAACAGGCGCGTGTGGGTCAAATCCAAAATCCCGGCCTTGCCATAATTGAACTGACCCAACAGCAGCATCACGCGTTGCGCTACGAACGCGATGTTCGGCGTGGTTAGCACCAATGTCTTCGGAGCGTGATCGAAGTTCCGGCGCAGCACCTCGAGGAACTGTTCGGGCTGCTTCAAGTGCTCGATCACGTCGAGCAAGAGCAGGTAGTCGTAACGATTCGCGTCGAAGCTGAGGCCGCGCTCCAAATCCTGCACCTGCACTTCGATCTGGCCTCCCGGAGGCGCGCTAGAAGGGTGTTGGTCGACGACGGTTACGTGACAGCGCTTCGCCACCAGCTGCTCGGCCATGCCACCGGGGCCTGCGCCGATGTCGAGCACGCGACTGCCGTGGCGCACGGCATCCAGAGCGTAGGTGTGGCTGCTCGCGTAGCCGAGCTTGAGATCGTAGTGTTGGTTGGTTTCGTCAGCCGGGTTGTAGCGACGCTGGTAGAGCAGCCCTGAGCGGTGCGCCACATTCTGCAACGTGCAGCGCAGCACGTTCTTTGCGTACCCGAGTCCCCGCAAACGCTGAAGCTCGCGCCCGTAGTAGGTAGGGATCGGCAGCTCGCGAATGCGCCCACCGGCGTTCAGCAGCTGAATGATGATCTCGGTATCGAAGTGGAAGTCGTCCGAGTTCAACTTGTAGTGAAGACGCTTCAAGAACGGCACCGAGTACACGCGGTAGCCGCTATGAAATTCGGAAAGGTTCGTGCGAAGAAGAGTGTTCTGCACGCGGCTCAAGACCTTGTTGCCGAAGTACTTGTGAAGTGGCATGCCGCCCCGACGCGCCGAGTCTCGCTGCAGCATGCGGCTACCGAAGACTGCGTCGGCCTCGCCGCGGCACACGGGTGCCACCAACTTCGGGAGCTCTTCTGGGGCGTACTGACCGTCCGCGTGCAACAGCGCGATGGCATCGGCGCCCTGCGCTATTGCGTAGGTAAAGCCAATCTTCTGATTGCCGCCGTAGCCTTGGTTGTACTCGTTGCGCAAAACGGTGAGCGCCACCGTTGGATGACAGTCCTTGTAGCGCCATCCAACGGTGGAAGTGCGATCCTCGGACGCATCGTCGACCACCAGGATCGAGCAGTCGTACTCTTCGTAGAGCGCGCGCGGAATCCGCGCGAGAACAGCCTCGAGGGTGCTCTCCGCGTGATATGCCACGATGAAGATCACAATCTTTGGTCGCCTCGCCATGGGGCCACCAGGGTTGTACGTCGCTCGACCGCCCGCAACGTCATTTTTTGCCGACTCGAGAGGCGCGGGCTGAGCATTCGGCCTGGCTCGCCTGAAATCGCAGGTTGGAGAGCGGCTCCGGCGCACCGGCGCCCCAACGCCGAGGCGCCGCAATTGTCGAGCGAGCTGCGCGTTGCCGGAGCTTTTCTCGGCCAATTGCGAACGCACATTGTATCGCTGAGCACCGACGGGCTAGCTATCCCTCCCGGCTACGCGCATGTCACAACGAAATCCGCCCCTGCCCGAGCTCGGACGAGTGTTCTTGGTCTTGCTCGCAACCGTCTTCGGAATCAGCTTTTTCAAAGCGTTCCGTTTGCCGAGCTTGTGGTGTGCGACGCATTTTGCGTTCAACTACAGTCAGGGCTTCGTCCGACGAGGTTTCGTGGGCGAAGTTGCGCGCAGATTATTTGGGGATGACGTCTACAAGTACCGAAATTTCACGGTATTTGCATTCCTGCTATTCATCGTTTGCGCGGTGCTGTTCGGCTTAGCCGTTCGTCGTGCGCTGCGCGCGAACCCCGATGACTGGGGACTGCGCCTCACGCTGGTGGTCTTCGCTGCGTCGCCCGGCCTCGTGTTCTTCATTCACTTGGTGGGGTACTTCGACTACCTAGGGCTGCTCGCGCTGCTCTTGTTCGGCCTGGCAATGCCGCGCCTGAAGAACCGCCTGCTTTCTTGTGCTCTGGCTCTCGCCGTTGGTGCGCTCTTCATTTTGATCCACGAGGGGCTGGCTGTCATCTTCATTCCATCGCTCCTGTTTCTACTGGTGTGCGATACGGCTCGCACGAGCCAGAGCCGCAACCTAGAAACCAAGGACTGGGTTTTGTTGGCAGGCCAAGCACTATTCATTGCGCTGCCGCTGATCGCATTCGCTGTGTTCCTGAGCACAACGGGAGCGCAAGATCGCGAGCGCGTGCACCGGCTACTCGATTTCATGCAGCGCCACGCGGACTTTCAGATCCGCACGGACGCCGTCGACGCGCTCATGCGCTCCTCTGCCTACAACCTGCAGCACATCCTGCCGCAGTACTGGGCTCTGCCACTCAGCCGCGTGCGAGCTGCGCGCGATTTGAGCTCCTTTTTACCTGGACTCGCCGTCGTCATCTACTACGGCATCGCCACGATTCGCCGCGCAAACTTGTCAGTGGCCATCCGACGAGTCGTGATGGGCTCGTTCGTCTTGGCTGCGTTCTCGCCCGAGCTCATGAACCTCGTTGGCTGGGATTGGCCGCGCTGGAATGGTCTTGCGCTGATCACCAGCATGGTGGCGATCCTGTTCTGCAAGCAGCTCTTAACCAGCGGGCAGCCATTCGTTACGCCGCGCTGGTTGCTTTCGCTGGGCGCGGTGGCGACAGCGATCTCGCTCGCGAGCACCCAAATGCTGTTCGACAACTATTGCGTCCAGTACTACCCGTTCGACATCCAGCTCGATTTGGCTCGGCGCATAGTTGCGGAAGGCTTCAACACGCGCCCTCCCGGAATCCCGCAATTGCCATGCTTGCAGAACTCGCAGTTCTAGGTTTGCACACGATTAGTGCACCGCGTATGAGATACGCGCAATCATCGCGGGCGATGATTGTCCCGCTTGCGCGGCGGGGTGCACTATCCCTAGTTTGTGGCTGGGGCTGGGCCCCAGACCCCAGCATCCGCTTCGCGTCCGCTGCTAGTGCAGCGCTCAGAAAGGTTGATCCTATCTCACATGCGCCGCACTAGCTCGACCGACCGAGGAAACGGCGGCGAAAGTTCTGAGTCATGCGCCTGAGCTCGGTCAAGAAAGCGCTCGTGCAAGCGCTGCAATCGCAGCCAAGAATCTCGCCATGGCAGCTAATGCCGTGGCTCATCCTGTTCCTCGGGGCCGGCTACGTTGGCTATCCACTTCTGAAAAGCGCGCCACTCACCCACGATCACCCGACCCACCTTTTCAAGGCGTGGCATATGGCGACGCAACTGCTGCCATCGCTGCGCATCCGAGGCTTCAGCCACTACTGGGTGTTTGGATTTCCTTCGGACGAATTGGTCCCACCCGGCGAGGAGTTCTGGATCCTATTTTTTCGTGCAGTCACGTTCGGGCACCTGAGCTGGCTGCAGACCTACGGCGTCTCGATGTTTGCGCTGCTGGTCACATGCGCTTTCTCTATGTTTCGGTTCACACGTCACTACTTCGGCGTGGGGGCTGGCGTCGTTGCCGGACTTCTCATGGTGTGGGATCCGGGTGGTTGGGCCCAAGGCGGGTGGGAATGGGCGATGACGTTCGGCGTGTGGCCGGGCACGTTGGCGGTCTGCTGTATTCAGAGCACCCTGATTTCAATCGAGAAGTTGTTGGCGCGCGGCAATGCGCGTCAGTTCGTGTTTACGGGAGCCTGGGTGGCAGCCGCGCTGATCGCGCACCAAGTGAGCCTTGTGTTCCTTCCGGTGATGACAGCTCTACTGCTGTGCGATTATTGGCTGCGGCACGCTAGCTCAGCTCAGCGCATCGCACTCGCAGTGGGCGCTTGTGTGTTCGGCGTCGCGCTGTCCGCCTTCTATGTCGTTCCGATGCTGGCGCGCTCACCCCTCACGTTGGATCTCGGCGTAGCAGGGGTGTCGCGGCACAACGTCGCTCATCGCCTGCTCGAGCTCAGCCTGTTCACTAATGGCGCGCGCTTTTGGGTGGTGCTGGGCTTCGTCGGGGCGATCTTCGGCCTGCGTCGACGAATACCAGGAGCATTCTTTCTAGCTGCAAGCGCTGGCGTGTTCGTATTTCTTTCAACGGACATGCTGATTGCGAATTTTCACGCGGAGCGGCTGCTGCCGAGCCTCATCAAGATCGAGGCGCAACGCATGCTGTACGCCGCCAAGGTGACGTGGTTTCCCCTGGTCGGTTACGGGGTTGCGTTACTTTTCGGGGCAGTCGCAGCTCCTGTCGCAGCCTACCGGAAACGACCATCGGTCCTCGTTCAGCAATTCGCCAATCGTTGGACGTTCGCGACCGCCGGCTGCTTGCTGCTATTGGCGCCCTACGTTGCTCCCGCCTGTCGCGAGTTCAAGGCGACGCAGATCGAAAAGAAGGTGCCAAGCGAAGAAGTCGAATTCTTCAAAGATTTGCAGTTGGTGTGGGCGCACACCGCGAAGCTACGAGCAGCGAGCCAGGAGTTTTACCGGGTGGGTTACGACCTGCCAATGCACGATCACATCTCGACGCTCGCGCCGGTGTTCGACAACACTTTCATGTACAAGGTCGGTTACACGCCGACACAAATCTTCAATGCCTTCCCGATGCACGTCAGTAACGAGCTGTTTCGGCAGCTCTCGCTGAAGTACATGGTGTCGAGCTACGATCTAGATCCAAGCCTCTACATTTTGGAGGGTCGCTTCGGGCGACTCCGATTCTATCGACTGAAAGAGTTTGATCCGCATCCGTACAGCGTGCTCGGCCCGGGAACCGCGGAGCTCCTAGAGTTCGCGCCGGAGCGCATCCGGCTGAAACTGCGCGACACCGCAGCCAATTCGAAGCTGAAGCTGCACGTAACGTACATCGATCACTGGCGCGCGCTGCTGAACGGCAAACCGGTTCGCATCGTGCCTGCCACCATCAGCGGTGCAGAGGATCCCTTCCTCATGGAGGTGCCCGCTGGAGACGGCGAGCTCGTTTTCGAGTACGTCCGGCGGCTGCCGGATTGGCTTGGGCTGTTACTCACCCTGAGTGCAATCCCGATAGTCGTGTTGGCTCGCTACGTTGCGACGAGGAAACGAGAATGGCTCCGGCTGCCCCAGTTGCCGCCACGATTGCACAAGCTGGCCGTTCTATGTGTGGGGTTGGCCATATTGCTGACCGCAGCAACAGCCGTCGCTCGCTATCGGAGCAAGGACGCTCTCCTGCCCAAGGCATCCATCTTTCGGAGAGTCAGCGATGGGCAAATGAAAGTGGACGGCGAGCGTTGCAGCAGCGACGGGGCTTTCAGCTGGAGCTGCGGCGCGAAGTATGCAATCCAAGCCCGGCCAGTTTCCGGCCTCTACGGATCACACCTATGCATGACCACCTTCGGCTCACAGTTCGAGCTGGAGCTCCCAATAGCGGTCGGCGACTTCTTGCGTGCGACCTACGATACACACGCCGGCGACGGAAACATTCGAGTGTGGCTCGATGATCAGGAGCTCGGAAGCGTGGCCGCGCGTCCCGGCAGCCTTGGCCTCCAGTTTCTGCAATTCGACACGCGTGAGCACAGCGGTCGGACCGCAACGCTACACATCGAGATGAGTGGATCGCCGCTTCACTGCTTCGATTTCACGATAGCGCAGTAATTGGCAGCGCAAGCCAACGAGCGTTGAATGCGCGCCGCGCGAGCGGAGCATTAGTGCTAGTGGTGTGCGCCGTCGTAGTGGTTGATCTTGAGCTTGTCGAGATCTACGCCGTCGAGACAGCGCACATTGACTGAAACCATCTTCTTACCGTCGGGACCGGTGCCCCGACAAAAGGCGCGAATGCCGCAGTTGGAACAGAAGAGATGGTGAATGATCTTCTTGTTGAACTGGTAGTCCGAAACTTTGTCGGCGCCTGAGTGCAGGTTGAACTGCTCCGGCGGGACGAATGCCAACAGTGCACCGGTGCGCCGACATATCGAACAGTTGCAGGAGATCACCCCGCCACTGAGATCGAGATCCACGTCGTACTTGACGTTCCCACAGTGGCAGGACCCGGAATAGTTTTGGAGGTCGCTCATAGGCGGCAAATAGTACTCCGTTTCGCCGAGCCGCAAAGAGGCGGCGGTTGCGGAGCGCAGCGCTTCAAAGCGCCACGCTCAGCGAGAAACATGATCGTCACGCGTGATGTGGCGCGTTCAGCACCGGCGCAGGCATCGTTTCCTTTGCCTCATCCTCCGCTTCGGGGCGGCGGTAGCCGGCTAGCGTCATGCGCAGCACGCCGGGCAGCACGAAGAGCGTGAGTAGCGTGCTGATGGCCATGCCCAAAACGACCGCCGTCGCCAGGGGTCGCTGTACCTCGGCGCCGGCGCTGGTGGCCGTTGCCATGGGCAAGAAGCCGAGCGCGGCAACGGCCGCGGTAGTGAGCACGGCGCGCAGGGTCGAGCCGCAGCCGGCGATGACCGCGAGCTCCAAAGCCTCACCGGCATCGAGCCGCTTGCGCACTTCGCTCGCCATCACGACGCCGTTCAACACGGCAATGCCGCCGAGCGCGATGAAACCCACCGCCGCCGGCAAGCTGAACGGCATGCTCCGCAGGACGAGCCCAAGCATGCCGCCCGCCAGCGACAGGGGCACCAGCACGAACACGGCGATCGTCAGGCGGAGGTTCTGGAACATCCACAACAGCATGCCGAAGATAACCAGAATCACGACCGGCACCACGATGGCCAGGCGTGCCTGAGCGCGCTCGAAGTTTTCGAACTGGCCGCCCCACTCGATGCGATAACCAGTTGGAAGCGGCACATTCTGCTGGATGTTGGCCTGCGCCTCGGACACCCACGACACCAGATCGCGGCCGCGCAGGTTCACGTCCACGCGCACGGCGCGCGTGCGATTTTCGCGGCGAATCGCGGTGGGGCCCTCGCCCTCGGAGAGAGTCAGCACCTCGCGGAGCGGAATGTTCTCGTCTTTGCGCGTGGTAACGAACAGGTCACCAATGCCGTCTGCCGTCGGGCGCGCGGGCGGCTCCAGCACCCGCAGCTCGAAGCGTCGCTCGTCTTCGTACACCGGACCCACCGGCACACCTTCGCGCGCTGCAGCCAGCACGGCAAAGGCGTCCTCCACGCGCACGCCGTAGCGCGCGAGTCGCGCGCGATCCGCAACGGCGCTGATGGTCGGTGCACCCAGCACGCGTTCGACGCGCACGTCCCCCGTGCCCTGAATGCGCCGCACGTTGCGTCCCACCTGCTGCGCCAGGCGCATCAAGCGCTCCAGGTCGTCGCCGAAAATTTGAATCTGCACGTCGGCGCGCGAGCCGCTAATGAGCTCGTTGGTGCGGTCTTCGATCGGCTGTGAAACGGAGACGAACGTACCCGGAACGCGGTTCTCGATCTGCGTCTTGAACAGCTCGGACAAATCGTCGAAGTCGTGCGCGCTGGTCCACTCTTCGAGCGGCTTCAAGCGCACGAACAGGTCAGTGTTGTCGTTGCCGACCGGGTCCACGGCAACTTCGGCGCGCCCGGTCATGCCCAAGGTGGTGCGCACCTCTGGGAAGCTGTGCAGCACCTTCTCGGTCTCGAGGTCCAGGTTGCGCGCAGCGTCGAGCGAGATGCTCGGCGCGCGACGGATCGTAACCACGGCGTCGCCCTCGAAGATGCGTGGCACGAACTCGGCGCCCTGACGCGTGAACAACCACGCCGAGAGCGCGAACACGCCGAACGCGCCGGCTATCAACGCTACGCGCCAGCGAATGATCGGCGCGAGCATGCGCTGGTACCACTCCGTCAAGCGCTCGAGCCAGTGCGGCCCGTGACCCGCCGCCGGAGGCACGAGCACCACCAGCACCGCTGGAAAGAACAGCACGGCGTACACCAGCGCGCCGAAGAGAGCGCTGGCCATGGTGACCGCCATCGGACGAAACATCTTGCCCTCGACGCCTTCGAGCGCGAGCAGCGGGATGTAGACCAACATGATGATGGCGACCGCAAAAGCCACCGGGCGCGCCACAGCGCCGGCGATCTCGGCATACGCCCCGGCGCGCGCGGCACCGATCAGGCGCCGTCCCGCTGTGGCGGCAATCACGGCTTCGAGGATGACGATGGGGCCGTCCACCAAGAAGCCGAAGTCGATGGCGCCGAGCGACATCAAGTCGCCGGTCACCTTGAAGACGTGCATGCCGAGCAACGCCACGCTCATCGCACAGGGAATTCCGAGCACGACGGCCAGCGCGCCACGCCAGCTGCCCAGGAACAGGATCAGCACGACGGTGACGATGGCCACACCCTCGGCCAGGTTCTTCATCACGGTGGACAGCGTGCGACCGACGAAGTCACTGCGATCGTAAATGACCTCGATCTTCACGCCCGGCGGCAGCTTCTTTTGGATCTCGGCGGTGCGCTTGGCGACCGCGGTGACCACGTTACGGCTGTTTTCGCCGAGAAGCATCATGACGACGCCCGTGACGGCCTCGCCCTTACCATTGTGGGTGATGACACCCTGACGTAACGCCGCCCCCACCCTCACATCGGCGATGTGATGAATCAGCACGGGCGTCCCGTCGGCGGAGGTGCGCACCATGACGCTACCGATCTCTTCAGGGCCACTCAGCATGCCCTGCCCGCGCACGGTGAACGACTCCTCGCGCCGATCGATGTAGCCGCCGCCAGCGTTGAGGTTGGCGGCCTTCAGCGCACCAACTACGTCGCTCAGCGAAAGCCCTTGAGCTTTCAGCTTGGCGCGATCGCAGACGACCTGAAACTGCTTCAGCTCGCCGCCCATGGTGTTCACTTCCACCACGCCCGGCACGTTGCGCAGCTTGGGGACGATTTCCCAGTCCAGCAGCGTACGCAGCTGCATCGCGGAGTGCTGATCGCTGCGCACCACGAATTGGTAAATCTCACCGAGCCCGGACGAGACCGGCGCAAGCTCGGGAGCGCTGGCGGAGGCGGGCAGCTCGATCCCGCGCAGGCGCTCCAAAACCAGCTGGCGCGCGAACCAGATGTCCATCGTTTCGCGGAAAATGACGGTCACCGCCGAGAGGCCCGAGCGCGACACGCTGCGCTGATCGACGGCCCCCGGCACGCCGTTGAGCGCGTTCTCGATGGGCATCGTGACGGTGCGCTCGATTTCCACCGGCGACAAACCGGATGCCGAGGTCAACACGGAGACTTGCACCGTGGACACATCGGGGAGTGCGTCGATCGGCAACGTGCGCGCCGCCCACACGCCAACGCCGAGCAGGATGAACAGCGTCGCGAATACCGCGCCGCGCGCCTTGATCGACGCTTGTACCAGAAATTTCAACATGTCTGCGAATCGCTGCTGAAGATCAGCGGAAGAGCTCGCTCTTGAGCGCGAACACGCCCTCGCTCACGACCTTGTCGCCAGGGTTCACGCCGGTCACGATCTCCGTCTCTTGCCCGTTGGTGATGCCAAGCTCGACTTTGACGACGCGCACGGCATTCGGTCCGCTCGCTACGAACAGCGTTGGTTTGCCGTCGATGAAGGTGATGGCGCTGGTTGGCACCAACGTGCTGGTGTGCTCACCGCCGGCCGCGTGAATGCGTGCGTTCACGGCTTGACCTGCGCGCAAACGACGATCGTGATTGTCGACGACCACGCGCACGGGAGCGCTGCGCGTCTCGGAGTCGATCAGGGCACCAACGCGAGCCACGTGGCCTTCGAACACTTCACTCGGCGCTGCTAGCGGGCTCAGCTCGACTCGATCGTTGACGCGAATCTTGGCGAGATTTCGCTCGAACACGTCGAGCTCGACCCACAAGTGATTGATGTTGGCCACGCGGAAAGCAACCAGCTGGCCTTCGACGGATTGCCCGGGCGCGATGCTGCGCTCCACGATCGTGCCTTTGATGGGAGAACGCAGCTCGTGCGACCCCAGCCGCCCCGAGGGACGACTACCTACGCCGCCTGCCAACGCCGACACCTTCTGTTTGGCGGCGCCCAGCAACAGCTGATACTTCTGCGCTTCGACGGTGGCGACCTCGGCCTCGCGCTGCGTGGTCAGGTTCTTCTGCGCCAAGTCCATCTCGCGCCGCAGGTTCACGTCCGCGGCGTGCTTCTCGGCCTCCAACATGCTGACGTTGGCCTGCGCCTCGCCGAGCTCGGCGCTATCGATCACGGCCAGCACGTCGCCCTTCTCGACGGTGTCGCCCTCGAACTTGATCACGCGACTCACCAACCCGCGCAAGCGCGTGCCGACGGCAGCCACGTGCTCCGGATTGAAGTCGACGGTGCCTACCGCGGTCACCACCGGAACCAGCTGCGAGCGCGTCACCGGTGACAGCTTGATGCCACCACGCTCCGCGAACTTCTGCGAATAGGTGATCTGATCACCCTGAACCCGTGGCGTGTCGGACACCTCTGCCTGCTTCGCCGGGCCGCTACCGCCTTTTTGCGCGCCCCAGAGAACGCCGCACGTAGCCAAGGCGACGACTCCGACGCCAATCGCGATCCAACGCTTGCGCAGCAAGCCGGCGCGCGCATTCAGAGACGCGGGGGCCGCCGAAAGCGACGACTCACCAGGGTTGGACGCTACTTCCGTACTCATGGGAGCTCTCCCGTAATCTCCACGAGCTCGCTGAATAGGAGCCAGCTCTTGTCTAAAATTTCCAGTTGGCGAAGCGACAGCGCAGCGAAGTCTCTGCGGCTCACGAGCACGCTCAGCAAGTCTCCCTTGCCGGCGCGATAAGTCTCGGTTGCAGCGTTAACGGCGCGCTCCGCAGCAGGCAGCGCGTCCTGTGTGACGATATCGAACGCTTTCTTCAGCTCACCCAGTTCGAGCTGTAACAAATCCGCTCGGCGCGCGAACAGTTCGCGCCGCAGCGAAAGCTCTTGCAAGGCGCGCACCCGTTCTGCGTCGGCGCGTGCCCGCTCGGGCTGGTTCGCACGAAACACGGGAAAGGCGTAGCCAAGCCCAGCTCCCAGGCGGGTTTCGCCGAAGTCACCGCGACCAGCGAGAATGCCCACGCTGAGGGGAGTTAGACCGTCGCGGCGCAATCGCTCACGCGCGGACGCGTAGTACTCTGCTTCGGCGGACAACGCGCGTAGCTGCGGGGAGTGATTCAACCGCACCGTGGCATGGCCGCCCGTGGCGAACACGCTCGGCTGCGGGTCGACAGCGACCTGCGCTTCCAAGCTGAGCCCTGTGAGCTCACGCAGATCGCCAATGGCGCGCAAGAGATCGCTCTGCGTTTCGCTCAGCATCATCCGATGACGGGCCGCGTCCACGGCGGACATTGCCGCATCGCGCTCGGTGGCGTCGCCCATCGCGAGCCGCTCGGCGTAGTAGCGCGCCTCAGCGTCCGTATGGCCGGAGAGCTCCGTTAGCACTCGGAAACGGCGCGACCCAACGACCAGGGCACCGTACGCTCGCACCGTGCGCGCCGTCGCAATAGCGCGAGACTGCTCGAGCAACGCTTGATGCCACTGCACGAAATCAGCAGCTTCACGCCCGCGACTTTGACGCTGACCCGAAAGCTCCAACGGAAGCCACAGCGAGCCATCGACGTTGACGTCCTGGGTGGCTCCGCGAGCGCCGCGTTGCGCGCGGATTTCCAAATAGGGGTTTTGCAGCGGCGCCATGCGCGCACTGGCGTAGCTGGAGCGGCTAGCTTCCAACTGTGCGCGCCCCATGGTCACCTCGGGAGCGCGCTGCCGAGCAAGACCAACCAGATCGCGTAAGGTGGGCAGGGCTGCGGCAGTCGGCGCGGTTGTCGCCTTTGGCTCGGCAAAGGCACGCGTGGGTGCCGCGACGATGGACAAAGCCAAAGCGAAGAAGAGGTCGCGCGCGCGGAGCATGTGGGAGTAGAACGAGAGCACTGAGGCCGACGTCGGCCAAATGGCCTGCGGCTGAATGGATACTGCCTTCAGCGAGTGGCGGGATGATTGCAGAATAATTTCTTAGTGCGAGCCGTGCTCTGAAACAAAGTTATCTAGCGTATGTTCCCACGATTGCCTGCAATTTAAATTCTCTCGCAGTTACAAGATGATGTGCCCGGGTTGAGAGGGCCTCGGCGGCGCGTGCGAATGGAAAATTATTGCCAAGCCAAGGCCAAATTTAGGCCGAAACCTGCGTTTTTGTCGGACTTCTGGAATCGTTGTGGGGCGTTGGCCCTAGCTGCAGCTCTCAGTGTGGGCACCACGGGCCGTCCGGCCGCCGCTCAGCCCGGCTTCGAGAACGTCGCTCCCACCGACACGACGGAACCGAAGGACAAACCCGAGCCCAAAGGGAAGAAGAAGAAGAAAAAGAAGAAGCCCGACGACGGAGCAAACGGCAAGCGCAAGAAGAACGCGGTCGTCAGTCCGGCGGGGCACGTAGAAATCAAAGGCCGCGTCGTGGCGCGCAGCGAGATGCGAGCGCAGCGCGCAACCATCGTTGGACTCGACGGCAGATCGGAGAGCGGCCTGATCAAATCGCACGACCTTTCTGTCGCAACCGCGCGCTTGTCTCTGCACTACGAGAGCCCCGCGCCGTGGCTCACGGGCGTCGTCGAGTTCGAGCTCGCGGGCAAGCCCGATCTCAAAGACGGCTACGTGCAAGCGAAGCTCGATGGCTTCGGGTTCCGCGCCGGTCAATTCAAGATGCCGTCGTCGCCGCAGGAGTCGGTGTCCCCCTCCGCATTACCCACGGTGCATCGCGGCTTCACGAGCCAGCTCCTCACGGATTGGCTGGACGTGGGCGGGCGCCGACCCGGCTTCATGGCGAGCTATCATCCACCCTCGCAAGGCATTCGACCGGGCCTCAGCTTGGGCGCTTTTCAGTCCAGCACCGTGGTCGAGGTTTTACCGGGCGATCGCGACACGGACCGCATCTCCTTCAAGTCACTGAGCTCACAGAGCCTCATCGCACGCGCGCAATTGGAGACGCCGGTGATGGCCGCGGGCATTTGGTACGAGCACCGCTTGGGTTCTCCTCGCGTCAACGAGGCCAGGCGTTACTCCACCGCCGGTGCGGACGTGACCTGGGATGCCGGAGATCACGCAGGTGGGTTGCGTGCTTGGCTGAGCGGTGTGGTGGGTGAAAGCTGGTATCGACACACCGCCGTGGCCACATTGCGAGACACCGCGGTGTTCGCGACGGGTCGCTTGCTGGTGGGCTACAGGCTGTTCGGCACCGAACGCGACATGTTCTACCTGGAGCCGTTTGGCTTTTGCGGCGTGTTCGATCCCGACCTGAAACTAAACCGCGACCTCGCGCTAGAGACAGCGGTTGGCCTGAACGTCGGCTTGTGGCGCCGAACGCGTTTCACGCTTCAGCTCGAGTCGGTCGTGGCGGATACCTATTTCCCCAAGGGCTCGCAGGGCTTTCTGGGTGGAGAGGATCCGCGCCGCGAGTCTCTCTACGCGCAGGTGATGCTGGTGTTCTGAATGCCGAGCGAAGCCTGATTCAACGCGGCGATCGCTTGCGCGCCAGCTTTTGAATCAGCTCGCTCCCGCCCGGAAAGAGGAAGGCGGTCTTTTGCCGTTCGCCGCCTTTGCCGAACTCGGCATTGAAGTGCGCGCCCTTGCGCGGATCGTAATCCAAACGGATGCGCCAGTAGGGAACGCCCATCGATTCAACGCCAACCTCCTTACCGGTGAGGAGCCCCAACCTGCCGATCTGAATTGCTCGGCCTGGCCCGAATACGGCGCCCCGCTCTTCGAGCCACTTGATCGCCTTGTTCCTAGCTTCCTCGATGCTGAGGCAACGAACTTCCGGCTCCATGATCACAGTCCTCCACGTAAAACGAACCCAACCGCATCGATCTATAGCCGACGTCAGCGAAAAAACAACGCGAGCACTCGGTGCACGGAGCCCAAGCATTGATGCCGCGTCTCAAAAGTGTCGCAGCGTCTCAGAAGTGTATCGTTTCGGGGTTGGGGCCCCGAAACCTGAGGGTGGGGCCACAATCGATTCACTCGATTGGGGCGGGAGCTGCGCTCCCGACAAACAAGGAGTAGTGCTCTCGCCGCGAAGCGGCGCGTGGCGAAGCCACGGTCCAAGAAAGAAACACATGTTACTTTCTTGGACAGAGCACTACGTCGCCCAGATGCGCGGTAGATGAGGCTCGCGCCCGACCACGTCGCGTCGTAACAGCTGCCAGGAGGAAACCAGCAGCTTGCGAACGTGCTCGGCGCCGGTTCCCAACGCGCGTACTACTACGACCGAGCCGAGCGCCGTCGCCGCAAAGCGCACCCGCTCATCGGCGCGCAGCTCGCTGCGCAAACGCGCCACCAACATGCTGGCGATGGAGCCATTTGCCGGCGCGGCGTACAGGTTACCGTAGACCGAATACCCCGCGTAACCGAACGCTTCCTCGAGTAACGCAGAGCCACCTGCGATTTCGCAACGCTCGACCAAGAGTGGCTCGGCGCCGCGCCAGAGCTCGAAGCCTTGCCGCAAGTGCCCGCGCGCAAACGCGAGGCCACTTGCAGGGCGGCCAAAACACCCGATGTCCCAAGCAACGCAAGCTGCATCGGGAGCGAGTCGAACACGCGTGCGTTGCGCTGCGCGCGCACCGTCGAACACGATCGTTTCTGCTGGCAACCACTCGAGGCAAGCTTCAGCCCCGACTTCTATCTCGACGCGTTGCGAGCATTCAGCTCCCGCCGAGCGATACAGCTTTTGCGCTGCTGGAGTCGTAACCAGCGCGTGCGCGCCGTGAAGTAAACGAAGTGCAATCTCGAGCTGGTCACCGCCAACGAGGCCGCCGGGGGGATGCAGCAGATACAAATGCAGCGGCGAATCACCCTCCGGATAGAACGGGCGCTGCACCCGCAGCGGTCCGACGTGACTGCGCGCGCCCAAGCGACTACGGCCGCGTTCAGCAAGCACCTCGAGATCGAGACGCGCGTACCACGCCGCGGAGGTGGTCGACGAAGGCTGGCCTGGGGAACCGCAATCCATGCGCGCGGTCGCGACTTTGCCGCCGCGCGCAAACCGACGCAACTACTTCGCTCGCTGCACGAAGGAAACTTCGGGCGCTCCGTGCACCCGCACACCCGCCCAGGCCCGATCCGGTTTTGGTACCTGAATGGAGTAAGCATCCACATCGGCAATGCGTGTGCGGTAGACACTGATGCTCGCGATCACACGACCCGAAGCGTCCACCACTTGCGCGGGCTCGGCTAGCCCGGCTGGCAGGGACGGTTCGTCGATGGGCGTTCCCCAGCGTGCGCCGCGTGCGTCGACGAGCAGCACTTCGAACCTGCCGAGTGGGGCCAGCGTAAGTTCGCTCAGCGGAGCACCATTGACGAGCGAAACGCTATTCACGAGGGCGTCGTAAGTGTAGTCGCTGATCCACTTCTTGTTACAGTAACCCATGATGTCGGTACCGCTCGGCTCGACCAACATCTGAATGCGCGCGTCCCAGCCGTAAACGCCGATGACCGCTCCCGGATAGGGATACGTTGGATCGACCATGCTGATCCCACTCTGGGGGCACGGCGCGTGGTCGCGCCCGTGATTGTGCCCCACCTCGTGCGCCATGGTTTCGGCCGAAGTCGCATCGCCAAACGCGAGACCAACGGCGGCGCGTTGCGAGGCTTGCTGCGAGGAGGTTCCCTGAGGCACATAACCAATCCCCGCAGTGCAGCCGGTGCCGCAGTAGTCGCGAAAGGTGGCGGCCGGCTTCAGCATTCCATAGTAGTAGACGTCGGGCAGAGCCTTATCGAGTTGTCGCTTCGCGCGGAGTTGATCGAGCATGCCGGTCCAGTCACTCGCATCGCTCACGCTGAGCTGATCGCCAACGCTGAACTCGAGCGAGGTGATGGGATACATCGCGAGCATCAAGCTCCGGTAGATGCCGAGTGCCGCGTCCGACGTGTCCGGAGTCAACGCGTTCGCCAACAGCGGAATCAGCTTGATTTTGAGGCCTCCCGTTTCGCGCGCGGCCAGCGCGGCGGTGTCGTTGGCAGGAAAGCGTGCGCTTTTTGCGCCGCCGTTCGCCGCGCCGCCGCATTCGACCACTTCTAGCGCGTAGCGAGTATCGCGTGCGATTTTCTCCTTGGGCACCACCACTTGGAAGGTGGTGTCGAGCAACGCCTCGTCGGAGGCTCGCGCAATGGTCGCTTTGGCAAAATAGCCGTCCACGTTGCTGCCGTTCTGCACGAAAACGCGCGCCGACAGCTGTCGCGCATTGAAGCCCGCAGCCGTGCTCACGAACGCTCGAAAGATCGCTTCGCGGCCAACCACCACGTCGGCGTTGCGCAAGTTCACGGGAACCTCGGCGCCATTCTTCATAATCGGCACTGACACGCTTTGGTACACGGCGATCTGAGTCAGCGTGATGCCCTCAGCGAGACCGGCACAGCCATCGGCACCGGCAGAGCCGCCACGACAACGGCCAGCTACGCAAGCCTGACCCAAACTGCAAGTCACCCCACAGCCGCCGCAATTGAGCGCATCCGTCTGCGCGTCGACGCAACCACTGTTGCAAGCGGTCGTGCCCCGCATGCAAACGCACTCGGCGTTGACGCATTCTTTCTCGGCGCTACACGCTTTCGAGCATTCGCCGCAGTGTGCCGCGTCGGACGCAACATCGGTACAAACTCCGCCGCAGTAAGCTTGCCCACTCGGACATTCGCAGCGCCCGGCCTTACACAGCCGCCCGCCCGTGCAGATCACCCCGCAGCTGCCACAATGCTGCGAGTCGTTCGCAACGTCGACGCAACTGGCTGCGCAAGCGCTCTTTCCGTCGTTGCAAACGCACACGCCTCCGCTGCAGCTCTGCCCGTTCGGGCACACGTTGTCGCAACCGCCACAGTGATGCGCATTGCTCGCGAAATCGACGCAACCACCTCCACACAAATTCAAGCCAGCGGAACAGCCTTGCGCCCTCGCTCGACAGCTTCCGCGATCACAAATCTGGTCCAGCGCGCAGGCGCGTGAACACGTGCCGCAACTGGCCGGGTTCGCGACGACGTCTGTGCATCGTCCACCGCACAGGGCCTCCCCTACGGCGCAACCAGAACCTCCGCCCGCACCGCCCGCACCGGAGTTGTCGCCTTCACTCCCGGAACAAGCAGCAACGAGGCCGCTGAGGATCCATACGCCAAGCGCCCGCGCGAATGCTCCGCTCCCGCTCATCATCAAGCTTTCACTAAGCCTTACCTTGATCAGTAGTTGCCCGCTGGGCCTCTCGAGCAGGCTCCGATCAGAAGCGCCAAGCCTCCAAACACCGGTTTTGACAGGTTGATCGGCTGACGGCTAGCCTGGGGAGAAACTTTGGCGGGAGCGATCCACGCCAGTGTGGCCTTTACGTCCGAGGGCTTGCGCGCAAGATTTCACGGGATGAAGGAAAACGCGCCGGCCGACACCGTACGATCTGGCGCTTTCTTTCGTTCGGCGCTGGTGAGTGTGCTCGCCACGGCTACGGACTTCGTCGTTGCCAGCATGCTCTCGTACGCCGTGTTGCATCCGAGCGCGGCAACGTTCGTGGGTTGCGGGGCCGGTGGTTTGGTTGCGTTCCTCGTCAATCGAGGTTGGGCGTTTCGTTCGCAAGGGCGGAAGAGCGCCGAGCTCGTGCGTTTTCTGCTGGTTTGGGCCACTAGCGCGCTGTGGAACGCTGGCGGCGTAGGCTGGCTCACACACGCGGGAGTTCCGTTCGCGTACGCTTGGATTATCGTACGCGGGCTCGTGTATTCAGGGTGGAACTACCCGCTTTTGCGCTGGTTCGTCTTTCGGCGTGCAGCGGGCGCGGTCTAATCAGCCTGCTCACCACTTTCGTTCGTTGCAACGGAACTCACACGATGGATCGGGTGTCGTATCTTTCCAACCAGTTGTGAAGCTCGAGTCCGGCTCCCCATTTTGGATGGCCATCGTCGTGTCGAGCCTGCTGCACGGCGCAGTTTGGGTCTCACGTAGCCGGCGTGTCGAGCCCACGGCTCCACCGCTGCAGCCCGACCGCTGGTCCGCAAGCAGTGTCGAAGTGGGATCTGAGCCAGAGCCCGCCCCCGCAGCTCCGCCTGCGCCGGTAGCCAATGAACCACCGGCAGCTCCTGACAATCAGCCGCCCACTGCGCCCGAGCCGCGCGCCCCTGCTCCGCGGCCACGCCCCACGCTTCGCGAACCGCACGCGGAAGACGGGCATCCCGAACCGATTCGCACGCCGCCACCCTCACGCAGCGCGCTACCTCGCACCAGTGCATCCGTGCCAACTCCAGCATCCGCACCGAGCGCGGCCGCCGCGAGCGAGGCTCCAAGCGGAAGCGCGGACACTCGCGGCCCGGCAGGAACGTTGGGCGCGCTGGAGCTACCCCCAGGAGTGCGTCACTTGGCTCCCGCTTTCACGAGAGCCTTGCCCGCCAGCAACTACGCAGATCCGGCGTGGTCGGAGCTGCCCACCGGCTCGATGGGACACACCGAGTTCGAGATCAGCGTCGACGAGGAGGGGCGCATCACTGACATCGAGTTCGACGCACGTCACCCGCCTGCACCCGTAGTGGAGCGCTTGGTGAAGAACACGCTGCTGCTGCTCAAGTCCGGCGTGTTCTCGATCGATGCTCGTAGCGTGAGCGCCGGCCGCGAACGTATCGCGCTCGACGTGACGCTCTCGGATGAAGCCAGCCCTCAACCCGATGCCGCGCCGCGCGGCTTGTTTCGCAAAGGTTTTGAGCCGCCCACGCCCGAACGCCCGGGCGTCGCGCGTTTTACGCTCAACTCCGGGCGTCACATGGAAGCCGTGGTGCGCTTGCTACGCAAACGATAGTTCGTTTGCATAACCGCGAGGCCAGTCGTGGCTCGGCGCCGGCGGGCGCACAGTGGGCAGCTCGCTCGCTGGCAGCGAGGACGGCACACACGGCACATCGCTACGATAGTGCGCGAACAGGCCGCTGTGAAAAGACGTAGCAAATGCCTCGAGCGCGCCTTCGAGCGGTTTCTTGGCGACCAACACACCACGCTCGGAAAGCGCTGAACCGTAGAACGCAACCACCGCGCGCTGCTGCTCTGCGGGCAATGCTGCCACGGCTTCGGGGCACAGGATGAGCTCAAAACAGCCCGGCGGAGGCGACGCCGTCGTGGTGTCGTCGAGCAAGCGATAGCCAAAGTGGGCGTTGCGGATGAAACGCTCGCGCAAGCCATAGCGGCGCGTGTTCGGGTTGTAGCGGAAGTAGCAGGCTCGCTCCTCACGACTCAGGGTGCGCAAGGCGCCCTCCAAGTAAGCTGCTCGCCGTGCACGCGTTAATTTCGCGTCGTCGGTGTCGGTGCCAGTAAGGAAGATGCTCCAATCGTCGGCGTCGGGCAGGGCGGTCGCCAACATCAAGGACACGCTGTAGAGCTCTTCACCCGTGCCGCATGCTGGGCTCCAAACGCGGAAGAGTCGGGCGGAGCGGGCGCGCTCCAAAACATCGGGCAACACGAGCTGCGCGAGGCTGTCGGCCCACACCGCGTCTTGAAAGAAACTGGCTTGAACACGATCGATTGGCATTCTGCCGCAGCTGTTAGCAACGCTCAGGCCAACACTCGGCAAGCTCAAACCACCGCATGCATTCGGCAATTTCTGCGAATTCGTCAACGTCTGCGCGGCGCGCGGTGTCGAAGATTCGACGCTGCCCATCCGCTTTTTGACGCGCTCAACCGAAACGCTCCACGAATTCGCGGTGCACACGCAGCTCTGGCGCTTCGGAGCTGAAGAGCTCGCTCGGGCGGTAGCCGCTCCTGACTTTGTCGACATGAATGCTGTGCCCGGCACTGTCGAACGCAATTCGCCAGGCCTTGTGTGCGAGCACGTAGCCAATCTCCATTCGTTTGATACGCCGGTACGGATGCGGCTGAGGCCCGAGGCGCAACACGCCTTCCACTCCCGCGCGAATTCCCGGCTCGTGTGACTCGATGAACGCAAGCTGTTCGCAAGCGAGCGGCGAAAAGCTGACGCCATACTCCGGCAGAGGATCGCGTGGCGCCTGCGCCGTCTCGAGCCAACCGTTGGTCGCGTCGAAAATAGCGTCGGTGTAGGGCACGTAGGGTTTGAGATCGAGCACGGGCGTCCCATCGAGGATGTCGAGGTTGCGTACGCTGAGCTGCGTTCCCTCCACTCCGAGCAACTCCACCACGCTGAGTCCAATCGGGTTCGGACGATACGGTGAGCGCGTCGCAAACACTCCTCGGCGCACCTGGCTGCGCGGCGGCAGCACCTTGGGTCGAAAGCCGTGGTTCTGGTGGAACCAAAACAGGACCCATATGTAACGAAAGCTTCCGATGTCCTCCAGGGCGTGCTCGATGCCATTCGCCGGGTAGAGCTCGATGCTACCAGTCACTCCCAGCGCGGCGCGCGGCTGACGCGGAGCCCGCATGCGCTCCTGAAATGGAGAATGCACGACCCCTATCGGCGTGAGCGTGAGCTTCGGAATGGACGCCGCTTCGACCGGCGGGGGTGCATCGAACGAATCAGGCATTCGCCAAAGGTTGCGCCGAGCGAACGAGCCGTCGAGCCGAAACGCACGCCTCGCACGCCCGCTTGTTCCCGCCGCGGGAGTTTGCCATCGTTCCGACATGGCTCTTGCAGTCGTCACCGGGTCGAATCGGGGTATCGGGCTCGAACTCTGTCGAGGCCTCGCTGCTCGCGGGTTCGAGGTTTTGGCGTCGTGTCGCACGTCATCGCCAGCGCTCCAAGCGCTCAACCTCGAGGTCGTCACCGACATCGAGGTGACGAGTGATGCCGCCATGAAGAAGTTGGTCGCCGCCGTCGGCACGCGTTCGGTGGCTCTGTTGATCAACAACGCCGGGATTTTGGCGCACGAAGCTTTGCCCAACCCAGACTTCGCCTCGATTGTGCGCCAGTTCGAGGTGAACGCGCTGGGGCCGCTGCGCGTAACCACGGCTTTACTGCCACGCCTCGAGAAGGGCTCGAAAGTTGCGCTCATCACTAGCCGCATGGGCTCAATCGGCGACAACGCTTCCGGCGCTTATTACGGCTATCGCATGTCGAAAGCTGCGCTCAATATGGCAGGGGCCTCATTGGCGCGCGATCTACACGCGGCCGGTGTGGCGATTGGCATTTTGCATCCCGGCTTCGTGCGCACCGAGATGACTGGCAACGGCGGCGGGATCGATCCGAAAGATTCAGCAGCCGGCTTGCTCGATCGTATCGAAAGCCTGACCCTCGAAACTAGCGGCGGTTTTTGGCACATGAACGGCGAAGAGCTGCCCTGGTAATTTAGGTCGGGGTTGGGGGTGGGCGCGGACTGCTCGGCGCTTCCGACTCACCGCGATAACGTCGCGCGACCGCGTCGTAAGCATCGAAGCCCACTACTTCGCGCAGCTCAGCAAATGAGAGCAAGCCGGTTGCCGGCGCACCGCGCTGCAACTCGTCGAGCACACGCCGCATGGCAGCCACCGCGGCGCTCAGCAACGTCAAAGGGTAGGCAGCGATCTTGTAACCGAGCTCCTCGAGCTCTGCCGGCGCAACCCAAGGCGTACGCCCGCCCTCGAGCATGTTGGACAACGTCGGTTTCGGCACTCGCTTACAAAATTCGCGCATCTCATCGCGATCCACGGGTGCCTCCAAGAACACGATGTCGGCCCCAAAATCGGCGAACGCTTCGGCGCGATACAACGCCTCTTGAAAGCCGTGCGTCGCGCGAGCATCGGTGCGTGCGACGATCAAAATATCGGCGCCTTCATCACGAGCGTCCACCGCAGCGCGCAGGCGCGTCAGCGCGTCGCGCCGCGAAACCACTTCTTTGCCCAACGTATGACCACAGCGTTTCGGCGAAACTTGGTCTTCAATCATCACGCCCGCAAAACCGGCTTGGCAATAGCCTTCGACGGTGCGCTTTACGTTCAGCGCATTGCCGTAACCGGTGTCCCCATCCCCAATCACCGGGATCTGCACAGCCGAGCAGATCGAGCGCCCTTGATCGACCATCTCCCCGTAGGAGATCAGGCCCGTATCAGGCATGCCGAGGCGAGCAGCAGAAACACCAAAGCCGCTCATGAAACTCAACGCAAAGCCTGCTTCCTCGATCAAACGCGCGCTGAGCGCGTCGTAGCAGCAGGGCATTAGCAAGAGGCCAGGCTCTGTCAGGAGGGCGCGCAAGCGAGTGGCGGCTGACGGGGTCGGCGGCATGAATGAGACTTTCGCGCGACCAGCTTCAAATTGCGAGCGCAGGATGCCCGCGATGCGCGCAATCGCCAGATTCGACTCGAAAAATGCGCTATTGCGCTCAACTCCGGCGGAGTTCGTCACGCAAGGGTTCGAAAGTCAGGCTCGCGCGCGGGGCTGCTGTTAAAGAGGGGACATGTCGCTACTTTCGGGACGCCACATTCTCATCACAGGTATTTCACGGGGCGTCGGGCTGGAGACGGCTCGCTTGTTCTTGGCCGAAGGCGCGCAACTGTTCGGAGTGGGCAAGGACGCTGCCCGGCTCGAGCGCGTGCGCGTCGAGCTCGATCCCTCTGGCGAACGACTCGCTGTGCTCGCTGCCGACCTCGAAGACCCGAGCGCGGCGGAGCGAATCGCATCAGCAGTGAAAGCGCGCTGGAACCGCCTGGACGTCTTGCTCAATAATGCCGGCATTCAGATCGACGCCGGCGCGCGCGGCTTCGTTGACGGCAAAGAATCCGTGCTCGTCAAGTCGATGGAGGTGAACCTGATGGCTCCCTATCGCCTGGCGCTCGCCTGCTTGCCCTTGCTGCGCGCTGGGATCGAACCGAGAATCGTCAACGTGAGCTCCGGCGCAGGTACCTTCGCGGCCATGCGCGACGCACACATCGCGAGCTATCGCCTGAGCAAATGGGCACTGAACGGCTTTACCCTACTGCTTTCCGCCGAACTTGCCGGGCAGGTCGCCGTGAACGCCTTCGACCCGGGCTGGGTCAAGACCGATCTTGGCGGCCCCAACGCGCCTGGCAGCCCGCTCGAGTCTGCGCGCGGCGCGCTCGCGATCGTAACTCTGCCGTTTTCGGAGAGCGGCAAGTTCTGGAAGGACGGTAAAGAGATCCCGTTCTGAGCTCAGGCGTGTCAGGGTTAGACCCCCGGCACATGACCAAGCTCTCCGTCAACGTGAACAAGATTGCGACGCTGCGCAACACCCGCACGCTCAACATTCCGAACCTGGTGCGGCTGTCGGCGCTAGCACTCGAGGCGGGTGCCGATGGCATCACCGTGCACCCGCGCCCTGATCAGCGCCACATTCGCAACGAAGACGTGATGGAGCTCGCGAACCTGCTCGTTGGTTATCCGCGCGCCGAATACAACATCGAAGGCAATCCGTTCCACGGTTTGGTGGAGCATTGTTTGAAGGCGCGCCCCGCGCAGGCCACACTAGTTCCGGACGCGCGCGAAGCGTTCACCAGCAACCACGGGTGGAACTTAATCGAGCTCGGCAGCGTGGAGCGAACCGCGTTGCGCCGCGCGATCGAATCGCTGCGCGAAGCCGGTTGCCGCGTGAGCCTATTTTTGGATCCTGTGCCTGAGATGATGCCGCTCGCGCGGGAGCTCGGCGCGGATCGCATCGAGCTTTATACGGAGCCGTATGCCGCCGCTGCCACAGCTGGCCAAGCTGAAGCGTCGCTCAAAAAGTACGCGCTGGCTGCGGAAAGTGCGCGGCGCGCGGGCCTCGGCGTGAACGCTGGTCACGACCTGAATCTGCTCAATTTGTCGCCATTTTTGCAGGCTCTGGGTTCGGTCGACGAGGTCTCCATCGGCCACGCGTTGATCGCCGACGCGCTCGAGCTCGGGCTCGCGGAAACGGTGCGCCGCTATCGCGCACTCTGCACGAAAACGGTGCACTGACGCCCGCTTCAGCTCTCGCGCAAGAGCGAGAGGAAGCGTTCGCCGTAGCGCTCGAGCTTACGCAAACCGACCCCACTCACGCTCAAGAGCTCTGCCTCGGAGCGCGGGCGACGCGCGGCCATTTCGAGCAAGGTAGCATCCGTGAATACCACATAGGCGGGGACGCGGAGCTCATCGGCTATACGACGCCGCTCCTTCTTCAACTTGTCGAACAGCTCAGCGTCAGCCGTAAGCGGCTCCGCCGGCTCCATCGGTCGTGCCTCCACCGCTTTCTTACCGCGCAGTGGACGTTGCTCGACCACGCGCCGCGCTGGCAGCTTGGAGCAGCGATCGCAAGCGCTCCCACATGGCTCCACGTCCTCATGGAAGTAACCGACGATGTTCTGGTGACGACAGCCCTCGGCCTCGACGAGACGAAACGTTTCGCGCGCTTGCGTCACCAGCCGCTGCGACGCTTCGTCGTCGCTCTGCTCGGCCATTCGCTCGTAGGCCTTCACGTCGGCGAACGAGTAGAAGAGCACACAGTCGCTCGGCAGCCCGTCGCGCCCGGCGCGCCCGATTTCCTGGTAATAACCCTCGATCGAGCGGGGCAGGTCGTGATGGAGCACGAAGCGCACGTCGGGCTTGTCGATGCCCATCCCAAACGCGATGGTAGCGACCACGACGTCGACACTGCCGGAGCGAAACGCGTCCTGCACGCGCGCCCGCTCCGCCGCATCGAGCCCTGCGTGATAGTGAGCCGCACGCAACCCCTGCCCCAACAAATGTTCGGCAGTGGCTTCGGTGCTGCGCCGCGAGAGGCAGTACACAATGCCGCTTTCACCGCGCCGCGAAGCTACGATTTGAGCGATGGCGTGCTTGGTCGAACGGGGGAGCTCGCTCTTCGGTATCGCAGAAATGCGCAGGTTCTTCCGCAAGAACGAGCCGCGAAACACGTTGGGCGAGCGCATGCCGAGCTGGACCACGATGTCCTTCGAGACTTCATCGGTTGCGGTCGCCGTGAGCGCCAACACCGGCGTATTCGGGAAACGCCGCTTGAGGCCCATCAGATTGCGGTACGCCGGACGAAAGTCGTGACCCCACTGGCTGATGCAGTGCGCCTCATCCACGGCGATGAGACCAATATCCAAGTCGAAGATGGTGCGCCCAGCCGAGGCTTCCAGACCTTCTGGAGCGGCGTACACCAGCTCGAACTCACCCCGGCGTAGACGATTGATGCGCTCACGCCGCTCATCCATGTCGAGCGACGAATTCAGGAACGTGGCGCGCATGCCGAGCTCATTCACGCCATCTACCTGGTCCTTCATCAGGGCGATGAGGGGCGATATGACCAAGGTGGTGCCACCCAGCACTCGCGCGGGAAGCTGAAAAGTCAGCGACTTTCCGGCGCCGGTTGGCATGATCCCCACGCAATCGCGCCCACTCAAAACGGACTCGATGATGGGCAGCTGACCGGGGCGGAATGAATCGTAGCCGAACGTGTCTTTGAGCACGCGTTCGAGGGTGGTGCGGCTGGGTGGTTCAGCCAGAGCTTGAGCGACCGTCTTCAACATGCTGACTAGGTCGGTCGAAAACTCAGTCGGGTTGCGTCGATATTCTTCGCGCAGCGCACGAAGCCCGCGGTCCACGTTGGCTCGCACCGTCAGCTCACCACCGCGCAGCGCGTGCGCCGCCTCGACCAGATGTTCGACGCGACGGCTGAGGGGCACGGGTTCGGAGGCGGACACGATGAGAGCGGCCGAATCCTGGCGCGAGAGGCGCCGCGCGTCCACGCTTCCGCGAAAAACACGTAACTTTGCGAGCCCGGCGCTTCTACTGACAGCGAAGCCAAAGTTTGCGCTCGCGACAGCGAGAGGAGCAAAGCCGCAATGCAACACCTCGAACGCTTGGACAAACGCGAGCCGGACAGCGTACCAAAGCGCAACGTGGCAACCGCCGCGTTGCTGCAAGTGGTCGGCGAAGTGCACGAGATCGTACCCGCGGTCGCTGGCGGCAACGTGATGCCGTTGCTCGAAGCCGCCTACGCCGTTGGCTTGTCTCCCGTTCACCCGCGCTCGGAAACTGGCGCTGGCTTTCTTGCAAATGGCATCGCGTGGGAGAGCGAAGTGCCAACTCTGTGCCTAGTGATCACCTCGCCGGGCGTGTACGGCCTCATGCAAGCGTTGTACGCCGCTTACGTCAATCGAAGGCCGCTGGTCGTCGTCTCGGGAGAAGTGGCCGCCACCGGCGTTGGCTCGGTGCAAGCTGGCGAAGGTTGGGATGGGCCCTCGGTCGCGGCGGTGACGCGGCCGCTCACGGCATGGAGCTTCGACGCCAGCACGCCGCTCGCTGCCGTGCGTTGCGTGCGCCGCGGGGTTGCTCTTGCGCGCGAACGGAGGCTGCCGGTGCATCTGAATATCCCACTCAGCGTGCAGAAAGCAGAGGCAGTTTGCTGAGCTTGGAAGCGGCGGCTCGCGCGGCGGCGGCTCAGCTGGCGCGAGCGGAGCGCCCCGTGTTGCTCATCGGCCCCGAGGCGCGCTGCGTAACTGAAACAGCGGTTGCTCTCGCCGATTGGCTCGGCGCCGCAATTCTCACGACGCCGGACGGCTTGTCGCTCGTGGACGGCGCTCGTTCGTGCGGAGTGTTCAGCTTCGGCGCGAGCCAGCATGCAAAGCGGGTAATCGAACGAGCTGACGTCGTATTGGCGTTGAGCTCGCTCGGCGAATTCGCATGTCGACTGGGTGAAGGGCTGCGCGATCACGTGACCATCCAAGTGACCGAACGCGCGCGCGAAGTCGGCCGCAACCTGACCCCCAACGTTGCGTTGGTCGCCCCGATGACACGTGCCGTGGCAGCGTTGTCCGCCGCGCTGAAGGAGGTGTGTTCACCGCGCGCCGCGTCGTGGTGCAAGCATTCTGCGCGCTCGCTAGAAACGCGGCTTTTTGGTAAGCGCCAGGAGTACATTCATCCGAGCGCCGCCATCCGAGCGATCCAGGCAGCGCTGCCGGAGCGAGTGCGCATGTGCCTCGATGTCACGTCGGGCGCGTTGCACGCGTATCGAGAGCTACGCCCGAGGGCACCCCACCAGCGCGTCTTCTCTAGTATCGAAAACAGCGCGTGCATGGGGGAGGCACTGCTGGCATCGCTTGGCATTCGACTGGCGTCGAATCTTCCCACGCTCGCGCTGGTTGGTGATTGGTGTCACAGCATCGTGCCTCCCGAAATTCATACCGCGGTGGAGCTCGGACTCGATCGCTATGTGGTTTTGGTCTGGGCCAACGCGGGCGGCGCTTTCATCGGCGCGGGCGTCGCGCAGCAAGGCATCGTGGTTCCTGATAGGAGCTATCGATGGAGAACGCCGCCTGATTTTGCAGCCGTAGCGAGAGCTTACGGTGCCGAGGGTGTGGTGGTGCGCGACGCGGTTTCGCTCGAACGCGAGCTCCGTGCGGGGTTGTGCGGAGCGGGCCCCGTAGTGATTGAAGCCAAGATCGATCCCGACGTACCAGTGCCTGCAGGCGATCGCTTTCTCACTTTGGGCGAGACGCGTGCGGAGGCACGCGACGACGTCGCCAGTTCGCGTCGGCTCCGACTGCCAGGCAGTGAAACATGACAGCGACTCTGTGGCTCGAAGTCGTCGGCTGGTCGCATCTGTTGCAGCCGCCACTCACGGCGGTGTTGGCGAGTCGACGCGGGCTCGATGTACGCACCGCGATCCACACGCGCTCGGCGCTCGCGCAAGGCATACTGCACAACATGGCGGTCACCGCGGTGATGCTGCCGACGACGCTGGGCTTGCTCCTCGTTTACCACGCGCGCGATGTGCTCGAGGCGGGAGCCGCGCGAAGCTTGGCCGCGCTGCTATCCGCTTTTTGGTGTTGGCGGCTCTATCGTCAACTCGCGGTGCTTGGGCCGCGCTGGCCATCACACTCGCGGTCGAGCCATCTATTACACCTGTTGCTCACCGCGATATTCGTTCTACAAGGTCCGATATTGGGAGCCTTGTTGTTGAGCGCAGTTTTCGCACATCGCTGAGCAACACAGCAAACCGGTGCAATCGCTCCTGCTTTCGAAGAACTAATCTGAGCTCGTTTTTTCGAGCTCGTCTACTCGAGCTTGCGATAATCGGAGATAGTCATGATCACAAACCGAACGGCACTTCGGCCCGCCGTACTGGCTGCAATTCTTCTCGCTCTCAATTCGGGCTGCTCATTTCTTTTCGTATCGCCTCCGCGAGATCAATCACCCGGTGCAGCACCCGGCAAATGCACTACTTCGCAAGCCGCACCCGTCGTGGACAGCTTGCTCACCGGCGCCGAAATCGTTCGCACCGTGTACGCCGCCAGCGCCGATTCGTCCGTTTACGAGAACCCGAACCAGCCTTTGAGCCGTGGCGCCGACATCGCGCTCGGCGTCGGCTTCACCGCGCTGTTTCTGGGTTCGGCCATTTACGGCTTTTCCAACACCGCCAGTTGCCGCAAAGCGAAACACCAATTCTTGGAGTCACCACACAACGAAACGCGAGAACCTACTGAAAAGTGGAGTTCTCCACCCCCTAGCGCGAGCTCCCCGCCACCTACGCAGCGCGGCAATGTTCAAGCCGCCACCACCGCCACTGAGACGCCACCCGCGTTCCCTGAGAGTTCACCTTAGTTACGTACTCGCCGGCCGCACGACCCAGCAATCGAGTGCAAGGCGCGCTCTTGTGGCGCTCAGCACATCGCCTGTATCCTCACTAGCCGTGGCGAAATTCGGTATCGATACGCGTGCCTGGTGCACGACCGATCGACCCGGAGAGCAGCTGTCGATTGCGCGCCCACTACCGGGCGTGCAGCTGCTTTCGGTGATCGGGTCCAATCGCTGCTGGAGCGAAGCTCACGAGTGTTTCACTATCGCCAACGTCCACGCTGGGCAAGACGAGCTCACGGCGGATTGGCGGACACGTTGCCGCATGCTGTCGACCGAACGCGGAGGTTTGATGGCCATGGAGCCCGGCGACGTGCACGTAACGGAGCGAATCCGTGCGCGTCGTGGTGCGGCCGACTTCGACGTGCTGCGTTTTGCGCCAGAGCTCGTGGCGTTGGCGTGCGAGCGTCTCGGCGTGCGCGGAGGCTTTCACTTTCGCAGCCCGGCCCTCAATGACGCTGCGACTTCGCAAGCGATTGAGAGCTTGGTCGCAGCCATGGCGAGTGGCGCAGATTCGCTGACTATCGAGTGTGCAACGAATGAGGTACTCGCTTCAATCGCGACTCGACTGGGCGAAGCGCCCGCGGCGAGCGAGCGCCGGCTCGATCCCGAACGGGACTACCGATTGCGTCGGGTGAAGGAACACCTAGCGAGCCACCTGGACAGGCGGCCAACCCTACGCGAACTCGAGAGCGTGAGCGGGCTATGTCAGTTCCGCTTGTGCGCGCTCTTCAAGAAAAACTATGGGCAGAGCCCGGGCCAGTGCTGGAATGCACTACGCCTCCGCGCCGCGCTGCGTCGACTCGAAAGCGGCAGCAGTATCAACCTGATCGTCGCGGAGCTCGGCTACCTGAACCAATCGTACTTCTGGCGCGTCTTCAAGTCGCATTTCGGAATTGCACCAGGAGCGTGGCTCTCGATGTACCGAGCCAATGACCGCACTCTGCAGGGCTCTCCGCGTTCGCGCTGACCATCTAAATCGCCCGACGGACGTCACGACCGCCGAGCTTTGCTTCAGGGGCTAACATGGCAGACACCCAAGCTACACAATGGACGCTGATCCGGCGGGCCCAAGGGCGCGGCCCCGTCGCGCGGGCTGCCCTGAACGAGCTGCTTCGGCGCTACGACCGCTCGATCATCGCGATGATTCGCCATTTCGGGCACCCACCAGATCAAAGCGCGGAGGACCTCAAACAGGAGTTTCTAACCCGCTTCCTCGAACGCGAAGACGTGATGGCGCTGGATCAAAGCAAGGGCAGCTTTCGAGCGTTTCTGACTACTGCCGTCAAAAACCACTTGTGTAATACTTGGGATTCCTGGCGCGCGCAAAAGAATCCAGCTCGTCACACCGACTACCCCGCGGCGTTCGATGTTGTCAGCGAGGACACCGTCGAGCACCTCGTTCAGCAAAAGTTCGCGCTGGACACGCTGTGCCACGCACAAACACAGCTGCGCGAGCAATCGCAAAACAAAGAGCGCTTCGATGCCTTACGAGGCGCTTTGCCTACGGCCGATATCAAGCTAGACGACGCTCGCACGTTGGCGGCACGCCTGGGAATGACTCCGGTGGCGGTGCGGAAAGCCGTCTTCGATCTGCGCAAATCGTTCATGCGGTGTCTCTGCAGAGCGGTGGCCGACACGCTGCAGGTCGATCTCGAAACAGCAACGGGAAAAGCTGAAGTCCAGCGCGAGCTCGGCGAGCTCTATCTCAGCCTATCACCTAGCCTCGACATGAGGGTGCTGCTCTTGCAGCGCGATTGATCATGGACGGCTCACACGAACCCCCTTCACACCGCCGCTGTCCACGTTGTGGCTGCGCGCTCCAGCCACTCTCCACACAAGCACCTGAGTGTCCGCGCTGCTGGTTCGCAATTGCCAGCGGGCCCACCAACTCCCTTGGCAAATACGAGCTCTTCGGCGAAATCGGCGAAGGCGGAAGCGCCGTCGTTCACCTTGCGCACGACCCGGAGAGTAACCAACTCTTCGCCCTCAAGCTGGCAAAACCCGGGGTCAAGCACGCGGATTGGGTATTTCAAAACGAGCTCCGAACGGCACGCCAGCTGCAGGGCCGCAATACCGGCATCGTCCAAGTAGTCGACCACGGGATCAGCTCCAGCGGGCAAGCCTACTTGGTCATGGAGCTGATGGAGGGTGGCTCGCTGGCAGACGCCGTCGCACGCGGGGAATACCGCGACCGGCGCGGCATTCTGGAGCTGATTGGAAAGTTGGCGAGCACGCTCGTTTACGCACATCGACGCGCGGTGCTGCATTGTGATCTGAAGCCCGAGAACATTCTTTTCGACGCCAAAGGTGAACCGCACGTTGCAGATTTCGGCGTCGCACAACAATTGGAGGATTCGGGCTGCGCCGCCGTCACGGCCTGGGGTGGTTCGCGCGGCTGGATGTCGCCTGAACAAGCTGAGCGCCGATTGCTCGCCAGCGACTCACGCGAGAACACGACCGCCTCATTCGTCACGCGGCGCGCGGATACACAGAGTGAGACGACGACGGTTCCGGAACTGCGTGCGTTGACGGTAGCGTCGGACGTGTTCAGCTTGGGTGTTTTGCTCTACTGGCTGCTCACCGGTGAGATGCCGTTCGGCAAGGGCGCAGACTTCGAGCAACGTCTGCTCTCCGAGGAGACACCGCCGCCAATCCCCCGCCAGCGTTGGTCGAGTGAACTCGATTGGGAGATTGCCAGCATTTGTCAGCGCGCCTTGGCGAAGCGCCTGCCCGATCCGAATGCGTCGAGCAACGAGGGCTACTTCCGCTATCACTCGGCTGCGGAGCTCGCCGACGATGTAAAGCGAGCGCTCGCCGGCATGCCCATTTCGCGTGAAAGTTCGCGACCGCTGCGGCGCCTGGCCAAATGCGTGAATCGCCATCGCTTGCTGGCGTTGGCAGGCCTCGAATTGTGCCTACTGCTCTTGTATCTGCCGCTGGTTCCGTTTCTGGTTCTGGGGCAGACGCGCAGCGTGATCGAGGAACAAAACTCCAACGCAGCACTTCATCAAGCAGGTGCGGTGATGAACGAGCTGCACGCGTTCGGCGATCACCTGCGCACCATGGCGGAGTCACCCGAAGTGCAGGCGCTGGTGAATCACCCCGACCTGTTTTCGCGAGCGGACGAGCTCTCGCGCCACGTCTCGGGTGACATCGACAACTTCGTCGTATTCTCCACGAACGGAGATCTGCGCGCGCGCTGGCCGGCTCCCCCCCGCGTCGAACGCCTGCTGAACTTCGCGTTCCGCGACTACTTCAAGGGCAGCACCGGCCTGGCCAAAGACAACTTGCGTCAGATGTACTTCGGGCGCGCGATTCGCTCCACGACCAGCGGCAAATTGGAGATCGAACCGAGCACACCCATGTACGATAAATCCGGTCGCTTCGTGGGCGTGCTCGGCGGGGCCCGACCAGCGCGTTCGACGTTCGGAGCCGTGCAGATGAATTGCGCCGGTGCCGGCACCTGCATGACCGGCTTGCTCGCCGCTCGCGATCGCGATGTGCCCGAGGGGGAGCAGCCGAAATCACTGATTTTTCTAGCCGCTCCGGAACTTCCCACGGGCACCGAGGTCGCGCTGGATCTCGGCTTGTCGCAGCGCATCTGTCGCGCCGTGGGCTGCACTCCGGCGCCGCGCAATCAGCTCGTCGCGGATCCCAAAGCCAAGGTGTTCGTAGAAGATTTCGTGGATCCCGTGTCGGGCACGCCATCGCTGGGAGCGTTTGCGCCCGTTGGGAAAACCGGGCTCATCGTGGTCGTCGCAACGCCGCACAGCGCGGTGCGCGGCCTCACCGATCGCATGTTGAGCAAGGCGCGCTCGTATTTGGGGGTGCCGCTCTTGATTGGTCTTTCGCTGTTCGGATTACTGCTGGCGAGCCTGCGCTTGATTTGGCCCAAGTTGCCTGCGGACTCCGCGTGACGCGTCCGCGCGGCGCCTCGATTGAGTTAGCTCGCTTGAATTCGAGCAAGCCAGGCGGCGTAGGCGCTGTCGGGGCTAGGCTGCGCGCGCTGCAGCCAACTCGCGAGTCGAGCTTCTTCGTTCAAGCGCTTGTAAACTGCGGGCGCAAGGCGGTCGAGCAAGCTGCCCGGCTCCGCTCTCTCCAACCACTCGAGCACGATGCGCTGGTACGGCTCGCGCACTGGCGAGCCGTATTGCGAAGCTGCGGTCACCCCCGAAATCGCAAAGAGATCCGCATTGCACGCGGGCGCACCGAATGCGTCCGCCAGCGCCATGTAGGACTCGAACATGCCACGTTCGTTCCAAAGTGATTCGGGCGGCACGAGCTCGTTGGCTGCCAAGACTTGATACAGCAATTGCTCGACGGCAGCGATGTACGCGCCACGCAAAGACGCCATGGGCAACCGGTAGTATTCGGGTGGCGGTGCCGAACGCAACCAACCTCGCGCTTCCAACAAGGAGCCAATTCGCGTTTCCAGACCTTCTGCCAGCGCGCCGAGATCTTCGAGCGCGCCGTCTAACTCGATTTCACCCAGCGAGCTCTGCGCGTCCAAATCCCAAAGCTTGAGCGCAACGCCGCGGGCACCCACGCTACCTGTCACCAACACGCGCGGGCCTTCACTGGCTGGCACCAGATGCGCCAATGATGCCGGTTCGTTGTCGCCGCGAAACACGACAGGGCCGTGCCCCTTTGCGACGAACACCAGGCAACTCGCATTGACGTCGAAGCGCGCGTGGAACACCTCGGCCAAATAGAGCGGTAACGCTCGCGTGACGCGCCCCGCTTGGTCGACGACGTGCGACTCTACCGTCTCACCCTGCTTACTCGCGTCCGAAAGCGGTACGAACGAGATCCGCGGAGCTGACGCAGGCCTCGCCGGCCATAGCCACTCCGGATCGCTGAAGCCGCGCGTCCAGAGCGGTGCGCGCAAAACCAGCGCCGCGATTTCAGGCTCCTTGTCGTGACTTTGCGGCAGCGAAGCGGCGGCCAGCTCGTGGTCCAATTGCGCCAATCGCTCTGAGAAAGGGGCAAAGTTCAGCCCTTGCAGACGCCGAACCAAGGCGCGCGCCTCCTCGATGCGTCCCAAGCGTTTCAACGCTTCGACGATGTTGAGGCCTGCTTCGGGGCCATCGCGCTCGGGCTCGTAACGCGGCAACGCGACGTTCACGAGCTCGGCAAGTGCGCCGGCGTTGCCGAGATCTCCCGAGATCATCATCAGCACGCCAGGCTCTCCCACTGCCGCATCCAGCACTTGGTCATAGAGCTCGAGCGCACCGGTAACGTCCGCGTGGAGCAAGCGTTCACGTGCAATCCACAGTTGCGGCCGCCACGCGCCGCGCACGGCGCCGATCTCTGCCAATGCCGCGCGGTAGGCTTCGTCACCACCACGCTCTCGCGCCAGGGCAGCCCACCACAGGAGCGCATTGTCTTGGTTGGGATCTTGCTCCAGCGCACGCCGCAGCGTCTCGCGTGAGTGCTCGTGCTGGCCGCGCTCCTCCTGAAGCTTCGCGAGATTGGTGAGTGCCACGCCACTCTGACCGTGTTTGTGAATGCTAGTGGAAAGCGCGACCTCCGCGCCGTTCAAGTCGCCGAGCTTCATCCGCACGATGGCTTGAATCAGCAAGGCTCGCTCGCTGTCGCCGTCGAGCTCCACCAGATGGTTTACCGCCGGCACGATCGAGTCCGTGAACTCGTCACGCAGCGCTTGAACAATTTGGGTGTAGAGCTGGTCGGCGTCAGTCCAAGCCTTCTCGATGTTTGGCAGCAAGATGTCTTTGACCCACACGGCGCGGTCGATCTTCACTTCGCGCCCGCGCTCGTCGTAGGCGGTAATCATCGAGTCCACACCCGAGTCACGCTCCGAGTCGGGGGCGCTACCGCTGCGACCTTTCCACCAATCACGCAAGCTCATCGAGTTCCCCACTCTCTGCCGACTTCGCCGGTCCCAGCGTGTGTCGTCATCCGTACAGCATCTCTTCCCACAGCTCGGAGGGCAAGTCGGCGGCGTAAGCCAAGCTGGTCGACGACATTCGCCAGCTCGACGTGACGGTGGGGCGTGTTCGGCCGTTCAGCGTGCGATCGGTGTCAACTTCGCGGGCGGGTCGAAAGCGAGCCCTACTGCGTGCGACACATCTGCACTCGTCAAGGTGACCGCGTCGACGCTCGGATCGCCGCCCGCCATCAACTGGGTAACCGAGATGCGTGCAATCTTGCCCGCGCTGCCGCCAATCCACAGGCTGCCGCTGTCATCGAACGCCATGCTCTCGATCAGAGCCAACACGTCGACTTGAAGTTGCACACTCGGTGTTACCGCGCCGCCCATCTCCAAGAGGTCGGGCTCGTAGCGCGCCACAACGTTGGACCCGAAGTAACCGACCCACAATGCACCATCGGCGTCGAAGGCGAGCGTCGTGGGTGTACTGAGCTCCGAAACCACTGGTTCGGGCGTGCTGCCGGTGAGAACGACATCGGCTGGCTCCGCGCTGCTCGTCAGCAACCGCGCCGCGTTGAACTTCGCGACGCCTGCATCGGCATTGGTGATCCAGAGCGAGCCCGCAGCATCGAGCGCCAGCGCTGAAGGAGCCGAGACGTCGGGACCACTCAGCGTCACGTCCGCCTGAGGTTCACCCGTCGCCAACAATTGCGAGGCTGGAAAGTGCGCCACCTGATCGCTCAACGCAACCCAGACACCACCTTCGTTGTCGAACGCCAGTGCGCGCGGACCGCACGGCACGAGCGCCTGGCAAAGTGACGTACCGCTCAGCACGACCTCAGGTGCGCTAGCGCGCGAGACACCCAGCGAATCCCGCCCATACATTTGCAGCGAGCCGCTCTGATCGGCGACCCACAGATTGCCCATGCGGTCGAAAGCGAGCGCACGCGGATCCGTCAGCGCGTCGGACAGCTTCACCGAAGCAGCGATCTCCGCGCTCGTCGAGAGATCTGCCGCGTCGAACGCCGCGGTGTGCACGCCTTCCACTCCGCCTGCAAACCACAACTTTTGACTGCCTGGCTCGAGCTTGTATTCGATCGTGACTGGCTGCGTTGAACCGGGCACGAGGCAGACCGGCGCGACCGGCTTGGCTGAATACGCGCGTCCGACGATGAGACCCATCATCGTCACACGCCGTGCTTCGACGCTGTACTGACCGGCCGCGATCTCGATCTTGGTGTTGTTGACTACGTCTTGCTGAAAGCCGGACGCAGCCTTGAACGTGACGTCACCGGGCACTCCGCTATCGATCTTGATGCGCACGTCGAAGGTGCCTTTGCCGCCACCAACACACGCACCATTGCCGCCGACGCCGCCTCCGCCACCCGCGCCCGCGTTGTCGCCGCTGTCGTCTCCTCCGCAAGCAGCCGCTAACAGACTCAAACCGAGCGCGATCGACCAGCGAGGATCTCTCATGGCAGCCGACAGAGGTAACACAGTCGAGCCGGCTTGAAACCCGCCACGCACTGGGTGCCTTGCCCTACATGGGAGCTTCGCCGCACCCAGTTCAATACATGCTGCGCGCCCCGCTCGAGCTCGCTGACGTAGGCGAGCCTGAAAGCGCCGGCAAATCCAGGCGACGCCGCCACTCGTCCAGAATCGCGCGCGTGTGGCTCGTGCCGATACGCGTAACGAAGGGGCGCAGCGTGAGCAGCGTATCGAGATCTCGCACACCGCCGGAGGCCTTCACCGCAACGTGCGCCGGCGACGCTTCCCGCATCATCTTCACGTCAGCGAGCGTGGCTCCGCTAGGGCCGAAACCGGTCGATGTTTTCACCCAGTCGACTCGGAGCTCGCCACATAGCTCGCAGAGGCGCTGTTTTTGCGCTTCGTCCAGATATGCCGTTTCGAAGATGAGCTTCAGCTTCTTGCCGCGCCCGTGGACTAGCTCCACCATCTGAGCGAGCTCCGTACGTACTTCACGCCATTCGCCGCTCAGCACTCGGCTCACGTTGACGAGCATGTCGAGTTCGTCGGCGCCTTCGTCGAGAGCAATTTTCGCTTCGGCGAGTTTCGCGTCGGTGCTGTTGCCGCCGTGCGGGAACCCAATCGTGGTGGTCGTGAGCACGCTGCTACCTTCCAGCGCTGCACGGGCGCGGCCGACGAAGTAGGGTAAGATGCACACACTGGCAACGTCGTACACACGCGCGAGCTCGATCCCAGCCTCCAGCGCGTTTTTGTCCAGATTGGGCAAAAGCAGGGCGTGGTCGATGAGTTTGGCGACTTGGTCGTAATCGGCGCGAGTCATCAGGGCATCCTAGCGCACCGCTGTTCTCTCCATCCCACTTGCGCGAAACCAGTCTTTTTTTCCGATCGAACGACACGAAACGTCACATTTGGATGAACATGGCCATCTTTCGGACGGGTTTGTGGCTTAGTCGGTGGCGGACGCACTTTCTCGCCGGATGGCTGACGTGCTTGGCGGCCAGCGGCTGCGGCGAAGCAGAATCCCCCACGACTACTCCCGGCGGTGATTCGCTCGCCACACGCGATCCCGCCGAGCTTTACGCCTGGAAACAAGTTCCAACCTTCGAACTCAGCTTGCCAGCCGAGCGCTTCCAGCACTTGCTCGCCACCGCGCGCGACGAAGTCTACACGCAAGCCGATCTACGTTTCGAGGGCCAGCTCGTGGGGAGCATTGGTCTGCGCTTCAAAGGCAGCTACGGAACGCTGCGCGGTTGCTTCAATTCGCAAGGCGCGCTCACCTGCCCGAAGCTCAGCATGAAGCTGGCTTTCGACGAGTACGTGCCCAGCACGCGCTTCTTCCGACAAAAGAAGCTCAACTTGCACTCGATGGTGTGGGACGAAACCAAGCTGCACGAGCGGCTCGCCTACGACCTATTTCGAGAGATGGGCATCGTGACCCCGCGCAGCGCCTGGGCCGTGGTGAAGGTAAACGGCGAGTCGTTCGGCTTGTTTTCCATGGTGGAACAAGTCGATGGTCGATTTGCGGCGGATCGCTGGCCAGGTGCCGGCGACGGAAATTTGTACAAGGAAGCCTGGCCGCTCTCCAGCGACGCAGCTTTCTATGAGGAGCACCTGGAGACCGATCCACCCAACGCGGCAGCTGCAGCGCACACCGCCTATCTGCAGTTTCACGCCGCCTTATCTCAGGGCACTCCGGAGCAGGGCCGCGCCGCACTCGGTCGCTGGATGGATGTCGACTACGTCTCTCGCTACATGGCCGTGGACGACGCCGTGCTCAACCTCGACGGCGTCACGGCGATGTACACGGGCGACAACCCTGCCTACTTCCAGAATCACAACTTCTACATGTACCAGGAGGAGCAGCGCGACTTCTTCTGGTTGATCCCCTGGGATACCGACGCGACCTTCACGCCGCGCGGTGATTTCGAGGCCGTACCACGCTGGAATAGCGCCAGCGCCGACTGCAGCCGTAGTTACTCCGTGTGGGGCGGAGCCCAAGTAGTGTCACCGGCGTGCGACGCTCTGTTTCGGGCATTGCGCTCGGATCAAACAGCCTACGTGAGCGCGGTGAACGATCTCTTGTCAGATGCGTTCAGCGAGGCCAAGCTCAACGCAAACATCGATCGCCACGCCGCTTTCATCCAAGCTGCGATCGCGGCCGATCCCAAAGGCCCAGGTTCCATGGCTTGGAGCAGCGCCGTCGCCAACCTGAAGCAACGTATTCCCTTGCTGCGAGCACACCTCGAGCACGCGAAAACCGGGAGCTCGAGTAAACCCGTACAGCTCAGCTTCGAGGGCGTAAACGATTTCGAGCAAGTCGATGCGTACAGCGTCGCCTTGGGTGCCAATCCCGTAGCCAATACGCGCTCCACTGTCACGGCTTCACTGCAAAGCGTCAACACACTCGCAGGCAGCCACACGCTGCGCCTCGATTTCGAATACCGTAACGAGAGCCGCCCGTGGGAGCAATGGATCTACTTCCCGCTGCACTTCGATGCGTCGCCGCGCAATCTGACGACCAAAACCGGCGTGCGCTTTCTCGCACGCAGCAGCACCCCGCGCACGCTACGCATCGACATCGAGAGCGTGCCCTACGAAGCTCAGAACGAAGGCATCAAGTTCGGCTGGGAAGTGCCCACCGGACCAGAACCCAAACAAATCGAACTCCGCTTCGCAGACGCCAAGCTGCCGGCGTGGGCGCACCCCACGTCCGACGTACTCGCAACCGTGCTGGCGGCCGCGGACGGCTTTTCATTTCACCCGTTCTGCAACGGTCGCAACGATGCCGGCTTCTTGCCAGAGGGCACGACCGATCCGGGCTCAGTCGAGCTCGACAATCTCGAAGTCTTTTGACGGCTACGCGGGCGAGGCCACGCGTTCACTGGGATACACGACGACGTCCAGCCGGCGCGCGAATAACAGATGTGGCGGAGGCCCCCCGAGCGAGAGCCCGTGCACAGAAAGCATCTCGTTCCTTTCGAGCTCGAGCTCGGCTTGCTGCAGTGGCCATTGCGCATGGTGCACCTCGTTTCGCAACAGCGAACCATTGGGCGCGAGCGCGTACAAGCAGTAGCGCTCCGTCAAGAAGTGCTCGAGCGAGCCCGGCTTGGCCTTGTGAGGGTCCGACGTAGGCCGATAGCGCGCGGCGAACTCAGCGCCGCGCCGCCGCGAGCGATACCGAATCCAGCCGCCCGTGTCGACGAGTGACATAGCTGCGCGAAAGTAGGGCAAGAAAAAGTAACGACGTGCGGCCCACACGGCCAAGGGATTGCTCGCGTCGAGGCTCAGGAAGAACACACCGGGCTTGCCATCTCGCTCCACGTAGACGCGGACGTTGAGCTCCGGAAAGGCGGAGATCCAAGGCACGTCGGGCAAAGGGCGTCGCATCACGCCTTCCATGCGAAAGGGCACCACTGCAATCCACGACGTGCCATCGAACTCCTGAATCTCGAGATCCCAGGGAACCAGCGGCCGCAACAGAGAGGCTGGCACGGGCCAGTGCGCAAACAAGAGATCACGCCACGACTGCCGCCAAGTCCAGGCGCGCGCTGGCAATGCCCACGGACGATGCGCGGTTTCGGAGAGCGCGGGGTGAGCCATTTTCCGAAGAGCGTAGCAAGGCCGCCGCGAACGACCAGCGCCACAACGGTGCCGCCTATGCGTTAGCTCCGCGCGGGACGGTTGAGCTTGGCGGCAATTGCGATCGCGAGTGAATGAGGGCTCACGCGCAGAGCTTGCACTCCGGCTTGGTTTTTGAGGCCGTGCACGATGCTGCTCTTGCCGGCCAGCATGGCGCGGTACGCTTCGCGCGCGACGCGACTCGGATCAGCGACGCCGCCAATGGCGCGAAACATTGTGCTGTTGTCGTTGCCGGCGCTGCTACTGAACTCGGTTGCGGTGGGCCCGGGGCAGCTCAAAGTCACGCTCACGCCGGTGCCTTTCAGCTCGAACGCCAGCGCTTCGCTGAATGAGTTCACGAAGGCCTTGCTCGCGTAGTAGGTCGCCATGAACGGCCCGGGTTGAAAGCCGGCGACCGAGCCGATGTTGAGTATGCGTCCGCCGCCGCGGTTCAACATGCGCGGCAAGAACAGGTACGTGAGCTCCATCAGCGCCTTGACGTTGACGTCCACCATGTGAAGCTCGCGCTCGATGTCGAGCTCGACGAAGGCTCCATTCGAGCCGAAGCCAGCGTCGTTCACTAGAAACTCCACATCCAAGCCTTGAGCCAGCACCTCTTCGTAGATGTGTCGCGCGCTCGATCGCTCCGCTAGATCGTGCGCCATGACCACTGCCTTGGTACCGTGCGACGCTTCCAGTGCGCGGCCCAGCGCTTCGAGCTCATCTTTACGGCGGGCCACCAGCACGACACCGTGTCCATCCGCCGCAAACAGCTTGGCGAACTCTTTCCCCAAACCCGCAGACGCGCCCGTGATCACCGCAAATGTCGTCATGGCGACGAGGCTAGACGAAATGCCGAGCTCGCAAAATCGATTCCGCCGCGACGCTTTTCGCCATCCGCGATGACTCCTTCCTAGTAAGTCATGTCGAGATCCGCGAGATCTGTTCCCAGCGCCGCGAGGCGTTGCGCCTTTACGCGATTGCTTGCAACCGAGTACACGAGGTCATCGAGGAAGACGCTCCGCTTCACCACCGATTCGGAGCGCGACCACCAAGCCGCGCAATTTGCTCCGCTCACACCGTGATTCACGCCACCGAGCCGCTTGAAGCCTGCCCGAGTGTCGACGTTGTAAACCAACAAACCACTGAACGACAGCTTGTCTCCGCTCCTGCCGTCGCCTCCTCCATCACAAATCGTCGCGGGAATGGCGAGCAAGCCGCGCTCGCCGAAGTAGTTGAAGGCCAGGTGGTCCGTAGCGGCTTCGGAGGCCGAGCCACGCGTGCCGATCTTCTCGCGGAACAGCAGCTTGGGATCGGTAGGGGTGCGGACGTCGAAGAGCTGCAGCAATAGCCCGTCGTAGTACGCGAAGCTTCCGTGATCGTCCGCGTCGAACCCAATGGAGATCAGGTGATCGGGGTCGATGCGTTGAAGGTATGTGGAGAACCCTGGGATCTTGAGGGCGCCGAGCACGCGGGGCTGCGCAGGGTTCAGTAAATCGAGCACGAACAACGGATCCGTTTTCTTGAAGGTCACGACGTAGCCGCGATCGCCGTCGAAGCGCACGGCACGGATGTCTTCGCCCGGTGCCATGTGTTCGACCGCGCCGACGCGCACCAGGCTGCCACTTTGATCTTGAGCCAAAATCGAAATTTGGCTTTCGACCTTCGGATCTGGCACGCGGCCACGCGAGGTCGCTACGCGCAGGTAGCCGTACCACTGATCCATGGCGAACTGGTTCAATACGTGACCGGGCACCACGCCACTGCCCACGTAGCGTGTATCGCTCGGTCGCGCGCCCAACGAAAACTTATGAACCTCGCTGATCTCATTCACGGAGCGCCCGAAAGGGCGGTACGCCGCACGGCCATGCAACGGCTTATCGTGAGCTACGGATACGTACAGCGCGTCGGCCGAGGCGAACACCGCGCCTGGCCGGCTACGCAACGTAGTCGTGAAGGCTTGTTCGGCGTCGTTCGTCAGATCGAACGAAACCAACGACGTGAACGCGTCGCCATCTTCGATCTTGCTCTTCCAAACGTGCTCACAGAGCTTGCGCTCCACACCTCGTTCGCGAATGGTGGGTGCCCAGCTCGCCACATAGGTGCGAATCGCGGCTTCGTTGCGCTGCTTCAAGCGGGCCACGCGGGCACGCACCGCGGCGTCGCGCACGCCGCATTCGGGCAGATCATCCATCCAAACGTCGTATGGAGGCGCGTCGACGTCACCTTGCGTCACCACGCTGTGCACGCTGTTCCCGATCCGCCGCGAGGCCAGCAACGAGCCTGACAGCTCGATCTCTCGCACACGTTTGGGAGCGCTGCGATCACTCACATCGAGAACACTGATGTGAGTCGCGCTGCCGTCCCCGCTGAAGCTGCAATCGTAGCCGTAGCGACATGGCTTGGAACGGTTGCCGCCGATGCTGGAGTAAACGACGGCGCGGTCACCTTCCACGAACAAGTCGCGCACGCGGCCTGGCAGCTTGGTTACCGAAAGAACACGCGGCTTCATCGCCTCCACGATGCGCAGCGCGCCGTTCAAACTCAGGTAGAGGTAGCGGCCGTCCGTCTTGACCAAGTCGGCCTCGTCGACGTTCGCGACCTGATTGTTGGTGCGTGAGTACCTTTTGGCTCCGCGCGCTGCATGCGAGCCGGCGAGCCTGCCGTGCCCCGCCCCAAATCCCTGACCTATCGACCCGATTTGCGCGAGTCCGATACCTTCCCCGCGTCCGCCCCCTCCCTCGCCAATCCCGCTCAACCCCAGACCCCCATAGCCGAAGGCCTCTCCGTTTTTTAGGCTGCGCCAATACTCCTCGTTGCGGCGGTACTCCTCCCAGCAGTCGGGCTGGGCAGCGCGATATTGTTCGTAACGCTCGTCCACCTCTTCACGCATCTTTGCGATCAGAGGAGCCGCACGGCGGTACACGGCTTCCTTGGAAGTGTCGCACGTCCCCACGTCCAGCCGCGCCGCGCTCAGTTGATCTGGGTTGGGCGACCCGGCCAGCGGCGTCAGCACTCCAGCCGGTGGCGCGGCGAACTGCGCCTTGGGGAGCGCCTTCGGCTCGACCGCCGCCTCAGTCTTCACGTTCGGCGCGCTCTTGGCAGCGAGCACTGGGGGCTCCAACTTCGCGTTCGTGCTGCGCAGAGCCGAAGAAGGGTTACGCGCACACGCTGCCGTGAGCAGCGCAACCAAACCGAGGACACACGCCGGCCGATGCTTCTTCATGAGGAGGAGCCAAGGTAGGTCCCGCTGCTCCGCGCAACGGGTTCGCCCCTTGAGACCTCCGCGCCTAGAAAATGTTCCGCGGCCGAATGCGCGGTTTTACATACCCAAGCAGTAGCGCTGGACGTGGCTGCGTTCGGGATCGAAACCGCAGGAGGCGCCCGCGCAGCAATCCGAGTTGGAGAAGCAGGGCCGATCCTCGCACGTATTGGCCGAGGCATCGGCGGCGGCGTCACCGTAAGCGGAACCGGTGTCGCTGCTGGCTCGCATCTCGGAATCACTCCTATCGGCGCTCTCATTGGCACCGCCGACGTTCGAGTCTTTCGGAGGCGCGCTGGCGCACGAAAGCACCGTTCCGAGGGCCAACATAGTGGCAAACGAAACAACCATTCGAGTTGTCATTCGGTCCTCCTCGTTCAGAGAAGACGCGGCTACCTGCCAATTGGCAGTTCGAATGAGTGTACTCCTCGCCTCTAAGCTTCGCAGCTTTTTCGATGCGACGGCGCAGCATGGCGGAGACCGTGCAAGACGTAACAGACAATCGTCACGCGCGAGTGAGGATGTACTCGCGGAGTGAGCTCAACAAGGCAGCCCACCACATCCCCATCTCCCGAATGAACTCAGGTCCCAAACGACCGTGCCGAACAGGATGATCATCGGGCAGGCGGCTCCAGCCCGAATGACGCAACGTCACCTTGGTGCCTTCCCCCATCGAATCGAAGCTGACCTCGACCAAAGTGCTCTCGCCCGCCTTGAAGTTGATACCGCGCCACTCGAACGCGAGACGACGCGGGGGATCCCACTCGGTGATTTTTCCGGTCTCGTGCGTGCGGGGCCCGGCCGCGGTTTCGTAGGTCTCGAATAGGCGCCCTCCCAATCCACCTTCGAACGCCAGCTTGCCGGCGCGCCTCCGCCCAATGCGAAAACGCGGGCCCGTGCGCCACCAAGCGTCGATCTCGTCCGTGAAGACTTGAAAGGCGAGATCCGGCGGTGCCAAAACGAAGACGGTAACCGTCGCTACGTCCGAAGCCGGCACGCTCAACGCCCTTTCTTACGCGCACGTTGTTCGACGTGCCGTTTGAACGACGAGAGCTCCTCCTGCCAAAAGCTCTCGACGCGTTCCAGCCAGGTGCGAAGGTCCCCGAACGGCTCCTGGCGCAATCGATACATGCGAACCCGCGAGTCCCCCTCACTCCGCTCTTCCTCGACGAGGCCACTTTGCCGCAGCACCCGCAGGTGCCGGCTCATGGCGGGAAAGCTCATGTGCAGCGCCTCGGCCAGCTCACCGGCGCGACGTGGCTCGTCCAACAGGAGCTCCACCACGCCGCGCCGAGTTGGGTCGGCGAGCGCCGAGAACGTCTGATCCAGGCTCATGCGGACTTGGGCCCGCGGATCCGCTCGGAGAACCACCAGTGGTGACCACCCACGTCTTTGCAGCCGTAACTGCGATCGACCCAGTAATCTTCCCCGTAGTCATGCGTCGAGATCTCATCCGTCACGACGGCGCCGGCCGCGCGCGCTCGTTTGCAGTGTGCCTCGATGTCGTCGACGTAGACCATTAGGTTTTGGGTGTTGGCACCTTGGACGTCGTCGGGCGTCTTTCGGAACGCAAACTTATCGGTCTTGGAGCCGCTCACCATGATGAGCCCATCACCGAAAGTCAGTTCCGAGTGCGCGACGCTTCCCCCATCGCCTTCAACCAACAGGCGGACTTCGAAGCCGAACGCCTGGCAAAGCCAATCGATGGCTGCGCGTGGGTTTGGATAATAGAGAGACGGAGCGATTCGCGGCCAACCTGGGGGCGTGGGTTTCATGACGAAAATCACCTTTCGAGTTCGAGTGCCGTGAACGTCGTTCATTGACGACGCGGGCAATAATTAACCTGTACGTTAATTAAATCAAGGGCCAGTTTGCGGGATTTCACCCTCGAAGGAAGGCTCCTCCACCTATCTGCGTATTACCCGAAGCCACCCCAGCGGCCTCCGCTTACGAGAGAGCGCCGCCGGAGCCGACGCTCATGCCAGACCTCGCCTCGGATTCTCCACGCGCGACCCTCCTCTGGGTACTGCTCAGCAGTCTCTTACCGGGAAATGGGCCGCCAATGTCTAACTCCTTGGAGTTATTCGAGCCAGCCAGCGATGACGTCGAAGCTCGACAACGGCGGAGTACGTCAGGTTCGAACGTGGAGCACGATGACTGAGACGTTCCTGTAACCTGGCGCGCTTTCGTAAACCTGCCGCCAAGCCGATTGTTGCGGTTTTGTTAAGGCGACACACAGCCTGGACGGACGAGCACATAGGCAGGACGTTTAAGAGGATTCGTGGACTTGCGGACTGCCACATATCGCCGCATGTAGCTTTTGCGTGGCGATGCTCGGAACTGACTTATCGAGTCCATCCGCTGTATGGGCTCCCCCGCAATCGGCCGCAGCCGAAGCGGCGCGCGCACGGCTTTCTGGAACCATTTGGCAGCGAAGCGATCTCGCGTTGTTCGCGTATCGCGCCTTCTTCTCGCTGGGTGCCGCTTTGGGACGCGCCGGCGTTTCGGCCAACGCGCTCACCTACGCGTCGTTGGTGTTCGCTGCCACGAGCTGTATCGCGGCAGCTCGAGGTTACTTCGCACCCGCAGCGCTCGCGTTGATCGTCGGTGGCCTGTGCGACGCGCTAGATGGCGTCGTTGCGCGAACGACTGGAACCGTGAGCCGCTATGGCGCGTTGTTGGACTCCACGGTCGATCGCGTTTCGGACACGCTGCCGCTGCTCGGCATTCTGGTGTTTCACGCGCACGAGCCCCTGTTAGCAATCATTCCGGGACTCGCGTTGATCGGCGCCATGGTGATCCCGTACGCGCGCGCACGCACGGAAGCTTTGGGTGGCACGCTGCCTTCGCTCTTCATGCGCCGGCCGGAGCGCGTCGTGCTCTTGGTGGTGTGCCTGCTGCTCGGCGGCTGGCATGCGCCGCTGGGTGCACCCGCTGCTCTGCTTTTGGTGGGCACCACATTGCTCGCCGTACTCAATGCAATCGGTGGCGTGCTGGTGCTGCGTGCCGCTGAACGCGCCTTGGAAGGCGCCCCAGTTCCCGAGCGCAGCCTGCGACATCCATGACTCGCTTGCGAGCATTTGGCTTGCCACTGCTCCCGCTGGCGTACGCAGCGCTTTTGTTCCTGTTGGGCAAGCCGCGGCTGGATCTGTTGGGCGTCGGCGTGGGGGCTGCCCTGCTCGGCTTTTGGAGCGCGCGCTCTCAGCGTTTGTTGCGCGAAGCGAGCCCCGCGCTGATGACCGCGCTGGGCTACGACGCCATGCGCTACCTCACACCCGCGCTGGTACACAGCGAGCGGGTTGCGGCTTGCGGCTTGCGTCAGGCGGAGCTCACCTTCTTCAGCGCTGGACCGAACCTGACGTGGGGTGAGTTCATCGCCAACCATCACACGCCGGCGCTCGACTTGTTCTTCGCCGTACCGTACACGGTGTTCATCTATGTGGCCGCCGCAACGGCCATCTATTGGTACCGTCGCGACATCGCGCAGATGCGCCGCTACGTGCTCGCCTTCGCGGTCGCGAACTTCCTCGCGTTTGCGTTCTGGCTGGCAATCCCAGCAGCGCCGCCTTGGTACGTGCACGCTCACGGTTGCGCGGTGGATCTACAAGCGCATGCCAATCCGGCCGGGCTCGCTCGTGTGGACACGCTGCTCGGCATCCACTACTTCGAGAACTTCTATGGGCGCGCCGCTTCGGTATTCGGCGCCATGCCTTCGATGCACTGCGCGTACCCAATGATCGGCTTGCTCGTTGCATTTCCCACAGCTTCGCTGCGCGCCAAGCTTTTGCATGGCGCGTACACGCTGTGGATGTTCGTGGCGGCGCTCTACCTCGACCACCACTGGGTGGTCGATGCGCTGGTTGGCTACTTGGTGGCGTTCAGCGCCGTATGGCTCGCGAACGCTTACCTGACGCGCCGCGAGCCAGAGCTTTCCCCTACACCGCAACTGGAGCGAACATGACTGAATCGGGGGAGGGGCTTTCGCGGTTCACACGCTGGCTCTTGCGCTACCGCCGCTGGGTGCTGCTCGTATCGACGCTCATCGCCTTGGTAGCCGGCGCGCGCACGGTCCGGACTTATGCGGCGTTGAAAAGCGATCTCGAAGAGCTCCTGCCGACGTCGGCGCCCAGCGTGGCTGCCCTCAGCGCGCTGCGCGCTCGTTTGCCCGGCATTCGTCACCTCGGTGTGGTGGTCGCCATCGATCGCCCAGACGGGGAGCACGATGCCATCCGTTTCTTGGAAGCGCTCCGCGATCGCATCGCGAAGTATCCGAAGAGCTTGGTCGCCAAGGTGCGCGTCGACTCCCGCGCAGAGCGCGAGTTTTTGGAGACGTATGCACTAAGCTTGATGGATCCGGAGGACGTGCGAGCGCTACGTGAGGCCGTCGAGCGGCGCCGCGACTGGGATGTCTCACGTCAGATGGGCTTGGATTTGGAGTCTGACGCGGACGAAGCTCGCCCGGAGATCCCGCTCGACGAGCTGATGCGCAAGTACGAGGCGCGTTTTGGCAAGCCGCGCGTCGGCAACGGTGATCACTTCATCTCGCCGGATCACAAGAGCGCCGTGCTCTTGGTGCAGGTGGCAAGTCACGATACCGGCCAGCGCAGCGACGCAGAGCTCCTCGAGCGCGTGAAAGCCGACGTTGCGAGCCTGAACTTTCCAGCGGCGTTCGGAGGCGGCCTGCGCGTTGGCTACGCGGGAGACGTCGCTGCACGCGTGGAAGAAGCGCGCGGGCTCGAGTCCGATTTGACCTGGTCGAGCTTGGCGGTGCTCTTGCTCGTCGGCGGCTCGTTGGTGTGGTTTTACCGCTCGGCGTGGTCTATCCCGATCTTGTGCATTCCGCTCGCGGTCGGCACCGTGGCTGCGTTTGGCTTCGTTGCGCTACCGCCGCTCCACATCACCGCGCTCAACACCAACACTGCCTTCCTCGGCTCGATTGTGATCGGCAATGGCATCAACAGCGGCATCATCTTGCTCGCTCGCTTCCTCGAAGAGCGCCGCGGTGGCCTGAGCGTCGACACCAGCATCGATCGCGCGCTGCACGGCACGTACAAAGCGACGCTGGCAGCTTCGTTGGCGGCGGCCGTGGCGTACGGCTCGTTGATCGTCACCGATTTTCGCGGGTTCAATCAATTCGGGTGGATCGGCGCGGCAGGCCTGATGAGCTGCTGGCTCGCGAACTACACACTGCTGCCGGTCCTCACGCGGCTGTGGGGAGCTCGTCTCGGAACGCTCGGCTCCGCAACCCCAACGCCGGACAAGCCGTCTGCTGCCAGCTGGGCACTCCAACATTCACGCCTGCTGCTGGCCGTCACGCTCGGGCTCTCCGTGTTGGCCGGCGCCGGGCTCGCACAACGTGCTGGCGATTGGATCGAGTACGACTTGTCCAAGCTGCGCCGCCGCGACTCTTGGGACAATGGCGAGCGCTATTGGGGCAAGCGCATGGACGCAGCGCTTGGAACCTATCTCACGCCGACGGTCGTGCTCGCCGGTTCGGACGACGAGGTGCGACGCATCGAAGAGCGCCTCATCGATTTGAAGGCTAAAGGCGCCGCGGGCGGCCTGATTGGCTCGGTTCGCAGCGCGGAGCTGTTCCGGTCCCCTGCGCGCGACGTCTCTCGCGCCGAAGCACGCCAGTTGGCTCAGGTGCTCACGCCGCGTTTGCTCTCTCAGCTCGCACCGAAAGACCGCGCCTTGGTAGAACGCGCGTTGTCTCCACGTTCGCTCGAGCCGTTCGGAGCCAAAGACATTCCGGAGGTGTTGCTGGCCGGGCTCAAACAGCGCGACGGCAGCTTCGCGCCCAACGTGCTCGTGTATCCCAAGCTCGGCAACGGCACGTGGAACGCCGAGCTGCTCGATGCCTATAGCAAGGACCTGCGACAAGCCGCGACCATCGATGGAGTCGCGCGCCCGGTGGCTGGTTCGCTGCTGCTTTCGAGCGACATCGCGCGCGCCATGAACGCAGACGGTCCCAAAGCCACGCGTGTATCGCTCTTGGCGGTGCTCTTGATCTGCCTGCTTGCGTTTCGCTCGAGTGCGAAGAGCGGTGAGCGAAGCTCCACTCGCGACTGGCTCGGCTATTCGTTGGCCGCGATGGTCTCGCTCGCCTTTGGTGTGCTCCTGATGATGGGCTCGCTCGCGTGGACTTCGCAGCGCATCAACTTCTCGAACTTCGTAGCCTTGCCGATCACGTTCGGCGTGGGCGCCGACTACGCCATCAACGTACTGCGTCGCCATCAATCCGAGTCCTCGGGTAGTTTATCGCGCGCGCTCGACAGCACGAGCGGCGCGGTGGCGCTGTGCTCGGCGACGACCGTGATCGGCTTCGGCTCACTGTTGATGGCGCAAAATCGCGCGTTGTTCTCGTTCGGCGTCTTCGCGATCACCGGTGAATTGGCGTGCCTCGCGACCGCTGTCTTGGTGCTGCCTGCCGCCGTCTCGCTGTGGAGCAAGCGGCAACGACGCGACCCATACCCGTCTCGGCTCGCCGAGAGCTGAACTAGTCCTCCGCAAAAATATCGCCGAATTCGCGCAAATTTCCGCACCTGGAAACGGTTCCAGATTTGGCTTTGCGAAGCAGGGCCTGAAAGGTCATACTGGCGCGCACCTTTCACCTCTGCCCCGCGAGAATGCTTCCCATGCTGCGATCCGTCCGCGTGCTTTCGTATCTTTCCACCTTGGCTCTCGCGCTCGCGGCAGCCGGTTGCGACGCTGGCAGTAGCAACGTGGACAGCGCGGGCGAATGCAAAGCGGGCTGTTCGGATGTCGCCACGCGCGAGAACAACACCTGCGCAGCCAATGGGGAGATCAAGCTCGGCAAATACCGCGTGCTCAACAACCTCTGGGGCATGAACCACACGGGCGTGATGGGCAGCCAGTGCGCGTGGACTCACTGCAGTAGTAGCGATCCCAGCAACGGCATCGCGTGGGGCACCGAATACAACTGGGCGGGAGGCCCGGGAGGCGAAGTCACCTCCTACACAGCCGCTATCCTAGGCTGGCACTTCAGCACCATTCCCGCCGACAGCGGCTTGCCGGTGCAGCTCTCCACGCACACTCCCATCAACTGCAGCTGGGATTTCGATTTGAAGCAGACCACCGCGTCGACGCAGAACGTCGCGTATGACATCTGGCTCTCGCCGGACCCTGCGCCCACCGGTGCCACGCGTCCCACGGACGAGGTCATGATCTGGCTGTTCAACTCCGGTGGCGCCTCGCCCATCGGCGGCACTCCGGTTGCGACCTTCTCGCATTCGAGCGGCAACTGGTCGCTCAGCGAAGGCGTCAACGGCAGCTGGAAGGTGCACTCATTCATCCGCACCGCGACGGCCGAGTGCTCCGATCTCGACTTGAACGACTTCTTCGAGTTCCTGCAGGAAAAGAACTTCATCGAACCGACCAAGTACGTGATCGGCATCGAAGCGGGCACCGAGGTTTTCTCGGGCGCCGGCACGCTCACGACCACTCACTTCTCGTGTGAGATCTGATCGGGTTCAACGCGCGCATTACACGCCGACGTAATGCGCGCGCGGGCGCAGCAAGAAGCCTTGCTCGCGCTGCTCGAATACGTGCGCGACGTAGCCGAGCGCTCGCCCCAGCGCAAACAACGCTCCGGCGCTGCCCGCTGGCAACTCGAGCGCGGCGGCCAACGCAACCAAACCGAGATCGACCGTTGGTGGCTCCCCTCCGGCCAAGGCCATCGCCTCGCAAGCAACGTGTACTGCGCGCACTCGCGGGCGCTTTGCTCCCAACTCGAGGCTTGCACGCAGTAGGGGCTCTGCGCGCGGATCGCCGGCTGGGTATAGGGGGTGCCCAAAACCTGGCACGCCGCGGCGCATCCCGAGCTCACTGCGCACCCATGCGAGGGCCTGCTCAGGACGTTCGAAGCCGTCCAGCACTTCGTCGAGCCGATCGCACATACCGCCGTGACGTGCGCCGCTCACGGTAGCGAACGCAGCCGTCAAAGCGCGTGACAGATCCGCGCCCGCGCTGGCCGCAACACGTGCGACGAAAGTCGAAGCGTTGAGCTCGTGGTCGGCCATCAACACCAGCGCACGATTGAGCTCTCGTTCGGCGCCCGCAGCGCGACGCCGGCCCAAGCTCGTCAACGTGCACATTGCGAGACTCGGCGCGCGCAGCGCAGCGGCAAGAGTCGTATCGTTTTGCGCCAGCGCTGGCGCCGCCGCGAGCTTTCGTATCAACGTACGCGCCCCGTCGAGCTCAGTCGATGGGGAAGCATCGGACGCAACGAGCTCTCTAGGCTCGGCTGCCAGCACGCGCAGCATGATTTCAGTTGGCCTGGCTCCGCGCACCTCCACAACGCGTGTGAACTCCGCGTGGCTCGGTCGCGGCCAAGCTGGCTCTCGCTCCGGCAGAGTTCCGGTCCACAAGAGCTCGGCGACACGCTCGGCGCTGACCGCCTTTTCGGCAAGCTCTAGCGCCGATACACCTCGGTAGCGCGGACCATCGGCGCCAATCGAGCTCACGCGAGTGTCCAGCACCGGCTCACCGAAGCGGAGAGCGCCGCCCGCTACCGCAGCGTGACCACGCCGAGCTTGACTCCGCGCGCGCAACGCTTCGAGATCTGCGCGCGCGTAAACGCGGGCGCCAGCTTCACGACGGACGCGCACCAACCCGCGGCTGGCGTAAGCGTACAAGGTTTGACGTTGCACACCCAGGAGCGCGCTCGCCTCAGCGGCGTTCAGCCATTCAGGTGCAGCGCTCATTCCAGCAACTTGATTGATGAATCTACATTGATCAATGCGCTTACCAACCGTAAACCGATGGTGTCCGCCGCGCTGCAGACTTCGACAGGAGTCCATAATGCTCAATCAATTCAGCACGTTGGGTGTTCGTTCCGCCAAAAGCTCCGGTCTCGACGAGGTCGTTTTCGCCGAGACCGAGCTCAGCCACATCGATGGCGACCGCGGTGAGCTGTGGATCCGTGGTTACCCAATCGAAGAGTTGAGCGGTCACGTCTCCTTCGAAGCCATGTGTGCGCTGCTCTGGGACGGCGCGTTGCCAAACGCCCAGCGCGAACAACAACTCCGGCTCGAACTCGGCCAAGCTCGCGTGCGTGCATATCGGAACCGCGCTCGCTGGCTCGAGCCGGCGCTCGCGCTTTCGGATCCGATGGATGCGTTGCGCGCAGGCGTCGCACTTCTCGAGAGCAGCGGCGATGATACACGCGACGCTTTCGAGATCGTCGCGTGTGTAGGTGTCTTGCTGGCGGCGTGGTCGAGGCATCGTGAAGGCCAAGCTCTGCTCGAACCGGATTCACAAAGCTCGCACGCGAGCGATGTGCTGCGGCTGCTCACTGGAGCAAATGCTGCCGAGCGTGCGCGTGCGCTCGAAACCTATCTGGTCACGGTCGCCGAGCACGGCATGAACGCTTCGACCTTCAGCGCACGCGTGGTTGCTTCCACGCAATCGGATACAGTCTCCGCCGTCACGGCGGCCCTCGGCGCTCTGAAAGGAAAGCTTCACGGAGGCGCGCCCGGCCCCGTACTCGACATGCTGGACGCAATCGGCAGCGAAGAGCGCGCCGGGGCGTACCTAGAAGCGGAGCTTGCGCAGGGCCGGCGCATCATGGGTATGGGTCATCGCATTTACCGAGTGCGTGATCCGCGCGCATTCGTGCTGGAGCGCGCCACGCAAACCCTGGCGGCGGGCCTGCATACCGAAAGGGTGAAGCTTGCGCGCAGCGTCGAACGCGCCGCGTCCGAGCTTCTGGCCGAGCGCTATCCACGGCGGAAACTCTGCGCCAACGTCGAATTCTTTACCGCCGTGCTGCTCGAAGCCGTGGGCATGCCGCGAGCGCTTTTCACCGCGACTTTTGCGGCAGCCCGTGTTGCAGGCTACTGCGCTCACATTGCGGAGCAGCGGCGGAGTGGTCGCATCGTGCGGCCGGCCTCGATTTTCGTGGGAACGCGCCGCGCTCGTACCGCGGAGCACGCGGGCAACGCCGTCCCAGGCTGAACCAGTGCGTCTCGCGGTCACGCCTGGAAAGGTGCTGCGGAAATTGAAGCCGGCCGTAACGGCCTCGCGTGGGCATGAAACCTGCGAGAAACGACGTTTTGCACGACGCTGCGTGAGCGGTTTCCGATCCGTGCTAGGGAGGCTCGCCTTTCGGAACGAAGCGGGTAAACTCCCGCCGGCTTCGCGGAGGGCTTCCCGCGCGAAGACATGCGGCACCGGAGTAAGAGCGAAATGACCGACTTCAAGCAAATCCAAAGCCTCCTCGGCGACAAGGCCTCCTACCTGCTCGAGCACCAGAGCAAGACCGTCTCGAAAGACAAGCTGCACTTGCCCTCACCGAGCTTCGTCGACGATGTGTGGGCGGCTTCCGATCGCTCGCCGCGCGTGCTGCGCGCACTGCAGAGCCTGTTCGGCAGCGGCCGCCTGGCGAACACCGGCTACCTCTCGATTCTCCCCGTTGATCAGGGCATCGAGCACTCGGCTGGCGCTTCGTTCGCGAAGAACCCCATCTACTTCGATCCCGAAAACATCGTGAAGCTCGCGATCGAAGGCGGCTGCAACGCCGTCGCCAGCACCTACGGCGTGCTCGGCAGTGTGGCACGCAAGTACGCCCACAAGATTCCGTTCGTCGTTAAGTTCAACCACAACGAGCTGCTCACCTACCCGAACAAAGCCGAGCAGATCACGTGGGGCACCATGAAGCAGGCCGCCGACATGGGCTGTGTCGCCGTGGGTGCCACCGTGTACTTCGGCTCCGCCGACGCCACCCGCGAGATCGTCGAGGTCTCGAACATGTTCCAGCAGGCGCACGAGCTCGGCATGGCCACCATTCTGTGGTGCTACATCCGTAACAAGGCGTTCAAGCAGGGCAGCACCGACTACCACGTGTCGGCGGATCTCACCGGCCAAGCCAACCACCTCGGCGTCACGATGAGCGCCGACATCATCAAGCAGAAGCTGCCGGAGAACAACGGCGGTTACAAGGCGCTGAACAGCGGCGAGTCGTCGTACGGCAAGCTCGACGAGCGCATCTACAGCGAGCTCACCAGCGATCACCCGATTGACCTCTGCCGTTACCAGGTCATCAATTGCTTCATGGGTCGCGCCGGCCTCATCAACAGCGGTGGTCCCTCCGGCAAGAACGACTTCGCCGAAGCCGTCGCGACGGCCGTTATCAACAAGCGCGCGGGCGGCATGGGCCTCATCAGCGGTCGCAAGGCGTTCCAGCGCCCGATCGAGGAAGGCGCCAAGCTGCTGCAGGCCATTCAAGACGTGTACCTCTGCAAAGAAGTCACCGTCGCCTGAGAAACTGCGCCGCGGCGTAACAACGGCAGGGCCTCCGGGCTCTGCCGTTTTCGTTTTGTGCGCTCTCCTCACTGAGAGCCCTCTCGGTCGTAGATCTCAGCGAAAACTCGCTCGTCGACGTGAGACCGTTGTCTGCTTTGGCGAACCTCGGTCGCCTGGACCTCACATACAATCAATTGCGCGACATCAGCCCACTCGCAACACTCACAGCATTGCGTGTATTGGCTCTCTCCGAAAACGAGATCTCCGACGTATCTTCGTTGAAAGCGCTGACAGGATTGCGCACCCTCAAAGCCAGCCAAAACCGCATTAGCGACGTGAGCGCCCTGTTTGCCCTCAGCGCGCTCACTCTGCTGGACTTGTCGCACAACCAAGTCAGAGACGTCGCACCGCTCTCCAACTTGACCAATCTCACCGAGCTCAATCTCGCCAACAACTTCGTGCGCGACGTCGCCGCGATTTCAAAGCTCTCGCGCCTCAAAACCTTAGACGTATCCGAAAACCCCCTCGCCGATCTCACGAACCTCTCTGGCATGCCGAGCCTCGAAATTTTGAGGGCGAGAGACTGCCAACTGCGCACGCTCGGAGGGCTACGCGACTTGCCAGCCCTACGCTCCGCGTATCTATCCGAAAACCAGCTCACCGATATTCGCGCGCTCGGCTCACTCACGAGCTTGCGCAGCGTGGACGTCTCCTCTAACGAACTCGTCGACATCACCGAGCTCGGCTCGCTAGCGGAGCTGTGGTACCTGAACGCTTCCCACAACATCATCCGCGTCCTGCGCGGGAACGTCCTACCCAAGGCGCTCGTCTCGCTCGATCTGAGCGACAGTCACTTGGTAACCGTCGAATCGCTGAGCGGCGCGAGCTATCAAACGTTGCTCCTGCGCAACAACGACATCACCAATCTCAGTGGCTTCGTTGGCGCCGATTTCAAAAACGTGCCCTGCGGCCTACGCTGCGGCGAAAACGCAGGCCAGCTCGACCTATCCAACAACCCCTTCACCGACTTGAGCCCACTCTTGCGCGCGAACTTCCCACCCGGTTTCAAGCTCATCCTGAGCGGCAACGAGGCGCGCTTGTGCCCGAGCCAACAAAGCGTCGTCAGCACGCTGCGCAATCGGGGCGTCAACGTAACCTTGGCGTGTCCCTAAACTGCAGTGAGCACGTCGCGATTTCCGCTTGATGCGGGAGGACCCAATTTTCCCACGTGGGTGCGCTCCGCGAGGCGACTTTAGTTCGTATGATTCAGAAGCCCGAGCTTCCACGGGAGCGAATTGTAGGGGCTTCCGTCGGCGGTGGGGTCGAAGCCTTGATACACGAATTGAAAGTTGCACGGATCGACGAGCTGGGTCTGGTCGTAACCTGAGCGAACCATGTCTCCGTGGCTGATGTTGTCGGTCCACGGGGCGACAGTGAAGGTCACGTTGCTCTTGCCTACGAACGGTTTGGTGCCGGAGTCGGCGAGCGGCTGCCAGGGGCCGTCGAGCGAGTCGGCCGTCCACGAACGGAAGTAGCGCTTCCAATTCGAGCTTTGGTCGAAGGCTTCGATCAAGGCGAGGTACTTGTTGCTACCGCTGACCTTGTAGACGCTGGAGCCCTCGAACAAGCGCCCGGCTTCGGCGTCTTGCATGACGATGATCGGGTCGGAGAAGCCGTTCGGGAAGTTTGCGATCGATGTTTTTGCTTTGTACCAACGCCCGTGGTCGTCAGAGAAGAAGAGGTGGCAATTTGCGGTGTCGCAAATGATCCAATAATCTAGCCAGCCATCGTTCTGCTTGATGATGACAGGCTCCGAGGCGTAGAACGGCGCGGGCTTCGTCCATTTCGACGGCATGGTGATGTCGTCGTTGGTCGAGTACATGGGTGGGCCAGATTGGAAGATGAGGTACCACTTCTTCTGCGGAGCGAAGTAGAAGACCTGAGGCGCGGCCGTATAGGTGTTGAAGTTCGGCGTTTGATCCATGTAGTAGAACGGCGCGGCGCCCGCTTCGTTCCAATCAGCGAAGTTTAGGTACACCATGCTGTACACGCCGGTTTTCGTTACCGAGCTCGCGAAAAGGTGCCAGCGATTGTTGTAGCGAACGACAGTGGGATCTTTGACGGCAACCAGGTCGTGAGTTGCGTCCGATTTCGGCACGATCACCGGTGCTCCCGTCGTCCACTTGAATGTCGACGGCAACGCGCAGGAAGCACCGTTTCCTCCAGACGCGGTTGCACCGCCGGTTGCAGTGTTTCCACCGGCGGCCGACTTGCCACCTGCACCGCTCCCGGCTGCCCCGGATTGCCCATCTGCTCTGCCGCCGCCTTTGCCATCGGTGCCGCAGCAGTTGACGCCGCCCGCGGCTGCGCCGCCTATACCAGTGCCGCCCAATGCGTTGATGCCACCAGCATTCGAGCTGATGCCGCCCGAGTTCGAGCTGGTTCCACCCAACGCGCTGATGCCGCCCGAGTTCGAACCGGTTCCGCCCAATGGGTTGGTGCCGCCCGTCGCGCTGCCATTTCCGCCGTTCATATTGATAGATTTCGCGCCACCGGCCGCCGCGCCTCCGGTCGATGCGGTCGAGCACGCGGAGACGGACACGGCCGCCGCCACCACGAAAGCACCGGGGAAGCTAATGAGCTGGGCGCGAGTCAACAGCATGGCAATTGGATCTCCGGTGACGAGCGACTGCGAGCCGACGTTCTGAGCTCGTGTGCCGCTCGAATGGCTGCACCCGCAGGAGCGCAGCGTCGTTGCAAACGACTTAATAGGAACTTCCGAGAACTAATCAAGACGATTTGCGCACATTCGTCGATGAAGACGCAAACACGAACATCGACGATCCCGATCCGAAAGGGCGCGCGCACTGTTCGCGGAATCGAGCAGCGTTAACCGATCGAGCGACGATATGCCCCAGCGCTCTGGTGACGAAGCTTGCGAAAGACCTTGCCGAAGTGATTACCGTTCGCGAAGCCGCACTCGCGCGCCACGCGATCCATCGGCCACGACGTGGCTAACAAGAGCCGCGCGGCTTCTTGCACGCGCACTTCAGTCATGAAGCGGGCGGGAGTAAGCCCAGTGCGCGCACGAAAGAAGTGGCTGAAAGCGGTTGGGCTCATGTTTCGTTCGCGCCCAAGCTCCACGAGCTCCAGGCGGTGCGATGGGTGCGCCAACACGCGCTGACGTAACTCCTCGAGCAAGGCTTCTCCCTCCGGACCCACCTTCTGCTGCACCATGCGCTCGAACGCGATAGTGAAGTCGAAGAGCTCGCGTTCTACCTCGAAGCAATCGCGAAAATCCTTCAGGAATGCTCCGCGCACGAGCCGCAGCAAGCTTTTCACGATCGGACTCGCGGGATCTGCCTCAATCAGCGGACCAGTTGCGTCCACCTGCTTTTTGATGCGACGCAACAGGTATGGGTGGTAGATGCCAATCCAAGCGAAAGTCCAACCGGGCGACGATTCGGGCAAGTAGTAGCGGTGGCGCGAGGGGATCACGGCGAAGAAGCCGGTACCAGCTGGCACGCGCACCGCAGGCCGCCCGTACAGCTCGAAGTGACCGTAGCCGGCGAGCGTGAATTGGAAAAATACCAGCGGATGGTCGCGACGACCAATCCGCTTCATCCCATCCCAATAGTAGCTGCTTGCATCCGTGCGCGTTTCGATGCTGCCAAAGTACGCGTTCACCGGCGTCCACCACCTTGGTCCCTCGACGAACTGGCGCGAAGCGTCGATGAACTCACCCAAACGTCGTGCCCAGCGTCGCGGCGGCTCCGGTCCAAGTATGCGACCTGCGACAACCTCGGAGGCCTGCACGTCGAAGGAACGACGGCGCCAGAGCGCCACCTCCGCTTCACTACGCGATTCTTTTTTCATGAATTGACCCAGACTGACGCTAGCAGCGACGAGCTCTTATATTTTTCCGACATGCTAGCAGGTGTCTCGGCCTCGAACACGAGCCTGCTAGTTCATGAATAGACCCAAAGTGCAGCGTGCGGGGATTTTGTTGACCTTGGCGCGCGCTCCGCCGCGTCTTAGGGGCAGATAGGAGTCGCGCTCGGCGTGCGACAACACCGCTTCTGGAGACGACCTGATGAAGTTGCGATCCAGTTTTTTGCTCGTCGCCTGCGCGTTCATCGGAGTTCGGATCAATATGGCTCACGCGCAAACCACCGTTAGCATATCGACTACGCCCGCCCCGCCGACGCCGCGACTACAGCGACCATTCTCGTTCGCAGCGCTGCCAGCCTCGCCCGTGCTGTTCGCGATTCCAGCGACGGGCCAGGCGCCTCTGACATTCACTGCGTCCGGCTTGCCCACAGGGCTCACGCTCGACGCAAACACGGGCATCATTCGCGGGACTAGTCCTTCCGCTGGGAGCTATCCCATCGAGGTGCAGGTCACCAACGCTGCCGGCAGCGCTTTGGCTACGTATACCTTCGTGGCGGGAACGGATTTGACACCAACGCCGCCGATGGGCTGGAACAGCTACGATTCGTTCGGCGCCAGCGTGACCGAGCAAGATATGATCGAGCAAGCGCAAGCTGTGCGCTCGAACCTACAGCCGTTCGGCTGGAACACGGTTGTCATCGACTACCGCTGGTACGAGCCAGCGCTGCGCATCGATGCGAATGGGCGTTATTTGCCTGCGACGAGCAAGTATCCGTCGGCAAGCGGAGACAGTGGATTCAAGAGCTTGGCCGATCGCATCCACGCCCTAGGGCTCGGCTTCGGCATTCACATCATGCGAGGTGTGCCGCGCAAAGCCTACGATGCCGATCTGCCCATCGCGGGCTCGACGTACACAACGCGCGACGCGGGCAACCCGAATGACGCTTGCCCATGGGACACACACATGTGGGGCGTGCGCGGCGACACGCCAGCTGGGCAAGCTTGGTACGACGCGCTTCTCCAACAGTACGCTGGGTGGGGCGTCGACTTCATCAAGATCGACGACATGCTGAACAACGATACGCGCACGTATCACCAAGCCGAAGCCGACGCGATCCGCAGAGCTGCCAACAAGACTGGGCGATCGATCATCCTGAGCTTCTCCCCAGGCCCCAATGACCCAACGTGGTTGACCAGCTCCGTGGGAAACCTTGGACAGAATGCCAACATGTGGCGCGTCGTGAACGACTTCTGGGACTTCAATGCGCTCACCGATTTGGCGGGGGTATTTCGCGCAGCGAACTCCTGGCAAGCGTTGAACGGCATCGCAAAAGGCCGTTGGCCGGACCTCGACATGTTGCCGCTCGGCTATCTCGGCCCGCGTAACGAATGGCATGCTTCGGGCCAAACTACATTCACGCGCAACGAGCAGGTCACCATCATGACGCTGTGGAGCATGCTGCCATCGCCGCTGATGTACGGGGGTAATCCCGCGCGGCTCAGCTCGGATGCGTGGACCCTCGCGCTGCTCACCAACGAGGAAGTGCTGGCGGTGAATCAAGACGCGCTCGGCGCTCGCGGCAAGCGAACCGCGATCAATGGCGGTGAATTGTGGGTGCGCGATTTGAGCGGTGGCCGCAAAGCCGTCGCCTTCTTCAACCGCGGAACACAAGACACCACCATGAGCGCATCGTTCACACTGCTTGGTCTCACGGGCGCAGCAGCGATTCGCGACGTGTGGCGCCGCGCGGAAGTGAACAACACCGGAACGGCTCTCTCCGCGAGCGTGCCCGGCGGCGCTGCGCTCCTCTACACACTATCGCCTAACAACGGCGGTGCGGGCGGAACGAGTGGAAGCGGTGGCAGAAGCGGAAGCGGCGGCGGTGCGCCTATGTCCGGCGGCACTGCGAGTACCGGTGGCAAATCCAGCAATGGTGGTGCGAGCGGCAGCAATTCTGGAGCTGGTGGCGTTGGCGCGTCCGGCGGTACACGTAGTTCGGGAGGAAGCTCCAACGCAGGGACGAGTGGCGTAGCCGGCAGCGCCATGGGAGGCGTGGGAGTAGCCGGAATCGGATCGCAAGGTGGTTCGGTGAACGTCGGCGGCTCGGGTGGACTCCTCAACGCGGGCGGTACCGTCGCTGCGGGCGGCCGCGTCGGGACCAGTGGCAGCGGCGCGGCATTGAATGGCGGAACCACTGGACGCGCTGGCTCCAATGGCGGACGCACTGCGAGCGGAGCTGCCGGCGATTCCAGCGGCTCGAACGGCAGCGGTTGCAGTTGCCGACTCGATACATCGAACTCCGCTAACCCGCGTGGGACGCTACTCCTGTTGGCGCTCGCCGGGCTCGCTCGACGACGCAAGACGATGACACAACACGCACGAAATTCATGAGCGCTCACTCAGCCGAATTGCGAGTGAACATCGCGCGACGACGCGGGCCTCCCCCGCGCCGCGCGCAGGCCGAAGGCCGAGCACGCATCGGGTGATGACGCGCGCCTCCCTCCGCCGCGCGCAGGCGGAAGGCCGAGCACGCATCGGGCGATGACGCGCGCCTCCCTCCGCCGCGCGCGCAGGCCGAAGGCCGAGCACGAGGCTTGGGGGAGGAGGAAGCGCGGAGCGGCCGAAGGCCGCGAGCACTGGACCGTGGGGGCAACACCGGCTGCAACATCCCGGCTGACCCACGGGGGTTCGCGCGAGTAACACCGGCTGCAACATCCCGGCTGACCCACGGGGGTTCGCGCGAGTAGCACCGATCGCGGCTGAACCCACAGGGGTTCGCGATTGACCCCGACTGCGGCTGGCGTATGGGGGTTGGGCGCGCGGCAGTCAGAACTGGGCGAAGAATTGCCAGATTGCTTCGCTCGCGAAGTTCGGAACGGTGTGGCCACCACTGAACTTGCAGTAGTGCACTGGGTAGCCGGCAGCGCAGCCTTGATATGCGACGCAAGGGCTGGGAGTGGTTGCGACGGTCTCGGCACCGCAAGAATTCTTCTTGAGAAAGAGGGCGAGCGCTGCTTCGCCGTCTGCAGCGGGCACAACGGTGTCGTTGTCGCCGTGGGCCATCCAAACTGCGATGGGTAAGGTGCTGTTGCGATTACCACCGCTGTAGAGTGCGCCGGACATGGGTGCAATGGCTCGGAATACGTCGGGCATGTCGAGCGCGATGGCGTCGGACATCATGCCGCCGTAGCTGAAGCCGGTGGAGAAGATGCGCTTCTGGTCGATGCATAGCTTGGAGTTGAAGAAGGCGAGCATCGCTTTCAAGAAGTTGATGTCGCGTCCGCCGGTGTTGGCCCAGCCGTTGTCGATGCCATTCGGAGAAACGAAGATCGCGGTGCCGTTGGCTCGTTTTTCCAGGCCATAGTAGGCGCCTCCGCCGAGTCCACCGCTTGCGACGGTTTCTGCGGTTCCGCCGCGTGGATGCCAACCGAAGATGAGTTTGTAGGGCGTGTTCGCGTCGTAGTTCGTTGGTAGCTTGAGGATGTATTCGCGCTGGGTGCCAGAAACGTCGATGGTCGCTTTGCCGCTCATTGGAGGATCGGTGGCGCCGCAGCCCGCGCTCTTCGTGCTGCCTCCTGTTCCACCGCCGGAGCCACCCGTGGCACTGCCGCCAGAAGCTGAGGTGGCACCGCCCGCAGCGCTGCCTCCGGAAGTCGATGCAGAACCTCCCGCGGCCTTGCCACCAGATGTTTGCGCGGAGCCACCCGCGGAGGTGCCGCCCGATGTCGAACCTCCCGCCGCGTTCGAGCCACCCGCCGCAACGGAGCCTCCCTTCGCGTCGGCGCCGCCGAAGGACTGTGTGGCACCGCCCGATGCGTTGGTTTGTCCACCGCTGATAGACGCGTTTCCGCCGGCTCCGGTCGCGCCACCCGCTGAGGTCTTGCCGCCGCTCTCCGATCCCGGTTCGGAGCCATTGCCGGAGCAGCCTGCGAGCGCACCGAGAGAGAATGCGACGGAACCGACGAGCGCGTTGATCTGGCGAGCGTTCATTTCAGCCTCCGCGTGCGACGCTAGCGGAGCGGCTGCACCCAACTCAGGGGACCAATTTGCCTCCCCCAGAACGGATGGAGTTTTTCATCGACGCTCGATTCGGTCGTTCGCGGCAGTCGGGCTCAGTGGCGACCGCTTCGCGAATGGTTCTCACACCGTAAGCACTGGAACACCGACGAAGTGCATGGCGAGAGCGATCTCCCGGCTGATCTCCTTTTCGAGCGCATCCGCCTCGACTTTGGAGGGGGCCGAGATCTCGTGCCTTCTCAAGTAGGCGTCTGCCGCCATGCGACGCCGCGCCTCCTCGGCGAGGTCGGTCACCAAGGCGGACAGGTTGCCGTCAAAATCCTTGTTGGCGAGCGCACGCAAAGCACGCTTTGTCTTGGAGTCGACAGAGACAGAAAAGTCTCAGTAGCACCAACACGACGCGTCTTTTTCATGCTGACGAGATAGCACAAAAGCACCTTGCGAACCGGGCGACCTACCCGGCGCATCAGAAGCCCCGCTAAAAATGCCAGAAGCCGCAGCGCCCGCTTTGCAGCGAGAGGCCGCGGCTTCATTTCGTTCCGCGTTCCGCGTGCGAGCGCGCTGCGCGTTACTTGAGCAGGCTCTTCAGGGTGCTGCCCATTTCAGCAGGGCTGGGCGCGACTTTCACGCCCGCGTTTTCGAGCGCCTTGATCTTGTCGGAGGCAGTACCTTTGCCGCCCGAGATGATGGCGCCGGCGTGGCCCATGCGTTTGCCGGGCGGCGCGGTGGTGCCGGCGATGAAGGCAGCGACGGGCTTTTTGACGTGTTGCTTGATGTAGTCGGCGGCGCGCTCTTCAGCGTTGCCACCGATTTCGCCCATCATCATGATGGCGTGGGTGTCGGGATCTTGGTTGAAGAGCGTGAGCACGTCGACGAAGTCCATTCCACCAACGGGATCGCCGCCGATGCCGATGCAGGTGGACTGACCGAGGCCGAGCGCGGTGAGCTGGCCGACGGCCTCGTATGTGAGAGTACCCGAGCGCGAGACGACGCCGATGTTGCCGGCGCGGTGGATGTGTCCGGGCATGATGCCGATCTTGCAGGCCTCGGGGGTGATGATGCCAGGGCAGTTGGGGCCGATCAGGCGCACGCCTTTGCCGTCGATGGCGCGACGCACGCGGATCATGTCCATCACGGGAATGCCCTCGGTGATGCAGACCACGAGTTTGCAACCGGCGTCGACGGCTTCGAGGATGGCGTCGGCAGCGCCGAGCGCGGGCACGAAGATGCACGAAGTGTCAGCGCCCGTTTCTTTGACGGCTTGGCTGACGGTGTCGAACACGGGAACGGTTACGGCTTTGCCACCCGGACCCTCCGCCACGAACTTCTCACCACCGCGACCCGGAGTGCAGCCGGCGACGATTTGGGTGCCGTATGCGACGCACTGCTTGGCGTGGAAGGAGCCGGCCGAGCCGGTGATGCCCTGAACTACGACGCGCGTGTTCTTGTTGACCAGAATCGCCATGAACTGTTTCCTCTCACGCGGCGCGGGTGGCCGACACGATCTTCTTGGCGCCGTCGGCCATGCCGTCGGCAGGTTGAATCGCGAGCCCGCTGTCGCGCAGGATTTGTTTGCCTTGTTCGACGTTGGTGCCTTCGAGGCGCACGACGAGCGGCACCTTGAGGCCGAGCTCGCGCGTGGCGGCGACGACACCTTCAGCGATGACGTCGCACTTCATGATGCCGCCGAAGATGTTGACGAAGATGCCTTTCACCTTCGGGCTCGACAGGATCATCTTGAAGGCCTTGGTGACCTGATCTTTGGTGGCGCCGCCACCGACGTCGAGGAAGTTCGCAGGGCTGCCACCGTGGTGCTGGATGATGTCCATGGTGGCCATGGCGAGGCCGGCGCCGTTTACGAGGCAGCCGATGTCGCCGTCGAGGGCCACGTAGTTGAGGCCGGCTTCCTTGGCCTCGAGCTCCACCGGATCTTCTTCGTCGCGATCCATCAGCTCGTTCCAATCGCGGTGACGGCCCGAGGCGTTGTCGTCGAAGTTGATCTTGGAGTCGAGCGCGATGATCTTGCCCTGCTTGGTGACGATGAGCGGGTTGATCTCGCAGAGCGAGCAATCTTCTTTCTCGAAGAGCTCGACTAGCTTCGTCAGCGTCTTCACGAACTCGGCGAAGGTCTCCTTCGGGTTCGGCACGCCTTCGCTGATCTTGAGTCCGTAGCCGATTTTGCGCGCCTGGAAGCCGCTCAGGCCAACAACCGGATCGATGTGCTCGATCAGGATTTTTTCGGGGGTTTCTTCGGCGACGCGCTCGATTTCAACGCCGCCTTCGGTCGATGCCATCACCGCGATTCTGCGCGTTTCGCGATCTACGACGAGGCCGAGGTAAAGCTCGCGCGCAATGTCGAGGCCTTGCTCGACGTAGAGACGGCGCACCTTCTGACCTTCGGGACCGGTTTGGTGCGTGACGAGCTGCATGCCGAGCAGTTGCTCGCCGACCTTGCGCGCCTCGCTGGCGCCGCCCTTCACGACCTTCACGCCGCCCGCTTTGCCGCGCCCGCCAGCGTGAACCTGCGCCTTGACCACCACCACAGGGCTACTCGTTTCGGAGAGCAGCTTGGTGGCGGCGGCTTCGACCTCACTGCCGCTGAAGCAGGCGATACCTTTCGGCACCGCGATGCCGTACTTCGCAAAGATTTGCTTGCCCTGATACTCGTGGATTTTCATGGGATGCGTCCTGAGAACGATGCGGCGGCGAGCGCGAACGAGCGATGCACCGACTGGGCCCGCCACGGAACGCGACGGGCCCGAGCCGGCTCCTTCTTACGTAGATGCCTTGACGATGTCGACGACCTTTTGGACCGAGTCGGCGCTCTTCTTGAGCATGGCCTTCTCGGCGTCGTTGAGGTCGAGCTCGATGATCTTCTCGACGCCGCCGGCGCCGATCACCGCGGGCACGCCCATGTACAGGTCTTTGTAGCCGTACTCACCCTCGAGGTAGACGGCAGAGGCGAGCACGCGCTTCTGGTCGAGCAAGTACGCCTCGGCCATGGCGATCGCGCTGATGGCCGGCGCGTAGTAGGCGCTGGTGCCCATCAAACCAACGATTTCGCCGCCGCCCTTGCGGGTGCGATCGACGATCTTGTCGAGCGCCTCTTGCTTCACGAATTTCTGAATTGGCACACCGTTCACGCTGCAGTGGCTGAGCACCGGCACCATGTCGTCGCCGTGGCCACCGAGCACCATCGTGCGAAGATCCTTGATGCTGACGTTGGCTTCGCGCGCGAGGAACAGCGAGAAACGCGCGCTGTCGAGCACGCCCGCCATGCCCACGATCTTCTGGCGCGAGCCGCCGGTGCGGCGCTTGTACTCGTAGACCATCGCGTCGAGCGGGTTCGAGATCACGATCACGAACGCGTCGGGGCAATGCTTCTTGGCAGCGTCGGCCACGTCGCGAATGATGGGCAGGTTGGTGGCCACCAAATCGTCGCGCGACTGACCCGGCTTGCGCGGGATGCCGGCGGTGATGATGAGCACGTCGGAGCCAGCACAGTCTTCCCACTTGCTGGTGCCGATCACGCGCGCATCAGCGCCGGAGATGGCAGTGGCTTGCTCGAGATCGAGCGCCTTGCCCTTGGCGAAGTTCTCCTTGGCGGGGATGTCGAACAGCACGACGTCGCCGAGGTTCTTGGTAACGGCGAGGTTTGCGAGCTCACCGCCGATGTTGCCGGCACCGATCAGACTGATTTTCTTTCTTGCCATGGCTTCCTCTTCGGCTCTTCACATGTGGTCGATGATCGCGCGACCAAACTCGGAGCACTTCACTTCTTTGGCGCCCTCCATCAGGCGGGCGAAATCGTAGGTAACGGTCTTGGCACCGATGGCGCCGTCCATGCCCTTGATGATGAGCTCGGCCGCTTCGACCCAACCCATGTGGCGCAGCATCATCTCGCCGCTGAGGATGACCGAGCCGGGGTTCACGCGATCGAGGTTCGCGTACTTCGGCGCAGTGCCGTGCGTGGCCTCGAACACCGCGTGGCCGGTGTCGTAGTTGATGTTGCCGCCCGGAGCGATGCCGATGCCGCCGACCTGCGCGGCGAGCGCGTCGCTCAAGTAGTCGCCGTTCAGGTTCAAGGTGGCGATCACATCGAAGTCCTTCGGGCGCGTGAGCACCTGCTGCAAGGTGATGTCGGCAATCGAGTCCTTGATGCGCAGGAGCTTCTTCCACTTACCGTCGCCGTGAGTCGCCTTGAGGGCCGCGGCAGCTTCCACTTCGGCGCGCAGCTCGGCCTGCGACTCGGGCGGCGCCATGTCGTAGCCGGGCTCGATCAGCTTGGCGTTTTCTTCCGCGCTGATGCCGGGCTTCTCCTCGATGTTCCCGAGGATCCAAGCTTCACGCTCGGTCACGACCTGCGAACGGAACTCACGCTTGGCGACCTCGTAACCGAAGTCGCGGAAGGCGCCTTCCGTGAACTTCATGATGTTGCCCTTGTGAACCAGGTTGACGCTCTTGCGACCGAACTGCAGCGCGTAGTTGATGGCCGCGCGCACCAGGCGCTCGGTACCTTCTTTGGAAACGGGCTTGATGCCGAAACCCGATGTCTCCGGGAAGCGGATCTTCTTCACGCCCATTTCGTTCTGTAAGAAGTTGAGCACCTTCTTGGCTTCGGGCGTGCCCGACGCCCACTCGATGCCCGCATAGATGTCTTCCGTGTTCTCGCGGAAGATCACCATGTCGACGTCACCGGGGCGCTTGACCGGGCTCGGCACGTTGGTGAACCAGCGCACGGGGCGCAGGCACACATACAGGTCGAGCTGCTGGCGCAACGCGACGTTCAGCGAACGAATGCCTTTGCCGACGGGAGTCGTCAGCGGGCCCTTGATGCCCACCAGATACTTTCGATAGGCCTCGACCGTCTCTTCGGGCAGCCAGCTGTCGAACTTCTTTTTCGACTTCTCGCCGGCGAACACCTCGTACCAAGCGATCTTGCGCTTGCCGCCATAGGCTTTTTGCACTGCCGCATCGAGCACGGCTTGAGAAGCCCGCCAAATGTCGGGACCGGTGCCGTCGCCTTCGATGAAAGGAAGGATGGGTTGATCGGGAACGCTCAGCTTGCCCGACGCCAGGGTGATGGCGTCGCCACTCTTGGGACCTTCGAAGAGAGCCATATCGGATGCCTCACACGCACTGCGGCCGGCTTCGTTGCCGGCGTGGAGCGAAGTAGTCCAGCACCGAGGCCGTGGCAACTTGGCCCTCTGGTTTCCGCGTGTTTCTCGCGGTCGCGTCACGAAAACGACAGCTTCGTCGGAAAGGCGGGGCAGCGTGTGGCAAGGCTCGCCACGGCTGGTGCCCCGCGGTGTATGGTCGGAGCGTGCGATGGGCCTGGGTTTTCTCGAGTTCTGCGCCGCTCTTCTGCCTCGCGTGTAGTGCCGCACCGCTTCCGGCAACCGAGCAAACGAACCACGCGGCTGCCCCGGCGCCAGCTGCAATCGATCCGTGCCGAGTCGAGCCGGGTGCACCCCCGCCCGCTCCACTCACCCGCCAGTATGAAGGTCTGCTCGCCTCAGCGCGCTGCCGCGCCGAAGTGGACGTCATCATGAAGGGTGTGGCCACAGCGCTCGGCGTACGCTGCAACTACTGCCACTTGGAGCACGACTTTGCGGCGGACACTCAGCAGAAGCGCGTCGCAAATTTCATGGCGACCGAGCTTGTGCCGCGCCTGCGCGCGAAGCAGGGCGGTGCGGTGACGTGTGCGTCGTGTCACCTGGAAGCAGGGCGCGGTGTTGCCAAGATTTTGGGATCACCACGTTCGGAGTCGCGCGCTCTCGAATGGATGACGAGTGTGCTCACTGAACGCTTCGAGAGCGTCGATGACCAACCCTTGCGCTGTAAGTCGTGCCATGGCGCAAACTGGGGCTCACCAGAGTTTCAACGCAAACTGTTGCTCAGCGACGCACTCGCGAAGCTCCCGCGCAAGCCGACCACACCATGAGCGAGCGCAGGCTGCTCTTCGTGTACGGTAGCTTGAAGCGCGGCTGCTCCAATCATTGGGCGCTCGAAAACGCGGAGTTCGTGCGAGAGTGTCGCACAGCGCCGCACTATCGGCTCTGGGATTTGGGATCGTACCCAGGGCTCACTTCGGGCGGTGAATTCGCGGTGCTCGGCGAACTCTACCTCGTGAGCGGCGCTCTCATACTGAGACTCGACGCGTTCGAAGGTCGTGAATACGTGCGAGCACAAATTCAGCTAGAGAACGACACACACGCAGAGGCCTATTTGCTGACCGATGCAGCGCGTGCGCGCGCACTCGAGCTCGCGGTCGATGCGTGGACGCGTCGCTGAGCGCGCAAAAACCAGCGTTCTTGGCATGGACCGCTCCTTGCTTGAGGGTGGGCGTGAACTCTCCCATTCATTCGCTGGTGATCCCGCGACCATTGCACGTGCTCCTGGTGGACGACGATCCCGAAGTGGTGACGGCGCTGAAGCGCATGCTGCGTGCAGCCGAGCCAGAATGGCTGATTTCAACGGCTAACAACGGGCGCGAAGCACTCGCCTTCGTGAACAGGCAAACGGTGGACGTGTTGGTCACGGACCTACACATGCCGGTGATGGATGGATTTCAGCTCCTGGCGCAGCTGGCTCGCTCTCACCCGGAGACGATACGCATCGTCCACTCGTCTCACACCGCGACGTTGGCGACAGAGTTGCTCCGCTATCTGGCACACAACGTTCTGACCAAGCCGACCCCCGCGCCAGAGATCCTAGCACTGCTGCGTTGGGCGGTGCGTTCATCCGGCTCTGTGCGGCGCCACGAAGCGCGCGAAGGCTGAACGGGCGCGATGTAGGCAGTTCGGAAACTGTCGCACATTGCGGAAACGAATTCGCGCGCGAATTCCCGCGTGGGGGGAGTCTCTTCCGAATTCACTTCGGAAGAGGGGGCGGCGCGTGCCGCCCCCACAAACTAGAGCGCCTTCGGCGCGAGACCTGGCACCACCTCGTTCAAGTACTTCTTGGCGAGCTTCGCGAACGCCTTGTCCGCCATGTCGTTGTAAATCTCTTCGAAGCCGCGCCCTTCCATCATGCTCTTGATGTCGGGCGAGTTCCACGCAGAGTACTTGAACGTGTGCACGGCACCGGCGCCTGGCACCTGCATGCTGATGCGGAACAACACGCCAACGCCGGTCAGCGCTGCGCGCGGCCGCTTCATCAAGTAGGCACCCGACATTTCCGTGCGATGAATGATCACGATGGTGGGGACGCTCAGCTTCGGCTCTTCGTCGCTGTTGTCGTCGATGGGCGCGCCCGCCTCGAACTTCAGCAGATCTTCGTCGAAGCCTTGCGAGAACGTGTCGATGAGCTGCTTCTGGATCGGCTGCTCGCGCGTGGCCGCGTGCTTCGCGTCGAAGTACTGGCCCGGCAGCGAGGCTTTGCCGCCGTACCAATGCGCCTTCTGCAGCAGCTCCTCTGCCTTGGCGACCGACTCCGGCAAACGGCGCTTGCAGCGCACCTGCACCACGCCATCGTGCTCTGCGCCATACGCTACGAGGCGCCGAAACGCCTCCAAAACTTCTGGCTTCGGGCGAGCACGCTCGGCGAAGCGTGCCAGCCCTGCTTCGGTGCGAGCGGCGATGGCGCGCCGAATCTCACCTTGGATGCTGGGGTGACCACCGAAGCGAGCGCGAAAATCCTTCAAGGCCTTGAGCGTGCCGGCTTGCTTGGCTTGCTCGAGCGCCGCCAGGAGCTGCTTCAAAAGCGCGCTCTGCGCTTCGATTTCGATCGCCGAGCCTGCGTGCGCTTTGGTGAAGCTCTCGAGTTCGTCGATGGAATTCTTGGCGACCACCTCGGCGAGCTGAGCGCGCGGTAAGAGCACTTTCGGCACGTCGGGGTTCGAGCCGCCACGCTGCACGTAAGCTTCGTAAGCCGCGCGCGTGTCGGCCTTGCGAGCGGCGGCGTACAGCGCCTTCTCTCCCAAGCTATTGCGAAGCTTCCACACTCCGGCGCCGAGCGCGCCGAACAGCACGGCAGCGATGGGCAGCGCCAGCCACGACAGATCCGCTTTTGGCTTCTGCATGCGCTCGCGCGGCGAAAACGGGTTTGCGAAGCCGTTGTCCGCCAACGGATCCCACACTGCGAGCTCACGCGCGCTGACCGGCGCAGCATCGGGACTGAAGTGCTGCCGCAGATCGCTGATGCGACGAGCAAGCTCCGCCGCGCTGTTCGCGTCGCGCGCATCGAAGCCAAAACGAGCCCCGTCGCTGAAAGTCAGGCGCAGCGTACGGCCCGCGGCGCTGGCATCGACCAGGTCGCGCAGCGAGTGCACCTGCATCGAGAGCGAGCGCGCATCGATCACCGCCGAGGGAAACGCATACACGCCGGGCGCGATCGGCCAACGCCCGCGCGCGCGTTGAACACGAAAAGCCACTGCCAGCAGTACGCCTGCGACACCACCCAGCGCCAGGTAGACGACGAGCGCCCCCACGGGCTGCAGCGCAAGAGCGCTGTCGAGCTTGCCGTAACCAATCCGCGAAACGACGGCGATCCCCGCCAGCGCGAGCGCTGCCAACGCCAAGCAGACGACTACCGAGCGCGGCATCGTCTCGCGATCGACGACGAGCGGCAGCGGCGGCGCCGTTCCCCGTGCGGCCGCTACGAAGCGCTCTTGTATGGGCCGGTCCAGTCCGAAAAAATCGACACGCTGCATGCTGGCGATGCCAACTGTTCGGTCCAACGAATGGGGTCAGAATCCTCCGCTGCCCGACAGGTGGCGCCGATAACCTTAGAACAACTTGCGCGCAGAGACACGAACGCCTTCCGCACGGCAGCATTTGGCGCGTTTCAGCGACCCAGGTGGTCCCGCGACCCCGGTGGTCGCGGTATGAAAGCCATATGGACGACTACGACTACATCGTGATCGGTGGCGGCTCGGGCGGGCTCGCCTCCGCTCGACGCGCGCGTCGTTACGGCGCACGCACGGTCGTGGTGGAGCCAGATCCGCTGGGTGGAACGTGCGTTAACCGCGGCTGCGTTCCGAAGAAAATTCTATGGAACGCAGCCGAGCTTGCCGACAAAATCGATGACTTACCCGATTACGGCTTCGACGACCAGCCTGCGCCGGGCTTCGACTACGCGCGACTGTGCGCTGCCAGTCGCACCTACGTCGAACGTATGAACGCTGCCTACGCCGCGCGGCTGGACGAAGAGGGCGTCGGTCTGATTCAGGCCAAGGCTCACTTTCTGGAGCCTGGCGCGGTCAAGACATCCACGGGAGATGTTCTGAGCGCTCCGCACATCCTCATCGCCACGGGCTCGCGCCCACAGCTGCCAAATATTCCCGGCGCCGAACTCGGCATCAGCTCCGACGATTGGTTTCGCCTCGACGCGCTGCCGCAACGTCTGCTCGTGGTTGGGGGTGGCTATATCGGCGTCGAGCTGGCCGGCATCGCGCACGCCCTGGGCGCCGAAGTCGCGCTCACGTTTCGCGGTGAGGCGCCGCTCGCGCGCTTCGACGATCTACTGCGCGACACCCTCAGCGAGGAAATGCGTCGCTCGGGCGTGCACCTGGTGCCCGACTTCGTCCCCGCGAAGCTCGCGCGCGGCCTAACAGGGCTCGAGCTGCACGCGGAGAATGGTCGCGCACTCTCGGGCTTCGATTGTGTGCTGTGGGCCACTGGTCGGCAGCCCAACGTCGAGTCGCTGGGTCTCGGTCGCGCTGGAATCGAGCTCACCACCTCCGGCGCAATTCGTACCGATGGTTTTCAGAACACCACCGCGCCCGGCGTGTACGCAGTGGGCGACGTGACCGGAGTTTCGATGCTGACGCCAGTCGCAATCGCGGCGGGAAGAAAGCTGGCGGATCGCCTATTCGGCGAGGAGCCCGAGGCACGCCTCGACTACGACGACATCCCCACGGTGGTGTTCAGCCATCCACCGATTGGCACGGTTGGCCTCAGCGAAACCACGGCGCGCGCTCGTTACGGCGATCGCGTCAAAACGTACGTCACCCGCTTCACGGGGCTCTACTACGGCATCACGCGCCGCAAGCCGCGCACCGCAATGAAGCTCGTCACTCTACTCCCAGACGAGCGAGTGCTCGGCATCCACGCCATCGGCCTCGGCGCGGACGAAATGATCCAAGGTTTTGCCGTCGCGTTGCGCATGGGCGCACGCAAAGCCGATCTAGATCGCACCGTCGCGATTCATCCAACCGCGGCGGAGGAGCTCGTTACGCTGCGCTGACTAAACTGCCGGCGCCGGTTCCTCGGAGTTGAGCTTCAGGTACACGTAGGCCTGCGCCAGAATCTGCATCGGCGCACCGATGAGCAGGAAGCCGACGCAGCACGCAGCTGCACCCAACAACATCACACCGAAAAGCACCAGGCCGAGCACCAGCAAGTTCACCTTGTGACCCTGCGTGAGCGCCCAGCTCGACTTCAAACCCTCGACACCCGACGCCTGCTTATCCACGATGAAGAAGGCGTAAAATTGGCAACCCAAGCCGATGATCACGCCGGGCACCAAGCACAGCAGCGAGCCGAGCATCACGGCGAGTGAGAACAGCAGCTGCCCTACGAACATCGCGCCGAAGGTTGCTCCGCCGGCGAACACCTCGCCGAACTCCGGCTTCCTTCCGCGCGCCACGCTCAGCCCGAAGCGCGTGATGCCACCCAGGAAATAAGCCTGAGCCAACACGCCCACCGCGAGCGAAACCGGCGTCATGATCAGACCGATCAACGACGCCGTCTGCGCGTCGATCGTGCCCGACGTCAGCAAGAACGTCTCCACGAAGCTGCGCGCGCCACCGAGCAAGCTCTGCGGCAACAACATCACGAACCAACCTACGGCCAACGGCAACGCGACCCCGCCGAAGTCCTTCGTGATCCACGACCACGCGAACGACACAGCCTCCATCGGCGCCCAACCCGAGGAGCCGCTTGGCGGCTTCGGTGGGGACGCGCCGTAACCGAAGTTGCCGGGCGGTGGATAGCCACCCGGAGGCGGGCCGAACCCACCTGGTGAACCGCCGGGGGGACCGTAGCCTCCAGGAGGAGCGCCACCGGGAGGACCATAACCTCCTGGACCTCCACCGCCCGGAGGACCGTAGCCGCCTGGACCTCCACCGCCGGGAGGACCGTAGCCTCCAGGAGGAGCGCCACCGGGAGGACCATAACCTCCAGGACCGCCTCCGCCGGGGGGACCGTAGCCTCCAGGAGGAGCGCCGCCCGGAGGCCCGTAACCTCCGGGACCGCCTCCGCCCGGAGGACCATAACCTCCAGGGCCACCGCCGCCGGGAGGACCATAACCTCCGGGGCCCCCACCAGCAGCGCCGTATCCACCCGGGGGTGCGCCGCCGGGAGGAGGACCGTAGCCACCGGGCGCGCCCGCTCCGGGAGCTCCGTAACCGCCGGGCTGATTGCCGTACGCTGGAGGAGCGCCGGGAGATCCAGGCGGATTTCCGTATGCCGGGGGAGCGCCAGGAGAAGCCGGGGGATTGCCGTATGCCGGGGGAGCGCCGGGAGGAGCACCTGGCGCGCCAGGCGGCGAACCGTAGCCCCCTGGAGCGGCCGGTTGACCGTAACCACCACCAGGCGACGGCGTTCCGGGCGTGAACCCACCCAGCGGAGACGCGAAACCGGCAACTGTGCCGCTCGGCCCAAACGCGGGACCGCCTCCCGGACCTGCGCCTGGATACCCCGGCTGCTGCCCAGGCTGGCCCGGGTAGCCAGGCTGCTGCGGATGCGGCTGCTGCGGATGTTGCGGCCGCTGCGGATGGCCGGGGGGGTGCGCCGCAGGAGCACCAGGCTGCGCTCCCTGCTGCCCCGCTTGGCCAGCCTGCCCTCCTTGACCAGGAGGGCCATAGCCACCGGGATTCGTTGGTTGCTGAGACCCTGGTTGAGGCGGCGGATAAGCGCCTGGACCAGGGGGATTTCCACCGGGCGGTTTCCCGCCAGCACCGCCACTCGAGAAGCTCATCCTGACGACCGCCTCACTCTCCTCTCACTGTGTAGCCGGGATCTCACGCGCACGTCCAGCACGCTCTGCCACAAACCGGAACCAAGCCGACGCGCGGCGGCAACCAACGCCCTCTGCCGCACATTCGCCCCGCACGAAATTGCGCACGCGAACTGCTCGCGAAGCGCGCGAAACCTCCGCGCGGCGCAACTGCGTCACCCCCCCTTGCCAACACCAAACTGCGTGAACAGGTTGGGCGCTGTCGAGGTCGGCAGCCAAAAACGGCGCCGCTCAACGAACTAACATGGGTGCAGGTGGTGAGCCTGAGAAGGCTTGGCCGTGCCGCACCAGTACGGGAAGGAGACTCTCATGCTCACACGATGGAACGACTTTGCTCGACTACCCCGCTTCAGCCGCGACTACCGCGAAACCCCCAGCGACGCCTTCGATTTCCTGCGTCGCGAGATGAACCGCCTCTTCTACGACTTCGAGAATGGCCTGCCGGAGGCTGACTACGATCGCGGCGCCAATTGGCCGCGTGTGTCTCTAGAAGACACCGGTGCCACACTCCAACTCCGCGCCGACGTCCCTGGCCTCGCCGAAAAGGACCTCGAGCTCACGCTCGACAATTCGACGCTCACCATCAAAGGCCAGCGCCGCGATGAAACCCCTGAGGGTTATTCAACTCACCGCAAAGAGCGCACCGCGTACCGCTTCTCTCGCAGCTTCCAACTGCCCACCAAGGTCGACGGTGAAAAAACCGAAGCTGTCCTCAAGAACGGCGTCCTCAACGTCACCCTTCACAAAGCTCAAGAAGCGCAGCCGCGCCAAATCAACGTGCGCGCCTCCTGAAACAGCGCTCATCAAGCAAGCGCCTTCTCCAACAACTTCTTCCACGGGAACACACTCATGACTGCCAACCGATTCGAAAACACCCAAGCCGAGCCCACGCGCCAAAGTGAACCTCGTCGCGTCACGCCAGCGGTGGACATCTACGAAAATCCCGCCGGCTTCCTGATCCTCGCTGACCTTCCCGGCGTTGAAGCCAGCGGCCTCAGCGTCGAATTCAACCCGCCGGAACTCCGCGTCAGCGCTCGCCCCCAAAACGCTCCCTTCGTCTACGAGCGCCGCTTCGAACTCGGCTCCGGCGTCGATCCCACCACCACCAGCGCCGAACTCAAAGACGGCGTCCTCCGCATCGAACTCAAAAAGAGCGAAGCCCTCCGCCCGCGTCGCATCGAAGTGCGTGCTGCCTAGTCACGCCCTTCTGCCCTCGGCAGAGCCGCTTCACAGCAACCAGTACAAAAAACTCTGCGACACGGCGTGCGTGTCCCCACCCACCCCTCCCCCTCCCCCAAGCGCACGCCGTGTCGCGCTTATTTTGTAAGTCACGCGGAACCTCTTCCGGAGCCGCGCGAGCAAACCTCCGTTCGGAGCCGCGCGGGCCGATTCAGTTCGGAGCCGTGCGGGCCGATTCAGTTCGGAGCCGCGCGGGCCGATTCAGTTCGGAGCCGCGCGGGCCGATTCAGTTCGGAGCCGCGCGGGCCGATTCAGTCCTTCGTGACGATGCCTAACGTCGTCGCACCGGCGCCCTTCACGATGTCCATGAAGTGGACGACCTCCCCGTAGTTGGCCTCGTCGTCGACTTTGAAGAAGACGACTTTTTGGTTTTTGTACTTGAGGCGCTCCGAGACTTTGTCGGCGAGCGCTTCCGGCGCAACGGCTTCCTGGTTGACGGAGAGTTCGCGGTTGCCGGTGTACTCGACGACGATGGGGACGACGTTGGGGTCGGGCGGTGTGTCCGACGTGTCCTTTTTGGGGATGTTGGCCGTGAGTTCCTTGAGCATGGAGGGAACCAGGACCATGAAGATGATGAGGAGCACGAGCACCACGTCGATGAGCGGCGTGACGTTGATGTCGCCGCGCACTCCGCCTTTTTTGCCGCCTACGTCCATTGCCATGAGGTTTGCTCCTCGCTGTGCGTCGCTGCTTCGTTCTTGATTTTTGGGGGGTGGCGCGCTCCACCCGCTCAACGCCTGCCGCCTTGAAGCGGGCGCTGCGCGGATTCGTCGATAGAGCGCTGCCCGAACGTTACGGCTTGTCTTTGATTTCGTCGGTGCCGAGCATGACGTTGTCCATGCCAGCGCGATGCACCGCTTCCATCACTTCGCGCACGACGCCGTAAGTGGCGCGCGCGTCGCCTTTGACGAACGCCGCTTTTTCTGGGTGTTTGCGGCGTTCTTCTTCGACCCAGCGCGTGACTTCTTTGGGACCCGTGAGCGGCTTGCCGGAGACGTAAACTCGCTTGTCGGTCGTAACCGAGATGATGATGTCTTTGCCGTCGTCGGGCTTGCGATTGTGATGAGCGGTCTTGGGCAGCTCGACGGGGACACCGCCGGCGATCATCGGAGTGACCACCATGAAGATGATGAGCAGCACCAGCACGACGTCGACGAGCGGCGTCACGTTGATGTCGGACTTCACTTCGCCCTGCTGCCGATGTTTGACGGCAGCAAGGCGCTCGCGAATCCGTCGACGGCGATTGGAAGTGACGAACACGGCGCACTTCCGTTATTCGGCCGCGACTTCGCCGCCGCGCGCTTCGCGCAGCATGCTGTCGAGGATCTCGCCCGAAACCTCGTCCACGTCGATGGTGAGCGCGTCGACGCGCCCGATGAAGTAGTTGTAAAACCACACCGAAGCGATCGCGACGGCGAGCCCCACGGCGGTAGTGAGCAACGCTTCGGAAATACCGGCTGACACGCTGGCGAGACCACCGCCACCCTTGCTCGGATCCGCCATGTTCTGGAACGCCGTGATGATGCCGAACACCGTGCCGAACAGGCCAACGAACGGCGCTGACGACGAGATGGTAGCGAGCGCCGAGAGGCCTTGCTTCATGTTGGCGAGCTCGCGCACCTTCACGCGATCCATCGAGCGACTGACGCCGTCGACCAGGAGCTCGAGCTCCGCCGGGTCGCCCGCCTTTGCGCCAAGGCCCTTCACACCGCGCACGAATTCGACGACCCCACCGCCCACCACGCGCGCGACAGGGCTCGCCTTCCAGCGCTCGTGAAGGCCGACTGCTTCCTCGAAAGTGCCCTTCGAAATCTGCTGCTGAAGCGCACCCACGTACTGCACTGATTGCCCGTGTCCACGTCGAAGCGCAATGAAACGCTCGACCGCAACACCAATGGCATACACGGACATGATGAAGAGGATGACAACCACCCCCTTTGCCACCATGCCCATCTGAAGCCACATATGATAGAGAGAAAAATCCATCTTCTTACTCCTCTCGAGAACCTTCGGGTGCTGGCGGCTACTGCGTCGCGTGCTCGTATCTGAGGTTGTAACAAAACGCGATCGGCTGACCGTCGATGCTCATCGGGCGGTACCTCCAAGTACGAATCTTGGACAACAGCAGTGGATCCACTGCTGGATCCATGCCTTTGATGAGCTTCACATCCGCGACGCTGCCTGCCTTCGAAACACAGATTTTGACCATCGCCCACAAGCGCATGCCAGCGCTGCTGAACGCCGCCGGCATGATCACGCGATACGCTGGATTGGTGCGCGGATCGGTGAGCAGCTGCTGCGCCGCGACGTTCGGCGGCACGAACTTGGGAGGAGCGTCCTCCTTCGGCGGAGGCGGAGGCGCGGGAGGCGGCGGAGGCGGCGCTTCCTTCGGCGGTGCCACGTCCGAAACGACGCCACCAGCAACACCACCTTCGACTCCACCCTCCACACCATCATCGTGTTCGACCTCTTCCGGCTTCTCCTTCGGCTGGATGATGTCCGTGGCTTTAGGCTGAACGATTTCCTTGGGCGTGACCGGCTTCACTTTCGACGCCGTCTTCTTTTTGGGCGGCGGCGGGGGCGGGGGCGGCGGCGTTGCGGCCAAGAACGTCACCGTCACGACCGGCGGCGACAGCTCGTCCACGTGCCAGAACGAATACACGACCGCCGCAATCAGTAACGCTCCGTGAAACGCGAGCGATAAAGTTACGGTCAGGCGACGCCACTTCTTCGGTCGCCCTTTTTCCTGCGTGAGGAATGCCTCGAACGCCATGAGCACCTACTCCGCTTTGGCGGGCGCTGGGGCTGCGTTGGCCTCCGGCGCTTCCGTTTTGACCGGCGACAGGGCAAGCCCGCGCTTTTGCCACTCGATTGCCTTGTCGATGCACTTCTGCCACTCGTCCGGGTTGTCGAAGTAAGCGAATGACTTCTGACGATAGAGTAAGTTCAAATACGTCATCGCTTCCTGGTACTTGGGACGCAACTCGACGGCCTTTTCGAGAAAGCGCAGCCCGCGATCCGCAAGCTCGATGCGCTCTTTGCCGGTGATGTCGCCAGGAACGTTACCAGGTGGCGTTTTCTGCTTCTTCTTATCGTCCGGATCCGCACGTGGATCGAAGGCCGACTTGTCGGCGCCGCCGCCCTTCGAGAACAGCTGCTGCCAAATGAACACGCCCACCGCGTACTGCGCTTCGGCGTCGTTGCTTTTGACCTGCGCCTTCTTCTCGTACCAAGCGAGCGCCTGCTCGGTGTGCTCTGGCCACTTCGAGTACACCTGAATCAAGCCGTTGAGCGCTTCTTCGTCGGCCGCATTCTTCTGCACGCGCGCTTCGTACATCTTCGCGAGCGTCTCGTACTCGTCGGCGTCGAAGAGCGTCTGCACGTACAGCGCTGCACCGCGTTTGTCCTCCGGACGCAGCGCGGAGAAGCGTTTGAATGCCGTCAACGCACAGCGCGCCGCCGCAGCGTTTTCCGGCGTTTTTGCGCCGGGGATCAGCATTTCGCGACAGGTGTAACCCTTGTTCAGCCACAACAGCCCGAAGTTCGGAACGAAGCGCTCCGCTTGCTCGAAGAGCGCGACCGCGTCCTTGTATTGCCCGTCGCGATACGCCTGATTGGCCTTCTGTATCAACCGTCGGCCGCGCACCTCGGAGCAGCCCAGGGTCGAACCCAGCACCAACACCAATGCTACTCGCAGCAGGATCGAACGCATGACGATGTCGCTACCCCTCTCCGGGCCATCGGAAGTCCACACCGAAGCGCAGACGGAACGGATCCATGCGGTTTAGCACCAAGCCAAAATCGCGGCCCTCACCCGTGCCGAGCACCGTGGGAGTGCGCAAGCCGAGCACGTTGAGCACCTCTGCGAACACGCTCAAGTTTTGACCGATGAGCGGCTTGAGCAGCGCGCGCACCTGCAGATTGATGCTCTGCACGTCCGGCGTGCGCAACGTGCGGTCGTCGTTCGGATCGTTGACGTTCGCACCGGGATCCACACCAAACGGCGCACGATGCGACTCGTAACGCGCGGTGACTTCGTTGTAATAAAGCCGATTGTACGGCGTGCCCGAGTAGTAGATGTAACGGAAGCCGGTCACGAGCCACGGGGTCCATTGGTACATGCCCGTCAGCTTGATCTCGTGGCGATGGTCGTCTGCGAGCGGGCCGTAGAGAAAGCGATCCTGCGGTGGGACGTTGCCGTAGTAGTTCTGGAAGCCGTCGAGCACGCTGCCCGTCAGCCAACCGAGCGTGTAGGAGCCGTTCAACTGCAACGGTCCCTCGTTCTTCGCGAGCGATAGGGTCACGCCGAAGTACTCGCGCTTCGCGCCAGCCGGCGTTTGCAAGTCCATCACCGTCTCGTTGACGCCGCTGCGATAACCAACCACCGCAGTACCCGAAGAGTTCCAGATGCGATTGGTCTCGACGTCTTCGTACTGGTTCGTGAACTTGCGGTACACAGCGTCCAGACCCGCAGCCAGCCCGTCGGAGATCACGTGAGAGCCGCCGATGGTGTACTCCCAAGTTCGCGGCGTCTTCAGCTCTTGTCTGCAGCTGTTGCCGTTTGCGTCGACGCCACTAGGACCGCAGGGCAACCCAACGGTCGAGCGCGTGTCGCCACCGGCATACTGGCAATCGCGATCGAACGCCTGGGTCGTCGGGTTCCATCCGCAGCGTAGAGTCACCTGCTGACCCAGCGCGTGGCGACCAACCAGCGAAAGATCGATGTCGACGTACACGCTACCGCTGGTGCGGAGGACGTTCTTGCCATCGCGGGTAACGTCCCAAACCAGCGAAGCGGACGGCGCCCACGTGTTGGTGCTGAGCGGCGATTTATCCAAGCTATTGGTGGCGCGCGCCTGCACCCATGAAAGCGCTGGCGTCGCCGTCAAATACGGCGTGATCTTCCAGTTATCGCTGGCCGTGAGTATGTGTTTCATACTGTACACGGTGCCGTCGAAGAAGCCGTATTGCGGTTCCGCGATACGCGGGTCGTTCTTGTAGAACGTCGTGAAGTTCGTCGCGATGGTGCCGTTGTACTCGTAGAAGCCGTCGCCGGTTTGCGAGGTGCGCTGACGATCGCTCTCGAGGTAAATCGTGTCCTTCAGGCGGATGTTGTGCTCGCCGAAGTGCTTGGTGCTCGCGAACCATTCCAGCGTGTTGATGAACTGCAAGCTGCGCAGGGCCTGCGTATCGTGCTTGGGTCCGTTGCCGAACTCGAGCGCGGTGGGCAACCTCTGCCTGATGTTGCGCAGCTGGTAGCAGGTCGAAGGCTCGCGCTCTTCGCGGCAGTTGGCCGGATAGATATTCTGGTAGTAGCCAATGTAGCCGGCCTGAGCGCGGTACAGCACCGAATCACTCAACAAGCTTTCCCAGGTGAGACCCAAGAAGTAGCGCTGCGCGAGGCGATCCTGCTGGGCGTCGTCGGCGATCCCCGGGTTGCGGCGGTTGTTGCGTTGATACGGAATATCGCCGTTGAACAGGACCTCGAATTTGTTGCGCGGCGTCGCCTGCCAGCGCGTCTTTAGAGTTACCTTCTGAATGACGTTGAAGAAGGGCTCCGACTCCGGAAGGATCAACAGCGGATCACGCGGCTGCGGCTCGCGAATCAGATGGGTTTCGATGTTGAGGTGGTACCAAAGCTTGTCTTTGATGATCGGACCCGAAAATGTTGGGTTGATCACCCAGCGACGCTGGCCGGCGGAAGGCTCCCCGCGCTCGCGGAACAAGCGTGTATCCGACGAGTCGTACACAGACGTAAATTCGAACTGGAACTTGTTCGAGCCGGAGCGCGTGACCAAGTTTTCGACACCGCCGGAAGCCGTGGGTGCGTCAGCGCCGTAGCCCGCCGTCTGCACTTCGAAAGCCGCCGAAGAGCGCAGCGACGGGAACTGCTCCTTGATTTCGAAACCGTCTTGCGTGAACAGCGTTTGCCGCTGACCACCACCACGCACGCGGCGGTTAATAGTGCCGGGCGTCATTTCGATGATGTCACGGAATTGGTTGATGGGGTCGTTGAAGGGCGTCGCCTCCACCACCTTCAAATCGTAGGTTTGTTTCACGCCGGCCTTGGTCGTGCTCACCATGGCGGGTCGATCGATGATGGTGACCGTCTCCTCGGCGGTCTTCACATCCATCAGGATGTTCACCTCGGCGGCGGAGGTAATGCCGACGCTGACGTTGTCGTCGATGGCCGGGTTCATACCCTCGGCAGTCGCCGTTACTTTGTACCGCCCCGGCGACAAACCCAGCACGTGGAACGCGCCTTCCTCGTTCGTGAAGGCGGTTTTCTCGCCCATCTGCGCTTCCGAGGTGGCAACGATTTTCACGCCGCGCAGCGGGTTCCCCGACTGATCGATGACGTAGCCGACGATAGAGCCTGCCGCGCCGCTCTGCGCCAAGGCGGGAGACTGCGACACGAGAGCCATGACTATCGTGATCAGCAGCAGGAGCCATCTGAACCGCATCTCAATCTCCTTCTTCTTCCGCACCAGCGAAGCGTCGGTCGCGCGAGCGCTCGGCTGCGATAAAGATTCAGTCGACACGGGACACGTGTCTTCGTCGAGGGTTCGCGCGCAAACGACGAACCAAGAGCAATGAAGCAACACTCAAGAGTGAGAGCCAGCTCGCTGGCGAGGACGAGCTCACTGGCGCCTTGGCCAACGCGCAACCCGAATCCTCTGCGTCCGGATCGCACACATCGCCCACGCCATCTCTGTCGTCGTCTTTCTGACCCGCGTTGCCGCGACCGGGACAGTTGTCGCAAGCATTGAGCTTGCCGTCGCCATCGAAGTCTTCGCAGGCGTCGCCAACGCCGTCGCCGTTCCCATCGAGCTGCGACGGATTGAACACGCTGGGGCAGTTGTCTTCGGCGCCGAGCCAGCCATCGAGCTGAAACTTGCCGTCACAGCCTTTGTCGACATCGTTGATGTCGGCGCTGTTGCCGAGTTTGATGTACTCGATGTCGATGCCGTTGATCGCGACAGTCGAGGGAGTGAAGGTGAAACCGCTGTAGTCTTTGCCGGTAAACGCGGTATTTTCCTTGGCCACGACAGCCGGCGTCTCGCCTGATTCATCAACGCTCAGCGTTTGCGAAACCAGCACCGAATAGGTGCGAAAGCGCCCATCTGGCACGAGGTAAGCGTCGGCGTGAGCGGGCAGCGTGAACGTGTACGAACCCGAAGGCCCCTCCAGCACGACTTTGGCTTTGGCTTTGCCGATCAGCGCTGGATCATTGGGCAAGCGCATGCGCACGCTGAACACGTTGTTCGGAGCGGCGACTGCCTTTGCGGAGCCCTGAATGCGGAGCGGCATGTCTGCGGGCGCCGTATAGGTGAGCGCGCCGGCCTCACCGGGCGTGCTCTTGATGCTGAGCACGCTCTGCAGTGCGCCAGCGCCGTTCGGCACCGGCTCGACGCCGCGCATTTCGAAGGTAAGACCTCCTTTCGCGGCAAACAGCGGGCCGTCGTCGGTTGTATCGGCAAACTCCCAGTAGGCGTTATCGTCGACGTTGCCCTCGAAGGTCGTCACGACGCGGCCGCGGTAGCCGGCCAACATGTAGAAGTACTGGTTCCATGCGCGCCGGAACTTCTGCAGGTTCAGGATTTCGGCGTCTTGTTCCTTTTGCTGCGCAGCCTTGCTGTCGTCGATGCTCTTCTGCATGTCCGGCGGCGAGTTCGGCGACGCCTTGAGTGCAGTTTGGTAGGCATCGTTCGCAACCAGATCGAAAACCGCGTCAGGCTTGGTCACCAACACCCAAAGCTGGCGAAGCTGCTGGGGTGCCGCGTTCGCTGCCGGAACACGCTCGCCGCCGTTGGCTTCGAGAACCTTCGCGATATCGAGGCTTTCGGGGACACCACTTTTGCCTCGAATGATCACGCCACCAATGCGCACACCCATGCCCGGGCCCGCGATGTTGCTCAACGCGTCGATCGAAGCCGGAGCGTAAAAATCAGCGGCGGTAGCGCGCGCCAGTGAGCGTAGCGGAGACAGCTCGCTCGAAGGAACGAAGCCGAGCGTGTACAGATCGAGCGGCATGAAGCGCAGCTGCTGCTTGGCTTCGTAGGGAGCCGCCACCCCGTAGTACGCTGGCGGACGTGACGTCTCGAAAGTGCCGTTCGCGTTGTCGCGCCAGGTATTACCACCCAGGAGCGAGCCACGCGTATCGAGCAACGCGTTCCACACGTCCAACGACAGATTGCTGGCCGGAAACTTCGACTCGCCTGCCGACGTCACTAGCGCGGTCTTGACAGTGGGCAGCGTGACCAAGGCCGGTGCACCCATCGGTGCGGCCAAGTGGGGCCCATAAATGGCGGCGCTGGCTTGCGCCAACGCGTCGAAGTACGAGTAGATCCCAGGCGAGCACAGCGCACCCGCCGCTTGCTCACTCGTGGGGTTGGGCCGGTCTATCAAGCGCCGCGGCAAGCGACCACATGCCGAATACAGCGAGGTCGCCGGAGTTGCACCGAGCGCTTTGACATTGCCGCCGTCGACGATGCCAACGTACGGCTTTTCAGGATCTGGCTCGGCGAGCTCACCCGTGCCGATGTTCAGCACACGGTTGACGAGCTGCCCCGCCTGGTTTTTCTGCCGGAAAAACAGCGGACCCGGCTGAGTTCGCGGACCGAAGTCCGCCGTGAACACCACCACCTCGTCCCACTCCGAGAGCACGCCGCCCTTCTCGACGATGATGTCGAGAGCCCGCGCGACCGTCGCATCCAAACCTTCCGGCTTGAACAAGTCGTTGGTGGAATTCAGGTAGCAATCGTTGGCGGCTTTGCACGCCACGAGCGGCACACTCTGCCCGCCACGCACGACGCTCTCGTTGCCATCCAGCACGAAGACTTCGTCGAGGAAGCAATTACGAGCGTCCTTGTTCGCGCAAACGAGCGTTGGCGGCGCTGCCCACGAGGCAGTGGCAAACAGCAGCAAAGACGCAACGAGCGTGGTGGCAGGAAGCTTACGCATCCGTCGAAGACCTTTTCCAAAACGTTGCCAAGACGAAGTCAGCGAGCTCCGGGCCACACGTTTGGATCGCGCGGCTCGAAATCAGGATTCCAATTGCAAGCAGGCACAGTGGCGGTAACGCCGGCGTTGGCGAGCGACACGGCGCTACACATCTGCCCGGTGACGGCGCTCATCGCCGGCAAACCGCCGCCCAACTTAAACGCGGTATTCGGCTTACCGCTGCTGGCGTCCGCCTTCAGATTGAGCGGGAAATCGCAGACCGCAGAGCTCTGGTTCAGCGGAACGAACGTGGCGCAATCGCGCAGACATACGCGCTGACGCTCCGGCAAGATCGTGGTGGAGACGGTGCCGTTATTGGCGCTGTGGCCACACTTGTAACCGAGCATGTTGGCACCGCCGCAGCGAGCGTCGGTGTTGAACGTCCACTCGATCTCGTTGATCTTGCCTGGCACCAGCGCGTCGCGCACCGGAACTTTGGCTTTGACCTGCGTCGCGCTGGCGCTCGCCGTGGAGTCGCAGCGAATCTGGCAGTAGCCGAGAGCGGCGTTCGGCGGATGACAAAGGTAACCGTAGCCGCCGAGGTCTTTCGTGAAGCCCCAACCGTCGTAGTAGGCGACGCGCGCGGTGAGCGTGTCGACGTCGCGCTGGTTAGCGGCAATGGCTGCGGCGGCGGTAGCCTTCTCTGCGTCCGTTACGACGCGCGTCGGATTCGCTGGGTCGACACCGCTCGCGAGGCTCTGGTTATCGCTCAGCTTTTGCTTGGCCGCTTTGAGATCGGCATGCACCGTGAAAGTGGGGCCAGCCGAACCAACGCCGAGCGCTTTGAGCGCGTTCTCGTTGTCGCTGCCAGCCGCTGCCTGCACGTCACAGCGCGCGACTCCCGGGCCGCACAGCCCGCCGAAAGTGGCCGCCGGCACGTCACAGCGCGGGCCACCTTCGCGCGCAATCACCATGTCGGCAATGTTCGAGCCGGGAGGTGGATCCATCGTGGCGATGCCGATGTCGGGCATGGTGTTGCAGGTGAGCCCGAAGCTGCAGTCGCTGTCCGAAACGCAGCGCGTTGCTTTGCCGATGATCGCAACGCTGCGTGTGACCACCGTGCTCTCGCCGTCGCGCGCCACCGTGGACGCGGGGTCGACAGCATTGATGTTTTTGTAGCTACCGGGTTGATACGGTGGGTCTTGCGGAACGTTCAGATCCCACAGCCACACGATGGGCGAGTAACCGCCCGGATCACTCTGCTTGTGACGCGGCACGGCCGTGGCCAAATCGTCGTTTTGATAACGAGTGCGGGTGACCGTCACCCCGCTCACACTGAGGCCGACGGTTGGCGTGTACAGCTTGCCGATTGGAACCGTAACCGTGGTCTGCTGCTGCTTTCCACTGCCGACACTGACGCGCGCAACGTCGAAGGTGTCGACGCGCTTGGCTTGGTCGACACCCGCGCGAAACAGCCGCAGATTGGCCGGATCCGTGGCGGGCTTGCTCTCGTCGACGGCCTCCCCGATGGTCTCCCAACCGTTGATCAGGTAGCAGCTGCCGAGCTTGGTGCGAAACCAAACCTCCATGCGCGGCCGCGGGATGTTGTTGTGCATCGCCGAGGGCGTCACTTGCGTGCGATCGTCGATGACCGGGCAGTTGATGACCTTGCCGGTTGCGTTCTCGGAGAGCTTGCCGTCCTCGAGCCCGCTCTTGATGGTCGCGTAGCTCTTGATGTCGTCGATCTCGTAGTCCGAATCTTTTACTGTAATCTCGATGATTTCCCACAAGCCGGTGTAGCCCGTAGTGTCGGGCAGAGCGTCGATGATAGGCCGCTGATAGTCCGACGAATTGCGATCGCTATCGACGAACTCGTCGCGCGGTTTGAGCGGATAAATGTTGGAGAAGAACGCCGAGCGCTGCGGCTCTGCGGCGGGCGCTTCGATCGGCGAGGGCAACTTCACGCCCTTGCCGCCGCGCATGTACCAGAGCTTGTTGCGCGCATCGAAAGCCGGTTTGGAAAACAAAGGCCGGCCCCGAGAGTCGAACACGAAATAGATGGGAAAGACGGGCGCATTGTCCGGAATGCGCAGCTGCTCGCCGCGTGTACCGAGCTTGCGCGGCACCGTAACGCTGCCGAAATCGAGGTATTCGATGCGATCGCCGTTGGCCCAGCCACGCACCGGCGCGAGGTTGCGAGGAATGCCCGCAGTGGGGTCCGCCGCGGTCGCGCCCGAGCGATAAAAACCGATCAAATCGACGAAGCCGGTCGATTCGTCGTGAAGGCTGTCACCGCCGCAAGCTGTCAGCAACGCAGGCACGGCGATGCACGCCGTGCGCAAGATCGGCAATAGCCGCCGAAGGCACTGGTTCAACATTGAACTCATGTCCCGTCTGCTCCGGCTTTCGCGACGCGTGACGCCTGAAAGCCAGAGTGCGCGTCGCTAATAACATCGCGTGTTAATGCGCTGCAAGCTGTTTGTATCGAGCACGCGAGTATAACTCCCGCAATAGAAAGCGATCGATCGTTCCGAATTCGTGAGTGATCGTTCGTTGCATCGTTCTCCTGTGCACGAGCGCGTGCAGTGATCGCACGCTTGCAACACGAGCAACGCGTCGCGTGCGGCGCGCGCAACGCAGCGAAAATGTGCGCTGACATCGACGCAACGCGAACACGCACGACGTTCACGCCGCGCGCGCCCGCGAAATCAAATGACCCGAAGCGCCCCACTCCGGCAACGCTGTTAGTTAATTGAAATAACCCAGCATCGAATTAGGAAATTCGATATCCCAAACCCGCGAGATTCGCCGCACGCAAGAAATTGCCGCAACTTCGTGCACTCCAGGCGACGCAGCGAGATGCACACCGCGATGAACACGACGTCGGCGAAACGAGCAGTGGATGAAATCCGCCAACTGTCAACCGCTCCAACTAGGCCGCATACGAGCCATCCACGCCATCGCACGCCGCCACCTACGCCGCGCGCGATGGCCGGCAGCACGCACACGAGAGCGCTCATGCAAAACGCGCAACGATGTCTCACTCCAGATCGCGAACGCAACGAACAGTCACCACGGTCCGTTCGCGCACTTGAAGCCAGTGAACTGTTTCGAGTCGAACTCAGTCGCGCCCGAGCACGACGACGTTACACGCCATAACGCGAAACGGATCTCAGTCGTGCGTCGCCTCGAACAACGCGCGGCCTCGCTTGCGCGTTACTCTGTCTTGGGCTCGGGTGCCGGCTCGAGCACCAATGGATAGGTCGCAACTACGCGACCACCTGCCGGCTCAGGAAAACGTAACGCCTGAAATGCTCGCAGCACGCAATCGATCACCGTGTTGTCGGGGAAGTCGGTGCCCTGCTCGAGCGACGCCGCATACGGCACGCTGCCATCCGGCGCGATCACGAAGTTTACGAGCACGCGTCCGCGCAAACCCGGCTTTCGCTGTGCACCCTTCAGGTAGCAGGCTTCGATCGCCGGCATCGCCTGCTGCACGCCCTGATTGATGGCAGCCTTGGGCAGGCGACCGCGCGTCTGCCCGCCCTCGGACTCGATTCCGGGTGGAGGCGGCGCTTCCGGAGGCGGCTCCGCAGGAGGGCTCTCGCTTGCAGCCGGCATGGGTGGCGGCTCGTTGCTCGTCGGCGCGACTTCGGCAGATGGCGCCGGCGCGGGTGGTGCGCTCCGAGGGGGTGGCGAAAACAGCTCGCAGGCGCCGCTCAACAAAAGCAGCGCAAATGATGCGACGAACGAACGAAGTCTCATGTGACGAACTCGCGCGTGGCGCTCGAGGCCGCCCACGACGCAGAACGCGACGCAGTCGATTGGTGCGGCTCGGTCAAAGCTGGTATAGGCGCGCTCGAGTAATAGCAGATGGCCATCCAGCGAACTCTGTGCATCATCAAACCGGACGCCGTGGAAAAAGGCAAAGCCGGCGCAATCCTCCAACGCGTCCTCGAAGAAGGCTTCAAGGTGCGAGGCCTTCGCCAGGTTCACCTGAGCCAACGCCAGGCAGAAGGTTTCTATGCCGTTCATCGCGGCCGTCCCTTCTTCGATGACCTCTGCACATTCATGAGCCGCGGGCCGGTGGTCGTCGCTGCGCTGGAGCGCGAGGACGCCGTTCAGCACTGGCGCCAGGTGATCGGTGCAACGGATCCGGCGAAGGCCGAAGCCGGGACAATCCGCAAGCTCTACGGAGCGAATGTTGGTGAAAATGCCGTGCACGGCTCTGACTCGGAGCAGAACGGCCGGATCGAGTGTGGCTACTTCTTCGCCGAGATGGACCTAGCCTGACGGCGACGCACTCGGGCTGAGGCGACGCGCGGCCTGCGGGAAAGCTCGCTTCCCGGTCCTGCGGCCCGGCGTGAGGCGACACGGCGCTTCCAAACCACCAAAAAACTGCCTCATCTTGAGGCAATGCGTGTGGAAGGCGAACGCGCCTGTCGAAAGCCGTGCTAGCGTACCGGATTCTGGGAAATGGATAGCGAGCGCCCTCCGCCAAGTTCACGGGACGCAACCCTGGCGAGTGCCCGGGGCAGTCTGCGCGAAACCTTAGGTGCGCTGCGTAACCTGGCCCAGCTGTTGCATTCCCTAAGGGTGGCGCCGAAGTCGCTGTCCTCCGTTCTTCCGGACGTGTTGGACGGCTGCAAGCCAATGCGAGCCTCGGCTCACGCTTGGCTTTCGGCCCTGGGAGATGACCCGCGGGTGATGCCGGCCAAGCGGGAGCTTGCCGCTTTCTTCACGCCGCGCATCGATGAGCTCGAGGCGGCTTTGCGTGATGCAGCCACGCGGCCGATGAACGCCAAAACTCGGCTCACCCTCGAGGACGCCGTCTCGAAGTGCTCCTTCGAGCTCGACGCCGGTCGGGAATTGCTGGAGCTGCTCGAGCACGCCGTGTTTGCCCGCCGGGTACGGTTGGATCCGCGCGAGCTCGTGCGTGAGGCCTTTACATCTCCACCCAGCGCGCGCGCCGAGGGGCGTTCCTTGGTTTCGGCCACGCTCTCCAGCCATGACGCTGGCGGCGAAATCGAGATCAGCCCCCGCGTCGCCATGGTGCTAGTTGCCTTCGGTGTCGAGATGGTCGGCGCCGGACGCGGACGCGAAACACCACACGTGCTCATCGCGAGCGATCGCCAAAGCATGTGCAGCGTGCGTGTCACGCGCCAGGCCCACGCGACGGGCGAGCCGTTGGTGCTGGCGAGTCGTGGTGTAATCGAACCCACGTTGACGAGCCTCAAGGCCGCCGCGACGCTCACCGGCGGCAGCATCGAGTGGGACGCCGCACGCGAGGAATTCGAGCTCAGCTACGCGCTCGCCGAGCCGGCGCTGGCGCGCGACAACGCAAGCTAGCCCGCTGCCCGCTTGATCCGCGCGTTCGGCGCTCGTACACCCCCGGCATGGACGAGACCGAGCTCCGAACACGCATTGAGGCCGCCTTCGCCGATCGCAGCCTGCTGAAGCAACCTGGCTATAAGGAGGCCGTCGAAGCAGCCGTGCAGCTGCTCGATACCGGCAAGATCCGCGTCGCTACGCAGCAGGGCGTCGGCGCCTGGACCACGCACGCTTGGGTCAAGCAAGCCGTGCTGCTGTTCTTTGCGATCTCGGAGATGCAAAAAACACAGGCTGGGCCTTTCGAATTCTACGACAAGATCCCGCTCAAGCATGACCTCGACAAGTTCGGCGTGCGCGTCGTGCCGCCGGGCACAGTGCGTTACGGCGCGTTCGTCGAACCCGGTGCCATCGTAATGCCAGGTTACGTGAACATCGGAGCGTACGTCGGTGCCGGCACAATGGTGGACACTTGGGCCACCGTCGGTTCGTGCGCCCAGATTGGTAAGGATTGTCACCTCTCGGGCGGCGTCGGCATCGGCGGCGTGCTCGAGCCGCCCGGCGCGCAGCCTGTCATCGTCGAGGACGGCTGCTTCATTGGCTCGCGTGCCATCATCGTCGAAGGCATGCTGGTCGAGCGCGAAGCGGTGATCGGCGCCGGCGTGGCGCTCACTGCCTCGACGGCGATCATCGACGTCACTGGCCCGGAACCAGTGGAATATCGCGGCCGCGTGCCGTCGCGCAGCGTGGTCATCCCTGGCATGCGCAGCAAGCGCTTTCCCTCCGGCGAGTACCAAGTCGCTTGTGCGCTCATCATTGGGCAGCGCAAGGAGAGCACCGATAAGAAGACCAGCCTCAACGCTGCGCTGCGCGACTTCTCGGTGTCGGTGTAGAAGCCGTGAATCTCGCCGAAACGTTGCTGTGGCTCTGCCGCATCGCGTCTCCCATCGGCGAAGAGCGAGCGCTGTGCGACGCGGTCGCCGAGCGCGTAGGCCAAGCGAAAACGGCAGGGCCAGCGCGTCGCTACGGTGACTCGCTAGTAGTGCCGCTTTCGCGCGGCAGCGGCGGGCCTCACATCACGCTTGCCGGCCACCTCGACGTGGTTCGCACCGAGCACGACGCTCCAGCGCGCATCGAAGGCGACAAGCTGTATGGCGCGGGCGCGGCCGACATGAAGAGCGGGCTCTGCCTAATGTTGGACATTTTGGAGAGCCCGCCGCCTGTCGCTCTCGACGTCACGTTGGTCTTCTACGCGCGCGAGGAGGGCCCGTACGCCGAAAACGAGCTCGGGCGCGTGCTCGATGAAGATAGGGAGCTCGAAAGCACCACCCTCGCGATTGCTCTCGAGCCGAGCGACAACAAACTGCAGCTCGGCTGCGGCGGCTCCTTGCACGCCAGCGTCGCCTTTCAAGGTCGCACCGCCCACAGCGCGCGCCCTTGGCAAGGCGACAACGCCATCTACAAAGCGCAAGGGCTGCTGGCCCGCCTCGCCACGCGCGAAGCTGCCTTGGACAGCGTCGACGGGCTGGTTTGGCACGAAGTCGTGAGCGCAACGCTCGCGCACGGCGGCCGCGCTCGCAACATCATTCCCGATCGCTTCGAGCTCAATTTGAACCATCGTTTCGGGCCGAGCACCTCGATCGAGCGCGCCGAACGAACCGTGACCGAGCTCGTGCAAGGCGAAGCCGATGTCACCTTCGTCGATCGCTCACCCGCCGCGCCACCGCTCAGAAATCATCCGTTGATTCGCGCGCTGAGTGAGAGTGGCGTGCGCGCCGTAGAGCCCAAGCAAGCTTGGACCGACGTGGCGCGCTTCGCGGCGCGTGGCATCGCGGCCGCAAACTTCGGTCCGGGCGTGCAGGCCCAAGCCCATCAAAGAAACGAATGGACCAGCGTGCAGCAACTGCTCGATGGCCGCGAGATCCTGCAAACCTGGCTGCGCCGCATCGGCTCTCCATGAAGCACGCACTGCTCTTGCCCCTCGTGCTGCTCGCCTGCAAAGAGCCTCTCGCGCAGAAGGCGAATGAGCGGCGTGACACCATCGCCAGCGCACGCGTAGTGAGCCCGGCCGAAAATCTATTCAGCGCTCAAGTACTGAGCCGGGCACTCGACGATCTCTTCACGCGTGTGGGCAGAAGTCCTGCCTTCCTCAGCGTCGAGCTGCTGCGTGAACGCGCTCACTTCGAGATCGAGTCGACCACCGCGCCCGGCGAAGTCGTCGAATACGAATGGCATGCTGGCGAGCTACGCGGTCCAGCCCGCCTCGAGCTGCGCGGTAAGGGCTCTCTACAGCAGAATTTGTTTTTGCCAGCGTCGATCGATTTCGCGAGCATCCCGACACTGCTGGAGACAGCGCGCACTCGCGTCGATGCCGAGAACGGTGTCGTCAGCCGCGTTCTCATCCGCCGCAATCTCCCAGCAGACGACACGGTCGGCATACGCGTGTACGTCGACAGCCCACTTCGCAGCAGCCACGTCGACGCCGACTCGCACGGGCGCCTAGTCGAATCCGGAAGGTATCCGTAGGCGATTTTCCCCTAAGACTTGAGTGCTTTCGCAGGTTTTTGTGGCGAAAGTGCCGGTCGATCTCTCGACCTGTAAGGGCGCGGCGGTCGCGGCGTTGTGTTCGGCGAGACCCACAACCGGAGAAAGATTCGCCATGACCCGCTTCGTTTCGCTGCTCGCTGTAACCGCTCTTCTCAGTGGCTGTGCCCGCAACGCACTGAAGTCGAACGAATCCTCTCACCAGGCGATTGAGCGAGCGCCGCACGCGGACGCGCCGGCCACGGCCTACGCACCTCCCCCGCCGGGATCTCCCGCGCCCGTCGCTGGCGCCGCTGCTCCGCGTGCAGCAATCGAAGCAGAAGCCAAGTCGAGCCGTGGTGAGGCATACGCCGACTCCGAATCACGCCCGGGCCTGGGTACGTCGTGGGGCGAAACGCGAAGCAGCCACGTCTCTTCGGCGCCTTTCGAGCGTCGCGACGGTGACTCGCCGTTCAGCGTCACCTCGATTCACTACAACGACGCGAAGGGCGTACGCGCGATGAGCCGCGGTGCCTCGCTCGCCTCCGCGCCGCGTGACGGCATCGACGTCGCAAACGGAGCGCTGCGGGTGCGTTTCCTCGACGGCATGCATCGCCAATTGCCCACCTACGACTTCGGTAGCCAGCGCTACGTGGTGGGACGCGACGGCGATCGCTACATCATCTCGCTCGAGAACCGCACTGGGCAGCGCTTCGAAGCCGTAGCTACCGTCGACGGCTTGGATGTGGTCGATGGCCAGCCCGGCTCGTTCGCGAAACGCGGCTACTTGGTGGGTCCGTATCAGACCATCGAAATCGATGGATTTCGGCGTAGCTACGATGAGGTCGCGGCGTTTCGCTTCGGCAGCGTCGGTGAATCCTACGCGGCGCAAAAAGGCGACGACCGCAACGTGGGCGTGGTGGGCATCGCGTTTTTCGCGGAGCGCGGCAGTGAACCGGTTTGGATCGGACGCGAAGTAGAGCGGCGCCGCGAGGCCGATCCGTTTCCGGGCCGCTTCGCGACGCCGCCTTCCAATCGCTGGGAATGAGTGAAGCCGGGTAGCCCCAAACGAAACGGGGCTACCCGAGACCCATGCAATCACCAGCGTTGATGCACCTGGGCCTTGATGCGACGCTCGTAAATGGCGCCGACCTGCGCCAAGACCTCCGTAGGCAGCGCAGGTGCATCGCCGGCGCGTGCGTTCTCTTCCACTTGCTCGGGATTGCGCGCGCCGGGGATCGCGCAGGTGACTGCGTCGAACGATAGAATCCAAGCCAGCGCAAACTCGGACAGCGTGAGGCCCGGTGGAACCAACGCACGCAGCTCTTCCACCACCGAAAGCCCGAGCTCGTAGTCGACGCCCGAGAACGTCTCGCCACGATCGAAAGCTGCGCCATGCCGATTGAACTCACGATGATCGTCCGGCGCGAAGCGCGTGCTGGCGCGTAACTTGCCAGTCAACAGGCCAGAGGAGAGTGGCAAGCGAGCCAAGATCCCCACATTCCTTTCGCGAGCGCGCGCGAAGAACAGATCCGCGGGGCGCTGCCGAAAAATGTTGAAGATGATCTGCACGCTGGCAACACCCGGATATTCGAGCGCCTTCAAGCCTTCTTCGACGCGCTCCACGCTCACGCCGTAGTGACGCAGCTTGCCCTGCGTGACCAAATCGTCGAGCACGCCGAATACTTCCGGCATGTAGTAGACATCCGTAGGCGGGCAGTGCAGCTGCACCAAATCCAGCGCGTCAACCGCCAGGTTTTTGAGGCAGCGTTCGGTGTAGCTCGTCAGATTTTCGCGCGAGTACGCGGCGGCGATGTGCGGCTGCGAGCGACGCCCAATCTTGCTCGCGACGTAGAAGTTTGCGTTGGTCTCGCGACGCAAGTTGGCCAGCAAGCGCTCGCTGTGGCCATCGCCGTAAACATCAGCCGTATCGAAGAAGTTGATGCCACGATCGAGGGCGCGCTGAAGGGCCGCCATGGATTGGGCGTCGTCCGTCTTGCCCCATGAACCGCCGATGGCCCAAGCGCCAAAGCTGACGACGGAAACATTGAAGCCAGTCTTTCCGAGTTTTCTGTATTGCATGACGAGTCGGCGCGCAGCCTAGCGCACTTTCCAGCACCTCGTCGCCATGGCGAGCGCAGTGCGAACGACTACAACCATGTCGCGCGCTGCGCAGAACTGAGCGAACGCATGCGCAGATCTGGGAACTCACCCACCGCCATCTCGCCGCATCGGCTCCGTGATTCTCGGTTTTGGCACGCCACACCCGCGAGCACGCCAGACGCCGACATCGCGAGGTGGAACACGATAGCGTTGAGGAACGAACTCGATCGCAGCTGGTGCGCACGTGCAAAGTGGGCCCAGGTGTGCCCTCCCATGGGCCGAACTGCGCGAATCCTGTCGGCGGATGTAGGCAACCGGCGAGAACCACTCAAGGCTTCACTCGAATGGCCGCTTGGTGGTTCGAGACAATGAACAGTCCGGCGAAGCGTCTGGATACGAACCTCGAGTGCGGTCAGATCGCACCGCAGGTCGTCCTGCTCGTAGCTCGCGGGAGAGTGACTCGCCACTCGATGGAAGCGCAGCTGCCTGTGTTTCAGAACATTCTGTCGAGAATGCGTCGCCCCGGCTGGATCATCGACACCTCCGATCTCTGCGACTTCGAGCCATCGGCCGTCGGGATCGGCACTGAATGGTTCAAGGCTTTCAAAGCGGCCGGCGGCGAGAAGGTGATCTTCGTTTCGGGCCTCGCCACGGCGCGCATGGCGGCGACGACGATTTCGTTTGCGGCACGCATGCCGCTCGAGACGTCCCTCACGTTGGCCCAAGCTTGCGAACGCCTGGGCGTGACACATCCCCCGTCACGAGCCATCGCCAATCCCGAGTCCGCCGTCTCGGGCACGCGCCCGAAAATCGCGCGCTGAACGCACGTGCTGGACTCGAGACGCGACGCGATTGTCGCGTTGACGATCGGAACGGTACACTGTGCCCATGTCCGCTGCGGCAGCCGGAGATGCTTCCTCGTTTCGAGCCCTGTTGCCGAAGCCATGGCGCCACGCGCCGAGCGCCGATGCGCTCGCCAACTGGATCGCTCGGTCACTCGCTGACAACCAAATCTTCGACTCGCAGGAAGCTCGCCAAAAGCGCGTGCCGCAGATTACGGTGTTCGTTGCGCATTGTGCGCCAGTCGTCGCACCGCCCGGCACTCTCGAGCTCGCCGCGCAATTCTTGTTCGCCTTTTTCTTGCTGAACGACCATTGGGAAAGCACTCGCGCGCTCATCCGTGGTGAGTCGGCTCAAGCGAGCCACGGCGTTGCCTTCGTGCGCGACTGGCTCGCAACGCTACGACAAACCTACGGCGCGCGGGCGCAACGCTTCATTCTTGGATTCGAGCGCTACCTCCAAAGCTTGGAGCGAGAAAAGCTCTATGAGGCTAACGCTGGACACCCGACCTTCGCCGAGTACGTCGATCGCGAGTTCGGGCGCTACCAGTGGGTGGCCACGCCGCCGTACATCGAGCTGTGGGAGATGTCGCTCGGCATCGAGCTGGGTGAACCTGCACGCCGCGCTGCGGATGACATGAAGGCGCTAGGCGTGGAGCTCACCTACATTGCAAACGACATTGGATCGCTGGCTCGTGACCAGGCACAAAAGAACTTCGTGACCTTGCTGATGCAAGAGGAGCCATTGCTGACCACGCTCGACGCAGCGCTGGCCCGCGCATCGGCAATCTACCGCGAGAAGGCGGACCGGCTGCGCTCCGCGCGGCAAGCGCAAAGCGCGGACACGTCACTTGGGCGTTATGCCGAGCTCGTCTGCAACATCACAGACGGCAACCTGCGCGCCACGACGTTGCTGGCTCATACTGGCGCAGCGGCCCGTTACTCACCAGCTGCTCGCGAATGCCTCGAAGGGCTCCCTTTCACGAGTTGACGAGAGGTTTCTACAGCGGCGCTTGCGTGTCCAAGGCCATCTGACGCAAGCGTCGAGTCCAAGTCGGATCGCGGCGCAGAGTCCTGCTGACCGGCGTAGTGGGCGGCAAGAACGCGCGCAGCGCGAAGGCCAAGGTGAGCGCCTGCGACCCGAAGTACACGCTCGCCGTCGAGCTGGTTCCGAGACTGTAGAGCGGTCCAAAATCCGGGAAGGAGCCGTCCTCCAACTGGCGATCGAGCAAGACGCGCAGCTCGGGACTGCGATCGATGCCCACGTTGGAAGCCGCGATCGCGCGCAGCGCTGTGTTCAAACTGCTCATTGGATCGTGAATGCCTTCGCCGCTCGCCGCGCGCCGCTCTTCGATGGCTTCCACCAAACGCTGCGGCGAGCCCAGAATCGACGTCATCGGGCCAAACTGAGCAATCAGCTCAGAATAAAAGCACAAAAACGCGTCTGGAGAGCCGTAGTAGCGGCAGCCGCGCCGATACGCACCGCTCGCCAAGTGGCGCCGCAAGTACCTCAGATTCGCGACCACGATCTCCGCAACGCTCGCCTGACCGGTACGCGGCACATCGCTACCCCCCACGAATTCGCGCAGCGGGATGACTTCGGACTCGGAGCGCGCACCGCTCGCGAGCTCGAGCAGCACGGGGAAAAGTGCGTTGGCGACCACCACCGGGTTGTTCTTCAGGCCGCGATCGTACTCGGCGCCCTGCACCTCATGGTCGTCGAGGTAAACTTTGAAGACGTGCCGCGTGAGCGCGCCGTTGTCCTTGCCGTGGCTCTCGTTGTCTTCGGCGGGCACATCGCACACGGCTGCGCTGCGCAAGATGCGATCGGTGATTTGCCGGAGCTCGGCGCGCCCTTGCGGCGTTTCCAAATCGATGTCGCCCGCGGTGAGCCGGGCACGCGCCGCGACCCCCGTGCAATCGATGTCACAAGCGAAGCGCAACGAGGTGAAGAAGTGATAGAGGCCGCGCGCGTCGGTCTTGCGAAACGTGGTCAGCAGGTTCTGCGAAAGGCGCTTCAAATACGGGTGCGCGACATTCGCCGTGCACGCCACGAAGAGCATGTTGCTGAAGAGCTCCGGCTCGAGCGGGAAACCCAACTTCTGCTCGATCTTCGCGGCGATCTTGCGCCAGTGTTCGCGCACCCGCTCGTCCAGCGAAGCGCCCGCCACGACACCGTCGAGCAGGTCGTAGAGTGCGATGGCTCCTTCGCCGCTCGCTGATAGCGCCAAACTCGACTGAATGCCGACGCGCCGCCCGTCGAGTGACGCGCGCTCGTCGAGCCGTTGCGACAAGAGGTACGCAATCGCACGTTCGCTCGCCAAGAGCGGCTCGTGTTGCGAGATCGGGCGCTCTCCTCCGGTGAAGAACCCGGAGTTGAAGGCCACCTGGTTTTCGACTGCTTTTGCGTAACTCATCGCGACCTCTCAGCGATACTCGCCGAATTGAGGTACGTCACCCCAAAGGTGTGAGTTAAGCGGTGGGGCACACGAAAAATGTCACCCTGTCGGGTGCAAGCCGGCGTAACCCGTATAGGTAGTCGATTGTGTCAGCCGATTGACGCAAAAGAGTCCCATATTCGTACACTTCATTGCGCAACGGCTCTGACTTGCCTCGGATGCGCTACTTTTGCCGAACCTGCACGCGTGCGCCTTCCACCAAGTCGACACTACCAATTTGTACGACTCGTTGATCCACTTGAACTCCGCTCGCGATTTGCACGGTTGGGCCCAAATCGCGCTCAATCGTAACCGGTTGAAAGTGAATGCGATCGTCCGCACTGACGGTTGCAATACGCAAGCCTTGCGCGTCGCTCATCAACGCCGTTGCCGGAAGCTCGAAGACGCGATGCGGCACACTCGAGATGAGCTCGACTTGGGCGTACATACCCGCTAGTAACTGACCGTCTCCGTTTGGGACACGGATCTCCGTATTGAGTGTACGGGAGGCGTTGTCGAGTACACCCGCCGTACGTGAGACCGTCGCCGCGAAAACCTTACCGGGGAACTCGCGCACCGTGACCTTGGCGGGCATGTCCACGGCGATGCTCGGCGCGACGCTCTGCGGGACCTGCACGAAAACGCGCACGATGTCGGTCGAAGCCAGGCGGAACAATGGCGTGGCGTTGCCCGCCGTAACCAAGCTGCCACGCTCGATGTTGCGAGCGGTGATGATGCCGGCGAACGGCGCGCTGACGTTCGTGAACGAGCGTAGATCCGACAGGCGCCGAATGTTGGCTTGCTGCGCAGCGACGGCCGCCTCCGCCACTTTAACGTCCGCATCACCAACGCTGGCTTGAGCTTGGCTCTGATCGAGCTCCTGCTGAGCAGCAACGCCAGCCTCGACGAGCCTGCCCGTGCGCTCCAGCCGCGTCTTGGCAAGCCCTCGATTCGCTTGGGCCTGCAACAGGTTCGCTTGAGCTTGCGCCAACGCTGCACGTGCCTGCATGAGCTCTTGATCGAGCTCCGGCGTGTCGATCTCCGCGAGCAAGGCGCCTTCCTTCACGCGCGCACCGATGTCGAATAGCCAGCGCCGAACGTAGCCGTTGGCACGCGGATAGAGGATCGCCTCTTCGAGCGGTTGAATGTTGCCCGGGAAGCGCAGCGTGTTGCCGTCGCCAACGAGCTTCGGATTCACCACGGAGACTCGCCGTAAGGCGTTTTGCACTGCGGCAGCGTTCTGCTCCAACGCTTTCTGCGCGGCGCGACGCGGTTGATAGGCGAACACGAACGCCGCAGCCAGCAGCGCCGCCCCGAGCGTGCCAGCGCCGAGCCAGAACCCTTTGGAAAGCCGGGCCGGCTCTGGCAGTTGAAAGCCCAAGTCGTGCTCGTTCGCGTCCATCGGAGCTCCCGTCGGCTCGTCGTGCGCGGGTTTCACGCGGCCTCCAAATCGAGAGGTGGCTTGGGAGGCTTCTTTCTCAAAAGTGCATACATGACGGGCACGAACAACAACGTGAACAGCGTAGCAAAGCTCAGGCCGCCGATTACTGCGCGACCGAGCGGCGCATTTTGCTCGCCGCCTTCGCCGAGCCCGAGCGACATCGGAAGCATGCCGATGATCATGGCGAGCGCGGTCATCAGCACCGGGCGCAGGCGCGTCATCCCGGCAGCCAGCGCGGCGTCGCGGGCCGAGTCACCCAGCTTGCGGCGCTCGTTGGCGAACGTCACGACCAATATGCTGTTGGCGGTGGCAACACCAACACACATGATGGTGCCCATTTGTGCGGGCACGCTGAAGGTGGTGTGAGAAACGAACAGCATCCACGCGATGCCGGCCAACGCTCCCGGCAAAGCCATCAAGATGATCAGCGGATCGAGCCAGGACTGGAAGTTTACGACCATCAGCAGATAAACGAGCAGAACTGCGAAAGCTAGCCCGAGGCTCAGCGCGCGAAACGATGTCTCCATGCTCTCGACTTGGCCTTTGATTTTGAGCGACATCCCGCGCGGCAGCGTAGGCACCGCGTTCTGCACGATTGCGTTGACGTGCGCGCCCACGGAAGCGAGGTCCGTGCCTTCCACGTTGGCCTGCACATCGAAGGTGCGCGTTACGTTGTAGTGGGTGATGTTTTGAGGCGTAAACGAGCGGCGCAGGCGCGCCACGTTCGAGAGCAGCTGCACCTTGCCATCGCCCGTGGAGAGCGGGGTCGAGGCCAGCGCGTCCATGGAGTCGATGCGGTACTGCGGAGTTTGCACCGCGACCAGGTATTGCACGCCGCGCTTCGGATCGAGCCAGTAGCTGGGAGCAACTTGCCCGCTCGACGAGAGCGACACCAGGAGATCACTCGCCACGTCGCGCTCACTCAAACCGAACTGGCTCGCCAGCGTGCGATCTACGTCGACCGAGAGCTGCGGCACACTGGGAACTTGCGCGAGGTGCACGTCGACCGCACCAGGAATCGCCGCCAGCTGCGAACGCAGCTTGCGCGCAACGGCGTACGCCTCTTCGTCGCGACCAGGCGCACTCACCACCTGAACGTCGATGGGCGCTGCCAAACCGAAGTTCAAAACTTGCGTCGAAATGTCGGGCGGCAAGAAGAAAAACGTAAAGTCGGGATACTCCCGGTTGAGCACTTCGCGGAGAGCGCTCACGTAGTCCGCCGTTTTCTTGTGGTCCTTCTTGAGCGCGATGAAGATTTGTCCATCGGCGGCGGAGATCAGCGCGCCTTCACTGAGCGACAGATTCAAGCCGCTGTAAGGCACACCGATGTTGTCGATCATGGTTTGGATTTCTTCGCGCGGAATTACCTTTCGGATTGTGTTCTGCACGTTGGCGAAATGACGCTCGGTCTCTTCGATACGTGTGCCGGGCGTGCCGCGCACGTGAAGCTTGATCAAGCCGGCGTCCACGCTGGGAAAGAAATCGCGCCCGATCAGCGGGTAAAGAGCCAGCGAAACGGCGACGATTCCGCAAGAGACGCCCACGACCGTCGCGCGGTGCTCGAGCGCCAGCGCCAGCAGGCGACCGTAACCAGTGCGCAGACGCTCGAAACCGCGCTCGAACGCGCCGAAAAACCCGCCGCGCGGCTGGTGTCCCTCGGCGTGGGCGCGCGCCTCACCAGGAAGCAGGTAACGAACCAAGGTGGGCACCAAGGTACGCGACAGGAAGTACGACGTCAGCATCGCGAACACGACCGCTTCGGCGAGCGGAGTGAACAAGAACTTGGCCGCGCCGCTGATGAAGAAGACCGGCACGAATACGATGCAGATGCAGAGCGTGGACACGAAGGCGGGCACGGCAATCTGCTGAGCGCCGTCCACGATGGCGCGCAAGAATGGCTTATTCTGAGCCATGTTGCGATGAATGTTCTCGAGCGCCACGGTGGCGTCATCGACCAGAATGCCGACCGCGAGAGACATGCCGCCAAGAGTCATGACGTTCAGCGTGTGGCCCATGGCGGCCAGCGCGATCACCGAAACCAAGATCGAGAGCGGGATCGAAACCACGACGATGAGGGTGCTGCGCCAGCTACCGAGAAAGAGGAAGATCATCAACGCCGTCAGACCCGCGGCGATCACCGCTTCTCGCACGACGCCGTCCACGGCAGCGCGCACGAACAACGATTGATCGAAGAGGAGCGTGGCATTCAGCTCCTTCGGCAGCTTGGCCATAGTGGCCGGCAACATGTCCCGAATCTTTTGCACTACGTCGAGCGTGCTGGCGCCGCCGAGCTTGAGGATACTCATCAGCACCGAGCGCCGGCCTTCGACGTGCACCATGCTGGTTTGTGGTGAGTTGCCATCGCGCACGCTCGCCACGTCGCGAATGTATACGGTGGTGCCGCGCACAGTGCGGATCGGAATCGCGCCGATTTCGTCCAGGAGCTCGGGACTGCTGTTGATGACGACGGGGTACTCGTTGGCGCCAATTTTTGCGGTACCCGAGGGCAGCACCACGTTGCCGAGGCCGAGCGCAGTGTTGACGTCGCGCGGTGACAAGCCCAGCCCGTAAAGCCGCGCGGGATCGATATCGACCATGATTTGGCGTTGCTTGCCGCCGTACGGCCACGGAATTTGCGCGCCCGGCACCGTGGCGATGTCAGCGCGCACGAAGTTGACGCCGAAGTCGAAGAGCTGCTGCTCGCTCAGCGACTCGCTCCCCAACGCCAACTGCAGGATCGGCACGTTGGACGCGCTGTAGCGAATGATGAAAGGAGGCGTCGCGCCGGGAGGCATTTGCCGCACCACCGTTTGAGAGATCGCCGTGATCTGCGCGGTAGCCGCCTCGATGCGCGCGCCGGGCTGAAAGAATACTTTGATGACCGCCACGCCAGCGAGCGTTTGGCTTTCGATGTGCTCGATGTCGTTGACGGTGGTGCTCAGCGCGCGTTCGTAGTTGCTAACGATGCGCCGCTCCATCTCCTGCGGGTTCAGGCCGCCGTAGTTGAAGACCACGGAGATCACCGGAATGTCGATGTCCGGAAAGATGTCGGTAGGCATACGCAGCAACGTGCCGATGCCGACGATCACAATCAGAAGCGACATCACCACGAAGGTGTAAGGGCGTTGGAGCGCGATACGAACCAGCCACATGACTCAGCTGCTCGAGGGGGAAACCGCCGACGGTCGCGCTGAGCAAGAACGCCGACTCCGTGAGCGAAGAAAAAGGATGCCTGCCAAAACCTAGAACCGAGATGCGCGAGGTCCACTGGGGCGAAACCGCTTCGCCGGCCTCGTCGGAGCACGGAGTCCTCCGACGACAAACACGCTCACTCGAGGCTCATCCCTACGCGCGTTCGTGCAAATGCATCGCGCTCCTTCGGCGTTGGGGCCCGAAGAGCGGGGCGTTGCACGAATGCGTCGCGCTCCTTCGGGGTTGGGGCTCCCCGAAGGCAGGAGGTGGGGCCCCGAGCCGGCTCCGCCGGGCCGGGCGGAGGACAGCGTCCTCCGATGACAGCGGCCCCGAGCCGGCTCCGCCGGGCGGGGCGGAGGACAGCGTCCTCGAATGACAACGGCCTCCGACGACAAACACGCGAATGCGTCGCGCTGAACCTTCGGGGTTGGGGCTCCCCGAAGGCAGGAGGTGGGGCCCCGAGCCGGCCCCGCCGGGCGGGGCGGAGGACAGCGTCCTCCGATGACAGCGGCCCCGAGCCGGCTCCGCCGGGCGGCGCGGAGGACAGCGTCCTCCGATGACAGCGGCCCCGAGCCGGCTCCGCCGGGCGGGGCGGAGGACAGCGTCCTCCGATGACAGCGGCCCCGAGCCGGCTCCGCCGGGCGGCGCGGAGGACAGCGTCCTCGAATGACAACGGCCTCCGACGACAAACACGCGAATGCGTCGCGCTGATCCTTCGGGGTTGGGGCTCCCCGAAGGCAGGAGGTGGGGCCCCGAGCCGGCTCCGCCGGGCCGGGCGGAGGACAGCGTCCTCCGATGACAGCGGCTCTTCGAAACGTGTCCGAGCGTCTCGCGCGGCGCCCGCGGTATGCGGTGGCGAATTGCACGAAACAGCA
>JBMOMJ010000061.1:220133-237291 GCA_049324695.1 Myxococcota bacterium
GGCCCCGAGCCGGCTCCGCCGGGCCGGGCGGAGGACAGCGTCCTCCGATGACAGCGGCTCTTCGAAACGTGTCCGAGCGTCTCGCGCGGCGCCCGCGGTATGCGGTGGCGAATTGCACGAAACAGCAGCGTGCGCCGGGCGCGGCCGCGGACCCGTGAGTCGAGGCTTGGCGTTGCCTAGCGTCTTGCAGCGGGAAGCGTCGCGCACTTTTCGGCGCTAGCGCCCCGACCAAACCAGCTGTTCGCGGAGAAAATCGCGGTAACTGCGCCGGCTTGCCAGCGCTTCTCGCCGCGACTACGAGGGCTTTCATGGAGGAAGCGGCATTTGCTCGCGCAATCGAGGCGTTTCACGCGATCAGCGCGCAGGACCCGGTGTCGCTGAACGACGGGGGCGAGCAGCGCCCGCGCGAGTTGGTGCAGGCTGAACGGCTGGCGCGTTGGGTCGAGCGTCTGGCCCCGGATGCGTCCGAGGCGCTCCGGCTCGCCGCGCATTGTCAGCACGTGGGGCGTTATCGGCTTCCGCGCTCGAGCCATCCAGACGGGCGGAGTGGCTACTTGCGCTGGCGAGCAGAGCTTTCGCGTCAGCACGCGGCGACGGCTGAAAGCATTTTGCGCGGCGTGGGCTACGACATAGAGACGATCGAGCGCGTGCGGCGCATCAACTTGAAGCAAAACTTGGCGCACGATGCGGAAGTGCAGACGATGGAAGATGCGCTTTGCCTCGAGTTTCTGGAATACGAGTATGCCGAGTTTGCCGAGCGGCACGACGATGACAAGTTGGTTCAGATTCTGCGTAAGACGTGGCGCAAAATGTCGGAACGTGCGCACCAGCTGGCGCTCGCGCTGCCGTTCGACGAGCGCTCTCAGGGGTTGCTGGCCCGCGCGTTGAAGGGGCCGGAAAAGGGATCAGAAAAATGAGCGCTCTGCGCGTGAGTGCGATTTACGTGTACCCTGTGAAGAGCTGCCGCGGCATTCAGCTCCCGCGCGCGGAGATCGTGCGGCGAGGCTTCGCGCGTGATCGGCGCTGGATGGTGGTGGATGATACGGGGCGCTTCATCACGCAACGTGACACGCCGGCGCTGTGTTTGGTTGGCACACGGCTGCTGACGGACGGCATCGAGCTTTCGTATCCGGAGCGCGATGCGTTCGTGCTGCCGAACGCATATGAAGAAGGGCTAGAGCTCGACGTGAGCGTTTGGTCGCACCAGGGCGGCGCCGTGAAGCACGAAGCCGCGAGCCGTTGGTTGAGCGCGGCGCTCGGGCGTGCGTGCGCGCTGGTGTACATGCCGGATCGGCACGAGCGCCAAGTGAATCCAGAACGCGCGCGCGCGGGCGACCTCGTGAGTTTTGCAGATGGCTATCCGTTCCTGTTGATCTCGGAGGCATCGCTCGCCGATTTGAATTCGCGACTAGAGCAACCGTTGGAAATGCGGCGCTTTCGCCCGAACATCGTGGTGAGCGGCGCAGCGCCGTTCGCCGAAGATACGTGGAGCGAGCTGCGTATGGGCGGCGTCGGCTTTCGCGGCGTGAAGGGATGCGATCGCTGCGTGGTGACGACGCTCGATCCCGACACGGGCGTCGCCGGCAAAGAACCGCTGCGCACGCTGTCACAATTTCGGAAGTGGGATGGCAAGGTGTGGTTCGGTATGAACTTGATTCACGACAACGAAGGCTGGCTCGAGGTGGGTGCGGCGGTGGAGGTAGTCCGCACAGCCACATCGCCGCAGTCGCACTGAGTTTGCTGCTGTGCAAAGAGCAGAGTCCGCCGAGAGTGTAGCCAGCCGCGCCAATTCTCAATTCGATACGACACGAAAGTGATCGTTTCGAAAAATACCATTCAAGAGTTCCCTCAAGACACCGTAGACTCTTTTTGGATGAGCACGTTCTTGCTCAAGCTTTCCGACATGCGCTTTCCGGTTCGCATCGGGGAGACGCTGCTCGGTCGAAGCCCATACTGCTCGATTGTGCTCGAGGACGCGCGTGTGTCGCGACAACACGCGGTCATCCGACTGACTGCCGAGGGACTCGCGATTCAAGATTTGGGCAGTCGCAACGGCACGCTGGTCAATGGCGAGACGCTGCGCGGAACGCTTCAGTTGAAGCCGGGCGACATCGTGCAACTGGGCGCACAGCGCTTGCAAATCGAGCTCGCTGCGGAGCCGACCACCGCGACGCGGCATCGCCTGGCGGAAACGGGCGACTACACCGCTGCTCGTCACGAAGAAAACTCTCAGGCGGAGACGCCAACCGAGCCTGGTGCAGGGCCGAGTCTGCGCACGGGGGCGCGTAAGGTGAGCCCGCCGGCTGGCACCGGTATTCGCACCTGATTAGTTTCCGAAGCCGAGTGTCATCGCGCCGGTGAACACGTGGGTGCTGCCGTGTTCGGTTGGCTCACCGTGCAACGACGGCGGCAGCCAAGCGACGTGTCCACCAACGCGAAACGGACCGAGCCGCAAGCCGCTACCGAGCGTAGGCCCGATGCCGCCGCGCAACGAGATGTGCGTCGGGTGAACGAAGCCAACCATGGCGACGCCACCCTCGATGTAAGGCCCGAACCTGCGATTGCCAAAGTCGTAGTTTACGGTGAGCGCGGTCTCCATGTACGTGGTCGGAGCGAACACCGCGCCCAAGTAGCAAACACCAGCGACGGCGAGAGGGAAGAACAAGCCGATGTACGCGAAGAGACTGCCCATCACGCGCGCCGTTTGGTACTTGTCTTTCTGCGCTGACCACTCGTAAACGTCGCCGTACGCAGTGGTCGTCCACTTGCCGATGCTGTAGCCAGCTTGAGTCCACTTCTCGAAGCGCTCAAATTCGGTCAGGCCCCACGAGAAGCGCAAGCCCATGCCCCAACGGCGGTGCACCGGAAACACGCCGCCGCCTTCGAGCATCAATCCAAAACGATCGAGCGTCCGGCCCGAGCCGTGGCTGCCGAAGTAAGCCGCGCCCAAGCCGAACGAACTGCGCACCGGCTGTTCCGCCTCTTCATCTGATGCTGGCTTTTGCGCAGCGGGCGGCGCAGTTGCCGAAGACGCGGACACTGCAACCGGCGGCGGCGCGGGCGCGACGGGCGGCGCCGCAGGAGTTGACACAACCGGCGGCACTGCTGGCGGCGGAGGAGCTGCGGGTGGGTCGTCGGCACGCGCCGCCGAGCTCCGGAATAGGAAGAGCAACGCAACCGCCGAAGCGCGCCGAAGCATCGTCCGCAGGCTACGTCGGATCGGTAGGCGACGTTAAGGCGTAGTGTGTGCGCCTAGCTGCGCCCGTGTGGGCGAAACCTTGCGTCTCGGAAGGACTAATCGTTTTGGGGTTCGGCGAGCGCTAGCCGAGCAGCTTGTTGAGGGACGGAGCGCCGGGAATGCTGACTTCTAGCGAGAACAAGTCGCGCGGCCCGCCCACGCGTGTGACGCGCGCGCTGATGTCCCCGTACACGCTGGCGAGCGCATTGCGCAGCGCTGGCTCTACGCGCGCTAGCGTTTCTTCGTTGTTCGGCGCGTTCAAGCGATCGGCAATGCGCACCAGAAGCGTGTCCGTCTTGAACGACAGCGGGCTCTTCAAGCCCGGTTCCTGCGAGAGCAAACGCGCCGCGCGCAACGCACGCCGGAGCGCCGGCAAGAACGAACCTTCGGCGCTCGCGGGTTCGCGCTTGCTCGCGTAGAGCAAACCGAGCTTACCGTCACCGCGATCGATGACGTAGTCGGAAGCGTGCCCCAAGAGCACGATCTCCGGACCGTTGGCGACGTGTGAATAGTCGACAACGTCGATCATGAGCTCGTTGAGGACGTTCTCGCGAATCCAGCGGTGGAAAACGGGCACGTACGCTTCGACGTGTGTATCGGCCGCGGCGAACAGCTTGATCTGGACCTTTTCGGCGTGCATGGCTCTCTCGATTGGGCTGGTGTTCGCGCTCAGGGCACCGCAGTGCCGATGCGGGTGTATGCCTGGTGCGCCGCGTCCACGAACAGCTGGGCTTCTTCGATCAGCTGGTGCGCGCTTTCTTTGTTTTGACCCTTGCTGGCCGGATCCGCATGAGCGCGGAAGAGGTACTGAGCGAACTTGGCGCCTGCGAAGGGATCCCAGAACACCTTGGTATCAACCAGGTGGGTCTTGAACTCGCTGACGATCTCGGCCGGATCTTCGCTGAGATTTGGGTTCTGCTGGCGCGCCAGCGCACGCGCCGCTTGCAGCATGGCGCTGTAGGCGCGCTCGGCGGCTTCTTTCACTTTGCCTTCGTCGAGCAGAACCTGAGCCTCGAACACTTCGCGCTCGCTGGCGGCCAAACCGAACTGAGTGAACGGCACGATTTCGCCGGCGCACTCGCCCACGCCGAGATCACCGATGGTGTACTCGCGCGGATCGCCCCAATCCGAGTAGAAGCTGGGGTCCTCCTCGTAAGACGGTACCGTGTTGAACTCATCGACGATCTTGCGGATTTCCTTCTTGCCAACCCGCTCGATGAATTTCTGGAACGTCTCATCCGGCTTCTTGCCGCTGACGTACTCGCGCGTGAGGCGATCGACCACGTCTGGCACGCGCTTCGATGGCACAGCGCCGATCGCGAGGCCGTAGCTGCGCGCGTTGCCTGCCAGTTCGCCGCCCACTACCAGCTGGAAATGCGGAACACGGCGACCACCCACGTTGCGGCTCACGCCGAGGAAGCCGAGGTCGGCCACGTGATGCTGACCACACGAGTTGAAGCAGCCGCTGCATTTGATGTGCAGCGCGCGCGCCGCCGGATCGAGCGACTCCTCGACGAGCTTGAGGCGCTTGCGAAGCTCACCGGCGAGGCCACGCGAGGACGAAATGCCGAGCTTGCAGGTGTCGGTACCGGGGCACGACGTAATGTCCGAAATCGTGTCGGCACCGGCGTCACCCAAGCCAATCGCGGCGAGCTCAGCGTAGAGCGAGGGAAGATCGCCGTTCGATACCCAACGGAACAGCAGGTTTTGTTCCACCGTGGTGCGCAGCGTGTCGCCAGTGAAGCGCCGCATCAGGTCTGCAATCTTGCGGCCCTGCGAGGGCGTGAAGTCGCCGAGCGGCAACGTAACCTTGGCCGTCGAGTATCCTGCCTGACGTTGCGGTTGCACGTTGCTCTTCAACCAGCGCTCGAAGGCGGGCTCGAAGGGTCCGGCGCCGAGCTCTGACGGCGGCCGCAGCGGCTTCTCGTCGGTGTGCCCGAGATCTTTCAAAAACGCCGTCCAGCGTGGATCGGGACGTAGCTTCTGCCGCTCCTCCAGCACTAGGCGCTTGAACTCCTCGATGCCGAGCTTCTTCACCAGGAACTTGATACGAGCGCGCGCGCGGTTCTCTTTTTCGCCGAGGCGACCGAACACGCGGCACACCGCCTGCGCCATCGGCAAAAGCTCCGCTTCGGGCAGGAACTCATCGAACAGCTGCGCCATTTGCGGCACCGAGCCGAGCCCGCCACCAACGTAGAACTCGAAGCCACGCTCGACCACACCGTCCACCTTGCGCGTCTTGGCGATGCAGCCAAGGTCGTGGAAGTTGGTGAGGCCGCAGGGGTTGTCGTGGCAACCCGAAAACGCGATCTTGAACTTGCGCCCGAAATCCTGCGTGTCGTCGTGACCCAGCAAGAAGAAGGTGATCGCGTGGGCGTAGGGAGCCACATCGAAGCTCTCCTCGTTGCACACGCCGGCGTACGGGCAGGCGGTGACGTTGCGCACGGAGTTGCCGCATGCCTCGCGCGTGGTGATCCCCACCGCGGCCAGGCGGCGCATCAAGTCCGGCGTGTCTTCGATGTGCACGAAGTGCAGCTGGATGTCCTGCCGCGTCGTGATGTGCAGAATCTGATCCGAATACTCTTCGGCGAGGTCGCAGTTGACCTCGAGCTGCTCGGCAGTGAGCCGGCCCATCGGGACCTTGATGCGCATCATGCCGGGCGCGTCCCACACGGTGACGGGCCCCTTGGTCAAATCGCCGCAAGGAAAGGTCAGCGTTTGCGACTTCTCTCCGTCATGGCGCTGCCCGTTGTCGTAGCGCTGCCCATAAACACCGCGGCGCAAGCGCGTCTCGGCGAAGAGCTTCTCTTCGAGCTTGCCCTTCTTACGCAGCTCGATCTGGGTCTCGAAGACGTCGATTTCTCGCGCCCAATCCTCGCGAATTTTGCCTTCGAGCACGCGCTTCCAAGTTGAGACCACGGTCATATTGCCTTACTCCGCTGCCTTGCTCCGCTACCTTCTCGCGAGGCGGAATTCTAGCCGGTCCCCGTTTTACCCACAATTCCCGGTAAGACAAGTCGGGAATTACTAGAGCGCCACGATCTGCCTTAATTTAAGCCGAATCCGCGAACACATTCTTGACCATAAAAGTCAAGTATACCCAAAGCCCCCTCTCCTGCGTCGCCGAAATGCTCAACCGAAGGCCGCAAGGCGTGCTGCACGTCGAGCACAGCGACGCGCGTGAAGCGTGCCCCGCTCTCGAACCAAGGCTAAAACGCCCAGCCAGTTCGTACCGCGGCTCGCGCGCTGCGCTCCTTCTTCAGAACACGCTCGGACCCTCATCGGATGTCATCTTCTCGCCGGACCTACGCAGATTCGACTCAGGCCGTACACGCTGGAACCCCGACGTCACGTCCGGGTCATGCGCTGACTTCGGAGGTCGCCCAGACCGCGACTTACACCTTCGAAAACACAGCGACTCTCGAGCGCTACATGCGCGGCGAAGATCCCGACCCACATCGCGAGGAGTACGGCCGTTACGGCAACCCCACGGTGCGCGAACTAGAGCGGCGGATCGCGGAGTTGGAGCTCGGTGAAGACGCCGTCGCGTTTTCGAGCGGCATGGCCGCCATGACGACCGCCATCTTTGCGCTGCTCAAGGCGGGTGACCACGTCGTCTTGTTCCGAGATTGCTACCGGCGCACGCGGCAGTTCGTGACGCAAATGTTGCCGCGCTTCGGCATCGAGCACAGCGTAGTGCCGCCGGGTGACCTCGATGGGCTCGCAGCGTCGCTCAAAGAGAACACGCGGCTAGTGCTGACCGAGGCTCCTACGAACCCGTTTCAGTACTGCGTGGATCTCGAACAGCTGGCACGTGTCGTGCGCGCACGCGGGCGTATTCGCACTGCCATCGACTCGACCTTGGCAACGCCGTGCAACTTGCGGCCGCTGGAACTCGGCATCGACCTGGTGATGCACAGCGCCACCAAGTATCTCTCCGGTCACAACGACGTGCTGGGTGGCGTCGTGGCAGGGCCGAACCACCTGGTGAGTTTGATTCGCGATGCGCGCAACGTGCTCGGCGCTGTGCAAGATCCACATGCCGCGTTTTTGATCTTGCGCGGCTTGAAAACTCTGTCCTTGCGAGTCGAGCGTCAGAATGCGACGGCACTGGCAGTGGCGCGCGCGTTGGAAGGACATCCACGCATCAAGCGCGTCTACTACTCAGGTCTCGAAAGCCATCCTTCATACGCAGTCGCGCAGCGCCAACTCAAAGGCGGCGGCGGCATGGTGAGTTTCGTCGTGGAAGGTGGGCGCGCGGCAGCTTCCAAAGTCGTGGACAATTGTGCGCTGGCGAAGATCGCTGTGTCCTTCGGCGGCGCCGAGACGCTGATCGACCAACCCTCCATTATGAGTTACTTCGAGCTCTCGGAGGAAGAGCTCCGGCGAATCGAAATCGATCCCGCGTTGATTAGGCTGTCTGTGGGTATCGAAGAGACCCGTGATGTAGTCAGCTCGGTTCTGGCTGCGCTCGACGTGTGAAGTTGTTCTCGCGAAATTTCGCGAGGTAGTGCCCGTCCACAGCTTGTCCGCTGGCGGTTTCCGGCGTTTTTTGTGCACTTTCTTCTATCGTTTGCGTGAGAGGGTCCGTGGTATAAGCGAACACGTGAGCGGCGCACGAGGGGATCTCATCGAAGCCAGAGTGAGGAGTTGGTTTCTTCGCAACGCACTCGATTCACTCGAGCGTGTGCAAGGAGCCGAAGCGCGCGAACGCATCAGCGCGGGCATTCCGAAGCGACTTTCACCCTTGATCGCGCGTGAGCGACTGCGCTTGGCGTCGGCAATCGACGCCGTGAACCTGCAAGATGCCGAGGACGTGTTGTTCTCCATCGACGCAAGCCTCGGTCACGGCGCAGGCACCTCCATGGAGGATGTCGCGATGCACGTCGTGACGCGCGCGGTGAGCGAAGGCTCCGCCAGCCTCAGTGAGAGTGATCTGGCCGGCTCCGTGCTGCGCCTCCGCAGCATGCTCGAGTCGCCGTTCGTGGACGTGCCGGTGCTGTTCGAGCTCACGCGCACACCCGAAGGCTTCACCTTGGCGGTCGGCGTCGCTGGCCGGCCGCGCGCGACGCGCTTGTTGCGGCACTACGCAACCGGTGCGATCCGGGCGGCGTGGCGCCTGATGCGCGACGCACCTGCCACCGAGCCACGCATCAGCGCAGAAAGCATCGCCGACCGCGCGTTCATCAGCGTCGTCCTACGCGACGGCACATCCGAGAATGCTCCTGCTTCGCGCGCGCGTTCGAAGCCGGTGGGGCGCCCTTCAGGTCCAGTCACGGGCCTCGTCGCCGAGGTGGAGCGCATTCTTGGCAGCCGACTCGAGAACGGGACGAGCGACTTGCCGCGACGCGACAGCAGCTACCCGCCGAAGCGCGCTTCGGACCGACCGAGCCGCCCCGACTGAGCTCGATAACGGATCTTACTTTTCGCAACACGGGCAAGCTCGCGAGATCGCGTGAGCTCGATCTCACGAAGTGTGAGCGCGAGTGCGTAGTTCTCCGTATGTAACACTGCTGCGGCACGAGCCTGCGAATGGCGCGCGCGAACTTCGTGTTATTCTGAACGGGCCGAATGCGTGCTCGTGCGCGTCCGACCGCGGCCGACTTGGCCACGCAGAACGCAGCTCTGTGGCAACGGCGCCGGCGTGTGAGTGGGGCTGTGCGCGCAGCGATCTTAGCCGCATGCTCATTGGTGGCGTGTGCCGTCTATGATCCCTCCGTGTTACCGAACGTCAGCGCGCAGGGAGGCAACGACAGCAACGGCAATGGCGGTTCGAACCTTGGCGGCGCCCTTGTACAAGGCGGCGTGAGTACAGCTGGCGCGGCCAGCGGCGGAGCAGCGTCGCTCAGCGGCGGCGTTCCCAATGCTGGATTCACATCGCTGGGAGGCAACTCGGGCGCGGGCGCATCCGCTGGCACAAGCACCTCTGCGGGCACAGGCGGCGCGCCACAAGCTACGGGCGGCAACACTGCGCCAGGCGGCGCGAGTGGAGGCCAAGCGCTGGGTGGCACGAGCGGACAGGCAGCGGGCGGCAGCGGACAAGCGGGCGCGGGCGGAAGTGCAGGAAGCAAGCCTGTGCTTTTCAGCGACGACTTCGAATCCGGAGTGACACGCTGGACCACGAACACGACAGGCGATTGGAAAGTTGTGACCGATGGCTCGCAGGTGTTCGAAGAGAGCACGCTGTCGGCGACTCTTCGCACTGCTACTGCGGGCGACAACGCGTGGACCGATCAAAGCGTCGAAGTTCGCTTCAAGATTCTCGCCTTTGGCGGCACGTCTACTTCGTACTTCGCGGGTGTGTACGCGCGCTACGTGGATGATCTGAACCACTACTGCTTGGCAGTGCGCGGGGACGGAAAATACGCGATCCGTAGGCGAGTGGCAGGCAGCAATACGACCATCGGCTCTGCATTCAGTGCTGTGCCCGTCACGGTCGACACTTGGCATACGTTGAAGCTCGAAATTGTGGGGACCACGCTGAACGCATACGTGGACGGCATTCTATTCCATAGTGAAGTAGACACGTCGCTCACACAGGGTCGCGCGGGGATCGGTACCACCAACACCAGCGCGAGATTCGATGACGTGGTGGTGACGCGGCCGTAAGCCGTGGCACAGCGTTTGCTGAAGTTCTGGCCTTGCGATTTTTTGTGCCAGATTGTGCCAAGCTGCTTAGTTGGGAGGATTCGATGCGTTCATCGTTCATTGGCCATCACACCGACGCGTTGCGCTGGACGCTCCTCACCGCGCTCGGCTTGAGCCCGCTCAGCGCTTGCGGAGGGAACACCAGCGATGGTGGCAATGGTGGAGCTCCAGGGACCGGCGGAGTGACGCAAGGACTCGGCGGCGCCACCGCTCAAGGCGGTACGTCGTTCGGTGGCGCATCCGGAAGCGGCGGAAGAATCGGTACCGGCGGCTTACCCGGTTTTCCGTGCCTGACGCCGATGCCCTTGCCGACCGATCCAACTGGCTCGTTCATCCAGTGCCGCGACGGCTGGAAGCACCGACCCGAAGCCAAGGCCTGCCCATCGAAGCTTCCACGTCAAAACATGGTGCCACCGTCGATGTACCCGGAGCATGACGAGTGCACCACGGACGCTGATTGCACGGCGCGACCCAATGGCCACTGCGAGGGACCGAATTCGAACGAGTTAGCGCCGCCGGTGAACGGTTGCTTCTACGGCTGCCTTACCGACGCAGACTGCGCAGCGAACGGCGGAGGTTTGTGTGAATGCGGCGATCTCGTGGGTACCTGCGTGATGGCGAGTTGCAAGACCGACGGCGATTGCGGAGATGGCTACTTCTGCGCGAGCTACACGGCCGAACCCGGCTGCGATTTCCCTGCCTACGCGTGCCAAGCGCCAACTGATCGCTGTGCGGTGGATCGCGACTGCCCGGCGGGTCAGACCTGCACGGTTGATGCCGCTACCAAAGCGCGCGTCTGTCGGAGTCCAAGTTGCGACGTTGGTCGCCCATTTTTGGTTGGGGGTGAGGCACGTTTTGCTCATTCTGTTTCGCGCGACGATTGGCGGCGTGAGCTGTCTCCCGATCTCACCGGATTGCTCGCCAGTCAGCGGGAACAGTTGGCTGCGCATTGGGCGCACATCGGTTGCTTGGAGCACGCCTCGATTGCGGCGTTTGCGCGCTTCGGATTGGAGCTGCTCACCTTCGGTGCGCCGAGTGAGCTCGTTGAACTGACGAACGCCGCGCTCGCTGATGAAACGTTGCATGCCAAGCTCGCGTTCGGTCTGGCCAGCGCCTACCGAGGAGCACCGCTGGGCCCGGGCCGGCTCGCGATCACGGGTGCAGTGGAAGCGCGCAGCTTGCGAGACAGTGCTCGCATCGCATTTCTGGAGGGCTGCATCGGTGAAACTGTGGCTGCGCTCGAAGCGGCCGCTGCGCGCGACGCCGCCGTCGATCCGTGTGTGCGCGATGTGCTCGCCCGCATCGCAGCCGATGAGGCTCGCCACGCTGAGCTCGCCTATCGCTTCGTGCGCTGGGCCGTAGATCAGCTCGGACCGGAGCTCGCTGAGGAGCTGCATGCGCTGGCAGCGCAGGCGCTACTCGAGGCCCATCGAGGCTCCCCAACACCGGCGTGGAGCCACGAGCTCTCCGCGCACGGCATGCTCTCGCTGGGCGAACGCCGAGCGATTCGTGCAGCAGCGCTCGCCGAGGTGGTCACGCCCTGCGTGCGAGAGCTTCAGAACACCGCGGGATCCGTGTATGTACCGAACACTGAGCGCAGCACGTCGCAGATCTCCTGCAAGGTGGCATAAGCCTTCGCTGCTTCGACCACTGCCGGCACTAGGTTTTCGGAAGACTCGGCGGCGCTGCGCACACGCGCCAGTGCTTGCTCCACTGCGGCGGCGCTCCGCTCTGCCTTCAACTGAGCAAGCTGCGCGAGCTTTCGTTGCCCCACACTTTCATCGATGCGTAACGTCGGGATCGCTTCACGCTCGGATTGCTGATAGGCGTTCACACCCACGATGGTGCGCTCGCCGCGACCGAGCTTCTGCTCGAACTCGTAGGCGCTCTTGGCGATCTCACGTTGTGGATAGCCGGCTTCGACCGCGCGCACCATGCCGCCCATGCGATCGATGCGTTCGATATAGGCGAGCGCTTCGCTTTCGAGCCGGTTCGTGAGCCACTCGACGTGGTACGAGCCCGCCAACGGATCGACGGTGTTGGCCACGCCGGACTCGTGCAGCAAGATTTGCTGCGTTCGTAATGCCAGCGTTACGGCGGACTCAGTGGGCAGCGCGTAGGTTTCGTCCAGCGAATTGGTGTGCAGCGATTGGGTGCCACCGAGGACCGCGGCCAGCGCTTGCAGCGCGACGCGCACGACGTTGTTCTGCGGCTGCTGCGCGGTCAAGCTCACCCCGGCTGTTTGCGCGTGGGTGCGAAGCTTGAGGCTTTGCTCGCGCTTGGCCTGAAAGCGCTCCTTCATGAAGCGCGCCCACATGCGTCGCGCCGCGCGAAACTTGGCGATCTCTTCGAAGAAATCGTTGTGCACATCGAAGAAGAAGCTCAAACGTGGCGCGAAATCGTCCACATCCAGCCCGCGCTGGCGACACGCCTCCACATAGGCAATGCCGTTCGCGAGCGTGAACGCAAGCTCCTGCGCAGCGGTCGAACCTGCTTCGCGAATGTGATAACCGCTGATCGAAATGCCGTTGTAGCGCGGCATCTCGCGCGAACAGAACTCGATCATGTCGCTCACGATGCGCATCGCCGGGCGCGGCGGCACCAACCAGGCATGCTGCGCGATGAACTCTTTGAGGCAATCGTTCTGGATGGTTCCGCCGAGCACCGTTCGCGGAATACCGCGCACGTCGGCGAGCGCCACGTAGAAGGCGAGCAACACCAACGCCGGACCATTGATGGTCATCGAGGTGGTAACGCGGTCGAGCGGAATGCCATCGAACAGCACTTCGAAGTCTCGCAAGGTGTCGACCGCAACGCCGCATACGCCCACCTCCCCGAGCGCGCGCGGCGAATCGGAGTCGTAACCCATCAGCGTTGGAAAATCGAACGCCGTGGAAAGCCCGGTTTGCCCCTGCTCGAGCAAAAACCGAAAACGTCGATTGGTGTCTTCTGGCGCGCCGAAACCAGCAAACATACGCATGGTCCACGGCTTTTCGCGGTACATCGTGGCGTGAGGCCCGCGCGTGAACGGGTACGCGCCCGGCTCGCCCAAGTCGCGCGCGGGGTCGATACCGGCGTCCTCCGGGCGTGCAACGGCGGGCACCTCGATGCCGCTCCAGGTCTCGAAGTGGGCGCGATGAGCCATGGCCGTCTCTTTACTGGCAATTCGGCGAGAACCTTAGGCTCTCGGTGGTGGAGGTGTTGGACGTCAGCGTATCGCTCAGAGTCGCGAGGTACGAAACTTGGCCAGCGCACAGGGCGTCGCGCACGCTCGCTTCCACCAGCTTGCTCGCGTCGAGCGTCACGGTGATGGTTTTCGAACCGCCCACGGCGATCTCGTACGGTGGGGCATCGCTGAAGGTCACGCCGAGAGTGGAGACGAGCACGCTCTGCTGGTTTCGCAGCGCGAAGCTACCGGGAGTGACCGTGGTTGCTTTGGGCGCCTCAGGGCCGAGATCGAGCAGCAAGTCGAACGAACCTTCGAGCGCGGTGCCGAGCGCCACGCTCTTCACCGCCAAAGATGGATTTTGGATCTGTGCGGTGAGCGTCACCGCGCCTTTGCTGCCGCAGCCTGGCACGCCTAGCAGCGTGACGAGCAACATGGAGCTCGTGAGCGAACGAACGCGGAGCGCGGCTTGAAGACTCGAAAGAGCGTGGGAAAGGCTCATCGTGAAGGCAGACTAGCACTGCTTTTCGGGGTGGGTGCCGGCCCGAAGTCGGCTATGGTGCCGGCGTTGCGGACCTCGTTTTTGCTTCGAACGCCCTGGTTCTTGCTGGTGCTCGCGGCTTGCGCGCCAGTGAGCTCACCGGCGACCGCGCAGACACGCAAGCCGAACGGCGCGCTGCCGCTCCCAGCCGCAGCGCAAAATGCGGTGCTGCCCGCAGTGCCTGCCGCACCGACCGTTGAGAAAGGCTCGCTGCCACCCGCCGGAGCTCCTGTCGCCGGTCCGCTACGCCTCGAGGCGGCCGCGCCGGATGCGCGCTGGTTGGTGGTGTGCCAAGCGCGCAGCGACACCGATGGTGATGGCCGCTTGACAGTGACGAGCTCCGAACAAGGCGAAGCACGCGGCGATCGCATGCTGCGTTATCTCGAATTCGCGAGCGGCGAAGAGCAAATCATCGACGAGCTCTTGGCCCGCTCCGAAGACGGGCGCTGGCTCGTGTTGAAGCGCACGGACACCGTCGAGCTTTATGACACGCTGACCGGAGCGCGTAGTGCCGTGAGCGCGTTCGGCGCCGATACGCGCACGGAGCCGCACGATCCCGTAGGCGTGCATCGCACACTAGTGTTCGGTAGCGAGGCGCTTTTCTACGTGCGCATCTCCGACGCGAGTAACGAGCTGATCATGAAGCAGCTTGCAGATGGGAGCGAGCGGGTACTGTACACGAGCCCGGATCCCATCGCTCGCGTGCACGTCGACCCAGCCGGCAAGCTCATCAGCTTGAGCGTCGCGCGCGCCGAGAATGCCAAAGGCAAGCGCTTCGTGTGGCCGTACCGGCTGGAAGACAACGTGCGCGAGTGCCGCGGGCCGAAAGCGCCGTACGTCGCTCCCAATCCGAACGCTGACGTGTTCTCGAGCGTCGTCGTCGACATCGAGCAAGCGCGCGGCGGCTTGGTCGAAACGCTCGCGGGAACATTTGGCGCCTCGGTGATTCGACGCAACGCGGATGGCTCGTTGTGGGCAGTGCGCACCAATGAGAAGCGTGCCATCGCGGACAAGAACTGCGGCGGGCGCGTGCTGTGGAGTGATGCAACCAATGACGTGTTACTCGTGGGTTGCGCGATTGAGAAGCGGCCCGGTCGCCTCAACGTCGAGGTCGTGACGCGGGCGCAGCGCAAGTCGCTCGACATCGAAGTGGCGTTGCTCGGCGACGAGCCGACGCGCCCTTCACAGCGCTTGGTTGCGTTGTATCCCGGCGCGGACTGCGTGCTGTTCGATGTGCAGAAGCAGGTATTGCACCGTTTGCAAGCGGGCGACGCGGTACTCTCGAGCTACGGCGCACGCGCGTTGGTACGCCGCTCCAAGAATCTGCTTCTGTTCGACGCCGAAGCCGGGGAGCTCACGCCGCTACCGACGCCTTTGGATGCGTTCGGCGACGTTCTGGTCACCGGCGCACTCGTCTTCGCTAGCCCGTGGCTGGTCGATCTCGAGAGTGGCCGAGTTCGCGGACGCGTTGCCGGCAAGGCGCTCGCATTGTCGACTAGCGGCGCCGTGCTGGTTCCAGCCGTGGCGGCCACCGATCAAGCCTTGGATGAGGGTCCCCTGACCTGGCGCCTGCCCGAATAAGGCGGCGCGCCGTGCAAGCTCGGGCACGGCTGGGCGGCGTGGTATAGAGCCGAGCCCCATGCACGTCCTCACCGACTACGCGCAGCGCCGTATCATTCACCAGCAAACGCATCCCGACGAGCTGCGAGCTCATTTGGATACGCCGCGCAACGTGTACGCCGGTTTCGATCCAACAGCGCCATCGCTCACTGTCGGCAACCTCGTACAAATCATCAACCTGGCTCGTTTTCAGCGCGCCGGTCACCTTCCGGTCGTGGTGCTGGGCGGCGGCACCGGTATGATCGGCGATCCTTCTGGCAAGAGCGCCGAGCGCCAGATGATGAGCCTTGACGACGTGGATCGGAACGTCAACGCCATCCGCCCCATCTTCGAGCGATTGCTCGACTTCTCCGGCAAGAACGCGGCGCGTCTGCGCAACAACGCCGATTGGCTCAAGGGCATCGGTTACCTCGAGATGCTACGCGACGTAGGCAAATACTTCTCGGTCAACATGATGATCCAGAAGGACTCGGTGCGTGAGCGTTTGAACAACCGCGAACAGGGCATCAGCTACACCGAGTTCAGCTACATGCTGCTGCAGGCCTACGACTTCCTCTACTTGTACGATCACGACCAAGTCACGGTGCAGGTCGCTGGATCTGATCAGTGGGGCAACACGGTGGGCGGCGTCGATTTGATTCGGCGCGTGCGCAGCGTGCAAACCTATGGGCTCACCACGCCGCTCGTCACGAAGTCGGACGGCGGCAAATTCGGTAAGACCGAGAGCGGCGCGATTTGGCTCAGCGCCGATCGCACATCGCCGTACGAATTTTACCAGTTCTGGCTAAACGTCGCCGACGCCGACGTGCCCACCTACCTCAACACGTTTACGTTCTTCGAGCATACACGCATCGAGGAGCTCATTGCCGCGCAGAGCGCCGATCCCGGCGCGCGCGCCGCGCAGCGCGCCCTCGCTGCGCACATGACAGAGCTCTTGCACGGCGCCGACGGTCTCTCGCAAGCCGAAGCCGCCACCCAAGCTCTATTCTCAGGGGACGTCGCAGGGCTCGATCAGCGCACGCTCGAAAGTGTGTTCCAAAACACGCCCTCCGTTACGATTCAGAAGAGCAGCCTAGAAGGCGAAGGCGCGCCGCTCGTCGAGGTGCTGGTCGAGGCCGGCGTCGCCAAGAGCAAACGCGAATCGCGCGAACTACTCTCGACCAACGCCATCTTGGTAAATGGGCGCAAAGCCACGCTCGAAGATCGTGCCACCACCGAGTGGCTCCTCCACGGCGAAATGCTGCTCGTCCGACGCGGCCGCAAACATTGGCACGTCATTCGCGCGCGCTGATCCCGCATTCAGCAGAAGCCGGGCAGCAACGGGACCAACTTGAATTCGGCGGAAGGCCCGGTAGCAACGGGACCAACTTGAATTCGGCGGAAGGCCCGGTAGCAAACCGGACCAACTTGAATTCGGCGGAAGGCCCGGTAGCAAACCGGACCAACTTGAATTCGGCGGGAGGCCGGTAGCAAACCGGACCAAACTTGAATTCGGCGGGAGGCCCGGTAGCGACCGGACCAACTTGAATTCGGCGGAAGGCCCGGTAGCAAACCGGACCAACTTGAATTCGGCGGAAGGCCCGGTAGCAACGGGACCAACTTGAATTCGGCGGGAGTCCTGAGGCCGTTAGGCGGCGGCTCCGTTACGTGGTTGAGCGGCCGCTGAGTGGCACCTGGCGTGGAACGCTGGTGCGCAGGTGGGCTGCAATGAGGCGCCCCCAAACCTGCACTCGAATTCGCTGACGTGCGCGCCTGAGAGCGGACTCGGCACGAGGGCGAGCGCGCGTCAGGGCGAGAGAGAGTGTGTGAGGCGAGGGGGCGAGCGGGCGCGTAAGGGGCGAGCGGAGTGCGCTTGGGCGAGCGCGCGTCAGGGGCGAGCGGAGTGCGCTTGGGCGAGCGGAGTGCGCGTGGGCGAGCGGGCGCGTAAGGGCGGGCGCGTTCAGCG
>JBMOMJ010000061.1:237391-243464 GCA_049324695.1 Myxococcota bacterium
GGCGAGCGGAGTGCGCTTGGGCGAGCGCGCGTCAGGGGCGAGCGGAGTGCGCTTGGGCGAGCGGAGTGCGCGTGGGCGAGCGGGCGCGTAAGGGCGGGCGCGTTCAGCGCGGGCGGGCGCGTTCAGGGCGACGCGGCGGCGCTGGGGTTGCGCCGCCGCACTGAGTCCGGGTTGTTTGGCGGGCTACTTGGCGGGCTGGGGCGGGAGGATGCCTTTGCCGCGGGCGGTGTCGCAGCCGCGTTTGACGCCGGTGTCGCCTTCTTCGGTGCGGACGACTTTGAATTCGACGCGGCGGTTCTTGTCCCAGGCGACGGGGACTGAGCGATCGTCGAGTGGGCAGTATTCGCCGTAGCCCTGTGAGAGGAGGCGGTTGGGGTTGATGCCGCGACCCTTGAGGGCTTCCATCACGGATGCAGCGCGCGCTTTGGTGAGGCGAAGGTTGTGTTCGTCGCTGCCGCGTTCGTCGGCGTGGCCGCCCACTTCGACGACTTTGAATTCGGGGTGGCCTTTCAGCACGGCAGCCACGGCGTTGAGGATTTCGTTCGAAGCCGGGAGGATCTTGGCGCTGTTGGTTTCGAACTGGACCTTTTCGAAGATGATGATGTCGTTGCCTTCGATGACGACCTTGCCCTTGTCGGGGCAGCCGTCTTCATCCTGGTAGCCGTTGTACGTTTCGGGATCGTTCGGGCACTTGTCTTTGGTGTCCGGGATTTGATCGCGATCGTTGTCGGGATCAGGGCAGCCGTCGGTGTCTTCGAATTTGTCGCGATCTTCGGCGTCGTTCGGGCACTGGTCTTCTTTGTCGGGAATGCCGTCTTTGTCGTTGTCGGCTTCAGGGCAACCGTCTTCGTCTTGGAAGCCGTCGCGATCTTCCGGAATGTCGGGGCACTTGTCTTTGGAGTCGGGGATGCCGTCGCCGTCGCGATCACCGTCGGGCTTGCCTTCGGGGCAGCCGTCTTCGTCTTGGTCGCCGTCGCGATCTTCTGGGATCATCGGGCAGCGATCGTCGACGTCGAGGATGCCGTCGTTGTCGTTGTCGGGCTCGGGGCAGCCGTCGCCGTCTTGGAAGCCGTCGAAGTCTTCAGGCTCGTCCGGACAGGCGTCTTGATCGTCTTTGTAGCCGTCGCCGTCGCGATCGCCAATCGAGGGTTCGTAGACGAAGCCGAGCACGAGGCGCACGTCAGCAGCTTCGAAACCGGTAGAGAAAGCGCGGCTACCAGCGCCCATCATCAAGTAGCTGTTCTTCTCGATGAAGAGCTTGATGCCGCCGATGATTTCTTGCGAAAGCTTTTGCTTGGAGTTGGTGCCAGAGCTGGTGAGGTAGGTGCCGTAGCTTTCGGCGACGATGTCGAGCGCGTCGAGTGCGCGGAGCGAGAGCGCGAGCCCGAAGGTGCCCATGTTGCCGTAAACGAGGTGGCCCTCTTCGAGCTGCCAAGCGCCGGTGGTGTCGTTTTGGAAGCGCGGATTCTTGCCGCCATGCAGGCGATAACCAAGGTTCGCGCCGATGCGGAAACGATTCGCCGCGAAGCGATGCTCGGCGATGATTTGCGGCCATACCCACGCGCCGGGTTCGGCACCCATTGCGCGTGGCGCGTTGCCTACCGGAATGCCAGCTTGGAGGAGCGCTGCGAGACCGATGGTCTTGTCGACTCGCGTGATGCGATACTTGGCGTGGAGGTTGAGCCCACTGATGCTCTGCTGCGAGAAGTTGGCAGCGTTGTAGAGCCCACCGTTTGGACCAATCTGATAAGCTGTGTCACCGGTCATCAACACCACGGGGATCGAGATGCCGACTACCCCGAGGTTCGCGATGCCGTAGTTGAAGCCGAATGTTCCTTGAAACGAATTCTGAACGAGCGCAGGCACTCCACTGCCGGAGCCGACGACCGCGCATTCGTTGGTGGTGCACTCAGTGCCCATCGCGTTGGTCGGCGTGCGATCCACGCGAGTGCGCATTAGGTTGAGACCGTAGTCGAGCACCAGGCCAAAGCTGATGTCGCGCTTGCCGAGAATGTCCGAACCGTTGACCGAGAAGAAGCCTTTGGAATCGACGGCAGGCCGGAACAAATGGGTGTCCATGCCGTCGCCATTCGAGCTCGGCACGCGGTCATCCACGGCAACCTGGGCTTTGGCCGCTCCGGCGAGCCCGAGGGCTGCGGCGGCAGTGGCGAGCCCTCCGATCGTGGAGACAAGCCGCCGGGTCAACGCATTCCGCATCGTGCTCGCCCTTTCGTGCATCTTTCCGAAACCGGTCGAAATCTTCGGGCTCGGTAAGGTAGCGGACGCTAGCATCATGGAAAATCCCGTGTCAACGCAACCTCGCGCGCTCACGCACTGAAAGGGGGCGGACTTGAGAAATCAGGTGCGCATTCGCACTACATCGTTGGTCATCGCCATCATCGCGTTGAGCGCGCGTGCGAGCGTCGCTGAAGCGCCAACGCTTGCGGGCCGCTGGTCGGCCTCACCCTTGAGGTCGGATTGGAATGTCGGTGATTGGGGCACGGCTTGCGGGCCACGGCCGAGCGGCGGTGGTGCAGCAGGTGGCAACGTCGAAGTCACGAGTTCGGGAACGGAGCTAGCGATCGCTTTTCCAGGTCGCAACTTTTCGACGACCGAATGTTGGGAGCAGTTTCCCGGGCTCACACGTACGAGTCACAAGAGCGGTTCGCGTGGCTGGCAGACCCGCTGCCAGACGGCGCCAGGTGACCCACGTCAAGCGACGGTGGTGACGACGATCAGCGCAACCGACAATCAGATTCGCTTCGACGAGACCGGTCAGTATCAGTTCGTAATTCAGGGACAAAATTGCACTGCGAGCGTGCGCCGTACGCGCGTGCTGACGTTGGTGCGACGTCAGGGAGATCCAGAGCCCGCGCCAATTGCTTCGGCGGCGCCTGCAGCGCAACCCGAGCGCAAGCCACAGCGCGAACCACGCTGCGCAACGACCGGCCTGCCGGAGCGGCTCGAGGTGCGACCGTCGCGCAAACTAATGCGGCCGGGCGAAGAGTTTACGTTCCGCGCGTCCGTACTCGACGCTTCGAATTGTCCGCTGGGGATCACACCGGTGTGGACCGTCGCGAGTGGCGGAGCCTCCGTTCAACTCAGCGGGCAAGGTAAAGTCGTGATTCCGCAGTCCGCTCCCGAAGCGATCGCGCGGCTGCAAGTAACCGTCGCCGATCGCTCGGTGGCCGTCGAAGTCGAAGTCGTGTCACGTGAGCGCTATGACGCGCTCCTGAAGCAAGGCGAGTTCAACGCCGAAGGGGAATCGAGTGAAGCCGCCATTGCGCGCATTGCCTCGAGCACCATCGGCGCGCGCTCGGGCGTCGGCGAAGACGAAGCGCACACGAAGAAGATTGCGTTCGTCGCCGTCGTAGGCGGCCTCTCGCTCAGCTTGGGCATGCTCGGGCTACTCATCGTGCTCCGCGGCCGTCGGCGCGCACCCGCCGCTCTGGGAACCGGCACACAGCGCCTCAGCGTGCCTCAGCCCAGCGCGGCGGCGCCACGCGCAACCAAGGTGTGCCCCACCTGCCGCGAAGAGTACCCATCCGGCGCCGAGTTCTGCGCCTCCGATGGGAACCGCCTGATCGCGCTCTCACCGGGAACCGCCGTGGGTCCCACTGGCGGCGTTTGCCCCGTCTGCGGGCAGGGTTACGACCCCGGCGTCGAAGTCTGCCCAAAGCACCAAGAACCGCTCGTGCCCGCACTCGCCGTCGCCCAGCGACGACAAGCGCCGACGTACACCCACAAGATCTGCCCCATCTGCGGCATGCAGTTCCCCGGCGACAGCCAATTCTGCGGCAAGTGCGGCGCCGCACTCGTGCCCGTCAACTGACGCACAACCGCGCCGCGCGCATCGCAAGGGCACTTTGCGGCTCCTGCAGCCGGACTAACCGCCTACGCGCCGCGCCGGAGCCCGCCGGGCTGCGTGTAGGCGCCGCCTGGTGCGCTCAGCCCCTCACGCCGCGCCCCCAAACCGCCCTGGATTTTGCTAAGGTCCCGGCGTTCGCGACTACAACTTTCTCACGCCGATGGCATCGCCAGGCTCTCCAAGCCGCTGTGCGGTCCCATAGATCCGATACGCCCTCGAGGAACGATGAAGATTACGTGCGACTCCTGCGGAGCCAAGTACACGATCGCCGACGATAAAGTCCGCGGCAGGAAGGTCAAGATCCGCTGCAAGGGCTGTGGCACCGCGATCGTCGTCGATGGCCAGCAGGAAAAGGCCGGCACCTCCTCTCCGCCACCCGCCGAAGCGCCCGGCGATTCCGAACTTCCCGTGGACATGGGAGCAGCAGCGGGTTCCGCGCCGCCTCCGGCAACTTCCGACGACCGCTGGTCGGTCAACCTCAGCGAAACCGATCAGCGCACCCTCACGACTCAAGAAGTCGTCGATGGCTGGAAGAGCGGCGTCGTCACGGCAGATGCCTTCGTCTGGAAAGAAGGCATGGCCGACTGGCTCCCGATCCTCGAATGCGCCGAGCTCAAACCGCTGCTCAAAGACAAGACCTCGAGTCCGAATCGTGCGTCTGCAACACCAGCCGCTCGCGTCACCGGAGGCCGCTCACAGCCAGGAGCCGATCTCTTCGCGGGCGCTGCGACTGCCGGCGCTGACGACGACGAACCCGCACCCGCTCCGCCCCCAGCGCGTCCAGCACCAGGCAAGCCCCCCGCGCCCGGCGCTGGCACCGAAGAGATCAAACCAACGGGCGCCCGCAACGAAAACTCCGTCCTCTTCTCGCTCGATGCACTCAAAGCCGGTTTCTCTGGCCCCGCGCCGACGAAACCAGAGCCACCCAACAAGAAAGGCGCCACCAATCGCGTCGGCGCAGACGACCTTCTCGGCGCCCCCAGCATGGGCGGTGGCAGCCCAATGTTCAGCCTCGCGGACAACAACGCGCTCCTCACTGCGCCCGCGCCGCCGGAACCACCCAAGCCCAAGATCGTCGAGTCCTTTGCTCCTACTGGCGCTCCCGCGCCCGAAGCTCGCGGCTCAAAGAAAATCGTCATCGCACTCGTCGTCCTCCTAGTGCTCGTAATCGGCGGCGGCGCCGCAGCGCTCAGCATCAACGCCAAAAACAAAGAAGAAGCTCTCGCCGCAGCTGCCGCCTCCGCTTCCGCCGCCATTCTCCAAGCCAGAGAAGAAGAACTCAAAGCCAAGGAAGCCGCCGAAAAAGCCCGCGAGGAAAAGCGCCTCGAAGAAGAGCGCGCACGCGCTGCCGAAGAAAAAGCCAAAGAGGCCGCCGCCAAGGGCGAAGCCACTCCCGCCGCGTCTGCCGAAGCAGGCAAGCCAGGCTCCGCCGCCAAACCCGGCGCAACAACACCAGGCACCACCACCCCTGGCGCCAAGAAAGAAGAAAAGAAGAAGGAAGAAGCCGCTCCGCCGCCCGCTGTCGGCAGCGACCAACCCTTCAGCAAAGCTGCCGCCGTCAGCGCCCTCAGCGCCGCAGCGGGCTCCGCAGGCAGCTGCAAAAAACTCGGCGGCCCCACCGGCACCGGTCGCGTCACCGTCACCTTCGCTCCCAGCGGCCGCGTCACCACAGCCAACGTCGAAGGCGCACCCTTCGCCGGCACCTCCGTCGGCGGCTGCGTCGCTTCACTCTTCCGCAAAGCACACGTCCCCGCCTTCAGCGGCAACGCCGTTACGGTATCGAAGAGCTTCTCCATCAACTAAAACTCTGAAACGGTTCTGCACCGCTTCGAAACAGAGCTGCTGCCAGCGCTGAAACGGAGCTGCTCAGAGCTGCACGCGCTGAAACGGAGCTGCTCAGAGCTGCTCGGCTCCGAAACGGGGCTGCCAGCCGCTGAAACGGAGCTGCTCAGAGCTGCTCGGCTCCGAAACGGGGCTGCTCGGAGCCGCACGCGCTGAAACGGGGCTGCTCGGAGCTGCTCGGCTTCGAAACGGGGCTGCCAGCCGCTGAAACGGAGCTGCTCAGAGCTGCTCGGCTTCGAAACGGGGCTGCTCGGAGCCGCACGCGCTGAAACGGGGCTGCTCGGAGCCGCACGCGCTGAAACGGGGCTGCTCGGAGCCGCACGCGCTGAAACGGGGCTGCCAGCGCTGAAACGGGGCTGCTCA
>JBMOMJ010000062.1:0-1903 GCA_049324695.1 Myxococcota bacterium
GCGAAGCGTCGGACATGCTACGCGGCGAAGCGTCGGACATGCTACGCGGCGAAGCGTCGGACATGCTACGCGGCGAAGCGTCGGACATGCTATGCGGCGAAGCGTCGGATGCTACGCGGCGAAGCGTCGGACATGCCACGCCGCGAAGCGTCGGACATGCTCCGCGGCGAAGCGACGGATATGCTACGCGGCGAAGCGACGGATATGCTACGCGGCGAAGCGTCGGATATGCTGCGCGGCGAAGCGACGGATGCTACGCGGCGAAGCGACGGATATGCTACGCGGCGAAGCGTCGGACATGCTATACGGCGAAGCGTGACCAGCAAGCATCGGGCCGCCCGAGAAGCGCGCGCAGCTGCCCGGCGGAATACCTAGCAAGGCGGGGATCGCCAAGCTTGCAGAGATGGAGGCTGTGGACGAACAGTTCTTCGGCAAGAGCATCACGCCGCCCGAGAAGCGCGTGCAGCCTGCCGGGCGGAATACCTGGCAAGGCCGGATCGGCCGAGCGCACAGAGATGGAGCCTGTGGCCGACCAGTTCTTCACGTGCGCGCGCTCACCGCAGTCAGTGTGAGCGGCAATCAAGAGTTTCGGGGCGCGATGTTGCCTGCCGACCGCTTCGTTGTAGTGTGGGAAGCTTCAAGAGCAAATATGGTATTGGCACCCACCGCTGGGCTTCGTGGATCTGCTGGCGGCATTCGCACACGATGAGTTCGATATCTCGTAATCGGCGGCACGGCGACGACGTGCGAGGCAGGCACCGCGCGCAAGGCGAATGTTAGCCATCGATCACCGCGAGTTCACCCAACGAGTGACGTGGCGCGGCGAGACACGCAGGGCGTATGTTGCCCGCTGCATCGAGGACCGCGAGCGCACTCGGGGATGAGCTGGATCAGTGAGAACGCTTCGTTGGTGAATCTCGAATCGAAATTAGCCCATGTCGTTTCCAGCCGTGAGCGAGTAACCACGTTTGTGGCTGATCGATGGGTATCGCTCCAGCCCATTCGAGCCCACGACTCGAAAGACGGGGCTTCCCCTCCACGAAGCCAAGAAAGTATGGTGCCGACGAGTAGACATCCACGCGGTCATCTCGCAATGGCACTCGCGCATGCTTGCGAAAATTCCCGAACACGTAGATGAGCGCAAACCGAACGGTGCGCGGCGTCGTCAGCTCGAGCGAGTGATAACGGTCTGCAAAAAACGGCCCGCGTTCGAATACAAGACGGTTGACCCGCTTTGCGATGCGAATCGCCAAAGCCCGCACCCCCGCCTGAAGCGCTTCCCGGCTCTCCGCTTCCACCAACAGGTGGATGTGATCGCCCTGCACCGAGAACTCGCAAACTCGAAAGCCGTGCACCGTGCTCAACCGAGCATCCGCAATGGCCTTGCGCAACGTAGGGAACACGAACGGTGTCCGCAACGATCGCCACTTCGAGCGCATGGTAATGAGCACGGGCCGATCCTTTCTATGCGCGGGGCGAGCGCGATGCGGCACATTCGTGCGCGCCGCGCTCGAATGGCGTCCCGCATTTTTGCGTCGACCGCCCCACGAAAATGGAAAAGCGAATGCGAGCTGCTTCGTACCCACCGCTGCACCTGTACTTTCGACCTCTATCTTCTACCACACCGCTCACACCAAATGAACCAAATTCAGAACGGCAAATCGATATTTCGATACAAATGTGGAGCGCCGACTGCGACTCGAATTACGCTCACTTGCGTCGCGGCGAGCGGACGCCAATCCGCACTTCACTGGTCCGCAACTTGCCGGCCTGACGTCTGCACGCGCCGCCGAGAGCCAACTTGAATTGGGCTGATGTCTGCGCGCGCTGTCGAGGGCCGACTTGAATTGGGCCGAGGTCTGCGCGCGGTGCCGAGGGCCGACTTGAATTGGGCTGATGTCTG
>JBMOMJ010000062.1:2003-30228 GCA_049324695.1 Myxococcota bacterium
CTGGGACAGCCAACTTGGATTGGCCGATGTCTGCACGCGCAGCTGCCAAGGGCCGACTTGAATTGGGCTGATGTCTGCGCGCGCTGTCGAGGGCCGACTTGAATTGGGCCGAGGTCTGCGGGCGCCGTCGAGGGCCGACTTGAATTGGGCCGAGGTCTGCGGGCACCGCCGAAGGCCGACTTGAATTGGGCCGATGTCCGAGCCCGCTGCCGAGAGCGAACTTGGATTGGGCTGATGTCTGCACGCGCAGCTGGCAAGGGCCGACTTGAATTGGGCTGATGTCTGGGCGCGCTGTCGAGGGCCGACTTGAATTGGGCCGAGGTCTGCGGGCGCCGCCGAGAGCCGACTTGAATTGGGCTGATGTCTGGACGCACAATGACTCACGGGCGCCGCTGCCAGCTTTCACACTGGGCCGCACCTTGCTCGACAGCTTGGGCCGGCCGCGTGAGGCAGCCGACGCTTTTGCGCGTGCTGCCGAGAGCGAACTTGAATCGGGCCGATGTCTGCACGCACTGCCGAGAGCCGACATGAATTGGGCTGATGTCTGCGACCGGCTGTGTGATCACTCTCGGCACGCATTCTCCGTTGGGCGGATGTGTGCAGGGTGCTGCCGGACCGGTCGAGGGACAACTTGTGTTGGGCTGATGTCTGCACGCTGCCGAGAGCCGACTTGAATTGGGCCGATGTCCGAGCCCGCTGCCGAGGGACAACTTGTGTTGGGCTGATGTCTGCGCGCGCTGTGTGATCACTCGCGGCGCGCATTCCCCGTTGGGCGGATGTGTGCAGGATGCTGCCGGACCGGTCGAAGGGACAACTTGTGTTGGGCTGATGAGCCTGCGGCGCTGCGGAGGACTAGCTCGCCTTGGGCGGATGTTTGCAGGCGCTGCCGAGGTCGATCCGAAGGGTCGGCGTTCCGCCAGCCCGGGTTGACCGGCACAAGACGGTGGCTGGCATTAGCTTCGAGTCTGCCTGCGGTCGAAACGTTTCTCTGAGAGCTGGCGAGCTCACCAAAGCCGATGTTCGACAATTGGAGTGACGTCGAGAGAAAGGCTGCGGAAGTAGGCCATCTATGCTTCCGGCTCAGGTTGAGACACACGACACCCACGGGGGTGATTCTCAGTTTGAGTCACGTAATCTGGTGTAGGCGGAGGTTGCCTGTTCGACTACTTCGAGCTACATCCTGTGTGGCGAGTCGCAACTCCGTAGAAGCTCGCGAACGCGCTCGGCCGAGGAGTGGATACGTGACGCTGAATGAGCCTGATTGGGGTGATTTCGTACAGAATGCGTGCCTGCGCCTCACGATCGCGCTGCTGGGCATCTACTTCTTGTTCGCCTGTGGTAGCGCGCATGAACATCCGCCGCTGATCACTGGTGACTCGAGCGAGCAGGCCACGCCCGTGCGTTCAAACGAGCTGGCGAGTGAGCGTTGTAACGATGGCGACTCGCGGAGTTGTACATTGCCGTTGCCCGCTCAAGGCAGCGTGATGAATTGTGTATCTGGCGTACAGATTTGCAGCGAGGGCCATTGGGGCGCCTGTAGCGAAGCGGATTGAACGTTTGCCCGTTGGCGCTTGCTGCGCGGTGTTACGCCCTTCGAGATCGGGCGCACTCAGGGCGCAGCTCACTCAACGTAGGTGCTCGACGAGAATCTTCGTTCCGAGCGCGATCAGGACCAGCCCGCCAACCACGTCGAGACGCTTGCCTAGTAGCGCTCCGAACCTTCTGCCAGCGAACAGCCCGAGGGTGCTCAGGATCGCCGTGGTGACGCCGATGGTGGCCAGCGAAAGTACGAGCGGCGCGCCCAGGATTGGCAACGTGATGCCTGCTGCGAATGCGTCGATGCTGGTGGCCACCGCGAGCACGAACAAGACTTTGATGCGAAACGCTTGCTCGCCGGAGTCCTCGGTCGTAGCGGTTGAAGGCTCATCCGCCTCTGCGTACGCTTCCCACAACATTTTGCCGCCAATGGCCCCGAGCAGCGCAAAAGCGATCCAATGATCCCAAGCTTGCACCAACGGGCCGAGCTTCTTACCCAACTTCCAGCCAGCGAGCGGCATCAAAGCCTGAAATCCGCCGAAAAACGAGGCAACTAGCAGCGCGTGACGCAATCCCACGACGCGAGCCGCCATGCCGCGTGCTGCCGAAGCAGCCGTCGCGTCCATCGCCAAACCGACGGAGAGAACTAGAATCGCGCCGAACGTCACGCGCCCACTCTAGCGTGCTTCTGCGCCCTCGGCTGCCACGTCGCGAGATCGTGGCGCCGAGCCATCGCGTTGACGTTCGCGTCGTTCGTCCTGTGCCATTCAGGTAGACGCGCGCACGATCGCGATGCCTAGAACGAACGGCACGATCTCGAGCATGAGTGGGGGCGAGCGAGCCGGGCTGCGGCGTCCAGCGCCAGATCTCCCTCTTTCGCCTTCGGGCACCTGTCAAGAGGAAACCTTGACAGCAGGCGCGGCCAGTTTGATATGGATGAGACAGTGTCGTCTCGCCGTGCTCCTGCCTTGCTGACGGACGGTCAGTTTCAGGCCATTGCCAAAGCCGTGGCGGATCCGCGACGTATGGCGCTGCTCGAGTCGATTGGGAGCGAACGAGAGTGCCCGTGCCAGAAGCTGTGCATCGGCGCTGGCGTCAGCAAAGGCACTGTTTCGCATCATGTTCGGGAACTGTTGCGTGCCGGGTTGATTGACGAACGTCGTGAAGGGCAGTTTGCCTTTTACGAAGTGCGGCGTGACGTGCTCGCGGCCTATGCGGCGGAGCTCATGCGCCGCGTAGCGCGCGTCAACGACTGAAGGGCCCGTTTCACATTCTGCTCTCGGGGACTTGCGCTGCCGTACCCAGCTCCCTATGGAGTTCGACGGTCATCAAACTGTAGAACAGTCGAGCGAGGTCTGCTCATGCGCTCCCAAAGTTTTTCGGCCCTGCGTCGCGGGGTCCAGGGTTTCGTGTTGCTCGGTGTCGTGCTCGGCAGCGGGGTTTTGCTCGCTGCCTGGAAGCAGGACGCGAATCAAAAAGCGGCAGACGCGGCTGCCCATCAGCCTGAGCCGATGGAGCGAGTGACTCTCGCCAAAGCGGAGGCACGGCAACACCTGGTCACGACCACGGCCGTTGGCACCGTGCTGGCGTTGAAATCCATCACGTTGAAAAACGAGGTTTCGGGCTCGGTCGCCCGGACATTTCTGGAACCGGGCAAAGTCGTCGCCGCGGGCACGGTGCTGGTTGCGCTGGACACGTCGGTGGAGCAGGCGGAGCTGCGTGCGCTCGACGCGCAAGCCAAGCTCTCGAAGACCATGCTGGACCGTCGTGAGCAGCTGCTCAAGGCAGGCGCGACGACGCAAGACGAGGTGGACCAAGTGCATGCTCAGCGCGAAGTCGCCGAGGCACAAAGCACGCGACTGCGCGCGCTCATCGCGAAAAAAACGATTCGCGCCCCGTTTCGTGCTCGCGTGGGGCTATCGGACGTGCACCCCGGGCAGTACTTGAACGAAGGCGTCACGCTCACCACTCTTCAGGGTGTCGATGAAGTCGTGAACGTCGACTTTTCTGTGGCGCAAAGCGTCGCACAGAACATGCGCGTCGGCGCGAAGCTCGAAGTGCGCACCAGTCAGGGCCACGTGCTGAAGGCCCAGGTGCTGGCCGTCGACGCACGGGTGGATCCGAGTACGCGCAGCACCACCGTGCGCGCTCGGCTCGAGGCTTCCGAGCACTGCCCGCCGCCAGGCGCATCGGTGCGGGTCTTGGTGCCCGTGGGTGAGTCGAGCTCGGCCGTGGTCATTCCGGTGAGCGCGCTACGCAAGGGTCCGGACGGGGATCACGTGTGGATTGCGGCAAACGAAAACGGCACGCTGCGTGCCCACGAACGCAAGGTAGAAACGGGGTCCGTTTTGGGTGACACGGTGCTCGTACTCGCAGGCCTCGAGCCGGGCGAACAGGTCGCTGCCTCCGGCTCGTTCAAGCTGCGCGAAGGCTTGAAGCTTCAACCTGCCGAGGAAACCGCCAGCGCGCGCTGAGGTGTCGTCATGCGTTCGTTTACAGACGTTTTCATCAAGCATCCGGTATTGGCCGTGGTCGTCAACCTGGTGTTGCTGCTCGTTGGCTTGCGTGCGCTGACCAAGCTGCCGGTGCAGCAGTATCCCCAGATTGAAAGCTCTTCCGTCGTAATCACCACGGTTTACACCGGCGCCAGCGCCGAGACCGTACGGGGATTCCTGACGACACCCATCGAACGCGCGGTATCTGCAATCAGCGGAGTCGACCATCTGGAGTCGACCAGTCGCGCTGGGGTGAGCACCATCACGGTCCGGCTCAAGCTCAATCACAGCAGCACCGCGGCGCTCGCAGAGGTGACGGCGCGGCTGCAGCAAGTGCGCTCTGAGCTCCCGGCCGAGGCTCAGCCGCCTGTCGTGGAAGTACAGCGCGCAGATCGTCCATATGCGTCGTTCTACCTGAGCTTCACGAGCAGCAAGCGCTCGCCACCAGAGATCACCGATTGGCTCTTGCGCAACCTGCAGCCGCAGCTCGGCACCTTGCCCGGCGTGCAGCGCGTCACTTTCGAAGGTGGCCAACAGATCGCCATGCGTGTCTGGATCGATCCAGAGCGGCTAGCTGCGCTCGGGCTCGCGCCAGGAGAGGTGTATGCGGCACTGCAGCGGAACAACTACTTGGCGGCCATCGGTCGCACGAAGAACGAAGTCGTGCAGGTCAACCTGCTAGCCAACACCGATCTACGCTCGGCGGAGGAATTCCGCGACATGGTCGTGGCCGAACGCCGCGGCGCCATCGTGCGTTTGAGTGATGTGGCCAAGGTGGAGCTCGGCGCCGAAGAGGCGGACATGGTCGCCAAGTATGGCCACAAAGAGGCGGTCTACCTCGGCGTGTGGCCGCTGATTGGCGAAAACGAAATCGAGGTCGCGCACCGCCTGCGCGCAGAGATGGAGCGGATTCGCCCGACGCTGCCGGCCGATCTCGATATGCAGATGGCTTACGACGGAACCGTGTTCATGGAGAACGCGCTAAAAGAGATCACCAAGACCTTGACCGAGACGGTGGTCATCGTCGGCTTGGTGGTGTTCTTGTTCCTCGGCTCCGTGCGCACGGCCTTGGTGCCGCTCGTGGCCATGCCCATCTCGCTGGTAGGCGCGACCATCGTGATGTACGCGGCTGGCTTCAGCCTGAACCTGCTCACCATCTTGGCTATCGTTCTGGCGGTGGGGCTGGTGGTAGACGACGCCATCGTCGTGGTAGAAAACGTGGAGCGCCACGTTCAAGCAGGGAAAACCCGTATCCAAGCTGCGCTGATTGCCGCGCGTGAGTTGGTGGGGCCAATCTTGGCGATGACGGTCACGCTGGTCGCGGTGTACGCGCCGATTGGCTTTCAGGGCGGGTTGACGGGCGCGCTGTTCCTCGAGTTCGCGATCACGTTGGCTGCGGCTGTGTTGGTTTCGGGCGTCGTGGCCGTCACCCTGTCACCAGTCATGAGCTCGCGTTTCGTCCAGGAGCACGGTCACGAAAGCCGCCTCACCAAGTTAGTGAACCAGGGCTTTGAAGTGGTAAAACGGACTTACGCGCGCGCCTTGGCGGGTGCCCTGTCCATGCGTTGGGCTGTCGTCGCTGCGTCCCTGCTCGTTACACTGGCAGCGTGGCCGCTGTTCGAGCACTCGCGGCGAGAGCTCGCTCCGGTGGAAGACCAGAGCCACATCAGCTTCTTCATGCAGGCCTCTCCTGACTCGTCCTTGCCCGCGGCCAATCGCGCGTCGCACGACGTGGTGAAGGCGGTGCAAGCGTTTCCCGAGGCCAAGTTCATGTGGTCTTTGACGGCCAACTGGGGAGCATTCGGCGGCATGGTCGCCAAAGATTGGAAGCACCGGCACCGTTCCACCGAGCAAATGTACGGAGACGTGTACCAAGCCGTGTCGCAAGTGCCAGGCCTGCAGGTGTTCCCTCGCTTGGATCCACCGCTGCCCACTCCGGGGCAGTATGACGTAGAGCTCGTGCTTGCGAGCGACGCGCCGCCGAAAGACTTCCTGGCCAGCGTGGCGCCAGTCATCGGTGCCGGTTGGAAGAGCGGCAAGTTCCTGTACGTCGACACGGACTTGAAGATTGACTTGCCGGAAGCGCGCGTCGTCATCGATCGCGAGCAGGTGGCGGACTTGGGGCTCGATCTGGCCGGCGTGGGCCAGTCGCTCGGTACCTTGCTCGGCGGCGGGTACGTCAATCGCTTCAACTACTTCGATCGCAGCTACAAAGTGATTCCTCAAATCGGCGATAAAGATCGCGAGAGCGTAGGCCCGCTGCTTGATTTGAAGATAAAGACGCCAGGCGGCGACTTGGTGCCAGTCTCGACCTTCACACGCATCGACACTGCGGTGGCTCCGCGCACCTTGCAGCGCTTTCAGCAGCGCAACGCTCTGCGCGTCTTCGGTGGCGTCAAGCCGGGTGTCACCAAAGAGGAAGGCTTAGCGGTGCTCGAAGCCGCGGCCGTCAACGTGCCGGGGCTGACGCCGGACTACGCGGGCGAGTCGCGGCAGATCCGCCGCGAGGGCTCCGCGCTCACCGAGACGCTCGGTTTTGCAGTGATCTTGATCTATCTGGTGCTCGCGGCACAGTTCCAGAGCTTCCGGGATCCGCTGATCGTGCTCTTGGGCTCCGTACCGCTCGCCATCTCGGGCGCATTGGTGTTCACGTTCTTGGATTGGACGACCTTGAACATCTACTCCCAAGTAGGGCTCATCACCCTGGTAGGTTTGATTGCCAAAAACGGTATTCTCATCGTCCAGTTCGCGAACGCTTTGCAGGCGGAAGGCCGCAACAAGATAGACGCGCTGCGGGAGGCTTCGCTCACGCGCCTCCGGCCGGTGCTGATGACCTCTGTCGCTACCGTGTTTGGCCACTTGCCGTTAGTATTCGTGTCCGGGCCGGGCTCGGAAGCGCGCAACAGCATTGGCATCGTGCTGGTCACGGGCATGACCATCGGCACCGTCTTCACATTGTTCGTTGTCCCCGTCTTCTATTCGCTCATCGCGGCCCAGCACGAACGCAAGGACTGGGACGCGGTTTTGGCCGACGCTGCCAGCCCGCAACAACTCGATGCTTTCTCTCGTTGAGCAAGCAGCGCGTCACTTGGTTAGCGCCTGATTCTTGTCCGGCTTCTGTTCGACGTCGTCGAGCTTGAACGTCGGCTTGCGCTCGGGATCGCAGTCAGGAGGCGGTCCAAAGCCGTCCGCGACGAACGTGTACTCGAGCGAACCGCTGCCCTTGGCCTTCTCGCTGTCGACGGTGATGCGCACGACGTGCTGCCCTTTGCGCGACGGCGTGCAATATGAGAGCAGGTAAAAGCGCTTGGAATGAGCCTCGATCTTGGCCGCGATGCGCTCGAACGACTCTTTGACCTTCGCTCGGTCATTGCCTTCTTCGGTGCCGTCACGACCGATGTCACTGAGCTGCGCACTCTCGAGCTCGGCGGGATCGCCGATGCCGATCGCAAACCTGTCGTATCTCGCGTACTCTTCGTTATTGATCTGCTGATTCATCTCGTCGCGCGACACGAGGCTCGCGCGGTCGGCGCCGTCGGAGAACACGACGAGCGTGCCGAATTTGAGCGGCTTCTTCTCTTTTGCGAGACCTTCCTTGAGAACCTCCAAACCCTGCACCACGGCGCCGTGAAGGTTCGTCGAAGGGTCCTTCGGCTTGAACGAGCGAAGCCCTTCGAGCCCGCCTTTGACCGAGCCTTCCGCCTCCGTAAACGGCACGACTGAATGGATCTTCTTGGAGCCGTCGAAGGCGTAGACCCCAACCTTCTGCGTCTTGCCGACGCGTTCACTGAAGAGTTGGGCGGCGTCGACCACCTGACCGATTTGTCCCGAGTCGGTGATGCTCGCGCTCACATCGAGCAGGAGCAGCGTATACATCACCGCAGCAACTTCGGGGTTTTGGATCGTCTGCTTGCTCTCGAACACCGAGACGAGCTTGTCGTCTTCGTAGATCTTGAAGTCCTTGGCTTCGAGTCCGCCGACTGGCTCCTCGCCGCGCTCGACCGTGAAAAAGACCCAGACGTTGTTCGGCTTCTTCTGCTCCGAGTTGATCCTCGTAACGGTGAGGCCTCCTCCGCAGCCCACGGGGCCGAGCGGAAGCACGATCAGCAGGATGCTCCAAAGGACGCGCAGCGAATGAGTCATTGCACCTCGCACAGCAAATTTGATTCTATCGTTTTTCGGCGTCTCTCCGCCGTTCGGTTTCCTTCTTGGCCGCTTCTCGCATGCGCTCCTGGATCTTCCGCTGGAGCTCGCGGGCCTTCTCCTGTCGCTTACCACGTTCGTTCATCGGCTCGCGCGACTTCTCCTCACTCTGGCGCGCTTGAGTTCGTTCGACCGGGACTACCGATTGTCCAACCTTCGGAGCTGCCCCTTCATCGGCTTCATGCTCTTGGGCTGAGCCATTGGAAGCCGATGCCTGCCACGTGATTGCGGCTACGACGACGAGCAGCAAGGCTGCTGCCACGGGGATCATCCAGCGACCAGGTCGCGCTTTTGCGTCAGGCGCCGAGCGCTCTTTCGCGCTGGGAGCCGGAGCGGGCGTCGCCACGCGCGTTGTATCGAGCGTCGGCGAGATCCCCGCCACGGTCATGACCTGTGAGCCGATTGCTGGTGCCACGACAGTGGCTGCAGTTGCCGCGGCCGTCATTGATGGTGCAACGGCTTGCGCAGCTTTTGTGCTTGCAAGCCCAGGATGCGCGCCTGCGACGGTCGCCTGAGCCGCGACGACAGTGGGTAATCCGAAACCTGCCACAGCGGTCGGAATGTCGTTGAGCGGGCGTTGCTGATCGGAGGAGCTTTTGGGCGCCGCCGTCGCGGCGACGCGCGGTAGAGCCGCACGCGTCGCTTCGCAAGCCGTGCGACGTCGCGCGACGGCGAACGGCGGCGCATCTCCACGCCGCAATGCGCGCACGTCCGTTTGCATGGTGCGTGCATCGGGATACCGAGCGTCTCGGTTGAATGCCAGAGCCAGGTCGACGACTGCAGCGACGTTTTCCGGAACGTCGGTAGCGACGCTGCAGATCGGCGGAGCCGGCTGGCTAGCGATGGCGACCAACATACCGGCTTGGCTATCCGCTTGGTGGATGTAGCGCTTGGTCAAAATGCGGAACGCCGTCGCTCCGAGCGCGAACAGATCGACTCGTCCGTCGATTTCAGCGCGCCGGCCGAGCGCCTGTTCCGGCGCCATGAACGGTAGCGTGCCCATTGCCATACCCGTACGCGTACGGACGTCGTCGGGTGCGCTTTCCGTGACTCGCGCGATGCCAAAGTCCAGCACCTTGATCACGCCACGTTCGCAGACGAACAGGTTGTCCGGCTTGAGGTCACGATGAACGATGCCCGCGTCGTGAGCGATCGCGAGAACATCGAGCACCTGATCCAAAATATCGAGCAACTCGGGTAACGGCAGCGTGCCTTCGCGCGATACGCGCTCGCCCAATGACTCGCCCTGCAGGCGCTCCATCACCAAAAATGCGGACCAGTCCTCGACCGCACCGTGCTCGAGAACGCGCACGACTCCGGAGTGCTGGATGCGATTGGCCACATAGCCTTCGCGCATGAAACGGTCTCGCAGATCGGGCCGGATGCCGATCTCGGGATGCAGGATCTTCACGGCGGCTTCGCTGCCGAGCGGTTCCGTCGCTGCGTAGACCGCCGCCATGCCACCCACACCGAGCACGCTATTGAGCTGCCAGCGGCCACCCACAGTTTGCCCGAGACGTTTCTCTACGAACTCTTCCATGCTGCGTTGCGCTTACCGATCGAAGCTCACTAGATTGCCAGTGTCCTCGCGTGAAATCGATCCTGTTGGGCGCAACGTGGCGCGGAACAGTACGAAGGACACTCACATCGGTGCCTACCCGGGATTGGGCTCACAGCCTTTTAGAGTGTTGTTGGAGACAGAGACGCACGAGCTGCCGCTCGGGCAATATTCGGTGCGGCACGATGTTGCGTCTGCGCAGCTGGTGTCGCTTCCGCAGATGAGAAGGCAGCGCGCCGGGCCACCTTGAATGGGTTTGCAGATGGTATCGAGGGGACACTGTGAAACGCTGCCCTCGTCGGAACACGGAGACGTGCAGTAGCCACCGCCGGGACCAAGGTAGCAAGTGCCCGTCGGGCAATCACTGTCGCGGGCACAATGATTGCCGACACCACTCGGATTGCCGTTCCTCTGATCGTCATCACCTCCGCAGCCCGCGGCGAGTGCGAAGGGGAGCAGGCAAAGGATCAAGCTTCGAAAGAGATTTGCTTGCATGCGTCGTAACCTCAGCGAATCGGAATGAGGCAGATGCCCCCGTCACACGAGCTGGAACAACATTGTGATTGAGCCGTGCACGCGCCGCCGAGCGGAACGCAATCGACTTCCTTGTCGCCGCACTTTCCGTTCACGCAATTGCCGGTGCAGCAGTCCGAGTGCGTAGTGCAGCCTCCGGTGAGCGGGATACACATACTGCCGCAACGCAGGGCACCGTTCGCGTCCGGCGTGCAAATCTTTCCGCAGCACTCGTCTGGAGTGGCGCAGGTGCCACCGTCCGGAGTACACGAGGGTGTGTCGCCGCCGCACTTGCCGTTCTGGCAGCTACCGCCGCAGCATTGAGCGTTAGCAGTGCATTCGGTGCCGGTAGGCTTGCAGAGCAAGCAGCGCTCGACGCCGAAGAAGGTGAGCTGGCAATAGAGCTTGCCTTCGGGCACCCCCGGGCAACATTCGTTGGTGTTCGGTCCGCAGAGTTCACCTGCAGGCGCGAATTGGCCGGGATTGTCACAGCGACCGATGCCTTCGGCCGCATCGACGATCTTGCACGCGCCCGGATTCGACCCGGCAGCATTGCAGTTCTTCGGATCCATGCTCGCGTTGAAGTTGCAGCAGTCCGAATCCTTGCGACACAGCTCGCCGAAGGGCCTGCAGCCACCGAGGTACTGGCAAGATTTGAAGCCGGTCCCGTCGTCTACGCAGGCGCGCGAGCAGCATTCCTCACTCGTGTCGCAAGCTTCGCCCACTGGGTCGCACTCGGAGAGAACCGCGCAGCGGCCATTGCTGCATTGCCCGTTGCAACAATCCGAACCCTTGCTGCAGATTTCGCCTTCGCTGCGGCAGCGCCCACCCGTGAGACAGCGCCCGTCCTCGCCGCAGCGGTGTGAACAGCAATCGTTGCTCGACTGGCAGACTTCTCCGAACGGACGACACTGTCCGGCCAGTTCGCACTTGCCGCTCTGACAACGGTTCGAGCAGCACTCACTCGGACCCGCACACGTCGCGCCCTGGGCGCCACAAACCGAGTCCGCCGCGCACTTGCCACCTACGCAACCCAAAGCGCAGCAGTCGGCGGCCACAGTACAAGCTTCACCCACTCCAGCGCATGCGTTGGCTCCGACGCAGGCTGGACCGTTCGCGGTGGCCTCACAGCGGCCGCTACAGCACTCCTGACCGACGGCGCAGGTTTCGCCATTGCTCGCACACGGAGCGCCGGTGCCGGTTCCGCCGGTCTCCATACCCGTTGAGCCGCCCGTCGACGTGCTCCCACCTGTGCTCGATTTGCCGGCATTTCCAGCGGTCGCTTTGCCACCTGACGCTGCCGCCTTACCACCCGTTGCCGAGCCGCCGCCCGCACCAGCTCCGCCCGACGAGCCGAGTGAGCTCTTGTCGTTCGAGCCGCAGGCTGAGGCCAGCGCGATGGTCGTGAGTACGCTGAAAATGAGGAGTAAGCGTTTGCGCATGCGGTTTCCTCTCATCGACTCCGAGCTAGGAGAGGTCGCGCTGGGCAAGCGGAGCGCCGCCCGCGCACGCTCAGGGAGGCGCAGCTTGCCAGAACGCTTGGCTCCCGTGAGACGCTCGAGCATGGCCCTCATCAGTGGAGCCCATGGTCGAAAAGTTTTCAAAAAGAATTAGCGCAGTGCGAGATTCGCCGAGTGTGGCGCTCGAGTGGGATCGCTACCCGAACGATCCCCTGATGTCCGCCAGGTAGGTCTGTGTGCGAACGCAGAGCTCCATCTGTAGCTGTGTGTTCGATCAACGTCCGACGAGCACGCGCTTCATTCTCGGCAGCGTCCTCGAGTGGCGTTTGTTCGTCAACTCGCCACGGACCCTGCAGCGTGCGGATCGAGCAGCGCGCTCGCGGAGGGCGCGCTGGGCAACTCGCGGCGGCGCCAGAGGAAGTACACCGCTGGGTAAACCAAGAGCTCCATCGCGAAGCTCGTAACGAGCCCGCCAACCATTGGAGCGGCGATGCGTTTCATCAGATCGGCGCCAGTGCCAGTGGACCACATGATGGGCAGCAAGCCGATGAACGCCGCGCACACGGTCATGGCTTTGGGGCGCACGCGCTTGACGGCACCGTGAATGATGGCCTCGACCAAGTCAGCGCGCGTATTCAAGCGGCCAGCGCGTTTGAACTCGTCGTACGAGAGATCCAAGAAGAGCAGCATGAAGACGCCGGTTTCAGCGTCCAAGCCGAGTAGGGCGATGATGCCGACCCACACCGCAATCGACATGTTGTAACCGAGCGCGTAGAGCAGCCACAGCGCGCCCACGGCCGAGAATGGCACCGCCAACATTACGATGCTCGCCTTGAAGGCGGACTTGGTGTTCATGTAGAGCAGCGCAAAAATCAGAATCAGCGTGAGTGGCAACACTAACTTCAGGCGTTCATGCACGCGCTGCATGTTTTCGTACTGGCCGCTGAAGGAGAGTGAATAGCCGGGTGGCAGCTGAACCGCGCTGACGGCTTGCTTCGCTCGCTCGACGTAGCTACCAATGTCTATTTTGCTGGTATCGAAGTCTACGTAGACGTAGCCCGCCAAGAGGCCATTCTCGTCGCGAATCATTGAAGGGCCCTGCGCGAGCCCTACATCCGCGATTTCTTGCATTGGGATTTGCCCGCGGCCGTTCGGCAGCGGCAACAGCACGCGCTGCAGGGCACTCAAATCTTCGCGGTAGTCACGCGCATAACGCACATTGATGCCGTAGCGTTCGCGACCTTCGATGGTGATGCTCTGGTTGTCGCCGCCCACCGCCGTCATCACCATCATGTTGGCGTCGTCGATGGAGAGCCCGTAGCGAGCCAGCTTGTCGCGTTTCAGCACGAAATCGACGAAGTAGCCGCCGGCGACGCGCTCCGCGTAGGCGCTGCGCGTGCCCGGCACTTTGGCTACTGCCGCTTCCGCTTCTTTGGCCAGGCGCTCTACGGTGTTCAGATCTGCGCCCATGATTTTGATGCCAACCGGCGTGCGAATGCCCGTGGAAAGCATGTCGAGCCGGCCCTTGATCGGCATGGTCCAGGCGTTGGAGATGCCGGGCAGCGATAGCGCGCGGTTCATCTCCTCTTCCAATTCTTCGTGACTGATGTGATCGGGCCAAGCGCTGCGCAGAATGCGCTTGAGCCATTCGGGCGCCCACGCCGAGTACCAGCGCTGCTTTTCACGCCACTCGTGCTCGGGCTTCAGCAGCACGGTCGTCTCCATCATCGTAAACGGCGCCGGATCGGTGGAGGTATTGGCGCGACCCGCTTTGCCGAAGACGCGCTTCACTTCCGGAAATGTCATCAGGATCTTGTCCTGTACCTGCAACGCCTTTTGCGCTTCGGTTACCGACATGCCGGGTTGCACGGCGGAGGGCATGTACAGAATGGTGCCTTCACGCAGCGGCGGCATGAATTCGGAGCCGAGCCGCAAGTACACGGGCACCGTGGTCGCTACGACCAAAAATGCTAGAAAGAGGGTGAGCTTGGCGTGACGAACTACGAAGCGGCACGGCCCTTCGTAGAGGTAGTGCAGCAGGCGACTCACCGGATGCCGCTCTTCGGAGTAGTACTTGCCTACGAAGATCTGCGTCATGAGCCACGACAGAAAACGTGGCCGAAATGTATATGGCTCACTGCGCGCGAACAGCATGCGCATGGCCGGATCGAGCGTGATCGCGAGCAGCGCCGCGATCGCCATGGCAAGGTTCTTGGAATACGCCAGCGGTCGAAACAGCCGCCCTTCTTGATCCACCAAGGTGAAGATCGGCATGAACGCGACGGCGATGACGAGCAGAGAAAAGAACACTCCGGGGCCGACCTCGAGCAGCGCCTCCAGCCGAACTTGGTGAAAGTCGCCTTTCTTTCCGTCTTTTTGCCAGTGGTAAATCTTGTTGTAGGCGTTCTCGACTTCGACGATGGCGCCGTCGACCAGCACGCCGATCGATATTGCAATGCCGGCGAGCGACATCAGGTTCGCGTTGAGGCCCATCGCCTTCATCGGAATGAAGGCCAAAATCACCGATGCTGGGATGGTGACGATAGGCACCAGTGACGAAGGGAAGTGCCACAAAAACACCAAGATGATGATCGAAACGATGATGATCTCTTCGATCAGCTTGTGAGTGACGGTATCGATGGCACGCTCGATCAGCTCGGAGCGATCGTAGGTGGTGACAATCTCGACGCCCTTTGGCAACGACGGACCGAGCTCGTGCAGCTTGGTCTTCACGCGTTCAATCACGCTGAGCGCATTTTCGCCCTGGCGCATGACCACGATGCCACCGACGACATCTCCTTTGCCGTCGTAATCCGCGACACCACGCCGCATTTCAGGGCCGAGCGCGACGCTTGCGACGTCTTTGATGCGCACGGGGGTGCCGCCGTCCGCGCGCAGCACGATATCTTCGATGTCGTGGATGTTCTTTACGTAGCCTCGACCGCGCACCATGTATTCGCGACCAGAGAGCTCCACCAAGCGGCCGCCGACGTCGTTGTTGCCCTGGCGGACAGCCTCGATCACGCTAGCGAGCGGCAGCTTGTACGCCGCGAGCGCGTTCGGGTTCACCGTCACTTGATACTGTCGCACCTGTCCGCCGACCGTCGCGACCTCCGAGACGCCGGGCACACTCTGAACTGCGTAACGCAGGAACCAATCTTGATAGCTGCGCAGCTCATCTGATGAATGAGTGCCGCTCTTGTCCACCAGCGCGTACTGGAATACCCACCCCACGCTCGAAGCGTCGGGGCCGAGCTCCACTTTGGCGCCCGCTGGCAACGTGGCCGTGATCTTAGACAAGTATTCGAGCACGCGCGTGCGCGCCCAATACATGTCGGTGCCGTCCTCGAAGATGACGTACACGTAGCTGAAGCCGAAATCCGAAAATCCCCGGATGGCTTTTACTTTCGGCGCACCGAGCAAGGCGGTCGTGATCGGGTACGTGACCTGATCCTCGACGATGTCGGGGCTGCGATCCCAGCGGCCGTACACGATGACTTGCGTGTCGGAGAGGTCGGGCAGCGCGTCGAGCGGAATGGTGCGCATCGACCACCAGGCGAACACCAGCGCTACGATCGTCGCGCCGATCACCAGAAAGCGGTTGTGCGCCGAGAAGCGGATGATGGCTTGGATCATCGGCCGTGCCCAGCGTGGCTGCCGCTTTGCGGCGCTGGCGGAGTCGTCGGTTTGCTTTCGACGGGCGGCGAAGCGGACGGCAAGACGCGGGCACTTTCGCTCGCCTTCATGGTGGGTGTGGCTTCGGCGAGCGAGGCGCGCAAGCGAGATTCGGAGTCGACCAAGAAGTTTGCTCGCGTGACGACTCGCTCACCAGCGCGCAAGCCGCGCACGACTTCGATGTAGGAGCCGTCGTTCGCGCCGACTTCGATGGAGCGCGGTTCGAACTTGCCTTCGCCGCTCGCCACGAACGCCAGCTTTTCCGTGCCTGAGTCGACCACCGCGTCGAGCGGAACGCGCAGAGCTTCGTGAGGTGGACCGAGCAGCACGACTTCACCAAACATCTCCGGCCGCAGCTCACCATTTGGGTTCGGAAACGTGAGTCGCACCTTGACCGTGCGCGTTTGCGGATCGAGCAGCGGATCGAGAAACACCACCTTGCCCTTGAACTCACGCCCCGGAAAGGCAGCCAGCGTGAGATTTGCGGCCATGCCTTCTTTCACGAAGCGAAGCTCGCTTTCGTACACGTCGGCGAGCACCCACACGTTGGAAAGATCGACGATTTCGTAGGGCATCGCGCCGGCGTCGAGCTTCATGCCTTCTACGACGTCCTTCTTCGTCACCACGCCGGTCGCAGGCGAATAGAATGTCAAGGTTCTGCTCGGCTGACGCGTCTTCTCCAGTTTGTCGAGGGCCGCAGCGGAGATGTCCCACAACTCGAGCTTGCGACGCGCTGCACTGACCAGCGTATCGTCGGCTGGCGCTGCTGACACTTTGGCGAGCTCGCCGCGAGTCTTCAGTGCGAGCAGGTACTCTTCCTGCGCAGCCAGGAGCTCGGGACTGTAAATCGAGAAGAGCGGCGCGCCGCGTTGCACCCGCTTGCCGATGTAGTCGACGTACACCTTTTCGACGAAGCCGGCGATCTTCAGGTTGACGTGCCGCACGCGTGTTTCGTCCACGGCAACGCGCCCGACTGTGCGCCAGGCGCCGCCGACGGTGCCCAGCACCACCTCACTGGTTTTGAGCCCGATGAGCTGTTGTCGCGCGGGGTCGATTTCGACGGGAGCCATGCCAGCTACCGACGCGCTCGCCGTGGGCGCGGCGGCCTCCATCGTCGCGCTCGGGTTGCTGGGTTCACGCAGCTTCGAGCGTTCGACCTTCACCAGCTTCATGCCGCAAATCGGGCAATCTCCCGGGTGATCTTGCACGATCGTAGGGTGCATCGGGCACTGGTACAAGACGTCGTTCGCCTTCGTCTCCTGCTGTGAACCTGCATTCGACGACGTGATTCGGAGTGCGACGAGCGCCGCTGATGCGGACAGCACGCTCGAGATTGCGGCCACGGCGATGAGCGCTGGCCAACCGAAACGACGCGGAGCTACGGGCGGCTTCTGTGGCGGCAACTTCGGCTCATCAATGATGCCCGGGGGCTCCGCCGGCTCGGGCGCAACAGGCAGAGGCGGAGAGTGCTCGTGGGACATGGCTCACATACTGGAGGAGGGCATTGCGGCCGGAGTTGCACTGGGTGCTGCAGCGCCTTTTGCGGAAGCGGGCGCCGCCATGCCAGCGCTGCCAGCCGCGGGCATGCCAGTACCTGAAGCGGCCGAACTCGGCATCAGCGGTCGTTCGAGGCTCAACTCGGCTTCGGCGATCAGAATGCGATGTGCGCCGGCAAGCGCCTCCAAATAACCGTCTTGGTCAGCGAGAAAACCAGCGTTCGCCTCCAACACCGAAGCGAATGTGACTTTGCCCGTGGTGTATTGGACCAGCGTACTCTGGGCTGTGGTCTCCGAAAGCAGCAACAAGCCCTGATCGTAGATTGCGATGTTGGCGAGCGCGGCTTCGAACGCAGTCTGGCGCTCGCGCGTGCGCAGCCGTACAACTTGCTGCAGGGCCGCGATGTCGCTCTCGGCAATGCTGGTTCGTTCGCGCGACTCAGCGACCCTGCCGCGTTTGGCACCATTGAAGATGGGGATCGGAGCGCCGAGCGTGAGCTGCCACATGGGTGGGAGCGCGCCGCGGTACATGATGCCAGCACCGACCGTGACGTCGGGGTAGTAGCCCTTCTCAGCCAGCGCTGTAGCTTTGCCGGCGCGAGTGATGGAGAGACGCGCACTGGATAGCTCGGGGCTTTGTGAGAGTGCACGTTGCTCGGAAAACACCGTGCGCAGCGACTCGAGGCGCGGCAGATCCTTCAGGTGGCTAGTCGTTGCGATTGGCTCATCGAGCGGGCGATTGCGTAACCGATTCAGGGCGTGCACGTTGCTCCGCTCCTCGGCTTGCAAGGCGATGCGACGCTGTTGCAAACGTCGTTGCTCGAGCTCTGCGCGCAGCATGTCCGACTGCGAACCCGAGCCCGTTTGATACAGCGTGCGCGTCACGCTGAGTGCGCGCTCCCAAACCGACTCGAGCTGGGCGAGCAACGCCAAGCGGTCACGCGCCAACAAGAGATCGAGGTACGCGCGACGCACTTCGGCTTCCGTAGACAGCTGCGCGCGCGCAATGCTTCGCGCGGCGTCTTCGACATCGAGCTCCGCGAGCTTGGCCTGCAAATCGCGTTTGCCTGGCCACGGCAGCGTCTGCGATGCCATCAGCGACACGAAGCTCGTCTCCATGCGCCCAATCTCGATGCTCTTGAAGCCATCGTTTTGAATGCCGACTTGCAGCATGGGATCGGGTAGCGCTCGCGCTTGAGGCACGCGCTCCTGATTGGCACGCACCACGGCGCGTGCTCTCGCAAGCTCTGGGCGGGCCGCGATGCTCTCGTCGATCAGCTTTGTTAGGTTGGCATCGGCTGGCAGCACACGTTCGGGAGTCTCGGCGTGTGCTGGCAGCGCCATCATCGAGGCGAACAGCGCGACAGCCGCGCGCCAGGCCCACGGCTTCGTCCGCAGTCGTTGCATGGCGTCCTCGCTACTCGGCGATCAATTCGCCGGTAATCATGTCCATGCCGCACGCGAAATGGATATTGCCGGGCTTCTTCGGGGTGAGCGTGACTTCCACCGCCTGGTTCAGCGGCAGCGGCTTGTTGATGCCGTATTCGGAAATGACGATCTCGGTAGCGCAGGTCTTTTCGAGTGTGCGTGTGACGACCAGAGTAACCGGTTGTCCCACCTTCACGCGGGCGCGCGCGGGCACGAACCCATCTTGGGTGACGCGAATCGGCAGGCGACCGTTGGCGTCCGGAGTTGGTGGGGGTTCGGCTGGGCGGCTCGCTGAGGCGGCTTGGCTCGTGTTTTCGCCGGAGGTACTTCGATTGCAGCCTGCAGTAAAAAGGGACATCAGCGCGAATGCGACCAGGGAGTGGGGGAATGCCATGACTGCTCTGAATGGTGCGTTGGGTTATCCTCGCGAACATAGGCAGCATGCCCATGAAGCGTGACAACCAGCGGCTGCTCCGCAGAATTGCCCCGGCCCGAACGCTGCCGAACGCGGCGCAAAACCAGCGCCCTTGCAGAAGGCATGCCGCTCGCGGTGCGGAGCTCCCAGTGTTGCTAAGATATTTTCGACGTGGCCGTCGACGGTGATTGACCAGACAACCCCGATTCGACGACCACGTTTCGGCAGCAGGTGATCGTAACGTACGTGCGCGTCTGCCAGAAATGAGCCGTCACGGCCCCATCACGTGGCATTCGCCGCACCCGAAGCCCTTCTGAGTGGCTGGGTTGTACGGCTCCTCACCGATCAAGCTCGCCATTTCGGGCACGACCTTTTCCATCATGAATTTGGTCATGGCGGGCGTCTTGTCCATGTGTTTCTTGAACTGATTCGTGTAGGAAAGCTTGGGCAGCTTCGGGTTCGGCATTTTGAAGGTTTGGTTCTTCGCGCCGTCGCCGTGGCACGTGACGCACTTCATGTCGCCGAACTCCTTTGCATCGAAGGAAGCGAAGAGCTCCTTCATTTTCGGCATCACCACGTTCTTCATGTGCTCCAGCCGCTGCTGGTGATCCATCGCGTCCCAATTGATCGCGGGTTTCGCCTCGGGGAGCGGCGTTGCTGCAGCATCACTCGCCGCGGGTGCAGGCGTCGTCGCAGCATCTGCTGCAGCGGGCGTCGCAGGTTGCTCTGCGGGCGGGGTTGTAGCGGCGGGCGGCGGAGCGGCTTCGGCGGCAGGTTGATTTCCTCCGCAAGCAAACAGGAGCGAACAGCTAGCAACGAGAAAAGCAGCACAAAGGTTCATCGGCTTCACCTGAGATTTCCTCCAAAGCATTCGGCGTGACGCTACCACCGAAGCCCTCCAATCGGCGCATGATTTGCGCCGAACGACGCGATTGCACCCGTTCGTCACCGTTCGCCGGCGGCTAGCCAATTAGCGCTGCGCGCGCGGCTTCAGGTAAGGCGTCGCTAATCCTACGCCAATCCTCAGCGGTAGAGGCCGTCTGCAGGCGCTCGATCAACGCATAAGTGGACGCCGTTTGCCTGCGCAGCTCGGCCCAGCGCTCACCCGCCGTACCGCTGCCGCTCGTGTGTGTGACGGCGCGAGCAAAGACCGTCTCATAACCCTCCTGGCTGAGACGCAACGCAAACTGATCGAGTAACGAATGCGGCATGCTCTTGCCGGTTGCCTCGCGCAGGAGCCGATTCACCAGGTTCATGCTCAAGCTTTGGTTTGCACAACGAAATGGGTGGAGACGTACGAAGCGAAAATGAAACTGAGAGAGGGCACGCACGAGCTCGCTCGCATCAGCCGTCGAGCGCGTCGCGGCTTCGCGCGCACGACGATATGCGTCGAACACGCTCGCGAAGTGCTCGGGTTGCGCTGGCCGAGGTGGCAAAAACCAAGCGCGATTTTCGATCTCGTCGGCTGCTCGACCGTGCACGACGCGCCCCCAGGAGAGACCGGCGGCATCGACGATTTGCCGATTCGGTTCGAGCGCCGCGGGGTCGTGTGCGCACACCAGCGCGTGATAGGCATAGCCGCCGACGAACGGTACACCAACGCGCGGACCTTCCAGCAAAATGCAGCCATCGGCGCTGTCGTGAGTGCGACTCGGGCTCGTGTAGAGCGTGCCAGGTCCGACGCTACGCGCGCTGATGCGACTCGCAGGTCGATAGAAGTTCTGCAAAGACGCGCCGAGCAGCGCGACCACGTGTAGACGGCGCAGGCCATGCACGAACTCTGTTGCATCACGTGCGGAGTCGAGCGCCGCACCGGTAAGCTCTCGCACATCGGCCATGTTTTCCCAGTAGCTGCGCTCGACCTCGTACGGAGTGCTCACGAAGCGCACGAGCTCCGTGCCGGAAATGCGAGCCTCGAGCGTTGCAATTGCGCTCGGTGCAAACACGATGCGGCCGAACGCCGCGGCGAGCAGTCGCTCGGCAACGCCGTGTTGCGCGCCGCTCAGCGCTTTGATCTCCGCGCAGGTCCTGTTGCCGTCGATCAGCGAGCACACCCGCTGCGCAGCGGGAGCACTCACGCCCGCGACACGCAGGGCTCCGCCGAGGCGACCTGACACGAGCTCGGCTCCGTCACTCGCAGGTGTGACTTGCAGATCTGGAGGCGCAACCAGCCGATCGCCGTCGCGCAGGCCAAATCGCAGCACCGCCTTGCTGAACAGGTAGTCGTCGCTCGGCGCGGAGGTTTGGGCGAGCCAGCGCGCGTACTCGTCAGGAGTGGAGCTTTCCTGCACGACTGCGTCGATGTGCGCCCACTCGGGCGCTGAGTCACGGGAGGGCGGCGAGCCAGTCATGAGGCCGTTCGCAACGCTAGCCCGAATGCGAGCCGAAATCGCAGCTGCTCTGGCGCCCCCGGGGAAGTTCATGGCAACTTCGGCTGCGTGACTCTCTGCGGCGGCTTCAACAGCCTAGCGCTCGTCGTGCTCGGCGCTGGGCCTGCCGTTTCGCCGCCGACCGCCGTGAGCGTCGAGCTCGATGCGCCAGCCGGTTGTGCCGACCCGCGCGGCTTCTTCGATCGCGTACGGGCGCGCACCGATCGCGTTCGTGCGGCGCGGCCCGGTGAGGAGGCGCTGAAAATCCAAGTTCGATTGGTACGCAACGGCGCCAAGGTGCAAGGCGAGCTTCGCTTCAAACAAGACACCAGCGAGAGCGCGACGCGGCGTGTAGATGGAGCGTCGTGCGACGAAGTGGTCGGCGTGCTGTCGCTCACTGCTGCTTTGGCACTCGAACGAATGAACCCTCCTCCCGCCGACACAACGGGCGCAAGCGGAGGCAACACCGCGGCTGGCAGCGGCAGCGAGCGAAACACTGCTGAGGGTGGTGACGCGGCTCGCGACGACACAACATCGGCAAACGGCGGCAACTCTGCGAGCAGCGGCGCAGGCGGTGATACGGCGCAAAAGACCAACTCAGACGCAACGAATACGGCCGGGAAATCGGCGACACCCGTAGAAAATACGGACGACCCCGCGCACTCCGCACCCGGGGAGAAGAGCCGTTTTCCAATTCGTTTCGAGCTGGGCGCGGAGCTCGGGATCGCCGAAGTGCTCTCACCGTTCGTCTCAGCGGGAGCCGGCGCATTCGGGCGAGTGCGCTACGCGCGAACGGTGTTTGGTCTCTCAGCGATGTATTGGTCAAACGGGCTTACCAACCCAGACTCTTCGACTGAAGCGCGCGCGGTGCTGCTCGGCTTGAGTGCATGTCCAATCTCATTCCCGCTCGGATCGCGCGCTACCGTGGAGCCGTGTGCGCTCGTGAATGCGGGCTGGTTGCATGTCGCAGACTCGTCCGCGGTAAACTCGCGCGACGCGAACCGCTCCTTTTGGGGGCTCGGCGCTCTTGGCCGCGCCCGCCTCCCTGTCACTCCGCTGGTTGGTTTCGAGCTCGAGGCCGGCTTCACGCTGCCGCTCGTGGAGCGCCGCTTCGTGACGACGCGCCCGCAGCGTATCGTCGCGGAAACGCCCTGGATTTCGTCGTTCGTCGGCCTGGCAGCCGTCGTCTCACCCTGAGCATCCTGCGCCCCGCGAGGATTTGCTAGTCGCCGGCGCGACGAGCGGCCATGATCAACCTCTGGCCAACCGGGAATTCAGAGAGCTCATGCCCCACCTTGCTGTGAGCCGCAGCGCCGAGCCAACTGCGCCGGCCTCCGCAGCGTTTTCGGCCCGGGGTTCGACGTCTGGCGAGGAGTCCGGCTTGGCGTCTGCGGAGACCAGGCTTCGCGCCATGGTTGATTCCTATATCGATTTCGTCGCTCGTGTCCTGCGCAACGCGGGGACGCCAGATGCGGACGTGGATGATGCGGTACAGCGCACGTTCATCACCGCGGCGAATCGTTTGGCAGACATTCGCGTCGGCGCAGAGAAAAGCTTCTTGCTTCAAATCGCCCTGCATATCGCGGCGCACGCCCGCCGCACCGTTGCGCGTCGGCGCGAGGTGCATTCGGACGAAGCGCCCGAGCAAGTCGAGGCCTTCGCGACGCCCGAGCAGCTCACGGATCAAAAGCGTGCAAGACAGATGCTCGATCGCGTGCTCGACCAGATGGACGCGGATTTGCGGACGGTGTTCGTCCTTTATGAGTTCGAAGAGCTGAACATGGCAGAAATCGCAAACGCCCTCCGCATTCCGCAAGGAACCGTGGCCTCGCGTCTGCGACGAGCAAGGGCCGATTTTCGCCAGCGCGTAGCACGCCTGGAGGGAGCAGTCGGCACGAGGTGGGACGATGAATGAACCCCGTCGATTGCGTGAAGTGAGCGGCAGCCCAGTGGAGCACGCGTTGCTCTCTGCTGGCGCTTCCTACCGGAGCTCTGCCGAGGCTCACGCCAAAACCATCGCTGCGCTTGGTCTTGCAAGCTCTGCAGCGCTCTCGGCTGGTGTGGCCACTGCGGGCGCCTCGTCGCTCATGTCGAAGCTCGGCTGGACGAAACTGATTTCGATTCTGTCGGTGGGCGTAGCCGTGGTCGCGCCGGCCAGCTACTTGGTATTCCGCGACAAGGCGCCGGAAAGCGTGGGCGTCGCCAGTGTAACCAACATTGCGTCGCAACCTGCCGCGCAAACTCCTTCCGTGTCGGCGGCGGTTCCCAGCGCAACCGAGCTCGCTCCCGCGACCGATGTCGAAGCGAGCAAGTCGGCACCGGTTCTGGTTGGGCGCGCGACCAAGTCGGACACGACTACGAAAGTGGACTCGGTCGCCGCTGAGCTCGCCGTCATCGATGGCGTGCGCTCCGCCTTGGCTCGCGGTGACGCCGCGGGAGCGCTGACGCGACTCGACGGTTATGCACGTGTGTATCCGCGCGGCCGCCTGGCCCTCGAAGCCGAAGTGCTACGCATCGACGCGCTCGCACGCAGCGGTCAATCTGCGTTGGCTGCTCGGCGGGCCCAAGCGTTCTTGCGGCGCCACCCCAACAGCGTCCTGGCCTCGCGTGTGCGCGGCTACGTGAACCGCTAGCAAACTGAACCGCTAGCAAACCGCACACTTTCCGCGGAAAAGTCCAGCGCGCCCGCCGCAACTCCCGGCGAAAGTCGGCGTCGACTCTCGTCGGCCGCTCGAGAGCTCGCTACAATCCGGCTGTGAGAGCAGGGCGGCTTCGTTTCGCAAACGCTACCCTCGTGTTGCTTGCGGTGTCGGCTGCATGCATCGCGTGCAGCAGCACGACCGATTCGCTCGGCGACAGCACGCAACCCAGCGCGAGCTTGGAGCCCCTGAGCGGACCGGCTTCCTACCCGAACCCCTTCAAAGATCTGCTCGGCAAAACCAACGCCGAAATCGACAAGAAGCTGGCTGACTCCTTCAACCAACTCTTCCACGGCGATCCCCTCACCGAAGCGATTTACGCCGAAGCCGGTGACCAAGCCGTCATCGTCGACGTGTTTCACGAAGACGTGCGCACCGAAGGCTTTGGGCTCGCCATGCTCATTGCCGTGCAGATGAATCGCCGGACCGAGTTCGATCGCTTGTGGCGGGGAGCTCAGGCCTTCCGCAACACCAGCGGAGAGTACATCGGCTTCTACAAGTCCAAGTGTGACGTGCCATCTGGAACCATCGACTGCATGGACCCATACGGCCTCCAGCAGTTCGCGATCGCGCTCATCTTCGCTCACGACCGCTGGAAACTGGAACCAGCCACCATCGACTACGGAAAGGCAGCCCGAGACGTCTTGTTCGTGCTCGAACGCCGCCTCGAAGATCGAGCCGCCAGCACCACCCGCCAAGTAGCAAACTCCTTCGACGACGCGACCACCCTCGTACTACACGAACCCAAAGTCGAAGCGCAGGGCTTTACCAGACCATCCCTGGTCATGCCTGCGTACTACCACCTCTTTGGCCAGGCCACCGCCGACCCATTCTTCGACCAAGCCACCGCAGCTGCGCGCACCTACCTCGCTAGCGTGGCGCACAAAGACACCGGCCTAACCCCCGTGCGCACCGATCTTTCGGGCAAACCCCTCGCCGACTACGACACCTTTCAGCCCGAAAACTACCGCGTTCAGATCAACCTGACCCTCGATCAAATTTGGGCCGGCAACGACAACAGCGCAGTCAGCAATCGCCTGCTCCGCTTCTTCACCAACCAGGGCAAAGACACCTACGGTCGCGCCTTCAGCCTGGACGGCAAAACCGTACTCGACACCGCGCACGAATCCGCCTTGGTTTCAGCCAACGGCATTACCGCCCTCATCGCCGACAACAGCGACCGCTACGACTTCGTCAACGCCGTCTGGGAACAACCCTTGGCCACCGGCGCCTCCCGCTACTACGGCGGCCTCTTTCAGCTACTCGCCCTCCTAGCACTCAGCGGCCAGCTCCGCGTCTACTAACCTCGATTCGCGCATTTCACGAGCGGCCCCAGCTGCCCACCCCGCGACATGCTCGGCGGCTTCGCCGCCTGCGCGTGTCGCCCCCTCCCAAACGTCCGTCCTCGCCCCACGCCGAGAGCGCCATCAACACCTCGCGCGTGCGTACGGCTGCGGGCGGCCGCGGGAGGGGAAACGTCGCGCGCGCCTACGGCTGGAGGGCACCTCGCGCGCATCTCCGGCTGCGGGCGGCCGCGGGAGGGGAACATCGTCGCGCGCCTACCGCGGGAGGGGCACCTCGCGCGCCTCCGGCTGCGGGCGGCCACGGAGGGGCACATCGCGCGCGCCTACCGCGGGAGGGGCACCTCGCGCGCCTCCGGCTGCGGGCGGCCACGGAGGGGCACATCGCGCGCGCCTACCGCGGGAGGGGCACCTCGCGCGCCTCCGGCCGCGGGCGGCCGCGGGAGGGGAAACATCGTCGCGCGCCTACGGCTGGAGGGCACCTCGCGCGCATCTCCGGCTGCGGGCGGCCGCGGGAGGGGAACATCGCGCGCGCCTACCGCGGGAGGGGCACCTCGCGCGTGCGTACGGCTGCGGGCGGCCACGGGAGGGGAAACATCGTCGCGCGCCTCCGGCCGCGGGCGGCCGCGGGAGGGGAAACATCGTCGCGCGCCTACGGCCGCGGGAGGGAACATCGTCGCGCTGCAACCAAGTGCGCGCTGACCACGATGTCCTGCACCGCATTCGCGCGCTCACACGCGAGGCGCTGCCATCGTATTCGGTACGAGCCGCGCCAATGCGCGACGCAGCAACATCGCGCAGCCTTGCTCGCCATCGTAGCCAACCTGATCGACCGCTCGCTTCGCTTCGCGCTGACCAAAGCCCATCATGCACAGCGCTGAGAGCACTCGCGCACGATCGTCCGTCTGCGCGCGCATCTCGACCTGAGTCGCACGCGCCATCAGCGTCGCCCCTGCTACCTGCGTCGCCCGCGCGATCTGCTCCGGGCCCGCCACCTGCGTCGCCCGCGAAATCTGCTCCGGGCCTGCCACCTGCGTCGCCCGCGAAATCTGCTCCGGGCCTGCCACCTGCATGGCCGGCGCGATCTGCTCGCGTTCTGGCACCTGGGTCACCGGCGCGATCTGCTCCGGGCCTGCCATCAGCGTCGCCCCTGCTACCTGCGTCGCCCGCGCGATCTGCTCCGGTCCCGTCACCCGCGTCGCCGGCGCGATCTGCTCCGGTTTCGTCACCCGCGTGGCCCGCGCGATCTGCTCCGGGCCTGCCACCCGCGTGGCCCGCGCGATCTGCTCCGGGCCTGCCACCTGCGTCGCCCGCGAAATCTGCTTCCCATCGTCCACGTGCTGGCGACCCAGCTGCTTCGCTCGGCTCTCTTTCCTCTTTCGTTCAATATGTCTTGCGCCGAACGCCAACTCCGCTGTGTAAGAATTATGAGGCGAGCACAGTAAACACAGGTTTTCGACCGTAGGCGCGCCACCGCGTGCGAACGGCACCTTGTGCTCGACGGTGATGAAGCGTCGTTCGCTGCAGCGCCGGCCTTCCGAATCGACGAAGCTGCATTGCGCACCATCGCGCTGCCACACGGCGCGCGCCACTTCTACCGGAACATGCCGCGAGCCTCCCCCCAGAGGGCGACGTCTCCGCTGCACGCCCGCTCCCAACCGACGCTTCTCCTCGCATCGAATCAACTCGTCCAGCGCCCGCTCCAGGACCGCCGCCAACTCGCCTCCCGGAATCGAATGACTGAGCAATTCCCGCGCGCGCTCGATCTTCGCATGAAGCTGGCTCGAAGCCGTGAACTGCACCAAAACCGTCGACGCCGAGAGCGGCTTCAGCCGGTCGGCACCTTTCGCGCTCGCCGGCGTGATACTCGGCATCGGCGCCATGCTCGGCATCGGCGCCATGCTCGGCATCGGCGTGACACTATCTTCTACGTCGGGTCGCGGGAAGCGCGCGGCGATGAGGTGCTCGATTTCGCGCCGCGACTTGCCGCGTGCCTCACCGAGCAGCTCGTCCGCATTCTCGCGGTTCATGTGCGGAGCCAAGAGAAAGAGACCCGTCAGGTGAAGGCGCCCACCCCGAAGCTCATCCAACACTCCGGGCACGTCCCGAGCCAGGCGCGCCACACGCACTCGCTTGCCGGCCTGGTCTTCAGAATAGTCGAGACGCTCGCGACAGTACGCGCTCAACGAAGAACACGCCTGGCCCAAGTACAACTTCCGGCGATCGATCTCCATCAAGTGCTCGATCACGTCCGCCGTCGCGCCGCGTTCGCAACTTGCCAACACGGGCATGCGTGCCAATAGCTCAGCATTCGAGAGTGATGCGTCGAATTGCATGCGTGATGAATATCACGCGTATTTTCGACCTTTCAGGTGCCCCGCAGCGCGCGTTTCACCGGTTAAAATGACTTCGAACGCGTTTCGAACGTCACTAGCGACTCAGCGCGACACTCAGCGCCCGCAACATCAATTATTCGTGAAACCCGTCATCTACGACGCGGCGCGGTCCGAAATCGCGTCAAGAAGAATCGACGGTCCAAACCGCGTACATAGGTAACAAAACGTGCTTCCCGGTCAGCCGCTGCATCGTGTTCTGCTCGATGGCTTCCGAGTACGGTTCGTCACGTCGTCACAGCATGAATGCGATGCTCTCTTCGCCGCGCTGGCCATGTCGCGCCGAGCACGGTGTGCCATAGCCAGCTGCCCACGCCGCGACATGCTCGGCGGCTTCGCCGCCTGCGCGTGTCGCCCCCTCCCAAACGTCCGTCCTCGCTCCACGCCGAGAGCGCCATTAACTCCTCGCGCGCACCTACCGCCGCATGCGGCCGCGGGAGGGCACATCGCCGGGCTAGCATCCCTCGAACCGCTGCGGGCTGCCGCGGGAAGGTACATCGTCGCGTTGGCATGCTCGAATTAACGCGCGCGGCTGCCGCGGGAGGGCACGTCGCCGCGCTAGCATCCCTCGAACCGCTGCGGGCTGCCGCGGGAAGGTACATCGTCGCGTTGGCATGCTCGAATTAACGCGCGCGGCGGCGGGCGGAGGGGCACATCGTCGCGTTAGCATTCTCGAATTAACGC
>JBMOMJ010000062.1:30328-234877 GCA_049324695.1 Myxococcota bacterium
GCTAGCATCCCTCGAACCGCTGCGGGCTGCCGCGGGAAGGTACATCGTCGCGTTGGCATGCTCGAATTAACGCGCGCGGCGGCGGGCGGAGGGGCACATCGTCGCGTTAGCATTCTCGAATTAACGCGCGCGGCGGCGGGCGGGTTCGCGCGTGGATTGCTTTGCGAAGACTGCGCCAAGTCTGCGAATTCCCTGTTCGAGTTCGTCTGCGGGAGCACCGGCGATGCTCAGGCGTAGATGTGGTCCTGTTGGTTCGGCGGCGAACCAAGGCGCGCCGGGGTTGATCTGTACACCTGCCTCGAGTGCTTCCGCGACGAGGGCCGCTTCGTCGCTGCCGGCGGGGAGCTCCAACCAGAGTGAGAAGCCGGCGTTGGGGATGCGGGCCAGGCGAGCTTCGGGGAAGTGGCGCGCCAATGCGTTTACGACACGATCGCGACGGTCGCGCAATGTGATGGTTAGTCGCTGGAGGTAGCCGTGAAAGCTAGCCGAGGTAATGAGCTCGAGCGCGGTGGCTTGCAGGAGGCCGGAGAGGAACCAGTCGTCGATGGCGCGCGCAGTTTTCAGGCGGCCGAGCACGGCGCCTTCGGCGACGATGGCACCAACTCGCACGCCAGGCGCTGTCGATTTGGTGAGTGAGCGCACGTAGATTACGTGGCCGTCGCCATCGCGGTAGAGCGGCGCCGGTGGTACGCCTTCGATGATCAGGTCGCGCGCGTAGTCGTCCTCGATGAGAAAGGCGTTGGCGCTGCGCACGATCTCCAAGACTTCGTCGCGCCGAGCTCGAGATAGCGTAATTCCCGTCGGATTCGAGAAGGCTGGCTGGAGGTAGAGCACACGGGCGCCGGTGGATGCGAGCGCGGCGCGCAGTAGATCGGGCCGAATGCCCTGATCGTCGTGCGGTACTGGAACGACCCGGAGACCAAACGCGCGCGCGATGCCGATGGCACCGAAGTAGGAGGGCGACTCGACAATCAGCGGGCCACCGAAGGGCACGAGCGCGCGAAACAAAGTGGAGAGCGCTGCTTGCCCTCCGGGTACCAGCAGGACCTGATCGGCGTGTGCGTTCGCGCCAATTTCGCGCGCGAACCATTCGCGGAGCTCGGGCAAACCTTCGACGGGTAGGCGCGCCCAGGTGCGCGACTGGCGCGCGGCGCGTTGAGCTGCTTTGGCGAGTAGCGCAGCGGGTTGTAGCGAAGCGTCCGGATAGCCGCTGCCGAGAACCAAGGTGCCCGCGCCGGGAATGCGGAAGAAAGCGTCGAACGCACTTTCGGTGACGAGCGGCGCTGCCAGCGCAACGGATTGCCACGAGGTGTCGCTCGGTTGCTTGGCGTGCGGCGTTGCGAGCACGAAGGTGCCATCGCCCGGGCGCGTGTGTAGTCGCCCCTCGCGCACGAGTTGCGTGATGGCGCGCTGAATTGTGACTGGGCTGGCGCCGTGCTCACGCATGAGCTCGCGCACCGAAGGCAAGCGCGTTCCCGGCGTCGATCGTGCGATGAAGGCGCGCAGGGTTTGGGCGACGCGCTCGGCGCTCGGCAGCGCGGAGCTGTTACTGTGAAGTGACTGATTCATGGTAACTGTGCTTGCGAATTAGCGACACATTGACGATTAGCAGCGCGCTGTTATCTTTCAACATGAAAAATTCGAGTAACGTTACTCACGCCGAGGCAGTAACGCTGGCTCCCAGCGTGGAGGCTCGCAAGCGCCGAGCGTTGGCCTGGGCGGCGTTGGGAATGCTGGGCTTCAGTTTGACGCTGACTGCGACGCGCGCCGCGGTTCCGGAGCTCGGCGGGATCTTCGTCGGCTTCGGGCGCGCGGTGATTGCAGCAATGCTCGCGCTGGTGGCGATTCCGTTGTGTGGTTTGAAGGTGCCCAAGCGCGAACACTTGGCACCGCTACTGCGCACGGCGCTTGGCATCGTGGTGGGCTTTCCGGCACTGACGGCGCTTGCGCTGCGATCGGCGCCTGCATCGCACGCGCAGGTGTTCATCGGTTTGAGTCCGCTGGCGACGGCGTTGGTCGCGGCGGCGCGTGGTGGTGAGCGCTTGCCGCTGTCGTTTTGGCGCGCGGCGGCCGCAGGAGCGTTGTGCGTGCTGGTCTTCGCGTGGTTGCACACCGGCGGTGATTTGAGCGCCGCGGATGGATTGTTGGTCGCGGCAGTTGCGTTGGTGGGTTTTGGCTACGCCGAAGGTGGACGCTTGGCGCAGCAGATTGGCGGCATGAACGTGGTGTGTTGGGCCTTGGTGCTGGCGTTGCCGATCACGCTGCCGATCGCGTGTTGGTCGTTGTGGAATGCGCCGTCGCTCACGGCGCTGAGTTGGAAGGCAGTGCTCGGGTTCGCGTACGTCTCGGTGGTCAGCATGTTCTTCGCGTTCGTCGCGTGGTACCGGGGCTTGGGTATGGGTGGTGTCGCGCGAACCAGCCAAATTCAGCTGGCAATGCCGTTGCTCGGGTTGTTGTGGGCAGCGCTGTTTCTGGGTGAGCGGCTCTCGTTGGCAACGGTGTTGGCGGGTGCATTCGTGTCTCTGTTTGCGTTTTTGGGTGCGGTGCGCGGTCGTACGGCGCCTGGCGTCGGTGCAGCGCGGCACGAGCACACATCGCCGATGTCATCGCAGGCTGCGCCGATGTCATCGCAGGCTGCGCCGATGTCATCGCAGGCTGCGCCGATGTCATCGCGGGCTGCGTCAGTCTCAGTGCGGGCTGCGAGGTAACCGTGAGCTGTGTTCGAGTGCATTCGTCAAAGCTGTTGCCGAATGCACTCGGTGTACACTCGCGGCGTGAAAGCAATTCGGTCGTGGGCGGTGCTGGCTTCACTCTCGACAGCGTCGGCATGCGTTCCCCCGGTGTCTGGCGCTGCATCCGGCGCGCCCCCCCAACCCCCAAGCCAAACGAAGTCGAATGGTGACGTGCCCATTGCACCTGCTCAAATTCCAAACGAAGAGCCTGTCCAAGCTAGTCGCGTGATCGATTTGTGGCCCGAAGGCGTGCCGGATCTACTGCCGGATGCACCGCCGGAACGCATCGAGAACGGGCGCGTGTACAACGTATCGCTGCCGACCTTGGCGATGTTTCCCGCGCTGCGTGCGATCGCCACGGGTACCGCTGTCATCGTTTGTCCGGGTGGTGGCTACGTGCGCCTGGCCGTAAACAAGGAGGGCTCGGATGTCACGCGCTGGCTCAATTCGATTGGTGTTACGGCGTTCGTGCTCAAGTACCGGGTAGCTCCGTATCGTTATCCAGCAGCCCTGCGCGATGTGTTGCGCGCGGTTCGGCTTGTGCGCGCATACGCCGCCGAGTTTGGCCTGGTGCCCTCGCGCATTGGCGTGTTCGGCTCGTCTGCTGGTGGTCACCTAGCGCTTGCAGCGGCCACCTTGTTCGATGCTGATGAAGGTAAAACCGGCGCGCAGCTCGATGCCATCGACGCTCGCCCTGATTTCGCGGCGCTGCTGTACCCGGTCGTGACCATGCGCGAGCCGTTCGTGCACCAAGGCTCACGTCGCGCGTTGCTTGGAGCGGCGCCGAGCAATGCGCTCGTGCTGCGAACGTCGCTCGAGCTTCAAGTGAACCCGCGCACGCCACCGGTCTTCGTCGTGCACAGCGTAGAAGATGTGTCGGTAACGCTCGAGAACTCACTGCTGCTTCAGCGCGCTCTGGCCCAACATGGCGTGCCCGTGGAGCTCCACTTGTACCAGCGAGGTCCACATGGTTTCGGCATGAAGCCTGGTCTCGGAACCACGTCGTTGTGGCCGGCGCGCTGGGCGGAATGGCTGCAGGTGCAAGGGTTCTTGCCGGCAACGCGCTGAGCTCGCCTACTGGCCACGCGCCGAGCTCACCATGACGAACTCCGCCGAATCGAGCCCGGCGCGCGCGAAGCTTCGCTCGCGGGCTGTTCTCACTTGGCGCTGGGCGTCAGCTTGGCGCTGGGTGCTGGCGGCAGTGTATTCGTCTCACGCGGCGGCGCGAAGCTCGGCCGCGGGCGCGTCTTGGCCGATTCGAGCGCGCGCGTGAGCTCTCCGCTGGCGCGCAAACACGCGTAGCAGTCGGAGAGGCCGAGAAATCCGCAGCCGCGTCGATCCGCGAGGCGGTTCAGGAGCAGCAGGGCGCGTTCATCGACGTCGCGCGCGATGTCGGGCATGAGCTGTTTGAGCTCGCTGCACTTCGGTTTTTTCATTGCGGCCTGCAGCAATAGCAACGCGCGCAATGCCGCGGAGACGTGGCTCTTCGCGGGTTCTTCGTCGAGCAGCGCCTTGGCGCGCGCGGAGGCACCGGAAGCGCTGCCTTTGCCCTTGTCCCAAACGTCGAACAGCAGATCGGCACCGGCCGTACCCAATGAGCGCGCAGCCAGCACCATCACCTGCTCTCCCACATCGAGCCGCTCGGCGAGCTTGCGCAAATCAGCAAGGACGCGCGGATCGTTGCCAATTTCCGGATGATCGGTGACGCCCTCGGTATAGACCTGCAGGCATTGCGCCGCGCGGTCCAGTTTGCAGTAGCCATGGCCGAGAGCACGCCATTCGACTAGCGAACGCTTCTTGGCGTCACGAGCGGCCAGTGCGCTCAGCGCCGTCAGGTCACCTGCCTCTGCGTTGGCCACCAAGGTGAGCAAGTCCGGATCCTGGGGGCGCGGAGGGAGCGTGCTGGCCTCGCCGTTGCCCGTGGGGTGCACAGCCAGGAGCACGAGCGAAAGCCCGAAGGCCACCAACACCAGCAGCGACAAACCGAGAACGGCACCCAGTGGAACCGCGTAGCGAAACACGCGGATCCGCCGCTCGAGGCCAAGCCGCCGCAGCCAGGCTTGGAGTACACGCAGCGGCGCGTGAGTCAGCGCCGGCAGCGCCAACGCAGTGCGGCCATCCGCGAGTACGACCAGGCTCTTGGCTGGAAGCACGGTGCCAGCCGGTGTGCCAGAGCTCGGCGGCACTGCGAGCTGCACGCTGATTGGCGCAGTTAGCAAAGCATCGATGGCTTCGCGAACCTCGAGCGCAGTTTGCAGCCGATCTGCCGGTTCTTTGCGCAGCAAGCGCATCACGAGTTCAGAGGCGCCGGCGGAGACGTTTTCGGGCAACGGCTCCGGATTCATCGTGATCTGACGTGTGAGCACCGCCACCAGATCTTCGTGGCGAAACGGCGATGCGCCGCTGAGCATTTCGTAAAGAATCAGACCTAACGCGTACAGGTCGGAGCGCGCGTCGACGTCGAGGCCGCGAGCTTGCTCCGGCGACATGTATTCGGGCGTGCCGAACACGACACCCATTTGCGTGAGCGGCTGATCCCCTCCGTGCTCGAGCTTGACCTTGGCGATCCCGAAGTCCAACACCTTGACGAAGTCGCTGGCGTGCTCGCGATCCACCAGCATGACGTTGTCGGGTTTCAAATCGCGATGCACGATGCCGGCGGCGTGAGCCGCTGCCAGGGCGTCCGCAATTTGGCGCGCGATACGCAAGGCGCGTGGCTCCTCCAGCGCGCCGTCGGCACGGATCAGCGCCGCCAGGCTTTGCCCTTCCACGAACTCCAACGCCAGGTAAAACGAGCCGTTCTCGAGGCTACCGAAGTCGGTTGCGGTGGCCACGTTGGGGTGCTCGATGCGCGCGGCGGCGACTGCTTCGCGCTCGAAGCGAGCCACCACCTCGGGCATGCTGGTCATTTCGCGATGCAGCACCTTGATGGCGACGGCCTTGCGCATGTGCACGTGCTCGGCGCGATATACCGAACCCATGCCGCCCGCGCCGAGCAACGCGACGATGCGGTAACGCCCGGCGAGCACACGACCGACCAGGTCCTCTTCGTTTTCTTGCTCAGGGAGGCTGTCGGCGGGCTCTCGCACAACCTCCATTCTGCGGGGCCACGGTGCGAGCGTCGAGTGCGGAAAACACCTTGGGGCGGCCCGTCAGCCGAGATGGCGCGTACAGCACGGCTTCTGACACAGCAGCGAGCTCACGGCGCGCTTCAGAGCGGCAAAAGCACGCGAAACTCAGTGCCCACGCCAACACACGAGAACACACGCAGACGCCCACCGTGTCCGGCCACCAAGCGTTGAACGATTGAAAGGCCAAGCCCTACGCCGCCCTTGGCTTTAGCGTCGCTGCGCTGGCGGTATGGGTCGAAAACGTACGGCAAATCCTCCGCGGGAATGCCAGGACCCGTATCGGTCACCGTGATCGCAGCGAACTCGAGGCCAGCTTCGACGCCGTGGCCGTGTTCGCGATCGACGTGAACGTTGATGTGGCCGCCAGCAGGCGTGAACTTGAGTGCGTTGTCGAGCAAGTTGCTCAAGATGCGATCGAGCTTCTCTGGATCGACGTTCACGTCGAGCGCAGCCAGCTCGCACTCCAAGCTCAATTCGATGGAGCGTGCTTTGGCTGTGTGGCGTGCGGCCGTGACCGATTCGCGCGCCAACGCTACGAGATCGACGTGCTTGCGGCGGAGTTCGTCTTGCAGGTGCTGCCCGCGGTAGAGCTCCAGCAGCTCACCGAGCAGGCGTTGCACTTTGGCGTAGCTGATGCGCGCGTCGGCGAGAATTTCGGTGTCGCTCGGATCGCTGAGCACCGCGCCGAGCACCATCAACGGAGAGCGAAGATCGTGCACCAGCGTCGCCGACAACTTGGAACGCATGGTGGCCAGCTCTTCGAGTTGTGCATTCGCGGCTAGCAGCTGCTCGTTCTGCTGCTGCAGCTTGTGCGCCATGCGGTAGCTCTTGACCTGCGTGCCGACCCGCGCGAGCACTTCTTCGGCCTGAAACGGCTTAGTTACGTAGTCGCGCCCGCCCGCGGCAAATGCTTCCAGCTTGTGTTCGGTATCATCGAAGGCAGTGATGAAGATGACTGGCACGTCAGCCAGCTCTGGAATTCGAGCTAGGGTTCGGCAGGTGGCGAAGCCGTCCAGATCTGGCATGGCGACGTCGAGCACGATGCACTCCGGCGCCGACAAACGTGCGGCTTCCAAAGCGCGCGTGCCCGATGTTACTGCGCGAACGTGATAGCCGTGCCCCCCGAGCAGTCGCGACAGCACTTCCAGATTGGCTGGCTGATCGTCGACCAAAAGCACGCTGCCCGGGTGCTCACTCATGACTCCCTCGCGAGAACGCGGAGCTTAGCTAGAAGTGCATCCGTACGAAAGGCGTCAATTTCAGCTTTGAGGGCGCCGAATTCGGCTCCCAGCGAACCGACGAGTTCGCTTGCTTGCTGCACCTCACCGAGCTCCAAGAGCCTCAGCAAGCGCGCGCGGCTCTCGAGCGAAAGCCCTGCAACATCGACGGTTTCGCTTGCGGAGGTATCGCTCGCAACTCCAGCGTCGGCGAGCACACCGGGCAAAACGCGCTCGACTAAGTCGAAGATGGCGTGAGCGCGAAATGGTTTGACAACTAGCGCGTCGAAACCCAGCTCACTCGCGCGAGCCTCGTCGACGTCGACGGCGCTTGCGGTGATCGCGACGACGGGGAGCGTTTGGAGCGCCGGTTCGGCGCGGATCGCTTGGAGCGTCGCAAAACCATCTAGCTCGGGCATTTTCAGGTCGAGCCAAACCAGTGAAGTCGGCTGCGCGCGCAGCTTGGCCAATGCAACTCGGCCGTTTTCGGCCTCGACCACCTCGATGCCGGCGCTCTCGAGTAGGGCGCGCAGGACTTCGCGGTTTGCTTCGCGATCGTCGACGACCAACATCGGCGCGAGGGTTGCGCCGGGAGCGAGCCGGCGCTCATTCGCTTGTCCGCGTGCCAGCTCGGAGCTTTCCGCGAGCGGCGCGATGACGCTGAATGCGAATGTGCTGCCGGAGCCGAGCTCGCTCTGCAGTGCAATCTCGCCGCCCATGACGCGCACCAAAGTGCGGCTGATGAACAAGCCGAGCCCGGTGCCTTCGCCGGAGCGCTCACCGAGTGAACCCTGCGCGAAGGTTCGGAACAGTTCAGTTTGCTCTTCCCGTGAGATCCCCGGCCCAGTGTCCTTTACCTCGATGTGCAGCTTGCCATCGTCGTAGCGCGCGCAGATAGACACACTGCCCTTCGAGGTGAACTTGATTGCATTGCTGGTCAGGTTCAAGAGGATTTGAAACAACCGGCGGCGATCGGCGAGCACGGCGCTCGGCAGCTCTCCTTTCACGGTCACCTCGAAATCGAGGCCTTTGTTGCGCGCGCTTGCGCCCAACATGCGCTGGAGCTCCTGTAGCAACCCCAAAGGAGAGAACACGCTGTGCCGCAGTTTCAGCTCCCCCGCTTCGGCACGCGTCACGCCCAACAGATCCTCGACGAGCTCGAGCAGGTGGTTACCCGCTTCACGAATGCGTTCGAGGCCCCTTCGGTGGTTGGCGGGTGCGTTGGCATCGCGCTCGAGCACCTGCACGTAGCCGAGAATGACGTTCAGCGGTGTGCGCAGTTCGTGGCTCACGTTGCTGAGGAACGCCGACTTTGCCACGTTGGCAGCACGCGCTTCGGCTTCGGACTCGCGCAGCTGCTCGCTTTGCATCGAAAGCTCGCGCTGGGAGCGCTCGATGGCTTCGATCATGTGGTCGACGTGCCCCGCCATTTCCGAGAGCTCGTCGTGCCCCGCCAGATTCACTCGAGCTTCGAGGTGACCTGCCGTTGCGGATTGCGCAACGTGCGCGATCCGCTGCAGCGACGATACGAAGCGGAGCGCCACGAAGACGCCCACGGCGACTGCAAATAATCCAGAAAGCGCGAGCCAGAATACACTGCGACGCGCCGCAGTAGTGAGGTCCATGCGCAGATCGGTGACGTCACCGTGCGCCGCCGCGACGTCGCGCCCGAGCTTGCGCTGGAGTCCGGCGGTGAGCGGATCTACGCGCGAATAGAGCTCGGTTCGCCGCCAGCGTGCCAGGCCCTCGACATCCTCGCGCGACATCATCCCAAGTGCTTCGGTCAGTGATTCTTGGGCCCGCGAAAGCAGCGGGCGAAGCGTGTGCAGTTCGGCGCGAGCGAGCGGCGAAGTCATGCGCGCCTCGGCCTCTCGAAAGCCAACTTCGGCAGTTTGACTTACGCGACGTAAGCGTTCGGCGCCGGCTTTCGGGCTTAGCGAACCGTCCGCGACTTTGTGAACCGCGTCCACGAAGTCGACGGCGAAGTGATCCAGGAGCAGCCACAGCTTGCGTAGCGGCACCACGCGGTGTTCGTAAACCCCCTCGATTCGCGTTTGGGCTTCCTCGAGCTCGCGCTGGGCAATCGCTGCAAACGCGAGCAAAGTGAAGGCAACCAACAATTGCGCGAGCACGAGACGCGCACCCAAACCGCGCAAGAGCCAGCGCCGCGCGGCGGAAACCTGCTTTGGCGTTTCGATCCCCGCCGGCGCGTCGCCCGATGCCGTTGCCCCCTCCACTTGGCGCCTACCAACCCAAGCTTGCGCGCAGCTCCGCCGCGAGCTCGTTGGCGATGGCCTCTTGAGTGGGAAGGTTGGGATGAGCGTCGCAACCCCACGGTGTTCCGTTGGGAGTGGTCATCTCGTAAGCTTTTATCTTGCTGTCGCCGGCGTTCACGCGAGCCATCACCGCCGCGGCGATGCCTTCACGAGCATTGGCCAGCTGGGCTCCGCTCAACATTGGGCCCACGGTGCACAGGATGAAAGCATTCGGGTATGCCGCGCGAACACGTGTGAGCAAGCCTTGATAGGCTTCCACGAACATTGCGTCCGTCGGAGTGGTGGCCGTGCTGTAGTCATTGGTCCCGAGGTTGATGATGACGGCGTCAGGCTTTGACGCGAAGGACCACAGATTGTCGCGATCGTCTGCCACGACCCGGTCGTACAACGTTGGCATCGGCGAAACACGGTTGCCGTTGTAATTGAAGATCACGCCCTTGCCTGACCAGGCGACGGTGCTGAGCTCGGCGTTCAAGTTGCGCGCCAACACGGACGGATACGCGAGATAGTGATTCTCGGTGTCGGCGCTGAACATGCACGGCGCCATGCCTTCGTTGCCGTAGCCGCAAGAAATGGAATCGCCGATTACCTCGATGCGTCGACTTGCCTCGGCGGGCGGCGGCAAGAGCGCGCCGTCACTCACCTCGATGGCCTCGACGACGCTGACTCCAAACGATGCTTCGGTGCGTCGATAAAACTCGATGCTGTGCTCGCCTGATCCGAGGCCGCTCGCGAGCACGTAGCTACCTTCACCGGCCTTCGTTTTCAGCGTGGGAGCGACCTCGCCGTCCACGATTACGGTGTACTGATTCGGCGTGTCGAATAGCCGCACGCTCACGCCGCTACCCTCGAAACGCCCAATGAAGCCGCTGCCGGACCAGGCGTAACGCGCTCCGCGAGTGTCACAGCCGTCGACGCGACCGACGAAGCGCACACCCAGGTCGGGAGGCGTCGCGCACTTGCTCACAGCGCCTGCTGCACCCGCAATTCCCCCGCTGCCACCGCTATTGGCCGCGCCACCATTGCCGCCCGTGGCGAGCATGCCCCCGCTGCCGCCCGACCCGCTCGAGTTCCCATTTTTATCGTCGCCGCAACCAAGAGTGGCAATAATGGTAAGAGAAATGATTCCGAATTTCGACATGGGCTTCTATGTACCCGATTAGAGCGCATACGTGGGGCGCGCAATAGTCGGACCGAATCACCAGTCGTGGGCCGTCGAGATCTTTAATTGCTGCGCGGGGCCGCCAGCAGCGTTTGAAATTCGCCGCTCGCCAGCATGCGCGCCAAATCCTCATAGCCGCCGATGAACGTTCCATTGACGAAGATCATCGGGAACGTTGGCCAGCCCGTCCACAACTTCAGTGGCAGCCGCTTGCGCCACTGACTCAGGTAGCTGCCATACCCGATGTAGCGATATGCGATTCCGTGCTGCTCGAGCAGCTTGCGCGCGCGCCGCGGAAAGGGGTTTTGGCTCATTCCCACGACCACCACCGCGTTATCGGCGATTAACGCCTCGACCTCGCGGATGCTTTCGTTACGGTAGTTCGCGATTTTCTCGCGAATGCTGGGGTGAACGCGTGACTCCGCCAAAAGGCTACGCTGCATGGCGTTTCGATATAGGTCCCTGAAATCGCTCCGCAAGTGGCCAAGTCACGAGACTGCCCGGCGCTTTCCCAGGCGACCGTCAGCGGCCAGAGCCGAGCAGGCGCGGCGACCCCGAGCTGGGACCGGAGCTGACGCCGCGGTGCAGCACGATGTTGCGGCCTGCAGCACGCCCCTCGGCGTACGCGGCGCTGCGGCCGTGGCTCTTGTAGCTCGTGTGCCGAATGCGAGGATGCCGCTCGCGTAGATAACGGCCGAGCTCTGGATCGCCCAGCCAAACCAAGCCTTCTTCATTGCGGCGGCGCTTTTCGCTCGCGAGCTTGTCACGAAAGCCGCTCATCACGCCCGACACGTAGCTGTGATGCCCGCTATCACGCTGCACGCGCTGCTTTCGCTTGTAGTCCTTCCACAACGCGAGCGCGGTGTGATTCAAGAAGGCGTGCACGTATTCGGCGAGCTCGACGTTTTCCAGCGAGCCACACACCTCCAGCACGGTTCCGCGGCGCCCTTCTAGCGGCCGCCACACCGGAACCCAAATCACGTTCACGAAAAAGTATTCGTTGAGCAGCGCCGCCAAAATCCGCTGGCTCTCCTGGATGCGCCCGCTCGGCTTACCCAGATGCCGATACGTGTAGGTTCGTCGCGCGCCGCTCGAGACGGCGTCGACGTTGTACTTCAGCATCAAGCGCTGAGCGGCGCTCATGGCGGCGTGTGCTTCGTGCTCGTTGGGACTCTCCGCCAGTGCCAGCAACTTGGCGATACGATCGAGCAAACGCGTCTGCTCGTCGGAAGCTTGGCTCGCGGTGGGCAAGCCGGAGGCGCGCGCGTCGAAGCCGCGCTCCTCGCACACTTTGCGGAACGCTGGACCATGGCTGCTTTCGTCGTGTGCACGCAGCACTTCGTCCACGTACTGATGCGCCATCTCGTGCTTCAGCACCTCGACCAGGGTACCCCAGCCGTGCTCGAGTAACAGCGCGCGCCCGAGCTCGATGACGCGCCCGTCGCTGACCCAGCGACCGAGGCGGCTGCGGTCGTCGACCAAGTCGAAACTCGGCCGCTCCAGGCGAAACCCGAAGAAGCAACCGTTGACGTCGTCGTAGCTGCGTTGAACCGCGCCAAGTGCCAACCGCTCGAGCTCCACTGTCAAACGTGCGGCACGGGTCATCGACGCCGAGAGCATATCGCTTTTTAAGGCGAGGTTGTAGGCTTGCGAGGATGTCGAAAGATGCCGACGCGCTCCGCTACCACGCCGAGGGACGCCCGGGGAAGATCGAGGTGATTTGGACCAAGCCGGTCGCGTCGCAGCTCGACCTGTCCAAGGCCTATTCGCCGGGTGTGGCCGCGCCGTGCCGAGAAATCGCGGTCGACCCCGACAAGGTGGATTTGTACACGGCGCGTCGCAATCTCGTCGCAGTCGTCACTAACGGAACCGCGGTGCTCGGGCTCGGCAACATCGGTCCGCGGGCGGCCAAGCCGGTGATGGAGGGGAAGGGGGTGCTGTTCAAGCGCTTCGCCGACATCGACGTGTTCGATCTGGAGTTGGAGGAGACCGATCCCGAGCGCTTGGTGCAAATCGTGAGTGCGCTAGAGCCCACTTTCGGCGGCATCAACTTGGAGGACATCCGAGCGCCGGATTGCTTCGTAGTGGAGCGAGCTCTGCGTGCACGCATGGGGATCCCCGTGTTCCACGACGATCAGCACGGTACCGCGATCATTTCTGCCGCGGCCTTGCGCAACGCGGCGGAGCTTCAGGAGAAGCGCCTCGACCAGTTGGTGGTGACGTGCGTCGGCGCGGGCGCGGCCGCCACGAGCTGCATGCAGATGTGGGTGCGGCTCGGGGTCAAGCGCGAGAACATCACCTTACTGGATGTGGGCGGCGTGTTGCACGTTGGGCGGCCCGATCTCGATGAGTTCCGGCGTGAGTTTGCGCGGCCCAACAGCGATCCGCGCCGCACGTTGGCGGAAGCGGTGGTCGATGCCGACGTACTGGTGGGTCTCTCCGTCGGCAACTTGGTAACGCCAGCGATGCTCAAGACGATGAGCAAGCGGCCCATCATCTTCGCGTTGGCCAACCCCGATCCCGAGATTGGCTACAACGAAGCGCTCGCGGCGCGGCCAGACGCGATCGTGGCCACCGGACGCAGCGATTTCCCGAATCAGGTCAACAACGTGCTCGGTTTCCCGTACATCTTCCGAGGCGCGCTCGACGTGGGTGCGCGTGCCATCACTGAAGAGATGAAGGTGGCCGCCGCGGAAGCCATCGCGGAGCTCGCCCGCGAAGATGTATCGGACGAGGTCTTGCGCGCCTACGGGCGCAATCGTTTGCGCTTCGGTCGCGACTACATCATTCCGAAGCCGTTCGATAATCGCGTACTCTACTGGGTCGCGCCGGCGGTCGCGCGCGCCGCGCAGGAGAGTGGCGTCGCGCGCTTCAGTATCGACATCGAGGCGTATCGCGAGCGTTTGCTGCATCGCATCTCACCGACCCGGCGCGTGCTGTGGAACATTCTCGAAATGGCGCGCAGCGCGCCCAAGCGCATCGTCTATCCCGAGAGCGAACACGACGGCGTGCTGCGAGCGGCACACCGCGTGATCGAAGAGCGCATTGCGCAGCCGATCCTGCTCGGTGTGCCCGAACGCATCCGCGAGCAAGCAGCCAAGCTCGGCGTCGATCTTTCGGGCGCAACCTTGATCGATCCGCGCGAGAGCCCGCTCCTCGATGGTTACATCGATGCGCTATGGCAGAAGCGCAAGCGCAAAGGCATGACGCGGCTCGGCGCGTTCAAAGAGCTGCGCCGTTCGCGCGTGAACTTCGGCATGCTGATGGTCGAAATGGGCGACGCGGACGGCATCGTGGCCGGCGCGCGGCAGGATTACCCCGCTACCATTCGGCCTGCCTTGCAGATCATCGGTGTGCGACCCGGCGTGCGGCGCGCAGCGGGCATGTACATGGTGGTGACGAAGCAAGGCGTCCGCTTCATGGCCGACACTACCATCAACATCCAACCCGACGCCGAAACGTTGGCGGAGATCGCAATTCTTGCTGCCGAGACCGTCGCCGAGCTGGGGCTCGAGCCGCGCGTCGCGATGCTCAGCTTCTCGAACTTCGGCGACGCGCCACACCCCGAATCGAAGAAGGTCGCAGAAGCCGTCGCCATGGTCAAAGAACGCTGGCCCGATTTGATGATCGACGGTGAGATGCAAGCCAACGTTGCGCTCGATGAAGAGGCGCGCGCTCCATACCCGTTCGCCAAACTCAAGGGCCCCGCCAATGTCCTCATCTTCCCGAACCTCGACGCTGGCAACGCCGCCTACAAACTGCTCGCCGCAACTGGCAACGCCGACGTCGTCGGCCCCATAGTCATGGGCGTAAAAAAGCCCGTCAACGTGCTGCAGCAGGGCGCCAACGTCGATGCCATCGTGCACATGACAGCCATCACAGTCGCGCGCGCCCTGAGGCTCTCCAACGCCGGAAAGTAGAAACGACGCGCGGGTGAGCGCGGGTGAACGCGGGTGAGCGCGGGTGAACGCGGCTGAAAGTCGCAACGGCGAGCGGCATCGCGCTCCTCGGTGAATTTGTTACCCAGGTAACCCGGTCTGTACCGTCGATTTTTCTTGACGCGACTTCGGACAGTGCCGTGTCTCGGATGACGAGTTTCACGAATCTCTGGTGTTGCCAGCGCTAGGTGCCGCGCTGAGTTGCGATTGACGATCGAAACGCTTTCGAAGTCATTTTACCGGGCGAAATGCGCGCTCCTGGGGATCTGCGAGGTCAAAAAAGTGCGTGGTATTCAGTGGCGCATGCGATTCGACGCTTCACTCTCGAATGCTGAGTTGTTGGCACGCTGCTCAGCCATTCGATTCCGGAGGGCGAGTTGGCACCGGTCCTGGAGCGGGCCTTGGACGAGTTGATTCGATGCGAGGAGAAGCGTCGCTTGGGCGCGGGCGTGCCGCGGAAACGCCGGCCGCTCAAAGAAGGATCGCGACACGTCCCGGTGGAAGTCGCGCGCGCCGTGTGGCAGCGCGACGGTGCGCAATGCAGCTTCATCGATTCGCATGGCCGGCGCTGCAGCGAACGACGCTTCATCACCATCGAACATAAGCTGCCGTTTGCTCGAGGCGGCGCTCCCACCCTCGAAAACTTGTGCCTCCTTTGCTCCCCTCATAACTCCTACACGGCAGAGTTGGCATTCGGCACCGAGCACGTTGAACGAAAGAAGCAAGAGAGCAGCGAAAGCAATTACGCCACCGCGAGCAAGTAGGCGCTGCGAAGCAGACTTCAAGCGGAGCGCAGGTAGCAGGCCCGGGGCAGATGGTAGATACGACGCGGGGGTCAGAGGCGACGCAGGTTGAGATGAAGAGACAGGTGTCAGGGGAGACGCAGGTCGAGATGAAGAGGCAGGTGCCAGGCGCGACGCAGGTCGAGATGAAGAGGCAGGTGCCAGGCGCGACGCAGGTTGAGATGAAGAGGCAGGTGCCAGGCGCGACGCAGGTTGAGATGAAGAGGCAGGTGCCAGGGGTCGAGGTGAAGAGGCAGACCGACGATGTTTCGCGAGTGCTCTCAGCGCTGTGCAGGATGGGCTTTGGTCAACGGGAGGCGAAGCGAGCGCTCGAACAGTTTGGTTGCGATGGCGCGAACGATTCGGTGCTGCTGCGTCGCGCTTTGGACCGGCTTGTACCGAATACGATGGCACCGCCTCGCGAGCGGCTAGGAAGGCGGCATGAGTCAGCTCGTACTGGCGCGCCGGCGTTCCCCTCTGTTGGTGCCGTCGCGTTGGTGCCGTCGCACGCTGAATCACGAGGATCTGGCCGATTCCGCGACAGGGAGCGCGGTACTCTGGCACGGGGGAAAATCTAGCCTATGCTCCGCGCCCCATGTCCGATGAATCGAGTTTTGCGCGTTTGATGGAATCCGCCGGGGCCGGCGGTACGGCTCGAGCCACGCGGCGGCTTCGCGCTGGTGAAGTGGTCGAAGCAACCGTGATTCAGATCGCGCAAGACAGCGTGTTCGTGGATGTCGGCACGCCGAGTGATGGACGCATCGCGCGCGCCGAGCTCGAGGACAAGGACGGAACCTTGCGCGTGAAGGTGGGCGACCGCTTGCGCGCCACCGTGATGGATCCGCGTCCCGATGGGCCCGTGCTGGCAATTTCTTTTGGGCACGGCTCCCAGTTGGACGTCGCTTCGCTCGAGCTGCTGCGCACGAGTGGCGCTCCTGTGGAAGGCGAGGTGACCAAGGTCATCAAGGGTGGCCTCGAAGTCAGCCTCGGCACAGCTCGCGCTTTCTGCCCGGCGTCGCAATTCGAGCTCTCGCACGTGGCGGACTTCAACCCGTACGTGGGTCAGAAGTTCGAGTTCAAGGTGATCGACGTGCGCGATGGCGGCCGCAGTGTGGTGGTGTCGCGGCGCGCGCTGCTGGAAGATCGCAGGCGTGAAGCCGCAGCCAGCGCGAAGGAACGTTTGACGGTCGGCAGCGACGTCGAGGGCAGCGTGCAGCAGCTCAATCGGCACGGTGCTGTGATCGATCTGGATGGTGTGGAGGGCTTCATTCACCTCTCGGAGCTGGCGCCGCACCGGGTCGAGCGAGCCGAAGACGTGCTGCGCGTGGGAGAGCGAGTCACCGCCCGCATTCTGCTGGTGGAGGATTCACCCAAAGGGTTGAAGGTGCGCTTGTCGTTGCGCGCGCTGGCAGCCACTCCTGCCGCGGCTGCGCCGGGCGCTGCGCCGCAAGAAGAAGTGCTCAAGGGCACTGTGACGCGTGCAGCCCAACACGGCGTCTACGTGCAGACTTCCGTGGGTGAAGGCCTAATTCCGCTGCGTGAGTTGGGTCTCCCACCGGGTGCCGACCACCGCCGGGCCTGCCCGCCAGGTAAGGAGTTCAACGTGGTGGTCGTGAGCCGCGCCGGCGGCAAGCTCACTTTCAGCGTGACGCAGGTTGCGCGCGTCGAAGAGCGCAAGAACTATCGCGAGTTCACTGGCGCAGCAGCGGGCCCCACGGGCGCAAGCTCTGGTCTTGGAAGCCTTGGCGACTTGCTACGCGATAAGCTCAAAGGTGCGACGCCGTCCGCCGAGGCTTCGCCTGCAACCAAGTCGGGTTCGGGCGCCGCGAGTGGTGCAAAACCTGGCGAGCGCGCTCCCAAAGGTTTCAGCGACGGCGTGGTCCGTCGCGGCCGCTGAAACCGGCGCTGCTCGAGCGGCGAATCAAGACTCGTGGATGTGTTGGGCGAGATAACGTTCTCGCCCGATGTCGTTCACCATGTGAAGTTGCGTTTCGAGCCAGTCGATCGCGTCCTCTTCCTCTTTGAGGATCTCTTCGATGAGCTCGCGGGTGCCCGCATCGTTTTTGCTGAGGCAGAGCGCGATGGCGTTGTTGAGGCGCTCCACGGCTTCGCGCTCGAGCTCTAGGTCGACCTTGTGCATCTCGATCGGCTCCTCGCCGACGCGCACGGGGCTCAGCCGCTGCATGTTGGGCACGCCTTCCAGATAGAGAATTCGCGCGATCACGCGATCGGCGTGCTTCATCTCCTCGATCGATTCCTCGCGCTTCTTCTTGGCCAGGCGCTTGTACCCCCAGTTTTCCAGCATACGGAAATGGATGAAGTACTGGTTAATTGCGGTGAGCTCACTGGTCAGAATGTCGTTCAGCGCTTGGATAATCTCGGGATCGGAACGCATGGCCAGGGCCTCCTAAAGCTGAAGCCGCGACCTTGGGCCAAAGCCTCTCGCCACGCAAGAGAGCGATCAGCAAAAGTGCAGCTGCCGAACTGTTTGGAACCGTCGGCCGATTAGTCCATCGATTCTAAACACTTAACTAAGTCCGGGTGGCCGACCAATAGGTGTGTGGGCGAATGTGATTTTGACAATCACTTTCAATAGGCTAGCTTCGCAGAGTCTGACGCCGAGGTACTCCGTTGCTGATCTGCCACTGCAATTCACTGTGCGACCGTGAGATTCGAGCTGCCATCCAGGCTGGCGCAGACACAGTGGAAGCTGTTGGGGCTGCGTGCGGAGCCGGGACGTGCTGCGGGGGCTGTGAGCCGATGATCGAGCGCCTGTTGCGGCTCGAACGGCGTGGCCCCACGACCTGCGCACCATCACCGAAGTCGCGCTCGGCGGCGTAAGCGCGCTCGGCAGCGTAAGCGCGCTCGCACGCTGCGGCTCGTAGAGAGCACTCTTCGGTTTCGAGATGCTGTGTCTCGCGGCGCGGCGTTTGCGCTAACCAAGCCGCAACGGGCCGGAAACGCTGTGAACGCGTTGCCCGAAATGCTTGACGAAGATGTCGTTTCGCGCTGGTAACGCGAGACGCGAGAGCTGCTGAACGAGCGCATCGCAATGTCGTCGAGAGTGCGCCTTCGCTGCTCGATCGTGACTCGGAAACATCCGCGACTCGAGTGATGGCTGCCGCTCGTTGACAACATCGTCGTTCTAATTCTCGGCGATTGACAGGACTGTCGCATCTCTCAGCGAACAGGCTGTGTCGCACACGTTTCCTCGTTCACGCTGCGGCGCATTTCGCCGCACGTGAGTCGAGTGAGCACAATGTGGCACGCGCGTTGCGATGTGGAGTCGCGAGCGCGGTCAACGAACCGCGTCGCTCGCTTTCATGTTGGAACAGAAACCTCCAGTCGTTGCTCTCCTCGAATCGCGCATGAGCCGAGAGCTCGCGCGGCTCGTCGAGAAACACGGCGGGCTGCCGCTGTGTGTGCCCGCACTGCGAGAAAGCTCCGAATTTACCGTCGAAACGGCGCACACGTTGATCGACGAATTAGCTAGTGGTCACCACGAGTTCGTAGTGTTCATGACCGGCGTTGCCGTCTCGCTGCTGTTCGAGATGGCAGAGCAAGCCGGGCGCCGTCCCGAGCTCGTGCGCGTTTTGCGCGCGGTGACGACGGTCTGTCGCGGTCCTAAGCCAACTGCTGCGCTGCGCGGCTTCGGTGTGCCCCCCACGTTGAGCGCGCGCGAACCGTTCACGTCTGCCGAGCTCATCGACGCGATGGCCAACGTGGAGTTGCGCGGCCGTCGGGTGCTGCTGCTGCACTACGGCGAACGAAGTGAGACGCTCGCCGAGACCCTGTTGGCGCAGCGCGCGGAGCTCGCGGAGGTGTGGCTCTATCGCTGGTTGATGCCGCTCGATTTGAGCGGTCTTTCCGGCCTCGTCAGCTCCCTGATTGCCGGACAGGTGGACGCGTTGGCGATCACTTGCCAGGCGCAGTTCCGTCACCTGTATCAGGTCGCCGAGGGCATGCGCGCGACGCGCGAGCTCGTGCACGCGTTGAATCAGCGCGTGGCGGTGGCCGCGGTTGGTCCGACGTGTGCGGCGATCCTCGAAGCGCACGGCGTGCGCGTCGATGTGATGCCGGATCATCCGAAAATGGGTCCGTTGGTCGTCGCTCTGATGCGTCACCTCGACCAAGCCCGCCGCAGTTCTGGAAGCGCGCCGCCCCTGCCTGCCCTCGTCGCTTCCGATTCCCGAACCCGATCCCCCTACCCACTTAGAGACAAACGATGAAGATCCGTAGCCTTGTCACTTCTGTAGGCGTTGCCTCGAGCTTATCGCTGTCGCTGTGTGCTGCTTCAGCCCACGCGCAGAGCGAGCCAGGTGCCGCGCCCCCCCCTGCCGAAGCGGAGCCGCCCGCCGCTGCTGCAGCACCCGCGGAACCCGCGCCCGCAGCACCCCCGCCTGCCGAAGCGGCGCCGGTTGAAGCACCTCCGCCTGCCGCGGAAGCCACAGCACCGCCGCCTGCAGCTGCCAAACCCAAGCCTCCGCCGTATTCGCTACCTTGGCAGCTGCGTGGCGTCGTACCCGTGAATGTCGTGCGTTCCGACTCCACCTTGGGTTTGTACAAGAACGCTGCCGGTACGGAGTCAGGCTCCGTAATCGTGAGCACGTTGCTCGCGAGCTACAAGATCACCGACGAGTTCTCCCCGATTGTGCGCCTCGGCGTCGTGTCGAACTCACCGCCGTCGCCGGCGAAGTCTGCGACCAACTTCATGAACCCGGTCGTGGGTGCGCTTTATGGTCTGAAGCTCTCTCCCGAGCTCCGCTTGGGATTGTTTCTCGGTTTGACGATTCCGGTTGGTGGCGGTGGCGGAGACAGCGCTGCGGCAGAAAACAAGGCCGCAAACGGCGCTGGGATCGCTGCGCGAAACGCGATGGACAACGCCATGTTCGCGGTGAACGACTTTACTGTGTTTCCCGGCGTTGGCCTGGCGTTTCTCAGCCACGGCTTCACGGCGCAGGTGGAGGCAACGCTGCTTCAACTCACGCAGGTGCGCGGTGGCAAGGCGGCTCAGCCCGACTCGTCTCGCACCAACTTCACCACCGGCTTGCACCTCGGCTACTTCCTCATCCCACAGCTCTCGATTGGCGCCGAGTTGCGTCATCAGCGCTGGCTCTCCACGCCCACAGCGGTGAAAGCCAACGAAGCCGCGCGCGACACCACCACCTTCGCAGTCGGCCCGCGTGTGCACCTCAAGCTGGGCGAAAAAATGTGGCTGCGTCCGGGCGTGTCGTTTTCGATGCCGATCGACAAGCCGAACAGCGATTTCAAATACAAGAACATCCAACTCGATATTCCGTTCGTTTTCTGAGCCCGAGCACGAGGAGAACAAGATGAGTAACTCGATCAATCGTCGTCACTTCGTGAGCGGTGCTGCCGGACTTGGCGCGGCCGCGTTGCTCGCAGGGTGCAAAAAGTCCGAACCTGCGGTGAGCGCTGCCAAGACCGAAGCGCCCGCCACTTCGGCGTCGGCTTCCGGCAGCAAGCCGGAGGTGACGGATCTGCGCTTTGGCATGATCGCGCTGACGGACTGTTCACCGATCGTCATTGCGCACGAAAAAGGCCTTTTCAAGAAGTACGGCATCAACTCCACGGTGATCAAAGGCGCGAGTTGGGCTGCCATCCGCGACTCACTGTCGAACGGCGACATTCAGGGCACACACATGTTGCTCGGCATGCCGCTCGCCTCGACGATGGGCCTCGCCGGCTCCCCCGTGAAACCCATGGTGATCCCATGGCTGCTCAACCGAAACGGCCAAGCCATCACCATCAAGGCGGATCTCAAGGGCAAGGTTGCCGCAGATCCCAAGGCGCTCAAACCGCTGGTGGACGCTGCCAAAAAGAGCGGAACGCCGATGACATTTGCGATGACGTTTCCGCCTGGAACGCACGCCATGTGGATGCGCTACTACCTCGGCGCGGGCGGTATCAACCCCGACAAAGACGTCGCGCTCACCACGATTCCACCGCCACAAATGGTGGCGAACATGAAAGTGGGCAAGATGGACGGCTTCTGCGTGGGTGAGCCGTGGAACGCGCGCGCCATCGCGGACGGCATTGGTTACACCGCTATCACGACACAGGAACTGTGGAAGGATCACCCGGAGAAAGTCTTCGCGTTCACCGAAGAGTTCGCCAACAAGAACCCGAAGACCGTGAAGGCAGTGCTGAAGGCGCTGTACGAAGCCAGCGTGTGGCTCGACGACCTCAAAAACCGCAAAGAACAGGCCGAAATCGTCTCGCGCCCCACCTACATCAACTGTCCACCCGAGACGATTCTGCCGCGCTTGATGGGGGACTACGACTACGGCGACGGCCGTAAGAAGAAGGACGAAAACTACATGATCTTTCACAGCCGGAACTGCAACTTCCCGGAGCCCAAGTTCGCGAAGTGGTGGCTCTCGCAATTCCGCCGCTGGGGCATGGTCGACGCTGCGCCGGACTACGAAGGCATCACGAAGAAGGTGATGCGCACCGATTTGTATCAAGAGGCGCTCAAAGAACTCGGCGTCGATCCCGGTGCGCCCAGCGACACTCCGGAAACATTGTTCGATGGCGTCGCGTTCGACCCCAAAGATCCAGAGAAGTACGCCACATCGTTTGCCGTGAATAGTTTGAAATCTTGATCGGAATCGCTGCGAAGCGAGCCAGACACGAATTCGAAACCGGATTGCTCGAAGATAAGGAAGGCGGTGATCGGCCTGAGTGATCACCGCGAGAGAGGAAGATATGGCTAGTTCCGTCACCAAGGGCGTTGCGCCCCGCATGTCCCTACTGGTATTGCCGTTCCTCGGCGTTCTCGCGGTGATCGCATTGTGGTCGCTTGCCAGCGCCACGATCGTAACCAGTTTGCCGTCACCCCTGAAAACGTGGGAGACCAGTCGGCCTTACATCATCGAGCCGTTCGAGAAACGCGGCGAGCTCGATCAGGGCATTTTGCGGTTCACTTGGTACTCGCTGACCCGCGTCGCCAAGGGCTACACGATCGCGTTGTTGTTCGGGGTGCCGATCGGCTTCTTCCTCGGCATCTCGAACTTCTTTCGCTCGAGTTTCGATCCCATCATTCAAATTCTGCGACCGGTATCGCCACTGGCTTGGTTGCCGCTCGGGCTCGTGATCTTCCAAAAGCCGGAACCAGCGGGCGTGTTCACGATCGCGATGTGCTCGATGTGGCCGACGGTGCTGAATACGGCGCTCGGCGTGCGTTCGGTGCCGCAGGACTACTTGAACGTCGCGAAGGTGCTCAAGCTCTCGCGCGCGAAGACGTTGCGGAAGGTGCTGCTGCCTTCGGCCCTGCCGTACATGTTCACGGGCTTCCGCCTGAGTCTCGGTATTGCGTGGCTCGTGATTGTGGCCGCGGAGATGCTCACCGGGGCTCCCGGCGTCGGCGGCTTCCTGTGGCAGGAGTACAACGCGCTCATCTACGAGCACATCATTCTGTGCATCCTCACCATTGGCACCGTCGGCTTCGTGCTCGACCGCATGATGGGCATGGTCGAAAAGCGCCTGCGCACGGCCTGAAAGAGCCAACATGAGCATTCTCGAGCTTCAATCCGTTTCCAAGTCCTTCGGCAGCACACCCGTGCTGGAGGATATTTCGCTCAAGGTCGAACCTGGCGAGTTCGTAGCCATCGTTGGCTTCTCTGGCGCCGGGAAATCAACGTTGGTTTCGATGTTGTCGGGTTTGCAAAAGCCCGACAGCGGGAAGGCGCTGTTCAAGGGAGAGGTCATCGACGGCCCCGGTCCGGAGCGTGGCGTCGTATTTCAGAACTACTCGCTGTTACCCTGGCTTACCGCCTTCGAGAACATCTTGCTCGCCGTCGAGCAGGTGTTCACCAACAAAACCAAGCAACAACAAGGCGAGCACGCCGAGCGCTACGTGGCAATGGTGGGTTTGACTCACGCCCGCGACCGCCGGCCACACGAGCTCAGCGGTGGCATGCGACAGCGCGTTGCGTTGGCGCGCGCGCTGGCGGCGGAGCCCGAGGTGCTACTCATGGATGAGCCGCTGAGCGCGCTGGACGCGCTGACGCGCTCGACTTTGCAAGACGAGCTCGAACGCATCGGGCGGGTCTCCGGAAAAACCATCGTGATGATCACGAACGACGTGGACGAAGCCATTCTGCTGGCGGATCGAATCGTGCCGCTGAGCGCTGGTCCGCGCGCGACCCTGGGCGCATCTGTCAGCGTAGATATTCCGCGACCACGCGAGCGCGTCGCTTTGAACCATGACCCATACTTTCGGGAAGTGCGCTCTTCCCTCATCGAATACCTGATGAGCACCAAGAAGAAGCGCACGCCCTCGCGCGAAGTCGCAGCACCGCCGATGCAAGCTCAGCTGGAGCCGAGCGTATGAACAAGAAGTATCTCGAAATCTCGAACCTGGAAAAAGTCTATCCGACGCCGCGCGGACCCGCGGTGATCGTTCGCGACTTCAACCTGTCCCTCGCCGAGGGAGAGTTCGTCAGCATCATTGGACACTCTGGTTGCGGTAAATCCACTGTTTTGTCGATCGTTGCAGGGCTCAACAAGGCAACCGGCGGCGGCGTGATCCTCGCCGGGCGCGAAGTCGTCGAGGCAGGCCCCGATCGCGGCGTGGTGTTTCAAGCTCCGTGTCTTTTGCACTGGCTTTCGGCCATCGACAACGTGCTGCTCGGCGTGGACGAAGTGCACGGCGCGAAGTCGAAAGCAGAGCGCCGCGAAATTGCGAAACACTACCTCGAGCTCGTGGGGTTAGGCGACTCGTTGGACAAGATGCCGGCGGAGCTTTCGGCAGGCATGCGTCAGCGCGTCGGCTTGGCGCGCGCATTTGCGCTCTCCCCGAAGTTGCTCCTGCTCGACGAGCCGTTCGGCATGTTGGACTCGCTCACGCGTCTCGAGCTCCACGAAGTGCTGCTTGCTGCCTGGCGCCAGGACAAGAAAGCCGCCCTAATGGTGACGCACGACGTCGATGAGGCGCTGTTCTTGTCGGACCGCGTCGTCATGATGACGAACGGTCCCGAGGCGCGCGTGGGAGAAATTCTCACGGTGCCCTTCGCTCGTCCGCGCGATCGCGCCGCGGTGATGGACCATCCCGAATACTATGCGCTACGCGAGCGCCTGATCGGCTTCTTGGAGGAGCAAGGCCACCTTCGCAAGGAAGAGAAGGAAGCGGCACCGGCTCCGGCCAAGCCCGGCTTATTTGGCTTCCTGCGCTCGTTTACGTCGGGTGCGTCAGCGCGTTGAGTTTCAGCGGATGAGGCCAACTCGCTTCACGCAAAATGAGAAGTTGGCAGCGCCGGCGATGATGGCGGGCAGCTTGAACTGCAAAGCGTGAACGGCGGCGGGATCGAAGGTGTAGCGGACGCCGGAGCCGCCCCAATCGTCTTTGCGCATGTTGCTAAACAGCAGCTGGTCGACGAGCCCGGGCGTTGACGTTCCGTCGGGGGGGCCCGCAATGTCACACTGCGTGGTGGTGTTGGGATCGCACTCGCCTTGGTGGATGGGATCCATGTTGAGGACCCAGAGCTGCAAGGCGGGTGCGGTACCGGTGATCTCCCAGGCTACGCCGCGCACACCGAATTCGGTGGGGTTCCAGGTGCGCTTGGCATTCGGCGGCGTTCCCGTTTCGCCCGTGTTCCGAAAATCGAAGCCAATCGCGACGCCCCAGTTCGCGAAGTTAGCTCCTGGTTCGCATAGCGAACCTGTCGCGCAACGCGTTTCGTTGTCGAAGGTGATGGAGGCGCAGGAATCACCGTAGCCGTAGAGCACGCCATCGATGCCCAGTTCGCTGTTGGGCGCGAGCGCCGCGGGTGCTCTATTTTGATCGAACGAAAGCCAAGTAACGCCGCTCGTTGGCTGACCACCGCTGCCTCCAAACGCTGCCTTCCCACCGAGCGCGGCGCTGCCGCCGAGCGCGGTGCTGCCACCGACGGCTGCGTTTCCGCCGAGCGCCGTGTTTCCGCCCAACGCGCTGTTTCCGCCCTTGCCGCCGGAGCTCGTGCCACCGCTCGCCGACTTTCCACCGCTGCTCGAGCCGCCCTCACCGAGTGGCGCACCACCGCGTCCTGCAGCTCCAATGCCGCCAGTGCCACCCAAAGCCTGCGTTCCACCGCTCGAGCCGCCTTTGCCGCCCGTGTCTTCCTTGCCGCTGACTTCGATCACCGTGGTCTGGAAACACGCCGGAGCCATTCCCGCGCAAGCGAAGAACATCCACACCCGCAGTCGAGAGCTCATTCGCATCTCCAGTTCAAAACGCGCCACGCCAGCTGAGCCACGTGTTTGCTCCGCCCGTCGAGGGCTTGGAGGGAGAATCAGTCACGAGCAACACCGTGCCCGTACCGAGAGCGATCCCGGCGCTGACACCCAACGCAATCGTGACGATGCTGGCGCGCTCCACGGAAGCGCCGAGCTCATTGGCGGCGATGCGAGTCGAAGCCGTGGGGCGCTCCCCATAGCTGTCGTATAGGTCGTTCCATTCGTTGTAGCGCCCGAGATTCCACACGAAGTGCGCGGCCGCCGCGCCGCCGAGCCCAATGCCGACTGCGCCCAACACGTAGCCCCACGTCGACTTGCTGCTGCGCGAGACAGCCGTTGGAGCTGACCAGCCGCAATCGATGCGCACGCTTTGGCCAGCCACGAGCGTGAACGCGCGTCGCTCACCGTTCGGATGGGCAGCGTCGCGAAATACGATTTCGTGATTGCCTGCCGCGAGCTGGATCGGCGCGCGCAGCGGTGTGGCACCGAGCTCCGCGCCGTCCACGCTGACGTTCACACCTGTTTGGGGGCACGCCACATAAGCCCAGCCGTTCGAGCTGGTGGGCGTCGTCGGTGTTGCGGCTACCGGCGCTGGCAGTGGAAGCTCGAGATGCACTCTGTGCGACTCTTCGCCCGCAACAGTGAGCTCGCGCTCGTCTTGCTGACCAGCGTCCGAGCGAGCGCTGATGCGATGAGTTCCAATCGCGAGTCGGACGGGGTCACGCAGCGGTGAGCGCCCGACGATTTCGCCGTCTACGCTGACGGTCGCTCCCGCCACGTTCACGTCGACCGTTACGAGCGCCGTGCGCGCAAACTGTTTGACGATTTCAGCTTCGACCGCGCGGCGACGATCGAGCGCGATCTGTGCACCGCCCTCGGCGAGGTAGCGCTTCAGCGCGTCGACGGCTTGCACCGGCTTGCCCAACCCAACGTAAGCTTGGCCGATGTTGTAGAGCACCGAGTAGTGCGGGCTCTGCTCGTAGGCGCGCTTGAACTCGATGAGAGCTTCGGCGTAGGCGCCCTCGTTAGCCAGCTCCACGCCGCGCGCGAAGTGGGCCGCGGCGACGGATTTCTTGTCCTGTTGCGCGAACGCAGGCCGAACGGCGCTCGTTTCGAGCAGCGTGAACAGGAGGGAAACGGCAGTCACCCGCGGGTGGCGCTGAAGCAAGAAGGTGAAGTTCACTGGGGGCTGGAGCAGCGCGAGCACGAGCAACGGTTCTCGAAGAGAGCAGGAGTCGTGCCGCGCTATTGGTAGGGATTGTTGCTGTCGAAGGTCAGGCGCGGAGCGCCTGGCTGATTTAGTGGTTTCGGGCTCGATTCTGCAGGCTTGCCAGTCTTCGGTACCGTGGCCGCTTCGGTTTTGTTGGCGCCTCGCGAAGTGCGTGTCACGGGCGCTGGACGTCCGAGCGGACGTCCCATGGTAGACGCGGTCGCACTGGGGAGGGCGCTCGGACTCAGTACGGGAGCCGGTACCGCGCTGGCGCTCGAATTCAACGGGGGAGCGGGGGTCGCGCTGGCGCTTGCTGCCGGAATTGCTGGTGGCGATGCGCTCAGGCTCGGCGTCGATTGCAGTGGAGGGTTGGTTGGGGGCGGAACAACGTCGCGCCGCTGGGACCAGGCGAACAGCGAAGCGCCCGCCACGAGCGGGATCGCGATCGCCGGAATCACGAGGCGGGCGCGCCGCGGCGCTTTGCGCGACTCGGACGGTGCTGGGTTCGGCAGCGACACGGCGTGTGTATTCGGCGTTGGGAGCGTTTTCGCAGAAGCGATGTCCGGTCGCAGATCGAAATGCGACTGCACCGGCAGCACTTCGCGCCCCGCGAACGCCGCGAGCTCGCGCGAAAGGCCGCTCACGCTGCTCGGTCGCGCATCGCGCGAATTCGAAAGCGTGCGCTCGATGACGCTGGTGAGGCCCTTGGGCAAACCGGCGCGCAACGTTTCGAGCGGCTCGACCTTCTCCGTGAGAATGTGCGCCAGAATCGAGTTGTGTGAATCGCCCGGGTGCGGCTTCCTCCCGCACAAGAGCTCGTACAAGATCACCCCGAGCGCGTAGATATCGACGCGCTGATCGAGCAGCTTTTCACCGCGTGCCTGCTCCGGCGCCATGTAGAACGGCGTGCCCATCATCGCGCCGCTGTGGGTCAGGTGAGGGGAGCCGTCCTCGTGCGTCAGCTTGGCGATGCCGAAATCGAGGATTTTGATGAGCTCGGAGCCATCCGCGCGCCGCAGCGAGAACAAGTTGTCGGGTTTGAGGTCGCGATGAATGATCCCGGCATCGTGAGCAGCTTCGAGCCCGCGGCAAGCTTGCAGCACGATGCCGAGCGCACGCGGTACGGGCAGGGGGCCTTCGCGCTGCAAGAGCTGCGCGACACTTTCGCCCACCAAAAATTCCATCACCAGGAAGGGCGCGCCATCGTCGGCCGTGTCGAAGTCGACGACGCTCGCGATGTGCTCGTTTTCCAGCGCACCGGCGGCTTGAGCTTCACGGCGGAAGCGCAAGAGTGCATCGCTGTGTTCGGCCAAATGGCGATGCAAGAACTTCACCGCAAAGCGGCGCCCCACGACCAGGTGCTGCGCCTCGTAGACCTCACCCATGCCGCCTTCACCGATCAAGCGCAGCAGGCGATACTTTCCGCCCACCACGCTGCCGATGCGCGCCCCCGCGGCGCTGTGCGGGCCGGCTCCGCTCAAGCCTCGTCCCCCTGATCGCGTAGCGAATCCAAATCAACTTCTGGGTGAGCTTGCATCATGCGGTACGCGCGTTGCCGCGAAATGCCGAGCAGCGCAGCCGCCTTTGCCACGTTGCCGCCCGACTCTCGCAGCGCCGATAAGAGATGCGGGAGCTCCAGTTTGTCCGGCGCGGTTGGCTTGGCTGGTGTGCGCGACACTTCGACCGGCGCTTCTTGTTGCATACGCTCTGGCAAGTGCTGCGGCTTGAGCAGCGGCTCGGCGCCGTGCAAAACCAACAGGCGCTTTACCAGCAGCGCCAGCTCGCGCACGTTGAAAGGCCAATCGTAGAGGCAGAGGCGCTCGACCACGCGCACATCGACGGTTGGTGGCCGCGCGCCGGCTTGCTCCAACAAAAGCCGCGTGAACAAGTAGGGAATTTCCGCGCGGCGCTCTCGCAAGGGTGGCAAGCGCAGCGTCACGCCATCCAGCCGTGCGTAGAGATCGGCACGGAAGCGCCCCTCTTGCACCGCGCGGGATAGCGGCTCTTGCGCGGCCGCGAGTACGCGCACATCCAGCTTTACCGGTGTGGATTCGCCGAGCGGTTGCACCTCACGTTGCTCCAATACGCGCAGCAGTTTGGCCTGCAAAGGCAACTTCAGCTCGCAGATTTCATCGAGCAGCAAAGTGCCGCGCTGCGCTGCCCGGAAATGGCCCAGGCTCGCTTGCTCGGCCCCGGTAAACGCGCCGCGCCGATAGCCGAACAACTCACCTTCGGCGAGCGCCTCGGGCAGCGCTGCGCAGTTGACGGCCACGAAGGGCCCGCCGCGTTTGCTCCAGCCGTGAACGGCACGCGATACAGCTTCCTTGCCAGTGCCAGTTTCCCCTTCGAGCACGATTGGCAAATCGCTCGCCGCTGCACGTTCGGCTGCGGACAGCGCCGCACGTAACACCCCACCCCCAAACAAACCCGGCGCCAAACTGCCGAGCGGACCGCTTTCGCGTGTAACGACACCAACCCAACCACCGATGCGCACGACATCGTTTTCGCTGAGCACCGTGCTCTTGACCTTGCGGCCATTCACATAGGTACCGTTGCGACTGTCGAGGTCGCGCAAGATCACCTGATGGCCTTCGCACGTGATGCTGGCGTGCCGGCGCGAAACATCCGACCCTTCCAGCACAACGGTGACGTCCGCGTCGCGCCCGAGCACCGCCACTCCGCGTCCCGGCGACAGCTCGAGAGTTGGGCCGTCAGTGCGTGGGAACAGCCAAGCGAGCACCAATGGCGGTTGCCCCTCGGAGCCGAACGTGGAGTTCAGCGAGGGGGCTGTTGTCTGGCCCGGCTGTCGAACTGGCATCCCTGCTTCCTCCGGCCCACCCGGAGCGCCCGTAGCATAACGCCTCGAACGCCCGTCGCCGTACGGAGTCGCAACGTAGCAGATCTGAACATGCGAGCAGCGCTACTTCGTGCCGAAAAGCCGATCTCCGGCGTCGCCCAGGCCCGGCAGGATGTAACCGTGCTCGTTCAGCCGCTCATCGATTGCGGCCGTGTAAACCGGCACCTCCGGGTGCGCCTCGCGGAAGTTCACTAACCCCTCCGGCGCGGCGAGCAGACAAACGAACTTGATCGAACGCGGGTTCGCCGTCTTCACGCGCTCCACCGCAGCCACGGCGCTGTTACCCGTCGCGAGCATCGGATCGACCACCAGCACATCGCGATCGGACATCTCGCCCGGCAGCTTGAAATAGTACTCGATGGCGCCGAGCGTCTCCGGGTCGCGATACAAACCGATTTGCCCGACGCGCGCAGAGGGCAGGATGCGCAGCATGCCCTCGACCATGCCCGTGCCGGCGCGCAGGATGTTGAGCAGCACCACCTTTTTCCCGTCGATCAGCGGTGCCCGCATGTTGGCGAGCGGCGTTTCGATCTCTTGGTAGGTCAGCGGCAGGTCCCGCGTCACCTCGTACACGAGCAGCATGCTGATTTCGGCGAGCAGGATGCGAAACGAGCTCGTGCTGCGCTCCTTCTGACGCAACAGCGTTAGTTTGTGCTGCACCAATGGGTGGTCGATGACGGTGACGTTGGTCGTGAAAAAAGGCCGTTGGCTTTCCATCAGAATACCGTGCCGTCGCTTTCGATTTCGAGAGGTGGCCGTGCGTCGCTGCGCAACTCGCGTGCGATCTCGCGGCCCGCTTGCCAGGTTCCGCCTTCCAGCACGCGAGCGAGTGGTAGCTGCGTCGCGCTGAGCTGAAGGCGCTCGCGCATGATTTCTGCGACTCGATCCAAGAGCGCAACGGTGAGCGAACGCCACTCGATGATCAAGTCCGAATCCACGCGATGTACCTCGGTGCGTGCTTCGGGATGCTTCAAGACGAGCACGCCGGCATCGACGAACAGCCCACCGTTTCGATACTCAGCGAGCCCGGTTAGCTCGTTCAAACCGTCGATTCGCAGCGAGGACATCTCCAGGGCTTCGATCAGCGAATAGCTCAGCCACTGCGAGAGTTTGTGCAGCGGGACCAAGCCGAAGCGCGAATGACGAAAGACGTCGCCCAGATTCTTGCCGGCGCACGTCTCGCGTCCTGGCCAGATGGGCCCAAGCGCGCGGAGGACGCTGGTCAACACGAAGCTTGCAGCGAGCCGGCCGTTTTGAGCGGCGCGTTTGAGATAGAGCGCAAGGTTTCCCAGGCGCGCGTCCGCACTTCCGAAAAATTCTGGAGTGCTCGCCACGACGCGCCCGAGGTTCTGCAAGAGCTCTGCGCGACCAGCCGCTCCGGCGAGCGGATTGTCGGGCCCAACTTGAAACGCTAGCTCGAGGCGCTCCGAGGAGAACGCCATCAGGCCCGTGGCGTCGGCGCGCAGGCGCTCAGACGTGCTCGAGAGCGCACCACTCGAAAACAAGTGATAGCTCGCCACGGCCAGGCCTTCGGAGCGCGTATAGTTGCGCCCGTCGTCTTCACGATAACGCCAGGCTGCTCCGGCGCCGGCGTCGAGCAGCACGCTGGTAATCACCAGCTCTACGAGCGCTGCCAGGCGCTGGTCTGAATCGAGGTGCGACAGCTCCCGCTGCAAACTTGCGAGTCGCCCCACGCCACCGACGTCGAAGTGACGAAACCGGCTATGGTACGGGATGGCGTCGAGATCCGGGTACGCGCGGCGTGTCACGGCGATCACGCGGTCTACGACTTGCGGCAACTTGGTTTCGTCGAGAAGCCAGTGCTCGAGCTGCCCCGCACGCGCTTGCTCCAAAATTTCATGCGCACGTTCGCGCACCGCGCGCGCGGTGGTCAAGTAGCGGTAGCGCTCTTCGCTCGCTTCGGACTCGGACTCGGACACGTTCACCCCTCGAGGCTGCGACCCTTGGCCTTGGCGAGCTCGTTGCCGTCGGGCACGGCACCTTCGGTGAAGTAGCCGGCGGCCATCTTGGCGTCCATTTCGACGCGTGCATCGGCCGGGATCAGCTCGTCCGGAATTGGAATGCGCTCGACGATTTGGATGCCAGCGCGCACGACCGCATCGTGCTTCATGTTGCTCATCGATACGAAGCGATCGATCTTGGTAATGCCGAGCCAGTGCAGCGCGTCGGGCATCAGCTCTTGAAAGCGCATGTCTTGAACGCCAGCGACGCATTCCGTGCGCGCAAAGTACTGCTCTGCGCGATCCCCTCCGTGCTGGCGCTTGCGCGCGTTGTACACGAGGAACTTCGTGACTTCACCGAGCGCGCGGCCTTCCTTGCGGTTGTACACGATGACGCCCGTGCCGCCGGCTTGAGCTGTGCGCACACACTCCTCGATGCCGTGAGTGAGGTACGGGCGGCAGGTGCAGATATCGGAGCCGAACACATCCGAGCCGTTGCATTCGTCGTGCACGCGCACTGCTAGCGGTCGGGTGGGATCCGAAATGCTCGATACATCGCCGAACATGTAGACGGTGGCGCCACCAATGGGCGGCAAGAACACGTCGAGATCGTTGCGAGTGACGAGCTCGGGGAACATCCCCGCCGTGTGCTCGAACAACGTGCGGCGCAGATCCGCTTCGCTGCAGCCGAAGCGCGTCGCCACTCCCGGTAGATACCAAACGGGCTCGATGGCCGCCTTGGTGACCACCACGGCTCCACCCGGCTTGAGGATATCGCCGTCGACTTCGAGCCTCCCGGCTTCGACGGCGTCCACCAACTCCGGCATGCGGATGTGAGCGCGTGTGATCGCAATCGTGGGGCGAATGTCATAGCCCTGCTCGAAGTAAGGCTTGAAAACCTCGCTCACTCGCGCGCCGAATGGGTCGAGCGAAACGATCTTCGTCGGTTCGAACCAGGTTGGAAACGGACCGATGCTATCCGTAGGCGCAGTGTTGGTCAGATCGGGTTTGCGCAGCGGATCGAGCGCGCCCGCAGCAACCGCCACCGCGCGGTATACGGAATATGAACCGGCGTGCGTTCCGATCACGTTGCGTTGCGCCTTGTTCGTGACCGTGCCCACCAGTGGTCCGCGCTCCATGGGATCGCTCGCGCCCCACACGATGGGAATCGGCTTCGGCCCGTGTCCGCCGGGATGTGACGTGAGAACGATGGCTTTGGGACGCTTGGGACGAGATTTCGGGCTGTTCATGGTTCGTAGTCCCTCAAGACATCCAGTTGTGATCTTTGGCGACGGTCCATTTGGTGGTGATCTTTTTCAGGTTGCTCCAGAGCTCTACGCCACCCGGGCCAGTGATATCGCCGTGGCCGAACTTGGAATCCTTGGTGCCGCCGAACGAGAAGGGATCGCGCGGAACCGGTACACCGACGTTCACGCCGACCATGCCACTCGAAGCGTGCTCGGCGACGTAACTCGCGACGGCGCCGCTTTGTGTGAAGATGCTGGTGGCGTTGCCGAACGGGCTCTTGTGTTCGAGGGCGAGCGCTTCGTCGAGGTTATCGACGCGCACCACCGAAAGCACCGGCCCGAACAACTCACGTTCGACGCACTCCATGCCGGGCTCAGCGTTGTCGAGGACACAGGGGCCGAGCCAGTTTCCTTCCTCGTAGCCCGGCGGTGGCTTGGCAGCGCGACCATCCAAAAGAACGCGTGCGCCTTGTTCGCTTGCATGAGCCACGGCGTGCTCCAAGCGTTCGCGTGCGCCGCGATCGATGAGTGCGCCCATGTCTTGCCCCAAGCGAATGCGGCTCGCGGCGTCGACCACCTTCTCGACGAAACGCCGCGCACCGCCGACGACGACGAGCACGCTCGCAGCCATGCAGCGCTGCCCAGCGCAGCCAGTGAAAGAGTCGACGATAGCCTTCACCGTGATGGCTTCTTCGGCGTCGGGAGCGACAATCAGATGGTTCTTCGCGCCGCCCAAGCAGAGTGCGCGTTTGCCCAACGCTGTCGCGCGTGCGTGCACGGCGCGCGCAGCCGGAGTCGAACCAACGAAGCCGAGCGCTCGCACATCGGGATGATCGATTAACGCCTCGACGCTGCTGCGATCGCCATGCAAGAGCGAGAACACTCCGGGGGCGTAACCGGCCTTCAACATCAGCTCGGCGAGGCGAATCGCGCTCAGCGGAACCTTTTCAGATGGCTTCAAGATGAACGCGTTGCCCAACGTGATCGCGATCGGGAACATCCACAGCGGAACCATCGCGGGAAAGTTGAATGGCGTCACACCCGCGACCACACCCAGCGGCTCGCGCCGATACTCACAAGTCACGCCGCGAGAAACTTCGAGTGCCCCACCGCGGTCGAGGTTCGGTAAACTCGCTGCGAAATCGACGACCTCGAGGCCTCGCTGAATACCAGCCAGCGCCTCCGCTACCGTTTTGCCTGACTCACTCGAAGCAGTGCGCGCGATCTCCTCGGCGTGCGCCACCAACAGCTCTCGGAAGCGCAACAGTGGGCGTACTCGCTCCTTGATGGGAGTGTGTGCCCACTCGGCAAACGCCGCGCGCGCCGCCGACACGATGCGCTCTACGTCATCCGCCGCCGAAACGACGAGCTTTGCGATCGTGCGCCCCGTCCAAGGGCTGGTCACGTCGAGCTCGCGCGCACCGCTCGGCTCGAGCCAGGTGGAACCAGCCAGATTTCTACACCTCACCACGTCGCTCGAAGGAACCGGGTCCAAGGACGTAAGTGTTGCAGGGAGTCACCGTCCCTGTAAAGGCGGCGCGGTCCGAGCCGTTCGGGACGGCACAGTGCCTTTCGCAAGCGGGGTGAGCCCCGGCGCCGATGTCAGGAAACCACCGTGCCCCACCTGGGCAGGTGACCGGTGAGGAAGCTCCTTCGAATCGCGTGTGCGTTCGCCGCGGGTTTGGTCGCAGAATTCTCAGGCTGTACGTTTCGAATCGACGAAAGCGCGGCCGAGACGGTGCGTGTTCCGCCGAGCCGTCAGGTGCTCTCCGCTACGATTCCCTCGCACCGCGCCGCCATCGCCCTGCGCTGGGCGCCGATTCACTATCAAGACGTTCAACAGATTGGCAGCCACGCGCTCGGTGGTCGCGCGGACTACGTCACGCGTTACGACTTCGATGGCGATCTGAACGCCGCCAACAACTGGGACCGCACGGGCGATCCGGCGTATCCACTAGCTGCACACGCGTACTATTCGGTAGTCGAAACCAGCTCGCACTGGTTCATCGTGTACATGTTCTTCCACCCGCGCGATTGGAGCCAGACCTTCTTCGATACGGAACACGAGAACGATGCCGAGGGAGTGTTGGTCAATGTCGCGCGGGACGGCTCCACCTATGGGAGCCTCAAATCGATCGTAACAGTCGCGCATAGGGATTTCTTTTCATACGTTCCCCAAGGGAGCGGTTGGCAGAGCGGCGCCGAATCGGTGGACGGCAAGCTCACGCTAGAGAGCTATCAGGGCGGCCTGCACCCCGTTACGGCGCAGGAGGCGGAGGGGCATGGCCTCAAAGCGCGACCGCACTACGACATCCACGCCGACGGCGTCGTCTACTATCCATCGCTAACTACGGCCGAGGTCCCGTCGGGTCCGAACGATCGCCGCGTGCTGTACCGCTTGATCGACATCTTCGAACCGGGCGGGCTGTACGACAACCGAGACAATCCTTCGCTCTTCTCGGCGAGTGGCACATTCGTCGGAAATAGCAGCGGTGGCTGTGGCCGAGGTGTCTTCGCCTGTACCGCCAATTCCGCCAATCCACCCTGGGGCTGGGACGACAGTGACGACGCTCGGCCGCGCGGCGCGTTGGCGCTGGATCCGGCGCGCCTCGTCAGAAACTACTTCAACATTCCCGAAGCGTGCAGCACTCGTTACACCTTCAACCCGTACGTGCTGAGCCGCTGAAACGCGAACGGCACCTGGGAGATAGCCGCTGAAACGCGAATGGCGCACCCCGAAAGAGGATGCGCCGTTGCTGCTTACACGCCGAGAGTCGCTTGAATCAGGCGGCCGCCGCGCTCTCCTGGAGCCGCTTGATACGCTCCTCGATCGGCGGGTGAGAGCTGAACAGACCAACCAGGCCGCCGCGAATGCCGAACGCAGCCATGGACTTGGGCAGGTCACTTTCGGACTCACCTTGCAAGCGACGCAAGGCGTTGATCATGTTGCGACGACCACCGAGCTCGGCGCCGCCCTTGTCCGCGCGGTACTCACGCTGACGGCTGAACCACATCACGATCATGCTCGCGAACAGACCAAGCACGAGCTGAGCCACAATCGTGGCGATGAAGTAGCCAGGGCCGTATCCGCCGCGGCGATCCTCCTCGTCGCGCCCGCGCAGCGCCGCATCCACGAACGCGCCGATGATACGCGAGAAAAAGATCACGAAAGTGTTCAGCACACCCTGAATCAAGGTGAGCGTGACCATGTCGCCGTTGGCAGCGTGGGAGATCTCGTGGCCGAGCACCGCTTCGACCTCTTCGCGATCCATGCGCTGCAAGAGACCGGTGCTCACCGCGACGAGCGCGCTGTTTTTGGTAGCGCCCGTAGCGAAAGCGTTGGGCTCGGGAGAGTCGAACACGGCAACCTCGGGCATTTGGATGCCGGCCCGCTCGGATTGGCGGCGCACCGTTTCGAGCAGCCACGCTTCGGTCGAGTTACGCGGTGACTCGATCACCTGCGCACCGGTCGTCATCTTGGCCATCCACTTGGAGATGAGCAGCGAGATGAACGAGCCGCCGAAGCCCATCACGGCTGCCATCACCAACAGGCCGCCGTAGTTGCCGAGCACTTCGGGGCTCACCAAGCCGGAGGCCAACAGCAGGTTGACCACGATACTGAGCAGTAGAACGACCGCTAGGTTCGTAACGATCAGCAGAACGACGCGCTTGAGCACGGAAACTACCTCCGAGAGCTTTAGCGGATAAATCCCGATTTCGGCTCGCCCGGAACATATAAGCATCGAAAAAGGCGCTGTCTACGGCGTGAGCCACCCGCAAATTCTCGGGAATAGCCGTGAAATGCTGTGTGTTCGACGGCACGGAGGGCAAAATCGCGCACCCTGTCACGAGCGCATTTCGTGGCCGCTGCTAGAACCCGCCCCCGAGCGCCTCGCGGCGCGGTTGCCAATGTTTCCCACGAGTTTGCCCGTTTCAGCATCGTCCGCACCTGCCGTTCGCCCGGCGCTCGCCGTAACTGAGTTCGCCAACGAGCTCGGCCCGCTGCTTTCCGCTGCGCTCGAAAGGAAGGGCTACACCACGCTCACGCCCGTGCAGGCGGCGGTGCTCGCTGCTGGCCTCGGCGCGCGCGATCTGCGTGTCAGCTCCCAGACCGGCTCCGGCAAGACGCTCGCAATTGGCATCGCGCTGCGCGAAGTCGTCGTCGACGCCGCGCCCCGTGATGCGCGCAACCTGGCGCAGCCGCGAGCGCTCGTCATCGTGCCCACGCGCGAGCTCGCCAAACAAGTGCAAGCCGAGCTCAGCTGGCTGTACGCACCGTGCCAACTCACGATCGCAGCCGTCACCGGCGGTTCGAGTTATCGCGACGAGCACCGCGCGCTGTCGCGAGATCCCGCCATCGTGGTGGGCACCCCGGGGCGTCTGCTCGACCACCTCGAACGCGGCGGAATCAGCGCGGACAACGTGCGCGCCGTCGTGCTCGACGAAGCCGATCGCATGCTGGACCTCGGCTTTCGCGACGAGCTCGAAGCAATTCTCCAGCGCGCTCCAGAGCAACGCAGCACGCACCTCGTTTCCGCCACCTTCTCGCGCGAAGTGCGAGCCCTGGCCGATCGCTATCAGAAAAATCCTGCCCGCATCGAGGGCACACCGCTCGGCAGCGCCAACGCCGACATCGAACACCTCGTCTACGTCGTTCCGGAAGGCGAACAAGTCAGCGCCCTCATCAACGTCCTGTTGCATCATCCGGACGAACAAACGTTAGTCTTCGCCCGCACCCGTGCAGACGTCGCCGACATCACCCAGGAGCTACAAAACGCCGGTTTTGCAGCTGGCTCGCTCTCCGGCGAGATGGAGCAACTGGCTCGCTCTCGAGCACTCTCCGCCTTCAAGCGCGGCGAGGTGCGCGCACTCGTCGCCACGGACGTTGCTGCCCGCGGCATCGACGTACAGGACATCGCCCGCGTCATTCAGATCGACGCGCCTAACGACCCCGACACCTACACCCATCGCAGCGGTCGCACTGGCCGCGCTGGTCGCAAAGGCGTAAGCGCCCTCATCGTCCCGCCCCGCGCCGTAAACCGCACCTTCGCACTCCTCGAACGCGCTCGCGTCCGCGCCCGCATCGAACCAGTGCCGAGCGCGGCCGTCATTCGCGCTGCCCAGGACGATCGCTTACTCGCCGAGCTCACGCGCGAAGACGAAACGACGGGCGAAACAAGTGATCGCGTGCGCGCCCAAGTGCAACGTATTCTCGAAAGTGGCCTCGCCGAACGCGCCCTGAGCAAACTGCTCGGCGGCGCACAACAGGCGTGGGGCGAGCCTCGCGAAGTCACTCAGATCGCGCCGCGCGCGCAATCACGGTCACCACGCGCAGAGCGCCCGCAACGCGCAGAGCGCCCGCAACGCGCAGAGCGCCCGCAACGCGCAGAGCGCTCGCAACGCGCAGAGCGCCCCCAACGCGCAGAGAGTCCCCAACGCATGGGCCAGGACTCGCGCTCGCGCGGCGAATCGCGCATGGTTCCCAACGATTGGGTGCCGTTTCGCGTCACTTGGGGTGAAATGCACGGCGCTGATCCGCGTCGCTTAGTCGCCATGCTCTGCCGCCGCGGGCAAATCCAGAGTTCGCATATCGGCGCGATTCGCGTCGGCCGCTCTGCCTCTACTGTGGAAGTCGCCGGAGCAGTCGCTGCCCGGTTCGCTGCCGCGACGCGCGAGCCGGACAAGCGCGATAAGCGCGTGGTCGTCACGCCGTTGGGACGAGAGAACTCCGCACACGCATTCGAGGGCTGAGTCGCCGTACGGACGCCCACGGTTCCAGCATCCTACCGCTTCTTCCACACCCGACCAATCAGCGCGAGCGTGGCGGCGTCCGGAGCGAAGCCCTTGCCTCGCCAGGCGAAGTTCAGGCGATGCACGTTGAACTTCAACGCGGCGTGCACGTCGACCGGATCGCTATCCTCCGCGGCTGCCCGGAATTCGACGCACTTCTGCTCGTAGGCGCTGCTCTTCGGCCCGTGAAAACTGCGCACGTCGACGGTCAATAAGTTACGCGCCGCATTCACCTCGAACCCCGCCACGCTATCGGCCACCAGCGGCCGCTTCATCTTCGGCTCGTCCAGGCACGCGGGATAGCTGTTGTCCTCGAGCGCGATCAGGTTCTCCCAAGCGGAGAAAGCGTCCTTCTCGTCGTAGCGAGTGAAGTCATAGCTTCCCACGCCCGACCGCACATACATCTGATGGGCGGTACTCCACTTGCACACCAGAATGTCGCGGCGGTCAGGACGCGTGAACACGTGACACTCTTCTGGATGAAACCCGCTCACGTACGTCTTCTGAGACCAACCGCTGTCGTCGAACGCCATCAGCAGCGTGCCGCCAAAGTTGGCCGAATGCGGCTCGCACCCTCTGAACACCAACGCCGCCTCGCGTGCGTTCGCGTCACTGAAGCTCCCGAAATACGCCGCCTCTGCCTCGTAGAACTCCTCAGGGTCGACGGTCACTTCAGGCGCGCGCGTGCTCGCCTCGAACGGTGGACAACGCGTGCATCCAAGCCGCACCCGCTCACCGTCGCGCTTCAGCGCTGCCGGACACACGCTCCGCAACGCATCTAACGTCCGCGACTCCTGCGGCCGAAACGCGCGCGTCAGTTCGGCAACGGAAACGGACGGCACCACTGGGGGCTTCTCGGGTTCCGCGGGCGGCGCTGCGGTCGCTGCTGACGACACGACGGGTGCTGGCGCGACAGGCGGCCTCGCTACGCTCGAAGACACGGCGGGCGAAGGGTGCGCCGGAACCTCGCCGCGCGTGCACCCGGCAAGTAGCGCGAACACCAACCAATTTTTCATCGGTGCCCCGCATACCACGCTGGCAGAGCGGACGCAGGCTGGCGTCACGGGGCCTACTGCGCGTCGTCGCAGATTTCGTCGATGTTGCACGCGCAGCCGCGACCTTTGCGGCACGTGAATTTGCGCGAAATGCAGCTGTCACCACAGGCCTTGCCTTGGTCGCATTGACGGCAGCATTCTTCTGCAGGAATGCACTTGCCGCGCGTTTGCGCAAAGCTCGGCGCCGGCGTCGCTGCCAGGAGCATCAGGGTGAGTGGGGCTCCGATCAATGCGGCTCGAGTCAGGCGTTTGAAGGCTTGCATGCAACCGTTCATGGTCTCGCCGATTCACGGCGGGTTCCAGCGCTTTCGCTTTACTCTCGTAGATGGCGAGTACCGTGCGCTCGAGTTCCACAACCCACGACATCGTCTCTAAAGGGGACCCTGTTGCGCTGCGGCGAGCCTGCGAGTTCGTGTAACGAGAAGGTAACGCGAGCCTGAGTTTCGAGTGCAGAACCGGTGTTCAGTCATGAGTGTGAGTGCGTGAATAGTCATTTCTTCAATTGGTGCAGCAATCGTCATGCAAAGTGAGAAATCGGATCAACCAAGTAGCTAGGAGTGTTAATCGAATCGATTCGGAGCATTCACGCGAATGGGGCCTGAGATCATCGCGCTCGCGACGGCTGGTGTGACGAAGGCTGCGCTGGACGGCCTGATGGAAGCGATCGGCGCGGACGCTGCTAAAAGTGGGAGTGCGTACGCCAAGTCGGCGATCAAGCGCTGGCAGACTGATCGCACACTTCAGGCTGTTTGCGAGCGAAGTAAGCGCATTCGCAAGGTCAAAACGATTTGGCAGTTTGAGAAGGAAGTCGACCTAGTCAAGTTTTACTACCCATCGAAGGTCAAGAGCAGCAGTGAGCCGGCCAAGGAAGTGCATCGGCTCCAAGACTTCAGCTACGAAGGTAACCTCGTTGTTCGCGGTATCGTCGGTCAGGGCAAGTCCACGTTTCTTCGCTATCTTGCGGCACGGGAGCTCGAACGCGGCGAACGCATTCCCGTCTTCGTCGAGTTGCGTCGCCTTGCGCTGAACGAATCCGTGCTCGATGCGGTCATCGACGAGATGAAGAACCTCGGGCTCGAAGGCGCAAGCGCCGAAGTGGTCGAATACCTGGGCAAATCCTCGCGCTTGGCCTTGCTACTCGATGGCTTCGACGAGGTACCGGAAGAGAAGGTGTCGGCGCTCGTGCAGGAGCTCGAGAACCTCAGTGTGCGCATGCCAGGCCTTCGCATGATCGTCACGAGCCGGCCAGAGAACGCCATCGAGCGCTCGCCGCATTTTCGCGTGTTCGACCTGGCCCCGCTAGCTCCGGGCGAATACGCGAAGGTGATCGCGCGGATCACACCCAAACAAAGCCTCGCCGAAGAAATCGTAAACGGGATCAGTAAGTCACACTCTTCCATCGCGCGGCTTCTGACCACTCCGCTGATGGTTTCGCTCCTGCTGGTTCGCTACAAAGTCGACCAAGGCATTCCGGAAAACCGTGTAGCGTTCTACGAACCACTTTTTATGTTGCTTCTTCAGCGGCACGACACCGCGAAGTCTGGCTTCAAGCGTCGCCGTAAATCGAAGCTCTCGGATTCGCAGCTGCTGACGTTTTTCAACTGCTTGTGCTTCATCACGCGAAAGGCGGGCGTTTCGGTGCTCCGGGAGAGCGCGCTAAATGGCGCGGCCGCACGTGCACTGAAGTGGGCGAACCTCGATGGTGCGCCAGATACAGCCGTCGAGGACATTCATCGGATCACTTGCCTGATCTTGAAGGACGGGCTCGACGAGTACAGATTCCTGCATAAGAGCGTTCAGGAGTTTCACGCGGCTTGCTTCGTGCGCGATCAGACGGACACGTTGGCTGCCGAGTTCTACGCGGCCATGCAGCAACACTGGTCGGAGTGGGAACAGGAGCTACTGTTCCTCAAGACGATTCACCAAGATCGCTACGATCGCTACTTTGCGATTCCCATGCTCGACCGCGTGGTGTCTACGTTGGTGGGCGCTTCGCCAACGGAGCTCGGTCGCGCGCTCATTGGTCGACTGATTGCGCGAGTCATGCTGCGCCCGCAGCCAGAGTTTCTGAATATCGTCTATCCGCGGGATCCAGTTGGCTGGTGTTTGATGAACTACTTCGAGGGCTCTGTCCTGTTCGAAGGCATCGCCGAGGCGAGTGTACGCCTTGCGACAACCAGCCCTCCCCCGCAGCAGCCTGGCGTCGACTACTGCGACATTCCCGTTCGCGAGGTGCTGGCGGCGCTCGCGCCAAGCCATGAACGCGCGCTCGATACGGAGGCGGAGGCGTTGGGGCAGCGCATCGGTGCTGCACTGGAAGAGCGCAGACGCCGGATGCACACGCTGGACGAACGCAAGGGACTATTCGACATCTGAACAAGCGAGGCAACAGCATGCAGACCGATGCTCTGGAGCACACCCAGTCCGAGCCCACGGCCGAGTCGATCATCCTCGAAGAGCTCAGGCGAGGGGCCGTCGTCCCTGCGGATCTGAAAAAACGGGTCGGTAAGAGAATTCGTCTTACCGCGACGCAGTACAAGCACGTCGTGGACTCGCTGGTTGCCGCTCGGAGGATTCACGGACGTCGGAAGACCAACAAACGAACGATTGAAGCTTACGCGCTTGGCGAACCACCCCCAGCTCCACCTTCCCCTCGTGAGCTCGCGCCAAAGCAGATCTTGAAACTCCTTGAAGACGGACCACTTCACGCTGCTGAGCTCAAGAAGCGCGTCAAGGCGCAGCTCTCGGCTCTGGCTCCCAAGGACTACGCAGCGGTCCTGGAACAGCTCACGGCCGACCGAAAGATTCGCGCACGCCGAAAGCGCAACAAGGATGGCAAGCCGGCGAAAACAGTGGATACGTATGCGCGGGCCAGCTCACCTCCTGTCGAGTTCGTTGCACCCATGCTTGCCCAGTGGGAAGCGGTACGCCGCGAAGCGAGCGCTGCTGGGTTCAGAGACGAACAGTTGGTCGCCGCTCTCTTGGATGGGCTTTCGCGGGAAGGCGTACGTATGCCGAGCGGCATCGAGCTTCGTGACCCGACGCTGCACCGCGATTTTACACCTGATGATGTGTTGCTCGGAGAGCCCGAACCTGGCGATCGAGACGATGTGCTGCGCCAACTGCGAGAGCTCGTTGCACGCGACGGACAAGGCGCACTGATTCCGATTCGAAAGCTTCGCGCGGCGCTTCGTTTGGCCAAGAATCGCTTTGATGCGGCGGTGCTCGGTCTCTACGGGGATGACGCCATTATCCTCCATCATCACGACTACGTCGGTAACCTGAGCGATTCGGAGCGCGACGAGCTCGTCGTCGATCAATACGGCAACTACTACGTGGGCGCAGCGCTCCGAGGAGAGTCTTGAGATGTCCGCGCTGAAATCCGAGCACGCTTTGGCGACGATTTCGAACCCTTTTCACGGCGTTGTCATTCAGGATGTTTGGCAGCCGCTGGCCTTCGACATCGGTTCGATCCACCAAAATGCGTTCGAGCAATGCCTGAAGGGGCTGGACAATGTCTCAGCCGGAAAGAGCGATTCGCTGCTGATTTATGGTTCGCCAGGTACGGGCAAAACCCATCTGATATCACGCTTTCAGCAGTACTTGTTTGCCACCGCAAAAGACGCTCCCGACCAAACTCTGCGTTGCGTGTTCGTCGCCGTGAGGTTGCAGAGCAGTCCGACCACGCTGTGGCAGTGTGTGCGGCAACGCCTCGCTACGGATCTGCTGCGGCAAGAGCAAGGCATCACGCAACTGCAACGGCTCGTCGCTCATCAGATCGCGGCGGAGCGCAAGGAGTCGCCGCGCACTTGGGTGCGTGCGATGCGCGTCCTTACCGGCACCGAGGGCGAGTCGGTGACCGAGTATTTGCAACGAACTGCAGAAAATCTCGACCTCGGACGTGACCTCTTCGTGATGCTCGATCACTTGGTGCATCGTCGTTATACGTTCGACGCGACGGCTTGGCTGAAGGGTGACAGCCTCCCGGAACAGGTCTTAGCCAAACTGGACGTGGGTGCGGACGAGGGAGAAGAGCGCGAGGAGGTGGCGCGTCGCGTAGTCGTGGCCCTGTGTCGCTTGGCAGGGGAAACCCTTCCGCTGGTTTTCTGTTTCGACCAGCTCGAGTCACTGCAACGCTATCCGCGGGATACCGAAGCGTTCTTCCGGTTCGGGCGCATGGCAGCGGACCTGGCCGATGCCGACCCCAATGTTCTCATTATTTCCTGCATGCAGAGCGCGTTCGTCGACGACTTGAAAACGCACATGCGGGAAGCCGACCGCGATCGCGTCATCAAGCGGCAAGCGACTCTCGAGCCGCTGAATCGCGTGCAACTCGAAGAGCTGGTGAAAGCGCGGCTGGATGGCGTGCCGGAGCTGAAAGAGCTGCGAGCGAAGAAGAAGGACCCGCTGTTTCCGATCGGCGTGGCCTTCCTCGATCATCTGTACCAAACCAGCACCCGTACTCCGCGTAAGATCCTCGCCAAGTGCTCGGATCGCTTTGAGGAGCTGAAGACAGGAAGCGCTTGGGTTTCGGATAGCTGCGAAAGCGTGCTCGAAAGTGAATACTTGGAGCGACGACGGGCTGCGTTGGAGCAGCACCAGCCCGAGGACAGCACGCAAACGCTGACGCACGGCTTGCCGATAGCTTGGTATGTGTTCGAGAAATGCAAGGCGTTTGCGTCTCTCGCTGCGCTCGAAGCGTCGCCTGCTGATGTGGTGCTTCCTGGCGCCAAAGGCGACTTCGATGTGGCGATCTGCAATGAGCGAAACATGAACAGCCTCGCCGCGCGCTTTCGCAGACTGCTGCGGGCGTGCAATGATTCGCACGAAGGAAACAGCGCGCAGCCGCCAGTCGTCGTGCGTCACGCTGCGCTCGAGATCTCGACCGGTGCCAAACGCACACGCGAGTACCTGAGTGAGCTCGAGCGGCGGGGTTGTCGCTTGATTCAGCCGGACGCTGAGTCTCTCGCTGCGCTCGAGGCAGTTCGCAGCCTGATGTCCGATGCGCGTTCGGGTGATCTCAGCGCGCGCGGTGAGACGCTGGAGCCATCCGAGGTTTCACGTTGGTTGCTAGCTCGCAGCGCGACGGCGCTAACACCGCTGCTCACCGAACTCGAGCGCGGCACCTCGAGCAGTTTGGCGGCCTCGAGCTCCGCGGTGGTCGAAGCCGGGTGAGCTCGCTGGCCAGGTCCGGGATCGCCAGGCTTCGCACCCAGAGCGGCTGAAACTTGGCCCGATCGCGTTGTGTCCGCTAGGCGGGACGCACGTGGCAAGAATCAGAGAGCACTCGAGCGCGGCACTGGTCGAGGTCGTAAACGCGGGTGGGGAGCGTGGGTCGGAGCCAGGTCGCAGCTCAGACGGCGGTCGGCGCGACGCGGCGGAGGAGCGCCGTGTGAGGAGGGCGCTCGAGTTTTGCTTGGTCGCTGCGGTGGGGTCGGCAATTTTTGTGAATTGTTCCGGGGATCGGGCTTCCCACGCGTTGGGGCGAGCGCGGTCGGATGCGCCGTCGCCGGCACCGGGGGTTTCTCAGCCGCAACCGGCGCCGCCGCCACCGGCGTCCACGGTAGATTTGGCGGAGCGCACGTCACCGGCAGCGGAGCGCACGTCACCGAACGTCCCGCCTGTTGCTGCTGCGACGCAGGAGATCGCTGCGGATGGTGCGATCACCGGGGAAGCTGCGGCGCGGGAGGACGGAGCAGTCACTGGGGAAGTCGCGGCGCAAGAGGTCGCCGCGGACGGAGCGGTCACTGAGGAAGTCGCAGCGCAGGAGGTCCCCGCGCGCGGTGAGGAGGTGAGTGCTCCTCATTTGTATGTGGCTGCACGCGAGGTGATTGTGTATGCGCGGCCGAGCTTTGCTTCGACGAAGCTTGGGTATTTGCGTGCGGGCGCGCGGGTGACGCGGAGTGCGCAGGCGCAGGGATTCGAGCGGTGTGCGAAGGGGTTTTATCGGATTGCGCCGGAAGGGTATGTGTGTGCGGGCGACGCGGCGCGGCTGGAGGGTGGTGATGCAGTTTCGGAGTTGGCCGATGTGCGCCCCGACCGGGCGGCGCCGATGCCGTACGTGTACGCGCGTTCGAAGCAGCCTCCGCCGCCTTTGTATGTGAAGTTGCCGAACGCGGCGGAGCAGGCGACTGTGGAGCCGGAGTTGAGGCGGGCGCGGTTTGCGCTGCGTGCGGGTTTGGAGGCGTTGCCGTTGAGTGTGTTGCCGCCGTTGTTGAGTGCAGGGCATTCGCTGCCGACGCCGTTTGGGCATGAGTACGATCGAACGTTGGTGAGTAGTGGGCGCGCGCTGAGCGATAGTGCTTTTGCGATTACGCGCGTGTTCGAGCACAACCGACGACGTTTTGCTCTGACGACGGATTTGTTGTTGGTTCCGCTGGATCGGTTGGAGCCGGTGAAGGCTTCGCGGTTTCATGGGGTGGCGCTCGGAGGCCAGGCGGGTGGCCCGGAAGGCGCGACAATGGCTTTACCGCTCGCGTTCGTGATGCAGCGTGGAGCGTATGCGTACGTGGTGGAGGCGGGGAAGTCGTGGCGGTTGGGGCGACGCCTGGAGTTTCGTGAGGCGGTGTCGCTGAGCGGAAGGAGTCAGCAGCGGGAGGGAGTGCGTTGGGTCGAGACGCGTGCGGGGGAGTGGTTGCGCGACGAGCGCTTAGTTCGCGTGGAAATGCCGAGCCACTTGCCAGACGCGGCGCGGCGCGGGCATAGCTGGATTCAGGTTTCGATCAGCAAGCAGACGTTGGTGGCGTTTCGCGGCAGCGAGCCGGTGTACGCGACGTTGGTGTCGACGGGTGCGGACGGGTTGGGGGATCCGGAGACGACGCGTTCGACCGTGCGCGGGCAGTTTTTGGTTCACACGAAGCACGTGAGCGTGACGATGAGCAGCGACGAGGCTGGTTCGGAGTTCGAGTTGAAGGACATCCCGTACGTGCAGTATTTCAAGGATAATTACGCCATTCACGCGGCGTTTTGGCACGATGGGTTCGGTACGCCGCGCAGTCACGGCTGCATCAATCTAGCGCCGCTCGATGCGCGTTGGTTGTTTCACTGGAGTGATCCGCCAGTGCCCGCGCTGTGGCACGGCGCGTTTTCGCGCCTCGGCGGCACGCTGATCGAGATCGTACCGTAGTTGCGAAGTGGGAGCTTAGCCGTGCGTCAAGGTGAGACGCGAGCGCGCGCCGACGCCATCGTCGCCCATGCCGGGGAGACGGACGCTCACCCAGCTGCCACCATCGTCTGCGTTGCCGAGGCCGATGCTGCCGCCGTGGGCTTCGACAATTTCGCGACAGAGCGCGAGGCCCATGCCGCTGCCGCGTTCCTTCGTGGTGTACAGAGGAAGGAGCGCGCTGCGCAGAGCTTCGTCGCTGAAGCCGTGACCGTGGTCGCGGACCTTGAGTTCGCTGCTGCCGTCGTTTTCGACGCGCACGGAGAGTTCGATTTTGTTGGCGGCGCTGCCGGCTTCGACCGCGTTCTTGAGTAGGTTGATGATGACTTGTTCGACTTGGACGGGATCGAAGTAGCCGGGTTTTTCGGGAGCGCTGGGGAGGCGGATGCCGGGGTGGAGCTCCTGCAAGTGGCGAAGAAATGCGTCCCACTCAACGCGGCGCGGGCGTGGATCGGGTAGGCGCGCCAGATTCGCGTAGCCTTCGAGGAAGGTGGCGAGATGGCGAGTGCGCTCCTCGATCGTGTCGAATACGCGAGTGAGGTTGGTACCTGGGTCCGGCGACTGAGCGATTTTGCGAGCGGAGTGAACGAGCGAACTGACCGGAGCGAGCGAGTTGTTCACCTCGTGGCTCAGCACGCGAATGACGCGCTTGAGCACCTCGACCTCGCGTCGTGAGATGGCGCGCGTGAGGTGTTTCACGATGAGCAGCGTGTACGCTTCGGAATCGAGCTGGAACACACGGCGGCTGACGTGAAAGGTTTCGCGCTGGCCGTCGACCTCGATGTTGAAGAGGCGATCGGACGCGCCGAGTAGCGCTTCGCGCAGCGGGAGGGGCGCGTTGGCAAGGAGCTGCAAGAAGTTCTGGTTTTCGGGCTCCTTGCCTTCGAAGAAGAGATCGCGCGCCGAGGCGTTGGCGTAACGAATCTGCCCGCCGTCGTTGAACAACACCACGGCGTCGGGATTCGTGTCGGCGATGGCTGCGATCACTGGGCTCGGGCCGTCACCGACATTTCCCGCTGCCTTGATTTCTTTTGCAGAACCTGCGGAGAGCTTGCGGCGATAGCGGAGGTATCCGGTCCAGGCGCCCGCCGCGAAACCTACCAACAAGGCTAGGCCATACGAAGCGAGGGTAGACGCCGAGGCGTCGCCCAGCTCACTGCAAGCGGGCACCGCGGCGACGAGCGCACTGGTGAAGCACAACATCGAACGGGAAGTCACTCAGCGGGTGAGGATACCCGGCTTATGGCGCCGCCTTCCATCACCTCGAGCTCGGCCAGGTCACGGTCGGTGGCGCGTGCATGTTCCGAGCGGCCGAAGCGTTTCCGCCAGAAGGCAGAGGCGTCATCGAACAGTGAGTAGGCGACGGGGGTGGCCAGCAAGGTGAGGAGCAGCGAGAGAACCTGCCCGCCCACGATGACGCCAGCGGTGGCGCGGTTGAATCCCGCGCCGATGCCCGTCGACACCAAGAGGGGAATCATGCCGGCCACGAAGGCGAATGACGTCATCAAGATTGGACGCAGGCGGTCGCGGTTCGCCTCCAGGATCGCCGTGAGCCGATCTTTGCCTTCCTTGCGCAGGTGATTGGTGTGGTCGATTTGCAGAATCGAGTTCTTCTTGACCACGCCGAACAGCACGAGCAATCCGAGCATCGAGTAGATGTCGAGCTGTTGCTTGAAGATCAAGAGCGACACCAGCGCGAACGGCAAGGTGAGCGGCAGCGCCAACAAGATGGTGATCGGGTGCAGCCACGACTCGAACTGCGCCGCCAACACCAGGTACATGAAGATGAACGACAGCAGGAACGCAACGGCGAAGGCCTTGCCGGTGCGCGCCATCTCGCGTGTTTGGCCGAAGGCGGCAGCGCTGTACTCGCTGGGCATGCCGAGCGCCTTGATTTCTCGCTCGACCGCCGCCGCGATTTCGCCTTGCGAGTAGCCAGGGGCAACGTTGGCTAGCAACAGCACCTGACGGCGGCGATTGGCACGCTCAATCGAAGCTGGGCCGGTGCCAGGCTCGGAGTTCACCACCTCGAGCAAGGGCACGGTGCCGAGCTTTTGGCTCGGAACGCTGAGCAGCGCTAGACCGGCCAAGTCGATGCGGTAACGAGCCTCACCGCGCACGCGAATCGGATACGTTTCGCCCTTCTCGACGTAGTTCGACACCTCCGCGCCGCCTACGAACAAGCGCAGCGTGGCTGCCACGTCGGCGACGTGTACACCGAGCTCCGCCGCGCGCTTGCGATCGATGCGCAACGCGAGCTCCGGCTTGCCACCCACGTACGTGCTGGCCACGTCCACCGCGCCTGGGATCTTCTTCACGCGCGTAATCAATTTGTCCGAGTACTCGGATAGCTTGTTGAGATCCGGCCCGCTGATTTCGTATTGGATCAGCGCCGTGCGGAAGCCGCCTCCGGAGAACATTGCCACCTGCGAGACGTCGATGGCGAGCTCCTTCGGCTGCTTCGGTAGCACCGTGTGGCGCACCTGATCCATGATCTCGTCTTCGCTCAGCTTGCGCTTTTCGGGATCCGTCAAGCGCACGTAGATGCGCGCCAGGTTCGGGCGCTTGTCGTTGCTGTCACCGATGGTGAGGAGCGTCGACTGCACATCGCTGCGCGTGCGAAGTTCGCGTGCGATGCGCTCGGCCACGATGCTCGTCGCTTCCAAGCTGGTGCCTTCGGGAGCACGCACGTTGACCTCGAAGTGAGCTTCATCGCTCTTCGGCAAGAAGCCCTTCGGCACGATGCCCATCAGGGGCGGCACTGCGGCGAGCGACAGCAACGAGGCGACTACGACCACCCAACGGCGCCGCATCACCCAAGAAAGGAGCGCCACGTAGCCGCGCTCGATGGGCAGGTAGAAGCGGTCGACCAAGCGCTCGAGCGCGCTCTTCTTCGGCGCGCCACCTTTGTGCAGCTCCGATGAGCGCAGCCAGCGCGACGCGAGCATGGGCGTCAAGGTGAAGCTTACGATCAGCGACACCAAGATCGAGAACGCCATCGTCAGGCCGAAGCTCTTCAAGAAGCGGCCGACGATGCCGGTCATGAACGCCACCGGCAAGAACACCGCTGCGAGGGACAGCGTGGTGGCCAGCACTGCGAGACCAATTTCGCGCGTGGCCAGCACCGCCGCTTTCACGGGCGAGATGCCCTTTTCTTCGATGAAACGGTGGATGTTTTCGAGCACCACGATGGCATCGTCGATCACGATGCCGACCGCCAAGGCCAGCGCCAGCAAGGTGATGGTGTCGAGCGAAAAGCCTTGCACCCACATCAGCGCGAAGGTCCCGATGATAGAAACCGGAATCGCGATGGCGGCGATGATGGTGCTGCGCACGCTGCCGAGAAACAAGAGCACCACGGCGCCCGCGAAGAGTGCACCCAAAATCAAATGCTCTTTGACCGCGTCGACGCTGGTGCGAATCGTGGCCGTGTTGTCACGCACTACTTCGAGGCCGTAGCCGCGGGGGAGCTGGCTTTTGAGCTCACTGATGCGCTCCTTGACGGAGTCCACGACTGCAACGCTATTCGACCCAGATTGCTTGCGAATCGACAGTATCACCGCCGGCTTGCCGTCACGAATTGCGATGGTTTCGGGAGTCTCGACGCCGTCTTCGACGCGGGCCACGTCGCTCACGTGAATGGCGGTGCCGTTGCGCTCGGCGATGGTGATCCCCAGAATTTCGGCGGGGCTCTCGACGCGGCCGCGCACGCGCAAGATGCGCTCCTTCGGGCCTTGCTCCAAACGACCGCCAGGCAGGGTCAGGTTCGCGCCGCGAATCGCACGCTCCACGTCGACGGCAGATAGCTCGTACGAACGCAGACGTACTGGATCCAGCCAGATGTTCACTTCACGCTTGCTGCCGCCAACCACGCTGACCTGGCCCACGCCGGGTGCGTTTTCGATGCGCCGTCGCACAATCTTGTCGGCGACGTTCGTGATTTCGCGCATCGGCGCGTTGGCGTTGACGGCTACGTAGAGCACCGGGGTCGCGTCCGGGTCGACCTTGGTCACGCTGGGCGGGTCGATGCCGTCCGGCAGCTCGCTCAAGATGGCGTTGACGCGCTCGCGCACTTCTTGGGAAGCGACGTCGATGTCCTTCTCCAAGACGAACGTGATGTACACCTGCGAAACACCCTCGCTCGATACCGAGTGCAGCTCGTCGATGCCGCCAATCGTGTTGACGGCTTCCTCGATCTTGTCGCTGATGTCGCTCTCGATTTCCTGCGAAGCGGCGCCGGGCAAGCGCGTGATCACGGCCACGGTCGGAAAGTCGACCTTGGGGAAACGGTCGACGCCGAGCTGGAAGTAGCCGACCACGCCCAACACCAGCACGACCAAAATCAGAACGCTGGCAAAGACCGGACGGCGAACAGAGATACTAGCGAGCCATTGCATGAGGTGCCTCGGAGGATGGAGGTCGAGCAAGAGACCGCCGGGGGTCTCGAAAAAGGAGGGAGCCCGCCGCCTGCTGCCAACGGCGGCGGGCTCGACGGGAGAGGAGTTATTTGACGCGCACGCCGTCGCGCAGTTCTTCGGTCGGGTTGGTTACGAGGCGCTCGCCCACGTGCAAACCATCTAGAATCGTGAAGCTATCGGCCTGTTCGGCGCCCAGCAAAACCACGCGCTCTTCGGCGACGCCGCCTTTGATCACGAAGGCCCGCGCGCTCGGAGCTTGGCCGAGCAAGGCATTTTTCGGAGCGACCGGCAGCTTCTGCTCGGCGACGGCGAGCTCGGCTTCGGCGAACATGCCGGGCCGCAACTTGCCACTCGAGTTGTCGACGAGCGCTTCCACGACGAGGTCATGCGTGGCGCGCCGCAATACGGGGCCCACGAATTTGACTTCGCCCGCGAAGGCTTGCTTGTCGAAAGCGCGCACGCGGAATTCCACGCGGCTGCCGCCTTTGACGGCGCTCGCTGCCGATTCCGGCACGGTCAGCTCGAGGCGCAACGGATTGACCTCGACGATGGTGGCAATGCGGCGTCCTGGGCTCACGTATTCGCCGACGTCGACGGCGCGGTCGACCACCATGCCCGCGAACGGCGCTCGAATCACTGCGTCGCCGATCGATTTCTCTGCCATCTGCTGGCGTGCGACGGCTGCGAGGGAGGCGGAGCTCGAGGCCTGGCAACCCGCGTGGACCCGATCGAGCTCGGCTTGCGTGATGGCTTTCGCTGCGAAGAGCTTATCGGCGCGTTCGCATTCGAGCTTGGCGTTTTCGTTCTGCGCCTTCTGCGCAGCGACTTCGGCAGCTGCCGCGCTGCGCGACAACGCGGCGCCGCGAGCATCGAGCCGCGCCAGCACAGTGCCGGCGGGCACGAACTCACCGCGCTCGACGGTGGTGAGCACGACGCGCCCGGAGGCGTCAGCCGCAACTTCTGACTCACGATTCGCGAGCAGCGTCCCCGTCACGGTGACGGTAGTCGGAACGACTTTCTCGACCACGTCTACGGTGGTCACGCTCACGCCTTCACTCGTGCTCGGCGCTTTCTCCGCCGCATTGGCCTGAGCGCAGGCAACCGCTGCACCGGCGAACAACACGGGAAGCAAGTGGGAAGCCAGGGAACGAACGCGGGAATCGACTGTCATGGCACCGGCCGATAAGCACGGATCGGGCCAAGGCTCGTTGTGCGTCGATTTCCCAGGTTCTCGCAGTTTCTCGCCGTCGCGAGCTGCTCGCGGTGCGGACGACTGTCCGGGTGCGGACAACTGTCCTTGCGCGGACTCGACGAGGCAGCGCCTGACTTGCGGAGAATGTACGCAGTGAGCGCGCGTTTTCTTCCCCGCGCTCGTTGGCACGCTCCGTGAACGAGCGCGGGCGAGGTCATCGTGCGTGTTCTGAATTCCGTGTTCGTTTCTGCTCTCGTATTTGCGTCCACTGCGTTCGTCGCAGCGAGCTCGTTGGCGCAGTCGGCTGCTGTCGTGCCGCGGTCGGAAGCTGCGTCTGCGTTCGAGGCACGCTTGTCGAAGGAGCTCTCCGTGGCGGGCGGTCTCACCGCTGATTCGCTCGCTGCCAGCGCGGTGGCTTCGAGTTATTCACTGCAGGCGAAGCGTGCGCAGCTGGCTGCCGCGTCGGCAAGAACCGATAGCGCACGTTGGAACTACTTGCCGCGGGTGACGCTCAACGCGCGCTACACGCGGCTCTCCGAAATCGATCCACCAGTGCTGGGCAGCTTGGTGGTCACGGATCCGGCGCTGCCGAACGGGCCGATTCCGGCGAATACACCGCTTTTCAAGGCAGCTTTCGGCTTTCCGCAGATTCTCAACCAATACTCGTTCACTGCGGGATTGTTGGTGCCGGTGTCGGACTACTTCACTCGCGTAGCTCCGGGCGCCGAAGCCAGCGAGCTCAATGAGCGCGCTGCGCGCTTCGACGTGGACTCATCGTCGCGTGCCATCGCGACGGACGCACGCGGGCTCTATTACGCTTGGGTTGGTGCGCGCCTCACCGCCATTGTCGCCGAGCTGTCACTGGAGCAAGCGCGGGCGCACGGTGAAGACATCAAACACGCGCTCGACGTGGGCACCGCATCACCCGCCGATAAGCTGCGGGTCGACTCGCTCATCGCGGATGCAGAGCGCATGCTCGAAAGCGCCCGCCACGCGGCGATCGATCTCGAAGAGCAGATTCGCATCGCGCGCCACGACCCCGATGCAGCAAGCTACGCGATTGGTGAAGACGTTCGCGGCGAAGTCAACGCCGCGGGTTTGCCGGACGATCTGCGCGCCTTGGTGCGCCACGCGCTCGAGCACAGACCCGAGCTTGCCGCCATGGCTGCGCGTTCCGAAGCGGCAGCTCGCGCGGTGAAGCTCGAACGCGCTGCGTACCTTCCGCGCTTGGATCTATTTGCGAACGCCCAATACGCCAACCCGAACCAGCGCTACTTCCCGCTACGCGAAGAGTTCCGAGCTACCTGGGACGCTGGGGCGCAGCTGACCTGGGTAGTCACCGACGTGCCAGCGGCCGCAGCCAATGCACGAGCCGCCGACGCAAACTTCATGGCTCTACGGGCGGAGGCGAGGGCACTGGAAGATCGCATCCGGCGAGATGTTTCGATGGCGCTTCAGGCTCGCCTCGACGCGCGCGCCGCGGTGCGCACCAGCAAAACCGGTCTGGAAGCGGCCGAGGAGTCGTACCGGGTTCGTCGCGCTCTGTTTCAAAATGGGCGTGCCACGAGCACGGAACTCCTGGATTCTGAGCTGGAGCTAACTCGGGCTCGGCTGGCCGCACTGAACGCCGGCCTCGATTTGCGCATGGCCACGGCTCGCCTGAACTACGCCGTGGGCGAGGGAAAACCGGCGTCTTGATCTGCGACTCCGCGCTTGTGATTCGCTCAACTTAGCGAAACTAAACGTGAATTCGAAATTGTTTGGTTTCCTACGCAGAGTGAGGGAGGTGGGCGCCTGAGAGAAACTCAGGCTTAACGACCGGCGTAGGGAAGCAGGAATGTCACAGCCCCGCAGGGACATCGATCTAGCCGCCGCTCGCCGGCCGCCGCTGGGATCGTGTATCCAAGCGAAGGTATGGGTGATGTGGTGAACGCGCCTGAGCCGATGCAGTCCGGCGCCTCGACTCTCGAGAGCCCCGTCATCGTGCGTTTTGGCTCCGAGCGGCCGGTGTCGATGCGCGGCGCGAGTCGCGGCGAGCGCAGCTCGCTGACCTTGGCGTTGCCCTTCGGTGAGACTCCGCTCGACAGCCAAGCCGGCCGCGAATTTTTACAGCGTCGCCTGGGTTTGTTTTCGGCAATTGCAGCGGCGCTCGGTGTCTTTGCGCTGTTCGCAGGTCAGCTCGTGCAAGCGGGTCTGCCCGGCTACGCGTTCCCGTCGTTCTTCATCGAAAACGGCGGTTGGTTTCAGCTTCTTGCGATCGCCGTTTCGATCGCGGTTTGGCTTGGCACGCGGCGAGGCGATCTGTCGCTTCGCACATTGCTGGTGCTCGACGTGCTCGGCACGTTGCTGATGTTGTCGGCGTACGCGAAGATGGCATCGATTAGCGGCCACCGCGTGCCTCAGCGCGTCGATCTCGTGATGATGCTGATCACCATGTGCGTGGTGATGCTGCGCGCCGTCGTGATTCCGAGCCCTTGGCCACACACCCTCGTGATTGGCGCGATTGGTTCGATTCCCGCGTTGGAACTCGCGCGTCAGAATGCTGCAGCAGTAGTGGTCGAAGGCTACCCGACGCCCGCGTGGGCTGCGATGGCTTTGATGGGCGTATGGATTGCGCTCGCGCTTGCGATCAGCGTGGTCACCTCGCGCGTCATTTACGGTTTGCGCTGCCAGGTCGCTCAGGTCGAACGTCTGGGCCAGTACGTGCTCGAAGAGAAAATAGGTGAAGGTGGGATGGGTGTGGTGTACCGCGCTCGCCACGCCCTTCTACGCCGTCCGACAGCCATCAAGCTCGTCTTGCCGGAGCGTGCCGGTCCCGAGAACCTGGCGCGCTTCGAGCGCGAAGTGCAGCTCACTGCCAGCCTGACTCACCCCAACACCGTCAGCGTTTACGACTACGGCAGCACTCCCGAAGGCGTTTTCTACTACGCGATGGAGTACCTGGATGGCATCGATCTCGAGCAGCTCGTGGTGCGCTTCGGTCCGCAACCACCTGCGCGCGTCGTGCACATCCTCGCGCAGGTCGCCGCATCGCTCGGCGAAGCGCACTCGATTGGGCTCGTGCACCGCGATGTGAAGCCCGGCAACATCATTTTGTGCCAGCGCGGCGGCCTTTCGGATACGGCCAAAGTCGTCGACTTCGGCCTCGTCAAGAGCATGAGCACGCGTCGCGAGGGACCCACACTGAGCAGCGCCAACACCATCGTCGGTACGCCCCTCTATCTGGCTCCCGAAGGGCTCGTCTCGCCCGAGCGCATCGATGCGCGCGCCGATCTCTACGCGCTGGGAGCGGTCGGCTACTTCCTGCTCACTGGCAGTCCCGTCTTCCGCGGTCAGAGCCTGCTCGAAGTGGCGGCTCAACATCTGCATCAAGAACCGGTGCCGCCTTCCGAGCGCGTTGACCAACCCATCCCCAAGCCGCTCGAAGCACTGCTCTTGCGCTGCTTGGCCAAGAACCCGCTCGACCGCCCGCAGAGTGGCGCCGAGCTGATCGCCGCGTTGTCCGAGTGCGGTGCGCACGAATGGTCGGAAAAGGAATCGTCAGCGTGGTGGCAGGAAAATGGCTCGGCTGCGCGCGCTCGCATGCGTTCCAAGTCGGCTGGCAAAGGTCCGGGCACCGTCGTCATCGATCTCGCCCGTCGCGTCGCACCGGCCTAGTGCTCTGTCCGTCTCAACGAGCCGCTTGACGTAGATCCCAGAATGGCCGATTGAGGCCTCGTGGCGGCATCGTCCCGGCGCATCGTGCTCGCGAGCCTGGTGGGCACCGCGGTCGAATTCTACGACTTTTACATCTACGCGACGGCGGCTTCGCTCGTCTTCGGTCCGCTGTTTTTTCCGGCTGTTTCTCCCTCGGCTCAGTTGCTGAGCGCGTATGCCAGCTTCAGCATCGCGTTCATCGCGCGGCCGCTCGGCGCCAGCGTGTTCGGTCACTTCGGCGATCGTATTGGTCGCAAGTCCACGCTGGTTGCGTCGCTGCTGGTGATGGGCGGCTCCACTTTGGCCATCGCCTTCCTCCCGACGTACGCCACGGCTGGTTGGCTCGCACCGCTCTTGCTGTGCTTGCTGCGCTTCGGTCAGGGCTTTGGCCTTGGTGGTGAATGGGGTGGCGCCGCTCTGCTCGCGGTCGAAAATGCGCCTCCAGGCTTTCGCGCGCGCTTCGGCATGTTCCCGCAGCTTGGTGCTCCCGTGGGCTTCATCGCATCGAACGGCGTGTTCCTCCTGCTCGGGGTCATGCTCACGGCGGATGCCTTTCAAAGTTGGGGCTGGCGTCTTCCATTCCTGGGCAGCGCCGTGCTCGTTGGCGTTGGGTTGTGGGTGCGACTCAAAATTAGCGAAACGCCAGCCTTTGCTCGCGCGTTGCAAGAAGCCCCTCCGCCGCGTGTGCCGCTGGCGGAGCTCCTCAGAAATCATCCGCGTGCGGTCATCGCCGGCACCTTCGCCGTCGTCGCTTGTTACGCCATCTTCTATCTCTCGACAGCTTTCGCTCTCGGTTACGGCACCACGGCACTCGGGTACCCGCGCGAAACCTTCCTCGCCGTGCAACTCGTCGCGATTCTGTTCATGGCTGCCGGCATCATCGCGGCTGGCTACCTCTCAGATCGCCTCGATCCTCGGCGCGTGCTGATCGGCGGCTGCCTTTTCACGATCCCAGCGGGCTTTCTGCTCGCGCCGCTTCTCGGTAGCAAAAACCTGCTCGAGGTGGGTTTGTTTCTCTCGCTCGCGCTCTGGCTGATGGGCTTCGTCTACGGCCCTCTCGGCGCATGGCTGCCAAGCCTTTTCCCCGCGCGCGTGCGCTACACCGGCGCTTCCTTGGCGTTCAACGTCGGCGGCATCCTCGGCGGCGCGTTGTCCCCCGTGATCGCACAAACCCTGGCTACGCGCGGCGGCCTCTGGCTAGTCGGCGCTTACCTCAGCGCAGCGGCGTTCGTCAGCCTCGTGGCTCTGCTCTCGCTTCCCAAGACTGCAAGCGACTCGCAGTAGTCTGCGGTTGCTCGAATTTCGCGCTCAAGCGCCGGGCACGGGCATGAGCTCGACGATCTCGATGGTGCTGTCGGGCATCATGAAATGGGGATGACCTTTGAGCGATTCCGCTAGTGCCTCTTTCGATTCGGCTTGCAGAATCGAGTAACCCCCCAGGTCGTTGGTGGTGGGAGAAGATCCGCTCGGCGTCACGCGCAGGCTCTTTCCCAGCGGTGCACCCATGTCGACGATGAATGAGGCTGCTTTCTGGCTCCAGGTCATCCAGGCTTCCATTCCGGCGCGCTGCTGTTCGGGAGTTGCGTGCATCATTTGCTCGAAAGCCGCCTGCGACGCTTTGTAGAGCACGAGAAACTTCTTCATCGTCGAACCCCTTCGTTGTCGGCTGCGCAGCGCGCAACGCGTTCAATGTGCCGTGATCGTCGAGGCCGTTGCAACGGTTCGCCTTGACGGACAGCCGCGCTCGAGCTATTTACCGCATAGCTAATTAGCTGTTTGGCGAAATACAAATGGACCAATTAAGTCAAACATTTGCGGCACTTGCCGACCCAACTCGGCGAGCAATTTTGGCTCGTTTGGCCCAGGGAGAAGCCACGGTGAACGAGCTGGCCGAGCCGTTCGACCTGAAGCTGCCAACCGTCTCCAAGCACCTGAAAGTGCTGCAGCGTGCGGGCCTAGTGAGGCAAACGCGGCGCGCGCAGTGGCGGCAGTGTCGAATCGAAGCGGCGCCGCTCAAACAAGTTGCGGAGTGGGCCGAAAGCTTTCGCCTGCACTGGGAGCATCGCTTTCAGAAGATGGATGCGTACCTGGCAGGCTTGGAGAAGTTGGCGAACGCCACACAGCGCTCGAGCGATTCGCAGGGACTCGATGAAAGGAGTGAAGACAATGACGATGTTGAATGAAGGTGCGCAGCTCACATTGCCGTCCGACCGGGAGATTCTGATTGAACGCAGGTTTCGCGCGAAGCCGGTCGCCGTCTTCGAACTATGGTCGCGGCCAGAGCATGTGCGAGCCTGGTACCTCTGCCCGAGCCTCAGCATGCCCGTGTGCGAAATTGATTTTCGCATCGGCGGTCGCTGGCGCTGGGTCACACACAACTCCGAGAACGGCATGGATTACCCATTGTCGGGTGAATACCGCGACATATCGAAACCCGAGCGCATCGTGTTCACGCAGCGCTTCGAGCCGTTTCCAAGCGGCGAACACGTCATTACCCTAAGCTTCGAGGAGCGCGACGGACAAACGCTGTTCCGCCAGCACATCCTGCACACATCGCAGGAGAATCGCGACGGCCACCTGAAGTCCGGATTTACGAACGGGCTCGATGATCTATTCGAGCGCGTGGACGCCTTGTTGGGTACAGGTGTGGCAGCGTGAATCGCTCCGATCACCATCGCTGGCGTTCTCTGACTCCAAACGACGACGTACGTTGGCTCAAGTACTCGTTTGGTCCAGGCAGCGCCAATAGCCTCGCGGTGCGGCTCGATGACGGCGGCTGGCTCGTGGTTTCACCGGCTGCCAACGCGCCGGACTCGGTGGTGGATGAGTTGGCGCGCGACGGCGGTGTCACGGCACTGCTCGCACCCAACGCCTATCATCACACCGGTCAAAGCGCGTGGCGGCGGCGCTTTCCATCCGCGACCAGCTACGCCGCGAGTGCTGCTCTCCCACGTCTGCACCGAAAATCTCCAGGTATCGACTACCACCCGCTCGAGGAATTGGTCGCGATGCTGCCGCGGCGCATTCAGCTCGTCGTCCCCGATGGTTTGAAACAGCCCGACGTGTTGCTGCGCATAGAAAGTGGAGCGGGCCGAGTTTGGTGGTTGGGGGAGCTCTTCAGCAATACGAGCTCAGGCGATCAGATCTTTCTGCTGCGCCTACTCGCGCGCCTGGCGGGTAGCGGCCTCGGCTATCGGCGCAATACGCGGCCGGGCCTGGTTTACGTCGCCGACGAGAAGGCATGGCTCGCCTCGCTGCGGCGAATGCTCGAGGCGCATCCGCCGGCAATCGTGGTTCCTGCTCACGGCGATCCAGTCGACGAAAACGTTGCCGCACGCACGCAGGCGCTCGTGGCGCTCTAAAGCTCAGCGTGCGGTTGGCCCTCGACAACTCCAATGCACGTTGTCGATAGTCCAGCCTTGCTTGCAAGGCTCGGCGGAGAGCGAGATCGTTTCGCTCTTACCAGCGTCCACGCTGAAGCGGACACTATGATCGCTGTGAGCCGTCGCCTTCCCCTCGCGGTCTTCGCAACGCACGCTATACGCGAGCGAACATTCGAGCCGCGAATCGCAGGAGCTCCTGGCTTCCAAGTCGATGGACTTTCCGGTCTGCGTCTTCTCGAAACGCAAACACCCGCTCAGATCTTCGGCTGCCAACGCGCTCGCTACCCCAACGCGCAAGGTTCGCTCTTCTGGTTGCACGGACAAGGCACACATCAGACCCGACGCGCACAGCGCCGCCAACACGTGACGATTCACGGGAACCTCCCAAATCGGGACGCCTCCGCCGCGTTACTTCGCGGCGCGCGCCGACGTCCAACGCTCCAATCGACAGCGCGTTCTTGCTCAGGTTCCAAAAAATCCACGCGCGTTCACCGAGGGGCGGCGAGGTTGGACCACGCTCGTGCGAGGGTGAGGCCGCGCGTGCGGCGGGGCTAGCGTCTGGCAGGGCTAATTGCAGGAGACTACGTTGATGTCGTACTCGATCGGGGTGGAGATACCGGTCACGGCGACGTGGTAGGTGCCGACCGCGGAGGTCCAGCCCATGGGGTTGAAGCGGATGGCGTAGCGTGAGCCGTAATTGGCCTGGAGTTGCGTGACGGTGACGGGCTGGGCGGTTCCATTGAAGGTCACGGCGACTTGGGCGTTCGCGAGGTTGATGCTGTCGCTCTGGATGGTCCAGCCGGTGGAGTCGATGGTTTGGCGCGATGGACCAAAGGCTTGCAGGGGGAATACGCCAGGCGACGGCCACGCGGTCCATTGCTTGCCCGCTTTACCCGTGCCGCTCAGGGTCCACATGCACGAGTAGCGCCCGGTGGATCCGATGCCGATGGGGCCAAGTGAGTTGGAGAGGATCCAGCGGCGATGGCCGATGGTGGTAGCGTTGCCGGGATCGACCATGTACCCATCGACCGCCGCAATGGCACCGGTGCTTGCCAGGTTGCTGCTGCTTGCAGCCTTGGCGCCGTCGGCGCTGTAGCAACTCCAACTTTCCGGCGGCGTATGGTTGATGGTGTTGTTGGCCTGCATCATGAGTGCGCAGGCTTGGTCTTGTTGGTTGCGCGCCGGATCGGTGGTGACGGCTGGGAGTTGAGCGATGTAGCGATATAGGTTGACGAGGCGAAGCGCAGTGTCGCGCGAAGTAGCGCTCATGTCGCCTGCCATGCAGCTGGCCGCGTTGCCGTTCCACGCCTCTTCCATGAGGTTCATGCGATCACTTTTCCAACGCGCGCAGAGCTCGGTGGCGCCCGACGGAGCACCGGCACTGCCGCTACCGCCGCTTCCGGTGCTGGTGCCACCACTGCTCGCACCGCCGCTGCTAGTTCCGCCCGTTGCGCTGCGGCCACCGCTACTCGCGGCGCGTCCGCCGCTCGCGCTGCTGCCGCCGCTTGCGCTGCTGCCGCCACTTGCGTTGTTGGTTCCGCCGCTCGAGTTGGTACTGCCACCTTTGGCTGAATTGCTGCCACCCTGCGCCGCGGCGCCGCCAGCGTTCGTGCCGCCTTGCGGTGCGCCGCCAGAGCTCGTGCCTCCCTTGGCGTTGTTGGTTCCGCCGGTCGCGCTGCCACCGTTGGCGCTCATGCCGGCAGTTGCTTCTCCGCCGTTCGAGCTGCCTCCGCGCTGCTCCGCGCTGCCACCGTCACCGAAGTTGGGTTCGCTGCCTGACGTGCTCGAGCAAGCGCTGAGTACGAACGCAGCTAGGAACGATGCCGACGGCAGCCCGAAATGAAGGCGTGTCATGGGAGCTCTCAGGGTTGGGCAAAAGCCTACAAGGGAGGCGCGCGCAGGGAATGGTGATGTGAGTAAGTCGTGAAGGTGCAAGAACCTTCGCGGCTGGAAGATTGCACGCGACGCTTGGTGCGATGCCTCGGGGCTACGGGCCGCGCACTTTCTCGCTGCGACAATTTTGCGCTATGCGCTGACGGAGGTGCGGCCGCTGGCGAGGCGCGCAACGTATTCGGAGAGCGGTGTCGCACGGCGCCCCGCGAAACGCTCGAGCACGCGTGTCACAGGCGTCGCGACGGCGCCGCGCGGTAGCAGCAATCGATATTCGTCGAGCGCGCGGATCTCGCTGCGCGACTCCCACGACGCGCCCACGGCCTCGACGAGCACTTCACCGAGGTACGCGCCGAGCAACAGCGCAACACGACGACTCCAGCCTGCTTCGGGATCTGGCGGCGCCTTTGCCGGCGCAAGCAACGCGACATAGCGATCGATCGCGACCGTGCCGGAAATGGAGAGATCCAAGGGCAAGCCCAAGCCGCGCTCGCAATACAGGCCAATCACGGAGGACGCCAGGTTGCGCCCCAGTGCGCAAAACTCTGCCAGATCTGGGTACGCTTGCGGATCCCACGGCGCCGGCGGAACGATCGAAAGCGGCACCGAATTACCGAACGGATCGGCACCGGGATGCAGCGCGTGCGGTGTTTCGATGGCGAGCGGAACGCCTCGTTGAAGCCGTTCGCGCACGCGTTCGCACGGGAGCTCGTGCAGTCCAATGCCTTCGATCGTGGCCGCATAGGGCGCGTTTGGCGTGCCTTGCCACTCGGCGCCGAATGCCTGGCGCCAGCTTTCTCCAACGTACGCGCCGAGCAGTAACACGACCTGTTCGTCGACGGGCACGGGACCCGGGGTGTCGCCCAGCATGAGCGCGAGCGCGGCTTCCAAGCGGTCGACGCTGAACACCGAACAGTCGTAAGGAGCGAAATGACGGAACACTGGCAACTCGGTGAAGCTGCGTGCGGCTTGGCTCGCGAGGCTCTGCCAGGCTTCGGGCCCTGCGCGGCGCGCATTGTTGCGCACGCAATCGCTTGCGGCTTTACGAAGCGTTTCCAGCGCCGGTTCGGACTTGCCTGCGCACAGGGCGTTTTCGACTTCGCCCCAAGCGCCCTGTTCCGGCGCGTCGCTGCCGTCCGCGTGGAGCTCGGCGCCGTGACGAGCCAATGCACTTTCATTTGCGACGGCTTCGTCGGGCGCGATTTCACGCAAGCGCCGTTGAGCTTTCTCGGCCTCTGCCGGCTTGCCGAGCACCGCCGAGGCGAGAGCAATGGCCGCAATCGCGTCCGCCTGGCGCGCGTCGAGTGCGATGGCGCTTTGCGCGAGGCTGAGGGCGCGTGTTGCGTCTTTGCTTTCCGCAGCGAGCGCCGCGCGCAGGCCAAGTAGCAGCGCCGCGATGGGGCCTTCTCGCATGCGCACGTTTTCGATTAGCGCTTCGGCCTCCGCGGCGAGCGAGCGTTGCCCACGTCGCCGCAAGGTGCGCACCAAAGCGCACGCGCACGTGACTTTGACGAGCGCGTCGTTGGGCTCCTCTCGCAGAGCACGGCGGGCATGTTCGAGCGCGGCGTCGACTCGCCCGAGATCCATCAGGAGGCGAGCCGCCGTAGCGCGCACCGAAGCGTCCACTCCTTTGCCGCGCAGCACACGCTCGACTTGCGCGATGGCGCGCCCGCGATCACCCAACGCGACCAATGCTCGTGCCGAGAGCATGCCAAGCTGGGGCCCATTATCTGCCGCAGCGGCTTGTTCCGTCAGCTCCAGCGCGCGAGCTGCGCGTCCTGCGTCGAGCTCAGCCGCAATTTCGAAAAGCGACGGAGTCTGAGGTCGCACCGAATAGCTTCCGCTGCGCGGCTTCGCCTGAGCCGTTGGAGGTGGAGGCTCCGAGTTGGGCGGCGGTAACGTCGAGACGGTGTTGATGGTCGGAATCTGCAGCGATGGAATGAAGGGCAACGCCGGCGCGGGTGGAGCAACGGGTGCTGCGATGGGTACGTCAGGATTTGAATCTGCAGGAGCGCTAACCGTGGGCAGCTTCTCGCGCTCGGAAATGCTGGTTGTGACCACGGGGGTGGGCGCCGTGGGACCAACGCCGCGCAATGTGTTGAGTGCAGGAATGACCGGCAGGGCAGGTGACTCGTCGTCGCGCGGCGCGAGCGGTGTCGACGGGATGTTGCTCGGCGTTCCGGTACGCGGAGTGAAACGCGGCACCAATGGAGCGCGCGGAATATCACGTTGGGTTGGCGCGCGCCGCGTCGGCGCCGGTTCGGACACTGCCTCAGGCTCAGGCTCAGGAGCAGCGGTCACTCGGCGGAACACGTCGGGTGCCGGCTCCAACACACCCGCCTCTGCCGCCGCGAGCATGCGCGCCGCTTCAGGAAAGTCTGGCGCTCGCGCCAACAAGTCGCGTAAACGTTCAATCACGCCGCCCTTGTCCATGCGACCGCGTTGGTACAAGAGTCGCGTGGCGAAGTACGCGCTCGCTGTCTCGGCGTTGGGCAAGTTGCCGATGGTACTCAAGAGACGCTGCGCCTCGTCGAAGCGACCGGCGTTCAACTTGCTCTCGATCTCTTGGAGCCGGGAATCAGCGAGGGGGCCGTTCCCCATGCCAGCATCATATCCGCGCTTGGCCAGGGCGGCACCTCCACCGTGTCAGGTGTTGCGCAACCCCGGCGCGCCGCGGCAGCGCTACAAGCTTTTAGCGCAACGGAAGCCGATGCCGTGACTGACCGCTTTGGGATCTTGGGCGTAGCGGAATGAAGGTCGCAGCCAGCTGGCGTAGCTGCCGTTCCACGCGCCGCCACGGATGACTTTGCGCTCGCCGTTCGCAGGGCCGGTGGGATTTTGGGCTTCGGCAGCGCTGTACGCGCCGTCCCAATCAGCAACCCATTCCCATACGTTTCCGACCACATCGTAGGGGCCAAAACGCGAACGCCCAGCTTCGTACTGGCCTACTGGCGCCGTGGTCGCGAAGCCATCGTTGCCGGGATATAGGGGTGCGAGTGGGACTTTGTGGTCTTTGCCCCAAGCAACGCATTCCGCGCCGCAGGCATTCAAATGCTTTTCCGTCGGCGAGTCGTCGCCCCAGGGGTACACGCGCCCGTCGGGTCCGCGCGTCGCGTACTCCCACTCGGACTCAGTGGGCAGCCGCTTGCCTTCCGCCTTGCAGAAGAGGTTCGCCATTTCCCAAGTGACGCAGTTGATGGGGTGATTGACGCGCGCCGGATCTCCGTTGGTGCAGAGCGCTCCATATACCTTCTTGTCGGCCGCTGTGATGCCTGGCCACTCGACTTCGTTGCTCGCGCGCTTGCACTTGCCAGCGTCCGAACAAGCTTTGTACTCGCCCGCGGTCACTTCGTACAAGTCGATGCAGAATGCATCGAGCGAGACTTGGTGCGCCGGCTTTTCGTTGTCACGCGCGTCTTTGTCGTCGGCGCCTTGAAAGAATTGCCCGCGCGGAACCTTCACCATCTTGTCCGGGCACGTTGGCTCGGCGGGTGGCGTAGGCGGAGGAGCAACCGAAACCGCCGCAGCTGCTTGTGTCGAAGGGGCCGTGGGCGGAGCAGGTTCATTGCCTCCACGTGTGAGGAAGAACGCTCCAGCTCCGATCAGAACGACGGCTCCGGCTGCCACCGCGATCCACGGAGCGCTGCTGCGTGCTGCCGGCGTTCCGGTTGCGACCGTCGAGGGTGAACCGGTGGTCGGGTTCGCGCCGGTGATGCGCACGACGGCGTCGGATGCGGCTGAGCTACTCGCGAACTCGGTGGGCGCGGTCGCCGCTAGACTGGAAGGCATTTGGGTCTGTGTCGTGGTGAGCCGAGTGCCGCTCGCTGCTTCCAACGCTTCCCAAAACTCGAGAGCGCGCGCGTAGCGTTCCGTGGGGCGCACCGCCAGTGCCTTACGAAAGACCGCTTCGACCGCATCGTTGACGGGAGCGCCCAGCGCACGCGGCGTGGGCCGTTGCTCGGGATGACTTGCGCTGACCGCCAGTTGCACGACGTCCTCGCCGTCGAGAGCGGGACGACCCGTCAGCAACTCCGTAGCAACCAAAGCCAGCGAAAACACGTCTGTCCATGGCCCCGTCGCGCCGAGATTGCGGCTGAATTGCTCGGGAGCGCCGTACTGCGGTGTGAATGAAGTGACGTTCGTGCCGGTCTTGGCGAGCGCTGCTTGCAGCTGGGTGTTGTCGGTCACCATTTTGGCAACCCCAAAATCCAACACCTTCAAGGTGGCCCGCGGCGAGCGAGCGTCGTCACCCAAGATGAACAGGTTGGCGGGCTTCACATCGCGATGCGCAATCCCGCGACCGTGCGCCACGTCGAGAGCGCGCGCGGCTTGGCCAAGGAGCCTCACCACTTCATCGAGGTTCCACGGCGGATACTTTGCGCGCTGCTCGCGATCGAGCACGCCTTCGAGCGAGCTGCCCTCGAGCCACTCGAGCACCATGAACGGCATCCAACTGCCGTCAGGCGTGGTGTAGGTGCCGATGTCGCGCGCCTGCACGATGCCTGCTGTTTGGCTCGACAGCTCGGTCAGCAGCGCGCCTTCTTGCACGAAGGCTTGCTGAAACTGATCGCGTTGATTCATCGGTGCCGACGAGAGCCCGTTGAAGAACTTGATCGCGACCGGTTTGTTCCAGATCGTATGTTGCGCGCGGTACACGACGGCGAAGCCACCTTCGCCGACGAGCTTCTCGATGCGGTACTTGTCGGCGACGATCTGGCCAACGATGCCTAGCGGGTCCAACTCAGTCATGGCGGGTTCGTGGGGTGGGAGGAGGAGGGGCCGTCTCCCGCAGGGCCGAGCGTAGCCGGATTGTTGGCGTCAGCGGAACCGGGGAGGCGAGCAGCGCAGGCGCCGGTGATCACGCCGCGCTCCGAAAGGTCTGCCAGCAGTGCAGCCACCGCTTCCAGGGTGGAAGCGTCGAGATCACAACGAATTTCGGCCGCGGCACCGCGTAGGCTGTCTCCGAGCGCTTGGCCCGCATGCAGGCGCCGAAGTACGGCCGCCGCGAACTCACTCAGCCGCAGATAACGCACGTCGTGGTCGGCGTCGCGGTAGGCGAGAATGTGGGTGGGTTCGCACGCCGGTTCGCTGCGGTCAGCCACGTCATGGGGCAAGGCGTGCACCGCGTAGTCGTAGCGAACCAGCCGAACGGATTCGGAGAAGTCGAGTCCCGCTTCGAGCGCGAGCTCCGCGCCGGCTCTCGTCGGTTTGGTTACTGGTGTTGCGGCGACTTCGATGTGCAGGGCTTCGTGGCGCGCGAGGTCGAGCCAGTAGCCGGGCACACGCGGGTCGCTGGGCAAGCTCGCCACGAATTCGAGAAGCTCGCCGGTCACGTCGCGCAGGTAGTGCGTGCGCGGACCCCGCTCGTTCAAGAAGCGATCGAAGAACACATCGAAATGCGTTCCCAGCCGGCTCATGCTCCTCGGAATTGCGCGTTCCAATGCCGCGCGCAACGTGCCGCGGATGAGCTCGCGATAAACCAGCAGCTGCTCGAGCTCCGCTTCGATGGCGTGCGCGTCTTCCGGCTCGACGTCGTGCGCTGTAAGCCAGGCTTGCAGCGAGCCGCTCGCGTCGAGAGTTGGTCCGAACACCAGATCGGCCAGGCACGACTCAAGCGCTCTTTGCATGCCGCCTTTCGAAGGTTTGCATGGCAGCCGCATACACTTCTCGTAAGCGCGTCACCTCGGCCATGAGATCTGCAAGCGGCGGCACGTCGTTGTCACGTTCGAGCAGAACCGGCACGGGGCCCGTGCGCTCTAAAGTCCACGAGAGCAGCTCGTACACGCCATCACACACGCTCGCTCCGTGTGTATCGATGGTGAGCGGCCCCCGTTGCTCGTGGCCGGCGACGTGAATCTCCACCACGCGCTCGAGCGGCATTTGCTTCAAGAACTCGAGTGGATCCTGGCCATGGTTTTGCGCGTTCACGTACACGTTGTTCACATCGAGCAGGAGGCCAACGCCGCTCGCATCGAGAACACGCGCCACGAACTCGGCTTCGGGCATTTCGCTGCGCCCGAGGTGCGCGTAGTAGCTGATATTTTCGAGCGCGAGTGGCAGCCCCAAGCGGTCTTGCACTGCGCGAGCTCGCTCGGCGACGCGCGTCACGTTTTCTTGCGCGAACTTCAGCGGCAGAAGGTCGTGCAGCACGCGCGCACCAGCGCTCGAAAAGCAGAGATGGTCCGAATGGAACGGAGTTCCAAGGCGTTCGATTTCGGTTTTGAGTTCCGTGAGGTAACTCTCGCTCGGCGCGTCTACGGAGCCGATCGACAGAGTGAGCCCGTGCGTGACGATGGGATAGCGCTCGCGGACACGTTCGAGCTGCGCCGGGAAGTAGCCGCCGCGCCGCATGTAATTTTCTGGGGAAACCTCGAAGAAAGCGACGTCGAGCGCTGGCCCGTCCACCACCTCTTCGAGGAACTCCCAGCGCAGCCCGAGGCCGACGCCGTTCGGTCCTCGAGAGCTGCTCGTCATTGCTGCCCGCAAGTTCCGGCGCCGCAGCCACCCTTGGCACCAGCAGCCTTGTGCTTGGCGGCAGCTGCTTTTTTCACGTCCGTGGCTGGTTTGGCGGGCGCAGTGGCAGGCGTCGCGGCGGCAGGAGCGGGCTCTGCCGGCTTGGTCTCTGTGGCAGGTGCAGCAGGAGCCGCGGCTTCGACAGGTTTGTCGCTGCTCGGCGGCGTGGCAGCGGTCTCGGCGGCGGTTGTATTGGCGGCGGGTTCGGCGGTCGCGGCGGCAGGCGCAGCAGCGGGAACTTCCTTGGCTTCGACCGGGCTCTGAGCGGGTTCGTTGCCGCCGGCGCAAGCAACGATGCCGGTCGCGCCGAGTGCGGCCAAGGTGGTTCGGAATTGCTGGAACGAGAACGAATGGGTCATCGAGAAACGACTCCTTCTACGGCCTCGGCGGCGTTGCCGGGTCGGTGCCAGGTTACGCTGGTGGCGCCTGGGAGTTTCATGGATTGTGCTGTCGCGCGGGCGCGCCCGTTGCGGAGATTTCCGCAGAAATCCGCGCCTCACGTCCGACATCGGTACCTAAGCTGCGCAGGCCGTCGGCGAGCAGCGCGCCTTGTGGATCCCTCGGCAAAATGTCGTGAGCCACGAGCGAAACTACGAGCGGCCGACGCGTCCGGATCGAAAGTCTGCTGGGTTCGCCACCCACAGCGGGACGAAGTTGCACGTCCAGTTCCAATGTGACCGGAACACGGAAATGATGGAGCGTGAGATTTCCCCGCGCGACGACCGGGCTTGGCCGGCCACGACGAGCGTCCTCCGCGACGGCCACCGGGTCGAAGCCCGTGATTTCGAGCCGCACGCTGCGATTCTTGTCACGCTCCTCCGGGGCTTTGTTGCCCGAGATTTCGAGCCAGTCGAACGCCTTCGCGAGTAGCTCGGGCGCATCTCGGCCTTTCTCGCTCAGGGTCAACGAGAGCAGATCAGCGCGTAACTCTGCACGCGTATTTTCCGGGCGTTGCACGTCGAGGTCGATGTCGCCTTCGACCTTGGCCAAGCTCGCAACCGGCTTCTTCTTGCGAGCCGGAAGCTCGATGGTCACGCGTGCGCTGTCCACGGCATAACGAACCGGCTCACCCGCTGGTGTGACTGGTGCGGCACTGGAAGCAGACAACGCGACCGGCGCTGGCCACGGCTCCGTACGAAGCACGCGCTTTTCCTTGCGCTCACATGCCGAGAGCGCGAGCAACGCGATCAAGAGCACGCCGCGCGACGAAAGCGTGCGGCATGGGAACTTGCTTACGAACGACGGCGGCACCCCCCGCTCAATGCCACATCTACGCAAAACAGGCGACGTGTTTGCGTCTCGATCCGAGTCAGCGACTCGAGCGTACGCAGGGAACGAACGGCTCGAGAGGCGTTCGACGTGCCGTTAAGAACTTCTGAGGATGTGGGAGACCACTGCGTCGGCTATAGCAGCAAGCTTGAAGAGTCGTGTCTCCAGCAGGCGAGACACACGGAGTATTGAATGAAGGTTCTGAAGGTAGTTGGCATAGTTCTCTTGGGCCTAGTCATCGTCGCTTTCGGCGGCATCTTTTACTTCAAGGCCTCTGCCAAGCAGCGTTTGGACAAGGACTATCGCGTTCAGGTGAAGCCGATTCCGATTCCGTATCCGCTAGCGCCGAGCGAAATCGAGAAGCTGCCGGAAGACAAGCGGACGCCGGAGGCACTTTCGGCGCTTGCGATGGAACAAGCCATCGCGCGGGGCAAACACTACATCGAGAGCCGCGCCGGTTGCCCCGATTGCCACGCCAACGATTTCGGCGGCAAAGTCATCGTCGAAAACCCCGCCATGGGTCGCTGGATCGCCCCGAACATTACGCGTGGCGGTGTAACCAAGAACTACCGATCCGAGGATTGGGATCGCATCATTCGCCACGGCGTGTTGCCTTCGGGCAAGCCTGCGGTGATGCCGGCGTCCGACTTTGCCGCTTTCTCTGATCAAGAGGTCAGCGACATTGCCGCGTACATTCACAGCTTGCCCCCAGTCGACCGCGTGATGCCGCAATCGGAGCTCGGCCCCATCTACTCGTTTCTGATTGCCAGCGGAAAGGTACCGCTCAGCGCCGAAACGATCGCGCACGACGCGCCGCGCTCAGCGTTGCCGCCCGCCGTGGCAGTCAGCAACGAGCTAGGCAAGCACCTTGGCCTCACCTGCACCGGCTGTCACGGCGAGGGGCTCTCGGGAGGCAAGATCGACGCGGGTGACCCGTCGTGGCCACCCGCCAAGAACCTCACGTTCCACGAAACTGGTCTCGCGAAGTGGAGCATCGAAGACTTCCGCAAAGCGTTGAAGGACGGCGTGCGCCCCGACGGCACCAAGATCAATCCGATCATGCCCATCGCCTACACCTCCAAGCTCGCCCCCGAAGAAATCGACTCCCTCTACCTCTACCTCAAGAGCATCCCCCACAAACCCTACGGCAACCACTGACTCGCGCACACACCCTTCGGGGTTGGGGTCCCCGAAGGCAGGAGGTGGGGCCCCGAGCCGGCTTCGCCGGTCGGGGCGGAGGACGGAGTCCTCCGAAGACAGCGGTTGGGGGCCCCGAAGGCAGGAGGTGGGGCCCCGAGCCGGCTTCGCCGGTCGGGGCGGAGGACGGAGTCCTCCGACAAACCGAGGGATAACTCAGCGAGGTGATCGAAGATCACGCTCGCTGAGTTAGTGCCACATGCCGATGCCGATGCCGGAGCTCACGTAGGCGCGGGCTACGTCGAGGGAGGCGCTGAGCATCCAGGTGGAGCCTTCGGTCCAGAGCCCGAAGACCTCCCAGCGGAATAGCCGCTGATCGAAGCCGACAGTGAAGTGATAGCGGCCGCCATCGACGTGGCTTTCGAAGCGCGTGGGTTCGAAATAGGAGCCCACGCGCAGCCGCGTCCAACCTTGAATGGCTTCGGTCTCGAGCCCGAGGCGCGGTGAAAAGCTGGGCGTGCGGCCCGAGCGCTGCACGTTGCGCTCGAGGAATGACTCCACGCCGACCGCGTCGCTGACCGGGCCGAGCACGTCGAGTGAAAACGAAAGTAAGAAGTGCGAACGCGCCATCCCCCGTGCTCGTTCGCGCAGGCGCCGGCCGAGCTCCGTTCGCTCGCGCTCCAAGCGCAACGCATCGAGCGCTGCTTGGCTGTCGAGCTCCGCGCTGAGCGCTGCTTCCGCCGCGTCGGGGTCGCGACCTTCACGGCGAGCGCGCTCGCGTGCCTCGTTGCGCGCGCGGCGTCGCTCGCGGCGCTGCCATTCGTAGTAGCGGCGCAACGGCTCGAACTCACGCTTAGTGTCGAGCAGGCGTGGGTTCAGCGGTCGTGCGCCGAGCTCGATGGCAGCTCCCACGTTGAGCTCCCAGGGCAGCGCCACCGTGGTCGGAAGGTAGAGCTCGTTCACTGGATCACCTTGGTATGCGAGGCGCACGCTACTCGGCGACGCGCTGGCCTGCACCGGCGAACGCGCACACACACCGATGCGATACTGCGCGTTGGTGGGTCGCAACAAGAGCCCACCTTCGAGCCCGATCCCCGCTGCGGAAAATAAGTTACGCTCCTCCGCGGTCACGGTGTTGACCACGTCGAGCGCGCTGCCGCGAACACCCACCCCAATCAACCACTGATTGTCGTAGAAGCCGTAGCCCACCGTGGCGTGAGTGATCGCGAAGCGCGCGAGCAGTTGTTCGCTCTGGTTCGTGCTGCCCGCCTTCGAGCGATCCAACGAGTATGCCTGAAGGTCGCTCGAAAGACCGAAACCCCAACGCCCAACTTGAATGCTGCCGGCCAGGTTCAAGAAGGTCAGCTCTTCCTCGCCGTTCGGCGATGCCAACATGCGCCGGCCCGAATTGAAAACATCCGAACGCGCTAGCGCCGACGAGAACGTAATCCCGAGACCCAGCGCGAAGTCGAAGTGATCTGTGGCCCACGGCGTGCGCAACGCGACCGCGCCAGGGTTTTGCGCGATGCCGTCGATGCCTTCGGCGATGGCGACGTAAGCTCCGCTCAAACCAGTTACGCGCGTGCCAGCGAGCACCGGCGTTTGCGACAGGTCGATGCTGTAATCGTGGGTTTGAATGCGGGCTCCTTCTGCGGGGAGCTCCGCGCGTGCGGGCACGGTAAAGAGCGCCACGGCAAGCACGAGGCCTGCCGCCTTCTTCATGGGCGAGCCTGTCGGCGCATGCGAAACTCGGTGGCGATCACCGAGGCCAAGATGCCGAGCGCGGCGGCGGCAAACACGAACAACACCGGTCCGAGCACGCCGGCTAGCGCAGCCAGCAAGGTCAACAGCACGAAGGTATCGCGCTTGAACAAGGGTGCGATCAACGCGAAGGCACCGTCCCCCTTGGCCCCCTGACTCAGCGGATACTTCAAGAGATCGCCCGAACCGATCTTGATCAAGTAACGGTACTCGATGCCGCTCGCGAGGCCGCCGCACAGCAAAATCACAGCGCCCGCTAGCAAATACAAACTCGAGCCAGTGAGACGGAACAGCCCCCACGAAGCGCCAGCGAAGAAGCCGTAGTTCGAAAGATCATCGCCGATGGTGTCCAGCCATTCGCCGGTTTTCGAGCCGCGATGTGTGACGCGACTGACCTCCCCATCACAACCATCGAGCACGCTTTGGGTTTGCAGCAGAAACGCGCCGAGTGGAAGTCCGAGTTCGGTGCCGCTTGCTGCCGCACAGGCGCCGCCCAGGCCGATGGCCAGAATGCCCAGAGAGATTTGGTTGGGGGTGAGCGGCGTCTTGACCAACTGGCGCGACAGCGCGAGCGAGATGTAGCGATTGAGCCAGCGCGACGTCCAGCCGTCTTCGGGTTTACGCAGCGAACGAAACAGTGCGCGCTCGGCTTGCCGCTGTGACGCGGCATCGCTGACCGGAAATGGATCGAAGCCGTACACTGCATCGTGAGGAAACGGCTCCTTTGCCAGATCGCGCTCATGCGGCGGATTGCTGAGCGCGTCGTCGTGCTCGGCGATGCGTCGGAATAGCCCCCGAAAGACCACGTAGTTGGCCGGCACGTGCACACGACGTGCGTTCGGCGGGGCATCGGCTGATACCGCAATCCGCAAGCGTGCATCCGCGAGTGATTCACCGACACTGCTCCCGACTCTCAGCACGATGGTAGTGGCACCGGCCGCTTGAGCATCCAGCGCCAGGCGCAACGCAAGCGGAAGGCCTGCGACTCGCAGCGTGGGATCGCCAGACGGCGGATCGAGCACCAGGACCCAGGTCATCGGCGGCGCGCAGCATAGCTCGCAGGGCTAGCGTGTCCCGCGGCCTCGGTACGATCGCGTTGAACGCTGCAAACCGGGGTATTTCGAAAGTGGACACCCGGCCGGTCCAGCGCGCCGGGCGGGGCCGGGAGCGCGGCTCCAGCCATCGGCTATAGTCGGGGCCGTGTCGAACGCTGCCGAGTTCCGTTGTTTCGCTGGTTGCGCGGGTTCCTGGCCCGTCACGCGGCCGATCTACCGCTGCCCCACCTGCGGAGGGCTGCTTCAAGTTGTCCACGACATCGAGGGGCTGAAGCATCGAAGCGGCGCATCGTGGATGCGCCTGTTCGACGAGCGCTACCGCCAGAACACGTGGCCCTTTGGTTCGGGTGTGTGGGGCAAGCGCGAGTGGGTGATGCCGCAAATGCCCGACGACTGCATCGTGTCGATGTACGAAGGCGGCACCAACCTGTTTTGGGCCGATCGCTACGGTAAGTCGCTCGGGCTCAACGACTTGTGGGTGAAGCTGTGTGGCAACAGCCATTCGGGCTCGTTCAAAGATCTCGGCATGACCGTGCTGGTCAGCGTGGTGCGCATGGCGATCCGCGATGGGCTCAAGGTGAAAGCCATCGCCTGTGCGTCGACGGGTGACACCAGCGCGTCGCTCGCTGCTTACGGCGCTGCTGCCGGACTTCCCGTGGTGGTGCTGCTGCCACGCGGAAAAATCTCCACCGCTCAGCTCGTGCAGCCGCTAGCCCACGGCGCATTGGTGCTGGGGTTGGACACGGACTTCGACGGCTGCATGGCCATCGTGCAGCGCCTGGCCGAGGAAGGGCTGGTCTACTTGGCGAACTCCATGAACCCGCTGCGCCTCGAGGGGCAGAAAACGGTGGGCATGGAGATCGTGCAGCAGTTCGACTGGCAGGTACCCGACTGGATCATCTTGCCGAGCGGCAACTTGGGTAATGCCTCGGCACTCTACGCTGGGTTCAAGATGCTGCGCGAGCTCGGCGTGACCGCGCGTTATCCGCGTTTGGTCGTAGCCCAAGCCGAGAACGCGAACCCGCTGTATCGCGCTTGGAATCAAGGCAAACGCACCGTAGAACCGATTCAGGCGAAGCCCACTTTGGCGACGGCGATCCAAATCGGCAACCCAGTGAGCGCGCCGCGCGCGGTGCAAGCGCTCGAAGAGATGAACGGTCTCGTCGAGCAAGCTAGCGAAGAGGAGCTGTGCGAGGCCGCTGCACGCGCGGATCGCACCGGCATGTACACCTGCCCGCATACCGCGGTTGGGCTCGCCGTGCTCGAGAAGCTCGTGCAACGCAAAGTGATTCAGCCACACGAGCGCGTCGTGTGTGTATCCACCGCGGCCGGGCTCAAGTTCACCGAGTTCAAGGTGCGTTACCACGATCGTTTGATCGAAGGCGTGAGCGGCCAACAATCGAACCCGGCAGTGTTCCTGCCCGCCGACTTCGGTCACGTCGTCGACGCCATCACCAAGCGCTTCGGTTGAGCAGCTGAGGCAACGCCACAAAACGAAACTGCCCCGCGCGGAGCTCGCACGGGGCAGCGTCGTTTGAAAGCTCGCTCAGAAGGTCAGGCGAGCGCTGGCTCCGCCGCGGTTCTTGCCGGCGTAGCCACCGAAGTCGAGCCGATACGGAGACTTCGCCTTGGCAGACTCCTTGGCGCCTTCGTCGTCGCTGGTGAGTAGCACCACACCGGTAACGCCCAGCGTGATCGCGACGCCGAACGCCATATCAGCGATGAGTGCATTGCGCTCGGTATCGTCAGCGGACTTCGTGCTCGGCTTGTCATTGAAGTCGCTCTTCGAGCTCAGCGCCTTCAAACCGAAGATGGTGCCCACTACCGCGCCAGCGCCAGCAATGCCGAGCGTCACGTAAGCGGGAACCATGCTGCGCTTCTCCACCGGAGGCGGCGGGGGAGGAGGCGGAGGAGGGGTTTCCGCAACCGGAGGCGGTGCGAGCGGAGCCGGCGGAGCCTTGGCGGCGAGCTCGATCTTCTGCTCGCCCTTGTCGCCGCCCTTGGCAACGACGTCGACTTCTTTGGTTTCGAAGCCCGTTGCGCTCACGGTCACCTTGTGTGGACCGGGGCTCAACTTGAGGGTGAGGGGAGTTACGCCCGGCTCCGGATTGCCATCAACAGCCACCGTGGCGCCGGGCGGCGTCGTTACGATGCTGACCATCGCCACGAGCTTCGCCTTCAACTCATCGAGGCGCGTACGTGCGTCGAGCAACTTGTCATCACCGACTCGCGTCGCATCGGGTTCGGCCAGGAACGTCTCGTACGCGGCGATCGCGTCTTCGGTCTTGTCCTGCTTGTCGAGGCTCTTCGCGATCCAGTACTTCGCGTGCGGCGACGGAATGAGACCGTCAGCTTTGCTGAAGTTGTCGTGAGCCAGCGTGAAGTTGCCTTCACCGAATGCCTTTTCGCCGGCGCCGTAGGACTTGCGTGCGGCGTCGCGCGTCTTGGCGTCCGGAGCTTTCTTCGCATCAGCAGGCTTTGCGTCGGCAGGCTTTGCAGCGTCCTTCTTCACGCCCTTATCAGCAGCTGCGGGAGCGTCAGGCTTCTTTGCGCTCTTGTCCGGAGTTGGGGCGGGTTTCGCCGGCTTCGCCTCGGTGGTCGTTCCGGGCGCGCCGGCCGCCGACTGCGCGCTCGCAATGGGCGCGAGGGTGAGCCCGACCAACGTCGCACTCAATCCGAGGGCGGTCAGGCGAAAAAACGGCGCATTTCGAGTCTTGTACATTGAAGCGAGCCTCCCAGGTCCCGCCCGCTGTCCGGGCGGCAAGCGAAGGCTAGTCCGCGACGAACTCCGGGGACAAGCCCATGTTGCTTGGCAGGCTTTCTCGCGGCAATTGGCGATTCGGAAAGCTCAATTCCTCGGGATTGCGTTGCCTTAGCGTGGCCGAACAGAATCGTCACCGTGCGCGTGCGAGCGAGCACGTGGACGCGTGGGTGCGTCAGCTCATGCGGCGCCGGACTCGGCTTTCGCCAGGCACCCGAGCTGCTTCCGTGTGGGTTTAGCTGCGTGCACCAGCCAACATTTCGCGCGAAAATCACTAGGCCCAGCGACCAAGTCGAATCCGATCCACGCGAACTCTCAAAGCCGGGCTTTCGCTATAGTCTCTTACTTAGCCCCGGATACGGTTTTCTCCGGGTGCGGCGCGATGAACTCCAATCGTCATTCCGACACCGACCCGTCCCGAACGGACCGGTCCGAGCTCGAAGCGCCTCTCAACGCAGCGACCCCGCCGCGGCGGACACTGCCACCTCCCGAGTGGCTCGGAGTCGAAGCTCCGCATTCGGCGGCATCCGTTGCGCTCGAACGCTACTCGCTCGGTGAGCCCGTAGCACGGCGCAGCGGTACTCGTGCGGAGTTGGAGTCGCTTGCGGCGCGCCTTGCGGTGGCGCGTCGTGTGGGTGACGAAGCGCTCGAGCGCACCACGGCTGCGGCGCTGGCACGCGCGCTCGCCGCGATGGGAGCCGAGCTCGATCAAGCGACGAAGTTGGCGCGGCGATCGCTGCTGCTCGGCGACGACCCGCTGTTGCGCGACGAGCTTTCGGGATGGTTCGTCACACTGGGTGAATCCGCGCTCGCGGCGGCTACGTTGCGTCCGTTGCTAACGAACCTGAGCGGCGCCCCAGCGGCGGAGCTGCTCGTTCGCATCGGCAATCTCTTGGCGCACGCAGGTGAAGCACACGCTGCGCGCGAGGCTTACGAACAAGCTCTGAGCGAAGCGCCGCAAGACGCGCGCGTGCCGGAGCTCGCTGCCGCGCTCGGAGCTTGGGAGCCCGATGCGGTGAGCCACAAGGACGCCGCGGATTTTTATCTGGAGGCTGCTCTGCGACGTCTCAAAGCGGGCGAACGCGCGGCGGCCTTCGAAAACGTGCTCCGCGCATTCGAAATTGCGCCGGGTTCTACGACGCCGGCGGACCGCTTGGCTCAGCTTCTCCGCGAACGCGGCCGCAGTGGAGCCGCCGACGAAGTACGGCGTTTTCACGCGCAGCACGCACCTGCCGACGCGCGTGCCGTGCACACCCGCCGAGTGCGTGAGGCCGTGGCCGACGGCGACTTGCCGCGTGCGCTGGGAGCCGCTTTCGACGCCCGGCTCGACGCGGAGCTCGATGCACGTCACGTGCTGGTTGCACTTTCGGAATCCAATCAAATTCCTCACGCTCTGGGCTTCGATGATCTGCTCGCGCGCCTCGGTTTGCACGACCTGTTGGCGGCTCGCCTGGAGCTCGCCAGTGAAAAGCTGAGTGGACGCGAACGCGCCGCAGCACGTCTTGCTCTCGCGCGGCTCTACTCAGGCCCCATCGAGCGGCCCGATCGCGCAGTGGATGCGTACCTCGACGCATTCGTGGCGGATCCCTCGAACGAGCAGGCGCACTCGGCTTTGCTGCGGCACGGCGCGAGCACGCGCGACTATCAGCCGTTGGTCGAAGCGCTGATTCGCATTGCCGAGAGCAGCGCGCCGGATAGCGATCGCGCGCGTTGCTTGCGTGAGCTCAGCGAGCTCGCCGACGAGCGCTTGCAAGACGCCAATTTGATGCTGTGGGCCGAAAAAGGGCTTGCCGCTCTCAATCGCGCCGGCGCCTTACTTTCGGAGACGATCGAGCGCTTGGAGCCGCGCGTGAAGCTTTCGGACGAAGCTTTGCGCCAGCTCGAAGCCGAGCTTCGCGGGCTCGAAGGCGCCGATCGCATCGAGCCGCTCAGCCGCGTCGCGAGCCTGCTCTTGAGTCGCCCGGGTCGGGCTGATTCGGTGCTGCCCGTGCTGCACGAGCTCACGGAGCTATCACCGGACGAGCGCAGCTTTCAGATCGCAATCGAGCGCGTCCTGCTGCGCCGCGGGCAACATGCGGAGCTCGAGAGCTTTTACGCACGTCTGGCTCCGCGCGCGGCCACCGCTTCCGATCGCGCGCGCATTAATCTGCTCTTGGCGAACGCGCGGCGACGGCGCGGTGACGGTGCGGGTGCACTCGAGGCGCTCGCATCGGTCGTGGATGAGGCCGGTTCGTATCCGGCAGCGCTGTCGATGTTGGTGTTGCTGGCAGCGGAGCAGGGAAACCAGCCGCTGCACGCTCGGGCCTTGTTGCGTCTCGCCACGGTGCTCGGTGCGCCGTTGCGCGCCGTGTTGTGTGCGGTTGCTGCAGAGGGGTTGCTCGCTGCCGGCGACGTGGAAGCCGCGCGGCGCGCCGCAGATCAAGCCGTTGCTGCCGATCCGAAACTGGCTCGGCCTGCCACCGCGCGTGCACTCGTCGGTGCCGTCACGCGTGATCGCTGGGGCGCCCAAGCCATGGAGCGCGCGATGGGAGTTGTGGTGCCGCGCGCCGAGTTGTGCGCCGCGCTGGCCCAAGCCTACGACTCGATTGAAGAGCCCGCGCTGGCGTTCGCCTTTTGCTTGCGGCGTATCGCGCTGCGGCCTGGAGATTTGGCGGCTGCGCGCGATCGCTTGGAGCGCGCGCTGGTGTTGCAAGACATGGCTCGCCTGGGCGACACGTTGTCTTGGCTCCTGTCGCAACCGCAACCGCTGGGCGAGCTCACCGAGCTCGTTGCGCGCGCGTTGCGCCAGCTCGGGCCACTTGATCCATCGCGTGCCGCGGCGCTCGCTCGGCGCGCCCTCGACGTGTTGGGACCCCGTGCGACCGACATTCGTTTGGCTGCCATGGCGGTGGCCGATGTGGTGGGTGAGCGCGGTCTCGCCATTTCGGCGCTGGAGCGCTGGTTGGCTTCGGGCGCACCCACGAGCGATCGCGCCGAGCTGCTCCTGGATTTGTCGCGGAGACGGCGTGCGGCAGGCGATTCGGACGGCGCCGCACGTGCGTTGATGCGCGCGATCCGCGACGGAGCTTGGGCCACCTCGGTGTTGGCCGAGCTGGACGTTGCGTTACCGCCGCGCAGCTCGGACGGCGAGATTGCGCTTCTGTTTGCACGCGCCGAGGCGCTCAGCGCGCTGAGCGAGGCCGATCAACGCGGCACAGCGCGCGCCTGGCGAGAGCTCGGCGCGGCGTATTGGGACTTCGCGAGCGACCAACGCTCGGCGCTGAATGCTTGGGAGCGCGCGGTTTCACTGGATTTGGAGCACGGCATCGAAAGCTTCGCTGCCGACTTGAATGCCTTCGGTGGACCTGAGTTCGCGCTGACCAAGCTCGAAGATTTGGCAGGGCGCCGCGAAGACGACAGCGAGGTGGCGCGCATTTTAGCGCTCGCCGCCAACATCGCGCTCGAAACGAATCGGCTACCGCGTGCCTTGTCGCTCGCACTCGCCGCGCTCGAACGCGACGCCTCGCGTACCGATGTGCTGGCTGTGGTCGAACGCGCCGTGAAGGACGACGACCTCGCGCTGCTCGATGGTCTGTACAGCCGTCTCGCCGACGCGGCGCTTGGTCGCTACGGTGAGCGCGCAGTTCACTACCGCGCGGCGCGCCAACTCGAGAAGCGTCGCGCGCCGGACCTGGCTCTGGTGCACGCAATTCGTGCCTTCGATGCGGTGCCCTCCGAAGGTGTCGTGTACGTAACGATGGCGCGCTTGGCCGAGCGCGCCGGGCAAGCCGTGGAGGTCGTGCACGCCATCGAACGGGCCGCGGCGAAGGCCGATCGGGCCGAGGAAAGCGCGGCTTGGTTACACAAGGCGGCGCTGCTGGCCGGCGAAAGCGAAGAAGGTTTGCGGCAGCGCGTCGAAGTCTTGCTGCGCGCGTTGTTGGTGCGGCCCGACGACGACTCGCTCGTCAGTTTGGCGCAGTCGGTCAAGCAGCTGGTCGCGTTGTCGCCCGACGAACAACCCATCCTGGAGCTTCGCTGGAAGCGAGCGCTCGGGCGCTTGTTGCCGCAACTGGACGGACCAGAAGGCGCGCGCGTCGCCATTGCCGCGGCCTGTGCGGCCATCGAGGCGTTCGGCGATATCGAGGGTGCGCTGTTGGCCTTGTCGCGCGCGTTGACGTGTGATGGGGAAGCTTCTGAGTTCGAGCGACTGCTGCCCCACGTGCAGCGGCTCGCGCCGTCCGCGCAAGCCTTGGTCAAGACATTGGTCGAGAAGGCCGAGCAGCGCACGAACAACATCGGTTCGGAGCTCTACGAGGTCGGCGCGCGTCTGGCGGAAGCGCAGGGCGAAACGGCTGTCGCAGCGCGGTTGTTCGTGGAGGCATCGGTGCTGCGGCCTCACGACGCCGAGCTTGGCGCGGTGGCTGCGCGCATGGCCCGTGCCAGCGGAGATGCCCGGCTCATCGCACGCACCTTCGCGTCGTATCCACGTGAGGATCGCCTGAGTGAACTGCTGGAAGCCGCGGCGGCCGCGGCGGGCAGCGGCGATTTGGATCACGCTATCGAATCGCTCGAGCAAGCGCGCGGCCTCGGCAACCTCACCGCCAGCGCACGCCGCGACCTCGCCGATCGCCTGATCGCGCTTTACGGTCGTGCCGAGCGGCGCACGGCGCTCGAAGAGTTGCTCGAAATCGAGCTCACCGACGAGTCCTCGGATCCCGAGCGACGTTTGAGGCTGTGCCTCGCATTCGCGCGTCTGCTCGCGGAGAACGGCGATTTCGAGCGCGCCATCGTCGTCGTGGAACGCGAGCTGCGCGAGACGCCGCACCAAGTCGAGCTCTTGAGCGAGCTTGTGCACTTGGCTCGCAACGGTCGCGAGCACGAGAAGCTGGTGGGAGCGCTCGCGGTGCTCTCGGAAATACGCAGCGGTGACGAGCGACTCGGGTTGCTCCGCGAGATCGCGCTGCTTCACGAAAGCGTGAGCAATCATTCCGCGGCCGCGCGCGTGTGGGCGGAAGTTTCGCGCCTGGATCCCAGCGACGTGACGGCGCTTGGAGCACTCGAACGCGAAGCAGAGCGGAGCTCCGACTACGACGCACTGGTGGGTTTGCTGGCACGCCGCGCGGCGCTGGCCAGCAACAACGACGAGCTGCGCCGCATTCGCCTGCGCCGGGCCAGCGTGCTCGAGCAGCGGCTTGGGCGCGCCGACGAAGCGCGCAGCGAACTCGAGTCGCTGCTGGCCGCGACTGGTGATCATCTGAGCGTTCTGCGAGTGTTGGCGGATCTGAACACGCGCCTCGGAAGTCCTTTGCGCGCGGCGCCGCTGTGGTTGCGTGCCAGCGCCGTTACGCCCGACCGCGAGGAAGCGCTCGATCTCTCGTGCCGCGCCTGTGAGGCGTACCTGGCTGGGGAAGACGTCGATTCGGCGCGCCGCGTGCTCGACGGAGTAGGGGTTTGGTCGCAGTCCGAACGCGTGCTCGAGCTCGCCGCGGAGATCGAACGACGCCGGCAGGATCCTCTGGCGCTCGCCGATGCCCTCGACGAACTCGCCAACGCCTCGCACGCCGACTCGGCGCGCCGCGCGGCGTGGCTCTTGGAAGCAGCCGAAGCTTCGCTCGCTGCTGCAAGCTCGGAGCTCGCGTTGACCCGCGCGCTGCGCGCCGCGCGGCTCGATCCGCGTTCACTTCCGGCGCAACTGCTAGCGCGCTCACTCGAATACAAGCAGCGAGGCAAGGGCTCGCCCGACGACGCCGAGATCACGCTGAGTGAGCTAGCCTTGGCCAGCGACGAGCCCACCGCTGAGCAAGCCGAGTTACTCGCCTTCTTGCGTGCAGAGGCGCTCGACGTGCTCGATCGGCGCGCCGAAGCACTCGCCGAGCTCGAGCGCGCTGAAATCGCCTATGGAGCGCGGCCGTTGATTTCGCTCGGTCTCGGTGAGCGGCTCAGCCGCAGCGGGGATCTGCTGGCAGCGCTCCCGCATTTCGATGCGGCGCTGGGCGGTGATCTGCGCGGTTTACGGCGTCGCGGTCGCGTCGCCTGGCACGCAGCTGAATGCGCGTTGGCCCTGCGTGAGCTCGATCTCACCGAAGGCTACTTGCAGATCTCGGCGGAAGATCCGGAAACGCGCGAGCAGGCCAACGCGCGCATTCGCGAGGTGTTTTCGGAGCGCGTCAGCTTGCCGCCGCCCGGACCCGAAGGGCGCGATTCGCCGCCGCCCATGCTCGCGCGGCGCCCGTCGCAGCCCGTGCCGCGTGCGTCGAGTCGTCCGTCGCAGCCCGTGCCTGCCGAGCGCGCTCTGGCATCCCTTGGACGCTACTCGGGTCGGCCTGCGAGTGAAGGCGTCGAGGAGCGCATTGCCGTGCCGGCGCGCATCAGCGTGGAGCCCGCGGCAGCTCCGGGTCCAAGCAAAGCTCCCGGGCGCTATTCGGTGCGGCCCGAAGCGGGAAGCGCTGCAAGCGCGGAAGTCAACGCGGACTCTTCGTCGAAACTGTTGCGCTTCGACGCCGACGAGGCCTCGCTGTATCGCTCGCTCGCCGAGGGCGCCGTCGAAGCCGGGCACGAGCTCATCTTGAAGCTCGAGGGCCGACCCGATCGCACCCACGACTTGGTCGCCGTGTGCCGGCGCTTGGTCCTCGCACAGCCAGCCGATGCCTCGGCGCTGGAGCGCTTGCATCGCGCGGCCCTCGCCGACAAGGATTTTGCCTACGCACGCGCTGTCGAACACGTCATGGGTGTGCTCGACCCCGGCGCGCCCTACGTCGAACCGCCGCCGCTTTCCGAGCAGTCGGAGCAGCCCGACGCGGTGCGGGCACTTCTGTTGCGCGACCACAGCTCGTGTGCTTTCGAAGCGCTCGCGCTGGTCTGGGAAGGCGCCGAGCGCATCTTCCGGCGCGACCCGTCGACGTACGGCGTGACGGGTCTCGAACGCGTCCCATTGAACGCGCCGATGCCACTCGCACGCTGCTACTCCGAAGTTGCTCGCGCGCTCGGCATGCTGCGCACCCCACTGTTTCAGCGTCGGAGTGCGGGGCCCATCACCGTTAGTCTGGCGCTCCTGTCACCGCCCGCGGTGGTGCTGTCCGGCGACGTGCGCAACGAGACTGCGGAGCTCGCCTACCAGCTGGGCGCAACCTTGCTTTCGGCGAGTCCATCGTTTGCTTTGCTGCTCGGATCGCCCGAGTCTCAAGCGCGCGCCGTATTGAAGGGCTTGGCCTTCGCTTTCGGACCGCCGCAGTCCGGCGGTATCGGTCCCGGCGCGGTGCCGAGCCTCGCCGAAGTCTTGTGGGAAAGTATTCCCGCGCGTTTGCAACGTCGCTTGCGCGAGCTGTGCGACACACCGATCGGACTCGACTACGACGCTGCCATTCGCCTAGCGCGCAGCGCGACGCGGCGCGCCGGTCTTTTCGCTTGTGGACACCTGGGTGTTGCTCTCGCTCAGACATGCGCTGAAGAGGGGATCCCCGAGAGTGCCCTGTCATCCGCCGACCGGGTGAGCGCGCTGGCTGCACAAAACCCATCCGTGCGCTCATTGCTGGTGTTGGCGACCAGCCCCGAGTATGCGCAGATCCGCTGGTGGCTCGGGCGCGGCGGGCGTTAACTTCTCGACCTTTGACGGTGCCTTCCAGATGCGCCACAAAACCGTTTCTCGAAGCAGGCGCATCGCCATGAAACGCTCCAACCCGCGACTCACCCCCTGCGACCCGGCTGAGCTGGCGCACTCAGCGCGCATCACGACAGCGTTGTCACACCTGGGCAACGGTCGCGACCACGAGTCCTCGGGGAAAGCGCGCTTGGCACGGCTATGGCTCTCGAGCTTTGCCAGCATGGCTTTCCTGTCGGGCTGCATCGTGGCAGACCCACCCCAATATCGCGATCCGGAACGCACGCCGCCGATCCTGAATCTCGCGCATGCGACTCCGCCGATGAACAGCGTCATAGTTATCGATCGCACGGATACACTGATCGTCAACGACAAGGTGATGGTCGAAGTTCCGATGCGTTCAGATGATCTTGGCGAGCAGCTCTACGCGGTGCTGCATCTTGACTACACGTTCGACAGCAGTGAAGTGCTTGATGTCCAAAGGGTCCCAGCCGGCACGCTCTCGGACCCGGAGCGAACGATTCGCGTTCAGCGCGACCTCATCACGGACCCGGGCTGTCACACTCTCACTTTATTGGTCGCACACGAGAGTAGCTTCGACAACGCGTTTTTACTGTTACCCGAGGCTCAGAACGACACCGCGGTAGCCACGTGGTGGATGAATATCATCGAAGTACCAGGCCAAGACCCTTACACCCTCGTGGATTGCCCCAATCTCACCGAGGTTCAGACCGGCAGGTAATGGCTCGCGCGTCCCGTCTTCTAGCTTTCATGTTGCTCAGCCTGAGCGGTTGCAGCGTCGCGGCCCTCTCCGAGCGCGATTCGTCGATCGCCGTGAACGAATGCACCGACGATCGCTGCCCCGAAGGCATGCAGTGCTCGTCAATGGGCTGCATCGCTCAGACCGGGACGCTCTCCAACCTGCTCTTCGAGGTAGCACCAGGGCTCTCGGCGCAGTCGTATTCTGGGTTGCAATTCTTCCAGGTGGGCAACGGCGTACCACTCGTCTCGGATGACTACTCGCTAGCTCTAAACGACGTCATCAATGTCAGCGGCAGTCTGAGTGCGACCGGTTGCGAGCTCAACTTTCGCACGGCGGACGGAGCTTCGACGCTGACACCGTCCACTGACGGCTCGATTCCGGCCAAGGTTTCGTTCTTGCCTAGCGAGCGGCTGTGGGGACTAGCCACATCGACGATCTCGGTTACGACCGAGCTCCGGCGGAAGGATGACTCCACGAGCTACGTATTCGAAGCTTCGTTGCCGGGGGGGAGCTACGATATCTACGTGGAGCCGTTTGCTCCGAGCGAGCCGGCGACGGGCTCGTGCGCCGTACTGCCGCAGCTGTTTCGCGCCCAAGATCTCCAACGCAGCACCAATCTCAAGCTCGGCCTCGCCAATCCCAAGCACCTCGATCTCAAGCTATTTTTTCCAGAAGGTGAGCAAAGTCTCGATGGCTGGCGCGTCGATATGCTCGAGCCGGTTACGGGCCGAGTAGTTTCGAACGCCATTGAGCTTGAGTTGCCCACGCGCCTCGATGGCTCGTTGCTCTATTCCCTCGGCATCGACTACGTACCAGTGTGGGGAGACGATCCCAAAATCACTCACGGAGAGTTGGTGCGGCTCACGCCCCCGCAGCACAGCGACGCGCCCAGTTTGTTTTTTTGGCGCGAAGGCCTCGAGTGGGCTTCGGCGGGGAGCGGCGTCATCGACCAGCTGGGTATTTTTCCGAACGCCGTTTCATACGCGGGGCGTGTGACCGACACCACGAGTGATGCCCGCCCCGGCGTTCCCGCCAGCGTGACGTTCACGGCTACCGAAGTGACCGGGGTGTCGAGCGGGCTTTTCCCATCCTTCATTCGCAGCACGAAGACGGACGAACGCGGGCGCTTCAAGCTGGACCTGTTGCCCGGAACTTACAGGGCCATCGCGTCGCCCATACTTCCGACCAATGCTAGCCAGCGGCCCTTTGCCATCTCGACGACCGAGCTGACCGTTTTGCCAGATCGTGACGAGCAAGACGGCGCGACGCTGTCGGTACAGCCGATGTTCGAGGTGCAAGGGAACGTGCTCACCCCGACGGGTATCGGCGCACGCGGCGCATCCGTCAGCGCCGAAGTTTCACCCGCGCGGTTGACTACTAGTATTTTCGAGCTTTCAACGGGCGATCTGCCGGCGGTGCCTCGCTCCAGCAATAGCGTGATTGGCGACTCCAGCGGCACTTTCAGCTTATTTACCGCACCCGGCGTCTACGACCTGTCCGTGAGGCCGCCGGCCAGCGCCGGCTTTGCGTGGCTGGTCATCCCGGGTTTCGAGCCTCCAGCCCCGAGCAATGGCCTCGATCTCGTACTGCCGGAGCCGCTGCGCATGCCTGCCCCGCTTCCCATCAAACTCAGCGTGGCGTTCCAAGGCCGCAACGACTCGAACGTCCTTTTGAACGGCGCGGCCGTCCGCGCCTACGCACTCATCGACGCGACCGGTGCAGCCACCACTGATTCCAAGGCTGCGGTTTCGGCGGTGCGTGTTGCGGAAGCGCGTCTGGATGCAACGGGTGCGGCCACGTTATTGCTTCCAGCGAAGTTGGATCGCCCGCCAGAAGGATTCAGCGGCGCGACGAGCTCGCAGCCATAGGCAGCCACAGGTCTTAGCCCTTCGACGCCTCGAGCCGAGGGCCGATCTTGATGCACCGAGATTTTCCGCGCCTTGTGCCACGTGCTCTCGGTACTAATGCCAACTCGTTGCGGGCGAGCGCTTGCCGTCCCCCCAACCCTCGGGGGTGTAGTAGCTCGGGTTGCGCGCAGAATGTGGCTTTTCTGCCGATTTCTTTGCCGAAGCCCCGTTTTCGAGTTCGAGAGTGCTCGCTTGCGATGAAGCGCTCCCTCGACCTCTCGCACAAACATACCACCCGAGGTTGGCCCCGTGTCGGCGCGCGACTCACACTCGGCTTTCGAAATACTCACAATCATCGCGCCACATGAACGCGCGGAACCGCGGCGCAACTCGCCCCGAAATTGCGCCATTTCGTTGGCGCACGTCGCGCACTTCAGCCGCAGATTTTCTGCACCGCGCACGGATGACACGCGCGCGCACATGCAGCGCACGCACCCTCACACGCACCCTCAGCAGAGTTCACCCACGATGACGATGTCACTGCACGGGGCTTCAGTTCCCACATGCACCTGCCTTGAAGGACCTTTCGCGAGATCATGCGGAAAGAACTGGCCCGACGCGAACGCCCATAATAGAGTTTTCGCGTGACGCGAGCACGTTGCGTACCGACAGCAGCTGGCGATGATCGCACGCAAGAGCGCACGCAAGACCTTGCGGGTGCTCTACACGAAGTATCGAACGCACTCACGGTCGTACTTGGTTGGCTCGACGTGGCTCGCTCCAAGCTACCCAACGGTCCTGAGCGCGACGCGCTCGAAGTCGCGCGCACGCACGCGCGCATCGGCTACGGCATCGCGCGCCAAGCAATCGGTGCTGAAGTTGCTGATAGCACTTCGGGCCAGGCAAGCGCGCGCGCAACAGCGACAACCGCCATCACCGGCGTCACCCCTGAGGGCACTCGTCGTGGTGTCGAACTCGTGATCGATTCGTTCACCTCGGGGCATGAACAAATCGCAAGCGTAGGGCCAGCCCTGCAGATTCTGACGAACCTGCTGTTGAACGCGATCGCCTTCACGCCACGCGGTCGCAAAGTCACGCTCACCGTTCGCGACGACGGCAGCTCTGCAATCTTCACCGTGCAGGACGAAGGTCCCGGCATCCCGCCAGAACGCGTCGACACCCTCTTCGAGGGACCCGTATCCACGCGCCGCGGCGGCGCTGGTGTCGGCCTCCGTCATTCCCACGCACTCGCAGAGTCACACGGTGGCTCCCTCTCGCTAATCGACCCCAACACCATCGCGCTGCGAGCTCTGAGCGCATCGGCAGCTGCCGGTTCCGTCAACTCCAGCAACTCCGTCGGGTTCACCAACTCGACCAGCTCAAGCTCAGCGCCGGCGAGCAACGCAATCCCAACATCGGGAATCGTCGCCGCGCCCATCGCACCTGCCCCCATCGTGCCCGCTTGCGGCGCCTGCTTCGAACTTCGTTGGCCCCTTGCCGAAGCGCGCTCCAGCACACGCCCCCAGCAACCTCTGGTCGCCAGCGTCCGCGGCGCGCGCGTCCTCGTCCTCGAAGACGACGCTGCCGTACGCTCCCTGATCGAACTCGCCCTCGAAGCGCGCGGCGCCGAAACCGTCCTCGTCTCCAACGCTCGCGACTTCGAGCGCGCCCTCCTCATCGGCGGCTTCGATACCGCACTCATCGACCTCTCCCCCATCGCGGGTGGTCCCCACGCGGCCGGCGGTGCCTCGCCCATCCTCGCTCGTCTCCGATCGGCCAACCCCGGCATTGCCGTCATCCTCATCAGCGGCGTCGCCAGCGGCGTCCCCGAAGAAATCGAAAGCCAAGTCTCCGCGTGGGTACGCAAACCCTTCGAAATGGGCGAAGTCCTCGAAGTCATGAGCCGCCTCCTCGAAGCCCGCCGCGCCCGCTGCCAGCTCGACTCCGCAGCCGGGTAAGCCTGCCTCGCTCAAAACCCGGCACTTTGCCGCCCCGCATCGGCCGCGAGCCCAAAACGGCCGTTTCTGCGCCTCGACAAACCCAAAAGCTCTTGCCGACCCTGAGGGAGGTGAGGTAGACCCCCACGCCTCGGCCCTCCCGGAGCTAGCACCCCGCGATCACCAGGACCCGGCCGCAAGAACCAAGTACGTATCGAAAATCAAAAGCCCACGCGAAGGTGGCGGAACTGGCAGACGCACTAGCTTGAGGTGCTAGCGAGGTTACTCTCATGGGGGTTCAAGTCCCCCCCTTCGCACCGAAAAACACGCTGTTTTTCAAAGTACCAAGGGGTCCAGAAAGCCCCGGACCCCCCGAAATTCTGACGGACCCCCCAAAACTCGATTTTGCGGGGTTTTCGTTTCGGGGGGTCCTGAAGCCGCAGAAATCCTGCTGGTCCAGCGTTTCGGACGTGATCCGCCAAAGCCCCCCGAAATGAGTTTCGGGGGGTCGCGTTTTGGGGGGTTGGTTCTTGCGGGCGGCGCGGGCGGCTACTGTTGGCCTTCCTCGCCTCGCGTATCGGTGTCGCTCGCTCGCGGGACACACGACGCCTCGGCTGCCCGTTCCTGGCGGGCGGGCGCGTCGTCCTTCGGCGGGTCCACGCACGACGCCTGCAGGGGCCTCCGCCGCGCCTGAGCGATGCGCTCTCGAGCATCGACGGTGGCATCCCCGGCGCGCTGCGACGGCTTGGTGTACCGGCTCGCCGTGTCGACCCTCCGCCACCCGAACTGGTGCATCGAACCGGGCACGTTGCCCGTAAGCTCGAGGGTGTGCGTGGCCGAGGCGCTCCGGAAGTGCGCCATCGTGAAGATGGCCGCCTTCTCGGGCGGAAGCACCTTCTTCGCCACGGGCCTGATCAGCGTCCGATAGTCGTGCTTCCCGAAGATACGACCCCGGGTCGGGCACACGCTGTCCAGCGCATCGCGCGCGGCCTGCGTGAGCTTCACGAAGCGCTCCAACTGGTTCTTGTCGTCCTCGCGCCGGATGCGAATGTGCGTCGCACCAGGCGTGTAGTGGATGGGCACTTCTATGATGTCGAGGAACGACGGCCGCAGCCCGGTCTCGTAGGCAACTCGCGCCCGCGCGCGGACCGGGAACCGCCCCTTGCTCTTCTCGGTAATCGGCGCCCCGTTGCCGCCCCTGCGACCCCACTCGGGAAGCAACTCGATCATCTGCTCTATCTCTTCGGGACTGAGCTCGGGAGCAGCCGCCCGCCGCCGCTGTGGGTGCCGTACGCCGGTCGCGTTCTTGCTCACGTACGGGATGTTGAACTCCCGGTCCGTATGCTCGTTGGCAGTGCACCAGTTGAGGAAGCGCTGCAGTGCACCACGCTCGTGCCGCACCGTGTCCGCAAGTACTGCGCCGAGCCGCTCGTTCAGGAATCGCACCGCGTCCGGCTCGGTGACGTCGATCAAAGTCTTCCACCTCGCGCACCACTTGGTGCTGTACGTCATCCAAATCGGTCGCGTAGAAGCGGCAATTGCTTTGTCGGATGCGAGCCATAGGGCTACGAGCTCCTCGAGCGGCTCGCCGGTGCCGAGGTTTCGGACGATCTTGCGCGCGGCTGGCTCGCGCTGGATGAAGTCTGCGTAGATGAGTGCAGCCTTCTTTGCAGCTTCTTCAGGATCTCGGCAGCCAGTGGATCGTTCGACACGTCGGCCGTTATGCGTGAACCGGACGTAGTAGACGCCACCGGGCGTGTCTTGATGGATCGTCCATCCTTCGGCCGGGCGCGCCATCGCTTAGCCGCCTCCGCACGCGGTGCGCTCGGCTGCGGCTCCGCCTGCTGCGCTAGCCATTGCTCGAGATCCGTGATTCGAAAGAGGACTCGCCTGCCGATCCGCACCGGAGAAAGGTCCGGGCGCACGTGTTCATCGAACGTGCGATCACCGATGCGGAGGTACTTCGCGGACTCGTGACGAGATAAAAGCCCCGAGTCGCGATCAGGCGCCGCGCGATCGTCTTCGTCGTGTCGTTCGTCAACACGCAACATTGGCTTTAACCCTTGGTCTGAGGCTGTCGCAAGATAAATTGTACTCGTACGCATAAGCATTTTTACTTTGCGTACTGTTTTACATTGGGACACTCCGGCCACAGGAGCGAGCAAGCGGCGTCATTGCTTTCGTCGCGAGCGCGGCTATCGATATTCGGCATGCCGAAGAAACCGATTGCCAAGCCCACGCCCGAGCTCGCGCGGCTCATGGATGCAGTTGCCGCTATCGGCAAAATCGAAGCGCGCCGTGCTGCGCTCGAAGCCGAGCTCGAGAGGTTGAAGGAGGCGCGCGCGCACGCTTGCGAGGAGCTGGTGACCGCCACGCGAGGTGCCGTCGAGGCGTTCGCGCTGGGCGAGGGAGATGCCGCCGCGTTGCTCGCGAAGATCACAGCCAAACCTCCCGAAGGTGAGGGTCGTCGTTCGGGTGGCGGCCGACAGAAACGAGCTCCGGACGCCGCCGCCGAAGCTCCTCCGTCACCTCAGTGACGCTCGCGCCGACGATGCACGGCTCGGCAGCGACGAGCATGCGCTCGTACACCGTCCAGCGCTGCACGATGCACGCCGCCGGGTAGTCGCTCGGCCGTTCGTAGACGGCGTAGAGGTCTTTGCCGGGCACCATCACGCCCCGCCCGTCAGGATGTACCTGGCGCTCGCGTAGATGTAGATCCCGAGGAGACCGAGCGTGGGTGCGAGCGGGTGGATGTTCATGCCAATCCAGAGCGTCGCGCCGAACACCGCGGCTCCTCCGCACCAGAGCGTGAGCACCCGAACCAGTCGGGACCAGCGCGTGTTCATGTCGGCTCCGTTGGGGATGCCGCGGCGCGTCGGCACGCGCTGCAAAGCGTGAACTTGGAGTCGTCGCGGCGGCACCCGCAGCCGCTGCAGGGCCGGTTACTCGGCACGTGCCGGACGCCCTTGCGTAGGCCGTCGAAGTGCGGGCACGAGGGCACCGTGCACATGCCCTTCGGCATCTTGTGATCGCATCGCTTCATGCTCTCCTCCCAAATGCGAACCAGGCTCGCTCGTAGCAACGGTCGACGAACCGATAGAGCCAGCCATCGGTGCACACGCCGAGGTCGAGCAGCAGCGTGCGCACCCATCGCCAGAGCATCAGTTCGTAGCGGGCCGAGATCATTTCTCCGGCGCGCCCATGAACAGCGGAAGGCTAGTCTCTTTGGCCGCTCGCTCACACGCCTCGGTGAACGCGTGATCGAACAGGCGGTCAGCTCGATGTAGGTTGTACGCGAACGTGACGACGCCCCCGTGGAGCCGGTAACGCAAGCGTGCGGCCAAGCTAAAGAAGTCGCCTCCGCGGAACACCGGGATGCCGAGCAGGAACGCCTGTGGGACGTTGACCTTGCCGGCGCCGGCGCCGTCGGAGTGCCGCTCCTCGAACACGAGTTCGACCTCGCCCGTGCTCAAGTTGCGCGCGTTGCGAACGACCTGCTCGACTTTGACGGTGAGCCCTTTGGCCGCGCTGAGAAGCGCCGAGGGCGAGGAGAGCTTCACCTCGAGCTTGTCGGCGAGCTCCTGAGCGGTGTCCGCGGCGGCTGCTGGATCGGCCACATCCTCGATGTTCTTTTCGAGGAAGGCCGCGAAGTCTGCCATCGGCATGAACTCGCCGTCGTTGGCGGTCCATTCGAGCCACGGAACCGAGAGAGGGAAGTTGTACTCGCCTCGGTGGTCACCGAACCGCGGCGCACCGGCAGCATTCTGGCGGTGATAGTCGAGCACCGCGACGATGCGCGGCCTCCCGGGATCAGGCGAAGCGAACAGGGCCGAGTCCTCGTCCTTGAACCGATTCGCGTGGGCGATGAGCGATTCGAGCGTTGCGAGTACGGCGGTGCCTTTTCGCCGCTCGGGGCTCGGACGCGCTTTCTCGAAGAAGTCGTGAAGGTCGAGGATCTTGCGGCCCTTCGGCACGAGGAGAAGTTGCGCGGCTCGAGCATCTGGCTTGGCCGTGATCTGCTCGACTCCGAGATTCGCCTTGGCGAAGTTGATGACCGCCTGTGCTTCCGCGGTGCGTGTCGTGATTTCGTCTTCGTAGTCGTCGGTCGTGTTCATGGCCGATCACCGTCCTCAACGAGTGAATCCACCACGCGCTGTGGTTTTTCGCGTGGCACCTCACGAAGCGGGAGCTTTTGCTGCCGCGGGTTTTCGAACGTGATGTGCCCGGCCTTGTTGAGCCAAGCGACTGCCTTGGGGCGAAGCGCCGGCGGTTCCTTGCCGGTGATTTTGTAGCTGACAGTGATTTGGTCCCTCACGTCGACGGCATAGGTGAGCTGCAGCGTCAGCGTTCCTTTCACCTCTCCGTTGATGGACTCCGCTTCTTGCCGGCACTTCGCGATGAGCTCGTGCTGGGCGTTCGCGAGATCGCGTTCGGCCTCGCCATCGGCGAGCTGCCGCAAGAACACCGCAAACGAGCGCGGCGAATCTTTGTCCTCCATGTGGCCTCTTCCTTTGTTTCTGGAGTTCGCTAGGGGCTCGACTGCGCAAGAGCAGCGACCAATCGGCGATACAACTCGATGGGACGTTTAATCACATTGAGGATGTCCATCAGAAGCATTCGCTCGAACTCCTCTGCAATGCGCGCCATAGCGCGCGAAGAACACTCAAAACACTTGGGATGCCCTCACGTCTTGATTCCCTTCAATCAAGCGTGAGGAGCGCAGAAAGGCGGTCGCCAGCTTGCCGCACGCGCAGCGAAGCACCTTGGTTCAGCGCGTTCACGCCCCACCTGTGAGATGGTCGATAGTGCGGCTGAGACGTCGCACGGCTCGTACGAAGTCACGACGTGCGTCTTCGAACGTGTTGTGCCGAACGGTACTGCGGAGCTGCATGTCGCCGGTCGCCCAAAGCCAAGCCCATCGCTTGTCGCCGGGGACTGGGTAGATCGAGACGACCCATTCGCCGCGCGCGCCTTGCCACGTAAGAGCGCGGCTCACCGCGTTCAACACGCCTGCGCGGCCAAAGAGACTCGGCGCGCGTCGGGCCACTGCTACGCGGCTCCTTTCGTCGCGGTCATCGCTGCGGCAACCAACGTCGCACGTAAGAGTGCTTCCTGCTGCCGACGTCGCTCGTCCGCGGTGAGCCAGTCGTCCTCCGGAATGTTCCAAAGGGTCTTCAGGATCGGCCTATTGGCGGTGTTGGGTCTCGCGTCGCCGAGTAGCCAGCGAGAGACCATGCCTGGAGCAGGTGGCCGTCCAGGCCGGCACCAGCTGATTCGGCGAGCAATTTCGCTCGCCCCGAGGTTCAAGCGACGCAATTTTAGGCGACCCGCCGTATCGAACTTGACCATCAACTATTACTGTACGCAAACGCATTTATCGCGGTCAACAAGTTATTGTTGTGCGTAAAGCTGTGCGTTAGGATGCGCGTTCTGCATGGTGAATCCCGCGAGGCCCAAGCGAGGGCGTAAAGGCAACGTGAAAGGTCTGCCTCCGGATGCCCAGGAGCGACTGATAGCCGCTATACGCGAGCGAATTATGCCCCAGCTCCACCGAGATCCGGACCGCGCGCAATCCGCGGTTGCCCGCGCAATCGGCTTTTCGTCGCCCGCCATCAATCGGCTTCTGCTCCACGGAATGGGAGGCTCGCCGAAGATGGTTAGTGCGGTTGCGGCGTTTTTGAACGAATCGCCCGCGCGAATCATGTACGGCACCGACGACGGCAAAGAAGCCGAGCCCCAGCCCAATCGGCACATTCGGATTCGCGATTTGCCGGGCTGCGACGAGGCGCTGAAGGACGCGCGCAAGCGCCTTCCGCTCGAGTGTCCACATGTCGACGTTCAAGCGCTGGAGGAGATCGCCGACGGCTGGATTCATCCGCCGCCGCGGACAGTGACAGCGAGCGTGTTGCTCCAGCTCGCGATCTGCCATTCTCCGGCGCCGGGCCCGACGAAGCGGCGCCGAGGCTAGAGTCTCACGCCGTACGTATCGGCATAGAACTCTACGCACTGGCATAGTTCCGCTATGTCGTAATTGGCCAGTGCGACAAGCTCACACCAAAGTGGCGTCGGCGTCGCACAATCCCCCTACACGTGGTTTGCCGTAGTGCGATATGACACAGCCAATGGGATTGCCTAGTCGCGCAATTCGGGTTGATCCTGGTGCGAAGCGGGTGTCACTACGGGGCGCCGATGCGACGGCCTACGCAGCCCAGATGGGGATCGTGATTCGCCCGACGAAGGGCATGTTACCCGCGGGTATTGTCGTCAGCACTGCGGGTAACTCGCTCGTCTACGAGGTCGATCCGTCTCCGACAGTTCGCGCGGATCGTATTTGGTTTGGCATCGCGCGGATCGTGTCGGATCGCAGGGGCTGGGATCTGTGCGACGAGTGCGTGGTCGCACTTGCCAACGACCTGCGCCAGCAGCCGCCGTTGTTGCGTCCCAAGTCGCTGCCGCCACGGACGTCGGGGATCGTTCGTCGACCGCGTACGAGCTAGCGGCGAACTTGAGGGCGCTTCTTCTTGGGTCTGCCGGTACGCGTCTTGAGGCTGTCGGCCCTCGGGGGATCCAGTAGCCTCCGGATCGGTACCCCAAGGGCATTGGCGATGCGCGTGAGCGACGACAGCGTCAGGTTCAGCCCACGCTCGATCCGAGCGACGTAGCGCCAGCCCACGCCGAGGCGCTCGGCGAGTGCTTGCTGCGTGAGCCCAGCGCGCTGCCGGAGTTCGGCGATGCGACGGGCCACCTGCCGAATCACTCGGTTCGGTACCAGCATGGCCCGAGCTAACAGGTTTCACCCGGCCTAGGCCAACGTTTCACTCAGCTTCCAACCAAATATGTCCTTTTGGGGTTGACTTTTCTGCGCGGCCTTCTCGATTCGCGCTTGCGCGCGAACAAAAACTGTGCGCACACTAATAGATGCCTATCCCGGCAAGCGCCGGATGTTTTGACGCCAAGTTCTTTCCTGTCCTTACGGGGCGTCGGCTTCCGCCCGCCTCGAAATCACGCGGGTTTCCATGTTCTTCAAGGCCGTTTCTTGTGTGAGGGAGCATCTTGGTTCGCGCTAAAAACGTCATCGCAACGGGCGCTCGCAAGCCGCCCGATCCGAAACCGCGGATTCGCTCACTGCTGCCACGGCACCGGTGTGGTGCGCGCCTCGATCATGACGACCGGCGCGCCGTTGCGCTGCTCATCGAGTGGAGTGCATCCCGTGTCTCGTGCTCGTTCACGGTCCAGAGACACGCTGCGACTGCCGTGCGCGTCGGCGGAGTCTCGGTCGACTTATGGGACGGCGCGCGAACGGTCGCTGAATGGGCGCCATCACTTTATCGCGCCGCTCGGCGCGCCATCGATTCACTCGAAAAGGGGGAGGAAGAGGGCGACGGCTGATCGAGATCTGCAACCAAACGCGCAGGCTGCGAGTCCGCCCCCCCGCTTGCGTTGCTTGCGCGTTTGGTTGGAGCTCTCGCTCCGGAAAGCAAAAGAAAACATGGCAGGGTTCGTAATCCCAGGCGGCAAGAATAAAGGGCTGCCCATCGAGCAAGCCGAGGTAAGCGACCTCGATTACTGGTTCCGGCGCATCTCCGAAGAGCTACAAAAGGATCCCAACAAGCAGTCGGCTAACCGGGACCGCGCGCTCTGCAAGGCGCTCAGCGGCGAGCTCACGCGGCGCAAAAACGGCGGACAGAAGGTTGCGGCGCCGTCCCCAAAGACACAAGCCCTCGCGACGGCCGACAACGCCGCGACGCAAGTGCTCGCGGGTAGCTGGAACGACGTGCGCGTCGTCGATGCCGAACTCCGCAAGGCGCAAGAGAGCATGCACCTCGTCTCCCCGGCGACCGTGTGCGGATCGCTCCCCGAGGGCTGCGAGGTCGCGATTTCGGTTGTCTACATCGACTCCAATTCAGACGACGTCTATCCCGTCGGGGGCGGAAAGAAAGGCCTCAGCGGGCACGCACTCAAGCGGATTCGCCCGGCCGCGGGCATCGATTGGGATACCGAGCGAAGCGGACGCCTCGATAACGGCAAGGAGCCGCTGTACGTACATTACCGTGCGGTGGGTTGGGTGCTCGACTTCGACGGTACGCCGCGCCGGGTGAGTGGAGAGGTCGAGCTCGACCTGCGCGAGAACTCGCCCCAGGTGGATGCGATGCGCGCGCGCTCCAAAGAGGGGAGCAATTTCGAGTCGCAGCTGCGCGACACGCGATTGTTCATCCTGCGGCACGCAGAGACCAAGGCCAAGCTCCGTGCGATCTGCGACCTCGGCGTAAAGCGCAGTTACACGGACGCGGAGCTGCAGAAGCCCTTCGCTGTCGCCCGGCTCATGGCAACCGGGCGAACGAACGATCCGGTGCTCCGAGAGAAGTTCGCGATCATGAATTTCGAACGGATGCTCAATCGTGGTGCGGCGCTCTACGGTCGCCCTCCCACGCCGGCGCTGCCGCAACATGCTCCGCCACAAGCGTCTGAACCGAGCGAGTTCGCCGGGCACGCGGCGCCGCCCGTCGGTGCCGTAGACGATGACGGCGACGCGCCTCCGTACGGCTATGACGAGGACGAGCCGCTCGAGGCGGAGGGCGAGTCGGTGCCGGACGCGAAGAGCTCGCCAAGCGCTGCGCCGCCTCCCGCCGCGGCGCAGCCGCAGGCGACCCCAACGCAAGCGAGCATGAAGCTATGAGGTTTCTGGCGTCTGGCGATCACCACTTCTTCGCTCGCCACCGGTTCCGCGAGTGCATTCGCGTGCACGAATGGATGGTGGATTTGGCGCGCGATGTGAAGCCGGATGTTTTCCTTTCTGGCGGTGACGTCTACGAGGCGGCTTCCGTGCCGATTGAGCGCGAAGCTGCAGCTGAGTGGACCAAGCGCATGGCCGAAGTGAGCCCGCTGGTGTTCGCGAAGGGCAATCACGACCGGCGGCTCGACTGCGCGATCTTGGCGCGGTTGCGCACGCGGCACCCCGTTATCGTGGAGGAAGCCGCGCGCGTGCACCGCCTTGGCGGTGCAGCCATTGCGGCGATGGCCTGGCCCGAGCGGCATCATTTGCTTTCTGAAGCGGGCTGTATCGAAGGCGCGGACACCCTGATGCGCGATGCGCTACAGGCCGTTCTGCGAGGTCTCGGCGACGAACTCGAGTCGCACGACGGCCCCAGGATCTTACTCGGGCATTTCATGTGCGACGGAGCGCAGGCGAGCAATGGCCAGCCGTTGATTGGCATGCTCATCAACGTGAGCCTCGCCGAGCTCTCGCTCGCGCGCGCACACATCGGGGTCATGGCGCATATCCACATGGTGCAAGGCTGGGATGTCGCGGGCGCGCCGCACCGTTACACCGGTTCACCGTATCGAACGGACTACGGCCAACTCGAGAAAAAGTCGGTTCTGATGTTCGAGTTCGATGGGCAGCGGCTCACGCACCTCGAGGAAATCGAAACTCCGTGCACGCCGATGCTGCACGTTGAGGCTCTTTGGGATGACGGATTCTGTGCGGCGAACGAGGGGACTGCGAGCATGGCTGCGGCGGAGCAGGCCGCACGGCGCGGCGCCGAGATCCGTTTTCGATACCATGTGCGGGCTCAGCACCGCGAAGCCGCGAGTGCCGCTGCGCATGCCTTCGCCGATGAGCTCCGCGGGCACGGCGCCGTTGACGTGAAGGTCGAAGACCAGGTCATCAGCGAGCGCCGTGCTCGGGCTCCCGAAGTGGCGCGCGCGAAGAGCCTGAACGAGAAGCTCTCAGCACATTGGCAGTCGGTGAACTTCGACCCCGGAGAGCGCCGCGGCGCCATCCTGGCAAAGGCTGGCGCGCTCGAAACCGAGCTTCACAAAGTTGCGTGAATCGGTTGGCACATAAACGCATCATGATGCGCACTTAAGTCATGCGTCTGGAATACGCCCGCTTTCACAACATCGGCCCATTCCGTGATTTCGTCTTGAATCTCGGTTCGTTGGATCCCTCCGCGCGGCTTGTAGCCCTCGTCGGAAAGAATGGCGACGGCAAAAGCTTTACGCTCGAGACAGCGGTGCCTGGCGCGCTCTACCGTAGGATGAAGACGCATGGCACGCTCGTCGGGCGTGCCACCGCGCGCGATTCTTTCCTCGAGTCGCGTCTCGTCGTCGGTGGCAAGGCGTGGACGATCCGTCATGCCCTCGATGGGATCGACCGCAACGGGGAAGCGACCGTTTGGGGAGCGGACGGCGAGCCCGCATACGAGGGCTCCAGCGTGCGCTCGTTCGACCGCTGGGCGAAGGAGCACCTTCTGCCGGAGGACGTGCTGTTCTCGACGCTGTTTGTGGCGCAGCGCTCGCTTGGATTTATCGATCTCAAGTCGGCCGACCGCATTTCCGTCATTTTGCAGGTCATCGGTGTGGCAGAGCTCGAACGCATGGCGGAGCGCGCGCGGAAGCACGCCGCTGAGGAACGCGGCAAACTCGAAGCACTTCGCGTTCGTATCCAAGATGCGCGCGCTGGCGTTCTCGCGCCTGACGCTGCCCGCGCCGCGAAGACCGAAGCCGAAGAGATCGCGCGCCGAGCGGATCTCGAGCTTGAGCGGATCTCGAACGCACTCCGCGAGGCGGAGGCACAAGAGCTTCAGCGTGCCGGCCGTCGCGAGCTCGTGGCGCGGGCGCGCCACGAGGCGGAAAAGCGCGTCGCTGCGATTGATGCTGTGCGCGCGCGGCTCACCGACATCGAGGAGCGGATCGCCAATAACCGAAAAATCCTGGCGAACGCCGCCGCCGTGAGTGCCGCCGTTGATCGCGTGCAGGCGCTCCGGCCAGCGCTTGAGAAAGCTGACCGCGCCGTCGGCACAGCCGAACAAAAGCTCGCGCTTGCTCGAGCAGACGTCACGCGGCTTACGATCGAACGCGCGAGTGCCATGCGCGCGGTGTCCGACGCGGAGCAAGCCGTTGCTCGCCTTGAAAGCCGACTCCGCAGCGAAGTGGAGGTCAAACAGGCAGCCGCGAGGCTGCCGGCGTTGCAGGACGCTCTCACCGCCGCCGCGTCCGCGCTTCTGGCGAAGGAAACCGAGCTTGAGGAGTTGCGCGGCGTTCGGCTCTCGGGTGCCGAAGAGCGGCTTTCCGAGACGCGTGCGGCGCTCGGGCGCATTGCAGGCTCGCCGCCGTCGGAAGATCTGGATCAGGCGGCTCTGGCCCCCGCGTTGGACGAACTCCGACTGACGGCCGAGGCCGCGCTCGATGCTGACGACCAGGCCGTGCAGCAAGCAGCGGAGACACCTCGCCGGCTCGCGACCCTTGCTGCCGACGTCCAGAAGCGCAAGGCTGAGCACGTTTCAAAGCAGCGCGCGGTCAGCGACGCGGAGCGCCTCGCAGCGCGCGCTGCCGATATCGCCGCCGCACGCGCTGAGCACGCAGAGGCTTCGAAGCTGATAGAGCGCGCCGCGGAGCGCCGCAGCCAGGCGACGACGGCGCTTGAGCGGGCGGAGAAGGCTCTCGCGGCGGCCGAGACCGAGCTCAAAACGCTGAAGGTGAAAGCGGCGAAAGCTCGCGCCGAGCTCACGGAGGTTGAGGCGCTCGCTGCGCAAGCCGCGACGCTTGCCGGTGCGGAGGCGCGGCTCGCGGTGCACGTGCCAAACGCTGAAGCCGCTCGTGCGGAGCTTCGCCGCCTCGAGGAGGAACACGCCGCCCTGGGACCTATCGAAGAGGTGCCTCCGTCGGCGGATCTAGGGCCAGCGCGCTCGGTCGTCGCGCGGGCCCAAGCCGAAGCGAAGGCCGCTCACGCGGAGCTCGCTCGAGCAGAGCAACGTCTCGAGCAGGCCGTGGCCGCGGCTGAACGCGCCCGCGAGCTGGAATCCGAGCGCGTAAATGTCGAGGCCGATCTCTCCGACTACTTGCGGCTCGCGCACGATCTCGGCCGCGATGGCATTCAAAGCGCCGAAGTCGACTCGGCCGGTCCCGAGCTCACCGAACTCGTGAATGACCTGCTCCACACGTGCCATGGTCCGCGGTTTACTGTCTCGGTAGAGACGACGCGCTTGTCGGCGACTGGAAAAGACCAAGTCGACGAGTGCACCATCCTGGTTACGGACACTGAGGGCGGTGGCCGAATCAGAGAGGCCAGCAAATTCTCAGGCGGTGAGAAGGTGCTGCTCGGCGAGGCGATGGCCCTCGGCCTCACGATGCTCGCCTGTCGCCGCGCGGGTCTCGTGAGACCGACCCTCTTTCGTGACGAGAGCGGGGGAGCACTCGATGCAGATAACCGGCGCGCGTACGTCGCCATGTGGCGGCGCGCGGTCGACGTTATTGGTGCCGATCGGGTTCTGTTCGTGTCGCAGTCGGAGGACATGATCGAATGCGCGGATGCGCGGATTCTCATTGGAAACGACGCACTCAAGGTCCTTGGAGAAGCGGCGTGAATAGCGCATTTCGATCTGGTGCCCGGCTTTGCAAGTTGTACTGCAACGCCCTGCGCGCAGGGGGCCGAAGCGGACCGCTTTGCCCTTGGTGTGATCACTGCGAACGCGCATCGCAGTTTTGGTCGAAGGTGAAGCCGCGATGAGGCTACTGCTCTCGGATGCGACACACCCGAGCGGCATGAAAGGACTGCACATGGCCGATACAGATATCGAGTGGGCGACGAAAGTCTGGAACCTCGTACGACGCGCGGCCGAGATAGTCGGCGCCGACCGCGTGCTTTTCGTGTCGCACTCGGAGGACGCCTTCGAGCTCGCGGACGCACAGATTCGCATCGGTGAGGCGCGCGTGAAGGACGTCATCGACCTCCCCTATTGCAAAGAGTACTTAACCACCGGTTGCATCATGGCACGCACTGCAGGTGCCAGCGGTCCGCTCTGCGCCTCGTGTGACGAGGAATCGACCTCCGCCGCGATGTACCGAGGTGACCCGCCGTCGCTTCGTAACGAAAGCGACGCGCGCCTCCGCGACGAGGAAGGACGCTGACGTGGCAGACACAGACATCGAGTGGGCAACGAAGGTCTGGAACTTCGTGCGTGGCTGCCGCCGCGTCTCGGCGGGTTGCGGCGGCCCCTGTGGGGAAGGTGGATGCTACGCAGAGCGCGAGGCCTACCGCTTCAGCGCGCCCGGTCTGCCGTATCACGGCCTGGTGACGCTCGGTACGCACGGCCCGCGCTGGACGGGCAAGGGGAGCTTCATCGTCGAAAAGCTCTGGGATCCATTCAAGTGGCAGCTGCGCCCCGACGGCTCTCGGCACCGCGTGTTCGTGAACAGCATGTCGGATCTCTTCTTCGAAGCGTTCAGCAACGAGCAGATTGCCGCGGGCTTTGGCGTCATGGCGACATGTCCGAGACACAACTTCATCGTGTTGACGAAGCGCGCCTCGCGCGCCCGTGACTGGTACCGCTGGCTGCAGGAGCGGCCGCTCGCTCTTTCCGAAGGGGAAGCCCGGGTCTGCGTCGAGGAAGCGTACGCGCTCGAGCGCGGCACGGACCGAATGCTCAACGCGAAACCGCAGCCGTGGCCGCTTCCGAACGTGTGGATCGGGCCGAGCGCGGAGAACCAGGAGACCTACAATCAGCGCGTGCCTCTGATGGTCCATGCGGTTCCCGCGGCAGTTCACTGCGCGAGCCTCGAGCCGCTTCTCGGTCCGATCGACCTGCGGGCAACTGGTCGTTTGCATCTCGATTGGGTGATTGTCGGTGGCGAGAGCGGCTACCGCGCGCGCCCGTGCGCCCTCGAGTGGATTGAATCCATCGTCGAACAGTGTGACGCGGAACGGATCCCAGTCTTCGTGAAGCAGCTCGGCGCGAACGCTACCCTTAGGGGCAAGCCGTTCCGCCAGGTGAATCGCAAAGGCGCGGACATGGCCGAGTGGCCCGCGTATCTACGCTGCCGCGACTTCCCGAGCGAGGCGACATGAAATGGGACTTGCCGATGGCAATCCGCTACGAGCGCCAGGTTTATGTCTCGTGGGAAGAGAACATGCTCCTGCGAGCGCAAGGCGGCATCAACAACACGTGAGGGATCAGGATGGCTCGAGGATATCCACTACAATGGCCCGAGGGGTGGGCGCGTACGTCGTCCGGCGCGCGGGGACGCAGCTCGTACAAAGTGTCGCCCGAAAAGGCTACTCAGGAACTCGTCCGTTCCTTGCGGCTACTCGGCGCGCTGTCAGGGACGATCGTGGTGTCAACCAACGTGCCGCTACGTCGTGATGGCCTTCCCTATGCAGATGCACGACGTCCGGACGATCCAGGTGTAGCGGTGTATTGGGGCACTCTGGAGCACCACGAGCGTGTGATGGCGTGTGACCGATGGCTGGAGGTGCACGAGAACATCCGCGCGATTGGGCTCGCGGTTGAAGGCTTGCGCGCCATCGACCGCGCCGGCGCGAGCCAAATCCTCGAGCGGGCGTACACCGCCTTTGGCGCGTTACCAGCAGCCGAATCGGCTCCGATTCTGCGACCTTGGTGGGAAGTGCTTGGGTTTCCCGAGAATGCGCTCGGAGCCCTCAGCTTGGCTGTCGTCGATGCCCGTTACCGCGAAATCGCTGCGAAGGTGCACCCCGACAAGACGGGCGACGACGTCGCGTTGCGCGAACTGAACGCTGCGCGCGAAGCGGCGCGCGCGCACTACCGGCCGTCGTGAACGGCCTCTCCTTGTGCGTCGGACCAGAGCGCCCTGAAAAACAGTGGGCTTCGAGATCACCCTTTCCGGGCATTGCTCGCGCTCCTCAATGACGCCGTTCGGCAAGTGAGCGGACGATCGCGGCAATTGCTTCCTGGTGAACCGGGCTGAGCTCGCTGAACAATCTCACGACAGTGCTGTAGGGCGAATCGTCTCTGTTCCTGACAATCGGCCGCGGGCGATTGGAAGGGCGCGGCACGGCGGCTGGTAGAGGCGGAGGACGTTTCGAACTGGCCATTCGTTCGGTCCCATTCTTTCACTTTGGCGTTTCTGGTAGAGGCGGCCACTCGGTGCGAGCGCGCCATGGTGGAGGCTGCTCTCCGCGTTTCGGCAGAGGGCGCGCCTCCCATTCGACTGCTTCGCAATCGAGCCCCTTGGTCGTTGTCTGCGCGCCTTTGCAGAGCGCGGCGCCGGTGAAGCTCCAGCGCTTCTCCTCGGCCCGCTGTCGTTCGCGGATCTTCTCTTTGTAGTCTGTGAAGTCCTTGCGGAGCTCTGCCGCCTGCTCGGCCAACAACTCGACACGCCCCGTGAGCGCCACGGGAGAGCGCCAGGCCTCAACGAGCTTGATTACCCCGGTGCCGCCTCCGAGAGCAGTAATTAGTGCACCGAGCCCGACCGCCCAGCCACCGGCGGTCTTCGGTCGTAGCTTGTCGAAGACAGATCTGCGTTTCTGATCTTTCCTCAGCTGTTCGATGATGCTGAGCAGCTCGAGCTCACGTTCCGTGGGGGCGCGCTCTGGTGGTCGCTCAGGCCACGGCGGCAAGCTGAACTCGGGCGCCGGCGCCGCAACGTCTTGGTTCTCCGGTTTTTTTGCGATTGTGGGTTTTTCGAAGGGACGAGGCGGCTCGGGTGTGTTGCGTGGTGGCGTCTCCGGCAGCGGCGGCGGAGGCACCTGTGCTTTGCGTGCAACCGGGTGCTCCGGTACGCTGATTCTGCCCACGAATCTGCGCTTAGGGTCTTCCACTCCCGCGCTCTAATCTTGCTCTCGCGCGCGCGTATTCCGCGCTGCGAAACACCTTTAGAACCAACTCGTCGGCCTCGAACGGTTTGAGCAAGAGACTCACTTGCTCGGAGCCGAGCGCCTCACGCGCCGCGTCCGCTGCGGAGCCGCCGGTCATGAGGACGACGCCGCAAGCTGGGTAGTGATCTTGCACGTGCTTTGCAACGGTGTTGCCGTTCCCGGGCATCAAGATGTCGGTCACGACCACATCGATCGAATGCTGCGCGAGCAGCGAGAGTGCTTCGCTGCCGCTCGCGGCACGATAGACGAGCATGCCTTCGTCCTGCAGCATGCGCTCGAGCAAGCGGCTGAGCAGCAGTTCGTCGTCTGCCACGAGGACTCGAATTTTACTCACAGCCATTCGCTTCGGACGTTCGAGAGCGATTAGCCGGTCGTTGATCCTGGCGATGGCCGCCCAAACCCTGTCGATCGGACCGTTTTTCTCCGAATCCGTCGCGGGCTCGTTCGTGGGAAAATCAGGCTTATTGTTCATCGGTTTCATCTGCGCCAGTCGGGGCCGCGCATGTCTTCACGAACGCCTTGCAGAGCGTCGTCGAGCAGGATGGTGACGGTTGTCTCGATGCGAGCTCGAAGCTCCGGATCGATGAGGTTCAAACGTTGTGCGTCGCGTGCTTCCTCGAACACGGGCGGCTCGAAGGCTACCGGCTCATGGCGACTCGCTACGGCTTCGACGATTGGCTCGTACGCCGCGGCCAACTTGACCACTGACATCTCGTACGGCGTCGGATCGGGTTCGCCAGCGAATGCGGTAAAGTACCCGCGCGAACGAATTGACCGAACGTAGCCGGACGCGCTGCCTCGAGCTGCAAATTCCAGAGCAACGGCCCAACCGGGGTGGAGAAGAAACCGAAGCTTGTCGCTGATGCCTTCGCTCAGCGTTGGGTACGCACGCATCCGGGTTTGCGGGTGTCCCGGTGGCACCGGGAGCGGTGCGCGGAGCAGTTTGCCGCCATTATTCGGGCTCGCGCTGAGCTCTCCTTCGGGAGAGAACCAACGTTCGACAAATCTGCCGGTTGCCTTGTCCTTCAGCACCTCGTTCAGGGTGATGCAGGTGTAGGGCCCCGACGTGCGAGCACCCAGCTTGATGTTCCCGGGGTTGTTGTTCCATAGGCCGATTTTGAAGTTTCCGGATTCCAAGGCCCCGTGCGCGACCAACACCTTAACGAGCGAGACAGTCGGCGGTAATCCAAGCTCCGAGCAGGCGTCCCAATAGGCTTGGCAGACCTGCTCGCGGCTGTAGACACAGCGCACCGGGTTCACGTGCTGCAGGGTCATTCGATCCTCCGAGTCTCAGGGCTGGCGGCGGTGCACGCGGCGAACCCGCAACGCGCGGAACACTCGCAGCGCGTGCGTGGCTCGCCGCAATCGATACTCGTCGGCTTCACGGCTGGAGGCCTCGGGAATAGAGGCGCGCGACGGCGTCAATCAAGCCGTCCTCGCGCAGTGTTCGTTGAAGCTCGAGGGCCAGTTTGCGCGGGTCCGTGGCGAACATGGAATCGCTGAACCAGGGCGGGAGCCGCCCCATCTTCGGCGCGTTCTCATCCACGACGGGCACTAAGCATCCGTCAGGGGCTTCGGAGAGTGTGCAATCGCGCCCAGTGCGCGCGCGCACGAGTTCGATGAGCGCAAACTCGTACTGTGCGCGGAAAGCGGACCACGACTCGTCGTCAGAGGGGATCGTGTCGTGAACCTCACCCAACAAAGTCGATTGTTCGCACATTCTAGAGAGCTCCGTGCAAGCCACCTAGCGTGGCGTTCCACTCGTCGGTTACCTGCTGATCGGTGAGCGCACTCGCGCAGATTTTCAGCCCTGCGATGCCCCCATCAAACGCGCCCTGTGTTTGCGAACCGCCCACGCGCAAGCGACCCGCTGAACCGTCTGTCGGAGCGGCAAGAGCTGAGCTCGCCGCGGACAGCTTTCTCCCATACGTCCAAAGTTGGATGACGTTCCCGGCGCGCCGCACGGCGATCCACATCAGATTGTGGATGAAGCAGGTAAACGCATCTGCCGGCGCATACGCGACGCTCACGCGCGAGTTGTTTTCTTGCGTCCATTGCAGAGTTCCGGGGGTCGGAACGAGCAGGTTGTAGATAAAGTTAGCGGTGCTGCCCGAACCGCCCGGCACGCCGTGCAGGACCCACGGGATTGCACCCGAGTTCGCGTTCGCTTGCGCGAGCATGAACAGCGTCATGTCCCCAAGAATCCTCAGCGCCGGCGCTGACGCTGGCCCAACCAGATTGCCTGTGCCGTAGTATCCTTTGAAGCCGGGGAGCACGTCGATAAAGCGCGGTGTGCCGCCGTCCTCTCGCGTGAGCGTGTAGCCGTTGCCCGAGCGATCGGTGAGATCACCATTGAAGTCCCAGAGGCCGACGGGCGCGTTATTGGTCGTGAAGCGCGATACGTTTTGCGAACTCGTCCACGCCGGCGACCCGCCGCTCACGGTGAGCCGTTGCTGCGTCGACCCCACGGGTAGGCGCGCCCACGCGAGAGCTCCGGGCCCGCCAGTTGCCACAAGCAGATCGCCATTTGCGAATGGCTCCGGCACGGGAACCAGCGCCTCGTCGAGGTAGGCCTTGCTGATCGCGTCCCAATCTTCGACCGCATCGCCCACGTTTCTGATGCGGCAACCGTCGACGCTGACGTTGCCGTACGCGCCGGTTCCGTCACCGGCTCCCCCGGAGAGCACCAGGTCGTGTCCGTCCTCGTTGGTTCCGACTGGCGCGCCCTGGCCAAGGATCGCGTCGCCCTGGGTGACAACAATGTTCCTGCCGAGGGTCTCGTTGCCCTCCATGAGCGCCGCCGCGAGCGTGACGCTGCCGCTGCCTCCGCCGGCTCCCGTGAGCGATACGGCGCGCCATCTGCTGGCGTCCGGGTCGTACCAAATGAGCACGTTTTCGAGCGGGTACAGTGTCAGGTTCGAGCCGCGCGGCAGCAAGAACCGGTTCTGGGCCTGCGACGCTCCCGAGTTGATCAGCAAGTGGATCTTATAGAGCTCGCTCACATTGCTGAGCAGGTGAACGCGCCCCGCTCGACCGCCAGCGATCCCGGTTACAGTGATGTCGCCGTTGAAGCCGCCGAGCCTCAGCGCGAAGGCGCTTGGCATGCCGGTGATGTTCAGGTCGTTTTGGGTGCCAACGAGGGTCGCTGCGTCGAAGGTCCCCGAGAAGCCGACACCGCCCTGCAGATCTGCGTATTCAGCACCGAGTGCGATGAGCGCTATGTCGCTACTCGTGAGCTGCACTTGCGACGCGCCGCTCAGCGAATCGTAGAGGTACTGAAGCAGGAGTCGAAAGACGGTCGGTCCTGCACGCCCCATCATCGACCAGTTGTTCTGGCTGCCGAGCAACGCCAAGGCACCGAGCGGTTCGTACGCCGCGAGGGGCGGGTTCCACGTCGCGATATCGCCTGCGAATGCACCGGCTGCGATCCCGCTTCCAGTTCCGCCGCCTCCTCCTCCTTCACCGCGCTCAATGAGGTCGGCGATTGCCCCCGCCCATGAGTCGTCCTCAAACTGGCGGAGCTCGGAGACGATGGGCTTGCGGCGGCCATTCGGAACCAGCGCGACGATACGCTCGTGGATAAGGTTCGGGTCGGGACGCGGCGGGCTCCCGCTCATGCCGCCGTTCACCACGCTGCGCACGATCCACGAGTGCGCGCCCGATGCCGGCATGTGCACGCTGATGGGAGCGCTCACCGAGGTGGCGCTCACCATGCTCCCGCTCGTGTCACCGATGAGCGTGAGATCGGGCGTCCCCTTACTTTTGCGTGGCGGGTTACCGAGAATCGGCAGCGAAGGATCGTACGCGTTCGCGTCGTACACCTGCAGCTGCCACGAAAACACGCCGAGCCCGGGAGATCGGAGCGTGAACTGATGCACCGCGCTCGGCGTCGCGACGAAGCCCTGATCTCGGCCATCGTGGTCGACGTCAAAGAGCGCGCGGTTGGTCATCGGAAGAACGCCTCACGGCCCTCCTCTCGTTGGGCACAGCACCTGGACACCTGGAGGAGTCGCCGCGTGCTCGAAGCGTAACGCGCAGAGACGCGGAACCACCTTCTCTGACGCTGGTCAGTCGTTGCTGACGAGCGTCAGCGTGCGCGGGCGCGGGCGCGCAACATGACATACACGCTCGTGCGCAAGCTCACTGTCACGACTACCGCAGTTGCACTGTTTGCCATCGGACTATCTCCGTTTCACGTGAAAGCGCCGATCACCATCAGCTTGAACGGCTCGCTATAGATGGTGCCGTGGACCAGGTGTGTCAGCCGCGTTCGCACGTACAGCGTGCCGATGTCGGGCACGTCTCCCGCTTCGAACACGTGCTTCACGACGATTTGGCTCCCGCCGATCGTGGGAGCCGCGTCGCCGAGCTCCGCGGGCCATTCGACGGTTTTGCCCTGTTCGTTGCGTACCTCGAACACGGCCGACTCGACGCCGCTATCGAGCGCCCAATACGGTTCCGCCGAATCGAATGGTCGATAATTTTCGACCTTGACGATCAGGGAGTATGGGGCCACTGCTCCGACGTGAATGCATTGGCTCATCGGTCGTCTCCTTGCTCATCGCCGATGACATCGACGACAAGAGCGCCGAACCAGCGGTTATGAAACATCTCGGCGATCCGGACCAAGTGCGGGCCGCCTTCCTCGGGCGACCACTCGATTTGCGTCGGCAGCATGCGAGTGAACACCACGTTGAGCACCTTGCGCCCGCTCGGCCCGGCGACACTGCAAACAATCGGCAGCGTGATGCCCTCAGGTGCGGCCTTCGAGTAGTCGATGTCGACCAGCGCCGGAGCGCCTTCGGTTGGCGCGGGAGTGTCGGGCGACAGCGTGAGCCTGATCCGCGATTCGCCTAGCTCAGGTGGTGACAGCATCTCTCGGAACGACGGCATGGCTTACGGTTCCTTGTCGAAATGCAGCATCATGGTCCCGCCGCGCGCGCGCGACAGCGCGATGAGGTAGTGCCCTGGCGCCGACGGGGTGAAGCGCACGATGCTCGAATGGCTCGGTGGGCTGCTGATCCGCGGACCCGACGTAGGGAAGGTTCCACTCGCAGGACTTTCGATGAACCATGCTCGAACGACGCGCCCGTTGAGCAGTGAGTCGTCAGGCGCATCGCCGCCGGTCTCGGTGCTGACCCGGAGCTCCACGACGCCGCCCGTCAGCCGCCAGTAGCGCGGCGGGATCTCTACTCGAGCAAGACGCGAGGCTTTCATCCCGTGTGCCGGATCGGTCCATTCGGCGAGCTCCACGCCGGCAACGGGTCGAACGGTGAAGTCCGGCATACCGCTTACTCCCGAAGGAAGGGACTGCGCAGCGATGCCGCGGTCTCCATCCGAAAAATGCCGGTGGTCGTCTCACGAACCCGTGCCGCAACGATCCGCCCGTCGTGACGCACCACACGCTGCCAACCGGGATCTCCGCCATTCGTGCCGAGGAATGGTCCAGTTCCCGCGAAAGGGTCGATGGCGCAACCCGCGAACGTACCCGGGTTGAACACGAGAATACTGCCGCTGCGATGCGCCGCGTCGCTCGCAACGCGTTGCCCCAGGATGATGAGGTTGGGACCGCTCGCGATCATGCTGGACGAAGACAACCCGCCGCTCGGCCCTGGCCGTAAGAAGGCCGCCAAGTTGCCCTGCCCGAAAAACTGCGCGACGACGGTCCAATCGCCATCGACTGCGGGGCTCGCGAGTAGCAGCCCGCCCGATGTGATGAGGTACCACTGGGTGTGGTATTCGCTCCAGCACGCCGCGCACGCTCCGGATGCCTGAAACGGCAGCACCGTCTGTGACCAAACGAGGCCGTCCAAGGACCAAGTAACCGTGGTGTTGTTTCGGAGAACGAGAACGCCCTCAGCTGACTCGCTCGGAGCAGCGGACACGACGCAGTAAGCGTCGTACGGGCTGCCGGGATCGGAGAGTTCGGTCCAGTCCGCTGAATTCTCGGATACAGCAATCGTGCCGCCTCCCGACACCGCGATGAAGAGGTGGGCACGCTCATAGATGCCGATCCGGCTCCACGCGCTATTGGTCGACGTGGCGGGAAGCGGGAATGGTCCAGCCCAAGTGCTGCCTGCGTTGCTAGAACGCCAGCACTTGGTGATCGTGCCGCTGTGCTTCAGGATTAGGCTCGCGTACGTCGAACCAGCCATGTCCTGCACGTCGCCGACGTAGCCTGTCGGCTGAGCATCCGCCGCGAGCCAACGCACTCCATCGCGCGACCGATAGACGCCGGTGGAGTTCGCGTACACCAACCAGGGACTGTGGTCCGTTGGGTCGATGGCGCTCACCATGGTTGCACCGCCGGGATCCGCGATGAACGCGTCTTGCTCGGTCGAGCCGAACGTCGGCCAATTCAAGGCGAACACGTCGAAGAGCTCCCGTTGCGCGACCTCGACCGCATCGAGTTTGAGATCGACCTGGTTCGCTTCGTCCGGTGTCAACAAGGCGTGGAGGCCCCAGCCCTCTGATTTGATTCTGCTCATGCTTTGCCTTTCATGGCCCGAACCCCGTCCAGCCGAGCTGGGACTTACCGAGCACGAAACCGACGGCGCCGATGATCGAGTAGCCGCACCAGGCTGGGAGTTCGTCATCGAGTAAAGCGCGCGCGGTAGCGAGCGCGCCACTTTCGACGAATCCGGTCGGTGGCTGATCGCCGATATCGAACAGCACCGTCATGTCGAACGCGGTGGAGTAGTTCGGGTAAAGCGTGTCGCCGCGGCCGTCCTTGAGATTGAATGGCTTCGTCTTTGCCCAGTCCTCGAATGCGCGACCGGGCACGGTGGTGGTCTCCGTCTCCCAGGCTCTCGTCAGAACGCTGAAGCGCGAGTCGATGTTCTTGAGCGACTGCTCGATGCGCGTCAGGTGCGAGAGCGCGTCCGCGGTGCTGCGCACCTCGCTATCGGATGCACTCTGGGGCAGTTGGTAGAGCTCGCGGTAGAACGGGAGCGCATCCGTTGCGAAGCGCGGCTCGAATTGCGCCAGCGCGCGCTCCGCGTGCGAGGCAATGATGGAGAGTCCAATCGCGCGCGCCTCGCGCCAGCGCCATTCGACGCCATCCCGCTCGGCCATGTGGCCCTTGCCGACGGCAGCCCTCAACGCATTGAGTACGCTTTCGGTAGGAGTTGGGCCGCCGCCCCAGTGCAACGGCCAGGATGATTGCCACCCGAACACGCCATCACCTCAAGACGACTAGGTATTGGCCCTCGCTTGGGACGAACGCGCCCGCATAGAAGACCCAGCAGCGAAGCGTCACCACCGAACTCGGCGGGGACGTTGGGATGACGCGCGCGCGGTACACGGCTTCATCGTCAACGAGGCATTCGGCGGAGCCACCGTTGAACACGAGCGGGGCACCGCGCCCGCTCCAGTCAGGCACTTCGCTCGGGTAGGTAATGGTCCAAACGCCCAGGGCCGTGCGCTCGAGCGTCGGAGGGGCGAACGCGCCTGAGTTGGCGCCACGCACATTCCACGCTTCCTTGCGAGAAAGGATGCTCGCGCCGGACGAGCTCAAGTTAAGAGCGAGCTCCGCGAGGTCCACCAGTAGTCCCGTGCCGGTCAACTGATGAAACATCAGTCTGCCGACGGTCTCGCCGTCGAGCTCGAATTCGGCGTTCCGCACGGGCGCACGATTGCGCGGCTCAGGCCCAAAGTCATCGCGCAGCGGGCGAATTGGAAACCCTGTCATCGCTCTTCACTCACCTTGCGTAGATGCCGATGTGGCCCGGCACGAGGAACCTTGGTCCGGTGCTTGCCGTCGCCGGAATGCTCGGCGTCGTTCGCGAAACGCTTGCGAGCGTCGCGGGTAGCGAACCTCCTAGCGCGTCACTCACGTAGGTGAGAATCGCGGCGCCAACGGTGTATGGCGCCGCCACCTCCGGGCGAGGCCGACGGAACGCACGCGACGCTCGCACGTCGGTTGCAAGGTCGACGAGTTCTCCAGGACCGAGCGAGTCGAAGTAAGCTTCGATGGCAGCTGTGATAGAGGCGTGACGCTTCGTATAGGGCGAGATGCGTTGGCCGACCTGAATGCCGGAGGCCGGCGCAGCATGCAGCGACACCTCGTAGCGGCCGGTCGAGGGTACGACCTTATTCACATGGAGTCTCACAAAGGCCGAGCTCAAGCTATCCCAGAACATCATCTGCGGATTGTCGACGCCGGCCGGAAGCGCCGCGATCGAGCTCATCGTGAAGTGCTTCTGATCTGCGACCGCGAGCACCGTCGCCGCTTCAGTTCCGAGCGCCGGCCAAGGCGTGGCGTCTGCCCAACCTGCAGGGCTACCGGCGCGCAGCTGAAGAGTTATCGCGATGTTTGTCGCCTCTGGCTCTGGGGGCACCACGACCACGTGCACGCGTCCGGGCACGACCGGGCTCGACGGCGGTGTCAGATAGCCCGTGACGACCACGAGCTGAGCGCTGTTGGGAATACGCACGAGAGGGCCGGCAACCTTCGAGCGCTTTTGAAGAAAGCTGACTACGACCGACCCCGCGTTGAGTGCACAAGGGTAAACGAACGCTTCAGCAACGGCGTTCGATGCCCGCCGTGCCCAAAGACGGAAATGCGCCGGGTTGCCCGCGGCGGGGCGCGTGCCACGTGCGTCAAAGATGCGCTCGCCCCACTCCTGATCTGTTTCATTTGGCGTACCGCCAGTGAAGTCCGTGAACACTTCGCAGTCGGGAGTCGAGCCACTTGGTGGGTTGATCCATTTGAGCTTGGTGCCGGCTTGCAGGTTTGTCGCGACGCCGCTATCGACAGCGACAAGGGTCAGGGTCGCTGTTCCTCCCGGGGGCGTCGTCTCTGTTTGGAAGACTTGGTAGCGGAGGCCAGCCTGGTCGTGAGCTTGCGTTGCGAGCGCGTCCGGCACAGTCGTCGACCCAATGAACACGGTCCCTGGCGTTGCCTCAGCCGTGACCTCGCCGCTTCCGCCTGTCGCCTTAAGGCGAGGGAGTTTTGCGGCTTCGGAATGGAAGTGCTCGAGGAAGGCTGTGCTCGAGCGACGCGGGTCCACCTGGGTGCCGAGAAACTCGGCGCGTCGCTGAAACCCGAGCCCGAGCAAATCGATCGCTTCGGCTTCGACCCAGAACCGGCTGCTTTGCATTGTGGCTTGCCGGATGACGTCTTCACTGAAGGGAATGCCCGTGCTCGGATCGGGCAGCTCGCGCAGGCTATTTCGAAACGCGAGCAGGATTTGCTCGCGAACATCCCCAGCCGCAAGTCGCTGAAAAATGGGAGTCGCCGGTGCAGGCACGCGACTCGCATCGTACAGCCGCCGCGACGATCACCTGTGTCGAGTGACGCTCGTCACTGTCCGCTGCCGCCTTTGCGCGCAGCGGCGTAAGTGCGCTTGTTCGGCTGCCCAGCGGCCACTGTGAGATCAACAATCTCGACGCTGATCTCCATCGCGTCATTGTCGGTGTTGACCTCGACCTTGGACGTACGCAACAGCCCGAGCCGCTCGAGCTCACGATAGCCCTCACGCGCGCGGCTCGCGCTCTCTGCAACCGAAGTGTCGTCGAGATGTCGAATCTCACGCATCGTATGCCCCACGAGCGCGACTGCGGGACCGCTATTGCGTTCGACGCGTAGGCCCTCGATGAGGGCACCATCAACGGGCGTCCGCGTGCGCAGCAAATCAATGATGTCGCCCGTCTCGGGATCCACATAGTCTGCGAGGATCGGGACGGGTCCGACCGGCGGTGACGCCAATGCCTCAGCGTACGACCCGAGCGGCAGTGCACCGGCGTGAATCATCACGAACGAATACCACACTCCGCTACTGGCGCTCATGACGGTCTTACACGGACCCGTACTAGAGCCGCACTTTTCTCGCTTTGCGCACGAGTTTTTCAGATGACGATAGTCGAAACCCACATTGCTTAGTCCGCATGTCGATGCCATCCTATGCAATCTCGATGTGGCGGTTATCGCTCCCGCTTGCACTTTCGCTTGCGACGATCGGAAGCGTCGCTTGCAGCGGCGGCTCGGACGCAAGCCACGGCACTGAGCAGGCTGGCGGCGCAATGCCCATCGCTGGCGCGAGCGGCGCTTCGGGTGCTGCAAGCGGCGGTGCTGGCGGATCCGGCGGTCAAGTAGCGGCGTCCGGTGGCGACGGGCACGGCGGGCAAACCCGAGCGACCGGCGGGGCAGCTCCCGCGGCGGGCGCGCCTGGAGGCGGCGGCTCGGGAACGGGCGGCGACGCGGCTCTCGGGGGCAGGGCACCATCCGGTGGCAGTCCGGCAGGCGGCAGTTCCGCGAGCGGCAGCAGCTCGATGGGTGGTGCGGCGCCCGGCAGCGGCGGTGCTCACGCCGTGCAAGGAGGGACCACAGCAACGGGTGGCGTCGGAACAGGCGGATCCGCAGCGGCCGGCGGCGCAAACGTGTGCTCGCCATCAGACGGCTTCGAAGTCAATGACTGCGCCCAGGCGTGCTCACCGACGTCACCTAACTGCGGATGCGGCTTCACAGAGTTTCCGCTCGATGATCAAGCCGCCATTCGCTTCAGCTCGAAGCGGTTCGCTTCGAATTGTCAGGCTGGTCCGTACCACCGGCTATATGTCGAAGGCGGTACTTGTATGAAGATCAAGGTCCTGAGCGGTACCGCCCAAATTTCGACGAAGGATTGGACGACGACCTCGGGCAGCATTGCGGGCAGCACGTGCATGGTTGCGAGCGGAGCTCGCTACATCATTGAGAGCGAAGACATCTCCTGGATCTCCGTCGAGACGGCCCCGATTCCGGTCGGCACATCGTGCAAGTTCAGCTGCCCGTGACCTCACAATGGGCAGTGCAGAATCGGCGGAGCAGGGGGAGTGGGCAGCGCTGGCACACTTGGTACGGGCGGCGTAAACGCGTTCACGCTCAGCGCCGGCAGCCCCGGTAGCCACGTCGGCAATCCGGGAGCGGTTGGCGGCGCCGGTACCGCGGGCAGCGTCGGTACGGGCGGCGTGAACGGCAACGACGCGAGCGCCGGCAAGCCGCGCAGCCATGCGGGCAGCGTCGGCGCTGTCGGCGGGGTCGGCACGGCCGGCAACGTCGGCACGGCCGGCGTGAACGCGCCGATGCTGAGGGAAGGGAAGACGCAGCTCACAGAATGTTCCCCGTCAGCGCGATTGGCGTGAGCGGCGGTCCTGTCGGCGCGGGTCCTGCTGGCGGTGCAACGAAGCTCTGTAGACCGCCAGGAATCGCAGTGATGCTGACCTGCGCGTTGGCGACGATGTAATCCGCGACGAGCGCGACCGCGTTGCACAGATCTGCAAGCTGCCGCTTGGCACCGGCGCCGCTCGGCCCGGGCGGGATGTCGCTGTACTTCGAGACAAGCGCCGTGAAGATGACCATCGCGAGACCAGTTCCCGAGGGGTTGCCGTTCGGGTCGATGGTTACGGAACCGCTGAGGAGTGCCATTGTTCGAAGCTCACGTGGGCGAAACGAAAACACTTGGACTCGCCGGGCTTGCGAGACCCGGCAGAAGCGGCAATGCCGCGGCGGGCGCGGCGCCGAGCGCGACGTTGCCTTGCAGAACGATGCTTGGCGCGACGACCTCGACCTTGCCGTCCTGAATGCGCATGTGTGTCCCGCTGCCGCCGCGAAGCACCATGCCTTCGTCTTCGGTCATCGTGATTGCAAGGCCGCTCGAATGAACGATGGCAACGCTCTCGTTGCCGGCGGTTGGGTCCAGCATGATCATGTGCGACTTCTGCGGAACGCCGTTGCTGTCACGATCGTACGGGCAGTAGAGCACCACAATGTTGGTCGGTAGCGTGCGCGCGGGATCTTCGTAGGTGATCTCGAAGGATAGGAAGGACCCGCCGTAGCCTGCGAAGACTACCTGTCCGTCCTTTGGCACGGCTGGCGCGCCCCCGCGGTTCAGCCACTTGAGGATGCGTGGGTCACGGAACGCAATCGGAATGAGTCCATCGCTCGTTCGGAGCGCCAATGCCTCGAGCAGTAGGTCGCGGTCCTCGGAATCGCGCTCCTTCGGCGGGCGAGCGAGTGCGCCGACCGCTGAGTAGACCTCCTGCGCGTCGCGCGTTTCGGTCTTCGAATCCGCCGGGTCGTCGTCTTCGCCGAGCCCCGCGAGGTCGTAGAATAGCGAGCCGCGCTGCGCGCCCAGCGCGCTTCTGACGACGCGCACGAAACCGACGAGCGCATCGAACGGGGCCACACGCGCGTTTCTCACAATCTCCATGTTCCCGCCTTGACAGTCTGGAGTTGCGTGACGTCACCCGCTTCGGGCGTCCGGCGAAGCAGCACCTGTTCGATGTAGTACTTTCCGACAGCGCCGCCGATGGTGTCGGCGACGATGCCGCAGCAAGCATCGGCCGCGTACTGAACGCTGCCGCCGCGCTCACGATACGAGAGTCCGTCCGCCGCTATCACGAAGGTGTCGAGCTTGCGGGTTCTTTCGGAGAACGCACGCGCCGCGGTGCGCTCGGCGAGTTCCTTCGTCTTGATGCCGTCTTCGACGATGAGCGCGCTTCGCCGAAAGCCGGCTTGAATCAGCTCGTCATTGAGCCGTCGCCCAGAGACCTTCGCCCGCCGAAAGTCTTTGCCCCCCGAGTAGCCGAACACGTAAAGGTCCGTTGGTGCACCTGACGCATCACGAGTACGGTCGATGCTGAGCACATTGTTGTATTTGCTCTCCGCGCCGCGCAAGCAACGAAACACGTAGGTCTCTTCCTGGTCATCGTCGGGCGCTGAGATGACCAGTTTCCCGTCGGGGCTCTCCCACAGGAGCAGGCCGTGCCGCATCAAGTGGCGGTCGATGAATGCTTTCACCGTCTCACCTGGTTGCACGGCAGCCTGCTCGACCTTGAGCGGTTCCAAGTCCTTTGCTGGTGCACCACCGCGAGTCTTTCGGCCCGTGAGGAGCTCGCGCGAAACGTCCCCGCGGTACTGAATTTCGAGGCGCGGAATGTCGAGCTCGGTCGAGTAGATGACCGCTTCGATCACATCGCGAATGCTCCTGTCTTTGACGCGAACCCGCACGTCAGCCGCGCAGTACTCGAGATCCGAAAGGACGGTTCGAACGATGAACCGTACCGTGCTCGAGCTCTGGGCGCTGAGGGGCGAGTTCAGGACCTCGACCCGGCCCTTGACGCGAATCGAACCGTTCACTGCGACGGTGAAGGGCGTTCCGATCGCGGCGAGCTCGGACAGATCCCGCCACGACCCGTCATCACCCACTTCGAACGAGGCTTCGTTCGAGCGCACGACGGAGTTCAAGATTTCGACCGCCGTCCAGCGATCGAACGCAGCGCCGCTCTCCGTCGAAATCGTGATATCGTCGTGCGCCGCGCTCATGGCCACCTCTCGAAAACGCGATAGGTGCCCGGCTCGACGAGCAACGGATCGTCGATGCGTTGCTCGTTGATCTCGAGCAGGGCATCCACCGGCTGGCGAACGTCCGCCGCAATGGCAAAAATCGTGGTGGTCGCCCGAACGACGTAGGGGATCCGGCGCGGCAGCTGATGTGTTTTTTCGTTGATTGCGAAAGACGTCACGTCGAGGAGCCGCATGAGCTCGATCGTCGTGTTCAGGGCAAACTCGGATGCGGCCTCAGGCGCGTTCGACAGGTCGCGAAGCCTCGAGAGGTTTGCGGCGTGTTCTTCGCGCACCGTGCGAAGGATGTTGCGGATCGCGCGTTGCGCCCCACGGACCTGCGAAGCGACCGCAGAAGCGTATTCGCCCGGCATGCGCACCATGGTTTCGATCTGCGAGCAGAGCTCACCGAGCGAGACCAGATCCTTGTTCCAGACCCCCTCCTGCTCTGCCGTAAAGCGAGTGATCTCGAGCAGGCGCACGAGCGCGCCGTTCACACTCGGCCGGGAGAAGCTTGTGGCATCGACGTTGTCCTCATTATCCTCCGTGAACGTGAGCCGGAGCCTGCCCGTATCCGTTTCGTCGCGGCTATGGCTGCGCTCGTAGCTCGCCGCGCGCGCGCGCACCTTGCCGTCCACGGGCACGGTGAGATCGACTGTCTCGTGGTACGTGAACAGCTCGATGATGCGGTTCATCCGATCGGGGTAGAGAGGCGGAAACTCCGACAGACCGCTTTCCTGGATGGTGTTGTTGAAGATGGCGTTCAGGGTCCAGCGCCGCGGCTGGCTTCCCGTGTCGTCGAGCTTCGAGCCATCGCGGTAGGGGCGCGTGTGTTCGACGATGCGGTTACCACCGCTGAGCGAATCGTCTTCGATCGGAAAATCGATGACCTCGCCGCGCACTTCGATCTTTGCGACCGGAAAACGCGCCTGAATCTCCGAGTAGTCGTCTGCCATCAGCCCGCCCTGCCTGCTGGAATGATTGGCAGCGCCCCTTTGCCGCCCGCGAGCCCAGGCGATCGGACCTTGAGCTCCGTCGTCGCGAGCGTGCGCCCGAATTCACGCGCGAGAGCTTGTGCGAAGCTATCCTGGTCTTCAATCTTCACCTTGGCGGGGCCGGGCGGGAGCTTCGGCGCGGACGCTCCGGGAGCGGGCTTCACCTCGGGCGCGCCAAACATCTGTTTGACATCGCCGACCAGCAAATCCGTCGTTGGCTGCCCGCCCACTGTGCGGCCCAAATCGGCGCGGAACTGATCCGGCGTGCCGGGCGCCCCAATGCCGAGCTTCTCGTCGAGCCCGTACTCCGCGGCTGCGCCGGCGCGGTGCTTCTCGCGCTCGCGCTGCCGATCGACTTCGCTGATGCCGAGTCGACTCGCGACGTCGGCCTCTCGGATGGCGGCCTGCTCCTCGGGCGTAAACTGCCCGCGTTTGAAGCGGCCGCCCTGCTCTCCGTACTTTTCGACCGCTTCCTTCTCCGACATGCCAGCTACGTCTTTGACGACGTCGGTGAGCGCCTTGCCCTTCTCGACGACTTTCTGCTCGCGCTCCTTTTCGCGTTTGGCCTCTTCAGCGGCTTCGTGTTGAGCGAGTGCTTCGATGATGCCGGCGGCGAGAAGCCCGGCTGCGCCCGCGATTGCGATCGGACCGAACGCCGTCGCCGCGAAACTCAATCCTGCTTTAGCCGCGCCGCCAGAGAGGGAACCCATGGCGGCTTCGATTGCGCTTTTGGCGAGCGCTCCCGTCGCTCCTTGCACCATCCCGCCACCACCGACAGCGACCGCTGCGCCCGCACCGGCAAGCAACGGGTGATTGGTTGCAAACTCGACGAGTTTGGCGATCCATTCAGCGAACTCGGGGAGCTTTGCCGCGAGCTTGTCCATGGCGTTGAACATCTCGGGTGTAGAGATCGCCGACACGAACTTGTCGGTCGCCTCGTGCAGCTTCGCGGCTGGATCTGCTGCAACCATCTCTTGCGCCCGCTTGTGCACGTCGTCGGCGCTCAGAGCGTGCTTGGACATGGCGGCCATGGCCTGGTCGAACGCTTGCAGGCCTTCGTTCGTGGCCTCTTTTGTACTCTTGCCAGACTCCTTCGCCGCTTTGAACGCGTCGTTGAACGGCTTCGAGAGCTCGTCGAAGACGACGCGCGCTTCGCCGCCGAGCTTCTCGGTCACCGCCTTGCGGCCCTTCTCGGTCGACATGAAGGCGCGCAGCTTGTCTAGGCCCTTCATGTCGGGTTCGAGCTTGATGCCCGACTCTTTCTCGAGCGCCTTCAAGCTCGCGGAGCCGTCCTTCATGAGCTGAAAGAGCTTCTTGAACGACGGAATGGACTTGTCGCCGAGACGGTCGTCGAGCGCGCTCAGCATGCCGATGACCGCGGACAGGCCTTCCGCTCCCGTGTAGCCTGCGTCTGCCGCTTCGCCCGCGAGCAGCCCGAATTTTTCGCCCATGGCTTCGAGCCCGAGGCCACCCTCGTCGGTCTTCTCGACGAGCACGGCGAGCATGTCGGGCAGCGTCTCCGCCGTAGCGCCGAATTTCTCGTTCAGCATTCCCGCGATGCCGGTCATCTGCGAAAGACTCTTGTTCGAGTACTTTGCCGCGTCGCCGATGTCTTGCATCGTGTTGATCGCGAAATCCGCGTCACCGACGGCGGCGAAGCTCTGCTCCATGGCCGCTGCCATTTCAGCTGTAGTGTGACCCGTCGCCGCTCCTTGTTTCTCGGCGGCGCTCATGAGCTCGCGCCACGTCACTGTCGCACGCCCGGTCTTATTGATTTGGGTCTCGATTGCCATGAACTGCGAGCGCATCGAAATCGCTTCCTGCACGCCTTTTCCGAGCGAGAACGCGCCGCCGAGCCCCGCCGCCACGCCAAGTACTTCTTTCAGCTTGCCGCCCACCGAGCCGAGTGCGTCGCGCGCGCCGTGCAGGCCTGCAGTCCAAGCGCTCGCACTTTTCGCGCTTTTCTTCTGCACATCTTCCACCGCGTCGCCCGCCTTGCGAACCGAGACAATGAACTGGCCATTGTCCAGGGTTAGCTTTACGGAGGCTTCGCGTTGGGACATTGACACCTACCCGAAAGGGCATGGCGCTAGCCTTGGCGGGGTTTCACGCCGAGGAGCCTTGCGAGAGCGAGCTCAGTGAGGCCGAGCTCGGGCGCGCGTCTTCCGACTTCCAAGTCAATTGCCGCCGCAAGTGCGACGGTGCCATCGGGGAGCTCAAAGCTGCCCTTGCCGAGAGCAGAATGCAGGCGCTCTGCGCGTGCCCATCGATAAGCATTAAAGGGAGCAGGTTGCCCTTTCGGCTGATCTCCGCGAGCACCGACCAAAGCTGCTCCGGATCGAGCTCGCCAAACTTTGGATCATTCAGGCGCGTCCACTCGTCGAGCGCACCATAGACCTCGCTCAAGGCGTGCTGCTTGAAGCGCGCGAACAGCTGTTTGCCGTCCGGAAACATCTGATCGTGGGGAGGCTTCACATCGCGAATCGCGTAGGCGAGCTCCTCGAAGCTCTCGAGCTCTTTCACCAGATCCGCGTCCTGCGCGCCATCGCCCTCCCGCCGCGGGTCGAGCCCCATTTCCGCTGCCCATTTCCGCGCCCGGGTACGCGCTGCGTAGCGGCGCTGGTTGTCGACCAGCATCAGCATGCACGGCGTCTCATCGAACGAGCCGTCGGCTTTCCGAACGCGAATGCGCGACGGCAAGAGTGGCCCGTTCGCCGAATCGACCGCTCCGAGCTCATTCCAGCGCTCGGCGGTCATCTGGACGGCTCGGCGCACCTCCTCGAGCCGCTCCTTGTCTGTCTTCTCAGGTGACATCGTCCATGCGGCCCACGAACGTGCAGCTTCCGCCCGTGGCGTCCTCCAATGGGGCGTTGAGATCGCAGGTGGTGTACATGCCGTTGATGACGAGCGTGCGTCCGCCGGGCGTCTTCGCTCGGAGTTGACGGATGATGCCCTTTTGCACGTCTCGCCAGTAGTTGCGCTCGGCGCCCCCTTCGTCGATGACGAAGTTGAAGGTGACCGTGCACTCGGGTTTTCCCTTCACGACCCCGGCGCCGGGGTTCCGCTGCGTGTGCACCTGCTTGCCCTTGTTGGTCATCGCGACCTTGAAGTCCGTGACCTGCACCAGATCGCCATTGCCCTGAGCCAGGTAGCTTTGCGGGTAGAGCACGAGCTGGTCTTCCATGACGCGCCCTCTCAACCGGTCTTGTGGAAGACCGCGCTAAACTTCGCGAGCGGCTTCACGATGCGGTCCGGAATGAAGATGTTCACCTGGCTCTCGTCGTCTTCGTCGATTTCGACTGCGAACGTGCCGTTTGCGATGACTTGTTCGAGGTAGGGGATGTTTGCGACGCCAAGCTGTCCCCACCCCTTCACGCGCGACACGCTGAAGTTGTAGACGTCCTTTCGCTCGACAACGCCGGGTGGCAACGCGTCCGCGTTGGGCGGTAAGTCTGGCGTGATGCTCGCGTGTGCGAACTCTTGCTGAATCGCCACGCGCAAGTCGCGCGCGATAGCATTTTGGCCCCAGACATCCGACTGGTAGTAGCAGCGCACGTCGGCGTTGCCTGCATCATCGAGCGAGTGCGTGGTGATTGGGGCGACGAGCGCAAGCTCCGTGCTGTTCGGCGCGAAGTCGTACGGCGCGACTCCGTTCGAAAGCAGATCCTCACTCTCGGGCGGCGAGATTTGGTCACCGTTGGGATCGCTCGAGCCGAATAGGTAGGGAGCGCGGTTGCCAATGCGGCTGTAGTTCGCGCGCTGCTGATACCAATTCATGCAGTCGCCGAGCTCCCAGCCCATGACCTCGGCCGGCAAGCTCTGGGCGTTTTGCACGAAGGCGTAGGTAAGATCCGTCGCGTTGCGCGCAATTGCTCCCGTCTTCACGTTCGCGATGGTGCCGGTGTGGCCGACGAACCCGTATTGAAGGAGCGCGCCCAGGCCGTACTTGCGCCACTCGATGTGATTCTGCAAGCGCTCGGCGTTACTCGATGCCGTGTTGAGTGTCGCGTCCGCGTTCGAGGTCGCAAGTCCAATCGCGGCGTACTCAGTCGTTCCGACTTTCGCGAGCGCGAGCGTCGCGTTGAACTCGCCAGCGCCCCCTGCGAGCCGAGCGCCGCCAACGGTCACCGCGCCACCCGTGCCGCCGAGCTTCGTTACGCGGATCGTGATGTCGTTGCCCCAGCTCCCTGGACCCAGCGCGACGATGTCGACGTCATCTGGATCGATGCCGTTCTGCGCTTGAACGGGCAGGGGACGAAAACCATTGATGGCTGTGATGACGCGAGCGCGGAACACGCCAATCGTTTCGCTTGCGCCCCACGCGATAGGCCCGATGTCCCGTCCGGCGATATTGATTAGAAACTGATTCGTGTCGGTGGGTGCGCCCGCGACCGAGAGCGTCTGCTGCGCGGTGGCGCCGCTTGGTGCGGCCGGCGCCACCACGTCGAGGTCGAGAGCACCGAACGCGAGAAACATCTGAATCGCAGCCAGGTGGCCGATGGACCCATTGCCGAGCGCGAGCGCGACATCGTCGGGCCGATAGCAACGCCGCACTTCGTCATCGGGCGTGATGTCGCCGGTCGGAAGCGCGTGCGCAACCAGTAGGGCTCTCAGTGCGCTCGAGCCGGCGTTCGCGGGGCCTGCAAGCAGATCGATGCGCAGATAGAAGCCCGGCGTCTTGGTGCTCGACGTGACGGCTTTCGGTAGCGCCATGGTTCAGCTCAGCTCAGCTCTCGGGTGGCTGCCCTTGATTCGGCGCCGCCGGACCACCCGGAGCAGTTGGCTCGCTTGAGCTTGCCGCGGCTGTTTCACGGCTCGCTCGCTCGGCTTCGATGCGGTTGCGCTCTTCGTTGAGCTTCGCCTTGCGCTGCGTCTCCTCGGCTTCCCAGTCCTCGCGCTTCACTTGCTTGAGCGCGCCGTCGCGAATCGCTCGTGTGTATTCTCGCGCAAACTGCCGAAACTCCCGGCCTGGGATGGCGACGATTTCATCGGAGTAGATGACTCCTTTGGGGTTGTCTGGATCGCGCGCGGCGCCGATGAAGACGCTGCCGCCGATGCGATTCGGGATCCCGAATCGCGTGACCGGACCCGCTTCGGGATTCGACTTCACGAAGATAGTATCGGGGTCTTGGATCGGATCCGCGTGTTGGTTGCTCGGTGTCACGCGACGAGTCTAAGCGCGCAATGTGCAGCGTTCGGACTGGTGACCCTCGTCACTCTTTGATGACCCTCGTCACTCCTCGGGCATTGCATCGCTCGGGCTGTGCAGCACGAGTTCGTCTGCGTTCTGCGGTGGCTGAGCCTCCGCGAAACTTGTGATGTTCGTGCGTGTCCAGGCTTGAAACGAGCGGGGATCGCGTGCCTGCTCGGCTCGAGCAAGGCGGAGCGTGACCATGAACGTTGCGGCGCTTTCGCGGCGCGGGCTCACGCGGGCCGACGTCAGGATTTCGATGCCCGTCCCCATCGAGGAGAGGAGCTCGCCGTCATCATTGCGGCGCCGATCGCTTAGCGCGGTGCGCGCGGCCTCGATGATGCGCAGGCCTTCGCTGCGCCGTGCCTCGCCCGAGCTGGCGTTCGCGGTAACCACGTACAGCGCCCAGGTTTCGAAGTAGATACGCACACTCCGGCTCTTGCGCGTTGCGCCCTGAGCCACCCCTGCAGTGCGACCCTCGACGGGAGCGCTTTGCATCCAGGCGAGTACAATGGCGGGAATACCAGAGACGCGAGCTTGAAAAAGCGCCATCTCCTCAGCCGGGCCGCCGATGTCGTCGAATACAACCACCTGCTTGACCGGGCCCTCGACGCCCCCAGAGAAGCCGGAACCGATGACTGAAGCGATGGGCTCGAGTCCCGGGGCTCCGGGACTGAAGCGCAGCTTGGTCCCGGGCTGGAAGTTGAAGAGCGCGCCGCCGTTGTTGGCGACAAACGTGATGTCTGTACCAGCCGGCTCCGCTGTCGGATCGATTAGCCAAGCACCGCCCTGCTGATGCGGGAGCTCCGTGCGCGGGTTGAATGCCACCTTCGCAAGCAGCTCCTCGTGGGCCTGACCGTCGATGATCGGGACCGCGTAAGTGTTGGGCGGCAGCGCCATCATTGCCCCCGTGCTTCTGACGCGAGCTCGTCCTGTTGCGCGCTGTCCGGTGAGCAAAGAAAGCTGCGCGCGGAGGGCGCGGCCGAGCCGGGTGATCTCGCCCTCGTAGCTGTCCCAGTCGCTCATGGGAGCTCTCCGAGAATGAGCTCTGCCGCGCGCTCGCTCACCGCGTCGAGATCGATGTCGAAGAAGTCGCGAAGGGGCAGATGCGAGCGGGGAGCCTTGCTCGTGTGGTACTTCGCGTGCGGGACATTCGTGTACGCCTCGGCCCAATCCTCGCCGTGCGCGCCTGCAATCGACCCAAAGAGTACGCCGCTGTCGCGAAGCATCTTCGGGCTCTTCGAATGCCGCCGGCGCGCGAGTGTGGACGGAGCGAGCGGCTGCCACGGCCCTTGCTCGTGACCGGATTCGAGTTCGAATCGCTCGAGTGTCGCTTCGACTAAGTCCTCGGCCACGAGGGGCATCAAGTCGGCGAGATTGCCCCCGAAGCGCTCGTAGGCCTTGAGCGCCTCCGGCAGAGCGCTTGCGTCGAGTGTCACCTTGCAATCGTCCGCGCCGGCCACTCAAAACCCTCCGGGGCCTTTCGGATTGCGGACGCTCGGGGCGACGTAGAAGTCGGGGTTCGGCTCGGAGACGTAGCCGAGAAGTCCTTTCGGCTGGCCCGCGCTCTGCTCGCTCGATAGGCGCCGCTCGGCGGAGGCAATCGTCTTGATGACGTCGCGCGCCGCTTTTGCCTGCGCCGTGTACATCGTCGTCCCGTCAGGCGCGACGAGCGCCGGCTTGGTGAGTGCCGCGTACTCGGCCGCGATCCAAGCGCCCTGGCGGCGGAGCGTCTCGTCCTGGGAGAGCCTAACGAGTTGGTCGTGACTGAATCCCTTGCCGAGCAAGAGGCTCTCGATTTCCCGATTCGCGTCGGTGCAAACCTCAGCGACGATCGAGTCGTCGGCCCTGCCGTCGAGGTCGTGGTCGAGAAGCTGGCGGTACCGGTCTTTGCCGATACGGTTCTCGAGGTCGCGAGGTGCAACGAACATGGCAGGTTTTCACGCTAGTTGTGCCTTTCGCGCGAGCAGGGTCGTCGATGGACGCCCTAACGGAGATCGTCGAGGACACCGATGTCGCAGAGCCGCTTGAGATCGGGGATGTTGCGCAGCATCTCGTCCGGAATGCGCATGCCTTCGGGGCACTCCATGGGTGTCCCGACCTCGTTCAGGAGCTTCACCTGCGAGCGGACGTACACGCCGGGACGGCGCTTCGAGAGCCGGCGCTCGCGCTCGCGCTGAGCGGTCGCGTCGCCGGCGGCTTTGGCGGCGTCCCAGTTCACGTCGCCACCGACCTTGCTCTGCTCGGCGAGGTTCTGGCGCCGTGCCTGCTCGCGCGCTTGGTACTCACGTTGATTCGCTTCCATCGCCTCCTGCGCGGCGGCTGCGCTCGCGAGCGGCTGCGGCTGATTGTTGAGGAGCGGCGCCGGTGCGGGTGTCGGCTCGGAAGCGCCGGTGATCTTCGCGCCCGTGATGTCGGCCGCGGACGTAACGGCTTCGACGGGCGCGGCGATAACTGTTTCCGACTTGGTCTCGCCCGCGGGGGCAGGCTTTGGTTGCGGTTGCGGCATGCTGTCTCTCTCGGGAACGGGTTGGGTATGCAGCGAGCCCTCGTGGTTCGGGGGCCCTACTGGATGACGTTCCGAATCAGGCCGCCGGTCGTGGGAGCGACCATGACAACGACCTCCGTGTAGCCGGCCAAGATCATCGTGCCGCCGTTCAAGCCACGGTTGTTCACGAAGTACTCGCGGCTCGTCCAGCCGGTCCCGCTCGGGCCACGAGAGCGCATGGTGCGCACCGTCTGAATGCGCTCACCATTCGTCGGCTCACCGGGTGGGTTGGAGACGAGCACGACGTCGCCGCCGATCATCCCGTCGAGCACGCCCGTGGTCTCGTCCTGCAGGGTGGCGCCAGCAACGTGAATGGGTGGGAGCCCTGGCAAAGAAAAGTCGATGAACTCCGCCTGCACACCGGCGCCACGCAGAATGTTCGTGCCGGGTGCGCCGTCCCCGTAGAACGTGCGCATGTAGTCCCGAACCTTGTTGTGGTTCAGGAAAGCGTGGCTCGTCGCGAGGCTAAAGTACACGTCCGTGATCGGCTGCGTACTCGCCCGAATGCGCGATTGAATGTCCGCAATCGGATCCGAGTTCACGCCGCCGTTCCACTGGAAGCCTGCACCGAGCGTCACCCGGTTATTCGGGCCCCAGCTGTTCGGGTTTCGAAGCAGTGACCAGACGGCGTATTCGCGGTCGACTGAGAGCAGATCCTTGATGCGCTCGCCGGCCGCGCGCTTCAGATCGAAATCGGCGGCGTTCTCCGTCTCCCACGGAATGAACGACCCCAGGCCGTGCGGCAGCATCTGGTATGGCGCGAGCTCGGTCTCGGGATCGACCTCGCCGACGGGAGACTGCAAGCTGATCTCCGTGTGCACGCGCCGCGAGAGGTTTGAGAGCCCGAAGACTCGGTACTTTCCGACGTCCTTGTCGCGCAATGAGATCGGCGCGACCTCATCCGCCCGGAACCCTCCAAAGGGGCGATAGCCAGGCAGATAGGTGTCGAGCTCCTCGAGCGACGACACGTCAGCCGGTGTCAGCGCGAGCCGGACGGACTTCGCACCCGGAACGCCGAGCCGTTCGGCATCCTCACGGCTCGCGAGTTGCACCGTGACGTACTGCTGCTGTTGTTGAGCGGCGAACATGGCTTCAAATCCCTCTGAAATTCGTCGACTGAGAAGAAAGGCGCGACGCTCCGATCACCAGACGCTGCCCGGAATGTTGAGTTCGGCGGCGATGATGTCGTTGTCGGCTGCCGCTGCATCCACCGCATGGCCGATGACTGCGTCGCCGGCCGCGGCGGCTTTGACCTTGCCGCCGGCATCGGGCGCGATGCGTGCTCCAGACGCGATGGCGCCACTTGCCGTGACTGGATGACGCCCGCGGACGCAGAGATCGCCGTTCGTTCCGTCCGGCACGTTCGCGGCAGTAACGCCAACCGGTACGTCCGTGTCTGCCGTCGTCGCTGTGATGCCGTCCGGCATGTTCGCCGTATCGGCCTTCATCAGCAGGTAACGGCCGATGGTCGCACCCGTGCGGTTGCGACCCGGCCGAAACTCGGGGTTCATGGTGGGAGTCAGCGGCATGTCTTCACTCCGGAAAGGTCGCGCAAATCAGGTGGGTTCGATGCTTTGGCGGGGCGCGCTCAGTTGGCGTCCTCGATGACAACGTTGCGATCGCTTTTGAGCTGGTCGGCGCGTGCATTGAGCTGCCGCCAACTCATCTTGTCGCCATTGGGCTCGTTGGCTCGGATCCAACTGAGGAGGCGTTCGGTGCGATTACGTCCCTCGAGCCCTGCCAGCTGAACCGTACGCGCCCCGCTACCGGCGGCGCTCTCGCGAATGCTGAGCTGGCGAGTGTTCGAGCCGGAAGTGAGCGAACGAGGCGGCGCGAGCTGCGCCCCACCCGGGCCCGCCACGATGTTCGTGAGGAGCGACTCCTGCCCTTCAGGTGGCACGCCATACGACGCAAGGAAGGCTCGTCGAGCAGTCTTGCGGCACTCGGCGAGCTGCTTCGGCCCCGCACCTTCAGGGAGCTTCTTAAGCTCATCGCTGATCACGCTGCTCCGGTGCGACCGGAGCGCCGTGCGCAGTTGCTCATCGTCGCCGTAGCCCTTGGCGCTCATCGCCGCGCCTACGTCGGACGCCTCCGCCGCGCTGTCGATTTGCTCTTGCATCGTCATCGCTTCCTCGAGCTGAGCGAGGGCATCACCGAGCTTCTTCTTCGCGGCCAAGAGGTCCGGGATGCCCTGCAGCGCCTGGCTCGCGCTCTCGTAGCCAAGCGCTTTCAGTACGGCGCCGAGGTCGAGCGAATCGCTCAGCGCTTGGTCGATCGCCGCTGCAATGGCCTCCTCCGAGTCGAGCAGCTTGACGCCACGTTTTGCGTTGAAGAGAGCGACGATTTTCTTCTGCAGCTGATCAGACATGATGTTCGGCTCCGAGGCGGAAAGTCCGGAAGTTTCTTGCGTTTCGGATGGCGGGGTCGGCGGTACCGGCGCCGGCGTCTCGGGTGGCGCCGCCGGTTGGATGAGGTTCGCTGCGGCCTTGCGGGCCATGTCGAGCAGGTCGTCGGCTGTGCTCGTCACAGCCACTCCCCAGGCTCTGCGCAGGTCGTTCATGATCTCGGCGATATCGACGCCCGCAGGTGCCGTGTCGGGCGCCTTCGCCCAGGCCACCACTTTGGCGAGCTCCGTGAGAACATCTTCATTCGTCGAGACTGCAGGTAGCTGCAGAATCGCGCGCGTGAATTCGAAACCCTCCTCGGGGCTCGATGCTGGATCGCCATACCAATTGCGAAGGCCTCGGTTCGAAGCGGCAAGGGGCGCGAGATCGCGAAGAAATGGATGATTGGTGAAGGCAATCGACGTGAGCCGCGGCCCTGCCTTCTCGGCCGTTACCGGGTCGACGGATTCGAGCACGAAAGCGATGCTGACGAAGCGATACTCGTTCTTCGCCATCTGCTCGCGAATGCGCTCGCCGAGCAGTGCGTAGCACCAGAGCTGCGCCTTACCGTCGTTGCCGTCGACGACCTTCAGATCCAAAACCCAGGCTGGCGCCGGTGCGCCGACTTCTGGGACGGCACCCTCGCGAGGATCCATCTCGCTCACGTGCTCGTAGTCGAACGGCAGCACCGGATTTTCACCGAAGCCGTCTGCGCCTGCTTGGAAGCGAGGATCCTCGTGGAGGCCCGCGACGAACTCCTCGAACACCTTGCGGTTCAGAACGAAGTCCCCGTCAACGTGACCCTTGTAGGCGCCTTCGCTCGCGACATGGATCCACTTCCGCTCGGGGATCTCGATGGGAGCGGTTTCGCTTTCGGTCCCAGGCGCAGGCGCCTCGGACAGCAACGCAACCGGCATCGCGAGCCGCGCCATGACAGAGCGCAAGCGCCGACGAACAGCCATCAGGAGAGAGCCCCATCCGGAACGGTGAAGTAGATTTCGACGAGCACCGAGCCGGCGTTGAGCGCGTTCAGGTTGTGGCCACCATCCGGCGTAAACGTGGCCTGGAGCTCACCAGAGTACGGTCCAAGTGGACCGACACCGGCTACCCCTTGCAGTGGTACATTTTGCGCTGTCGTATCGAACACGTTGGTGGCGCTCATCACGGCATCCGGATCCGCTGCCGTGCCGAACTGCATCGTCACTGCAGTCGCGCCGCCGCCCGTGAAGTACTCGCTCAGAACCGAAGCACGACCGAGAACGATCGCGCCGGGAGGCAACGTGCCAAGCGCAATCGCCTGGGCTTGACCATTCACGGCCTCGGTCAGATCCGCGTGCGTGATGGTACGAGAGAGCTTGCGCGTCCGCGCGTTGAATGCTCGCTCGGGTCGGTCGAACATGCGAGCGAGTCTGACGGACCGATTGCGCGCCCGTCTACACGCTGACCATCGTCAACAATTCAGGTGACACTCGCCGTAGAGAGTGACGCTGGTCATCATTCGCGCGGTTAAACACGAACGGTGCGAGAAAAGAGCGGTGAGGATCTCGTTCCTGCTCGTGCTCATCGCGATCATTGAGCTTACTGGCGCCACCCTGGGCGAACCGCTTGGTTCGATCGTTTCCGTGATCGCGCTACTCGCTGTGGTGTTCGCTGTGTTCGATGGATCCGCGCTCATCGCGAGGTGACGATGCGTGCGTCTGCGAGGCTGCTCGAGCCCGAAGCGCCGCTCATCGAGCTTGGTAGTTGTCGTGCGTGCGGTAGCGGGCCTCACAACCGCCGCCTTCGGCTCGTCCAGCCTTCGGGCGCGAACGGCTCGCCCGAGGCCATCATCCAACGCGCGAGCGTTGACTGCAGCGAGGTGACTGGGCAGTGGGCAGAGCAAATCGTGCGCGCCCTGAGCGGCACGACGCCCGCGTCCATCAACCATCAAGTCACAACTGCGCTCGGGCGCGAGCACATCGAGGCCTTCGCGGAACCAACCGAGCGCGCTCTGACGCATTCGATCATGCTCGGCGCCGTTGACTCGGCCTACGAAGCGACAACCAACGACACCATCACGCCGCCAGCATTCAAGTTACCGGCCTCGCTCGCGAGCTCGCGAACGCTCGCCCAGAGCGTCGTGCCACCAGCGCTCATCAGTGGCTTCGCCGAGATGCCGTACCAGAGCGCGGTGGGCGCGTTCCTGCGGCTGCACCCGCTGCCAAGACGGGTGTTCGATGTGCTGAGCGACAAGGCAAAGCTTCGCTCTTTCACCATCGCTCGGATGACGAGCGTGGCAATGATCCGAACCGTGCAGAAGGAGCTCGCACGGCAGATCGCGCGCGGCGCGAATCTAAGGGAGTTCAGGAAGTTTGCGGCTGCGCGCCTCGAAAGCGCCGGTTGGACGCCCGCGAACGCCTCGCACGTCGAGACCATCTTTCGCACGAACGTGCTCAAGGCGTACACGGCTGGCCGCGTCGAGCACATGATGAGGCCAAGCGTGTTGAAAGCGCGCCCGTTCTGGAAAGTGCTCACCGTAAACGACGGCCCGCCGCGTCAGCGACGCACGCATCAGAATCAGCACGGCAAAGTCTTGCGCGCAGACAATCCCATCTGGGCGACGAAGATGGTGCCGTGGGGTTTCAATTGCCGCTGCCGGGTCACATCTGTGCCCGCATCGTACAAGGGCAAAATCTGGGACGACCTCGAGGGTGTGCCGGATCCGGGCTTCACGGGAGGCATCGCGCACCTCATCTCCTAGCTTGCTAGTTCTCGGGGTACCGGCGCTGCATCGGTTACCCTGAACTCATGGCGACTGCCAAAGACCGTCGGCGCGGCCAGTGAATGGCAAATGGTCACGGAAGGACATGACGTACCCTTTCGGTGCGACGAAGACGATATCGAAGGGCACTTCGGGCATGGTCGCGACGTCGGCCAAGACCTGTGCACGCAGTGCTCGAACTGCGGACGCGTCGCCCGGGTCATCAACTAGCTTCGATTGCCCATTTTGAGCAGCTTCGCTGTAGTTAGTCTCATAGGCTGATGGCGGGACTACGAGTGGCCAATCGTAAATCCGGGCTTTTGGCGGTATGTAGTCCCGGCCAACTTCAACTCTCATTGCGCCAGTTAGCTCCTTGCCCTCGGAAAATAGCTCAGCTCGCATCGGCCAATCGAACTCGGCTTGGACCTGCCCCGCACACACGAGAGTATTTTCGCCGTCCCACACCGCAACGGGAGAACCGTCAGTAGCAAGCGGCCCTATGCACGGTGGTCGTTTAGCGACATCGTCGTACGATATTGCCGTGTGCAGGCGCTGTTCCTGTGATTCGGCCAGCTCGCCTTCGTGGTAAGCGCGCCAGGGCACGTAAGAATCTTCGTTCGATGGGTCCTGCACCCAGTATCGACACCTACCGTCGACATACAAGAAGCTTGTTCCTAACTCGTAGAGCGCTTGCTTGAACGGACGCACGCGTGCGGCATCTACAATGGTGTGTACTGCAAGCCGGATAACATCGCTACCGTCGCAGATCCGCCTCCGGGTGGTGCTGGCGCTACCCGCGCCGCCAGCACCTGCAGTATTCCCCTCACCGTGGCCTCCAGCTCCAGCCGCTACGATCTCATTGCCACCCGCGCCGCCATCGTAGTCACTGCCCTTATGCGTAGCGGAACCACAACCCCACGCGAGCGAGAACGCTAGAATACCGAGGCCGCACTTTGAGTACTTACAGTGCATTAGAGAGGAGAACAATTGTGGTGAGCGCGAAGCCTTGTTGCGCCCAGTTCGCCGATCGCGCCGCATGCAGAACAGTATCAGCTGAGCGTGGGCCTACTTCCCGTTCGGCGAGAAGCTCGTGCTGGGTCGGGTGAAAATTTTACCAAGGGAGGCATGCGTATGCGCGTTGACGCGCGTTTGAAGCACAGGATACCGTTCGCTCGAGCGTTGCCGGACAGCCCTCCGGCGGGAGGTTACTTGGATGCCCCAAAAATTTAAGGTGCTCCGGCGTGCTCTGACGCTGAGCTTGCTGCTGTCTACCGGTGCGTCGACGACCCTGGCCGGTTGCTCGCAGACGAACGAATCGCAATCCGGCTCAGTGGCGATTACTGCGCAGCCCGTGACTGCGGAATCGGAGACCGCGCGAGTCGGTGAGAGCGCGACGTCACCAGCATTGGCGGTATCCTGGAACGTTACGCAACCGGAGGAGCACGGGGCGACGCTCAAGGCCATCCTCCGCAATACCACGCAAGAAGCCATACACGCAGAGCTGACTCTCGTGGGAACCACGCCAGCCGGCGATGTAGTGAGTCGACCGGTGGGAACGCGGAGCGTGCGGGCCGGAGAAACTGTCGCTGTGGAATACTCCGTCGCGATCCTCCCCGCGCAAAGCGAGGGCCTGGCAAGCACCGTTGCGCTCTACGCGGCGTACACGTCTGCCGGAGCACAGTTCGCACCCGGCATGGCAGCGCAGCCACGGAAGGTGCAAGTGATCGGGCCGACGCTCCATGTAACGCTCGATCAGGGCACGAACCTCGCGACGTTTCGCAGTGCCGCGGCGCAAGCGAAGTTCAACAGCTCGGTTCCCGGCGACGCCGCTACGCGCCTGCGGCGGGTGAGCGTGTATGATCGCGCTAGCAACAGCATGCTGGATGCGACTCAGCGTTCCATCGGCGCTCGACGTGAGATCGGGCGGCCTCTGACTCAGACTTCGCTCGGCCCGCCCGGAATGCGAACACCCCCGACGGTCAAGAACACCAGCAACCAGGGGCAAACACCATGAGCCTGAACTTCAGGCGCCTGTCGGCATTGGTTGCCTTTCTGGCCTGCTTCGCACTGTCGAGGGCAGCGCTCGCGGCAGGAACGTACAAGTTCTGCTTCTTCTGGAATTATTCGTTCATCGATCAAGGTATGGGCGAAGACAAGTTGCTTCATTTGGCGCCACCGTACGGCGATGGCACGTACGGCGTGAAAGGAGCTGCGTACTCCTATGCAGTTGTATTCCGGGACAGCGTTCCTATTTGGGGCGGGCTCTTAGACGTTAACGGTTGCACCCCGAAAGTTCCGGCGACTGCTGGAACGTATGAGATCTACACAACCACCGATATCGAGCCGCCAGGCGGCCCGAAGATCCTCATCACGCCAACCGAGGCACGCGAGTGGCGGTGGTATTGGGCCTATTTCGGGTACCTGCCGAGCAGCACCTATCAGTGGACGTACTCCGCGGGCTTCGGGCCCGGAGACGCGCTCATCAACGTGGCAGCGGCAGCCCTTGAGCTGCTCGAACGACCCGACAACGGACTCGTGAACGGTCAGGAGTACTGGGTTAGTGCAGAGTCAACAGGGCTTACAGGCACAGGCGACGCGGTAGGCCTTGGTTGGAACAAACAGTTCAGCCAATGGGATGCTTACTTCAAGAGCATTATCGTGCACGAGCTAGGTCATCTGATTCAGGCCAAATCGTTCGGATTTCAAGGCACTCCCTACGATCTCACAGACGATCCAATGTACGCCGCGCCGCCAATCTGTACTTGCGCTAGCGTGTACGATGAAGCCGAGCGATCGCATTGCATTCAATCGCGCGAAGCGACATCCGTGGCACAAGTCGAAGGCTTCGCTCACTTCGTTGCCACGGCCACGCTCAACAGTCCGGCGCAAAGTCCAGCGTGGTTTCCTTACTACAAGAACTTCTTGTCCACAGATGGGAATGTCTATCAGCCACCCATGGGTTTTGCGACGGTTCCTTGGCATTGGTTGCGAGACCAATGTCCAGCGGGGAACGGCGGTGTGGAGCTCGATTGGATGACCTTTTTCTACGCGTTGACACGTAACGCGAGCGCGAGCCAATACAGCTTCAATGACATTGCCGTAACGTATCGGCGCACCTGCACGGGTTCGAACACGACGAATTGCGTCAAGGAGAGCGTGACACCCTGGGCAGGCCTCGTCGCGGCGGCGACGGCGATTCATGGCACGACGAAGGGGGTGTATTGGGCCAACCAAGGTGACGTATACGGAGTCAACTATTGATGTGGCGCCCCGACGCAAGACTCCGCATGTGCGCAGCCATCATGCTGCAATTGATGTATGGGTGCGGGCGCGGCGAGCACGTTGCCGATCCGCTCTCGAGCGGAGGCACCAGCGGAGGCGCGTCCGCTAGCGGCGGAGTAAGCTCGCTTGGCGGCTCCAACGGGCTTGCTCCTTCCGCCGATTGCAAGTTGCCGATCATCCGACGCCAATGCGAGGATGGTTTCTGCCGAATCGAGCCAGGCTGCTTCATCATGGGCGCGCCCGACGACGAGCCGCTGCGGGCGCGCGACTCCACTCGGCAGGTTCAGGTCACGCTGACGCACGCTTTCCAGCTCGGTCAAACCGAACTGACACGGGCGGACTGGGAAGGCGTCGGTTTTGCTCAACCCTTGCAACAGGCAACGGGTGAAACTATCGACTGCTTGTCGCCTGACTGTCCCCAGCCCAACGTCAGCTTTTACGACGCGTTGGCGTACGCGAACCGACTCTCCGAGCTGCGCGGGCTGGCGGGCTGCTATGTCCTGTCGGAGTGTACTGGAGAGGTGGGAAACGGCTTGGCCTGCGCTTCGATCCAGACTTCAGCACCAAGCGTGTACGAGTGCCGCGGCTATCGGCTTCCAAGCGAAGCCGAATGGGAGTACGCGGCGCGCGGCGGGACCACAACGCCGTTCTTCACCGGTGGCATCACCTATCACCCAGACCTGGACTGCTATGATGAGCCAAGTCTCAATCCGATCGGGTGGTACTGCATAAACTCCAACAATCGCGCACACCCGGTGGCACAGAAGCTTGCCAATCCCTGGGGTTTGTACGACACGGCCGGCAACGTGCTCGAATGGTGCAACGACGAATTCAAAGCAGCAGGCTACGGTACGGGCCCGCTGGTAGACCCCAGCGGCATGCGTGGAGATCCGTCCAACCTAACCATCGTGCACGCTTTGCGCGTGCTTCGCAGCGGCAGCTTCCCGATCCCAGCATACTCGAGCAAGAGCAACTGGCACGTTTCATTGCCCGACAATACGTTCAGCGTCATTGTTGGCGTTCGTCTGGCGCGCACGCTGTTTTGAAGGCAGCTTTCGGTCTGCGTGCTCGGTGACCTATTTCGTGGAAGTCCACCCCTTGATTGCAACAGTAGCCTCAATGTCGAATGTGCTGCCGTCCGTGTACGTCTGGCCGTTACCCACCCACCAGTTTCCAGCACCAACCTGGACCAGCAATCCTTGGCTGTTGTGCGAGACATCGGCGACCAAAAGCTGTCCGCCTTGAGTTGGAAGAAGGATTGCCGCGTGACCAAGAGTTGTGGCACCTCCGGTCAGCTTCGCTCCATCAGCGACAAGACCGCTCGGCAAAGACCAGTACCATGCGCCCGACGAAACAACGGTGCCCTTCACAGTTGTATGAATTCGAAGTTGAAGAGAATCACCCACACGACGCCATACGCCCGTGCTCACATGCTGTGATGGCAATAAGTTCGTAACAACGGGGGCGTAGATTTGCCAATCGGTCACGATCGGCGAACTGTCGCAGGTGACAGTTCCATCCGCCGCAATCGCTCGAATACACTGGCCTGCTGCACACGCCCCGCTAACGCGCTTCTGTACCTGGGCTTCCGAAAGGCCGCCCAATGCATTTGCCACCACCGCCGAGTCGGCTGTTGTTGAATGGCTTGCTTCCACCGCGTATGGCACTGCGCCCAGCTTTGTGCGTCCTAGCGGGGCGCCGTCAACGGACACTTCAACCCAGAGATCGGCGCTCTCCTGCACCCTGCGCACGCACTCCGCGGGGAGAGGAACTTGAAAACGTCCAGCATCCACATCGGTCGGCTTTGACGGCGAAGAGCACACGGAATTGCCATCAACTTCCTGAGCAAAAAGCTGAACGGCGATGTTCTTTTTCTGGTCGACAGGCGTGCCGTCGGGTGCCTCGAGGTGTCCTGTGTAGGTGAGCACATCCCCAGTGTCAGGTATGCCCGCCGCACGCACACTATTAACCAGCGCTACAATTACACCGCCGCTCAGCGCAGCCACGCAACAAGCAATTAATCTCCTGTAGCTTGCATGTACCGTTCTCATCAATGCACCCCTCCACGAACGCAGTACTCAATGCTGCAGATCCTAATCGACTGGAGAATGGTTTGCTTTTTTACCACGAACTGATGAACGCCTGCCTGCTGATGTACGCCTAGCGCGTCGATAGTTCCCGCTAGGACGCGATAAGCAGCGCACACTCCCGGACCCGTGCACAGCGGCGCGCTGCCTTCACATTGCGAATCCGCTGGGCTCCAGGTTTCCCCGACACATTCCTCGACAGTGTTTCCTTCACCGCCTCCGCAACGTCGATCGCCATCACGACAAATGGGTTCGGACGGACTGGAGCCTGCCGAACCTGCGGCGGCGAACGCCCCGCCGCCACCTGCGCCTGCTTTCCCGGAGGCGGCGGCCTCACCGCCGCTGCCATTGTCTTTGCTAGCCGGCTCGTTGAAGACGCGCTCGTCCCCACACGACGCCACAATGGCCACGGCAAAGATTGCAACACGTAGAGCGTCTCTCCTCTGCCCTCCATCACTATCGACGTCGCGACTGGCCACGTTCTCCCCTCTAATCTAGTGTGGATTGCGCTTCACGGCTCCACATGGTGACGTCCAAGGGAGAGTACACGCTTTCGGTGATCGTCTTTCAATAGTGGTTTTTGTTTGAGGTCTGAGATCGTCGAGGCGTTCTCGGGCGGCCCCGCGCCAGCAGCGACAGCGGCCGGTGACGGAGCTTCAGAATTCGAAGTCAGCGTGATCGCCGGACTGGGTGTCACAGCTGCACGGTGGCGCAGCACGCGACGATAGTCGACCGTGTGGAGCGCGCAGCTTCTATGACTTGGTAGAACCCTTCGCACCCGAACAGCGACGCACTAGCTCCATCCGGCCAGAAACTCGCAACTTTGAGAAGATGCCGCGAAGCTGGTTGGCCACCGTATGAATGGACGTGCCGCGCCGAAGCGCGATCTCGGAATTCGAGCAACCTTCAAGCACACACATCGCCACTGAGCGCTCAGCACCCGTTAGCTCGGAAGGCAACGTAGCCGATGGGATGGGGAAGCTCAGAATAGCGTATTCGTCGCTGTCTACCTGGAAGCAATCAACAGTGAGGCGCCTCGGGGGAGGCAAAGCGTTGACTGAGGCCACGCCCAAAAACCTCGGAGCTCCTTCAATTGAGTGATGTCGATTCATTGCGTGTCCGCTTGTCCTGATGGGGGAACTGGATGTCGACCGCCGCGACCTGAGCAAGATACTCCGCTTTCGGCATGATTGCGATGTCGAAGTAGGCGTCTCGCTTGGCGCGCAAAGCTGCCAGTAGCGATATGCGTTACACCAGCGACTACTTGGTGCCATTTCACTGCTACGCGCACCACGACTGAATGCGCGACACTTCATTGCGTGCAATGTGCAATGCGCCGAAGATCTAACCATAGACGGCTGGTGTGCGGCGACATAGATCGTTGGTCATGGGAGTAGCGGTTTGCGAAGAACAAGCGATCCGCCAGCATCCTCGAAACGATAAGAATGTCCCCCGCTCAAACCCGCAATAGAGCCACCAAGCGCCGATCTAGGCGAATGCTCGGTCTGACGGTGCTTGGCATCGCAGCGGCGTGCTCCGTGGATCGCCTGGACCGCGACCGAGGCGCCGTTTTAAGCGGCGGAGCCATCGGAGCGGGCAGCGCGGGACGATCTGGACAGGCCGCCGGTGACACGGGTCCGGGACTAGGCGGGCGAAATCAAGGTGGCGCTGCCGGTGACGGCGAAGGCAGAGAGGGTGTTTGCAAGGAGGAGACGTTCCAGTGCAGCTCCGACGGAACACGCGAGGAATGCAAATTGGGAGTATGGACGCCGAATCCGTGCTCAAACGGTGACCGTTGCTACATTGGCGAGTGCTTGGCATGTGCGCCCGGTGCCTATCAGTGCGTCGGCGCACAGCTTCGAAAATGCAATCCCGTCGGAACCTGGGTACTCGTCGACTCGTGCGGCCCAGAGAACCCGATCTGCAACCCTTTAACGGGGAGCTGCGTCAGCACGCGAGTGATCGGGGGATTCTCTGCGTTGAGAACAATGACCACACCCGAGGTTCGAGTCACCGGGAGTTTTTTGGTCCGGCCACGATTGTGCGCTAACGGCACGTGCGTTCGAGGAGACTTTCTGCCATGAACTTTCAAACGATAGGCGGCCACCGACTGGCGCGCTCAGGAGGCGTGACCATAGGGGTGTTCTTCCTGCTCGCAGTAACTGGGTATCTTCTTCGCGGCGCAAGCGCGCTGGGAATTCCAAAACTCGACGCCCTCGTGTACTCGGGCATCGTCACAGATGCCAAAGGTTTACCACTCAGTGGTTCCCAGACGATCGGTGTCGCGGTGTGGGACGCCGATTCCGGGGGAAACAAGGTGTGCGAGAGGAGCTCGGCGCCTACTCCAGTGGAGACTGATGGGCGTTTCAGTGTCGTCATGGATGACTGCATCAAGGCAGTTCACGTCTCACCGAACCTTTGGGTCGAGGTGTCGGTTAGTGGTAGTCCCCTTGGTCGCTCGAAAATTGGCGCGGTGCCATACGCGGTCGAGGCAGAGAGCGCGCTGAGCCTTTCGGGAAGAACGGCGGAGGAATTCACATACAATGCGGGACCTGGACTCGTGTTGACATCGAACACATTCAGCCCCGACACAGCGTACTTGCAGCGCCGAGCGGCCGGGATGAGCACGACCTGCAGCGGCGCGAACCAGTCGATCAAAACAATCGGTCCGGATGGAGCGGTTACGTGCGAGGCCGACGACAATGCGACCTACACCAGCGCAACCGGATTGGTGCCAGCCGGAATGATCGCGGTGTTTGCCACGGCTTGTCCAGCCGGATGGGTAGTTTGCAATGGCGCGAACGGCACGCCTAACCTGATCGATACCTACATCAAAGGGGGCACAGCGTTCTCGCCAGCGACGGGAAGCAACGAGCCGCACACGCACGATGCAGGATCCTACATTGCAGCAATCACCTGGGGAGAGGGACAGATTTGGGCTCACCTGAAATCGAAGGTCTCATGGCTCTCGAATCAGCGCACCAATCCTGGAATTCCCGGGAGCGCACCCGCGAACGACACTGAGAGAACCGAGGCACCCGTTGTTCTGGGCACCAGCGCGGCGGCCCCGTCCCAGCCTCGTAATGCAACTATCGTATTCTGCCAGAAGACCTGAGGCCGTTGTGGTGCGCGGAAAAGCGCTGCATCGCTTTGCCATTGCGTGAGCGTGCATCCGCGACAGTACAAGCACGATGCTTGTGGCGGCCAAGCGCTGCGCTGACGCTAAGTTTCAATTTTCTACCTCGCTGAAGGTATCGAATTCGGGTGATAAGCGCACCTTTTCGTCAGTCGTCACGGGAGGCGAACAGCGCAACTAACTCGCCCTTCGACGCGAGCCCGAGTTTGCGGAGTGCGCTCTGGAGGAGCTCGGTAACCGTTGCAGGTGCAAGCCCCACCTCATACCCAACAAGTTTCAATGAATGCCCACGAGCTACGTAGTACGCGACGACGCGCTCACGTGGCGTTAGGGCACCAGGGGCAGGAACTCCGATTGGGTTTTTGCGCGCAACAAGAAACCGCTTGCCATCGGTGTCGACGCGCTCGACAAGTGACCACTCGCCCGAAACAAGCGCGGTCCACAATTCGAGGGCTCGCTCCGGAGCCTCACGCCGGAGCTGACGCCCCGCCACGAGGCGTTTCACCGCCAGCGGTAGCGAGCCAGGTTCCGTTTCCGTCACAGCGCTTTGGCGAACGTGCTCGAGCCTACCGCTTAGCGAAAACACCGCATCTGATTCCTGTAGTGCCGCGACACTAGGAGCTTTGAAGCGGAGGCGCCATCCTGCAACAAGGTGTGCTGCCACCATCTTCAGTGCACCTCGAGTCCGCGGCGCCATTGCGTAGGGCACTCCAGGCGGAGACCCCGCTGCAACGATGCAGCCTCTTCGAGATGGATCATGGCCGAATACCGCAACCGCATCGCCGGCATGCGCGTTGAGCGAGTCCGCAAAGTCTGGCGTCCGTCCACGGGCGAAGATGTCTCGCGCAAACTGGATGGAAGGTTCACCGGTGAAGAACTGTCGTCTCTGATCCGCGGGTAGCTCTGCCGCGTTCCGAACTAGCCCCACCAGCTGTTCAGAATGACTGCCCGTCACGCCTACGGGGCCCTTTCTGAGCAGCTCGGTGTCGTCGATGGCATAGAGGAAGGCGGCCACACCCACACCAGCATCTAGGATCGACGCAGCCGACTCGGCCAAGCCCTGCAGCCAATCGCCATCTGATTCGCACTGTGTGTAGGCGGCTTCGACAAGTGCAAGGTAGTCCCGGCGCATGAGGAACGAGCCTAGCCCAACGATCGCGCGGGGTGAGGAAGCTTCCGCTGGTAGCTTCTATGCGTGGAGGTTGGCATTCGCACAGTTCCCGGCATCAAAAGCCCCGGCGAACCCACACCAGAGAGTCGTGCCTCACGGCCGCAAACGCCCGCGGCTTCTCGTTCGCTTGCCGCCGCTCGAATGGATCTGCATTTTCGTGATCTCGGAATTCGGCGAATACGCGATCTATCCCCTTGTGCGAGCCCCTATGTAGTCAGGTTTCCAGCCGTCGATCACGTAGTCGTCGAGGCCTACCGGAATCAAGTACATGCGCCCGTCATCCGGACTTCGAGAAATCGGCGGTTCGGAGCAGGTGTGGTCGATCACATTTTAGTTTAGGTTGTAGTCGGTGAGCGTTGCCGGGCGCTGCTCCGGCTTTGCGCGGGATGTGATCGCGGACGCTGGTTCTGTTCACCTGTTCACCGTGCGTGCACCATCGCCCAGCCGCCGCTTGCTACGGCGCTGCGCCGAACGGTAGCCATGGCGATATCGGCGCATTGGCCTTAGCGGCTCAAGCGATCAAGCTTCGCCCGCAAGTCTGCGCCCGGCTGCCACCAAGTACACAGCGCGACCTAGCCGTCGCAGTTCGGCGAGACGGTCCACGTAGGCAGCCCGAGAGAAGCCCTCTTTGGTCTCGCATACGAGCAACACGATCGGGCCGTTCGTCCACGCCGCCGCATACTTGCTAACTTGACCGACGGCGCGATCGACTTCGGTGGCGAGTCGCAGCCTGAGCTTCAGCTCGATGGCTAGCGTCTTGTCGATGATCATGTCGATGCGCCCCATCGGAGTGCCGTTTGCGGACGCAAGATCGACTTGGCGCGAGATGCGCGTTCCGGGCAGAGTTTTCATCAGGAAGCGTTCGAGGGACGCCTCGTACTCGCCTTCTGTCTTGCGTCCGCGTGGCTGCCAGCGCGCCAGCGTGGTTACGAATGGGCGAAGTGGCTCTGGCACTCTGCCGATGTCGCGGCTCGCTTCCCAGACATCGACGATAAATGGTGAGCTTTCGCCCTGCTGTAGGAATGAGGCCGCGTTCGTGAAGGCAGCAGCTTCGGGGGATCTGCGCCGGAGCCACTTCGCGGCGGCGGAAAAAATTCCGAGGGCAACGAGGATGCCACCAAGCACCTCAACAAGCTCCAGCAGGTTCGAGAGTCCTGATTCGCCTTCGGTCGTCATCAAGGACTGGGCGAACTTCAGAAGGGCGAGCAAAGGTGGCGCGACGATGAGAAACGCGAGCCCAACTGCCAGGAAGGTGACCTTCAATTGGTCGAGAATGCTTGCTACTGAGAGCTCGGCGACCGTCGTGAACCCGCGGAAGTATTCGACTGTCGCCGCGCGCGCTCTTTCAGCAAACCGTTGCCACGACCAAATGCCGTCATCATCTCGAATCCACCATAGACGCGCGAGCAAGAGCAGATACAAGAGGCTCGAATAGACGAAGAGGCCAGGGACGTACGCGGTGGGAAAGAAGTGACGGGCAATCCAGACTGCGCCGCCGATGCCGATGAGAATCGGCAACTGTTTCCCATGCGTCGCCGCATCGAGGCGCCACGCTGCTCGGCCGAGAAGCAGCACGACAGAGATTGCGACGGCAGTAGGTGCGCGCTTTGGCGGAGGCGCATCTTCTCTGGTTTCGATCACGGCTCCGGCAGGTGCGCCAGACACGGAAGAACTCGCTGTTCCGAGAACCGCCATATTCGCCACCGGAGGTGCGACCGCCGGGAGCAGCGGCTGCTGGACATATTCGGCGAGCGGCATGGTGCGGTTTGCTGGCTGTCCTGCAGAAACAGCCGGAACGGCGCGCAGCGGCGTTGCCGGGGTGACCATTGCCGAAGCAGCGCGAGTCACACCGCAGCGCGGGCAAACGAAGTCCGCTGTGAGATCCGCCGCGGGCAGCACTAGAGTTTGCCCGCACCCCGTACAATTCACCGTCACGTCGTATGACATCGGCGCGCTCGCTTGGTAGTCTAGACACGAAATGTCGATTGCGGAAACGGGGATTCAGCGAGACGACCAGATTTCTACGCATGCGCCGCCTTGGTGGGTGATGATCCTGGTCATATTGTTGGGGCTCTCGATGGTTGGAGGCATCACGCTTGGCGGCGTGCTGGAGACCGCATCGCCTGTCGAGGCGTCGGGCAATCCCGTGCCCACGCCCCCAGTGACAGCGGCGGTGAAGGAGCTTCCGAATTCGCAGTCAGCGTGGTCGCCGGACTGGGTGTCACAGCTGCATTCCGCTGCGGAATGCGCATCACCCTGCTCCGGCGGAGTGCTTTGTCAGATGAAGCCGGTCAAGTGCACATCGGGAGTCACCTGCGTTCCAGGCGTGGGCTCGGAACTCCTGGGCGTCGAAGAGCGCTGGAGCATTCGACTATCTGCTGTTCAGGAACGAGGGCCGACTGGAGAGCGCCTAAACCCATGCGCCACCGGCCGTGATTTCTGGCTCTGCCGCGATGGAGTGTGCGTGGCACAGTCCGACGCCTGCTCGAACACCAACCCGGTCGGTGCATCGCGAGCCGGACTGGTCGTAACTGGCGCTGAGCTCGCTACAGAGAAAGTCGTTCTCGAGGTGCGCGAAGGCGGCGCCGAGGGCGCCCTCCTTGCGATGACAAGGCCTCTGCCGCCGCTGCAACGAGGAGGACTCTGCAAAGGATTTGTGGTCCCAGCATCAGGCGGCGCGATTCACCAGGTCAGTTTTTTCGTATTGCCACCGTGATGCCAATTGATGGTTCTATCCGCACTATCGCACGGGCGCAGCGATGTCGGTTCAGCCGAAGGAGACACACCTAGAGTCCCGAGCGCACACTCGGATTCGCTTCGACCGAGCGCGTAGACGGGCTCCGTGCGCCATGGGCAGTGCTTTTCGCGCGACCACTGCTGGGCGCGAGCGGCGGCGCACGTCTATTCGATCGCGGCGCCAATGGCGGCGCGGACGGCGACGCAACTGCAATCACGGGTTCCGTGCTGTTCGGGACCGGTTCCTCCGAGAGGGCTGCAGATGAAGGAAGCTGGCTCGCCGGTGCGGCCATGCTCGTTGAAGCGTGCAGTCGCTCTGCCGCTGGTCGCTCGCGGGCGTCGCGGGATACGATTCCGTCCATTGCGAGCATCGCGAGGGAAAGCACCGCCGCGCCAGAGGCAACAGCGAGCGTTGCCGCCAGGGGTCGTTTCCGCGATGCGAGTCCGATTCGGGCGAGGAGTGACTGCGATGGCTCGTTGGTGTCGTCGACCTGATCACTGCAAACCGGAGCTGTCGAAGGAAAGTTATCGAACGTCGGCTCGAGCTCGGGCTTTGGGGCGTTCGCGGCAGGGCTGCGCGCCACGGCGCCAACGCCCGGAAGCGTGGGCTCGCAATCGAGGGATGCGTCCGCGGCTTCCGTCGGCGCGGTGCCCACCGAGACGATAGAACTGGCCCGAACGGCGTCGCCTACGCAAGACGCACGAGCATCGCCCAAGTCGCGCTCATCGTTAGTGCTCAGGCCCGGATTGGGGTCTCGTTGCTGATAGGAATCACAGAGCGGAGCGTACTTTTTAGTTTCGCCGGCGGGTGCCTCGGGTGCGATTGACGTCCGTTGTATTGCGCGCGTGACCTCGGCGCCGTCCGGCAGCGACAAGACCGCGCCACAGTCCGGTAGGTCGTCCGCGGTCCAGTCGCGCAAGTCGAGCTGTTCGAGGATGTTGGGCTCAATGTCACAGACGTAAGCTTCGAGCTCAAGTCCTGCGAATGCGATCGTGGCATGATCTTCGAGTTCATAAGGCCCGCTGATCCGAGTTCCGTTGACGTAAAGATCGGCGCTGTAAGCGGGGCACACCCGCATGCGGTCTTTTTCGCGCTCGAAGTGGAAATGGACGGGCGCTATGTCGCGGCGATTGACCCGGACGTGCGCGCGTAGAAGGGAGCCCACGACGATCGCGCGCTCTTCGTCGGGTTCGACTTCGAACAGCCAGTTGTCGCCGCCGAGGCGGAGGCTCAGCCACAGGGTGTGACGAGTAACGGGTTGGTTTGGCGCGACCTGTTCGCCTGGAGCCATTGGTCCCTCCTGGTCGAAGCGCGCCCCATGAGTGAGGACGCACTTCATTCACTTGTCGACCAGGCGCGCGGGCCGATTTCACAAAATCGACCGTTCCCCAAAAAAATATTCTCGTGCGAAGGGGATGGGCGGGCGTTGAGGTCCGCGACACCGACCCGAATTGGCTCGGATCCAAGAAATCGACGCGTCGAGTGACTTTTCCTGAAATCGGCCTCGGAGCCGCGCCGAGATCTAAATGTAAAGCCGACAGACTCTAAGAACGCGGGCGCTAGGAAGGCGCAGGGCGCGAACGAGAGTGGTGTCGGCGCAGTGAGGAAGGCTCCATGCGCTCGTGTCGTTCGCTACTGATTGCTCCGGGATTGTTCGGTTTAACGCTGGCCTGCGGGTTCGCTGGCTGCGGCTCGCCAGATCGGGAGTCGAGCAGTAGCGAGGCCGGTGCTGGAGGTGAGAGGGATCGCGGTGCCCAAGCTCGGAATGCAGTAGGTGAGGCCGGCAGCTCCGGTGCGGGGGGCGCGAGTTCCGGCGCTGCCGGTGGTGGCGCCGGCGGGGAGGCGGACTTAGCGGGCGTTGGCGGCGCGGGTGGTGAAGGGGGTGAAGCCGGTGCGGGCAGCCGTGGGGTATGCGACGCGACCGTTGCAGATCTGCCCGACGACGAATTCCTAGACACGAATTGCGATGGCATCGACGGCGATGCAGCACACGCGGTGTTTGTGGCGCCGACCGGAGACGATTCGGCAGCGGGAACTCTGTCCGCGCCCGTTCGCAGCCTCAATAAAGCAATCGCGCTGGCAGCGTCGACCAAGTCGGCTGTCTACGTCTGCGACGCGACCTATAAGGAGAACGTTTTCGTCGAGCAGGGCGTTAGCATCTACGGGGGATTCAACTGCGCGCGCGGTTGGGCGCGTGAAAAGGATCGCGCGATTGTTCTCGTCGAAACGGGGCTGCCGCTCACGATTGATTCCGTAACCGAGCCAGTCCTCATTGATCGCCTCGCGTTTCGCGCTGCGAGCGCTGCCATGAACAATTGGGGAGCCAGCTCGCAGGCTGCCGCAATCAACAACTCGACCAAGGTAGTGCTCTCACACGTCGAGCTGACCGCTGGCGACGGCGAACGAGGCGTGCCTGGAGCGCCAGGCGCGGACGCGGAGCCCGCGCCACCGCCGGCGGGCGGAGCAGGGAGCGACACGATCTTGCAAGCAGGCGCTTGTGGAACACTGCTCAACGGAGAGACCGCCGCAGCGTGCTTGTCTCGTGCGCCAGGCGGCGCGGGAACGTCGATCGCGTGCGCGTTCAATGGCGGCTTCTTTGAAGTCGAGGGCGGCAACGGGGGTAATGGCGCCAACTGGTGGCTTACTCAGGACGCGCCCCAGTGCCTCGCAACGGATAGCGAAGCGGGTGCGCTCGGGGGCACGGGGCACGTTCGCGTACCGGGCCGCGGCTGGTCGGCGCTTGCGCGCAATCGCGCTGGTCGCGCGGGCGCTCCGGGAAGAGATGGCGCCGGGGCGAGCGCAGGAATCGGTTCACTTCGAAACGCGGTGTATCGGGCAACGAACAGCGGCTCGAATGGAACTTGGGGTGAACCAGGTATGCCCGGTTTTGGCGGGAATGGCGGACCGAGCAGCACCGCAGGCTGGGAGCTGAACTGCTACGACCGGTTCACGCCGGGTTCTGGTGGAGGCCAGGGCGGCGTGGGCGGTTGCGGCGGCGGACCGGCGAGCGGAGGCGGCGGCGGTGGTGGGTCGATTGCACTCGCGATCGTGAATAGTGGGGTTGAGTTGAACTGGGTAAGCATCGCGACGGGTCGCGGTGGCAACGGCGGAGCAGGCGAAACAGGTGGCAAGGGACAACCCGGCGGTGCCGCCGGCGTAGCGGGCGCTGCAGCTGACGCGTTTCGTGGAGCCGATGGTCAGCCCGGCGGCGAGGGCGGTCTTGGCGGTGCATCAGGGCCGGGCGGTGGTGGTCCGTCGATTGGAATTCTGTACGTCGGAACAGCGCCCAAAGTCAGCGAGGGCACATTCGATATTGGTGTGCCCGGCAACGGCGGTGCGCTCGCGAGTGGGGGAGCCGCGCCAGTCGGCGTGACGGGTGAGCTCCATCAACTCGCCCAGTAGCGCGAAGTTTTCGAACCAACAAGCGGAGCAAAGAGATGATCCAGCGTCGAATGAGTTGGCTAATAGTGTGCGCGCTGTTCGGAGCAGCATGCGAAAAGAGCTCGCAGACGAGCGCGAGCAGCAACGGTGATGCAGGCGCAGCCGGCTCCTCCAATGCCGAGGCGGAGGCAGGTTCGGGTGGCGAAGGCGGTGCGCAGAGCAATAGCGGGAAGACCCTGCCTCCCGGTGATGGGAGCAACGGCTGCATCATTAGCGCGGACTGCCCTGCCAACACGCATTGCGATCTCGGTGAATGCGTTCAGGACTGCAGGGCTGACGCCGAGTGCGAGAAGGGCCTCGTGTGCTCGCCGCGTGGTCGCTGCATCAAGAGCCAGGCGTCGGACACGGATCCATCGCCTTCGACTCAGCACCTCGGCAGTGTTCTGGTGGAGCCTTTGGCGAAAGAGCTTGCCGAGCAAGATACGACGTTCACGGTCACGTTGAAAAGTACGAGTGCAGAACCGGTTGACTACCGCGTGGAGCTCCGTGCTCCGTTTCTCTCATTGCACGAAGCGGAGCGCGGCACCTTCTCGGGCGAGACGACGGTCACATTCAAGGTCAGCACCGCGAACCTTAAGGGCACGCTCACCAGCGGGAGCATTCTGTTCCACACGAGCCTAGGCGATGTCGTGGTGACGCCAACGATTCGCGTCGGTCTGAGCGGCTCCTATCAAGGCGTGATGCACTACGCGAGCAAGGGCACGAGCTACGGCGACGTGGGGTTTGCGGTCGACATGCTCGACAAGCAAGGTGACGTCATCCTGCGCGTGGATCCAGAGCGCTCCATGACGTTTCCTCAGACGAGCTCGGGCGTGGTTGCAGGGCGCGGCGTGTTCACGTTGAGTGAAGGGCTGTCGGTGACACTCACGCAGCGAATCGACGCGAATTATGGCGGCAGTCGCAACCATTTCCAGCGTCCGATTGGCCGTCGAATCGCGTTCAAGCTGAGGCCCTCGGAATCTGGCGGCGGCAAGCTGACCGGCAGCTTTCAAGAGACCGTGTACGGCGTCACCGATCAACCGATCGTGACCGGTGGAGACGTGTACCTCGAGCCGAAGGACGCGGGTCGCATCCCATGTCCTGCAGCCGACCCGAAGGTGCCGTGCGTGGACTTCAGCGTTCCTCCGGCGGTGCTGCCCGTCCAGGCAGCGGGCGGATTCGCGAGCATGACGAACTTTCCGGGATGGAGCGATGCGGACGTTCCGGCGTTGGGCAGCTGCGCCAACTTGGGTCAGCCGTACGCCGATTGTGAGCCTGGAGACTTGAAATGCATCTCGGGCGCTGGTTGCGGCAGCAACCAAGCCTGCCTCGACGGCACCATCGAGCGAAAGTATTTCGGACTTACGGAGAGTCTCGGCCGCGTGCGGACCGGCAGCAACCCGCTCGACGATATCGCGAAGAATTGCGAGGCGGAGCTTCAGGCTGCGTCGCCCGCGGAGTTTGCAGCCGTCGTGGCTCAACATTCGAGTGATGGTTCGTGCGGATACGCACCGGCGCTCGTGTGCGCCCTGAGGGAGCTCTCGACGGCGACCTGGGGCCAAACAGAGCTTGCCGCGGCGCAAGGCTCGTTCAGCCGACTGTACGCGCGCGCCTTAGCTCCGGGCCTTTTCGTGGCGCAGAACCATATCGTCGAAGGGCTCAAGGAGTCGTTCGTAAGCGGCCTCGCGAGCGAGATTTCGCGCTTCCAGAAGGCGCGCGCAGCGATCGACGCGCCGCTCACCGCGGCGCTCTCGACGCAGACGCTGCAGTACCTCGAGTCGCTTCCCATCGCGATCGCCGCGGGTAACGCGAAGAGCAGTGACCTAACCAATTCGAACTACCCTGCCGGGCGCGCTTTGGCCCGAGCGCTCTACGTGCTGCACACCCTTGACGGCGAACAAGCGCGACTCGAATCGACCGACTTGACCGTGAAGCAGGACGAACGCATCGAACGTGCCCAAGCGCGCGGTCTCTTCGGTCTCATCGAAGCGGTCACGCTCTCCTCCGTGCTCGACGCCTGGGGCAATCCCACCGACTTTGGAAATGAAGCAGCCGGTTCCTTGACCCTCTCCGACCGTGGCTTTCAGGCGCTGCAACAAGGCCCCGTCGCGTTCGGTGTGCCCGAGGGTGAGATCCCTTTCGTGTACGACGTGCATCGTTCGCCCAGCACGAACTTCGAGCAGATGCTCACCTTCTACTCGGCATCGAGGCTTGAGCTCGCCAAATCGACTGAAGCCGAGTTCCAGGCTTCAACGCGCGCATTCGAACAAAACCAAGACCAGTTGAACGCCGAGCTTGGCCAAGTGCGGCTTGGCATCGACGGCCAAGTCGCTGATATCTGCGGGAGGAGTTTCAACGTCGAGAAGCCTATCTGGGACGACTGCGGCGCGGACGAGAGCGGCGAAATCGGAAGCGCGAGCCTCGCGATCGATCTCGCGAACTCGCGTCTTCAATCCCAGCGTGTGCGGCTGGATGGCATGGGCAGGAAGATCGCCATCGACCAAGACAGCCTCGCGCGATCACAGTCGCTCTTGCAATCCGATCTCGACTTTATCGACTCGAAGGGCAAGCGGCTCAATGCCGCCATCGTGGCCGAAGGCGCGATCAACGCGATGCAGAGGGGCCTCGAGGTGGCCGCGAACGCCAACGTATGGAACGGCGGAGCGCCGCTCGCCATGGCTGCCGTCACCGCGGTGCTCGAGGCGCAACGCACTGCGCTCGAGGTGGAGCGCCAAAACCTGCAGACCGCGCAGGAGATGCAGTCAGCGAGCACTCACAAGGAGATCGCATTCATCGAAGGCCAGGCCAATATTCAGAAGCAGTTCATCGATTTCGAGCAGCTCTGCGTCGACATGCAGCAGGAAGAGATTGGCGTGACGCAAGCGCAGCTCAACCGCGCTAACCTCCTCGACAGAGCTAAGCGCCTGGTTGAAGAGCGAGGTCGCGTGCTTGCCCGGATCTCGAGCGCGTCGTTCTCGGACCCGACGTTCCGGGTCTTGCAGAGCCACACGGCTCTTGCGGCTGTCCAAGCCCGTGCGGAGGCGCAGCGCGCGCTCTTCCTCACAGGCCGGGCGCTGGAATACGAGCTCAACATGTCGCTCGGCGACGCGCTGGGTCGCGCGGTGCTGAACGCTTCGAGCTCGAGCCGCGCGGCTGCATTGAGCAACTGCCTGTCCTCGATTCACTCCGACTACGTTGCTCAATACAGAAATCCGCAGGAGTTCACTACCACGGTCTCGGTGCGCCGCATGTTGGGCATCACCGGTCCCCGCGTTGACCCGATTACCGGCGAGTACTTGACCGAGGGTGACCTCTTCCGCCGCGCCGTGCTGAAGAACGAAAACCTCGATACCAAGGGCAACCTCACCATCACCTTCAGCACCGATCTGAGCCCTGGTAATCGCCTCTGGTCGGCTGACTTGTGTAGCGACAAGGTCACCACCATTCAGGGCCAAATCGTCGGCGACTTTCAAGGCGACAACGAAGCCGAGCTCATCATCAAACTCGTCGGCGGAGCTCTCCTAAGAGACTGCGGTTCGGATCAGATCAAGACCTACAATCTCGACGAGACCAAGGCCACGATCCAAGCCGGCGTGAACACCTTCGGCGACGCGCCCTCGAACGGAGCACTCTTCGGCGAGGCCGTGGCGCGTACAACCTGGAAAGTCATTATCGCGCCGGGAAGCATCGCGCCAGCGAATGCCGATCTGGATATTAATCACATCGATGACATCGTGCTGCGTGTGGGCCACAAAGCGCTGTCGCAGCAGAATAAATCAGTGCCGATTTCGACCGCGTGCCTCGGGAGCATCGGGGCGGGTAGTTGAACGATTGAGCGAGCTCACCGGTCGCGCAGTTCGGGTGGTGAGCTCCATTTTCTTGAAGCTGCGAAACGAGCGCTGCGTGTGCGGTCCACGTGCGCCCGCAGCGCGAATGAAATCGTATTTGGAGACGGCCAATGAAGAAGATCGTGATGTGTGTTTTGACCTTGCTCGGAGCGCTCTCGCTCGTCCCTGCATGCGGCGGTGACGGTGAGGACTTGCCTCCGGTGTACATGTGCCAAGGCAAGGCGCTTGCCTGTGCTTCGCGCACCTTGGATCAATGCATGTTGGGCGCTGATTGCCAGATCGGTGGTAGGTGCAGCGGCACGCCAGCCTATTGCGGCGGCCTGACGGGAGTAGACTGTCTCTCGCAAGACGGATGCACGTGGGACATTAGCGACACCGGGGTCCAATCATGCAGCGGCGTGCCCAAGCCGTGCTCTGACCAAAAGTACGAGTTCGATTGCACCGGCATGAAGGGCTGCTCGTGGACGCCAGGTTGTACGCCCTTGGGCACTACCGCTCCAAGCTGCATCGGCCTCTCGCAGAACCAGTGCAAGCTAATCTCAGGCTGCGCCTGGACGCGCGCGAACTGAACGCCTCTCTTATTCCTCTGGGGCGCGCTTCGCGAAAAAGTGGAGCGCGCCGTTCTTTTTTCTGAAATCGGCTCGTGAGCCGCGTCGAGTAGTATTTCGTGGACTCCTCGAAACGCAATTCGTCGGCCGAGCTCAGGTCAAAGGTGGCGGGCGCGTGCGCCCGCTTTCTCGTCGCCCTCACTGCCTTCCTTGGCGCGTTTGCGCCACCGGCAGGGGCGCGCGGCGCGGCAATGGGACCCACGCGAATCAGCCTTCCTACTGGCCCTGGTTCGGTCGAAGGCTTGGGCCGAAGTTTTGTTCCCTCGCTTGCCTCTGGCACGGCGGCCTACGGTATCGACGTTGCCGTGCCGCCCGCGGCGGGCGGCTTCGCGCCGAAGTTGAGCCTGGACTACGATGGCGGCTCGGGCGCTTCCGAAGTCGGGCTCGGTTTTCGCATCTCCGGCCTGCCGAGCATCCGCCGACGAACGGCGCATGGGCTTCCGAAATTCGATGCGACGGACGCCTTTGAACTCGTTGGACTCGGCATGCCTTGCGACTTGCTGCCGATGCCAGACGGCTATTACCGCCCGCAGTACGAGACCGGCACTTTCGCTCGCGTTCAGCGAAACTCGGACGCTGCGAAGTGGGAGGTACGCACGAAGGACGGCACCACGTTTCGCTTCGGTGGCCTTGGCTTCACTGAGGAGGAGAGCGGCAACATCGCGACCTATCTCTTGCGCGAAGCCGTCGACCTGCACGGCCACCGCATCGCATACACGTGGGATACGAGCAGCGGGTACGCGCTCCTAAAGGCCGTCGTTTGGAACGACTTTTCGAAGAACGTGCAGCAGCGCATCGATCTCACTTACGAGGTGCGTCCCGATGTGCACACGCTGTTCTCATCCGGGATTCGGCGGGTGCTGGCGCAGCGGGTGAAGACCATCGAGGTCACCCTGGGTGGAGACTTGGTGAGGCGCTACAAGCTCGGCTACGGCGCGGGCAATCGGTCCCTGCTCACAAGCGTTGACATGTTCGGGACCGATGGCGTGACGGCCGCGCCCAAACTCACGCTCAGCTACACCGAGCCGAGTTTCGCCACCGAGGGGCAGGTGCAGCGCATGGCGTTTCCACCTTACCCCACGCCAGCCGACCCCAACGTTTCGCTCGCCGACCTGAACGGCGATGGGCTCCCCGACCTGCTTGTCGCGCAAGCGGGGAAGTTTCACACGTACGTGAATCACGATGGCATCACGTGGAAGCCGGCGAACGATTGGGGACCTTCTACAAGCCCATCGCTCTCGCTCTCGAGCACTGGCGTGGGGCTCGCCGATCTGGACGGCGACGGAGCCATTGATTTGTTTGCGAAGAGCGGGACCGATTCTTTCCGCTACTTTCCCAGCAAGGACGCTACGCGCTTCAAAGCGTCCGTTAGCATTCGCACCGTTCCAAACTTTACGTTCGAAGATCCAGACGTGCGCCTGGCTGACATGGACGGCGACCGTCTGCCTGATGTTGCCATCACGACCAAAGCCGGCCTCGCTGTCGGCTACAACTTGGGCGGTGTCGATTGGTCGCTGCCAGCGTTGGTCGGAAAAATCGACGCAAGGCAAGAGCTGCGCTTCTCGGACGGCAAGACAGAGTTGTGCGATGTCAACGGCGACCATGTGCAGGACATCTGTTATCTGACGCCTGGCTCGCTTGCCTATTGGCTCGGCCGCGGGCGTGGGGTCTTCGAGCTTGGGCAGCAAGCAACCGGCGTTCCTGTTTTCGATCCGACTGACCCGTGGAGGTTGGTGGACGTGAATGGCGATGGTTGGGTCGACCTCGTGCACGTCGGCGTGAATCAAATCGAATACGCTCTCGCGACCGCGGAAGGTGCGTACGGCGCAGTCGCGCGCGTGAAGTCCACGCCCGCGAAGGGCCCGAGCGCCACCGTGCAGTTCGCAGACATGAACGGCTCTGGCACGACCGACATTCTATGGGTTGAGCGCACCCAGAACGAGGGAACGTACTGGCGTTATCTCGAGCTCTTCCCGCAAGGTCGCGCGGGCCTCCTGAAAACGATCGACAACGGCGTCGGCAAGCGCACCACCATCACGTACTCGACAGCAGCAGCCTACGCGGCAGCAGCACGCGACGCCGGAACGCCCTGGTCGTCGCGCATGAACGTGGCAATGCCGGTCGTCAGCAAAGTGGAGGTCGACGTGCAGCTCGGCGACCCGGTGCTTACCACCGGCTACGCCTACGCGAACGGCGCTTGGGATCCTGGGGAGCGCACCTTTGCCGGCTTTGCAGGCGGCACCCAAACAGACGTCGGCGACGCGTACACCCCGACCCTCGTCACCGAGAGCACGTTCGATCTCGGGCTCGAGCACCGGGTCTTGCGTGGTGCGGTTCTCACCACCGAACAGCGCGACGCGAGCGGGCACGTATTCTCGCGCACGACGAGCACGTACCGTTCGACGACACTCGGCGAAGCGACTGACGGGCGGAGCATCGAGTACGCATACAAGAATGACGAGCTCGTCGAGCACGTTGAGGGCGCCGATGAAGCAGATGTGCGGTTGACCGAGAAGTCGTGGGAGCAAGACGAGTTCGGCAACGTCACTGGCGAATACGACTGGGGCGAGGTGACGCCCGAAGACCTGAGCATTGGGAACGACGAAGCGATCACAGTTCGGACCTTCGCGAACAACATTGAAGAATGGGTGCTAGGTCGAGTCGCGACGGAGGAGGTCACTGACTTGACGGGGACCCGTCTGAAGATGACGCGGCATTACTACGATGGGGCAGCGTTTCTGGGGTTGCCGTTGGCGCACGTCACGCGTGGCGACCTGAGCCGTACCGAGTCATGGATCGAAAAGAAGCGATTCGTTGACGAAGACCGGGCCGAGTACGATTCGGACGGCAACACCCTCACGATTCTGACCGCTCAAGGAGAGCGCCGTGAATTCGTTTACGACGTGTCGCGCACGTATGTGACACGAGAGACGCGGAGCGGCGTCGGCGTAGCGCTCTCCTGGACCTCAAAGCATGACCCGCGCTTTGGAGCCCTGCTCGAGCTCGAGTCACCGAACGGCGCACGCACTCGGTTCGGTTATGACGCGCTCGGTCGGGTTATTGACGTGGTTAAGCCTGGCGACAGCTTCGCGTTGCCAACGGTTCACTATGACTACGCGAGCGGCAACCCTCTCTCGCGTCAAACGACCTCACTCCGCAACCGCAGTGGTGATGCGTCAGCCATGCTAACGACCACTCTGCTCGATGGCCTCGGCCGGTCGCGCGGGGTGCTCAGGCCCGCCGAGAACGGTATGTCGGAACTCACGGGTCTCGGACGCTTGGATGCTCGCGGGAACACCTTCTTTGCGGCGTTTCCGAGCTTCGAACCACAGGCGGCGCTGCCCACCATCGGCAAACGCGCGGGCACCGCGACACGGCGCGACGCGCTTGGGCGTGAGATTGCAACCGAGCACGGCGACGGTGCCTCCACGAGTATTCAGTACGCGCCTCTCTCCCGAACCGTCTGGGATGAGAACGACACCGATCCCAAGTCCGAGCACTACGGAACGCCCACGCGCTACGAGAACGACGGTCGAGGTCGCTTGGTTGCCGTGGTCGCAACCGAAGCCCAAAAGGAATTCGCAACGCGCTACGTGTACGATGCGCTCGGCAATCTGCTCAGCTTCCAAGATGCGGCTGGAAGCGTTCGCACGTACTCCTACGACGGCCGTTCGCGACGGATCGCAATCGACGACCCGAACGCAGGCGTCTGGCACTTCGTTTTCGGTGACAGTGACAGCCTCGAACGACGCATCGACCCAACTGAAAACGTCGTCCGCTACGCCTACGACGCGCTCGGGCGAGTAATCGAAGAATGGCACCAGAAGCCGAACGAGCCGGAGGCTCTCGCCGCTCGCTACCACTACGACGCTGCCGCTCCTGAGCATCCCGAGCTCGGCAAGTACATCGAGGGAAACCTGGCATGGGTTGAGGATCAGGCGGGCAAAGCCTTCTTCGGGTACGACGGGCGAGCGCGACAAACCAGCATGCTGCGCGTCTGGCCTGACGGCACTGAGCACATCGTTCACTCCGAGTTCGACGCTGCCGATCGCCAAGTCGGGCGGCGCTTCCCGGACGATACAGCCCTTCGCTACGAGTACAACGCGCGCGGCTTGCTTGCGAGCGTAGGCCCGATCGTTCCCGAAATTCGCTGGAATGCCGCGTCCAATCTCGAATCGTTGATCCTAGGCAACGGCGTTGTCGATGTGCGCACCTACGACAGCCGCTTGCGGCTCCAGCGCATGAGCGCCACCGCCAGCAATGCGCACGTCTTGAGGGACGTTGAGTACACGCTCGACGCGGCGTCTCGTATCACGGCTCTGACCGACCATCGCCCGAACGTCGATCGGACAGCCAGCGCGAGTGCCACGTTCGGCTTTGATGACCGGTATCGGCTTCGCACCGTCGTCGACGCGGGAGGCAAGACAACGACGTACTCGTACGACGACGTCGGGAAGATTCTGAAAATCGAGACCGATCCCGTTGATACGGCGCTGAGCGTAGAGAACCGCTACGGCGAGGATGGCGCTGGCCCTGACCAACTCACCCATCATGGCAGCGAATCGTTTGTGTACGACGCGGCGGGTCGACTCATCGCGGATGGAACTCGTAAACTCACATGGGATGCGAAAGGACGGCTCGTCCGGGTCGAGCGCGAAGGTACCATCGAAGAGTACGCCTACGCTTTCGACGACGCGCGCGCGATCAAGACCACGAGCATCGCCGCGGGCGGAACGAGCACAGTGCGCTATCTCGGGAGCGACGTGGAAGTGCGCGACGGGAAGCTCGTGCGCTACGTCAGCTTCGGAACCGAACGCGTGGCTCGTCTCGACACACTCGACTCGAGCACGCCTGCTGCGGGTTCAACGAGCGCCGGAAATTCGACGACCGGCAAGCATGCGGGCCTTGGCACCGGCAAATGGCGCGTAATCGCCGGCTCACCGTGGACCAGCGTGGCGATGACAGTTCTCGCCTGTCTCGCGCTGATTCTTGCTGCCGCTCGCACAGCGGGCGTTCGCCGCCCACGAGCATTCGGATTGGTTCTTGCGCTCGCCTGCGGCTGGACGATGGCACTGGGCTGCCGAGCAGCTGGAGAAGGCAGCAATGGCATCGAGATTCGCGAGGCGCCGCCCGGCACAATTTACTACCTAGGCGATCATCAGGGCTCGCCGCTGTCGATCGCTGACGACTCTGCCACGGTCGTTTCCACTGCGACTTATCTACCCTACGGCGCAAAAAAGAGCTCCACCGGAGGAGGTGTCGATCCGCACGGCTTCGTCGGCAACGAGCTCGATGAGGGTTCGGGCCTCGCTGACTTCCATGCTCGACCGTACCGCGCAGACGCGGGCATCTTCCTAGCGCCCGACCCGCTTGCAGTCTTCACACCAGAAGAAGCGTTGACGGAGCCCAATCGCCTGTACGCGTACGCCTACGCGGGCGGCGATCCGATCAACCACGCCGACCCCAGCGGAAAGACCTTCGGCGAGTACCTGCAGGGCATGTTCGACCAGGCCAAGGACGACGTGAAGGCCGCGGTGCGGGCGAAGGTACAGCAAGTCCAGTCGCAGGGGCGCGCTCTCGCAGAGGGCCGCATTGGCGACTTCCTGCGCACGAACGTCGAATCCGCAATCGACACGCTGAAGCAACCGATCACCCTCGCGAAGAACGTTGCCAACTTCGGCGACGACTTCGTTGCCGCCGCTACGGCCAATAGCGACTACGAGGTCGGTCGCAAAGCAGTCAAGCCGGTGATGACCGCCGTGACGCTGACCGCGACCGTGGCAGGCCTCAAGGACGTGGCTGCTGGGCCCAAGCCTCAGCGGTGCTTCGCCGGGGAGACGCTAGTGGCCACGGCAACCGGCTTGCGGGTGATCGCTGATATTCAGGTTGGCGACCTCGTGTGGGCACGTGACGAGGACTCCGGCGCGGAAGAGCTGCGTCCGGTTGTGCGGGTTTTCGTAACGCCTGACCAGCCACTAGTTGCGCTGCGACTGGAGCAAGCGAATGGCTCAGTGGAGGTCATCCGTGCCACCTCGGAGCATCCGTTTTGGATCGAGGGTCGTGGCTGGACACGTGCAGCAGACCTCGGCTTGAGCGCGCCGCTCGCGACGGCTGCGCGCACGGAGCTAACTGTCGTGGCGCTCGGCTCTGTCGCCCAAACCGCCACTGTGTATAATCTGGAAGTCGATGGCCTCCACACGTACTTCGTCGGGCACAGCGGCGCTTGGGTGCACAATACGTGTGGCACGAAGAATCCGAACGGAACGATATACCTACGACGAAACGCCGCGACGGGTGAAGAATACGTAGGCCAAGCAAAGCCGGGGCGCTTTCCTGCTCGACAGGCAGAGCACGCAGCCAAGCATCCGGGAGAGAAATTCACGTACGATGTGCTTGAGGAAGTAAAGCCGGACTCTCGACGAAGCTTGGACGTTGCAGAAGAGGATTGGATCCGGGCCGGTGGTGGGCCGAAACGAGCCGGTGGATTGCTTGCGAACGACCGGTACCAAATGTCAGACAAGGCCTACAACGCTGCCGGCGGCACGGTACCAAAACCAACCGAATGAAGAAGGGACGCGACCAATGGGAGCATGGGGTCCGGGAAATTTCGAGAACGACGCTGTTTCAGACTGGCTCGGCGAGCTACTTGAATGGTCGTCGGTGGAGGACGCTTTCGCCGCAGTGCTAGACGCAGCGCCTGATGAGTACGTGGGCGCGGACGCTTGCTGTATTGCACTGGGAGCAGCCGAGATCGTGGCCGCGTGTCTGGGTCGGCCTGGCGCGGTGCCAGACACAGTGGCGGACTGGGTTCGCGCACATCGGAACAAATGTGACGAGCGTGTGAGGGGCCTAGCTGAGTCCTGCACGCGAAGGATCGAGTCAGAATCAGAGCTTCAAGAATTGTTCGACGAGGGTGGTCGGAACGAACAGTGGCATGCCGAGATCCAAGACCTTCTTCGCCGACTCGCCGCATGAGCGAGACGGGGCAGCGGTGTCGGCGTGAGTCGCCCGCTGTGCCGGCGAGATGCAACAATCCCGACACGAGCACGATCGCGGGCACGTCGAAGTTGCGCGCCTCAAGAGCCAAAGCGGCGACCGCGCTCTTCCGAACTGAATTTCGAGAAACTCTTCAAATCTACATCGTCGACGGGAACTTGCCCGCCGCCGCGAGCAGATAGAGCAAACGTAGCGTGGCTTGGAAGTATGGAACATCGTCACCCTTCACGTTGAGCCATGTCGTCATGGCAGCGTCGAACTTTGCCTGATCGTAAGCGGCGGCCAGCGCGAAGGCGCCGTGGAAGGCACTATTCGTCTGCTCCATGGTGAGTGTACTCGAGTTCGCATCGAACCAGGTGCGCACGCCTTCCATGAAGGTGCGGGCCTTGGGTTCGCCGGTGTAAGCATAGTCGATCATCACGCGCCAAGGCGTGCGGCAGGCGTCCCACGAGTACTTCGATCCGTTGTCGCTCCCGTCTGCGCCGCTCCAGTCGGGGACGAGCCCGCTCATGCGACCTTGATAAATCGCGAAGAGGTCGTAGCTGCCATTAATGAGCGCGTTCCACGTCGAGGCTTGGTCACTGAATTTCGACGCGAAGACTTTGTAGTACCCAACTGCGAAGTACGAAGGGTTTATGCGTTGATCGGAGCCGTGACACCCTCCCCAAGAATCGCCAGGCTTTAGCACCTTGCGACCACTGCAGTCGTCGGTCTCGAACTTGATGATCTTGCCGGCGAGGTTCTTCGCCTTGTCGAGGTAGCCGCCGTCCGGCCAGCGCGCGTGCGCTTGAATGAGCGCCATGGTCGCGTCGAGCTCGGCGTCGCTCGCCGCGTTCTGGTTATTGTTGCCTGGTCCTTCGCAGACGCCCGTCTTCCAGTTCATCAGGCCGTTGGAGTCGAGGTGGTCGTTGTAATACTTGAACAAGCCGTCGAAGAAGGTGCGGTCGCTCATATTCGCTGAGAGCAACATGCCGTACCCGATGCCTTCCGACACGACGGTGTCGTTCATGATCACGACGGCGCTGCCGTTGTCGCAGGTCTTCGTGTACTTGGCCTTCCAGGCGCTGTAGCCGTCGCTCAACATCTGGTCGGTGACCTGAGCGGAGATCGCGGCTTTCCATTTCGGATCGGGCGCGCCTGCGCTGCCTCCGTTGCCTGCGTTCGAACCGCCGCCGCTGCCGCCGCTTGAAGCGCCGCCGTTCGCAGTCGCGGTCCCGCCGCTCGAACTACCACCAGAGCTGATGCCGCCGCTCGCCGTGCCGGTTCCGCCGTTCGAGCTGCCGCCGCTCGAAGCGCCGCCAGTCGAATTGATGCCGCCTTGAGCCGTGGCCCCACCGCTCGACTGTTGTCCGCCTTGAGCCGGTGGGGCTCCTCCGCTTGGCGGTGAACCACTGCCGCCACTACCGTTGCCAGTGTTCGGCTCAACATCGGCGTGCGAACAAGCAAGCATCAGCGAAAGCACGGAAGCGCCGATCCAAGAGCAAATACGAATCATATGTGAGTGAGTCTCCGCAGGGTCCCGGGGGAGGCTACACCGGACGCGCCGAACGAGAGCGAACGAAAGCCCCGCTCTCGCCAGTTTCAGTCAGCTCGATGCAATGCACCAAAGATGAACACCTTGGCGAAGCTACTGTGCGGCCGCACGCATGGTGGCGCTTTGGACAGGCTGGCGATACGTAGATCTTTCCAGCAAGGCCGAGCGGTGGCTCGGTGCGGCTGTTTCGCGGGGTCGTGCTGCCAGTACTTGCCGGGGGATCACCACTGCGAGCACTGCGTTCAGCACTAAGGGGGCCGCGAGTCTTTCTACGGAGGGATGAACCTACCTATTTTTCCAACCTCGGGCTCGGTGAACCAGATGTTTCCATCGGGCCCCGTTACAATGCCGAGCGGATTGGATGGCACAGGGAACGATGCCGTTTCGCCCGCGACCGTAATCCGCCCAATGGCAGGAGCGATCGGCTCGTGGTAGTCGGGCTGACTAAACCAAAGGTCATTGCGAGGTCCCGGCGTTATGTATTGCGGCGGCTCCGTCCCGGTCTCAACGGGGAATTCGTCCAGCTTACCCGACTGGTTGACGCGACCAATGATTCCCATTGGGTAGTTCAACTCAGTGAACCACATGCTGTGATCGCTGCCGAGCGCCAGGTGATACGGAGTATCAGCGGTCTGAAGCTCCAGTGGGGTTACTACGCCAGCCGAGGTAACTGTCAGAATTCCCGCGGCGCGGTCAGTCATCCAGAGATTTCCGTCGAATCCGAGGACAACATCGTCGATGTCTCCCATAGTGGATGGCAACGTCTTGCTCGTGAGTGTTCCCCCGGGCGTACACACGTAGATCCTGTTGTTGGACTGCGGCCTTAAAAAGCGATCTGCGACCCAGAGGTTGCCATCAGGGCCACCAGCAATGGCACTTGGCTGCAGCCCCATCGCTTGGTACTGGAACTGAGTCGTCGCGCCGGTGAGCGTGATCTTGCCAACATTCGTTGCGCCCGAAGACAATTTGACCAAGAACCACATGTTCCCATCGGGTCCAGCAGTTATTGTTGGCGAGACCCAATACGTTGTTCCTGCGGAAGGCAAGTCGGTTGTCTTGACGGCGTCGAATTCAGTGATCGTACCGTCGAGAGTAATCCTTCCAATCTTGGTTCCGTCCGTGAACCACAGGTTGCCGTCTGGGCCGCTCGTGATCGCGTCTGGTGCTGCCCCCGCACGACCGATCGAGAACTCTGTGATGCGGCTCTTGCACGTACCTCCGTTGCAATACGCACTTGGCGAGCAGCGCGTGGAGCAGGAACCGCTGCTACCTCCCACACTCTGTTCGCCACCCGCGCCACCAGCAACGGCATCTCCCCCAGCGCCACCCTGTTCAGAACCGCCGCTCGCGAACGAGCCGCCATTGATACTGCCAGCCTCGGCGTGGCTTCCGCCGGCGCTGCCACCTTCGCTACGGCCTCCAGAAGTTGTCGTGGCGCCGCCTTGATTGCCCGACGCCCCCCCTTCCGCCCCTGCGTTACTCGTTCCAGCAACTCCCGCGGCTCCGCCGTTCGAGCAGGTGAGAGTATCCCTGCATCCGTTGTCAAATGGTTCGCCGCATCCCGGTAGCGCAGACGAAGCACCGACCGCTGCAGTGCTAGCGACAACAAACGCAATCCTCTGGGCCTCAGTCTTCCTCATCATCGCGTCAGCGAAACGTAGCGCTTGACCACTAGCTTGGCGAACGAATTCTGCTCTAGCGAAACCCGCTTCCGCGCCTCTGCGACCTAGCGGAAAAGTCTAAGTTCCGATATTTGAACCTCATGCGTGTCGTGGATTTCTTGAGGCTGCGGAGTCGTCCGCGTGAGGTTCTACAACGCGCGGCCTTCGTGGCGTTCTTGGCCTTGGCATCGCAAGTCGGCGCGCAACCCGACGCACCGAATCACAACGCCTCACGCGACGCGAAAGCCGAGGCAACGGAGCACATGCGGCGAGGCGTGGAGGCATACGACAAGAGCGACTTCGAGAGCGCTCGGGTGAGTTTCGCGCGCGCGTGGGCGGTTACACAGCATCCCGCCATTGCCGCGAATCTAGCCGATGTCGAGACGCGACTCGGCCGGTATCGGGAAGGTGCGGAGCATTGGTCGTTCTATCTGAAGAATGCACCGCGCAATCGGGATCGCTCGGACGGAGAAGAAGGGCTCGCGGAGTGCCGAAAGCATGTTGCCCGGCTCGAAATCTCCGCGGAGCCGAAGGCCGTTGTGTCGCTCGACGGTCAAGTGGTCGGCGAAGCTCCGTCGCTGGATGAGCTTTGGGTCGAACCAGGCGCGCATTTGTTAGAGGCGCGGTTGCCTGGAGGAAACGTCGCGTCGCAACGAGTGGTCGTGTCGGCGGGCGACACGCAACAGGTTGCGCTTGTACCTGCTGCGGGCAAAGCGGCGTCGTCAGGCGCCTTGGCTCCCGCGCAGGCTGAACCGAGTGCGCCCGCGAGAGTTCAGCCGCAGCCAGTGGACGCTAACACCAGCGCACGAACCCCGGTGCTAGTTGGCGGGGCGGCCTTTACGGCGGTGGTGCTCGGCGTTGGTGTGGTCTTCGGTTTAAAGGCGAAGAGCGCGTCGGATGATGCAGTATCGCTTTCCAAGAAGATTGGGGAAGCTGTCGGTGGACACGATGGGGACACGGGCGCGTGCAAATCGCCGAGCGCGTCGGTTGCCACTGGCTGCGCCACACTTGGGGCCAAAGTGGATACTGCGAGAAGCGCGCGAACGACGGCAAAGGTTGCGTTTATCGCCAGTGGAGTCCTGGGAGTCGGCACTTTGGCCGCTTACCTGCTGTGGCCCCGTTCGACATCGTCCTCAACCGCTCTCTCGTTTGGGCCTTGGCATTCCTCGGGAGTTTCCGGCGTCATCGCCGAAGGATCGTTCTAACGAGGTGACGAGCGCCGCAAATGCGTAGCTAGCTCATCACCTCCAAAGAGTGACCGCTGTGAGCGCAATCAGAAGAATCAATCCTCGTCGGGCCAGGAACCTCAGGATAGAGCAATGACCCAAAGACTACTTGTCTATGTCGCGAGTGACATCGAGGAAACGAGCATCGAGTCTCTGAAGGAAGTTGTCGCTTCGCTTGCTCACAGTGGTTCGTGGACGTTTGCGCCACCGACATTCGTGCACGAAGTCGAATCCGATTCCGCGACGCGGCCCGAAGATGAGCCGGTCGTTACGATCGGCGCGCTTCTTGTCACTTCTTCGCCAGGCGAGTCTCCGCCGATGCCGGTCGCTGAGGCTCGCCGAGCTATCGACGCTCTGGCCCGGTTCTCAGAACATTCTCGAGTCGACTTCGAAGTCGAATTGGATGGCGTGTATGCCGGGGAAATACGCGGCGGAGAAGTCGATAGACTTCTCCGCGAAGGACTTCTGGCGCAATGGTAATCGAATCGCGTCTGCAGTGCGAATACGCCGACCGTCGGCCGGATGCCCCTTTGGACGCGGCGCTTTCGAGAAGCAAGTGAGCTCCGCTGAAGCTGGTCGTCGCGCTTCGTGAAGCTCTCCGAAGCAGGGGAGCGAATCAGCGAACCCACTTTGGTCGCAAGGATGTTCCCGCGGTGCACCGAGTTTTCGCAATGCGCATCGTGAAATTCGCCCCGGTCGTGTTGCCTACCGCGTAGTCAATGCAAGCGATGACGGTGCTGTTGTTGACCGCGTTGGATCCCGACCAGAACGCCTCCGATGGTGCGTTCAGAAAGGCTGTGGCGTCGATCGCGGGACTACTTCGCGTCTTCGCATAGTGCCCGGAACACGAGAGGGATCCAAGCGGCGTGCAGCGCGCCAGCACGCCTTGTTCATCGCACGCACCTGATGCGGGACGCGCTCGTCAAGCCGGCTCCTTGAGTTCTTGCGTAAGAAAAACTCGCCGACCCACGCCGTCAATGGTGTCCACGCAGGAGCGCTGGACGTGGTGAGCGCGCATCCGCAATTCTTCAGAAGCCACGTGCGGCGACGTGCTAACCTGAGTGCGACGAGTGAAGATGTGGACGAGGCCGCTCAAGATGTATTCATACCGTTCGGGCTCCGCGATGCTGGTGGCCTTGGCGTAGCCGGAGGCTGCGCCGATTCGTATCGCACGTGCGAGAGGCTTCGGACTTGTGTCGTGCCGGAGGGCGGAGCTGCGAGCGGCGGCTTTCCAGAATCGGGTGCCCCCGGTGCTGGTGGCGGTACTGCGGGTGGTGGCACGAGCTCAAACGGTGGGGCCACGATCGAACGCGGCGGCTCAGGCTTTGGCGGCAACGACGGAGGCGAGGGCGGATGTTTGGACGTTATCTGCTCGGAGGGAGGGCGGGCATCAATGGGCGCAGGGGGTAGTGCGCCAGGTGGCAGCGGTGGAGCCCAAGAGGGCCGGGCAGCGGGCGCAATGGGGCGACAACACATGGACGGCCAACAATGGAAAATAGCGACGTAGACGGCTTCACGGCTCGAGCCGTTGCTGCCGAAGAGTTCCCTCAGCTCAACTCTTTCTGTGTCGTGCTGGCGGAGACCATCTATGGGGGTGGGAGCCGCCTCGAAATCCAGCGCGCCCTTTCATTCAACGCAGCTGACGTTGAGAGGGGAATGAACACGTACTGCCTCTGCACGGATTCCGGAGCAACCTACTATGGTGGCGTAACCGGGTGGCAGCTCGATGGAAATCAGCTGTCACTCTCCCTCACCACGGAGGCGGCCAATACGCTGGGGACTGGCCAGAACATTCTGATCGATGTCGAGACGTCCCGCGACTCGCTGGCGGCACTGGATGCTGGGCTGCGCCGGGTGTTTGCCTAAGATTCAGAAAGCATGGAGGACGCCAACGCGAATAGGTGGAACCGCCGACCACTCAACCCCTAGGAACCGGGCGGGACTTACAGTCCTCGACATCGGCGAATGGTACTGGCTTCGTTCCAGGCGAGAAGTTCTCGGGCGTAGACAATGAGCGAACCCATCAAGTCACCAGTTGGATTCTCGGACTCGGAGCTCAGCGGTTACACCCGCGAAGGAGACACACTTGTCGTGCGAGTCAAGGGCTGGAATGCAAAACGGATCAACTTGAAATTCGTCGACATCATAGGACAACGCGATGTTGGCGCGGGAAGCTTCTCGGCAGCAGTTCAAGGTGCTGAGGTGAGCGCTGGATTCTTGCGCGAGGTGTTGGCGCAGAGCTTCACTGTCGTGCCTCAAACGCACAGTTATCTTGTGTACTCATTTCTCGACCACGACGACCGGCCGACGTTGGAAATTGTCGCGGCGAGCTGTGAGGTGACAGTTGAAGCGTAAAGCGTGACGGAAAGGCGCGGTGTTCTCGTGCTTGATCGACAGCGGTGGACACAGTCACGCAGCTGGGGCGCGAGCGGGAATGTTGCGTTGCTGGTACCGGAGACAATGGTCTCGTCGCTTAGTTCGAACACGGGTCGTTAACGGTTCACCACGCAAGCTTCGCTTGAAGCGCGGTCTTCAGTGTGGCAGCCATCCTGGCGTCTTCAGCGACGTTCGGATGATAGTCGCATCCGGTTGACGCGGTGTTTTGCGTATCCATGGTGATATGCGTTGTCTTGGCGTCCGCGAACTTCTTGACGACGTTATCGAGATGGTTGCGCATCGTAGTGAGCATCGGCTCGCCCGTCATTGGGCCAATCGTCAGGAAGAGCCATGCGTTTGGATAGTGCCCCCGCACGGTGCGCAGAAAAGCGACATACGCGTCTTCGTAGGGTTGACCGGGATCGTTGGACGCCGAGTCGTTGGTGCCGAGATTAATCACGACGGCGTCAGGCTTTCGCGCGAAGTTGTAGGATGGTGTTGGCTGAGTCCCCAGCACGTTGTTGTACACTGACGAGAGCACGTTGTTCGTTTTGCCTTGGTTGTCGCGGTACATTCCCCATCCAGAAACAGCCACGACGCTCACCTCCGCGTTTAGTGACCGGCCCAACACCGGTCCGTACGACAGATACGCGGACTCTTGCGCGAGAGAGAAGCCGCAGGTTTGATCCCAGGGAGGATGTATCTCAGTACCCAGGTTTCCGTATCCCGCGCTGATGGAGTCGCCAATAATTTCGATGAGCCGATTGGGAGCGGGCGGGGAACCCTTTACAACACCATCCACGAAGCCGAGGAATACGGTGTTTCCGTAGCTTCCCTCGCTTTCCCGATGTAGCTCGACCGTGTGCTGTCCAGATACGAGGTTCTGTCCAAGCATGACAGTGCGCGCCGCACCTGCTTGTACTTGCACGCGCTCGCCGAGCTTGCCGTCGATCACGGGCTGAAAGTAGGCGGTGCTTGTTGAGCCTTCAGTCTGGAGCTTCACCGAAATCGTGCTGCCCTCGACTAAAGCAACGAACCCAGTCGCCGACCAAGCGAACTTGACGGCATTGGGATTGCTCGCATCGACTCGGCCAATCCACCGCGGACCCGTAGATGAAGACCCGCCCGACGGCGCACCGCCTGCGCCGCCGCTCATTGTAGCGGAGCCGGCGGTTCCGCCGGATGCCTTTGTGCCTCCTTGCGCGGCAATTCCTCCGGATGAAGTCGAGCCACCCCCGGACGACGTTCCCCCATTGTTAGCGCCACCGGAGCTTGAGCCGGCTCCACCCGAGCTTGCGCTGGTCCCACCCGAGCTGGAACCACCCGCGCTAAACGAGCCACCGGCGCTTGAAGCACTGCCACCAGTTGCAGAGCCTCCCGATTGGCCTCCAGAGCCTGCACTTGTCCCGCCGCTGCTGCTGCCTCCTTGCGGTGATGCACCCAAGCTTCCGCTTTGGCCAGCGCTACCTCCAGAGGCAGAGTCGGTTTTGTTTTTGGTTCCACAGCCAGCTGTAAGCGCCAGTGCTAGCGACAGCACGAAGCCAGAGGGGGCGTTCTTGGAGCGAGCAAGACGATGTCGAGTAAGCGTTGGCACCGTCTCAGGATAGTGCATCGCTGCGAGTGGAGCTTCCGCATTGCGTTTCGCTACGTTCTACGAGCGCATAAGCGTACTCTTTCTGAACACCTACTACTGTTTCTGAACCTACTGTGGTGCCTCCCTTCATGCTATGCCTCGCGAGATGAAGCGCGGTGCGGTCGTTGTCTCGCAGGCACTCTTGGCGTTGTCCGCCGGCAACACGGCGACGGGTTGCGGAGATGACTTTCGGACATGCGAGCGTCTGCGTACCTGCGTAGTTCCGGATACCAACGGAGGCGCTTCCACGGCGGGAGGCGTGAACGGGACCGGCGGCCTGATTTTCGGGAGCGGAGGCGTCACCCACGCGGGCGGAGGCGATGTTGGTAGCGGTGGCTCAGGCTTTGGTGGCATGGGAGGAGAAGGCGCGGCCGGCGGCTGCCTCGACGGTTCCTGCTCGGAGGGAGGGCAATCGACCGGTGCGGGCGGTAACACGGCAGGTGGCAACGTCGGAGCCCAAGAGGGCGGCGCAGCGGGAGCGCCGATTAATCCAGTCGGAAGCTTCCGCGCGGGCCCCTGTGTTGTCAGTCCAGACGGAAGTCGGCTCGAGGTCTTCGCACGAGGTCAGGACTCTAAGATCTATCGAGCTGTCGCGACCACTTCGCTGGCTGGTTTGAAATGGGAGTCGCTTCCGGATCTCGATGGATCGCTCTTGGACAATCGCTCGGATTTGGATTGCAGTGGCACTGAGTCAGCGATCGACATCGCTGCGCTAGCGCTAACGCCGCGAGGAGCCTACTTGCACGCAAGCGGGACGGGGAGGAGCTACAATCCGTTCGTCCGCGAGTTTGTTGGATCAACCTTCGCGTACAGCCCCTCTCTCTCCGTGCAGGGCCTCATCCTGTTGGTCGGTATTAGCGGAACGATCGCGAAGGTCTACACGCAATCGGTCGATGGGCAGGACACGGTAGACATCACTCCGATCCCCGCGATTTCTCTGGCCTCAAGTCCTGATACATGGTGGCAGACATACTCCGTCAGCGATGTTCGGTTCATCGCGGGATTCGAAGCGAGCGGAACGCTTGCCCTCCACATGTTGAAGCGGGTTTCGGGGCACGAGGGATGGTTGAACCCTGTCCGGCTGCCTCCGCCGGCGGGAACGTCGTTTGAGTTCTCTCCGACCGTCTGCTCGTGGTACGCAGAGACGCCGCCACCGAGCAGTCGTGCGGATCATCTCGTTGCCGTAGCGGGAGGGCGACTCTGGCACGCCAGCGCGGAAAGTGAAGCATCGCCCTTCTCCGCATGGGAGCAGATGTCAGAAACACCCGTCGCGTCGTCACCTGACTGCGCGCTCACGCAAGGCGCACCGGGTGGTGTGATTCATGTTGTCGCTTTGTCCGAGTCTGGAACAATACTAGACGTACATGGCACAAGCGGTTCATTCGAGAGCGCGGATTTGGGATCGTACTGAGCGGTTGGGTCCAGGGCGAGGCAAGTCTCGCCCTGGACAGGAACTGCTCCGTATCTCGGCATCTCTTCTGTGCCACTAATGCGTAATACGAAGTTGGCTGTGAAGGCCAATTCTCCAGAAGCCAAGCGCACCGACGTGCTAACGTGGGTGCGACGAGCGAACAGGTCGTTCTCGTCGCAGCCATAATTCGAAGGACCTCGGATGTACCACAACCGCCTGATCACTCGAGCTCGCGTTGGTCTCCGCGGGATGATCGCGGCGCACGCATTTCTTCTCTGCGTCGGGGCGGAAATGCGGCACGCGTCCGCAGGTGAGCCCGCTCGGACCGGATCCGACGGCGTGAGTAAGGCCGAGGAACTAATGCGAACCGCTACGGACCTGTACACGAAAGGAGAGTTCGAGCGTGCGCGCGCGATGTTCCTTCAGGTCTGGGCACTCCGACAGCATCCGGCCGTTGCGGCGGCGCTCGGTGACGTAGAGATGAAGCTCGGCCTGTATGCCGAGGCGGCCGAACACTGGAGCTACTATCTGGCCACTCTGCCTGCTGGTCGCGACCCTTCAGAGGGGCGGGACGCACTAAACGAGTGTCGCAAGCGGGTCGGCAGCATTCGTCTCATTGTCGACGATAGCGAAGCAGATGTTTACGTGGATGGCCTCTCCCTTGGCAGAAGTTTACGCCGCGAAATATGGACGGTGCCAGGGGAGCACGTCGTTGAAGTTAGGTCGCCGAACGGTCGCAAGGCGAGCGTCCACGTTGTTCTTGCCGCCGGAGAAGAACGTGAAGTCAAATTGACTTTGACCCCCGAGTCGCCTCCGGTTGCGCCTAGTCCGCCAGTCGAGCCTCCACCACCGGTGCGCGCACCTGAGCTCAATCGCGCTTCACCAGAGCGCAGCGGAACGGATCTGCGTATTCCCGTTGTGATCACTGGCTCGCTGCTAACGCTTGCGGGCGTGGCGGTGGGAGTCATCTACACTGGAAAAGCGAACCAGGCGGCCAACGACGTGGAGCGATACGAGCGGGAGATCGACGAGCAGACCACGAGCGCACATCTGCTGGCAACGAAAGGAGGATGTAGCCGCGTGGGCGGTACGGAGTCATCCTCTTGTTCTGCATTGGGTGACAGCGTTGATGCGGTTGTGCGCAATCGGAACATTGGGACGGGAGCCTTCATCGGGGCAGGCGTCGTAGGTGTCGCAACATTAGCTGCGTTCTTCCTGTGGCCCCGTGCGCCTAGGTCAGAGGGCGACAAGGCGAACATCGGTCGCATCAACGTCCTGCCGTGGAATGACCGCGGGCACGGCGTTCGACTCGGAATGAGTTTCTGAGTCCTCGAAGTGTTCCGTGCAACGTGTAACGATTTGCATACCCACCTCGAGTGCACCCGACGTGCCTAAAGCCGGTGACTCACGGATTCACGATTCACGGCAGGCACCGCGCGGTGAACCGCGTAGGACTTGGAAGAGCGCGAAGCAGCCCTGCAGGCCAGGCCGCCGCGCTGCTGAACGGCCTCCCACGAATTGGGATTATTGATGGCCCAAGGTGACCGCCAACACTCCGAAGAGGAGCACGATTATCAGTGTACCAAGAGCAACGGCAAGCCGAATTCGGGCCGCGGCGCCCATCCGCGTGTTGGGCAGCCCCGGAGTTGATTGCTCGGACCGCGAAGGGCCTGTGAGCTGTTCCTGACGAATGTGCTGCTTCGCGCGCAGAAACTTTGCGAAGAGCTCCGGCGAGATCTCGATTTCTCCAAAGCGCGAGGGGTCGAAGGTCGAAGCTTCGCGTTTCGGCTCCAACGAGAGCCTGATTGCGTTTGGTGCGGCGCGACGCTTTTGCGAATGGGTCACCTTGGATCCTTTCAGGTGTTCAGAGGCCGCTCTTAGCCGCTGGCTCGTTCGTCGATCGGCTGTCTTCGTGAAACCAGTCGAGCCGGTCTTGTGCCTTCTTTTTAATTCCCGGCGTTGACTTCGCTCGTGTCGTCGACTGACGAGGGGCAGTCTTCGCGATACTAGCGTTTGGTAGCGGGGCCGACGGCGATGAGGGTGGCGTCGGCAATTCCATTGTAGGTTGTCTTCCTTCGCCTACCAGATCTGCAGAAGGAGCGAGATTGGGTTGAAGAACTTGTGTCGGCATACCCGGAACCTTCGCACTGAGGGGCGCGTCATCGGCAGAGGGGGCGGTGTGAGTTGCGGACGGATTCCCGAGTCGCGCGAGCGTCGCGCCGATCCCGATGACGAAGCCGATCGCTGCCCCAACCGGTACGATGCGACGGACTGTCAGGACCCGACGTTGCTCAGCGCGGCTTTCCCGCATGGGGGTAGCGCGAGCAGCAACGGCAATGCCACCGACAACCGGAGCCGGAGTCGCCGCGATCTGGACACGTGGAGTCCCGCCATCCACGCTCAGAGGTTCATCGCGATGCGCTTGAGGTTCGGGCAGCTTTGGCGCCGGACCAAGGCGAACGGTTGGTCTCAACGACTGTGGGGGCACGACCGCGACGACGGCGGTCGCGATGTGCTCCTGGCTTGGTGGCTCAGCGGAACGCACGACCGCCGATACACTGGGTGCGGGGATCCAGAGCTCGCGGAGTTCGGCGAGGTGCGGAAACTCTCGAACGTAACGCTCGCAGCATCCGCGTAACGCCTCCGCGAACTCGGCCATCGACGCAAAGCGCTTTGTAGGGTCTCTACTTAGCGCCTTCGCGATAACTTCCACGACATAGCTCGGGATGCTCGAATCAATCGCAGCAAGCGAGGCTGCGGCGCGGCTCACAATAGCAAGGCCCAGTTGTGCTTCGGTGAGCTCAGCGTTCTCGGGAATGTGAGGATGCCGTCCGGTAATCAGCTCGAAAAAAATGACGGCGAGTGCGTAGATGTCGCTGCGCGGCGTAAGGGACTCGGCCAAGAGCTGCTCTGGGCTCATGTACTTCAGCGTGCCGTGGACCACGTCGCGTTGCGTGCTCGATCGGTCGCTGTCATCGGCGATTTTGGCGATGCCGAAGTCGAGGACCTTGGCCCGGTTTCCCGCGATGATGAACAGGTTCAACGGTTTCAGATCGCGATGAATTGCGCCGACTCGATGGGCTTGTTCAACCCCTTCGGCGGTCTGCGCGCACAGGTGGAGCGCCTCGGGAAGAGTGAGCTTGCCGTACTGCTTTCGTGCGTCCCAAAGCGTCTGGCCACGCAAGAGCTCCATCACGATGTATAAGTGACCGCTGGTGGCGACGGCGGCGTCCTCGACTTTGACAATGTTCGGATGGTCGAGACGGTGAGTGAGTCGAGCCTCCCCTTGAAAGCGCTTGAACACCTCGCGCGTCACCGCCCGATGCGAGATCTTGATGGCTACGTCGCGGTCGATGAACTCGCGTCGAGCGTGGTAAACGCTGGCGTAGCCGCCCTGCCCGAGCAGCTTGAGGATTCGGTACCCCTGGAAGAGATCGCCAGCCTTGACCGGTCCAGACTCCATTCTATGCCCCACCCTCAGGAGCGCGCCGGGCGAAGCCGTCGCGTGGATAAGTGTCTCGTGCCCGGTTCACGGCCAGCTCCCGCTGATGAGCGAGACGACGACCGAGCCAAGCGCTGCTGCGGCAGACACGGCCAGCAGAAACACGGCCATTGCGACGGGCGCCGATAAGGACCGCGCGCTTGGTGGCGCTATGGCCAGGGAGCGTTCCCCGGACGCAGACGAAGATGAATCGTGTTCTTCTTCAGCAACCGCACCGAATGGTTTGTAAACGCTTGTCTCCAGCAGGCGCGGCGAGTGGAGCAGCACCGCGCGAATCGACTCGATGCGTTTGAGGAATTCTTCGGCGGTCTGAAACCGTTCGGTGGGCTCTTTCTGGAGCGCTTTGGCGAGGAGAGCATCGAGCTCCGGTGGAAGTGGCGCCTCGCTAAGTTTTGACGCGCGCTCCGCGTCCTCGATGGCGTGCGCGGTGAGCAGCATGTCGTCGCCGCGAATATGATCGAACGGGCCGCGCCCCGCCACGAGTAGGTAGATGACGAGCCCTGCGGAGTAGACGTCGCCGCGGTGATCGACTCGGCCGCCCATCGCGGCTTCCGGACTCAGCCATCGCGGCGTGCCAATCAAGACGCCGGTTGCCGTCGTGTCTGAAAGGGGCCGCGGCGCAGCTTCCGGCGCATCGGGCAAAACGCGTGCGATGCCGAAGTCGAGCACTTTGATAAAGCGCGAGCCGTCGGGGTTTTGGCAGACGAAGAGGTTGTCGGGCTTGATGTCGCGATGAACGATGCCAAGCGCGTGGGCAGCGACAAGCGCTGACAACAGCTCGCAGCTGTATTGGAGGGCTTCGGCAATCGGCAGACGTCCGCGCTCGGCGAGCTCGGCCGTCAGCGTGCGACCCTGGAGATATTCCGTGACGATATAAGGGCGGCCGTCGGATGTAGTTCCGAAGCCCGCTGCCGATAGGATGTGCGGATGATTCAGCCTGCCGGTTGCCTGCGCCTCGACGCGCATGCGATCGACGATCTGCGGGTTCGCGATGAGCTCCCCACGCGGCACCTTCGCGACAAATTGCCTGCCCATGCCGCGGTGGGCGACGAGGTACACTTCGGCCATTCCCCCGACCGCGAGCGGGCGCACCATGCGGTATGGCGTGCCCGCGAACAGCTCGGTCACGGCGATTGCGGCGGACGTGGGCAACATGGTGGACACGCAGCTTGGCGCGGCGGCGGCAGCATACGAGCGGCGGCGTTTCGCTCCCAGGTGTCAGGCCGAAGTGCCGGGTAAATCGGCTGAATACCGACGGAATCGGTGGATAGTGAACTCTTATGCAGGGCAGGAAGCTGAGGCAACACTTTGTTAGTCGTACCGGTCCGTGGTCCGGTTTCAAAAATTCGTCCAGCCCCGTCACTTTTCTTGGCGGGCTTCGAGGGGGTCGAGGGGGGCGCTTCGAGAAAAAGTCGTCTCAATGTCGATTCCTTGAAATCGCTGACGGCGGCGAGCCGATAGGTGTTCATGATGCTTCGAGTGCACCCAGGCGGTTCCCGAGCGGACGACGTGACGCAGCTCCTCGCGCCGACGCCCTATCGTTTTATCAGGGAGCTCGGACGCGGCGCCGCCGGCTGCGTTTACGAAATCGAGCACGAGTTCTTGGGGCGGCGCCTGGCACTCAAGGTGCTGCACTCAAACGGCCGGGAGTCGGCGAGCGCAGCCAGGATGCAGGTCGAGGCGCAAGTCTTGGGGCGCATTCGTCATCCGAACGTCGTTGAGGTGATCGACTTCTGGATCGCGGCAGATGGGCGGCCGTGCATCGTTATGGAGCTGCTCCAGGGGCACACGTTGGCGGCTCGGCTCGATGAAGCGCCCCAGCTGCCGGTGGCTGAGGTGATCGAGCTCGGCGTGCAAACTCTGTCGGCGCTGACAATGGCGCACTCTCTGGGCGTCGTTCACCGCGACTTGAAGCCCGAGAATCTGTTTCTCCACGTGCCCATCGGCGGAGCTTCAACCGTCGTCAAGGTTCTGGATTTCGGCCTCGTGCGGGTTCTCGCGAGAACGGCGCTGAATACCGGCGCGTTAACTCCGATGCGAACGGCGACTGGAGCCCTCATCGGTTCGCCGCGCTACATGAGTCCAGAAGCGCTCGCTGGAGATCGTGTGGATCCTCGCGCTGATCTCTATTCGCTGGGCGTGATTCTGTACTTCGCGCTTGCCGGCACGGGGCCCTATGACGAAACGGACGCGTGGCCACCGCGTGCGCCCTCGACCCTGCGCGCCGACGGCGGCTTGCCTGCGCTCGACACGTTGCTTCTGCGCGCCATCGCACCCGGCATTCACGATCGCTTTAGTTCAGCCGAAGAATTCTTGGAACGATTGGCGCCGATGCGCGCGAGCCGGGTACACGCTAGAAACTGAGGAGTCAGGTAGCGATGACCAACGTCGAAAAAGAGGAATTGTTCCTCAATCTGTTCTGTTCGCCGACGAAGGGTGCGTGGCGGGTCCACCTCGGGCCGACCTGGCTTCCTCCCTACCTTTTGCGGTTCTTCGATGCGGAGGGCGAAGCGTATCCGGTATTCCTCGACTTCGAAGAACTCGATCGCCAAGTTCAGAAGCACGGCGCCGTGGTGGAGAAGCGCGTTGCAAAGACTGGAGGCACCGAGCTCACAGCGCGCGGTGCGTCGGCAAAGGTGGTAGCCAATTGGCTCGCGACCGCCTTCGCGAGCAGCGCGTATGTGCCGCCATCGGCACAGAACAAGGTTGCCCGGTAAGGAGCGTCAGCCTTCGTCGCTGAGCAACTTCGAGAGGCGCGACAGCGCTTTGAGATGAAGGCGCGTCGCCCAGGGCTTGCTCATGCCAAGGTCGGCGGCGATATCTTCCAGGTGCTCCTCATTGAAGTAGTGGCGACGGATGACCTGGGCCTCCTCAGGGTCGAGATCGTCGACGGCTTGCCTCACAACGCCGAGCAATTCCGCGCGAGTCAACGCCTGCTCCGGGCTCGGTTCGGCCGCAGGTACTTCTCGACCTTCAGCGCTCTCGATGACAAGCCCCGCGGCGGTGGCCATGGCGGTTAATTGCTGAGCGAGCGCGGCTTCAGTCGAGAGGGTTACGGAGCCAATGGTGGATGGACGTGCGGTGAGCGATTCTTGAACTGACAGTGCTGCTCTTTCCGCGGCTAGCTGGTGACGAACTCTGCGTGAGAGAGTCGAATAGCGGCGGGCGCTGTCGAGCATGGCTCCGCGGACCCGATAGCGCGCAAAGGTGTGGAACGGCGTCCCGCTCTCAGGCTCGAAGCGTCGCGCTGCGTCGAGCAAGCCTTCGCGACCGGCGCTCACCAGGTCATCGAACTCCACTGGATAGCCTAGACGCCGGTAGAGACTGCGCGCGATGACCGAGACGAGTTCGAGCTCGGCGTGGAAGCGCTCGAGGACTTCGGGCAGATCGTTGGCAGCCACGGCTCAGGGCGACGAGCTGGGAGCGTTGGTCGTGTGTCCTGTGAGGAGCCGCACCGTCTCTTGGAACTCAGGGCTTTCCCGAAGAGAGTCACGCAGCACATTGCGGACGATTTCGAGACGATCTTCGGGCATTCGCCCCTTTAGGTGTGCCACGCCGGTTTCGACCAGCGTCTCCAGGTAGTCGTCCAATGTCAGCTCGCCGCGTCGAACTCGCGAAAGCGCTTCACTCGGTTGTTCGGCGACATCACTCGGGGACGGGCTCGCGGCGGTGGAACCAGACATCCGGCCGATTCTATCTCGCGGAGCACGCCCCGGCACTTTTTTTCGATTTGCGGTCGATTTTCTGAAATCGGTCCTCGCGAGCGGTCGACAGGTGTGTAGCGGCGCGCGTTGCGCCGCTGCTCCGGACGTGCCCGCACGAGCGTGCTCGTCCGCGACCCGAGGAGCGATCATGTCTGCATGTCCACAGTCGATGCGAGAGGTGGTTGAGTTCTTGCTTGCCGAGGACTCGGACGCATTCTTCGAAATCCAAGCGCTCCGCGACTCCGTTCACGAGATTTTAGAGTCGTTGACCGAGCTGGATCGCATCGCGCGGACCTTAGCGAGCGACGTTGATCGCGTGCGAGAGTCACCCACAGGAAAAGTTCCGATTGTGCTCGCGGTCCACGAACGGGTGACAGCGGTGAGCACGCTTGTGGCGCAGCTTCTCGCAGCATTTCGCGAATTGGATCGCGGCATCAGCGGTTGGGGCATCGACGGGCCTGACTCGTCGGACGACTCGCCATTGAACTGAGTGCAGTGTCAGCTCCCGAGAACAAGTCGCGCCCCGGCGGCGAGGAGCAACCGCGAGTCGCGCTCGGTGCCTGACGCCTGAGCGAGTGCGGGCCGCCGCGCCGGACACTCGTAAGCATAGCCCTCCGACGTTCGGAGTTTTCAGAGAGATAGAGAGGAAGAGAATCATGAGTAAGTGGAAATGGATCATGCCCTTGGTTGCGTTGCCCCTGTTCGGCTGCGCAGGCTCGCTTGCTAGTGTCTCGGCGGGACACGTCGGTTGCGCTCCGTCGCAAATCGAAATCTCCGACGAGGTGATGGGCTTCAGCTCCACGAGCTGGACCGCGACGTGCGGAGAGCGTGTCTACACGTGCTCCGGCGCGCAGAATCAGGTGGCGTGCACGCCGCTTGGTGGCGAGCAACCCAAGCCGGCGGCCGCGCCACCCGCACCTTCGCTGGCCCAGTCGCCCGCCCCGGCCCGGACACACTGGGTCAAGCAAGCGATCGAGCAATGCGGCGTCGAAGCCGAGTTCCCCGGCAAGCCAAAGGTCAGCGCCGAAGAGACCAAAACCAAGAGCGGCGCCTTCATGACCTATACCGCAACTGCGGCGGTCGAAAACGAATGGGAGGTCGCGCTCACCTGTGCGCGCATCGGTGCTCTCAAGTCAGCGAAACGTCCCTCAGGTCCGAAGTTGCTCGATGCGATGCGAGACTCGGTCGTGAAATCTGTCGCCGGGGAGCTCGTCAGCGAACGTGAGGTCATAGGCGGCAGAGAAATCGACTTTTCCGTCGATGGGCAGATCAGCCGCGCACGCCTGCTCGTCCTCGACGATCGCGTTGTCACCGCAACCGTGTCGCCGCTGTCGGCACTCACCACCGCGCGCCTCGCACAGTTTTTTCGCAGCGTCGAGACACGGCCGTGACGGTTTTGATTGCGTCAAATCGAGCCAAGCACGACTTGCGCGTGTGTAGCCAGCTGTTCAAGCGACGCAGGACAGCGGCCGCGCCGTATCGGCGGGATTCGTGGCCGGTTGCGGAATTTATGAAAAGAAAAATCGATGCGACTTCGGTCGATTTTTAGAAACTGAAGTTGTCGCTGGCCGACATATGAATCGGATGCCGAGGGTCCGTGATGAAGGCGCGAAGTCGCGCGTCTGCGTAGAGGTGCACGCGCATCAGAGCGGCAATCAAGTTTCTGTGGCTGCCAACCTGATTGTCGGTAGCTGTGAAGAACTACGTCAGATCATGAAGGTCAGTCCTTTGCAGAAGGATAGGGATATGTTAAGAACGTGGTTGTCCGGCGCGGTGAGTGATGAGCGCCTCTTTTCAGGAGCGCAGTTCGATGGCACGCAGTCGAACTAACCGGACTGGCCGGGGGCGTGCTCGGCGCAACCTTCTCTCACGTGGCTCCATTGGGCCGCTCGAGCGCAAAGCTTCACCTGCTAACGACGCACCAAAAGGCCCTCAAACACATTGGCGCGTCGAGTTGGCATTTGTACTCCACGAAGCATCCGCACTGCTCGCCTCGGCGCACGCGCTCGACGCAACGGTGGGACCGCTGGCTTGGTATGCGAATGCCGAGCGCATCCGCGCCGCCGCTGCAACCGTGAGGGCGACAGCGCCTGAAGTGGTTGAGCGGCTCGTCAACGTCTGCGTGAGAATCGATAGGTTAATGCGGCTCGCCGAGCGTGCTGAATAGCCGTCACTCCTTTCGGACGGGACCTTCTGCGGATCGGGAAAAGTCGCTTGGTTGTCGATTTTTTGCGCAGCTGTAGCTGGTGTTTGTCCGAATAAGGTCTTGCTCGATTTCGTGTCGGACCGGTTGCGCGAACTTGATGGGTCTAAATCGATCAATGCTCGGTCGATTCTAGGAAACTGAAGTCTCTCTCTGGTCGATTTGTGTGTCGGATACCAAAAGACCATGACGAACACACGACGTAGCGCTGTCGTAGCTAAGCGGCTGTGCCAGGAGAGCAATCAAGTTTCTTTGCTGCCAACGCGGTTGGCGCCGGGCTGTGAAAAACTACGTCACACCATATAAGAGTTACTGCTTGCATCAGGAACTGAGTATGTGCGAACCTGCATATCGCGCGCGACAAGACGACATTGGTGTGCATTTGTGCGCTTTGTTGGTTCGCGCTGTGAACCTCGCTGGGGAGGAGTCATGAGCAATTCGACATGTGAACGGGCTGCGTGGTTCTCGGGTCGCTCGCTTTCGCGGCACTCGAGCTGGTTGCTTGCGTGCCAGAGCCGCTGGTTACTCCTCCTTATAGTGGTGCTCACGGCGTGCGCTCGCCCTGGGACTGAGGAGCGCGTCGGCAAACAGCAGCAGGCTCTCACTCCCGGACCGAGCTTTACACTCGAATTGCCGCCCCGAGTGACAACCGGTGGCGCGGGCGTCACGGCCAAGGGAACGCTGACACTCGGCGATCGTGTTCAGATCAAGCTTCCAAGCGGCGCCTTTGGTGGCGTGGTGAACTTGGCGAGCACCATAACCACAGGAACGGACGTAAAGACCGGCGACATATGGAGTCAGGGTTCGGTCTCGATCGGAGATCGCACTCGGGTGAGTGGCTTCGTCAAAGCCGCTGGTGCCCTGACACGTGGTGCGAACACGGTTGTCACCGGTGCTATTCAGACGGGGCAGCCGCTTCCGAATCCGACACTCACGACCGTAAGCGTTCAGTTCATGAACGGTGCGCCGAACCTGAACGTCGCACCCGGTGCATCAGCGACCGCAAACCCAGGTGACTTCGCCACAGTCACTGTCGGCGCGGGAGCCACGCTGAATGTCCGCACCGGAGACTACCGCGTCGATAGCCTGACGCTGTCTCCGGGTGCCATTCTCAAGGCAAACACGACCGCCGGCGCGGTGCGCGTGTTCGTGCGTCAGGCATTGACCTGGCAAGGCAGCGTGACGTCCGCCGGGGGTGACGTGGCCAAGTTCCTCCTAGCGTACGTCGGAACCTCGAACACCACGCTCGCTGGGCCATTCACCGGCACCCTGCTGAGTCCGAACGCGACGCTAACCCTTCAGCCTGCGTCGCCGAGCTACACGGGTAGCTTTTTCGCAAAGAACCTCGTGGTCAACCCGGACGTCGTCGTGACGGTCCGCCCCTACCAGGCACTATGCGAGGGCGTTGTCATCGACGACGGCAATCCATGCACCGCGGACGCTTGCGATTCCAACACCGGCAACGTCACGCACACGCCTCTCGCCAACGGCTCCGCCTGCAATGACAACAACGCCTGCACTCAGACCGACACCTGCCAATCGGGCACATGCACCGGTGCCAATCCCACAACGTGTACCGCGCAAGACCAATGTCACACGGCCGGCACGTGTGATCCGGCCACGGGAGCATGTTCGAACCCGAACAAGCCCAATGGCACAGCGTGCAACGACGGAAGCGCGTGCACTCAGACCGACACATGTCAGGTCGGGGTATGCACTGGTTCTAATCCGGTCGTCTGCACGTCCGTGGATCAGTGCCACGCAGCGGGCACCTGCGATCCAGCGACGGGAGTGTGTTCGAGTCCGAATAAGCCCGATGGCAGCGCTTGCAGTGATGGTAACCTGTGCACGCAGACTGATGGTTGCCTCGCGGGCGCCTGCGTTGGCGGCAATCCAGTTAGCTGTCCGATTCCAGGCAATCCTTGCCTAGATGTCGGAACCTGCAATGCGAGCACCGGCTTCTGCACGCAGCCCAGCAAGCCCAACGGCTCTGCTTGCTCGGACGGCAACCTTTGCACGAGCGCGGACACCTGCCAAGCCGGAGCCTGCGCTCCGGGCACGCCCGTTGCTGTCGACGATAGCAATCCGTGCACAGCTGACAGCTGCGACGCAGCTCAGGGCGTGACACATACGCCGGTCGCTGCCGGTACCGCCTGCAACGATGCAACGCTGTGCAACGGTTCCGAACAGTGCAATGGCTCTGGAAGCTGCCTGCCTGGCGCGCCACCGGTCGTCGACGACGGCAATCCTTGCACAACGGATTCCTGTGATCCGGCGCAAGGAGTCCAGCATGTTGCGGTAGCGGCGGGCACCAGTTGCACCGATGCGAACGCTTGCAACGGCGCTGAAGCATGCGATGCGCAGGGGACGTGTGCGTCGGGCACAGCGCCGGAGCTGGATGATGGAAACCCCTGCACCGTCGATAGCTGTGATGCCACTGCGGGTGTTAGTCACGTCCCTGCTAGTGCTGGAACAGCGTGCGCAGATGCTGATCTGTGCAACGGCAACGAGGCCTGCGACGGCAACGGGCAGTGCACGGCGGGCAACGCGGCGGTAGTAGACGACGGGAATCCATGTACAGCTGACTCGTGCGATCCGCTTCAGGGCGTTCAGCATACGCCCGTTGCAGCGGGAACTTCTTGTGCTGATGCCAACCCATGCAACGGCGAGGAAGCGTGTAACGCAGGCGGTCAATGTCAGCCCGCGTCTATGAATCCCGTCGACGACGGCAATCCGTGCACAGAGGATAGTTGCGATCCTGTCCTGGGCGTAACGCACACTCCCGTCGCAGCAGGGCTCAGTTGCGCCGACGCAGACGTATGCAATGGCGACGAACGTTGCGATGCGGTTGGGAGTTGCACGCCCGGGACGCCGCTATCTGTCGACGATCACAATCCGTGCACAACGGATAGCTGCAATCCCGTGGATGGGCCGATTCACACGCCGATTCCCGGGTGTGGAAGCGCCCTTCCCGGAGAGGTTTTCGAGACGCGTGCATCGATCATGGGGCGTGTCACGCACGCGGACGGAACGGGAGTTGCGATCTTCACGGTTGCGGTCTTCAACGACACCCTGGACTCGCTTCCGAGAAGCGATGTCATCACCAGCGTTGGTGCGGACGGCACATTCCGCACGCGACTTTCTCAGTTCCCAGAGAGTTCGCCAGATCGAAGCCCGCCTCAGAAGGTCCTCATCCGAATCGAGAGCGCGGATTTCCCAACCGTTTTCCGCAAGGGATACTTGCGTCCGGGCGATGTTCTCGCGCTTGGCAACGTCGTTGTGCTGCAGCGCGACGCCAACGTGACGGTGATTGGACCCGAGGGCGGTACCGCGTCGGATTCACAAGGCACGTTGGAGCTGATCGTGCCTGCTGGGGCTCTGACCGAGCCCACGCCGATTCGACTGACTCCCATTCACTCGCGTGCGGAGTTCCCGCTGCCCTTGCCGCACAGCACCCTCACCACATACGGGATGGAGCTTGAGCCTTCAGGAACTCAGTTTGCAATTCCCGCGACCCTGCGTATCAAGAACACCCTTAACCTGCCGACGACGATGAGAGTTCCCGTCGGAACGCTCGACTCGCGCTACGGCGACTGGGTCTCGGCTGGACAGGCGGTGTGGGACGGAACGCGCTTTGCTGCTCCAATCGAACACTTCTCGCCGGTGGACGCCAACCTCGGTCGCGCCGGCGAACTCATCACGATCATCGATCCACCGCGCGATCCGCACAAGGCTGCAGACAGCGATTGCGGAGTGGGCAGCGCGCTGAGCTACGCGAACGGGTCACTCCAACAAGACTTCGACCTGCCCATGCACGTCGCGAGCGGGCATGATTACTCGCTGACCCTGAACTACGACAGCGGGTTGAGTGGTTCCGTGAAGCTTGGGACTGCCGCAAGTGGCGGTGGTCTGACTCCGTCTCCAGCGCCGCTTTCCGCAAGCCTTTTCGGTGGCAGCGTCCGAGTGCAGTGCGTAGGCGTCGACGGTGCCACGGGCAGCGCGTGCGGCAACGGTGGCGGCAGCGGCGGTCCGCCTTGTGTGCTCGGTCAGACCGTCTCGGACTCGTTTCAGTTCACGAGTCAACTCCAGCTTTTTGCGCAGTACGGCTCGTCATCGCGTCAGTATCCAGGGAACACCGCTCAGATCGAATCCTCCTTCCACTACGAGCTACCGAGCGGCCCCAACGGCGCGCCCGCACGCAGTGGGTATTTCCCAGCTGTCGTTCAAGGTGGGCTGAGCGTTTCGGGTGCGAAGGTCTGCGCTGTTGGCGGTGCTGGCTTTGGTGTCGCAGCGCCGGCTCCCACTGAAAATGGTGGTGTGCTGCTCGGCAACGCAGTGCGGCTGCCGCTCGACGAGGGCGCGCTGCTCGACTTTCCAACATACGAACTCGTCGTGCATCGTCGTGGATCACCGCTGGGGATCGGTTGGGGTCTGAGAGAACTGGCGACGCTTTACCGCACTCCCGATCGAATGGCCGCGGACTTGTTGCGCGGCAATGGCCAGCGGGAATCATTCCGGCCGTATCCTTCCGTCAAGAAGATCATCAACGTCGGAAACAACAGCGGCGGTTGCACCACGGTGGATCGTCAGACAGGCGAGGTCTTCGTCGCGTGGTCCGGTTCCGGAAGCATTTCGAAACTCGATGTCACCACGGGCAATCGCACCGCTGTCGCGCCCAACCCGCAGTCTTCGTTCAAACCCCTCTCGCTGGCCACAACGTACATTGGAGGGCAGCGCGGCTTCTTACTTGCGACCAACGAGGGACTCTACGAGAGCGCACCGGACGGCACCACGCGCAAGCTCGTTACGTTCCCGGCTGGTTCATCGAGAATGCCCGCGGTCGCGAGCGTCGGCCACTATGCCTACTTCGTGATCGATCGGACCGCATCCGGAGCCGATGCTCAGGCAGTGAGCCGCATCGATCTTACTGATCCGTCGCGAACCGCGGCCATCATTACATCCACGGCAAATGGCGATCTGAGTTTGGATCCACACGGCTTGGTGAATGCAGAGGATTTCTGGTTCATTCACCCAACCGGGCTGGCGCCGGCCTACGACGGCGGGCTGTACGTTTCAGACTCGCGAAGGCACGCCGTTTACCACCTCGCTCCGGACGAGAGCGGCGAAGTAGGGCCGAATAGCCCGGTTCGCCGCGTTCTTGGCAGTGGCGTCGATACGCTTCTGGTGGGTCTCGGGCGCAAACTCCCGGCACTCGAGATGCCCGTGCGAACGCCGGGCGCACTCACGACGGCGCCCGATGGGACACTCTATGTTGCGACCACTGCGAACGTCATTCTCGGCGGCGCGCTGCTCGCGTTTGATCCGGTCGAGCAGACCGCGCATTGGGTCACCTTTGATCGCGATTCCAAGCCTCGCAATATCGAAATCGGGGTTCGCAGTGGTTCTCTTGCACCGCTCGGAGGCGATCGCGTCGTAGTCCCGTACGACGACAGCCTCTACTTGCTGAAAGCGCCGCTTTCGAGCGAGTTCCAGCCCACGCGCACCATCACGTTTTCGGAGAGTGGCGCAGCGCTCGAAGATGCCACCGCCGATACCTTGGAGGTCTATCAGTGGACGAGCCCGGCGGCGAACGAAGCGCAGCTCGTCGCGAAAAAGCGACGCTCCGGTGAGCTCGTCAGAAGCGTCGTGTATCGGGACCATGACCGCGTCGACTACATTCAGGACCCGGCGGGTGGGCGAGTCGTATTCAACTACGACGCCGATGGTCGCATCAGCAGCATCACAGATGCAGGGCAACGAGTTACGTCGTTCAATGTCGACTCCGCTGGCAACCTGAGAGAAGTCACATTCCCGACCGGGGCCGCTTTGCGGTTCGACTACGAAGACTTCCGGCTTGCCAGCGTCACGCACCCGAACAATCAGGTTTCGACCTACACCTATGCGCTCGATGGAACACTCGCTACCGCGCGCCGAGCCGGCGGGGGCCTCACGCAGATTCAATCGGCCTTGTCGGCAGGGCCCCAGTACGATTCGAGTGGGGCGCTCTTCTATCAGGCGGCTTTGACGGACGATCGGGGTGTTCAGCATTCACTACGCCTGGACGCGGCGGGACAGGTCATCGCCGATCAGTATCAGGCGGATGGCCAAAGCTACGACGTGCGAAACGTCTACGCTTCGACTCTCGTCGGGACCGCGATCGGCGAGGAGCAGGCCAATCGATTGCTGCGCATCGGGTCGACTACCGTCAACGGCTTGCGAGTAACGCCCGTTTCGATCTTCAATACGCTGGGCCGAACCGCGCGTGTCACGAAGGCGGGAACAGATGTCGTAACGTCCAGCTACGACGTCAACGGCCGCTTGACGAAGCTCGATTGGGGCATTTCGAGCATCGATCCAGCCTATACATACGACAGCGCGGGGCACCTCACGAAGGTTGCGGACTACGTCGACGGAACTGAAAGGGGAAACCGAAGTGAGTTCCGCGATTTTCGTTCCGCAGATGGCCAGCCAACGAGTGTCACTAGCCACGGCGTCACCGCAACTCTCGGATACGATTCGCTCGGACTCGTCAACTCGGTCATCGATTCGGTGGGGCGAACGACGGCCATCACCCACGACACGGCGGGCAACGCCCTGTCGATGAACGATGGGGCCACAACGGTGCGATATACGTACGACGCCGGCGGTCGCGTCACGTCTTCGACCGACGCAGAGAACTACACCACAACCTTTGGCTATACGAACACGAGCTGCGGTTGCACGAACGGGGATCGTCTCACTTCCGTCACTACGCCTGACCTGCCGCCGAATACGCAGTGGTCGTTCGAGTACACCGCGGATGGCGACCTGCAAGCTGTCACGACTCCGCTCAATCAGCGCGAAGTCTATTCCTACAATGCACAACGTGATCTGACCGCAATCGTCGACCGCAACAACCATCAAACTTCGTACACTTACGACCAGCTCGGACGACGCGCGACGATCACCGATGCGCTCGGCAGAGTCGGAGCATTCGCGTACGCCGTGCCCACTTCGACCGCCTGGGCAGGGCCGACACTCTATGTGCGTGGCACGAGCAGCACGCCGCCGCCAGCCAACCTGTCCTCAGCGCTCGCCGATGGCCAGTACCAAGTCGGCATGCACGGATTTCGGTCCGATGCTCTCAAGGCCCATATCTCCCTTTACCGCGATGCGACGTTCCAGCTCGCGTACTGGAACGACTACGACGTCGTCGATCGACCCGTCACGCGCACCGATCGCACCGCGCTTCCATTCCCGTCGACGTCGTCGGGACCTCCCAACGGGTCGGGCCCATTCGACGACATCTTCGACCAATACATCAGTGCCGGGCCTTTCCTGAATGTGCGCGTGGCGGGTGATACCGCGGGCCACACTTGGTCAGCTGAAATCGGTCGCAACACGGACTACGACATCACCTCGCTATCGCGATTTCTGGGGCTCTCTCCAACGACCATAGGCACGGTCGTCGGCAAAGTAGACATCCGCCGAGACACTGCCGGTCGCGTGCTCGGAATGAACGTGGAGGGCTTGTCCGGCGCTGGGGCAGTTGGCTCGAGTTCAATCGTCTACCAGCCGAACGGCTCGGTGGCATCCATCGGGCTCACTACGCCGTACTACTCTCGCGCATACTCGGGGGAACCTTGTGGATGTGACAGTACTTGTCCGTCGCGTGCCTGCTCGGGGTTCGTTCCGCAGTGCGGCATTGATGAACGCGCGGGTAAGTGCTTGGTGAATGTCCGTGGGTCGCATGACCTGACCCAAGTGTTTACGTATGACGCGCGAGGGCTCGTAGCTACGCGGTCACTTCAGTTCGACCAGAACACCAAGGGTCTCTTTCAGTACGAGTACGATGCGGTCGGCCGCAACATCGAGCTGACCTATCCGGACGGTCACATTCGGCGACAGACATTCGATGCGGTCGGTCGCCTCACGTCGCGATGCTATCAATACGCCGACAACACGCCTGAGCGCTGTTACACCGCCGACTACGATCCCGTTGGCAATCCGACGGTCCTCCGCGACCCGGAGATGCGCCAAGAGATTACGTACGACGCGCTCGATCGTGTCACGGAAGTGCGCCGTTACGTGCCTGCAAACGCCAGCGTCCCTGCGTACATCGAGACCTACGCATACAACGCGCTCGGCGGCTTCTCCATCTACGACGGCACGATCATGGACGACAAGCGTCCGCGCCTCGATGGCGGAGGCGTCGCCAGCGCTGGCATTCCTGCCACCCTCGGTGGTCAAGGCGTGGCCCTCGACGCGGCGGGCCGCGTCACCTCACTGAACGGCGAGAGCTTCAAGTATTTCAAGTACCAGCACCTGCTGCAATCAATCTCGGACCGCGAACTCTACACGTACGACGCCGCAGGACGCCTTCTACAGACGCACTCTGGTGCACCGTCGGGAGCTCTGCCTACCACGGAACAAATCTTCCTTTACAACGGCGTTGACGATTCTATCGCGGCCATCGTCAATTCGACCGTCCACCCTCCGACCTCAACGCGCTGCGGTAGCGACGGCTCGTGCGCGTCACCCGTCGAGGATCCGCCGTACGCGTTCATGCGCTTCCGCTTCATCTACGATGATATCGACCACCCGCTCGCGTTCACTGAGGGAACAACGCAAGTCAACTACTTCGAACTCGACGCCATCGGAAACGTGCGACGACTGCACTCGCACCATCAGCCTCCGGCTGATATCGGCCGCGACCTAGGCGGTTACTCGTATACCGCGTTCGGCAAGACCATCGCGCAAGGCGACCCGGGCGGCGTCGCTCCGCCGAGCATATCGCAACCCTTCCAGTGGCAAGGCCGACGCCTCATCAGCCCCAACCTGTATGACTTCCGCGCTCGCGTCTGGAGCCCTGACCTCGGTGCCTTCCTTCAGCCCGACGAATACGTCTTCCTGAAGGGAACTGGCACTCTCTGGAGCTGGCCCGGGCAGAATCCTTACAAGTATCGCGACCCGAGCGGGAGGTTCGAGGGTTCCTACGCCGCACTTCGCGCGGCCCAGATCGCAAGGAGCTTGGGTCCAGCGGGAGCAGCGGCCGCAGCAGCCGCTGCTAGCCTCGCCCTCTTCGCGGAACAGGTCGACGCCCTTGGCGCCGAGATCTTCGCGCAACAAGACGCGAACCTGAACGCGATTGCGCGGGCGGCGGCGCGCGACGATCAGGAAAAACCTGGTTCGGGCTCTAACTGCAAGACCGAGGCGGGCGGGGGTGGTGATAACGGACGCGTGCCGCCGGCTGTGGCTGCCGGTGCCGATGAAGACCCAGATCCAAACGAATCACGCGGGCGGGCCGCAGGGGGTGGGGCGCGGGCGTACTCGACGGCCTTTGAGGCAAGACTGGCGTCGAGTTCGTACCCTGGCGTCTCCCGCGCGAGGCACTTCCAGGAGGCGAACGAGCAGCTTCTGCAGGCCATGGAGGGCAGTCCCGAGTTCTCTGCACAGATGCGCGGCCTCGGCGTGAACCTCGAGCGGACGGCGACCGGGCTCGCTCCCCGCACTCCTCCCGCCGGCTGGACCTGGCACCACGAGGTCGAGGCCGGCGTGATGCGACTCGTTCCGCGGGCCCAGCACACGCCAGGCAGTCCATTCTGGGACGTGCTACACCCAGGCGGACGAGGCGGTTACTCCATTTGGGGGCAGTGATGAGCGCGACCAAGCTGATCGACGTCGTGGCGAACCTCGGATCGTACGACCCGGAGTTCACCATCTATGCCCCGAAGCCGTGGACCTGCGACTCGGAGGCGCTCGTAGCGCACGAGCCAGATCGTGGCGGTCTCCCGCCCGAAGCCGAATCCGGCGGAGCCGAATACTTCATCGAGGTGTTCGTTGCGAAGGAGTTCCTTGAGGGCTGGATCGCTTCCGAGGGTCGGCCGACGTCGGAGCGTGAGCAGTGCGAACGATTGATCCAGTACGCGATCTACGACGCGTGACGTGTCCGCGAACCGGGCCTGTTCTTGCCCGCCATGCCGGCCCTCGCCGACGCTTTTTTACCGCCCTCACGCGCGCGTTTCGCATCCGGACAACGACGACACCGCGCGAAAGGCTGGCTTCCCGGCGGCGCGCAAATCTGGGGTTACGACGCGGTTTTCACCGTCCAAGCGCGCGTTTGGAGATCGACGACACGGGATCCTTGACCGACGACGAGACGACGAGACGTGGTGCGCACCATGACATTCGAGGAAGTGAAAGCAGACTTGGCTGCATCCGCGCGACTTGAGGTCGGCCGCGGCGCTTCAGAGGATGAGATCGCGTCTGCCGAACGGCGTCTAGCCGGTCACCATCCGCGGCGACTATCGAAACTTTCTGCGTGAATACGGCTGGGGTGGTGCTGCGGAAACCGAGCTGTACGGACTTGGCGCCGATGTGCCGATGCACTTGAACATCGTTGACATAACGCTGAGCGAGCGCACGGAAATGTCCCCGAGGCTTCCGAGAGCGCTCTTGCCGATCCTCAACGACGGAGGCGGCAACCTGTATTGCTTGGACTTGGAATCTGCCGGGCCACGGGTAGTGCTCTGGACTCACGACGATACGGAAAGCCAGGAACCCAGTGTTGAGGGGACGGATTTCTCTACGTGGCTTGGCGAGAGACTTCGTGGTTCACTGCACTGAGCCAGCATTCGCCCAGCCATGAACGCGCGATCCATGCACGGCGACAATTGGGACTGGGCCCTCAACGACGAATGGCGCCTTGAGGGCCCATCGTGGGACAACGTTGACAGGGCGCTTCAGCGACTCGACGCGACGACGCACACACTCGTGACGATCCAGGGCGCAGGCGAGCGGCACATGGCAATCGGCGGTGGAGCAGGACGGTACGTTGGCTACGCAACGTTTGACAATCTTGAGTTCTGGAACTTGCTGGCTTCACATCGCGAGGACGGCCTCGTCTCGTTGAACGCGGTGGTCAGGAGGGCGACCACCCTGCGGCACAGGTCGTTGACTTTGAGAGCGCCCGCTTAGCTGCACGGACGTTTTTCGCCAAGCAGCGGCTTGAGCCAAGCCTTCGCTGGGAAAAGCAGTAGGTGCGTGTGGAAGACTCAACTAGAACCATCGCGAACGAAACGGCTCGGCAGGTTTCGTGGCCGGTTGCGTAGTGACAACTCGAGCACGTGGCTGGTCGAAAACTTAAATCGAACAACGAGAGTTCACTCGCGGAGGCGTGGCATCGGGCGTTCAGCACAAGGCGTGCACCACCGAACGCAGCCAGCGCGCCGCGAGCGACGAAGAAAGTTAGCAACTGGAGAGAGGCGCGGACCGAATCAATGCCTAGCCGCGCCGGAACTAGGCCACCTTGGGTGCACAAACACCATGCAAACCGGATAGGGCAGGGGTGAGCCGTTCCGGCGCGGCGCTTACTTCACCAAAGAACCGATTCGCAGCGCTCGACGCGTCCGCGCTCGGATTCAGCCGCCTGGCGGGTTGCAAGCCGCACCCGAGAAAGCCCGAGATACTGAATCCAACACTTGCATTTGCTCGCGCCATTTCACGTCTGGATACCAACAAGAGGGCAGCAGCTGCTCAACTGCGCTAACCTCGAAGCCAGGTGGGGGCCCGATGGGTTCACGCCGATCGCAAACGGAACGCTCATGCTGCGCGATATCGAGAAATTTGCAACGGATTCCCGGCTCCAGTTGTCGAACCACGGAACGATCTGGGATTGCGCTAGCGATTGGCCGCACATCGCGACCTTCCAGTACGACCTCGCAGTTTGCGAGGATGACTCCGACGAATTCACGAGCGTCGGCGCCGTGGACGGCTACCGAATTACGCAGGACTGGACCGTGGAGCACGAGGTAGACCTATGGGATGAAGCTGACGCTTTGGACGGCGACGTCGTCCGATACGTGGAGGCGTTGATCCGCGAACTGCGCGCGTGCGAGGCTGTGTTCAAGCACGCGCCCGATCTGAGCACGGCGCAGCGGATCACCATAGTGCGGCATGTCGAAGCGAAGACGAAAGCCGAGCTCGCCAGTCTCACTCAGGGGGCCGTTGCATGCATGGCCATGATGGACGCGCCAGCGCTCATGCTCGTTGATCCGTGGCCGATGTCCGCGGAGCGACGTTCGCCTGAGGGGAAGCTGAGCGGCCGGCAGAATATCCAGAAGCTGCTCAAGCTTGGCCTCAAACGCATGGTTGGCTCGCGCTTCCTTTGGGGATGGAACGCAGAGCTCGCCGAGTCGCTGATGTCAAGTACTCGTACCAGGACCTTCTCGAGGCAAAGCGTGAGGGCGCTCTCGAAGCGATTCTGAACCATCGGATCTCCGACGAGGCCTATGGCGAGCTCCCGAGACCGCTCGCGCAAATCATCGGCGTTCCCGATCCGGACGACCTAACGCGCGAGTGACTGCGTTATTGCCATTCCTAGTGCTCTATGTTCGACGCTCCGACTCGGGTTCAACGCCGGCGGGTGCATGCCGCAAGCTCCGGCGTTGGTCCAGAGCCAGAGCTGGCGCGACGGAAGCCCGCGCACTTTCGCCGATGCTCACGAAGTGCCTAGCGTCGAGTACGCTCGTGATGCTTGCGCGATGCGCGCTCATCCATTGCGGCTGAGCGCGCAGCGGCTTTGGGTCCGGTTCGAAGCGCTCGTTGCGTGGCTGCCTCGATGACGGGGTGCAGCGGTTCGATCTCACCGACGAGGTGTCCGAGCAGGCGCGTTGCCTCTTCGGCGCGGGACCATGCGGCGCGATGGCCCAGTGTCCCGGGCTGGCTCTTCTTTGCGAGCTGGTACGCGGCGCGGAGCTCGCGTCCGGCGTGCGCTAACTGCTCAAGCTCGATGGGTCCAGCCTTGGCCTGCGTCCACGCTGCAAAGAGCGCACGCACTATGCCCAACAGGTCGCGGAGGCATTCGATGGGCAGCTCGGCGTCGCGAGGGGGCACGTGCTCAACGCAAGCGCTGAACGGTTCGGCGGTCAAGGTGGGGCGCACTTTCCGCTGGCGGTCAGAACGGCGACAGGTGCCCTTCTATCCGTATTCCTTCAGCTCTGGGCGGCTCTCTTCCGCCGTAGCACCGCGTTGAACGCGCGCGCTAACTCGAGCGCGTGGCTGGGCCACGGCGTTGGCTGCTGACAGGCGGAGCGGGTTCGATCCCCGTCAGTCACCCAAAGAGCAAAAAAGCCCGAGAAAATCGCCGATAACCGTTCCGAATGATGCGACGACGCATCATTCGATTGTCGCCCGCGGCGAGGAGGTCCTTGAGCTTCTCGCCAAGGGCGACCCGTTCGGTGTCGCGCGGGCGATCGCCTTCGTTCGCGAGACACTGGCGGCGATCGCCGTTGGTCGGCTGGTGGATGCGTTCGACCAAGCACCAGCCGTCCTAGGAGAGGGCGTCGGCGGACTCAGGTGCGCAATGGCTGAGCGCACCGAGCTTGAGAAGAACGCCGGCGCCCTTCCACGCCGCGTCGCTGGCTACGTAATCGATGGGACTCACTTCAACCCAAAGGGCGAAACCGAAGCTGAGCTCCGCCGGTCGGCGCGCGTCGACCTCGATGTCGACACCGGCCCCGGCGCTCTAACACCTGCCCAAGCTCGCAAGCTTGCCGCGGCGCTCCTCCGCGCAGCTGACAGCGTCGAAGCCTACCAAATGGGGCGACGCTGATGCGCTGGTTCCAACCAGAGCCGTCGCCAGTGCGACTGTACGTCGACCACCAGGACGTCGAGGGGCGCGGGACGCTGCTCTACGTCGATTTCGGCGGAGAGGTCGAGACCTGGTTCCTGCGCGCGACTGCGCCTAACACCGAATCACACCCTGTTCGCGCAAGCGATGGGCTGATGCTCGTGCGCGACGACAGCGAGCGGCTGCGAGCAATGCTCCGCGCCCAGCGCGCCGTTGTTGCCGCTGCACGGCGGCTGCCCGTGCGCGGGAGGGTCGCTCGGGTCGCGCTCCTTAGCGCCGCGACCCATTGGCTTCGGGAGGAACAGCTGATGGGCGCTCCCGTCCGCCCCCGCCCTCCCAAGGAGGACCCGAGCTCGAACCCGGACTATCTCGCGCACGTCCGCGCGCGCGGCTGCTGCGTTGCTTGGGCTGGCGGATGCTCCGGGCAGGTCGTCGCACACCACCACGGCAAGGCCGACGGCGGAGGTGGGGTTTCGCGCAAGCCGAGCGACTTTTACACCGTCCCGCTTTGCGATTTTCATCACCGCGAGTTTCACAACCGCGCAGCAATCACCAATCGAAGTGGGCGCGTCCTTCTCGAAGGCATGGGCCTCGACCTTTTCTTCGCCCGCGAGATGGTCCGCTGCCTCGTGGCGTGGATCGGCGGTGAGCCAACTTCGAAAATGATGCGCCGGCTCGAGCCGAGCGACGGGGGTGAGTTCTGATGGCTGCGACAAAACGCCGCCGGCTCGCGCACGCAGGTGATCCATGCAACCACGCGCACGCGGAAACGATCGCCACGCTGCCGAAGCGTCGCATCCGCTGGTGCCACGTCTGCGGTGCGATCGACGACGGCAAGAACGGCTGGCGTCACTGCCGCCGCGCTTGGAACGCGCGCTGGGGGCACCTGCTTAATGGCCTGCCGAAGCGAAAGGCGGGGCGGTGATGCTGTCGCTCCCCCAATCGAGGCGAGGGGTCGTCGTTCGGCGCCGTCGCCGACTGCTCGAGCGGACGGCTACGCGAGCCCTGGCTCGACGAGCTGTCACTCGCCCTGGCGCGAGCTCTCTCTCGTGCGCTGGACGGCCGGTGTTCGAAGAAGTGCATCTGCAGGCCATTCATGCGCTCAACTAGCAGCTCGCAGGGATGAGCCAAACCGTGGGCGAGCTCCTCGGGCGCGTGACCGGGGCTCAGGAATATTTTCGCCCATCCCCTGCTGGTACCGAGGCCGAATCCCCCGCCAAAGCGGCGAGAACTAAACGCTTTCTGACGCAGAAAGCTGTTCAGAATAAATCACACAGACCTGCCCAGAACGCGCCGCTCACGAAGGGACAGGAGGCGGCTCTCACGGTGGTTGCGCAGCACCCGTGGCGGAGCGACGCGCGCTCAGATCTCGATGATCACCGGGTACCGCCGGAGCACCCGGGATCGGCTCATCCAGGAGCTGAAAGCCCTCGCCCTTGTTCGGAGAGTGGACTGCAGATCGAAGCAACGGATGCAGGGCGAGCTGCGCTCGGCCCGAATTGGAAGCCACTGCCGACGGGAGCAAAGCTCCGCGAGTACTGGCTGCAGCGCTTGCCTGAAGGGAACCGAGCCGTGCTCGAGCTCGCGATCGTGGCGCACCCGCAGTTCGTGTCGCGCGAAGCGGTTGGAGCGAAGACCGGCTACGCGCGTTCGACCCGGGACCGGTTGATTCAAGAGCTCAAGGCGAGGCGGCTAGTCGTCGTCGCCGAACGGGGCGGCATCAAGGCTGCAGACGAGTTGTTCTAATGAAGCACCCACGCTGGCTCATTCTCCTGGCCCTCGGCTGCTCCGGTACCGCCGGGCACCCGCGCGACTACAGCGGTGATTGGCTGCTCGAGCTCCAGCCGGCGACGGGAGCTTGCTCAGCCACGACGCTCGTCGTGAACGTCGCCGACGGCCGCGTCACGTTTGACGGCGGCGCTGCGGCGTGTCCGATCGACGCTGAGCTCGCTGGCGCTGCTTTCGAGCAGCACACGTTCTGCCCGACAGAGCAGCGCGCTTGGGTCGACTTCAGCGAGCGCCAGGGCGAGCTCGTCTACGGCATCTGCCAGTACTCGGTCGCTGCGCATCCGCTGACGCGCGGAGAGCGGTGCGAGCTGCGCCGCGAGGCGTGCGTCGCGACCTGCGCGAACCGGCCTGATGAAGGCTGTGTCGCCGCCTGCGATGGGTTCTTCGCGGAATGCACAGGAGGTCCGTCGTGATTTCGGAGGAAGAGTTGACCGCTGTTTTGGTTGCGCACAGCACAGCGCTCGCGCGCGCCGGGAAAGAGGCGACCCTCTCTGGAGCGGGGTACGGGTTCGTGCTCGTTCTCGTTCGCGAGGACGGCAAGGCGAAGATGAGCACGAGCCTTACAGACCACGAGCAGGTTCGCGAGCTGTTGTTTCGTGTCGCGAAGAGTCAGCCCACGCGGACGCTCGAAATCGGGGAGAAGAACTGATGCCTAGGTGGTCGAAGGTCATCAACCTCGGCAACGGCGTGACCGCCATCGCTTGCGGGAGCTCACCCCGGCAGAAGTGCTCGACGCCCGGATGCACGCGACACGCTGGGAAGCTCTGCGACTACCCCGTGACGCGCAAGGGCAAGCCTGGCACATGCGATCGGGCGGTGTGCGACCGGTGTGCCACGAGCATCGCGCCTGATGTTGACTACTGCGCACCGCACGCGCGTGAGCACCAGAAGGCGCGGGGCACGTGACTACGCCGCTGTTCCACAACGTTGAGCTCCAGCTGGACGTCGGTCGATGTTCGCTATGCGGTCGGTACTGGGCGCTGGAGACGGGTCTTCCGGGCAAGTGCCCGCGGTGCGCGGACAATGCTCTTGATGCCGCTGCGAACGAACTCGCGAGTTTGCAGCGACAGCTCAAGGCGCAGCGCGGCGCCACGACCTCGCGACCGGCCGGTATCCTACCCGGGTCGCATCCTGCTTTTGGCAGGAGTGCCTGCCGAACGCTGCGCCATGCGCGCGAACAGTTCCTCCACGTACCGTCGATAGATCTGCCGCCGCTCTGCAGCGCTGAAGCCGCCCGACTTCAGCGCTTCGTCGATGATTTGCATTTCCTCACGCCATGCGGTGCTCGGTTTGTGCCGACCCAAGAGAATCCATGGCACGAGAATGAGCGCGCACCCGAAAGAAACGATCGACCAACTTGGCACTGAGGTGCTTATTCCAACCCTTGACGCGACTCCAACTAGGGCACCACCCAAAAACGCACCCGCGACGAGGGGTTCGCCCAAACGAAGCGGCGCCAGCAGCTGAAGCCCGCTTCTCAGGAACCCCGTAAATTCCGAGATGTTCACGCTGGCACCCCTTCTGTAGCTTCATCGGCCACCACCGCGTCGCTGTCGGAACTTCTAAAGATATTCCCCCCACCTGGCGGCGGGCGGTTCGGTTCCGAAAAGTGTTCAATCAGCTCGCTCGCCTCTAACCAGGTGCCGCCGAACGCTCCAGTGTGTACGCGAAACCAAAGCAAGGCGGCATCGAACAACGTGATTGCCCCAAGCGCTGCAAAAGCATATTGCAGTGGCTCAAGAGCGAGGTACGGCTGGATGCCGAAAAGCGACAGCAGCGCCCCGACAAGGGTTCGCTTCCGACACAGGATGTGCCCGATTTCCTCCGCCAGAGGCAGCGCTGGTTCGGATGATTGCTTGAACAAAGCTCGCACCAATACCGGCACGCCAATTGGGGCAACAATGACGATCAAAGCGAGGCAAATGCCGAGCAGCAAAAGAGTGCGGACACCCTGCGCTTGGCTGCGTGCCGTTCCTTCCTCCTCGACGGCAGCCCTCTGCTTCTCGTAGTCGTCCCACGCCTTCTCCACCGCCTTGTCCCTGGCGCGCTTGACGTCTTTGTTGAAGTCAGGTTCGTACCTGCGGCTGAATCCGCTGCTGTCATATGTGCGGGTTTCAGTCAGGACATCGGCTGGCGGCGGGCCCAGTGACTCAAGCTTGGGTCGCGGATCATCGCGTGCAGCCATGGAAGCAACGACAAATCCGCTGATCAAGAATAGCGACCATTGGATGACCAGGCGCGCGCGCGCTTGCTGACGGGTTTCCCGATACGAGTCCGGCGGTCGCCCTCTTCGATTTCGGAGGATCGCTGCGATCGTCAACACCGTCGAACCGGGGACAACCGCGAACAGTAGACCGGCGATAAGGACCTCCGAGAGCCGCATGCCGGCAGTATCGTATCAGGCCGACGTTCGCCGGAGACATAGTCAATTCGTCTGCGTGGCTGCGGGCCCGGGGGAAGCTCTGGTAGTTGCGCGCGCGTTTAGGGTTGCCTGACAGGTATCGGCCCGAAACGTTCGAATCAGATGTCGTGTTGTCCGCGGTCGGTCCGAGGCGACCAGGGGCCGATGACCGAAGCTGGATGAAGCGGCAACGCGACAAGGAGCGGGTTCGCCATGCGAGAAACGCAAAGCGGCAACCTGTGGGTGCGCGGAACGCTGATCGAGCGCGACGACGGTGGCGCTACGCCGCCGACAGCTCTCCCCTCGCACGGGGTCGATGCTCTCGTGGGCCCACCACAAGGAAGCGTCCCACTGCCCGAGCATTCACATGCCGCGCTGGGCCTCGCGCATCACGCTCGAGATCACCTCGGTTCGCGTCGGCATCACCAACATGCCTCTCGCATACGCCTTTGGCGGTCCACAAAGCGCAACGCAGGTGTTCGCGAAGCTGTGGGACACCATCAACGGCAAGCGTGCGCCGTGGCGGAGCAACCCCTGGGTGTGGGTCGTGTCCTTCCGGCGGCTGCAGTGACCGCCATCGCGCTGAGCTACGTTTCCTGCGCGCTCCTAGCCGCGTGGTGGCTCGCGTACTGGGCCAACCTGCCGCGCCGCTGGTGGGGCTGGGCAGCAGCGTTCGGCGCGACCATCGCGGTTTGGGTGGTGGTCGGAGCTGTGGCCGCGGTGCTGCGGACAAGGCGGGTGGTGCGAGATGCGTGGCGCGACCAAATTGGAAGCCGGGTGCGCACCTGAACACATGATGGCGGATCGACTGGTGTCCGAACGAGGGGCTATTCTGAGAGAATGCCGACCCCTACCCGACACCCGTTGATTGAGACCTCCGACGCAGAGGCACGCAAACTTCTGAGCGTAGCGCTAAAGAAGGTGCCGCGTCTCACTCACTTCGGAATTGGTGTGTTCGACGAACGTGCGAAGATCCGCAAGGGCGGACAAGGCAGCATTCAGCAGGAGTTCGAGCGCGAGCGGGCATTGCTGGGCGAGCGTCTCGATGAAATCGCCATGTGCGCCGACTGGGTGAAGCGCCAGAGGCGCATCGGGAGGTACAACATGAAAAATACCTCGTATGGCTACAAGCACGTAGTCGAGCGGTGGGTCGATCGCCGTGGCGGTCCACACATGTACGTATCGAACGGGAGCTTCATCGCGGCTGCCGCGGGCCTAGGCTTCGAACCTAAAGAAGTACCGGGGTCTCCCAACGTTTACTTCCAGTTCTCGGTGGAAACGGTCAAGAACCCTGATCGATGACCCCTCCAGCCCCAGCCGAGGTTCTCTCGTTCCGACTCGGCGACCACCCGGGCCACTTCCTACATCCCCGCTGCCAAAGCCCAGCTGCACGCGCATCGTCGCATTGCCATTCAAGCTCCTGGCTCAGCGAGTCGGTCAAGATGGCACCGTCGCAGACGTGGTGCGTCGCCTGCGCTGTGATCGGTGTGGTGCGCGACCAAGTTCCGTTTGGGCAACGGACGCTTTCACCTTCAGCCCTTGGAGCGCGAGGGATGGTTACTCGCGGTACCCGCCACCCATGTGGGCGGTCGAGCTGAGGGTGTAGAGCGCTCGATGCGCTTTTTTTGAGCAACCGCTCCGGCAAGTGACCGACCAATACGCCAAGCCGCCCGGACCGCGGGTTCTCCTATCCTCTTTCGCCTCCGGTGCCGGGCGCCTTTCTCTGCGGCCGCAGCCGCAAGCTCGAGACCGCGATGCCACCCTACCGGTTCGCCTCGCGCATCGGTTGGCCACGCCATCGCTCGCGCGAGGCCTGGCCGCGGCGTCGCGCGCTTCGCGCAGTCGCGGTGATGTTCGGCTACCTCGAGCCCGTCGCACTTCGCGCAGCGGAAAGCCATGACTTCCATGGACAATGTAAGCAGAGCGTTGACAACAGCGCAAAAAGTGCTGGATAGATGCACAGTGGCGTCGCTGGAGGAACGAAAGCCGCGCAGTCGCGCGAACTATTCGCCGCCCTCGGCATGGGCGAAGGTGCCTTCTACGACGGTTGGTATCACCAACGGCCTTAGCTTGAAGGTCCCATTTCTTTACATGGCCGGCGACCAATCGCTGCTCGAGCTACCAGCGGTGGCGATTGTTGGCTCCAGAAAGGCTAGCGCGGCGGGCATGCGTCGAGCGGCGCAGCTCGCGACAGCGCTCGCTAAAGCGGGCGTGGTTACGATGTCGGGCCTCGCTGAGGGCATCGACCAAGCAGCGCACCGTGGCGCTATCGAGGCAGCAGGCAAGACGATCGCTGTGATCGGAACACCCCTCGAGAAGGCTTACCCTGCCAAGCACGCCGATTTGCAGGCTGCGATCTATCGCGACCACCTGCTCGTTTCGCCGTTCCCCCCGCGATCGCAGGTCTTCCCGTCGAACTTCCCCGAACGCAACCGCGTCATGGCGCGACTCTCTCGGGCGACAGTCATCATCGAGGCGAGCGACACGAGCGGATCGTTGCACCAAGCCGTTGAATGCGAGGCGGTCGGACGCTCGTTGTTCATCGCTGCATCGGTACTAGAAGACACCGCGCTCGCGTGGCCAAAACGATTCAAGTCGGCGCACGTGATGCGCGACCCCGAGGACGTGTTAGCGCAATTGTTTTAAGAGGCGGGCGGAGCAGTGCGCAGGATCCCGGTGTTCGCGGTGGGCACGTACTACACGCCGAAATGCGCGACGGCCGGCGAGAACGCTTGGGGAATGCGGCGCCTGGTGTGGTGGGCGAAGAACAGCCCCGACAAGGAGAATCGAGCGGACTGGGTGAACCACTCGGGACATCCTGCGGGCACCCCGCTTTGGGTGAGTAGCCCGGCTATCGCATACGGCTACGTCGCCGCAATAGTACGCCAGAACATCTCGACGATTCGGGACGTGCTCGAGGTGCGACCAGAGGAGTCTCTGGTATTTGTTCCGGTGCCATCCTCGGACGTGACGCTTGCCACCACGCACACGGCGCGATGGTCAGGGAGAGAAATAGCTCGGCGGCTTAAGAATGTGCAGCTCGGGTGGTGGCTCGGTCCACTCGTCGTCAACCAGAAACCGGTTGGCACGAAGACGAAGGGCAACGATCTCACTTTTGACGAGTTGCGCCAGAACTACATTCTGTCCGAGGGTTCGACCACTCCCCGTGGCCGCGTCATCTACATCGACGACGTGCTGACGAACGGTACTCACATAGCTGCTCTGGACGACTTTCTCGGGAGGCCACCGGGTGCTGGCGCCATATGCATCGGCACAACGGACACCGTTGAGCGAAACGCCTACGATTTTAGATACCGAGTCATCGTCGCGGGCAGACCATACGCCTGGGTTAGCGAGCTCTATGGTGACAACGAGGAGCCAGACTACGAAGACTGGGACTAACCGCCGTTGGAATCGGCCCTCGACCGTTGACAATCTGGCAAATGTTTGTCAGGATGGCAGCGCGTGAACGTCGTGCAGCTTTCGTATCCGCCGTCGAGGCCCGTGAAGTGGGCCGTTTGGTCGCTGGATCCAGCGAAGCCGGGTAGGTGCACCGTCAAAGCCCAGTTCTGGGCAGAGGCTCGAGCCAAGGGCCAGGCGAAGCTCGGTACCGACCGCGTCGACGCGTGCCGCGTCACCGACGAGGCGATGCCGCTCGCGAGCTAAGCGCCAGAACGAAAGCGGCCCCGACAGACGTCCCGTCGGGGCCGGAATGTTAGTGCTTTCGAACGGGGATCAGGCTGGGCCGAATTCCCCGGCTCCGCTTACAAGGCAGCGGAATGACAACAATATACGGTCGAGGCTTGTGCATGTGCACTGCTCCTTCAAGGAGTAAATCCAATGAGGAGCGGAGCAGCGTGCTGAAGATCTGCAGTACTGCAGATTGACAGCAGAGCTCTTGGGAGACACTCTCGATGTGATGACTGGCCGAGCTGCTCCGCCCAGGGGCGTTTGGTGAGTTTCAAGAGAAGGTCCTCAGTTGGCGCTGCGGGCCTTCTTGCTTTTTGTTGGGATTTCACATCGGTAACCTCCTATGTGCGGCGGGTGATCACGTCCTGACCCACGACTTTTGCGACGTCAAGATTGGTGCGCGGAGAAGCCCTTGGGCCGCACAACACCGCGTCGCCAACATCCGCGTAATGACACGGGTCTGAACCACTGAACACGCTCTCCCTAACGTGCCTCGAGCACGGCTCGAGCGACGGCAAGAACCACCCCACGCAGGTCACCCGCCGCGCTGAAGATGCCGACTAGCTCGGCCAAGCGCGTGCGGTCGAAATCGGTCTCGAGCTGGTCGAAGTTGTCGAGGATCGAACCCGCGAGCTGTGCGCGCTGCCCGCCATCAACCGGACCAGTGCGCGGCTCGCTCTTCGGGTAGCCCGGGGGATTGCTCACGGCGTGTTCCGTGGTGGCGGTGCTGGCACCGGAGTCTCGACGCTCACGAGAGGGCGGCGTGCGAGCGATGGCGGAAGAGGCTTAGCTCTCACGTCCACCTGTGCAGCGCCGGCCTCTGCTCGAACGCTCACGCCAGCAAGCGGCAGCACGCCAGAGAGGAAAGCCAGACTGCCGCGCAACGTCGTTTGAGAGCGCGTTGATGCGGTCGTCTTGGGCGCGATCTCTGTCCTCAGCCTTGGTGAACTGCGCTTGGTAGGTCGCGAGTAGCGCACGCGTCTCGTAGACCGTTTGGACGAACGCAGTGATGCGGTCGTAGCTGAACTTGCCGACGCCGCTCAGGATCGCGGTGACGAGTGGAATGTCGCGCGTTGCCATTGCTGCCATTGCACGGCGTCCGCTACCTGGCCCCATCTCTGGACGTGGTGTCGGGTTTGCGGGGAGCGAGTCGAGTTCCGTTTGTCGTCTCCCGCGCGCTGTTGAGTTCACGTCGTTCTGCAGGGCGCGCCTCCGATCCGGACGGCCAATCCTAGTGAGACCCTTCGGCAACGAACTGCTAGACTGGCTGACAGAATGGTGGGGAAGTTCTCTGTCTTGGTTTTCATGGGCATCCTGACCGTGCCGGCTGGTGCAAAGGCTCGAGAACCGCTGCGCGGAGGCGTTCTGAAACCACCGAAACCACCAGAGGTGCTCCCAGCAACCGAAACCGGAGAACCGCCCGAGGGCTACCGTCGCGAACAGCGACCGCGCATCGGCCTAATTGTCACTGGTCTCGCCTTGGGCGGCGTGGGAGCGCTCCTGTTCGCGGGCGGCCTCGACGCGCGCGCCGAGGCAAGCTCCACCCAGCCGGGTGTCGATAGCTATACGGGTGGTGGACCCGAGATGATGATGATTCTGGGGGCCGGAATGTTTGCAACTGGCATCCCCCTCTTCGTTTACGGCATGGCGTCGCCTCGCGACGTCTACGTCAAGAACCCAGCGCACACCATGTCCCTTGCAGTCTCGCCCACACCCGCAAACCTAGGAGCGCGCCTCAGCCTCTACTTTTAGTCGCGCGCTTGAGTGCGTGTCGCAGTGAATGCGAAAGCTGCTTCTGCACCCTGTACGAGCTGCCCCTAAAGCGCGCGTACGGACTGCGGCCGTTGCGAGCGAAGCGTTCGAGTTATTCGACGAGATCGCGCTCTTCTGCGGACAGGCCCGAGGGCGACTCGAACGGCATGGCCATTGCGGGCGCTGCAGGCTCGCTTGGCTCTTCAGGTGCGATTGGCGCTGCCGGGGCCTGAGGTGCACGATCGGCAGGTCCACCGGCAGGAGCGCCGGACCCGCCGGGTAGCCCTGGCACGCCAGGCGGCGTGTCGCCGAAGTTGAGCGCCACGTCGGGTTCGATAGCGAGATCTCCGGGCGGTGGGGCTTCGCCCGCGGGCCAAACGATCATCGGGCGTGGTGCCAAACCGGGCATTCCAGCTTCAGCCGCGGGCTGCACCATCGCAAGATAGGCTTCGTCCTTGCGCGGCGCTCGATAGCCGGTGAGTTCGTAGGCTTGCTCGAGCGGTATGCGAAGGCCGGACTCGGTTGCGGCTTTCAGGTTTGCGATCTCCTTGCCCCGGTCGAGCACGGCGCGGATGTCGAACTGGAACTTGGGCGCGTAGGCAAGCTCCTCGGGACCGTAGTTCAGCTCGATGATACGATCCGTGAGCTGGTGCTCGATCACGTCGGCGCGATGCAAGAGATCACCCGCGATGATGAGGTCCTCCTCGCTCAAGTGCGCATCGCCAATGCTGGACCCGAGCCCGGTCGGCACGGCGTCTGTTGTACCGGTGGAGCCCAGGACGAGCTTCGACAGGACGAAGCGCGCATCCTCGATCGCCTCTTTGTGTACTGTGCCGCTCCCGGGCGCCGGCTGCACGATCATCGCTTTCACGCCTTGCGGCAGCAGGCCGGCCGAGCGCGAGCTCATGGAAGCTAGTGTCTGAAAGCCGGCGAGCATGGATTCTTCGTTGATCGGGGCTACGGAATCGGTGTACGCGAGCCGCCAAGGCGCCCCGAAAATCTCCATCAATTGAAGGCGCTCGCGCGTGCTGAGTCGCTGGAAAAATGACCAATAGAGGCACCGCAGCAGAAGCCCTTCGCGTTCGGGGTAGTCAGCGAAGAGACGGGGCGTGCTAACGATGAACTTCTCCGGCAACGCAGCGAGCGAGAACCCTGCGGGCCGGAAGTCGCCGCGTTCGCCGTCGCTGTCGATGACGACCAGCTCGCGGTTCTGCGAGAAGGAGAGTCGGCGGGCGTGAATCCAGTAGAGGTCGTTCACTCGCCAACCGACAGCAAGCTTCGAGTCCCCGACATCGCGGCCACTTGCGACCTGCCAATCGATCTCCTCGGCGGCGCGACCATCCCACGTCCCCCAGGAGATGTCCGTGAGGCGCTCGCGGAAGAGCGGAATGCGCACAAGCTGCCGTCGCACGAAATCTGCTCGCTCGTTGGCGCGTCCGATGTCGTAACCGGCCTCGCCACCGCCGTCGTTCGCGACAATGCGATAGCCGATGGCCGCGGCGCGGTTCAGGCGCTTTTGCACGAGGCCCGTAAGGTGCCCGTCGAGCGAGAGCATCTCGCGGCCGAGATCGGTGATGTCGATCATCGCGCCTGCCGCCGCGCGTCGGATCGCTTGCTCGATGCGATCGAGCGAAAGGCTTCGCCCGTAGTAGGTGCGCTGGTTTTGGTCGCGAGGGGTGCGGTTGCCGAAAGCGACTTTCTCGAGAGAGATTTCACCCGTGGCTACGCGCAGCGCTCGAGCCCCGGTTGCTCTGGCGGGGCGTCGGCTCTGGTGTCGATTGCGCCTGGTAGCCATCTCGCCGTCGCCCGCCCAGCCTAGTGACCTCAGAGAAGCGCACGCGCTGAGTGACGCTCGTCAACCATCGCGAAAGGTGTAGAAAGCGGCAATCAGTCGCGAGCGCACTGAGCGCTTGTGCTCGAGCCGAGTGACCATTGCGAGTGCCGCCTCGTTTAGAATCACCGAGCTCTGGATCTCCTCTTCGGCACGTTTGCGAAACTGCTCGCAGAGTGCCTTGACCTTGCCCGCAACCTCGCTCGACGTGAGCGACTCCCATTGCGAGACGACTTGCTCGAAGCCGTTGCACGCCGCGCGCATGCCCTCGGCGAATCCCTGCGTCTTGCCGGCACTCACCCAGAGCGCCGCGGCGTTCCGCACCGTATCCTCCGCAAAAGCGTTCACGCTGTGCTTTTTGCTGGCGACCTCACGCAGCATCGGGTCTCTCCGGATCGGGGGCCTCGGCAGATGTTTGCTGAGGCGCGGTTGGCTCGGGGCGTGGCATTGGCTCGGGGCACGCAGTTGGCTTGTGGCGCGCAGTTGGCTCGCGGCGCTTGCGCATCTTTCGCGGTGCTCGACCCTTTTGGAAGGCGAGCCATTCCGGCGTCACATCGACACCAAGCGCGACGAGCGCCGTGGCGATCTTCTCGACCACCACGACGGTCGGGATTTTCGTCCCACGCTCAATGCGGTGGTAGTGCCCGCAAGTGAGCCTTGCGACACGGCCCACCGTGCCCGGCGCGAGTCCAGGCTTCACCCGGCGCGCCTGCACGCAGCGAAACGCTATCGTGCCCGGTAGCGGTTCGGGCGGCGGCTTGCGCTCCTCATCGTCATCGGGGAAGTCCTCTAATCGCAGGCGGGGGGCCATGCTCGGGCGACTCTGACGAACGGCAATTCCGATCGTCAACACACTGACCATCGTCAGCGTTGGCGAATCGCGTGCGCAAACGAGCGACGCAATTGGCGCTCGAGTTTGCTTTTCGAATGGTCGTTTCGACGTCCTCAGCGACAAGATCAGGCTACGGTCGTTTACCGTCGTAGGGTGCCGCTTGGTCGCTTGATCTAGGTGCCGGCGTCCTCCAGGACGAAGGGTGCCCGATCTGGAGTTCACCAGTGAATCGCGAACTCATCGCGTGCCAGTTGAAAAGGTTGACGCCCTTCTCCTCAAGCGCGAGAAAGCCTGCGTGGAGTACCTGGTGCAGTTCTCGGGCGGACCCACCGAAGACTCATTCGATGAATTCATGGTGAAGGACGCAGTGGCGGTGCCGCGCGCAGGCGAGGCCATCGAAATCGACGAGCGGGTCTACACCGTCGTCTACGTGGCTCACGTCGTGAGCAACGGAATCGCAGGCCCTATCGCCGTGCGCGTCCGTTGACCATGAGCTTCACGGTACACGGTCCCACGGCTCGCAAGCGCGGCGCCGGACTGGACGAAGCTGCGACCTGATCGCTCGATGGAGGCAGGGTTCCGGACGGTTGCGCTCGTGACGTGGAGCTTTGCATCTCAGAAGTTGCACTGCAGTCATGCGCAGGTCACGGCCTCGCCGAACCGGTGAGTTACTACTCGAACAGCTTACTTCGGGAGAGGACGATCGCTTGAAAAAAAGAGGACCAAGACGGGGTTGTTGTGCAGTGCTTTGCGCGGTGTTCATCATGGCCGCCGGCTGCAGCAAACCGGAGGGTGAGAACGTCGTGCAACCAGCAGTCGCAGCCAAAGAGCAAGCGCTAGCGGGACCAATCCTGGTCTCGCTGACGTTCGACGATAGTATCGACGACATCGAGCCCGCGAATCGTCGGGACGACGGCATAGGTAACCGACTCGAGGACGATGTGGCCGAAGCGGTGGGCTCGTCCGCCGCAACGAGTGGCTGGGGCGTGCTCACGGATGGCGACACAACTAAAGGGGAGAATGCTTGCCCTTTCGTCGGGACAGTGGGCACGGCTCGAGACACGCGCGAGCACCAAGACTGCGATGTGCCGGCGACGTTCTACCTCAATTGGCCGCGTCTGGACGAAACCAAGCAGGGCTTCCTGACCAAGTTGCGGGTGCAGCAGATGGAGTCCTTCGGGCACGAGATCGGGGGACACAGCGGCCACCACCATGTGGTGCCGAAACTTCAGCCGGACAGCACCACGGTCACCAACGGCCGCCCGGACCTCGCTGAGCAACGCCTGCAGATTTGCTGGGATCGGAAGAACCTTTCGGGGATCGCGCGTTTGAATGTCGTTC
>JBMOMJ010000063.1:0-53893 GCA_049324695.1 Myxococcota bacterium
TTGCGCATTCAGCGCACCGTAGCTAGAGAACCACCAACTCTCGCGAGTGAACGGACTCTAACATACGAAATTTCGAGCTCCGTATTTGCGCCAGGACGCGCTGTCAGGATGCTTCACACGTTCGAAAGTGTTTTCCTCCGCAAACGCATTCATCACTCGACGTCGCGCGAACAAGAGCGGGAGTTCGCGCGCACTCTCGCTTGCGCGTCGCGCACACGGTTACAACCGTCAAGTGAAAAAGTGCGGTCCAATCCGGGTACATAGGCGACAAATCGCGCGAGCCGCTACCAAGCTCATGTGACTGGAGCGATATCGCGCCGCAGATCCGCAGACCGCCCCGAACGTTCGAAAATGTGATGAATCCTCAGCCCGCGTGGGTCGAGGTTCGCTGTTCGCGTTCGGGAGCCGAGGCCACCATTGGGAGAAAGGCTGCTCCTTGGAATCGCGGAATTGAAGCCGCGCTCCACCGCTTGCTCTCCACCCAGCGCGCCGTCATGGCCACGCGGGGGCCACTTCCCAGTCAATATTGGCTGCAGGTGCACGACGAGTTCCTTCACGTCCTGCCAATCATAGTGCCCAAAGCGCTCTCCTCTGATCATGGCGACCGATGGCGGCTTCTACTTCGGTTGATTCGACAAGGTCTCGAGCTTGAACTGGGACTTCCTTCGGCGGCGCCGAGGGGTAGTCCACTTGATGATCTGGTTTCATGCCTCGAGAAACACGACGACGTAGGCCGGGCGCGGCAACGGACCCGCGCAGCGTTCGACGCTCTAGACCCCACGTGCAACGCTGTCGGCGTGTCGCGCTCGTTACGGCGCTGGCCCCCAATCCCAACTCTTCGTGACGCGCGTCCCTAAGTTTCGTAATCGGGTTGGCGCTCGGGATGGGCGGCTTGGAAGGGTTCGAGCATTTCGCACTCGTGTTCGACGCGGCGAAGGAGCTTGAAGGCATCGACGTCGACGTTGACGCGACGGGCGGCGCCGAGTTGAGGTACGAGGAGGACGTCGGCGAAGGTGAGTGCGTTGCCGACGAGGAAGCGGCCGGCGCTAGCGCGCGCGATGTGTTCGAGCGCGGAGAGGCCGCTCTGCACGAAGTTTTGCACGAAGGGGAGTGGATCGATGCCGCTGGCGCGCAGGGTTTGTTGCAGTTTGAGGTTTTGTAGTGGCTGGATGCCGGAGTTCACGATTTCGGCGAGCTGGCGAACGCGCGCGCGTTGCTCGGCGCCTTCGGGTAAGAGCGGGGGGTTGGGGTAGAGCTCTTCGAGGTATTCGAGGATGGCCATCGATTGCGTGAGCCGAAACAGCGTGCTGCCGAGGTTGACTTCGAGCACGGGCACTTGCTCGAGTGGGTTCTGCTTTTGAAACTCGGGGCGATGTTGCTCGCCGCCGTCGCGCAGTAGATGGACGGGGAAGAGCTCGTAGCTGAGGCCTTTGATGGCGAGGGCGATGCGGACGCGCCAAGCGCAGCTGCTGCGAAAATAGCTGTAAAGGCTGATCATGGTGCGATTACCCGTTGGTCGATTGCGCCGAAGAGGTTTTTACCTTCCGGCGTGAAGGCTTCGATGCGAATGGTGTCGCCGGTTTTCATGTATGGGGTGCGTGCCGCGCCGTGCTCGATGATTTCGCGAGTGCGGCGCTCGACGAGGCAGGAAACGCCGCGCGCCGGGTCGCGATTGGAAACGGTGCCGCTGCCGAGCAAGGTGCCGGCGGTGAACGCGCGCGTTTTGGCGATGTGTGCGACGAGGTCGAAGAATGAGAAGTGCATCTCGGGGCCGGTCTCGGTGTCGCCGATGATTTCGCCGTTGTATGTGCTGACGAGGCGCATGAAGCAGCGGCCGTCGCGGAAGTTTGCGCCGAGCTCATCGGGTGTGATCGCGAACGGCGAGAAGGCGGTGGCCGGTTTGGATTGGAAGAAGCCAAAGCCTTTTTTGAGCTCTTCGGGGACGAGTTCGCGATAGGTGATGTCGTTGACGAGCAGCAGCAGGCGCACGCTGTTCGCGGCTTGTTCGCGGGTGCAGCCGAGGGGAACGTCGCCGAGAATCAGGGCGACTTCGGCTTCGAAATCGAGGCCCCAACGCGGGTCAGGCAGTTCGATGGCTTGGGTAGGACCGAGTAGGACGCCGGATCCTCCCTGGTACACGAGTGGATCGGTCTCCAGGGTGGCAGGTAGCTCGGCGCCGCGCGCTTTGCGCACCAGCATGATGTGGTTGATGTAGGCGGAGCCGTCCACCCACTCGTAAGCGCGCGGTAGTGGCGCGAGCAGTTCGTCTACGCGCAGCGGCTCGGCCGCGAGCTTGCCTTGGTCGAGGCGTTCGCTGCGCGAGAGGAGTTTGGCTTCGGCGTGCGACCAATCGTCGAGCGCGGTTTGCAAGTTGGGGGCGATATCGCCGGCACGCGCGAAGTGGTGTCCACTCGCATCGACCAAGATGAGCGCGCCGTCTCGGGAACCATCGCGCAGCGTGGCGAGCCGCATGCTGTGAGACTAGCGCGTTTTTTAGTCGCACTGTCGAGCGAGTTTGCCACAGCGTGGGCAGCGCCCCGTGCGCGCGCTATGCTTGAGCATGCAGCACCCGGCAGAGCGCGTGCCGGCGCATCTTCGGCGCTTCGTGGTCGAGCAAGACTACGAGCAGTACAACGCGGTCGATCAGGCGGTGTGGCGCTTCGTGCTGCTGCAGACTTACTCCAAGCTGCTCGATACTGCGCACCCGGCTTATCGTGATGGCTTGCGCCAGACCGGCATTTCGGTGGAGCGCATTCCAAGCATCGCCGAGATGAATGAGAAGCTGGGGCGCTTTGGATGGGGCGCGGTGTGCGTGGACGGTTTCATTCCGCCGCGCGCATTTCAGGAGTTTCAGGCCTGCGGGCTTTTACCGATTGCCGCGGACATGCGGACGCGGGCGCATTTGGTGTACACGCCGGCGCCGGACATCATTCACGAAGCCGCCGGGCACGCCCCGATTTTGCCGGACGCGGGTTACTCGGCGTACCTGCGTCGCATCGGTGAGCTCGGGCAGCAGGCGTTTACGTTGCCCGAAGAAGACGCGGTGTTTCAGGCGATTCACGAGCTGAGTGAGGTGAAGGAAGATCCCGCAGCGACGCCGGCGCAGTTGGCGGCAGCCGATCGGGCGTTGATGGTGGCGCAAGCGGCGGCGAGTGAGGCGAGTGAGGCGCAGCGGTTGTCGCGGCTGTATTGGTGGACAGCAGAGTACGGCTTGGTCGGTCGCGTCGATGCCTACAAGATTTACGGCGCGGGGATTTTGTCGTCACTGTGGGAGAGCCACGCTTGCCACGCGCCCAGCGTTCAGAAGATTCCGCTCGACGAGCGTTGTCTCGATGTGAGCTACGACATCACGCGGCCGCAACCGCAGCTGTTCGTGGTGAAGGACTTCGACGCGTTGCACGACTTGCTGGACCGCGTCGAAAAGACGCTGGCGTGGGCGCGCGGCGGTGAATACGCGCTGCGAGCGGCGTTGCGTGGCAAGGAGATTTGCAGCGTGAAGCTCGGCTGCGACGTGTACGCGATGGGTGTGCTGCGCGACGTCGGTCCTGATTTGAGAGCGCCGGGTTGGCTGGCATTCGATGGTCGTGTGCGCGTTGCAGCAGAGAACGGGGACGCCGCGACCGAGCTCACGGGCGACGCTGCCTACGTGTTTACCGGACCACTTCGCGACGGGTCTCGTTTGCTGGATTTCGATGCGCGTGGCGTTCAAGGAAAGCGTGTACGTTTCGACTTTGCGAGCGGGGCGCACGTGGAAGGCCGGCTGTTGCGCTCTATGCCGCGAACCGCGCATCTGGAACTCGCCGACGTGAGCTTGGTGCTGCCCGGCGTGGCGCCGCGCTCGCTGCCACATTTCGTGCTGTTCGCGGTGGGTGATCCGGTGAGTGCGCGCGCAGGTGCGGTGGACGCGGGCTACTACGAGCAAACGGAGTTTTCGCGAGCGCGCGTGCCCAAGCCGCGCACGTTTTCGGGGACGGAGCGCGCGTTGCTCGATCTTTACGAGCAGGCAGCGACGGCGCACGCGAGCGGTGTGCTGGCAGTGCGCGCGGCGTTTCCACGCATTCATCAGGCGTTGCAGCGTGAGTTCCCGGAAGAGTGGTTACTGCGCTGGAACATGCTGGAAAGCTTGCTCAAGCTCGACAGCGAGCGCGGCTTGTCGCAAGCGCTGGTGGACGAGCTCGAACGATTGGAGCTCTACTTCGAGCGTAAGGAGCCCATCGCTTCGGGCTTGCGCTACCTATCGCGCCTGGCTGCCGCCTAAGGCGCTCGCACGTTGCAAAATCGAGAGGCGCCGGCGAATGGCCGTGCGCAGCTCGTCACCGCGCACCGGCTTCTCCAAGATGACGCCTTCGAAGCCATCCAAAAGACCTGCCATCTTCTGGTGCACGTAGGCACCGGTGAGAAACAAGAAGCGCGTGCGCCAGTTGGGATCGGCGGCGAGCGCACGTTGATACACGGCGGCGCCGTCCGGCTCTTGCATGAGCAGGTCGGAAACGACGAGATCAGGGGGAGTCGGCGACAAAATGCGCTTCAAGCCCTGGTTCCCCGAGAGCGCAAATTCAGCCGAGTAGGGCTCGCCCTGCACCTCGCGGCGCAGGCTCGAGAGCATCTCCATGTCGTCGTCGATGAACAACACCACACGCCCCGAGACTGCCATGGTGCCGCTTGCGCGCGGCGCTTCACTGAGCGCTGGCACAGCAGGCAAGTTGGCGTCGGAAACAGTGCGAGCTTCGCGCACAGCGGCACGCGCTCCGCTCGGCCGACTCACGCGCTCTTCTTCATTTGGTTCCAGCCGCGGGGCGACGCGTAGGTACTGGCTGCTTACACCTGACTTCTTCAGCCAGCCGTTGATTTGCCGCAAGAAGTCGACGCCGTCGGGCGTCTTGCGGATGAAGCCGTGTGCGCCACAGGCGGCGGCCTTCGCTTCCAGCGCGGCTGCCGACAGGCTCGAGTAAAGCAGCACTATCGTACTGCTGTTGGGCTGCGCTTTGCCGAACAACTTCGCAACGGAGTCGCCGCCGATGTTCACTTCGAGCAGCACCACGTCGGGCTTCTCTTGAATGATGAGCGCGACGGCACCCGCCGGGCGAGAATGAGTCACGACACGATAGCCGGCGCTCTCCAACACCTCGCGCGTTGCGGCCAGCACGAGCTCGCTGTTGTCGATGACGACGATGGTGGGTGGTCGACCGGTTTCCCGCATGGATGCCGCGATGTTCCTGCTAACGAGCACGTCCGCCAGAGCGCGACTTTAAGTAAGGGTACAGCTCGAAAATTAGCAACGTCAAGGCGAGCCGCGCTGCGCCACAACGGGTTTTTACGCTTAAGTTTTCGCGCGCGCGGTCGTTGGAGGGGGGTGCGAGGCTCTGCATGCCGGTCGTGCGCGAGTGTGCGCCTTCGCCACGTTCGTTCGCGTGTACGACGCGGAAGCGTTAGAACGGAGCGGTAATGGACGACAAACCGTCTCCCATCGCTGAAATGCTCGAGCATGTGAGTTCCGCCTTGGCGGCGCGGCGAGCGAACCTGAACGAACGCGTGCGCCGTATCGAGCTCGCGCTGGAGAGTTACCGCCGCGCCGTGGAAAGCCAGCTGGCGCGCGACTTCGCTCGTGAGCATGCGTTCAAGCTGCCTGCTCCCCCCGCAATCAGCCCGGAGCGCGCCGCCGAGCTCCTGAAAGCTCTGGTCGACGCGTTGCCGGAGCAAGTTGCTCCGGGTGCGGAAGAAGACAATGGCCCAGCCACGTTGGCGGGCACCGTGCTCGGCGAGGTGACGTTGGTGGAAGCGCAGAATGCGCCGCTCTCGAGTCACCCGATGTTGCGCGCCGCGGTGAAGAACGCGAAAATCGTCGTGATTGGCGCGCTCTCCGGACGCGATCGCGCTTCAGCGCTGCCTGCCGAGCTCGCCGATCACGTCGAATGGATCGACACGGAGCGGGACGGAGCGCACGCCATTGGCAATCTGCCGCAACGCGTGCGGCAGGGCCGTGTGGCAGCGGTCATCATCCTCGACCGCGCCGTACAGCATCGGCACACGGAGCCGGTCGTGGCTCACGCGCGTGAGCAAGGTGTGCCGGTGGCGTTCGCGGGGCAGGGTGGCAAAGCCTCGCTCGCGCGCGCGCTTGCGCAGGTCGAGGCTTCGCTTTCGCAGCGCCGCGAATGAGCGGCTACGGCTTGGGTCGCTCGACGTCTTTCAAGGCGTACGATTTCGTCGCCGCGCGCTGAATCGCGTCCATCACCTCGGGGTGCAGCACTTCGCCGTTGCTGCGATCGAACAGACCGAAGCTCTCGCCGCCGCTGTTCTTGCTGCCGTTGTCCCAGTACACCGGCAAGATGCCGCGATCGACGGCGGCCTTGGTGACGTACTCCATGTAGTAACGCCGGTATTGTTCGAAGCCCTGCTGATGCGTGGCTCCGTACTCACCCATGAACACGGGCACGCCGCGATCGATGAACGTGGTCTTGAGTTTGTCGAACTGCTTCACCACGAAGTCCTCTTGCCCCCAATCGTCGCGACCTGGTGCGCCTTCACCCCAGGTGTGCGTCTTGGCCTGCAGCGCGAACAAGTACGGATCGTAGTAGTGCACCGACAAGCTCAGGCGATTGGCCGTGGAGTCCTGCGGCAGCTTGAAGCCGGTGACGGTGTGGTCGATGTTGGTGTTGTAGCCGGGCACGATCAAATGCCGCGCGGCGTTGTTGCCGCCCGAGGCTCGCACGAGCGTGACGAACTCCTGATTCAGCTCGTTGATGAAAGTGAAATGTCGCGGATCAGGGTTGCCGTAACCGTCGTGAATTTCGTTCATCGACTCGAACAACAGCTCTTCACCGTAGCTTGCAAAGTGCTTGGCAACCTGAGCCCACACTTTCACGAAGCGCGCGCGCACGGCAGCATTGTTGGCATCGGTGGTGTTGCCTTGCGCGTCGTTCAAAGTGATCCATTCGACGCCAGCAAAGTTGTCGGCGCCATCGTGGTGCAGATCGATGACTGCGTAGAGCCCAGCCGCGTGCGCGTAGCTCACGACTTCGTCGACGCGCGCGAGCCAGCTCGGCTCGATTGCGAAGTCGGGCGCGGGACCCATGTGCTTGGACCAAGTGACGGGGATGCGCACCAGACCGAAGCCGGCTTTGGCCACTGCGTTCATCAACTCCGGCGTGACGCGCGGATTGCCCCACGCGGTCTCGCCCTCAGGCACGTCCAGAGCGTTGCCGAGGTTCCAGCCGAGTCGCAGCGTGCGCAACAACTCCATGGAGGAGCGCCCGAACGAGCGCGCCGGCCGGCGTTCGATGGGCGCGCTGTGGACCGCGGTGGCGTCGCCGGCTGATTTCTTGCCAGCGGGTCCGACGCAATCGGCGGCGAGCAACGCTAGGCACGCACCAAAGAGATACCGAGTGGGTGATGAAGGGGTGAGGCTGGGCTGCACGGCGCGTATAGACGGGGCAGCGGCGGTCGCAAGTCCGGAAATCTGCGTAAGGCGGCAGCGCTAGCAGTTTGCCCATTGGCGGCCCGCGGAACAGGGGTCGAGCTGGATGCGATTCGTCAATGCCCGTGGGTCCAAGTTTCCCTGCAAATTTGCTGCGAAAAGCTCCGAGCAAAAGCGAAACCGGCCTGTGAGTCGGCGGAAAACCAAGGTGTCGCTTTTGACGGCGGGACGCGAAACACCTAGGTCTCGTGGCCGTCTGGTGGCCTCACCGCGGTTCGAGCGGCGGGACTTTTCACGAAGCGAAGGAACGACCTCCAATGAAGAAATTGAGTGACTACGTGGTGTTCAACGACCGCAACTTGGCGCGGCGCTACCAGAACTCGCCAATCCCAATGGCCACCCTGTACGAGGCCTACTTCGACGGCGCCATCGACATCCCCGGGGACATCTACGAGTTGCTCGATCAACGCAACAACTTCGTGAAGTACACGTTGACTCCCCAACACTTCAAGTGGGCCGTCACCAACTTCGTGCCCGAGGTGACGGTGCACACCAAGTCGCAAGACAAGCGCATCGTGCGCGAGCACTACGATCGCGGCAACGACTTCTTCGGTTGGTTCCTCGGTGAGCGCATGGTGTACACGAGCGGATTCTTCAACAGCAAAGAGGAGTCGCTCGAGCAGGCCCAGGACAACAAAATGAACCTGGTCTGCCAGAAGCTACGCCTCAAGCCGGGCGAGCGCTTGCTCGACATTGGTTGCGGCTGGGGCACCCTCGCTCGCCACGCGGCCAAGTACTACGGCGTCGACGCGACCGGCGTCACGATCTCGGAGAACCAGACCGAGTTCGGCAACCGACGCATTCAGGAGTGGGGTCTGCAAGACCGCGCGCGCATTCTGTGCTGCGACTACCGCGACATCCCGTTCCAGAAGTTCGACAAGATCGTTTCGCTCGAGATGGTCGAGCACGTCGGCGTGAAGAACCTGAAAAAGTACTTCAGCTGGGTGCAAGATCTGCTCAAGGACGACGGCTTGTTCCTGTTGCAGTGGACTGGTCTCCGCCGTCAGCTCGCCGGTGAGACGCTGATCTGGGGCTTGTTCATGAACAAGTATATTTTCCCCGGCGCGGACGCGAGCTTGCCGCCGGCGGGCATGATCAAGCCGGCCGAGGAAGTTGGCTGGGAGAGCTTCTCGATGGAGAACGTGAGCCAGCACTACGGCTGGACCATTCGCCTGTGGCACGACAACTGGCTCGCGAATCGCGATGCCGTGATTGCCGCCTACGGCGAGCGCTGGTTCCGCATTTGGCACCTGTTCCTGGCCTGGTCGACCAAGATTGCCGATCAAGGTAATGCGTCTTGCTATCAGGTGGTCTTCAACAAGAACCTCGATGGCTTCGATCGCACGCAGCACATTCTCGATCGCGGCATCGTGCACGGCGTGCGCGCGGCGAGCCTCTCGCCCGACAGCAACGTGCGCGGTGACGCCTTCGCTGCTGAGTGATGGCTGGTGCAGCGCCCGCGATGATTGCGCGTATCTCATACGCGCTGCACTAGATGGACTGGGTCTCGCGAGTTGATAGATTGACTCGCGATGACCCTCTCCTTGTTCGAAGCTGCGATCATTGGGAGTGACGGTGCCGCGCTGTGGCGTGGCCTGTCTCCCGAGATCGCGAGTGAGCCAGACGCGCTCGGCCACGGCCTGTTCCTGCGAGCAACGGCCAAGCTGAGCTCGAGCCGGCTTTTGTTCGGTCTCGGTTCATTGGAGCGCTTCGAGCGCTTCAGCGCTTGTCACCGCTACGAGCCTTATTGGATGAAGCCGCGCGCCGGCACGCGCCTCAGCGACGTGCCGCCCGAGACGCAGAGCTTGTTGGTTCGTTTCGGGAGCGAGCGTTGGCTTCTGGTCGTGCCATTGGTCGATTCGCTGTTCCGCTTTTCGCTGCGCGGCAAGGCGGATGACAGCTTGGTTCTCGTGGCGGAGAGCGGTGATGCGTTCACGCCGGGGCACGGGGGCCTTGCCCTGTACATAGCGTGCGGGCGCGACCCGTTCGAGCTGTTACGCGCCGGCGCCGAAAGCGTGAGTCACACGCTCGGCATTGGAAAGCTGCGGCGTGACAAGGCGCTACCAGCCTTCGTCGACCAATTCGGATGGTGCACTTGGGACGCGTTCTACCAGGAGGTGAGCGCTACTAACGTGCGCCAAGGCCTCACCAGCTTTCGCGCCGGCGGTGTCGAGCCGCGCTTTCTGATCTTGGACGATGGTTGGCAGAGTGTCGCGCGTCGCGATACGGGAGAGATTCGCCTGACGGCTTTTGCGGCCAACGACAAGTTCCCAGGCGGGCTCGCAGCGTTGGTGAAGTGCGCGAAGAACGACTACGCGATCGAAACTTTTTTGGTGTGGCACGCGGTCGTTGGCTACTGGGGAGGAGTCGACGGCAGCGCGCTCGGCAAGTACGCCGTCGTCGATCAAACTCGGCAGTTTTGCGAAGGTGTGCTGCAGCATGAGCCAACCTTCAATCAAGATTGGTGGGGCAACCTGTTTGGGCTCGTGCCGGGCTCACACATCGAGGCGTTTTACGACGACTACCACCGTGCTCTAGCGGCAGAGGGCGTGGATGGCGTGAAGGTCGATAGCCAAGCCGTGCTGGAGGCGGTCGCGCAACGCCAAGGCGGGCGTGTGCCACTCGCCTTGGCATATCGGCGCGCGCTGGAGAGCAGCGTCGAGCGCAACTTTCAGGGTCGGCTCATCAACTGCATGTCGAACCAGCAGGAGAGCTTCTACTACGCCGCGAGCTCCAGCCTGCTGCGAAGCTCGATCGATTTCTTTCCGACGCGTCCCGAGTCTCATGGTGCACATCTCTATGCGAACGCACAAGTCGGCGCCTGGTTCGGCGAATTCATGCAACTCGATTGGGACATGTTTCAAAGCGCGCACGAGTGGGGCACGTACCACGCCGCGGCGCGCGCAATTTCGGGTGGACCCGTTTACGTGTCGGACAAACCTGGCGCACACGACTTCGCCCTCTTGAAGAAGCTAGTGTGTTCGGATGGCACGGTGCTGCGCTGTGCGGCACCAGCTCGACCCACCGCAGACGTGTTGTGTCACGATCCGACACGCGAGGATGTGCTGCTCAAGATTTGGAATTGGTGCGGTGGAGCGGGGGTGATTGGTGTTTTCAACGCGCGTGCCGGACACGCTGGCCAGGCTGCGCCGGCACTTTCTGGACAACTGACTCCGACGGATGTTCCTGGCCTGGTGGGCGAAAGTTTCGCCTGCTATCTGCACAACCAAAAGAAGCTCAAGCAGCTCGGCCGAGGCAACAAAATTGGCCTAACGCTGGGTGAGCGTGAGTTCGAGCTGTGCACATTGGTACCGATCGAGCGTGGCTTCGCCGCCATTGGTTTGGCAGACAAGTTCAACAGCCATGCTGCAGTCGAACGCTTGGAGTGGCGCGATGCTGGCCACTGCGAACTCAGCTTGCGTGAGGGAGGCCTATTCGTTGCTTACGCGGAGCGCGCTCCGAGCCGAATCGAGCTCGATGGCCGAGCGATCGGCTTCGACTACGATGCAAGCGAGCGTTGCGTCTCGCTGACACTCACACAGAGCGGGAAGCAGCGCTTGAGCATTTCGTTCTAACGCCATCGCAGTGCATGCATGAGCGGACACCTGTCCGCTTTGCAAAATGCTTTACATCGGGTTTGTTTCTGCGTAGAGCGTTGGCTCAGCGCAGTGACGAAAGCGCTATTGGTGTGTCTCTCGGCGGTGGGAACACGGTGAGTCATGTTGGCTAAAGCTGGTCGGTGGCTAAGCGCTGGGGCAACGCTCGCGGCGATTTCGCTCTTGTCTGCGTCCACGCGCGCGCAGGTGGGCGGCGCAGCTCGCGGCGGAGAGCGTATCGAGCCGGGTGCTGCGCGTCAGGCCGTAACGCCGCCGAAACTCGAACGCTTCGTAGAGGCGGCATATCCGCCCGAAGCGCAGGCCAAAGGCCTCGAAGCCGAAGTGGTGCTCGCGCTCGAAATCGATGAGCGTGGCCAGGTCATCAGCGCGAACGTCGTAGAAGCTGTCGGGCACGGTTTCGACGAAGCGGCGCAAGCAGCGGCACTAAAGTTCTTGTTCGTACCCGCCGAGCGCGGGGGCCGCCCGATCAAGTCTCGAATCCTTTACAAGTATTCGTTCCATTTCCAACCTCCACCCAAGGTCGAGGAGAAGCCGCTCGCATCGGTCTTGCGCGGGCGTATCCTGATTGCTGGCGAGCAAACGGCGCTTGCTGGCGCTAGGGTTCGCGTTCGGCGCGGTACAGAGCTGGTGCAAGAGCTCACCGGTGCCGCGGACGGCAGCTTCGTCAGCAAGGAGCTCCCGGCAGGGGATTATAGCGTTTCGGTGCAGGCAGAGGGCTTCGAGGACTACGAAGCCAACGAGCATGTGGCTGCGGGGGAAGAGGTTGCCGTCACTTACGGGCTGCAGGCCAAAGTAGCGGCTTCGGAAGAATTGGCGGTCACAGTACAAGGCGCTCGCCCAACTCGCGAGGTCACGCGCCGCACCGTGACGCGCCGCGAACTGTCACGCATTCCCGGCACGTCAGGTGACGCGCTGCGCGCGATCCAAAACTTACCGGGCGTCGCGCGTCCGCCGGCGCTCTCGGGTGTTCTCATCGTGCGCGGCAACGCCGACCAAACCACGCCTGTGCTGGTGGACGGCTTGTGGTTGCCCAACGTGTATCACTTCGGCGGCCTCTCCAGCGTGATCCCCACGGAGATGTTGGATGAGATCAACTTCTATCCTGGCAACTTCAGCGTGCGCTACGGTCGCGCGCTCGCCGGCGTGGTCGATGCGCACTTGCGCGAAACCAAGCGCGAGAATCGCTATCACGGCCTGCTGCAGCTCGACCTGATCGACGCGCGCGGCTTGCTGGAAGGGCCGGTTCCGTTCTTGAAGGGATGGAACTTCATTGGAGGCGTGCGTCGTAGCCACGTCGACGCATGGCTTGCGCCTCTGCTCAAGAATCGCGACACGTACATCACAGCGGCCCCCGTCTACTACGACTATCAGCTCATCTTCGATCATCATCCAAGCGAAGAGAGCTATCTGCGCATCGGCTTGCTCGGCTTCGATGATCGCTTTCGCCTAGTGAATCAGAGTTCCTCGGCGGGCGGCCAGCTCGACACCGTCAATGCGTCTTGGGGCGTCGGCACGATTTACGAAACCAAGCTCTCCAAAAACGCGCGCCTCAACTTCACATTGAGCGCGGCGCGCAACCATGTTGCCTTCTCGTTGAGCACGCTGGCGGCCGATACCTCGGCGTTCGGCATCATCGGGCGCGGCGAGCTCCAGTGGCGCATGTGGCCGAACGTTACGCTGCGCTCCGGCTACGACATTTTGCTCGCGCCTTACAATGTGAAGGGTCAGCTGCCGGAGCCCACCAGCAACAACGCTCCCAGCACTGGTTCGTTCGTTACGGCGCCGCCTCAGAAGTTCGATCGCAGCTCGCTTTTCTTCGTTCCGAGCCTGTTCACCGAGTTCGACATGCGCCCGAACAAACGCACCCAAGTGGTGACGGGCGTGCGCGTCGACTTCACGCGCGAGACGAGGAGGCTCGACGTCGCTCCGCGCATTACGGCACGCTACGACATCGTCCCCGGCTTCCCCAAAACCACGCTGAAGGGCGGCAGCGGCCTCTTCTTTCAAGCACCGGGCTTGGTCGAAATGGTGCTGAAGGACGAGGAGACCAAGCTGCGCTCCGCACGCTCATTCCAGAACTCGTTGGGAATCGAGCAAGAGCTCAGCGAGCGCGTCAAGTTCACCGCAGAAGGCTTCTTCAATTTACTAGACGATCTGGTTTCACGTGGCCTCGATCGCGACAACGTCGTTCGTTACAACAACCACGGCCGGGGTCGCATCTACGGTGGCGAGTTCATGCTGCGCTATGAAGCCGACGATCGCTTCTTTGGTTGGCTGTCGTACACGCTCTCGCGCTCGGAGCGCACTTGGGTGCCTGGTGAACCCTCGCACCTCTTCTACTTGGACCAGACCCACATTTTGACGGCGCTCGGCAGCTACACACTGGGCAAAGGTTGGGAGATCGGCGCGCGCTTTCGTTACGTTTCCGGCAACCTGTACACGCCGTGCAATCGCGGCATCTTCAGCACCAACGATACGAGCTACTTGTGCGTGAGCGGCGCGCTATTCAGTGAGCGCCTACCCCCGTTCCACCAGCTCGACGTGCGCGTTGACAAGCGCTTTCAGTTCAAGGGCTTTGCGCTCAGCGCCTATCTCGACCTGATCAACGCGTACAATCGCAAGAACCCCGACTTCATTCAGTACAACTACAACTACTCGGCCAGTCGCTCGCAAACCGCCAGTTTGCCGCTCGTGCCGAGCATCGGTTTGCGAGGAGAGTTCTGATGGCGCGCTGGCTATCTGCTTCCCTGTTGCTGGGTTCGCTCTTCTGCGTGGCGTGTGAAGGTGGTTTCGCTTCGCCAGCGAAGGTCGACAGCTTGCGGGTGTTCGCTGTGAAGACTCAGGTGCGAGCGCCGGACGCGACTGACTTTTCCGACAATGCTTCGGGCATACCCGGCGGGCGGATTCGCCTCGAGCTCATTGGGGCTGACGGTGGGATCCCAACGGGAGGAAACAAGCGCCCGCTGCAGGCCGTTTGGATTGGCGGCTGCAACAATCCACCAACGCGGCAGTTTTACGCCTGCTACCCGTTTCTCAACGCCGCAGCTTCGGCGATCGATCCCGAAGTCACGAGCCCGCGCAACGCAGCACTTCCGCGCGAGCTGTTCAGCGCGGCCGCCAATGCCGATCTGTCTGCTCCAGCCAGCATCGAGGGCGGCACCGCTTTCGAATTCGACTTGCCACCGGACATTCTGAGCGCCGCTCCGCACTCGGATAGAGACGCGGTTCACTTCGGCGTCTCGTTCGTGTTCTTTGCGATCTGCACGGGGGTGCTCGAAACGCGACCGCAAATTCGCGATGCATTGCCGCTGGCATGTGTCGACCCCTTGAGCCGGCGTGAACTCGGTGCGGGCGATTTCGTTACCGGCTTCACCACCGTCTACACTTACGAGGGCACGGAAAATCGAAACCAAAATCCGAAGCTCTCGCGGCTCACGCTCGGCCGTGTGGACGTGGAGGGAGCGTGCACTAGCGATGCAGATTGCCCGCTGCCTGCCGACGCAGAACCTGGGCTCACACGTCGCTGCAACGACGCAGGCAGTTGTGTCGTCAAAGTGCCGCGTTGCACCCCAGAGCGGTGTTCCAAGTACTTGCTCGAACCGCGGCTGCTCCCGGAAAGTGCCGATGTTCTTCCTGGTGGCGACCACGAAATCGTTTGGGCCAACTTCTACGCCAACGCGGGCCAATTCGGCGCCACTGCCCAGCTGATGAACGATCGCAGCCTCGGTCTGATCAAGGAGCCCGGCTCCTTTTTCACGCCACCCAAGGCCGCGCTTCCGCTCGTTGAGTTGTGGCTAACCATCGACGATCAGCGCGGCGGAACGGACTATCGCCACTTCAGCGTGGAGGTAGCAGAGTAGCCGATGCGCGCGACGGATCTCGAGTGAGACCCGTCGCGCCCTCGTCGTTACTTCAACACGCCTTGTGTGGCGCACGTACTCGTCAGACCCGGTGAGAGCGTACCCGTGATGTTGGCGGCACCAGTTGCGGTGTTGATGCGAATCACACCCGCGCCGCCGCCACCCCCGCCTTCATAGCTGCCAGTGACGGTACCAGGCAAACCATCGATGGAGAGTGCAGAGGAGCCGTCGCCGCCTTTGCCGTCCGTGCCGCCGCCGAGAGCCGCTTGACCTGAGGGCAGGCCGTTTTGGCCGCGTGCGGTGCCTGAACCGGAGCCACCACCGCCTCCGTTGGCTGCCAGGATGCCGGCAATTGTCACGATTGGCGCTTCGAGCAAGATGGCGCCACCGCTGCCGCCGCCGTTGCTACCTTGTCCGCCGCCACCGCCGCCCACGTTGATGACGCCAGTGGTCGAGATCTGAATGCTGGTGCCGGCGACCAGTTGCACAGCACCACCGCCGCCGCCCGAGTCCCAGATGCTCGCTGAGCCACCACTAGAGCCACCAACCAGAGGAATGATCTCGGGAGTGGAGTACGGGATGCCGCCGCCGTTGGTGTTGGCCGGCGATTTGCCACCTTTGCCGCAGTAGGAGCCGCCACCGCCGGCTTTGCCGCCGCCACCGCCGCCCGGGCCGTTGCCAGGCGTGTTGCTGACATTGACCACGCCTTGGAAGCCACCCGCGACTGCTTTGGAGAGGCTAGCGGAGGCTTGCAGCTTGCCGACGACCTGGAGTGTATCGCGCGCGAACAACACGAGCGGAGCTTGGCCGTCGATCACGGCCGTGATGGTTTGCTCGATGCGAATCTTATTCGCGATGAAGACGCCGATCTTGCTGCCGTCGCTCTGTTCGACCGACGCGAAGGTGTAGTCGGTGCCAGCCTTCAAATCGCAGCCGCGGATGTCACCCGTATCGGTGTTAATCGTAACCGTGGTGCTGCAGCTCGCGCCACCGAGGATCAAGTCGGTGTTCACCGCGCTGCCGACCGCGCTGGTCGGTACGTTCGACGGCGTGAAGCCGAGATCACCCCCGGGACCACCGCCCGCGCCGGCCTCCCCCGCTCCGCCGCTGTCGCCCGCAGCACCGGTCGGGTTGGAGCCGCCGCTCCCATCCGCTCCGCCGCTGGTGCTCGTTTTGCCGCCACTCGACGACGTGCCGCCCGTCGCTGTGACGCCTCCTGAAGCAGTTCCGCCGCTGCCAGACCCGCCCAACCCGTCGTTGTCGGTCGTTTCGATTTTACAACCTGCTGCGAGCAGCAGAGCCGAAACGGCCACGCCTCCCAAAATCCAAGTTCGCATTGCTCACCTCACCAGTTTTCCCAACCAGGCGTCGACGACGCCTTCCTCCTACCCGATACGCTGTCAGCCGAGGAACCTTCCCTGCCACCCCAACAAAAGACTCATGCTGACGAAACGCCAACTCGCTACGCTACCGGGCTCGGCTGAGCGCTGGCCGAGGAGGTTTCGGCCGGCGCACGTCGCGAGCAGGGAGACGCCATGGATTACACGCAACACAAGCTGTATCGTGCGCCGCAAAGGACGGTGCTCACGTTCGAGCAGGTGGCAGACGCGATTCCGGTCGCGTTCCAGCGTTCGGAGGGGACGGCACCGTCACTGAAGACCGTAGCCAAGCTGATCGCGCAGAGCTCGCTCGAAACAGGGCACTACAAGAGCATGTGGAACTTCAACTTCGGCAACGTCAAGAAGCGCTGGCAGCCGGATGACGGCATGCTCTTCACGATGTTTCGTTGCAACGAAATCATCAATGGCAAGGTGGAGTGGTTCGATCCGCAACACGTGCAAACCCATTTTCGTGCGTTCGCCACGGCAGCCGAAGGCGTCGAGGAGTGGCAGCGCCTCATCTTGAAGGTTGGTCGCTACGCTCCCGCGAAGAAGCTGTTGATCGATGACGCAGCTTCCGGGCGGGACTTTGCCTACAAGCTCGGCGAGTGCGGCTACTACACGGCAGACAAGGCCACCTACTCGAACGCGGTGGATCGCTTGACGGAGACCTCACTCGCCAAGTTGCGGGCGCGTGGCGCGCCAGCGCAGTCGACGCCCGACGTGATGCCGCTGACCGAGGCGGAACGCGAGCGCATTCAAGGCTGGATCGGCCTGACCGGGATGGACGCGGTTTACGAGTATTTCAGGGGTTCGCCGCAGGACGACGACGCCGTGAGCTGAGCATTTCGGCCGCCACCGAAGGGGGCTTTGCGGGTGCGCCTGCGAGTGCCATGGTGAGCGGCCGATGCTGCACGGCTTGCTCCCCGACGATGTGAAGACTGCCTGGGGCGATCCACGCGATGACGCGCCGCTCGCCCTGCCTGCAGAAGAAGCGCTGATCGAGCGCGCGGTCGACAAGCGCAAGCGCGAGTTTCGCAAGGCGCGAGCTTGCGCGCGCGCACTGTTGGCCGAGTTTGGTGTGCACGACTTCGCGTTGCTCTCGGGCGCACAACGCGAGCCGGTGTGGCCGGAGGGCATCGTCGGCAGTGTTACCCACACCGACGCCTTGTGTGCGGTGGCGGTCGGCACCCGTGTGCGTTACGCGGGCATTGGCATCGACGTGGAGTCGGACGCGGAGATGACTGCAGCAGTCGCGGAGCGCGTTGCGAACCGTGAGGAGCTGCTGCAAGCCAGCGCGAGCTCGGGCTTGGAGCCACTGCGCTCTGCGAAGCTGATTTTTTCGGCCAAGGAGGCATTTTACAAGTGCCAGTTCTGCGTCACGCAGCGCTTTCTCGGCTTCAAAGATGTGTTCGTCGAGGTTCGCCCCGACGGCGAGTTTTTCGTGCGAGTCTTGGTTGATGTGGCCGAGCTCGCCGCTGATGTCGCATTCGCGGGACGCTGGGTGCGCCGTGGCGGCTTTGTGTTGACCTCGAGCTGGCTTGGTCAAAAGCTAGGTACGAAGTAACGATGCCGTCGCAGAGCCAACCCGAGGTGCTGTCGACCGGCGACTTCATCGACGCGACCTGGAACAGCGAGACCGCGCCGGCGGATTCGGCGCGCGACGAGCTCTTGGGCGTGACGTTGAACGGCACGTACGCGGTGGAGCGCGTGCTGGGCGAAGGCGGGATGGGGCGCGTCTACCTGGCCCGCCACACGCGCGTTGCGAAGAAGCGCGTGGCCGTGAAGGTGCTGCGCGAAGAATTCGCGCGCAACGAAGAAGTGCTGCAGCGCTTTCAACGCGAGGCCGAAGCGGGCGCATCGGTATCGCACCCCAACGTGATGACGGTGTTCGACGTCGATCGAACCCCGAACGGCGCCGCCTATTTGGTGTGTGAGTACCTCGAGGGAATCGATCTCGGCGCGCATTTGAAGCAGTTCGATCGTCTCACGGTGCACGCGGCGCTGCACATCGCGCAAGCGTTGTGTCACGGCTTGATTGCCGCGCACGCAAGCGGGGTGGTTCACCGGGATTTGAAGCCGCAGAACGTATTTTTGCTCGGCGATCGTTCGCGCGGCGCGGCGGCCTGCCCCGACGTGAAAATTCTCGATTTCGGGTTGTCGCGCTTTTTGGACGCTGGCGACGGTAGCTTGACCAAGACGGGCTACATCATGGGCACGCCCGCATATATGGCACCTGAGCAAGCCAAGGGTTTGCGGGTGGATCAACGCGTCGACGTCTATGGCGTGGGCGCGATTTTGTACACGGCGCTCACGGGTCGGCCACCATTCGAAGCCGACACGCCGCAAGCGACGGTACTCGCGGTAGTGAGCAGCGAGCCACCCCGGCCGCGTTCACTGGTTCCCAGCATTCCGGTTTCCGTCGAGCTCCTGCTCGAGCGCGCGCTGGCACGGGAACCCGCCGATCGCTACCCCGACATGAAGGCACTGCTGGCTGCCGTCGAGAGCATCGTGGCGGATTCACCGCTCACGACGCCCGAGGTAGCGCAAGCTCCCAACCTCGCGCGGGTGACTCACGCGCTCGGCATGGAGGGGGCAGACGACGCTGCGCAGGCACGGCTGCGGCTAGTGCTGTACATCGCCGCCGCCGCTTTTCTGCTGGTTGGAAGCACCATCACCGGCGTCACTGGCCTCGAGTTGGTGAAAGGCTACGGCTTCAATCACACCGAGCTGCGCCTCTTGTTGCTTGCGATTCTAGGTCTATCGCTGACGCCGGCGACGCTTTGGTTGCTGCGAATTCGCAGCCACGTCTGGGACAAAAGCTCGCGAGTCTTGGAGCTGCTCGGTCATCTGCGCGCGGCGGTGTTGACGTTCGCCGTGAGCTACGGCGTCTTCGGATTGGGGTTGCGCTTCGTCGATCACTTCTTGGTGCGCCTGATCGGCAACCCGCGCGTGCAACCCGTTGGTGTGCACTGGCCTGGGTGGAACATCCCTTTGGCGACGGTCGCGTTGGTGCTCGCGATCTACAGCGTCTTGCGCCGTGTGATTGCCGGTGGCATGCGCTCGCGTGTGGCACGCTTCGCAGTCGAGGCGTTGCTCGCGACGCTAGCTTTCGCGGCGACGCTAGGGCTTTTGTATTTCGGTTGGCGCTGGCACTCTTACTATGCGCCCACGCTGACGCGCTGAGCCGTCTGATCAATCATTGTCGCACGTACAATATCGAGTGAGAGCAATGAAGCGAGTACAGGGTTCGAGCGAAACTAGAGAACGTCTTGCCGCGGGCTCGGCATCAACTGCAAGAACTCTCGTGTCGAACGAGTATGTGCAGGGTTACGGTGACAGATGCCTCAGCCACCGACCAAGTTGCTCTTTGGCAGTCCGTTCGGGGTGGACTGCCAGACGTCCCCCTTCACCAGTACGTGGAGGTGGCCGCAGACGGAACGCGGGTCATCAAGCTGCATATCGTTCGGACGGGCTATCCAATCCCTACGTTACCCACGCGGGTTCAGCTGGAAAAAAGCCTTCCCTAGTGCATCGCGCGCGAGCTGATAAACTTTGGCATGCTCAATCCGCGGACCGGACTTGCTGCGCTAGCAAGCGGATGCGCGCATAGGAGCGTCAGCTCCGCTTTCGCTCGTCTGGGTTTGTTTGCTCGAGCAGGTTGGCACTGGCAGCGTCGAGTCCCGCAACGAGCACTCGCTTGCGGAGCATTGGGTATTCTCAGCTCGTGCAGCAACGCGAGGATCACACAAGACTTCGGCGCACCACCGAAAAATGGCGCGACCCGCATCGTTTCCTGGAATATTATGGCCGCTCGCAAGACGTCGCTCGCGGATGTGACCAGTAGGCTGCTCGCGCTTGATCCCGATATCGTCTTGCTTCAGGAGGTTGACCAAAATGTCCCTCGTTCGGGAAATGTCGACGAGCCTCGAGAGCTCGGCGCTGCCCTCTCCGCCCAAGCGCTGTTCCTTCCCGCGATCGAGCTGGACGGGGGACGCTACGGCATCGCCGTCCTCTCGACGCTGCAGATCACGATGCAGGAGCCCATCCAGCTCACAAACGTTGCGGCGGCTGAGCCGCGGGTAGCGTTGAGAGCGACTGTCTGCGTGGAGGCTGCATGCTTTGACGTCATCAATCATCACGCGGACTACGTCTTAGTCGCAGCGAGAGAAAGTTCGCTCGAAGTGCTCGACGCGGCGCGGCCAAGTATCGGGAAAGGGATAGTCGTTGCCGGGGACTTCAATCAAGTACCGAGCGACGCCGGGCCCCGAGCGTATGCTGAAGCGGGCTTGCTCGATATCGTGGCCGCCTCCAAGTTCGATGGACCGACTTTTAAGGATCGGCGCATCGATTTCGAGTTCATGGACGGCAGACTAATGCCGTGTGTTCTCCGCTCCGGCGTAACGGTGGCGCCCGAGAGCGACCACAACGCGGTCGTCGTGGACGTTGATCCAGCCCCTTGCTTGGAGTGAGATCCTGGTCGCTGATGCTCGTCGCCTCGGGACTCGGCAGCGAGCGTCCGCGGCTTATTGGTTGCTGGCGGCTGCGGTTGCGGCGCTTACTTATCTGCTCGCGCTCGGGGCACTGTATGTTCCCGCGGCGACGCTTACTATCGGTCCGCTCGACACCGCTGAAGGTTTCATTCGCGTGTGGAGTGATCGGGGACGCGGTTTCTACATAGGTGACTCGGTCCGCGTAAGATTCGACCAGGAAGGGAAGGCTCTGGTTTCTGTTCCGGACGGCGCCGCGCGGTTGCGCATAGAGCGTGCGCGGGACAGCACTAACTCGAGTCCTCCCGTTCTCTTGACCCTAGGCAACGCTCGAGTAGCTGACCCTTGCCAGTGGAACAACGGGACGTGTGACGTTGACCTCAGGAGACACACGAAGCGAGTCCCGTTAGCCGTTCACGTTATCGTGGCTCTGATTTCGATTGCTCTCGTATTCGGAAGCGCTGTCTGGGTCGCGCGAAGCGGCGTGCGCGCAGAGAGGGGAGCTACCATAAGCGGAATCAGCTGGATCCCGGCATGGGCGCTGTTTGGCGCGCTATCGCTGGCGGTGTCTCGTGCAGGTGACGTATACCGGTTGCTCATTCACGACGTCGATAAGCCGCCATATTGGCCCATCAGCGTTTTCGATCCCGTCGTGCCGAAGGGTTTCACCATCTTGTTGGGAATAGCTTTGGCGGTCATCGCGGCAGCTCCCATAGTGGCGCCACGCACACCCGGCACGCTGTCTCTCGGCACAGCGTTCGCTTCGGCAGCGCTACTCCTTGCCGGCTCTAATCTGTTGCAGGGCTGCGCGGACGCGCTCATCACGCCCACCGTCGGCAAGGGAATGTACTGGGCGGAAGCGGTAAACGTTCCGACTGCCCTCGAGTTCCTTCGCACCTTCAACGACCGCCAGTTGGAACTTGGAGTCCATGGTCGAACTCATCCACCAGGCGCTATCCTAACCTACTATTTTCTCTATCGCGTTTTTTCGCAGCCCGCGCTGGTTTCGCTAGCAGTCGGCTTCGTCGGGTTCTTTGGGACGGGTTTGCTCGTTTATAGGATGCTGCGCGCCAACGCTTCCGTTGCTGCCGCCACCTCCGCGACAGCTCTGCTGCTATTTCTTCCCGCCGTTCAGGTCTATTTCGTTTCCTCTCTAGATGCCGTGATATGCTTTTCTTTCACGGCGACGCTCTACGCTTCGTACCGTTGGCATGGCATCGTCCGAGATCTTGGCACGGCCGTGACCATCGCTTTGTCTATGCTCTTGAGCTTCGCCTTCCTGTGGCTGCTCGCCACGTTGATTTGTTTCGAGTTGAGAACACGGCGGGAATTACGCAGACTGGTTGCGCCCATCTGCGCACCGATCATCTGTGTATTGGGGCTGGAGTATCTAACCGGGTTCGATTGGTGTCGCGCACTGAGGACTGCCACGCTGCGCGAAAACCCGGGCGGGTTCTGGTTGGTAGCCAATCCTGGCACCTACTTTTTCACGCGACTGGAGGGAATTGCTGAACTAGTGCTGTTCGCCAGTCCGCCTCTCGTTTACGAATGGGTCAAGCGTTTGCGGCAAGAAACGCGACCCTCAGACTTTGTCACACTCTCGAAAATAGGTCTCGCAGTTCTACTCAGCACGTTCCTAACCGGGGCCTTCAAAACCGGCGAGACGGCCCGAGCTTGCTCGTTTATCTACCCACTAGTGGTACTGCCACTCGCATCTTGTGCTCCCAATCGAGCGGCGTTTGAAAACAATCGTCAGTTGTTAATTGCCTTGGTCATCCAAACCGTCGTCATGCAGTTGTTTGGTAGCTATTACTGGTAGGAGTTCCCCGGAGTCCTCTTGATCAACCGCGATGATCATCGTCCGCATACAGCAAGGGCCGTGGATGACGAGAAGCCATGACTTGCTCTTGGACGTACCGCCCTCGGGGCGTTCGACGGTTCGACAGCGCTCTCGGGTGCGGTGCACACGTCACGGCAGCGGTGTCGGAGAGGACCACCAGGGCGTGGCGTGTGCCCGTGAGACCTACTGATCGGAGTTTACGATTTCGCTGTCGTGCACGCGCCACACGCTGGACGCGCCGAGGCTACGCGGACCGCAGCTGTTGAGCAACATCGGACCGGTGAGCCCTGAATAGTAGGTATCGTTGCCTTCCGTGAGATTGAGAAGGCCGTTTTCGAGCTCGTTCCAGCCGACCGAGGAACCGCGCGTTTGTGCCGATGCCAACACCGCCGCATTCAGCGTCTTGAGCTGGATTTCGCCGTTGTTCATCAGGACCGTCTTTTGTAGCGCGAGCGACAAGAGACCCATGGCGTCATAGTAGAAGTACGCACCCTCGAGCGGTTGGTCACCCTGCCAACGTTTGGCAAACGCGTCCGGGAAGGCACTCGACTGGTCGAAGATCTTGGGCGCTACGCCGGTCGCGCCTTCCAGCGCTTCCGGCGCCACGTTCTCGACCAAAAGCTCCGTCTTCAACAGAGGCGACAAGAACCAATGCGGCTTCTTGGCGCTGAGAGCGTCGTACTCGTTGACGACCAGCGCGGCGGTTCGTGGAGACGTCGCCAACACCACCGCATCGACGTCTGCGGCGAGTGCGCTGCCGATGCTGCCCGCGTAGCTTTGTGCGTCGGAGTCCAGCTTGACCTCGAGCGCGACGCTACCGCCCAGCGTCTTGAAGCGCTTGCTGACCGCGTTGCGCAGCGCCTGATCGTAGGCGCGCGCCTCGTACAGGATTGCTACGTGGCCAATATCCTCAGCGGACAAGCGCTTGGCCAGCGCATCGCCCAGCGATTGCGCAGAGGGTGCCAGGCGAAACCAGGGCACCGTGCAATCGACGGCGCTGTCGTCGGCGGCACCAACCAGTGGTGACAGGAATGCCACGCCGCGTGCAGCCAGCGTCGGCGCGATTTCGGCGGCAATGTCGGCGCTTTCGGGCCCAACTACCACGACTGCGCCTTCGTCGATGAGCTCGTTCAGCGAGCTTTGTGCGCGCGAGAAGTCGGAGTGGGTGTCGCGCGACACGACTCGAAGCTTGCGTCCGCTAATTCCTCCGCCGGCGTTGATGCGGTCAGCCGCGAACAGCACCGCGCGCTCGAAGTTGCTGGTGGTCGCAGAGTTCGTGCCCGTGAACGGCAGCAGCAGCCCGATGGTGATCGCGTCCTTGGGCGTGGAAGCTTCGCTGCTACATGCTGCGAGGAGCGCCGGGACGGCGAGCGCAGACAAATAGCGCAGTGCACGGCGCTTCAAGAACCCGGCCGCACGAACGGCGACACTTTCAGTAGGCATGGCTGACCTCGAAGAAAATCTCCGACGGGCCGAGTGGGTACTCGAAGCCCGAAAAGCCCGGATCTGGTCCGCGCGTCACCAACAGGTTGCGCGAGCGCAGCGCGAAGCGCGTCTCGTGACCAGGGAACAGGTAGACCTCGCGTGTCGACAGCGAAGTATCGAGCACGAAGTAGGTAGGGAGCTCGAACGACGCGCCGCGCTCGACGATGCTCGTGTCGGAGGCTCGCCGCGGACCAACCAGCACGCCTTCGGCGCCGAGCTGGAGCGGCACGGTGGGAGTGGAGGGCACCGAAATCGTCACGCCGGCGCGAGCGATCCACGGCGGATAAACCACATTGCGAGTGCCTACCAAGGTCGCGGCGTAGCCCTCCTGGCCCAAATCGCGCAGGGAGTGCACGAGCTCGAAGGACGCGTACGCGACGTAATCGTTGTAGTGGCGCGCATCAACGCGCGTTTCCCAGGAGAGCGTGCGCTGGCTCGCCACGTTGCGCGCCGTCTGATTGATGCCTTGCGGCGTGAACTCGGCCTTGTTGAACAGCCAGTTGTAAGACACGCCCGACGTCACGCCGAAGAAGCGGCTCGGTTGCAGCGACATCTGGTACTCGATGGTATCGATGTGCTGCGGCTTCAGGTTGGGGTTGCCCACCACGTCGCCGGGGCGCAACGGGGAAGCATAGAGAAGATACGGCGAAGGAGCCTTGAACGCGCTGCCATAGAGTAACTTGGCTACGATGGCTTTGCTGAGTCGCGACGTGAGGCCGAGGCGGCCCGTGAACTGCGAGCCATAGACGCTGTTGTGGTCGTAGCGTGCGCCGCCGGTGAGCTTCAGCCAGGGATCGATGAGCTTCAGATTCGAGCTCACGTACGCGCCGATGTTCGTGAGATCCAGGCTGCGACGCGTGGCGCCGCCTTCGAGCACTGCCTGGCCGGTTGCACGGTTGATGCGCTGCGGAGCGCTGAGGTTCTCGCGATCGTAGACCGCTTCCACGCCGACGATCAGGTTGAAACGTGAAGAAGGGAAGAAGCGAGCTTCGGCGACAGAGTCGATGCCGCGGTAAGACTCTTTGCGTTCGATGTAGAACAGATCGCTCGCGATTTCGACGCGATCGGCCGGCATGATGCGGCCTTGAAAGTAGGTGGTTTGCAGCGCGAGATCGAGGCCGCGCGCAGCGTGCAGCAGGCCGTCGATGTTGAGGCGAAGCTGGCCGAGCGCCACGTTGGTGCCGGTGCTGCGCCCGTTCTGGTCGGTTCCGTTCGTGAGCTGCGCCCAGTGCGCGAAGTCACCGCCGCGCTCGATGCCAGAAGCGTATCCGCTCAGCACCAGATGTCCGATGTCCGCGTCGCGCAAGCCGACGCGGCTCTGCAGCACGAGCGAGCGGCGCTTCAAATTCAGAGCGGTGCGACGGTCACCGAGCCAGCTCGGCAATGTTGGTGCAGGCGACTCTGACGGCAGCGCAAGGCCCGAGCGATCCGTCGATTCTCCGGCTGCGCCGAGCATGAAATCGAACTTGCCCGCGCGCGCGCCGCCCACCACGTCGAAGCGGCCGCCGAAGTTGCCCTCTGTGCTGCCGATGCTGGCACGAGCACTCACCGGTTTTACGTCTTCGGGCTTTTGCGTGATGATGTTCACCACGCCCAAGAACGCATCGGCGCCGTACAAAGCCGACGCCGGTCCGCGAATGATTTCGATCTGCGCGACCGACTCGAGTGGCACCAACTCGACTCCCAGCCAGTTGCCGGAAGTGGTGCGGTACGCCACCGAGCGGCCATCGATCATCACCTTGATCACACCGCTTTCGGCGCCGAGCCCGCCCGTCATGCCACGCACGCTGGCGTTGGGCAGGATGTGATCGTCAGTTAGATAGAAGCCAAGCGTGTGCTTGAGCACGTCGGCGACGCTCTGGTAGCCCCAGCGCCGGATGTCTTCGCGCGTGACGACGCGAATCACCGCCGGAGCTTCCTCTAAGCTTTCAGCCGTTTTAGTCGCCGTGGAGACCTCCACGTTCAACAATTTTACGAGATCGACGTCCTCGATCGCTTCGGATTCCTTGGCGTCGGTGGGCTCAGCGGCACGAGCATGCGTGGCAAACAATGCCGCAGAGCAAAGGACTAGCGTGGATAAGGCAGACTTCATCGGCGATGGCCGCGGAGGCCCAGCTCATGTGAAGCTGGGCCTACCGTTGTTCGACTCGTAATTATCAGTGGGCGGGCGGGTGATCGACGTAAGCTTGGAAGAGCGCGGCCTTGTCGTGATCTTGGGCAAACGCGAGCATGGCGTTATCCCAGGCGTCTTGGTTGACGACGAAGGTACGGTACTTGGCGTTGACGAAGTCGTCGAGCGTGGCGCGACCTTCGGAGTCGAGCTGGCTCTTCGGCACGTCTGGGCGCACAGGCGTCGAACCCTTGATCTTGTTGAAGGCGACCTGCCCTTGGAGCGTGCCGATCGTCTGCAAGAAGTCGAACGCGCCAGCGCTGTTGTTTGCGCCGATAGGCATCGAGAACACGTCTACACCGTACCAGAACATCTCGGAAGCGCCGGGCGCGCCGATCACGCCGAAGTCCACACCCGGCGTCCAGCCGAGCTGACCATAGTAACCTTTGGCCCAGTCACCGTGCATGAACATGGCGGCTTTGCCGCTGGAGACGAGCTCGGCAGCGTTGGTCCAACCGAAGTTTTCGTCGCCCGCGTTGGCGTTGACGTAGTTCGTGAGCACGTCATCGAACAGGTCGATGGCGGCCTTGAATGCCACGTCGTCGCGCGTACCACCGGTCATGAAGGCTTGGAATTTGTCAGCACCCATCGAGCCCATGGCCAAGGTGTTGAACATGATACGCAGGATCCAGCCCTGGTGTGCAGTCGCGACCGGCGTGATGCCGGCGGCCTTCAACGTCGCACACGCGGCAAGGAATTCGGCCGTAGTCGTCGGCGGCGTGACGTTGTTCTCCTGGAAGATCTGCTTGTTGTAGAAGAACGAGTTCTCGCGGTGAATGTTGACGGGCATGCCGTACACGTGGCCGTCGACAGTCACGTCCTTCAGAACGTCGGGCTGAATTACGGTGGAGAGCCCCTGCGTGGCCAAGAACTGGTCGAGGGACTGCAGCGAGCCCGGACGGTTTTGCAAGAACGAGGCAATGTCGTGCGCGTTCTGCTGGAACAGATCGGGCGGCTGATTGTCGGTCAGGCGCTGCGCCAGCTTGGCGCGCGCGTCGGAGCCCGATTCGGCAGCAGCGTTATAGACACGCACCTTCGGGTGCAGTGTCTTGTTCAGGTCTACTAAGGCCTGGAAGGCTTCCGCTTCGCCCGGCGCGACCCACCACGAGAAGATCTCGACGTTCTGCTGAGTCGTGCCTGTGCCGCCGGCGCCGTCACTCGGGTTTGCGTCGTCGCTCGATCCGCAGGCGACCGCGCCCAGTAGGACTCCCACGCACAATAAGGTCGATTGCAGCAAGTTTCGTCGCTTCATACTCATCTTCTTTTCTCTGTGGTTGTTGGTCATGGTGAATGTCGCGACTCGAAAGCTGTGGCCACCGTATCGCGGCCGCGCGAACTCGAGACGCAATGCGCCCGAGAAGCACAACGGCGCTGCGCTATACGACTTGATAGGTGCTGTTACGAAACCTTAAGCCGACGGCGGGCGCTGCCGTTCGCTGGATCTGCAAACCTCGTTTGCGCAGATGAAGTGTAGGTTACTGGGCGCTCCCTCCACGACATGAGTCGCGATAACGCTTACCTTGGAAATGCGAGTCAGCTCGGCGCAGCCATAGGGGCTGTGCTGTTGGCATCGCGGCTAGCGCAGGCGGCGGCGCCGAAATTGCTGGTTTTCCTGCACGTCGCCGTCAAGCAGCGCGCTTTGCAGAGCGAGTTGCAGGCCGCATTGCCGGGAGTCGCCGTCACGGCGGTCGGACGCATCGCGGATTTCGAACGCGGCCTGTCAGAGGGGCAAGACGCCGTGCTCACGCTGCCGAGTGTACTCAAGGCGCACAAGCTGGATATCAAGCTGCGCGGTCATCGCCAGGGCTCGAGCGAAGAAAAGTACTCACTTATCGGCGTCGACACTGCCCCTGACGCGGCTAGAGTCGCCGTGGTTGGAACACTGGACTTGTTGGGACGAGACGGTACGAACGACTTCGTCTACTCGCTGACTGGGGCGAAGCCCAAAGTGGAGCGCGTAACGAAGGTGGAGGACTTGCTGCCACTTTTGCAGATGCGGCGCGTGGACGCGATCTTGTTGCCCTCGCGCCTTTTCATCGAAATCCGCGCCGCGAGTCGTTTGAATTTGATGAGTAAGGAGCTTGCTGCCTCGGTGGGGCTGCCAGCTGCGGCCAGCGCCGGCGCTTTCGGCGCACAGGTTTTGGCGCAGCTGAGCAAGTTGCCCAAAGGGCTGTCGAAGGCTTTCGGAGTAGAAGAATGGCGCTGAATCGGCGAAATTTCATGCTGGCGTTGCCAGGCTGCGCCGTGCTGGCCGGCGGCTGTGCATCGGCCGTCACCTCGCACGGTCCGGTACACCCCTACCGTGAGCTCACGAATCGCGCTGCCGGTGCGGACGCTAAGGGCACCGTGCTGGTCTGCATGCCCGAAACGTCGCAGACGAAGGAAGTCTGGACTGGTTTGAGCGACGAGCTCGAGCGTGACTTCGGCTTGATCGCGTTGAAGGTCGAAGGCAGGCACGGCACGGAAGCCATCAGCGAAGCGGTGCGTCGACATCGGCCCTCCGGGGTCGTGCTCATGAACAATCCCACCGTGCTCGCCTATCGCGAGTTCCAGCGCCGCGCCGAGCACTCGCCGCCGGCGGTCATCGTGATGACTTCGTTCCTCGATGGCAATCCCCGCAACGTGAGCCGCGCGACCGGAATCAGCTACGAGGTTCCGTTGATCACGGTGGTCACCAACCTGCGCCGCCTGATCGCTTCGCCGATTGACCGAGTCGGCGTGGTGCTGCGCACGCCTCTGCGCGGCTTCGTGCAACGCCAAGCGGAGCTGGCGCGTCAGGAACAGATCGGCGTAGTCTCCGAGCTGGTAGGTATGGAACCGAATCCAGCCGAGCTGCGTCGCGCGCTGCGCCGCTTGAAGCAACGTGCGCACGCAATTTGGGTGCTGAATGACGACCGCCTGCTGACCCCGCGGCTAATCAGCGAAGGCTGGCTGCCCGAGCTGAACGAACGTCCATTTGCTCCCGCCATCGTCGGCGCTGCCTCGCTGGTGTCACCGGAGCATTCATTCGGCACATTCGCGGTGCTCCCCGATCACACGGCGCTCGGCGCGCAAGCCGCCAGCATGGTGTTCGACCTCGCGGACAATCGCTGGTCCCTGGACGACACCCGCGTGCAGCTGCCCCTCTCCACGACCACCACGATGGACCTCACGCAGGTGCGTGAGCGCTTCGAGCTGCGCAAAGACGCGTTGGCCCTCGTCGACCACATCCTCGAGTGAGCCCACGCGCTCTCGCCACGCTTTCGTGGCGAATCCCACTCGAGGCCGTGAGTGTGGATAGTTGACGAATCAAGCGAGCGAGGCGTTGTTGCAAGCGGCAGTGAGCAAAGCGCTCAATGTGAGCTGCTTCGGTACACTCACGCCGTTTCGCTACGCTTTGCGAGGCTGTATCGTTTGGAGAAGGGGTCGCCGAGAACGAACGAGGGCTCTGCAATCGGCGCGCGCCGCCAGCCACTAAATAGTGATTTCGCATGACCGTTTTTAACTTTTTGAGTTTGCCTGTGTGCAAGCAAGGTAGCGAGTGAGACACCTCAAGAGCCTCCGCACGAAATTCATTCGCACGATGCTGATCGTCAGCGGCATCGTCGGATTATCGACCCTGCTGATCGTCATCTACACGAATACGCAGGCGTCTTCGCAGCACCTGGTCGCCGTGCAGAAGTACATCGAGCAGGGTATTTCGAGCAAAGGCAAGGTTCTGACGGAGAATCACGCGTTGGCGCTGCGCGGGCTCACGCTGGACAACGCCTTTCTCGACATGCAGCGCTTGGTGCAGCGCGCTGTCAGCGAAGACTCGGACGTGGTCTACGGCTTGTATGTGAACTCTGAGCGGCAGGCGCTTGCCTACACTCGAGTAGGCGCCGCGCCCAGCGCGGAGACGGCCCCGTCACCCGAGGCGTGGCGCGAGCTCGGCTTCGATGAAGCGCATGTCTTGGTGCAACGCCCCGAGATCAAGCGGACACGACGACTCGGTCAAGACCTGTTGGAGGTCGCCGTTCCTGTCATCGGCGAAGAGTCCGAGGTGCTGGGTACGATTCGCTATGGCCTTTCGACGCGGCGCATGCACGACGCGCTGGCGCAGGCCGAGACCGCCGAGAGCGCGCGTTTGAGCCGCTCGTTGTGGCTGTTGGGCTCTCTGGTTTTCGTATCCAGCTTGCTGGGTCTGTTGCTCAGCCGCGTGCAAGCCGTGCGCATCACGCGTCCTGTGGACGATCTCACCGCAGCCGCCGAGAAGCTCGCGAGCGGTGATCGCTCGGTGCGCGTGGACGTGCGTTCCGGCGACGAGATTGAGCGGCTGGGAGCTTCCTTCAACCACATGGTGGAGGACCTCGATCGCTCGTACGGCGAGCTCGAGGAGATGAATCGCACCCTCGAGCAGAAGGTCGCGCAACGCACCGAAGAGCTCGCCAGCAAGAATCGCGACATGCGGCTCGTGCTCGACAACGTCGATCAGGGCTTCATCACGCTAGGGCCGGACGGCAGCATGTCGCTCGAGCACTCCGCCGTCGTGGACGCTTGGTTCGGCGAGTTCGGCAAGACGCAGAGCTTCGCAGAGTACATCTCCAAGACGTCGCGCGCGTTTGGCTTGGAGTTTCAGCTCGGCTGGGACCAAGTCGTGGAAGACGTTCTGCCCGTAGAGGTCGCGCTCTCGCAGCTTCCGGAGCGCCTGAGCGCGAGCGGTCGCACCTGGAGCTTCCGCTACTTGCCCTTCTTCAAAGACGGCAAGCTCGAAGGCGTGCTGCTCGTGATCGCCGACATCAGCGAACGCCTCGCCAAGGAGCGCGAGGAGGCCGAGCAGAGCGAGCTGATGCAAGGCTTCAAGAAGCTGATGCTGGATCGCAGTGGCTTCAGCATCTTCTTGCGTGAAGCCAGCGAGATGGTGGAAGCCATCTGCACGCGCGCGCTCGACAACGACATGGTCGTGCTCAAGCGAACCATTCATACCCTGAAGGGCAACTCGGCCTCGATGGGGTTGGTCGTCGTGGCGCGCCTCTGCCACACGTTGGAAGAGCAGCTCGCGCAAAGCAACGCTACTTCGGACAAGACGCTGGCGGAGTTGTTTGCGCGCTGGAACGCGATGACGGAGCACATCGCGGCGTTCAGCGGAAACGCGAGCCAGCGTGTCATCGAGATCCCAGAGGCGGAGTATGCTTCGCTGGTTTCGCGATTGTCCGAGGACGTTGCGCTGCGCCCCGAGCTCTTGCATCAGGTGCTCGCCTGGCAGCTCGAACCGGTGGCCCGCCCGTTCCGACGTTTGAGCGAGCAAGCCAAGCAACTCGCGCGGCGCCTCGAGAAGGGGGAGCTCCGCGTCGAGATCGAATCCAACAACGTGCGCCTGGATCCAGACACCTGGAGCCCGTTCTTCTCGGAGCTCATCCACGTGGTGAGGAACTCGGTTGACCACGGCATCGAGACGGAAGAGGAGCGCCGCGCTCAAAACAAGCCGCCGAACGGCACGTTGGTGCTCAAGTCCTCCATCTCGAACGGCACGCTCAACTTCGAGATCGGCGACGACGGCCGCGGCATCGACTGGGAAGCCATCGCCGCAAAGGCCAAAGAGAACAATCTGCCGCACGAGACGCACGCGGATCTGCTCGAAGCGTTGTGCGCCGACGGCGTAACCACCCGTAATCAGGTGTCTACGGTTTCTGGGCGCGGAGTTGGCATGGCGGCGGTGCGTCAGCGTGTGCGCGCCATGGGGGGCCGCATGGAAGTGCGCTCCGTGCGCGGTGTCGGCACCCACTGGATCATTCGCTTTCCCTGGTCGCACGACATCCCCAGCATCAAACCGGCCCGCGCGGAGTCTCAAGCTCCATCGCGGTCACCCATCAGCCTGGCGGAGCGCCGCAGGTCCTGAGCATGCAAGACACTCGCGCGGTTTTGCATACGATAATCCAGGGCTCGACCGTCGATCTGTTTCACACCCACGGCATCGCGGTGGCGCCCGTATCGCAAATCGTGCGCGCCACGACGCCGCTCGAACCTGCAGCCAGCAACGACCTGCTCGGCTCGATCAGTTTCGTCGGTCGTGGCTGCACTGGCACGCTGATTCTGAGCGTTCCGGAAGAGGTTTTCGGACTGTTGAAGCAAGACCCGATGCGGCCGTATTCGGGCCGCGACTGGATTCGCGAAGCCAGCAATCAGCTGCTCGGGCGTATCAAGAGTCGCCTGACACAGTTTCAGATCATGATTCAAACCGGTCTGCCGTCGACGCCTGGACGTGACGCAATGGAGCGCCTGCGCGCCCGCAGCAACATGTATGTGTCCTACGCTTTCAGGACACTGCGTGGCCGTATCAGCGTCGGGCTTGGCGGCGACATCGACTACTCGATTTTCGTGTACTCCGGCGCCGGCATCAACCTGCCGAACGAAGGGGACATCATCCTGTTTTAGTGGCCGCATCGGAAGGAGTGGCCAAAGGCTCGCCGGACAAATGGAGGACTCGTGAACGAACGTAAGGTGCTGATAGTGGACGACTCGGAGACAATCCGACAACAGGTCGCGAGCGCGCTGGAGCAAGCTGGCTTCGGTGTGGTCGAGGCCGCCGACGGTGTAGACGGCTTGGAATGTGCCTCGGCCAACGAGCTTTGCATGGTCATTCTCGACGTGAACATGCCTCGCCTGAATGGGCTCGAAATGCTCGAGAAGCTCAAGAGCGACCCGAGAAACGCGAAGCTGCCCGTGCTGATGTTGACGACAGAGGTGCAGCAGTCGATGATCGAACGCGCCAAGAAGGCGGGCGCGCGGGGCTGGATGATCAAGCCCGTCAAGATGGACCAACTGGTGAGCACGGTGACGAAGCTCACCGGCATTCACTGAAATACGCGGGGACAAATGTTGTCAGAAAATGACGCAGTTTCCGCTCGCGTAGGCGCGCTTGCTGCCGAGTCTTGCCTCGAGTTGTTCGAGGCCTACAGCTTCCCACTCACCCAGATCGAGTCCAGCTTCGACGCCCTGGATGAGACCGTGTTGTCCGGCGTGATGGGATTCGTGGGCACGCGCTTGCGCGGCACGTGCCTGTTGACGAGCACTGCAGGGCCGCTGGAAGCCTCCTGTCCGACGGGCAATCGCGCACGCGATTGGATCGGCGAGCTCACCAATCAGTTGGTGGGTCGCTTGAAGACGAAGCTCATCGCGCGCGGCGTCGAGGTGTTCATGACTACGCCGATCGTACTGACCGGTGCCCGCATTCGACCCGTGCCGCGTGGCATGTTGCAACCGACCGTGTTCAGCTCCTCGAAGGGCGGAGTGATGGTTTGGGTGGAAGCGGAGTCCGGCCGCGACCTGACCCTGAGCAGCGAAGCGCCCGCGCAGGACACCGGAGAAGGTGACATCCTGATTTTTTGAAACGCGCTCAGTGGAAGCTCAGCGTCACGCCCACTGCCTGAAGCATCGCCGCCTCTTCCTCCAAGTCGGCGCGGGTGAGCGGGCGTTCGTCGAGCCAGCCTGGCGGAAATTTGAGTCCGAGCGCGTTGCGATCACAGGTTAGTTCGAGCTTCGGCAGCGGCTCCGCGCTGCGGCTGTGATGTAGTCGCACCGATAAGCGCAGCAGAATACCGAGCTGCAGCGCCGAGCGCTTGTGCTCCTTGGTCAAGCGATTGAAGTGATCGCGTGACAGCTTGCGGCGGTGAGCGCGCACCACGCTGGCGAGCAGCTGTTGCTCATCACGCGAGAAGCCCGGCATGTCGGCGTGCTCGAGAATGTACGCGCTGTGTTTGTGATAGCCGGCGTACGCAATACTCAGGCCGATTTCGTGAAGTGTCGCGGCGGAGCGCAAGATCCAGGCGTCAAAGTCGGGATCGAGCTCGAGCGCGCGTCGCGCCTGCTCGAACAGTAGGGCTGCGGTATCGGCAACGCGCGCCGCATGCGCAACGTCCACCTTATAGCGCTCCGCAAATGTGCGAATCGTGCGCTGCTTGACGTCTTCGTGCGTGACGCGGCCGAGCAGCTCGTAGACGATGCCCTCGCGCAGCGCACCGTTCGAAATCAGCATGCGCTCGATGCCGAGCGACTCGAAAACGGCCTTCATAATCGCGAGCCCGCCCGGGAACACCAGGCTGCGATCCGCGTCTAGCCCCTTCAGAGTCAACTTGCCGATGTTGCCTTGCTCGATGAGCTCCGTCTTGATGCGCTTGATGCCATCGAGCGTGATCGCGTCCGCCCACTTGTTCGCGCGCAGCACCTCGTGAATCGCGAGCGCAGTGCCGGACGAGCCGGTGGCGCGTTGCCAACCAATGCGACGGTACTGCTCGCGCAGCGAGGCTAACTCCAGTCCGGCAGCGATTTCGGCGCGCCGAAAGTTGTCGCGCGTCAGTTGCCCTTCCGGGAAGTAGCGATCCGTGAAGCTGACACAGCCCATGTACAGGCTATCCAGCGCGATGGTTTCGAAGCGCTCGCCGATGATGAACTCCGAGCTGCCCCCACCGATATCGACCACTAGGTGCCTACCGACATCGTCAGCGATCGACTGGGCAACACCCAGGTAAATCAGGCGAGCCTCTTCGTGCCCCGAAATGACTTCGATCGGGTGGCCCAGCGCAGTTTCGGCCTTTTCCAAGAACACGCTGCCGTCCTTGGCCTGCCGCAGTGTGTTCGTACCAACTGCCCAGACCGCTTCGTGAGGCAAGCTGCCCAGGCGTTCGCGGAAGCGCTGCAACGCCGAGATGGCGCGATCAGTCGCGCGGGCCGAGAGCCGGCGTTGCGCGTCGAGCCCCGCCGCGAGCCGCACCGGTTCGCGCAGGCGATCGAGCACGTGCACGCGACCGTCCGCCTCCAAGCGGGCGACGATCATGTGAAAGCTGTTGGACCCGAGGTCCACGCCGGCGACCACGCGTTCGAGTTGCTCGTTCACACATCGATTCGTACTCCATCGGGTGTGTGTGCGCGAGCGTCCGATTGCGTCAGAGCCAGCCCATTACAACCGAGCGCGCCGCGAGCGCTTCTACTACATCCTCCGCACGCGCCACCTCGCGGGCCCGAAATGGCTTCGCCGCACGGCCAAGCTCGAAGATCGCCACGAGCTCGCCATACAAGAGCAACGGTACCATTGCGACGCCGCAAGCCGTCGGCAGGCAGCGGCCCAGCCGCCCCAGGATGAAACGGCTATTTTCGCCAAATTCCGGCTCGCTCACCACGCTGTGGCCCGCGCGCGCAGCCGCGAGCGTTGGATCATCGTCCGCGAGGCGCTCACCCAGCAGATGCTCCGTCGAGGAGCCGTGCCCGCCAACCACCACGACGCTCTGGAGGTCACGCCGCGCCCGGTGCACCAGGCCAACCTCCGCGCCCGCAGCCGCGGCGGCAGTCGAAAGCGTGAGCAGCAACGCTTGGCCAAACTCGGTTGCGTGCTCGAGCACGCCCACGGGATCGACAGCTGTAGGTCGCGTCGAGCGCAGCCGCGCGATCGGAAGTGTTCCGCTTGGAGGAATCGACTTGCGAATATCCTGCCCGCTCGGCGGCGGAGGTGGCTCGCTCAGAGGGCCCTGCGCACGCAGCTCCAAGCTGCTGCTCAGCGTCGCTAGGTCCTCGATGGTGCGCTGACGTCCATCACTGCTGAGCGCGCCGATCTCCTCCAAGCGTCGCCACACCTGCCAGGAATCGTGCCGCACGAACGAGCCGCGAGGGATGCGTCCCTGGGCGACGCTGCGCAATAAAAGCTCGAAGGTGACTGGCCCAATTGCAACCACGCCGTTCGTGACGAACCAGCGATCCGGCCATTCATCACCAGTACGGTTGATAGCTAGCTGGTTCATGGCGTCACCATGTGAGCTTAGGTGCGACGCTAGCATACGCTTGACTACATGCCGCATTCTTGGCTGTCGTTTGGGGATGACTTCCTGGTTTCCCAAGGTTTCCGAAGGCTTCGCTGTGTGCTTTTTGCGTTTCGTCGGACCCGAATGCGGCGCTAAGCAGGGGCATGCCCCCAGCCAAGGTTTGGCTCGTTGGTGCTGGTCCGGGTGATCCCGGGCTCATCACCGTCCGAGGTCTCGAGGTTTTGAAGCTTGCGCAGGTGGTGCTCACCGATGCTTTGGCGCACCCGGCGCTACTCGAGATGTGTCCGCAAGCCGAAGTGCGTTACGTCGGCAAGCGCTACGGCGAGGACAGCGCAGTCCAAGAAGCGATCACGCGCGAAATGATCGAAATCGCGCGCGGGGGACGCAGCGTGGTGCGACTCAAGGGCGGCGACCCACTGCTCTTCGCACGCGGCGGTGAAGAGGCACAAGCTCTCGCCGAGGCCAACATTCCTTTCGAGATCGTACCTGGGATCTCATCACCTGTAGCGGCCAGCGCATACGCCGGCATCCCGCTCACACATCGCGATGTGTCGAAGAGCGTGACCTTCATCACAGGCAGCGATCGAGCTGGCAAGGAGTGGTCGCCCGAAGCTTGGAAGCACCTCGCCACGGCGACTGACACGATTTGCGTCTTGATGGGGATGCGCCGGCTCGAGGAAATCGTGCGTGCGATTCTCGACGGCGGGCGCTCTCCGAACACGCCGGCAGCCGTGATCCAATGGGGAACACGTCCGGAGCAGCGTGTCGTCACGGCGACGCTCGAAGGCTTGCCCGAGCGCGCGCGCGTGGCGGGTTTGAAGAATCCGGCGGTGATTGTCGTGGGCGAGGTTGTCGCCTTGCGTGAGCGGCTCGCCTGGTACGACACGAAGCCGCTTTTCCAAAAGAACCTGTTTTTACCGCGTCCGGAGGCCCAAGCGACTGCCAGCGCGCGCGCCATTCGTGAACGAGGCGCCGATCCAGTCGTGCTGCCGATGATCGAAATCCATCCGCCGCCCGAACCCGAACGCGTCACTCGAGCCATCAACGAGCTCGGCTCCTACGCGTGGGTCCTGTTCACGAGCGCCAACGGAGTACGCTGCTTCTTCGCTGCGCTCACTGCTGCCGGTCGTGACGCACGCGCGTTTGCCAACGCAAAGATCGGCGTGATCGGTCCCAAGACGGCACAGGCACTCGAGGCGCATGGCCTGCGCGCCGATGTCATGGCCAAAGAATTCATCGGCGAAGGCCTCGCGCAAGCGCTGTGTCAAGCAGGCCAGCCCGGCAAGGTGCTGCTCGCCCGCGCTCTGGTCGCGCGCGATGCACTGCCGCAAACGCTGAACGCAGCAGGCTTCCACGTCGACGTACTCCCAGTCTACGAAACCCGCTCGGCCTCCGCTGAAAAGCGCGAGCGCCTGCGCCACGGCCTCACGAGCGGCAACATCGACGTCGCGCTCTTCACTTCGAGCTCCACGGTTACGGAGACGCTCGCCGCGCTCGGCGACGACGCGCGAGACTTACTCGCACGCGTCGTGGTTGCCAGCATCGGCCCTGTCACCACAAGAACTCTCACCGACGCAGGCATACGCGTCGACGTCACCGCTTCCGAATACACCGTCGACGGCCTACTCGATGCGTTGGAACGGCACTTTGCAGCCCGTTCCGCCTCTGGCTAGAGCTTACGTGCCAAGCTCCGCGAGGTGACGCAGCCCGGCTGGTTGAACTCGGATGATCCGCGCTCCCACACGAGAGTTGCTGAAAGCGGAGCTTGAACGGCTCCGTGGCTCGCGCTGATCGCACTTTCGTTCAGGCCGACCCAACGCACGTCATTGAACGGCGCTGACGCTGCATTCACCTTCGCCGCGGAAGTGGCCAACGGTGCGGGACAGCGCGCTGATGAAGCCGCCGAGGGTGGAAGCGGGAAAGCCCGAGCGATCGTAGGTGCGCACGTCGAGGGGCGTGGCGTTCAGTTCTTCCAGCGTGACTTCGCCGTCGTCGTTGGCGTCGGCCTGCGCGATTGGATCGAAGCGCAAGGAGGTCATTATCTGAGGGTCGGGCGAAGCTTGGAGGCGATCGTAAAAGAGGTGGTCTCCATGCGTGGTGAGTTGCACTTCGACGCTGGAGTTGTTGGTGACCACGATGCCGGCTTCGTCACGGCCGTTTTGTTCGGAGTGGCAGTCGCTGTAGCGGGTGGCGAGGGCGAACCCCCAGGCGAAGTGCTTCTGCGTGCTGGCTTTGGTTGCCGTGCCCTCGACGTAGATGCCGTACGCCCCGGTCGTCATCAACGTGCGATCGGAAGGTGCGACGTTTGGAGTTAGCGTGGTCTCGTTGGTGACGGGAGCGATTTCGTAGCTGACACGTGGCCACGCTTTTGCGGGAACGTCGTTGAAGTCCACAATCGATTTCACGCCGGGCGCAGTGTTGTCGAACAATTTCGAGCCGGGGAAGCGTGCGCTGATTGAGCCGGCGCTGTCCGCTACGACGATGTTCTGGAAGTTCACTAGAAATTTGTCGTATTTCACGCTCCAGCCGTCGGTGAAACCGGAGTAGTCGCCGGCGTCCGCGGGGATCCCTTGCTCGATGTACTCCTCGCCCCAAGTAGTGAAGGCGACTCTGCCTTCGCCGCCGGAGCCGGTCGGATCCGAGCTGCCGCAAGCGACGACGTTCAGCGCAGCCATTGCGATGACTACACTTCGAGTCCGTAGCAATTTCATGTGCGCTATTCCGGTTGAAAGGAGAAGCTGTACGCCGAGAGTTCGGCGAGGCCTTGCGTGAATGCGATGCGCGGCTGCGAATTGGGCGCAAACTCTGTGGGGGCGGCGAGCGATCCTGGCGCGAGCTCACCGAAGTCGACCAAGTCGAACCACACCTGCGGGTGCACGCTGAGTGTGACGGTGCCGTTGCCAGTCACTTTGAATTGTTCGAATTCGCAACCGTCAACGCGCGCGGCGCCGACGCTTTTTTCGATCTCGGCGAGCCCTGCGTTGGCTACGAAGTAGCGCGGTTCGGCGCCCGGCATTTCGGCGTGGCCCATGACGACCGCGACGTGATTGCCCAAAGCTGCAGCGGCCGCTCCGGTCGGAGGCGCACTGAAGCTTAGGGCCGCCGAACGATACGTGCCGGTGATTCCATCCCCATCAGCCAACTGAATTGGGGTTTCGAACAAGTTTGCGCTCCACGCTTCGAGCATTTGCCCGAGCGCGTTTCCGGTAGCGTAGTGGCCTGGATGCGCTCGTGCCTCACTGACACCGAGCAGTCGCTGCGCGAGCTTCCAATTGTTGGGTGAGGGTTCAGACATTACCAACGGAGGCGCTCCGTCGAAGTAGTAGAGTGGTCCGCCGGAAATCACGGCTTGGGTGAGTGTTACGTTCCACCCGAACGCCGTCGTGAACTGGGTGGCATCGCTGGCGAGCTCGAGGCGTGTGTGAAGTACGACGCGCTGCCCGCTGGTGGCGCTTGCATCGGAGCTGCAGCCTTCGAGCAAAACGGCGTTAGCGACGCTGAACGCGCTGACGAGTGAACTTATGGCCATGATGCTCAGCGCACGCTGAGCTCGCGACGCTAGCCAAGAGAAATCGCGTGAAGCCTTCATGAATTCTCCTCACACCGCTCAGATGAACAAGGCCAGCGACCACAGCAACGTGCGCGGCGGTCCGACAGTGACGTGCCGCGAGGGCACCAACGAAGCCGCGCTGCCGAAGCGTGAGGCGTAAACGAACTCGCCGTCGTACCAGTTTGCGTCGAGCGCGTTGAAGAGCTCGAGCCCAGTTTGCACGGCTCCGAGCCGCAGTTCGGCACGAGCGTCCACCAAGAATGCATCGTGACCCATTTCCGCATACGGCAACGGTCGACGCCCGAAGTAGCTCAGGCCGACGCCGAAATGGGACTGTAGCTCGCGGTTCAAGAAACGTCCGAGCACGGGGCTCACCGCCAAATCCGAGCGGACCACGACTTGCGGAACGTAGGGCAGCAAGTCTCCCGAGCGATATCGTTCGTTGCCGCGCGAGAACGCTGCATGCGTGTACGAGAAGCTGGTGCTCGATACGAGCCAGTTCGTCGGCTGCGCGAGCAGATTCACTGCCAAACCAGTGCGACGTGTGCTGGGGACGAGCTCGTTGCGGGCAGTGCTTTGATCGAAGACGAGATCGTCACTGAGCCGGGTTTGAAACAAGGCGAGGCTCGATTGCAGCCGCTTGTCATCACGAAACCGTAGCCCCGCTTCGTAGGAGACGACGCGGGTGAAGGGAGTGGTTTCGCCGTCACCAAGGCTACGCGCTTGTGGTGAGCGAAAACCTTCGCCGTAGCTTGCGACGGCGTGCAGTCCAGGCATGACTGCCACGTCGAGCGTTGCGCGCTTCGAAAGCTGCCCGCCCATGGCCGAACGCGCCGGGCCGGAGGCTGCCTCGCGTGTGTTTTCGTTGGAGTAGGAGAGACCGTCGGCTCGCAAACCCCCGCGCAGCGTTACACGTCGCAACGGATGCAAACTCACGTCGATGTATCCGGCCGCGTTCGTCGCGCGCACATTGCCAGCAATGCCCGGGCTGGACGCATCGTCGCTGATGGCATCGGTCAGAGTCGAGGTGCGGTGCTGCGATTGCCGGATCGAATCGGCACGCAGCGAAATACCTGCCTCCAGCGAGTCGTGCTTCGAGACCAGCTCGACTGCGCGTCGATAGGAGGCAACCGCACCCAGCGTGACAGCGTCGTTCAGCTGCTGGATCGAGTCCCCTTCGGTGCTCGTGAGGGTCCCCGTGTAGTTCGAGCGCAGCTTCAGCGAACGAAACACCGCGTACGGCGCAATGCTCCACTTGTGGGCCGACTCTGTCTCGCGTTCGCGCGCTTCATTCGCGAGCTCCAGTACGAGCTGCGTCCGAGAAGAGGCTCCACCTTGTTTCGGATCGTACGTCCCGAAGCGATCGACGACGCCGGTTTCGATATCGCGAAGCGGCAATACCCCTGCGGAGTCGAAACGTCCCGCGTAAGTCGACGCCATCACTCGCGCGCTGACGTCGCTCCCCAACGCAAACACCGCTTGCCCCATGCCCGATACGCGGCGGGCTGCGCGCGACGGTCCAAACCCATCGGTTCCGTACAACTCGAACGCGCCAAAGGTGCCCGCCGGAGCGCTCTTCGGATGGTAGCCGAGAAAGTAGCGGCGCGTACCAAAGCTGCCGAGCGAAGCTTTTGCGGAAACGCCCGGCTCCGTGTAGCCGAGCGAAAATCGCATGCTGCCCGCCACCGCGAAATCACCCTGACGCGGATCATAAGTTCCGGGAGTCGAGCGGATCTCCTGCACGACCTCTGGGATCAAGAAGTGCAGATCGGCGTAGCCCTGACCATGAATGTTGGAGACGTCGTTCACTGGCGCGCCTGCTGCCCACAGCTCCACATCCTGCCCGTGCACAGCGTCGAACCCGCGAAAGAAGATTTGATGCGCCTTTCCCTCCCCGCTGTGCTGACTGATGAACACTCCCGGCACGACCGACAGCAATTCACTCGCGTTCTTGTGGGGAGCGGCGCGCAACACGCGCTCTTCGACGACGACATCGGATGCGCTGCGCGGCGGGACAACGCCTTGCACCGTAACGCCCGCCGGGCTCGGCGGCTCCGGCTGCTTCTGCTCCGGTGCAGTTGGCTCGAGAGGCGCTTTTTGGGGTTGCTCAGCACGCGACATCAGCTCCGACTGCACCTCGCCGCTGCCGGAAGTTGGGAGCTCGCGAGCAATCCCAGCGCGTGCAGGAAATCGCACCAGCAAGCGAATCCTCGCGCTGATCGGGCCCTTCTCGTTGCGCGCCGGCTCGAAACGCAACTGGCGCGCTCGCGCTAGCGCCGCGGCGTCGAATGGCTCACCAACGCCTGCCTCGAGTGAGCTCTCTCTCACGCTGCCGTCAGCGCCAACCACGAGCACGACCGGCACCAACAAGTCGTTCGTTTGTGCATGCCGTCCTGGCCACTCGGCGATCGGCTCATCCAACGGTTCTGGCGGGACGATCTCGGCCCGCGCCATGCTCGACCAGCCGAGCACGAGCGCCGCAACCAACGCAGGCCGAGCCGTGGCCAGAACGCCACAGCGCCGAGCGATGCGCCGGCCTGTCTCGCGCTCGTTCTCGCGCGTGAGTCGACGCGGAGGCCAGATTTGCATCGGAATCAATCGTGCCACTAACTTACTCATTCGTGCTACGCAAGGGCGAGAGCCATTCCGAGCCACCACTTCTCCTACGAGGCAGCTGCCGGAGTGGATTTCCTCCCTCCCATTGAAGTCAGCGCGGCCGGTTTTGCGGAAAACGCCTTGGTCTAATAGGGGCCGATCCGCGCGAAGTCTTGAGCGATTCCTGTTTTTTCGACGGTCGCGCGCGCGTCCTCCCTCGCTGGGCACATGCGAAGCGCTAGGGAATCGGGTAGAGTGCGGGTTTCTCACGCCATGCTGCAACGACTCGCGAGTGCTCTCATTGGTGGTTGCCTCATGCTGGCGTGCGGGGGCGCCGAAGATCATCCGCCGCTTGCGCCCGCTGACGGCAATCAGAATGGAAACAATTCTGCGCTGATGAGTGACGTTGCCACCGGCAGTTGCCAGGCGGAACAAGAGCGTGAGTGCAAAGTCGTGCTGCCTCCTCAAGGCGGCATTACTAACTGTGTCGTCGGGACGCAGCACTGCCTCGACGGTCAGTGGGGCGCCTGCGAAGAAAAGCAAGAGTAGCGTTCTCGCTGCGCGGCGCGCGCTTGCTTCTCGGCGAAGCGCGGCTAAGCAAGCGCTGTGGATCGACTACCGTGGGAAGGGCTCGACATTCGCCATCTCGAGGCGGCCGACTACGACCTCATCGCGCCCGTGGTGGATGACTGGTGGGGAGGGCGACCGATGCGCGCTCTCGTCCAACGCCTCTTCTTCGAGCATTTCGGACCGACCAGCTTTCTCGTCACCTCGCCCGAAGGCGCGCTCGCTTTTCTGATCGGCTTTCGCTCTCAGTCACACGTCGATACTGGTTACATCCACTTCGTCGGCGTTCACCCTGACCTACGCGGCCGCGGTGTCGGGCGATTCCTGTATGAGCGCTTCTTCGACAGCGTCCGTTCGCTGGGGTGCACGCGCGTCGAGTGCATCACATCTCCGACCAATCGCAACTCCGTCGCATTCCACCGGCGCATGGGCTTCGAACTTCTTCAGGGCGACGGAGAAGTGGATGGCTTGCCAGTTGCGCTCAATCACTCGGGAGACGGACAGCATCGGGTCTTGTTTCGAAAGCTGCTTCAGCCCGAGCGCGACGCGTAGCCGCCAAAAAGCGAAACGCGCCGGCGGAGGGTTCCACCGGCGCGTCGCGCACTCTAACTAGGGTTCTGACTTACTACTTACTGGCTGCAGCTACCGATATCAGTTGGCGCAGCTTTGCTTGGTGCCACCACCGAAGCAGAGGTTGACGCCTTGGATGACGGTGTAGGGGCTCGAGGCGTTGGGCCAGTTCGTGCAGTAGTTCGGGCGCTGAGCCACCGGAGCCGCCGCGGTGAAGAGGACCGCCGTGGTGCCCTGGTTCGCGTGGGCCTGGTCCATCTGACCTTCGCCGTCCGTCGTCGACAGCAGACCCGCTTGCAGGACGTCGTCGTCGTCACCACCGCAGAGGATGTCCGCGGAGGTGTGGTCGACCGGGAAGCCCGTGGCCGGGTCGGGGTAACCGTAGAGAGCGTCTTGTCCGCCCTGGCCGAGGACCGTGTCGACCGCCGCGCCACCTTCGAACGTTTCGGCGTTGGCCGAGCCGAGGAAGGTGTTCGCCTGGGTCAAGCTGCCGGCGACGTACTCGATGTTGACGAAGGTGTTGGCTGTGCCCGAACCGCTCGTGCTGGTGCCGTCCAAGCTGATGCCGATGTAGTCGGACTTGCCGGTCGCGCAGCTACCGAGGCCGGTGTTCGTTGCCGCCGAGTCGCTGCAGATCGCGATCTTGGTCGGGTTGAGCGCGTCAGTCACGTCCACCTTGTTGGTCTCGGTGAGGTCGCCGCCGCCGAACACGACGTCGTCACCAGCACCCGGCTTGTCCGAGCCGAAGATGGCGAGGCCGACGCCGGCGAAGGCACCCGCGGAGACGAGAGGCTCGTTCCACGCGGTCGCGGCGGGGTACGCCGTGAGCTCGTAGAAGGTGTCGCTGCCCACGTCGCCGTAGAGCGAGTCGTCGCCAGGACCACCGTAGACGTGGTCGTCGCCCTTGCCGCCGTAGATGGCGTCTTTGCCCTTGCCGCCGAACAGGAAGTCACCGTTGTCGGTGCCGGTGATGGTGTCATCGCCAGCGCCGCCGAGGACGACCTCGAGGTCGTTCGCGAGCTTGTCGCCTTCCTTCGGAATCGTGGTCTGCTCGCCGCTCAGCGTGGTGCCGTCGAGCTTGAGCAGGACCTTGCCATTCGAGGTACGCAAGCTGTAGTCGACCACGTCGACGCCGGCACCGCCCGCAACCGTCTGGTTGCAGTCGTTCTTCGTGAGCGAAGCGATGTTGTCATCGACGCCCATGTCGAACCAGTCGTTGCCGTTGCCGCCGTTCAGCTTGTCCGTCGTGCACGCGCTGCTGACAACCTGCGCCGCGCCGCCATTGAGCACGTCGTTGCCATCGTTGCCGTTGAGCGTGTTGGCTGCAGTGTTACCGATCAGGATGTCGTTTCCGGCACCGGAGTTGACCACCGAGATCCCTTGCACGTCATCGGCTTCTGCCTGAGCGCCCGCGTAGACCCACAGGATGTCGCCATCGACGAACGTGCCCGCCGAGCCCGGGAAAGCGGGAGCGCCGCTCGCGGTCATGGTGGAGCTGATCGATGCCTGGCCGAGCAGCACGTTGGTGCTGTCGAACACGAAGTCGCCCGCTGCGTACTGCGTCTTGGCAGCAGGAGCCGCCGCAACGCCCATGTACTCCCACACCGCGGTGCCGTCTTTGACTTGGCCGCCCTTGATCGTAGGCCAGGTGGGGACGGTCGCGCCGGAGGTGCCGGCAGTGACGCACTTGAAGAAGTGGCCGCCCGCCTTCACGACGTAGTCGGTCGTGAGGTAAGCCGTGGTTGCTGCCCAGTCGTCGCCCACCGTGGTCCAGGTGATGCCGCCGTCCGTCGCAGTGTTGCCAACTGTGGTATCGAGAGCCGCGAGAGCCGTGCCGCCGCTGCCGACAGCAGCCTTGTACACCGCGCTCTTGGAGGTGTCGTACACGACGTCGCCGTACGAGTACGTGGCCGACGCGAACAGCGTCTTGCCAGCGCACACCCAGGTGACCTCGTTGTCGACGACCGTCGCGCCGATGGTGGTCGGCCAGGTCGGCTCGGTGGTGGTGTCGCCGTCACCGGCAACTGTTGCGCGATACCAGTAGCCGTTCGCGCTCGAGGGGACCACGATGTCGCCAACGTTGAACGCACCCGAGGTTGCCCACGCCGCCGGAGCTGCCCACGGCAGAGCCATCTGCGCGCCAGGCGTGCCGTCGTTGCTCTTGTTCTCGTACAAGCCGCCCATGAGGCCCAGCTTGACCGCGCCGACGGAGTTGCCGCCGCTGATGATCAGTTTGGTCGCCGTGAGGCGCAGGCGGTTGCCAACCACGCTCGCAACGTTCGCGAGCGATGCGTGTGCGGCGTTGATCTTTGCCGCGATCGCAGCGGGAGTGGCTTCGCTAGCGAACGTGACCATCTGAGCGCCCGAGCCAGCGTCAATGCTGATCGTCTCGGTGCCCATCTTCACGCCGCGCAGGTCGCCGCCCCACACCGTGACCTTCGAGCTGTCCATGTCGAGGAACACGTCGCTCGAGGTGCGACCCGTGTAGTCCAACGTATCGGTGGCTTGGCCGCCGCCGGAGATCTTGTCGGAGCCGCTGCCGCCGACGATGGTGTCGTTGCCGGCACCGCCGTAGATGGACATGCCGATCGGCATCGGGTTCGCAATCGAGCCGAAGCCGAGGCCGGTGAAGGTGTCGTCGCCGGTGCCCAAGCTGTAGATGGTGTTCGCTTGGTACGGACCCTGAGCGAGACGGCCGATCTTCTTGAGATGGACGTTGGCAATCTTCGAGGTCGCCGTGAGCGAGATGTCGATTTGACCGTCGGTGCCCGGAGCCGTCGCATCGACGCCCACGCTGACGGGGTCGACGCCGGTGCTGCCCTTCACGACGACGGTGTCGGGGGTCTTGGTGCTGGCGACGGTCTCACCACCGTCGATCACGATGCCACCAGCTTGCAGGAGCGGAGCCTTGGGCAAGCCAGCCGAGAAGTCGAGGACGAACGTATCCGAGGAGGCGGCCTTGCCGTTGATTACGAGGTTCTTGACTGCGGTGAGGGCGATCGTGGCGCCAGCTGCGGTCTTGCAGGTGCGGCCGTTGATCTTCACTACACCGTTGCCTGGCGAAACGATGATGGTGCCCGTCGTGTTGGCGGTTGCGTTGATGGTCAGGACACCCGACACCCAGTCGGTCGACGAGTTGGCGGCGACGCAGCTCGAGAAGGACTCACCGAGTTCCTCCGCCTGCGAAGTCGTCTGCTCGGCCGACTCGTTCACCGCCGAGCTGCAGCCGGCGGCAATCAGCGCCACCGAGACCGCGCCCAGACACTTGAACAAGCCATTGAATGATCGTTTCGACATTTCCCGTCTTCTCCCTAGTTTGAGGTTCGGCGCGCTTCGGGAAACGACTTCTCCATCACTGCCTCGTCTCCGGCTGCGGCTTGCCAGACGTGAACGGCGTTCGCCGCGAACCTTTAGTCAACTTGTATTCTTCTGTTGCGGAAGTCCGATCCAGCATCAAAACAGCTGCATTTCTCCGCAACCCACACGTGGGCATTCAGTCGCTCGTGTAAGAAGAGGCAAGCGCGAGTGCCGTGCGCGATCACAAAATCGCGCGGTTTCGAGGAATTTCTCCATGCACGCGAGCGCCTCGCGACGAACGCCGCTGATATCGAGTCAGAGTTGCAAACGATCACTACTCGCGAATACGCGCAGAAAATCGCTGCGCGAGGCCTTAACTCACGACGCGGTCTCACGCCGCTCCGCGCGCGTTCACATAGCGATTACGATCGCCCACCGATCGCAGAAAAACGCAGTGACGGCTCTTAAGAACGCACGCGCGCAAAGCGAGACAGCCGACTGACGGAGGGGTGGCAGGAGTTTGGCGGAGCGCACGAGTTGTGCGCGCAAGCGCACGCAGGTCGAGCTCAACCAGAGACGAGATTCTCGGAGTGAAACGAGCGGCATGCCTTCTGCAGTGGGCCCCGCGTCCGTATCGGATCGCTCGGAGGAACAAACTGGAATGCTGTCAAGAAAGACGAAGGGGGCCACGCTATTGTTCGCAGGGCTCATTCAGGTGTTTGCGCTGACTACTGCTTGTGGTGGTGGCGACGGCTCGAACGCTGCGCAGGGTGGTATCGGCGGCACGGGCTCTTCAGAGGGCGGCTCGTCATCGGACACCGGCGGCACTGATAGCGGCAATGGTGGAACGACTGGCTCCGAAGGCGGCACCAGCAACGGTCAAGGCGGCACCGACATTGCGCCGCCCACGCACGAACCCGAGTTCGAAGGTGTCGATCTCGAAGGCGTGCCGCTGGTTCCCACACCGGGTTGTGAAGGTGGTTTCGATGCAGACGCCAAATCTTTGGCTCTCACGATCGACGAAGAATCACATTCGGTTTTGGTCGATGCACCCGAAGGTTACCTGCGCGCAAACGGTGTCGTGTGCAGCGCGCCGGATGGTTCGCCCGTGCTCGCGGCTTCCGTAGAGCACCTCTCGATCACCGGCACGGCGGGTGATGACGTCAGCATCATCGATCTGCTCGTGGGTGACTTCGGCAATGGTTTGCTCGGTAGCGAGGGCGCCATCGTGCTCGATCTCGGCACTGGCACCGACAAGCTGATCGTGCGTGGAACGCGCGGCGACGATCACATGGCATGCGCGGCCGTCAACAGCATTGAAGATAGCCCGATCCGCGTCGACCTCGGTTCACGCGCGCACTCACTCAAAGCGAGCGGCGTCGAAAACATGCTGGTGAGCATGGGCCCCGGCAACGATAGCTTCGACGGCTCCGAGAGCTCTCTCCGCTGCAACGCCACGCTCGAGCTGTTCGGTGGCGCCGACAGCGACATGCTGCAAGGCGGCTCCAAAAACGACGTGCTCAACGGCGGCGAAGGCAACGATGAAATTCAAATGGCAACGTCGCAGGACGGCGCCGACATCGTCAACGGCGGTGCTGACGACGACCTAGTCTCGTACGCGCGCCGCACCAAGAGCGTCACCGTACGCTTGTGCAACGTCCCCAGCGCTACCGGTTGCCCAGCGGGCGAGTGCATTTGTCCCAATGAAAGCGGCGAAACCAGCGAGCGCGACGTGATCGTGAATTGCGAAGACGCGGATGGCGGCAGCGGCAACGACAACCTCATCGGCGACGAGCTCTCCAACGTGCTCTCCGGCAAAGACGGCAATGACCTCATCGAGGCGCTCGGCGGTGCCGATCAAATCTATGGGGACGCCGGTGATGACACCATCATCGCCGGCAACGACGCTGACCTCGTCATTGGTGGCTCGGGCAAGAACACCCTCGATGGTGGCGAGGGCGACGACATTTGCTTCATCAGCCCGCGTGACACCAAGAAGGCGTGCGAGACGCCCGTCGACGTGCCCTGAGCAAATCCAGCGCGTGAGGCGCGTGTGCACAGTGTGAAGAGCCGTGCTTGCCGCGGCTCTTCGCCTCGTGTAGTTCTCCTGCTCCATGGCTGCCAATACGGGCACGTTGCTCAGCCCTGAGCGCGGCGAAGAAGTCCTGTTCGAAGGCCGACCTGCGCTAGTTCAAAACATTGGCCAGCTCCTCCTGTGCATCCTCAGCTTGGGCCTCTGGCTGCTCCCGCTCTGGTGGCGCTCGCGTGGCGTGAGTTATCGCGTCACCAACCGGCGCATCGTGGTTCAAACCGGCGTGTTGTCACAACGCCTGGAGCAGGTGGATCTCTATCGCGTCAACGACTACGCGGTGGATCGCCCGTTTTCTCAACGTTTGCTCGGCACCGGCAACCTGCTCCTGAAAACCGCCGACAAGAGCACGCCCGAAATTACCCTGCGTGGCATCAAGACTGATGTCGTTGCCCTCTACGAGCGCGTGCGCGCCGCCACCGAAGCGGACAAGGGGCGTCGCGGTGTGCGTATGGTCGACAACGAATAGGCGGTGACGCCGCGCGCAAACGTACCGCGGGCGCTTTCGACTAACTAAGGTGGAGCAGTCAAGAAGGGCGTGTAGTCGACATCGCTGGTCACACTCTGCCCGGAACCGTTCGCGCTGCCCCCGGGACCGTCCGCGGCACCCCACCAATTGCTCTCCGCGACGACTTGCCCGCCGTTCTCCGCACCTGCGCCGGTTCCATTGTGGAGAAAGCTCGACTGCGTGACGACGGGTCGAGCATTGACGCCCGCTGCCCACACTCCCGCGCTATTGTACTTGAACAGCGAAGATACGATCGAGGGCGCGGCCGAGTTGGCTCGAATGCCCGAAGCCGCATACAAAATCTGCGCGTTGCGCGCACCGCCGCTGCTGCTCGATTCGAATACGACACCAACCCAATCGCCGAGGTACGGCTGATCGCCGCCGACGCCGTTGGTGGGACCGCCCAGCGTGTCGTCCAAGATGCTGGTGAGGATCGCAGGTTCGATAGCGGCCGTGTCCGGATTGATTCGAAGTTGTCCTTTTACCTGCAACGAGCTCAGAGGCATGAACTTGAGCACTGCGCCCGAGCCGATCGACAACGATGCATCCGTTGCGATCTCGATCGTTTCGGGAATCACTTGAACGACTCCAGTCTCGTTCCACGCCACCGAGCCATGAAGTGTGCTTGGTCGCCGCAAGAGGCCGTTGATCGAACAATCGCTCGCGGAAAAGGTCGCGATCTCGAGGTGGTCGTCGGCGGCGACGCTGAGCGCGTGACCAGAGTGGCTCACCTTGACGTCGCTCAAACTGGGCGAAGCACCGTCGACGTACACGCCGGTCTCTGCGAAGTGCACTTCCGCGTGACGAAGCGAGCCGGTGCTGCCCGGCTCGAACTGAATTCCGGGCCACTCACCGAGCACCGGAGCGACCCCGCCGCGCAAATAGCTCGGCCCGCCGCGGCTATCGTCCGACAAACTCGTGAACACAACTTGGCGACCCGAAGCCTGCTCGCCCTCGACCCGGAGCTCGCCCGCAACGCTGAACGCACTGCCGAACTGAAATTTGGCGACTACGCCCGCGCCGATCGTGAGCGAGCCGCTCGAGCCGATGCGCACCGACTGAGTGATGATCTGCGGCAGCGCGGTCTCCGCCCAGCTCGCACGCTTGTCGATCGTTCCGGGACGACGCCACAAACCGTTACTCGTGCAGTCGCTCGCCCGCACGTCGTCGAGCGTGAGTTCGTCGTCGACGGCTGCATTGATCGCGATGCCGCATTTTTCGATGCGAATGTGGCTTAGCGGCGGAGAGGCCCGATCCGTGTGGATCGCCTCCTCGACGTATCGGAGTGTGGCGTGCGCGATGCTGCCGCTACTTCCCGGCTCGAAGCTGATCCCGATCCAATCGCTCGCGCTGGGAGATCCGCTGCCGCCGTGCTCAGGATCGGCGACGCTCGTGAACACGACCGGCGCGGCTTCGCTGCCGCGTACCTCGAGGTTACCGGCGACGCGAATCCATCCGTCCTTGGATCGAATCGTCACGCCGCGCTCGAGACACAACGTCACGCCGGCCTCCACTTCGAGCTGACTCGTGAGCGTGCACACGCTGTTCGCTCGCAGCGCGCCGTTCGAGCGCAACGTACCGTTGAGATCAGCGCAGGTGATCGCGGGTTCGTCGCAGTCGCCAGAACTCGGCAACGCTCCGCCGCTGCCGCCCGCGCCGCCCTTCGCTAGCGCCCCGCCCGCGCCGCCCAAAGCTGAACTCGCCCCCCCCGATGCGGCATTCGAACCATCGCTACTACCGCAAGCCGAGCACAGGCCGAGCCCTGCCCACACCAGTCCATACATCACGAGCGTCTGCTTCGTTAACACCGTCGCTGCTCCCGTTTTCGTAAATCTGCGCGCTGCTCGAGGTTCTCACGAAAATGGGCGAAAAGCGAGAAACAGCAAGCTTCCAGCGCGCGCGAAGGGGCGTTCCTATGAATGGATTTCATCGGAGAGGGCTCGCTCAGATCATTGCCATCGCAGCGACCGCGCAAGCCTGACGATGACCGAAGAATGTGCCGCGTTGCGAGAGACATTGTTGTTCGACGCGTCGGCGCTTGCGCGGCGTGGACCGATCCTTCCGCGTTCGCGCGCGAAATAGCTCGCTGCGTTGGCATGGTTGCTGCTGCGATGCCCTGTGAAAGGAGGCATCGCGATGGCAAACAAACTCATGATGACGACAGTCGCCCTCGTGCTCCTCTCGGCGTCCGCATTGGCCGAAGCGCAGGCAGCGCGGACGTGGAGCACCAACGGCATTACTGGGGTGCATGCTCAGGGCAGCACCTGGACCAGCAACTCTTGGATCAACATCAAGGGTTATGTGAAGGACACGAAGTGTGATGGCGGCGCGGCCCGCGTGTATTTTGCATTCATCAGCAGTACGCTTCCTGGCTCAACCGAGCGGGAGGAAAGGGTGAGTACTGAAGGAAAGCCGTGCGGCACGGTGGTGCCGTTCCATTTTCGCGGCTACTCTGGCAAGTACACCGAGGTGCTGGCACGTGAGTGCGTCTCCGGGCTTGGTCTCGGTCGCGGGTGCAGCATGGCCATCAGCATCTGGAAAGCGCCGTGATTTGCGCGTGTCTCGTACGTGTCGGACGCGCGCGGTTCACAGCGCTTACTCGCACGTCAGCTCGTAGGTAATTGATTGCGGATCGCGAGGCGAGCTAGCCGGCAGCCAGTGTGCAGTGCTGCCTCGCTGCGCCGAATTGTCGCGCCACAGGTAGATCACGGTGCGAAGCCCGAGCGCCGTTTTCGCTGATAACCCGTTCTACGCTCATGAAGACGCGGTGTGAACGAAAGTCTGCTGCTTCAGTGTTCGCTCCGTGCCGGCACATGCGATGCATGAGCGCACGGGTTCACGCAGTACCTCGCATCTGCGAGCATCGCCGCTCGGGTTCCGTGACGCCCAACGACGTGAACCGCCGGCGACGTCATCGATGTGAAACGGCCAACACCGCCAGTGTCGACGCGAAGGAGATTCCATGCGCGCAACTCAGAGCACCAAGGACGACTATCCGGGCCCGAGCGCGTCGAAGACATATGACAAATACTTCGGTCCCAGTCATTCAGTCCCGCGTCTGAAGAGTCACGTGCCGCAGGGATTGGCAACATGGCCGAGCTGGAACGGAAAGGATGATTTACTGTTGGTCTCCTCGTACTCGCCACAGGGCAAACACGCGTGCGTGATTGGCCTGAACGCTAAGACGGGCAAACACGTTGGCACCGCAAAGGTCAAGGCGTCCCACGTCGGCGCTGTCGCGATATTCGAGCGCCTCGGCTGGGCATATCTTTCCAGCGACCACAAATACAGAGTGCGCAAATACGCTCTGGATGCGTTGCGGGACGCGATCGCGCGTTCGCGGTACGTTCGCCAAGAGGGCGCTGATATCAAGGTGTTCGGCGCGTCATTCCTCGCGAGCCACGCGCCGACTCGAACGCTGTGGGCTGGCAGATTCGACTCGGATGAACGCGACTACATGCATTGCTACGAGGTGGCTGCGGATGGTTCGCTCGAGCCGCGCGATGGTGTGTGGCAGGTTCCTCGAGCCACGCAGGGTCTAGCCGTCACCGACGGCATGTTCATTTACAGCTGCTCGTGGGGCCGGAACGACCGCAGCAGCATCTATCTCGTGCGGCGCGGCGCGGGCTCGACTGATCTGGACAAGGCGCGTCTCGCGCGATTCTTTGCTCCGAGCATGAGCGAGGGCGTGACGGTGTGCGGCAGTGACATCTACATCGTGTACGAGTCCGGCGCGCGCGAATACAACATAGGGCCAGACAGGCCGCGCAACAGGATCACCAGACTACACAAGGCTTCGCTGGCATCGCTCGAAAAGTTGTGTCCTCCGGCGGTATCTGTGCGGGCAGATACGCGCGAAGCGCCACGACGACGAGCCGAGATCCCACGCGCCCAAGCCGTGAATTCTATTTGGTAGGCCCACGCGGCAACAACATCCCAACCCGCTTTCAGGCGAGGAGGTAGCGATGAGGCATACGATGAATTGGACGCGGCCACGCGACTTGGCTGCGTCGATGATGGATGGCGTCAAGCACCAATTCGAGAAGCTGCGCGAGCACGGCGGCGCTCATGAAGGCATGAAACCGCTCGCTGAGAATCGTCGCTCAGGGCGTCGGTTGCTGCGTTCACAATCGGCTCGCAATTCGCGAGCGCAACGAGAGGAGACCGAAACGAAGGGCATCAGCAGCGCGGCACGCGCCAGAAGTGAGTTCGATGCGCCGCAGAATGAGTCTGCTTCGCCCGACGAGAGCAACGAACAGACGCGCGTGATTCGGCGCGACGGCGGGCATGAGGCACCCGAAGGGCACTGCACGACAGTGTTCGAAGGCGTCGCGTTGAAGCTGCGAAACAAGCAGGAAGGGCGGCACCGCCTCTGCCTCGATGTGGACCTGATGCTCAAGGGTTCAGCGGACGAGGGTGAGATATCCGCAGAGGACGAGTCGAGCGAGGATGAGGCAGAAGCCTTGCAACGGGAGTCGCTCGACGAGGACGAAGAGGGCATCGAGGCTGGCGCCGAAGACGAGGACGAAGAGGGCATCGAGGCTGGCGCCGAAGACGAGGACGAGGAGAGTATCGAGGCCAGCGCGGAGGGCGAAGACGAAGACGAGGACGAGGAAGGTATCGAGGCCAGCG
>JBMOMJ010000064.1:0-86569 GCA_049324695.1 Myxococcota bacterium
CAGCTCGAGAGCATTGTTTTATTCAACAGCTCGAGCTGAATTCTTCGTCGGGTACCCGGCTCGGAGCACGTGCGGGATTCAAGCGCATGCCTGACTCGGAGCACGTGCCGACTTCTTGCTGGTGCCTGACTCGGAGCACGTGCCGGCTTCTTGCTGGTGTCTGGCCCGGAGCGCTTGGTGCTGGTGCCGACTTCTTGCTGGTGCCGGGCTCCGAGCACGTGCGGGATTCAAGCGCATGCCTGACTCGGAGCACGTGCCGGCTTCTTGCTGGTGCCTGACTCGGAGCACGTGCCGACTTTCTTGCTGGTGCCGGGCTCCGAGCACGTGCCGACGTTCTTGCTGGCGCCGGCTCCGAGCAAGCAGGTGCCCACTTCTTGCTGGTGTCTGGCCCGGAGCACGTGCGGGATTCAAGCGCATGCCTGACTCGGAGCACGTGCCGACTTCTTGCTGGTGCCTGACTCGGAGCACGTGCCGGCTTCTTGCTGGTGCCTGACTCCGAGCGCTTGGTGCTGGTGCCGACTCCTTGCTGGTGCCGGGCTCCGAGCACGTGCGGGATTCAAACGCATGCCTGACTCAGAGCGCTTGGTGCTGGTGCCGACTTCTTGCTGGTGTCTGGCCCGGAGCAGGTGCCGACTTTCTTGCTGGTGCCGGCTCCGAGCAAGCAGGTGCCCACTTCTTGCTGGTGTCTGGCCCGGAGCACGTGCGGGATTCAAACGCATGCCCTGACTCAGAGCGCTTGGTGCTGGTGCCGGCTTCTTGCTGGTGCCTGACTCGGAGCACGTGCCGACTTTCTTGCTGGCGCCGGCTCCGAGCAAGCAGGTGCCCACTTCTTGCTGGTGTCTGGCCCGGAGCAGGTGCGGGATTCAAGCGCATGCCGGGCTCCGAACACGTGCCGGCTTCTTGCTGGTGCCTGACTCGGAGCACGTGCCGGCTTCTTGCTGGTGCCTGACTCGGAACGAGCAACTTTGGCAGGTAACTGAGACGGAGCTGCGCGTCGTGCGGTGCTGGCGCGGTCGGGGTTGGAGCAAGGGCGTCCGCGAACGGCGGCGATTGGGGCGTGGGGCCAGGGGGGAGAGAGAGATGAACCGTGAGACGGGTGCTGGAGCACTCAGAAACACGTGTTCGTTCCGAAGCGGCCGCGGACGCAGGGGAACGGCGTAGCGAGAAGGATGTCTACTTTGCTGAACACTGTTTGGGTTGTGCCGCGTGGATGGTTTTCGCCCGCTTGGGTGGTTGGGGTGGGGCTGGTTGCGCTGGCGTGTTCGCAGGCGAGTAGTGGCGGGCGGGAGGGCGAAGGCGGTTCGAGTTGGAGTGCGGGTGGAGGCGGGAGTGTTGAAGGCGGTAGCGGTAGCAATGGAGTGAGGGGGGGTTCGCAGGGTGCCGGGGGTAAGGGCGTTGGCAGTGGTGGGAGTGCGAGTGGTGGGAATGGTGGGGATGGTGGGAATGGGAATGGTGGAAACGGGAATGTTGCGAATGGTGGAGGCAATGCGAGTGGTGGGAGTGGGAACGTCGGCGTGGGTGGGATGTCGATGGCGGGGCAGCCGGGTGTGCCGCCTGGGGCGTTCGAAGGGACGCAATCGGGGTTGGTGTTCGCGCCGCCGCGCGGGACTCGCGAGGTGGCGTTCGATTTGAAGATCACGCACGCGACGGCAACGTCGGTGCGGTACACGTTGGATTGTAGCGATCCGCGAACGTCGAGTAGCGCGATGGTGGCGAAGTTGCCGCTGACGTTGCGCGTGGATCCGGCAGATACGGCGCATCGCTTTTTGGCGCCGGGGTTTATCGTGCGTGCGACGGTCGGCGACGCGAGCGCGGGGCCCGAGACGGTGGTGACGCACAGCTATACTTTCCCGAAGCGTGTGGTGGAGCTTTCGCCGGACGGGAAGTCGCCGGGCACGGGTTGGCCAGCACCGCGCGCGCCGGGCGGCACGCAGCAGGCGATGGACTACGGGATGGATCCCGATGTGACACGTTCGGCCGAGTATCAAGGGCTGGTTGAACCGGCGCTGCTGTCGCTACCAAACTTATCGATCGTTACCGATTTGCCGAATTTATTCGATGCAACGATCGGGATTTATGCGAATGCGCTGAACGAAGGCGTGGAGTGGGAGCGCTTCGCGTCGTTGGAGCTCGTGAATCAGGATTCGGTGCCAGGCTTTCAAGCGAACATGGGGTTACGCATTCGCGGCGGCACGAGTCGCGACCCTTCGAACCCGAAGCATGCGTTTCGCGCGCTGTTCAAAGGCGCGTACGGCACGCCGAAGCTTTTGTTTCCGTTGTTCGGGAATGAGGGGCCCAGCACCTTCGATAAGATCGATATCCGTACGGAGCAGAACTACTCGTGGTCGATCGATGGCGGCGCGGAATTCAACGAGAACACGCTGACACGCGACGTGTTTTCGCGCGATTTGCAGCGCGAGCTGGGTAGACCTTACACGCGCAGCCGTTTTTATCATCTGTATCTCGACGGCGTATATTGGGGGCTGTTCCAAACTCAAGAGCGCGCCGACAGCCATTATGGGCAGACCTACTTGGGCGGAAACGACGGCAACTACGATGTAGTGAAGACGGAGCGTTCGTTTGCGATGGGTCAGGTCGAAGCTTCTGACGGTGATCTCACGGCGTGGACGAATTTGTGGCAGTTGACTGCCGCCGGCTTCGATTCAGACGAAGCGTATTACCGCTTGGAAGGCAAGGACGCGAACGGCGCTCGCAACGCGAGCCTGCCGGTGTTGGTCGATATCGATAACCTAATCGACTACATGTTGGTGATTTTCTATACCGCGAACTTCGATGGCCCGGTGAGCAAGTGGTTCAAGAACAACCAGGCGAACAACTTCTATGCGTTGCGCGACCGGGTGGTGGGCGAAAAAGGTTTCGTGTTCCTCGCGCACGACAATGAGCACACGCTGCACCCAGATGTGATGCTGATTACGCAAGGCGTGGACGAGGATCGCGTGAACATCGGCACACCGGGCGCAGCGCTCGACGGCATGGGGCGGCCTTCGGATGTTTACCGGATGAACATTACGGATGTGGCGCAGTCGAACCCACAGTGGTTGCATTTCCGGCTGAGCAGCAACGCGAAGTATCGGCAGCGCTTCGCCGCGCGCGCGCGGACGCTGCTGTCAGACGGGGGAAAGCTTTCCGCCGCCTCGGTCACCGCGCTGCACCAGAAGCGCGTCGCGGAAATCGAAAGCGCCATCGTCGCCGAATCAGCACGCTGGGGTGACGCACAGCGACCGAATCAACCGCGCACGAAAAATGGCGACTGGGCTCCGGCCGTCAAACGCGTGGTCGATGGCTTCTTTGCGAAGCGCACACCGATCGTGATTCAGCAGCTGACGAAAGCAGGCCTGTACTGAAACCGTGGTGCTCAGGGTCCCACGAAGCAGTAGATGCGCCCGGCGCCGCCGCCTGGCTGCGTGTTGCCACACTGACCAGTGTGAGAGCCGTTCCAGACCGTATATGTGCCCGTCGTCGCCATGTTGGGACCGAGCCCATCCGAATGTCCAACTTGCGACATGCCGGTCGTCGACGTCCAGTCGCCGCACGTCAGGTTCGCGGCGAGCGTTCCGTCAGCTTTCGTACCCGTGAGAATGTCGTGTTGGTTCGGCGTAGGCGAGCCCTGCCACTGACCGTTGATGCGATTGCCGCGCTCGTCGAGAAATAGCGCGGCATCGCCGGCACGCGCGTGCAGCGCGTCTTTGTCTGCCGCGAGCTGATCTCCCTTGGAGTTGTAGTAAGGGCCAGGACCGATGCGATCGCGAGCGTGAGTCATCGGCGAGGCCACGCTGAGATATGCACGCCAGGTTTTGTCGCCATGCCCCACGGCTGCCGCCAGGCGTTGGCAGCGTTCGTCCGAAGCTGCCAAGCCGCCCAGATCGCCGGTGCTCTTGGTGTCACTGGTTACGAAGAAGTTCATCTTGGCGTCGGCGGTAGAGCTGCCGCCGCCTTGCCCGGTTGCGCCGCCCGTTGCGCTGGCTCCGCCCTTAGCTGTGGCGCCTGCATTGCCACCGTTGCTGGCGCCGCCGTTCGGGGCCGCGCCGCCGTTCGGGGCCGCGCCGCCCGTAGTCGCGCCACCGTTCGCTGCGCCACCCGTCGTCGCTCCACCTGTCGCGGATGTGCCACCGTTCGCGGGTGCGCCTCCGTTCGCGGTTGCGCCACCCATGGCTGACGCGCCGCCCATCGCTGAAGTGCCTCCGTTACCAGGTGCACCCCCGTTGGCTGGTGCACCTCCGTTCGCGCTACCGCCCGTCGTACTGCTAGAGCCGCCCTGCGCTGCGCCGCTGCCACCGCTGCCCGAATTCGAGTCCCCTCCGTCACAAGCTTCGCTCAAAACTCCGAGCGGTGCGGCCATCGAAACACAAAGCCAAAAGCAGCGTGAACGAGTCATAGCTCACCTCCAATCGCGGCGCGCGCTGGCGCGACCAAGTGAGCCGAGCCTAGCTCAGTTCGAGCGCGAGGGCAGCGTGGAGCTCCGTCGCGACCCTCCGCGCGCGATTGCCACAGTGCCGGATCGCCCCACAGACGAGCAGCTCACGCGAGGTCGAAGGTCGAGCGCGCTTTTGTAACGAACGCGGCCTAGGAGGAGGCAAGAGCGGGCGCGCCAACGCGAATCAACGCGCCCGCTCGTTTCCTGCCGGCTTCAGTTACCGCAAGCGTTGCTGATGTCGTTACGGCTGCTGCGGTTCATGCCCGTACCCGAGGACAAGGCGCTGGGGCACGCGACTTCCTTGTACTTGAGCGAGGGATTGTCCGCCGCCTGGAACCAATCGACGAACCATTGGCAACCAGCTTGCAGCTCCGTGAGACCGCGCGAGCCGAAGACGCTCTGGCAGCGGCTTGCAACGCAACTCTTGTATTGTGCGAGGCTCGCGTTGTAGCCGAGTTGTTGCTTGCAAGCGGCCAGGAACCCGCCGTACTGCACGCCGAGCTCCGAGTTCGAAACGCCCCATTGCGTGGAGCAGGCATTGAAGGCGCCGACGCCACCGCCTGGCACGAGCAGGTCGAATTGACCGCCCGACACGTCGAAACCGACGTTGATGGCCTGCACGATCATGGTTTTGCCTGCGAGCGCCGCCGAACCCGGATCGTTACCAGCGTTGTGCGAGCGCCCGTCGAACTGCAGCTGATAGCAGCGGCCGCAGACGTCTCCGTTCGAAGTCGCAGCGTAACCGTAGGCTAGCTGACTGTTCACCGCGTACGGCGCCAAGCTGTAGCAAGTGAAGGCGCTACCCCCATTGCAGCTACTGGCTTGCCCGTAGCCACTCAGCGTTTGATCGTTCGCGCTACAGCTGTTCATCGGGTTCACGCCGCTCGGCACGTTGCCACTCCAACCGCAGTGCGGCTTGCAGCAATCCCAAAAGCGCGTCGCGTAACCGCTGCAGCCAGTTTGAATTGGTGGACTGCCACCGCTGCCGCTCGTGGCGCCGCCCGCAGCTTTGCCGCCACTGCCGCCAGCGCCGTTCGTGGTGCCACCTTTACCCATGCCGCCGCTGCCGCCATTACCAACAGTTCCGCCGCTGCCGGTGGCGCCACCCTTGCCCCCGCCGTTATTCGGGTTGCCGTTTACCGAAACGATGCTGGCGCGGAAGCTCGACTGCGCGGACAGAGCGCAGAACCCGAAGCTTGCCTGATTCCCTTGCACCGTCGCGTTCGAGCCGCTCGTGGTGTACGTGCCGTTCCACAGATTGTTGATCTGCGAACCATTCAAATTCAAAACGACCGTCCACGCGCCGCTGCCTTGCAACGACACCGTCGCGCAGTAGCCGGAGCCCCAGTCGCTATCGAACCGGATGGATGCGCCAGTCACCCCGCTGGTCGTGCCACCAGCACCCGGAGTTCCACCCTTCCCTGTAGTGGTGCCACCGGTACCACCCGCGCCAACAGTTCCACCCTTGCCGGCGGTCATACCGCCTGCGCCGGCGCCACCCTGTGGCGTTCCGCCGCTGCCGCCCGCTCCCGGCGTGCCACCCTTCCCAGTTGCGACTGAGCCGCCGGCTCCAGGACTGCCGCCGCTTCCGCCCGTACCACCTCCATTGTCGCCACCGGTCACGCTCATCGACGCGATGGTTGGCAAGTACGGGTTGCCCGTCGCGTTCGCGCAGAAACCAAAGTTTACGCTGCCGCCAGGTGCGATCGCCTTGTTATGAGACGCGGGGGTGACACTAGTGCCACTCAGCGTACCGTTCCAAATCTGATTGATCGCGGACTGTCGCAAATCGAGCACCACGGTCCAACCGGTGATCTGCGTGCTGCCGCGATTCACGATTGATACGTCGGCGCAGTAGCCACTCCCCCAATCACTGCGCAGCGCCATCGTAGCTTCAGCCGAGCCGGAAGTCAGCGCTGCCCAGCGCGCCGCCAACACCGCGGACTCGGAATTTTGCTTCGAATGACCGCAGTGCAACGCGAGGAATGGAACGACACAAATAGGGACGTATCGCCAGCGTAGTCGCATGAGGCGCTCCTTAGGTGACCGGACAAATGTGTGCGCTACACGTCCGGGGTAGCCTGAACCTCCCACGCGACACCCGACTTCCGCAACCCCAGATCGCGCGCGCACAGCCATTTTTCTGCGAGATTGCGATCTGCTGCGATCTCTACACGAATTCTGGAACCAGTTGCAGCGAGCACACCGCGAATTTTTCTACAACTAGGAGAGTAGGTTCGTGCGAATCGGTTCAAGGCGCGCGGATCCAGGCACCGCGCGCTCCGAATGACTCAGCGTGCGGATGTCAGCGTTCGTGCGGATCGACCAATCGCACAGATGAAGCGAACTCCGCGTGTGCGGCTGCATCGACCGGACGATAGCGCACGCGCTCACTCGCCGGGTGTTGCTTCAATGACTCACCAGCGCGCCACTCGCGCTGCGGTCGCACAGGTCTCGAGCAGAAGTCCCCGCCGCAATTCGGGCACACGTAGAGCAACACCTTCTCTACGCACTCCGCGCAGAACGTGCACTCGAAGCTGCAAATCCGCGCGTCGCGTGCGGACGGTGGTAGCGGCTTCGCACAATGTTCGCAACTTGGTCGCAACTCCAACATGCGCTGAGCGTACGGCAACGTGCACTTGGCTCAAGGACGCGGATCGGACGATTTAGGCCAAACTGGTGTTCGCAGGATTTCGGCTTCGCGGCGCCAAGTGCCGAGCTCTCAGGCGGAGAGTGATGCGGGCTTGGAGGAGCGTGGCGCTGGCGGGATTTCAGCGAGGGCCCGCGCGCGTATGAGGGCTTCTTCGAGACTAGACGCGAAGTGAACGTGATCGTGGTGTCGAGTGAGGTTCGCGCGTTCGAAGATGGACCTCGGTTGAGGCAGTGGACCCGCCAGAATGACTTGTTTGCCGAGCGTGCGGAGACGCCGAATCGCGCTTTCGAGCGCCACGAAGCCGGTGGCGTCGATGGATGGGACACCGCCGAGAGCTAGCACGATGACACGAGTGTCGGTTCCGATGCTGCCCATGGCGCCCATTGCGTTCTGCGCGGCGCCGAAGAAGAGCGGCCCCGCGATTTCGTAGAGAGCGACGCCGGGCGCGAGTTCATGTTCAGACTCGCGCTGATTGCCTGCCCACACGCGTGAGTGAGTGAGCTCAGCGGTGCGGCGCATGAACAGGAGTGCCGCCAAGACGACGCCGACCGACACGGCGATGACCATGTCGAAGATGACGGTGAGCACGTAGCAGGCGAGGAGGATGAAGACGTCGCTTTTCGGCGCGATGCGGACGATGTTCACGAAGTGGCGTACTTCGGACATGTTCCACGCGACGAGAAGTAGGAGCCCTGCCAGCGACGCCATCGGCACGTAAGCGACGAGCGGCGCGAAGAGAAGGATCGCGAGCAAGACGACGAGCGAGTGGACGACCGCCGAGATGGGAGAGCGCCCTCCCGCGCGGACATTGGTGGCGGTTCGTGCGAGAGCGCCCGTCGCGGCGATGCCGCCGAAGAAGGGCACGATGAGGTTACCCAAGCCGAGACCGATGAGCTCAGCGTCTGGGTCGTGTTTCTTGCCTGTCATGCCATCGGCGATGGTTGCCGAAAGGAGCGATTCGATCGCACCGAGGATGGCGATGCCAAACGCTGCTGACGCGAGCTGGTTGATGGAGCCGAGGGTCAAGCCGCCGGAACCCCAGGGCAGCACTGGCAGGGGTGGAACTTGCGGAATGCCGTGAACGATGCGGCCGCCGACTTCGGTGTGAAAACGGGAACCGATGGTGGCGACTTCGAAGGTGGGAAGCCAGCGTTGAGCCAACGCGGCCGTCACGGCGGCTGTAGAAATGGCGATCAGTGGGGCGGGTACGCGCGCCGTGAGCTTCGGGAATGCACGTGGCAGGAGCAGGAGCAACGCCAACGTCAGCATCGCCACCGCGAAGTCGGGCAACGACGCTCCGGCGCGCGCGGACCAGAGCGCGTGCAGCTTCTCGAGGAACGTCTCGGGCATGTGCCGGATCGGGAGCGCCAGCACGTCCTTAATCTGAAGTGTGGCGATGACCGTTGCGATGCCCGCGGTGAAGCCCGTAGTCACCGGATGCGGCACGTATTGAATCAGGCGCCCGAGACGCGCGAAGCCCATCGCAATCAAGAGCACGCCGGCGAGTGCTCCCGCGCACAGGAGCCCCGCGAGCCCCGAGCGCGAGACGATGGGCGCAAGAATGACGACGAACGCCGCCGTCGGTCCGGTGATTTGAAACTTCGAACCACCGGTGAGCGCCACCACGATGCCGGCGATGATGGCAGTGTAAAGGCCATGCTGCGGCGGCACCCCGACGGCGATGGCGAGAGCCATCGAGAGCGGTAGCGCCACGATGCCAACCACGACGCCGGCCAACACATCCGCGCGCAGCGCAGCGACGTCGTAACCTTGAGCCCACGCCCGCCGCATGGCGATACCGATGGGTAGTTCACGCGGAATCGGTACCCGCGTAGGAAAGAACGATAGGATCGACTTTCGGCGTGACAAACTCGAGTTCCTCTCACGCTAGCTGCTGGCTTAGCGCTCGGCCAAAGTTTACACCCGAAGCTACCCCTGCGGCTCTGCGCCGCGTACCGGTCCATCGTGTGCCGCGACGATCTCCCCGCAAAGTACTCCGGGCCAGATCGGGGCAGAATCTGCGCCAACACCCCGACGCAAAGTCTGCGTCCTGTTTCGTACGCAGAGTCGGTTGTGGTCGCGAAAAGCCCCAGGTACATGTGGGAAACGCGACTCCGTTCCTACCTTCCGCCTGCGTGCTTTCATGACAGCGAACTCAAACGGGCCCCGTGACACGTTTGGAGCCAGCCAAGAGCTGTTCCGCCAGCTGATCGATTCAGCTCCTGACGCGATGGTGGTAGCGAATGCGCGCGGCCTCATCGAGCTCGTCAATCGTCAGACCGAGTCCGTGTTCGGCTACGCGCGCGAGGAGCTCGTTGGTCAGCCGGTAGAATTGCTGATCCCGGAGCGCTTCCGCCACCGGCACGTCGGTCATCGCGACGACTTCTTAGCCGCACCCAAGCAGCGCCCGATGGGGCACGGTTTGGAGCTGTACGGGCGTCGCAAAGACGGTTCGGAGTTTCCCGTCGAAATCAGCTTGAGCCCGATCAACACGCCGCAAGGTTTGCTGGTGTCGAGCGCCATCCGCGACATCACGGCGCGCAAACGCGCCGAGCGCAAGTTCCGCGCGCTGCTGGAGTCGGCGCCGGACGCGATGGTGATCGTGGATCAACAAGCCGAGATCCTGATCGTCAACGCACAAACCGAGCAGCTGTTCGGCTATAACCGTGACGAGCTGATCGGCAAACCAGTGGAAATTCTGGTGCCCAAGCGCTTCCGCTCCCAGCACCAGATGCACCGCGCTGGCTATTTCATGAGGCCCAAAGCGCGCGCCATGGGCTCGGAGTTGGAGCTCTACGGCTTGCGCCGCGACGGCACCGAGTTCCCCATCGAAATCAGCTTGAGCCCGCTCGAGACCGAGGAGGGCCTGCTCATTTCCAGCGCTATTCGCGATGTGACGCAGCGCAAGCGCGCGGAGGCCGCGGCACGACTCGCGAGCGACCGCTTGTTGAGCGCGGTCGAGAGCATTCATGGCATGCTCGCGCTCTACGATGCCCACGACCGGTTGGTGTTGTGCAACAGCGCTTGTCGAGAGCTGTTCGCGCGTGGGTTGGACGGCCCCATCGTGCAGCGAAGCTACGCCGAAATCATCGACGGCAGCTTGGCCGCCGGCCTCTTCGAGTTAGGCGACGAGTCGTTCGAAAGTTTTCGTGCGCGCTGCCTGAGTTACCATCAAAATCCAGTCGGCAGCCTCGAGCTGAAAACGCGAGATGGCCGCCACCTGCGCATCACGGATAGTCGCACTTTGGAGGGTGGCATCATCAGCACGATTTGGGACGTGACCGCCGATGTGGAGCACGAGGCGGAGCTCAAGATGGCGCGCGCCCAGGCCGAAGCCGCCAGCACCGCGAAGAGCGAATTCCTTGCCTCGATGAGCCACGAGCTGCGCACACCCCTGAACTCGATCTTGGGCTTTGCCCAGCTGCTTCAGCGCGACAAGAAGACGCCTCTAAACGAACGCCAGAGCGACAAGCTCGAATACGTGGTGAAAGGTGGCGAGCACCTGTTGCGATTGATCGACGACATCTTGGACCTATCGCGCATCGAGTCGGGTCAAACCGCGGTGTCACCCGAACCGGTAGGAATTGCGGAAGTGCTCGCGGAAGTCCTGACCACGTTGGATCCGATGGCAGCGCGATCGGGAATTAGCCTCTCGCTGGCACCACTTCCGGAAGGGCCAGCTCGCGTCGTCGCCGACCGCACACGCTTCTCGCAGATTTTGATCAACTTCGGCTCGAACGCCGTCAAGTATGGAAAGCAGGGTGGCAGCGCTAGCTTCCGGGTAACGTACGAGCGCGACGGTTACGCGCGTGTAGCTTTGCGCGACAATGGCATCGGCATTCCGTACGACCAGCAGGAAAAGGTGTTCCAGCCCTTTCATCGCGCGGGTCAGGAGACTGGACCAATTCAGGGGACCGGCATCGGGTTGGCGATCACGCGCCGGCTCGCGGAGTTGATGGGCGGTAAAGTCGGCTTCAGCAGCGTCCCGGGCGAAGGCTCCGAGTTCTGGATCGAGTTGCCGGTGCATCGCGAGGCGGATCGCACGTTGACCGGATCAATGGCGCCCGCCCTGGCCGGCTCGACGCTCACCGGGTCTGAAGGGACGCGCTACACGGTGGTGTACATCGAAGACAATCCTTCCAACATCGCCTTCATGCAGGAGCTGATCGCGGAGCTCGAACGAGTCACGCTGATCACGGTGCCCACGGCTGAAGTCGGTATCGAGCTGATTCGCGCGCGTCACCCCGACGTGGTGATTATGGACATCAACCTTCCCGGCATGAGCGGCTACGAAGCAACGCGCAAGCTGCGCGAGTGGCCGGAGACCAAAGACATTCCCGTGATCGCGCTGACAGCGGCGGCCATGGCCGGCGATCGCAAACGCTTCGCAGACGCCGGCTTTTACCGCTATCTCACGAAGCCGGTGCGCGTTCCCGAGCTGCTAGGCACGCTCGAAGAGCTCTTGAACTGATCAGCTGAGCCGCAGACCCAGCTGCCCCAGCATCTTTTCTAGATCGGGGCCGGATGCGGGCAGCGCGGGTACGATGCGCCGCGCGTAGGTCGAAAGCCAGCGCGGCGCGTTCGGCGCCAGATCGAAGCGCACGTTGATGCCGAATAGCTTGTGCCACTCGCGCTCGTATTCTGCCGCGTAGCGCTCCAGCGAACCGTGGCCGTTCCTACCTTGCAGCGCGTCGGCGATGCGCCCGATCAGCGTGTGCGCTTCCTGCAAACCAACGTTCATGCTCTGCGCGCCGAACGGATTCGTGACGTGAGCCGCGTCGCCGGCCAACCAGACGCGCCCTTTGCCGAAGCCGCGCGCGAGGCGCCGCTCGAAGTGCATCACAGTGCTCCAGTCGACGTGATCGATCTCTTCGGCGTGCGCAGGCGGGCGCGCCTTCAAAAGCGAGCGCAACAGCTCGATGTCCGGTGTGGAGTCCAGGCTATCGCTCAGCTGCAGCGCCCAGCGGAAGCGGCCATTCGGCAGCGGCAACAGCAAACTGCCGACGCTTTCGTTGAACAACAAGCTGGCAGACGAGCGCGCTTCGGCGTGCCCGCTGACCTCGAAGATGGCAAAGCTCTCGAGCGCGCCAACCTCCACGACGTCGATACCGAGCGCCGAGCGCACACGAGAATCGTAGCCGTCCGCTCCCACGACGAAGTCGGCTTGAACCAGCATCGACTCTACCGGCTCCCACTCGCTGCGCAGCGCGGGCGAGCCCGACGTGACGAGCTCTCGGCGCAACACCCTGACGTCCACGTGACCCGCATGTTGCTCGATGGTCGCTGCTTGATGGGGCGTCCGCACCTCCACGTCGAGAGCGCGTAGCTCGGACAGCAACGCGCCTTCGAGCACACTTTGAGGCACCACCAACGCGGGCGCAGGCAGCTCGCACGCGGCGACTTCCGTTCCATCAACGTGTACCGCCACGCGATCGAGCGTGTGACCATCAGCCTTCAGTTTGCGCAGCAGCGGCCCGTCCTCGAGCAGGTCGAGAAAGCCGGTATGCAGCAGTGAGGCATGCCCACTCGCATAGCCGCGCCAAACGTGGTCGATGACGAGCACATGCAGGCCTCGCTTCGCGGCGCACAGCGCAGCAAACAAGCCCACAGGTCCGGCGCCGACCACCAGAACCTGCACGCGCTCGGCAGCAGGTTTCATCGACATGAGAAGTCCTTACGCAAGGACTGAGCCAAGGGCACTTCAGCGTGAAACGCCGAACGATCGGCGCTGCTGGCTCGCAACCAGTGCGCGCTGGACGCGGCGAGCGCAAGCGCTTCGCTGAACGACTCGAGCAGGGAGAATTCGCACGCCTTGGACATGAGCTACTTCGCCAGACGAGTGTGCAGCAACTCGGCAAACGCTCGGCAAGCGTCGACGGTGGTGAATATTCCGACGACTTTGCCATGCTGAACTACGACCGCGGACCCGTACTTCTTCTCGGCCATGGTGCGCACGACCTCATCGAGAAGCGTGTCGGGAGCTACCACGAACGGCTCCTGCGACATAGCTTCGGCTACTTGCACTTGACGCGGATTGACGTCTCGAAGCGTTTCGATCAGATGCAGGTCGCGGTCGGAAACCAGGCCTACGACCTTGCCTTCACGCAGCACGGGTAGATGGCGAATCCGATGTTCCCGCATCATGCGATGCGCAACACTCATCGGCTGGTCCTCGCCAATCGTGTGCGGAGACGTGGTCATGTACTTTTGAATCGTGGGGATGGCTTTACTCATCTCTCGCTCGACAATCCGCTGACGGAAACGCCTGAGTGCAAGCCACGTTCCACGCTGAAATCACGCAAAAAGGGGCTAGTGGTGGGAGAATCGTCGCCGCCTAGAGCTACGCGAACAGCGCAAATTGCGCGTTCGACCCCAGGAGCGCAGCTTTTGCGTGGATACGGCGGCCGCGAAAAATGCGTGACTAGCCATCCAAACTGCAAACTTCGAGGAGGCCTGGTTCTTGCTCGATCGTTCACGATGGATTCCTTACGTTCCGCGCTGGGCCGGCGGTCTCGCATGCGACGTGGGGCGCTGTACCGCCGTAGGCGAGGCGTTCGCTCCGCGTCGAAACGCCGTCGCTTCCGTATGGGTGTGAGTGCCAAACGTCACGTTTGTGCGTCGTGCTCAGCGGTTGCCTCGGCTCTACATCCCTTGCGTTCGCCGCAGGAGCCGTCACTCTCGACCACGCTCTCGCACGCACTGGTCCGCGCCAAAGCCGAGCTGGACGAACGAGCGCGCCTCGCAACACTGTTCGCGGGCGTCAGCATCGCACTCGCATCCACTTCGTCGCTGGATGTTTGCCTGCAGCGCTGCGCCGAAGTCGTACGTGAACAGCTCGGAGCGAGCTTGGTACGCGTGTGGATGCTCGGCGATGGCAAGGCCGCGCTGGGTGTTGCTGCCAGCGCCGGCGTCGTGGAGGGGCCACACGGAGCGGACATCGCTGTCGCGCTCAGTTCGCCAGACATCGCGCGCGTAGCGGACGAGCGTAAGCCGTTCGTGCGCATTTGCCCGGAGCTCGCGTTGTGCGCCTGCGGGCAGCTCGATTGCAACGACCTCAGCGCCTTTACGGCCCACCCATTGCTGGTCGAAGCCAAGTTGGTGGGAGTTTTGGGTCTATTTTCGAAGGAGGTACTCACGGACGCGGCCAGGTCTGCGCTGACCAGCGTGTCAGACACCATCGCGATTGGGATACAACGCAAGCTGCTCGAGAAGGAGCAGAGTGAACTCCAGGCGCAATTCCTTCAAGCGCAGAAGATGGAGGCCATCGGGCAGCTCTCCGGCGCTATCGCGCACGACTTCAACAACCTGTTGGCGGTGATCTTGAGCTGCAGCGCGCTGTTGCTGGACGAGCTCCCGGACACTGACCCGCGCCGCCGCGATGTGCTCGACATTCAGCACGCGGGCGACCGCGCAGCCTCGCTCACCCGCCAGCTGCTCGCGTTCAGCCGCAAGCTCGTGATCGAGCCGCGCATCGTTCAGATCAACGACGTAATTCGCGACGTGCAGAAGATGCTGAGCCGTTTGATCGGAGAGGACATCGAGCTTTCGATTCAGCTCGACGCGGTGGATAGCCACGTCAAAGCCGATCCGGGTCTACTCGAGCAGCTGGTGATGAATTTGGCCGTCAACGCGCGCGATGCGATGCCGTCCGGCGGGCGCCTAGCCCTGTCGACCAGCACGATTTACCTGGATGCCGCGCCGCCGAACCGGCCTGTTCCGCCGAAAGGTCCATACGTGTTGATCAGCGTGGCCGACACCGGTTGTGGAATGGACTCGGCGACGCAGGCTCGCATTTTCGAACCATTTTTCACGACAAAACCTGCCGGGAAAGGCACCGGGCTCGGTCTGTCCACGGTGTACGGAATCGTCGAGCAGTCCGGAGGCTTCATTCAGGTCGAGAGTACTCCCGGCGCGGGCACGTCATTCAGGGTGTTTCTGCCGTGCTGCTGCGCGGAATCCGACTATTTGGTGCGCGGCGCGAGCGATGCTGGCAGGGCGCGCCCCGGCGAAACCATCTTATTGGTGGAAGACGAACCGGGTGTGCGAGCGTTGGCAGCACGCATCCTACGAGCGCGCGGCTATGAGGTTCTCGAAACGTCGGACCCGGAGTCCGCTCTCGAAGCGCTAGAGCAGAGCCAGATCTCGGTTCATCTGTTGCTCTCGGATATGGTGATGCCGGGCGGCAACGGACCCGACCTGGCTGCTGCGGTGCGCGCACGTTTGGCCGGCTTGCGTGTGCTGTTCATGTCGGGTCACACGGACCATCCCACCGTGCTCAGCGGTCAGCTCGGCAACGGCACTGGCTTTCTGCACAAGCCGTTCACACCCGAAACGTTGGCAACCAAGGTGCGCGAGTTGCTCGACGCTTGATGCCCGTTGCGCTCAGCCCAAGGCGCCGTCCGCACGCGGTCGCGTGAGCAGCGGCGCGTATTCGAAGGCGAACAGAGCAAACGCCAGCGCCCACAGCGTACCAGCGACGACGAGCACGCCGGCATACCAAGCTGGAAACAGCGGGCCGACTACGCGCAGCAGACCCGCGAGAACGATGCACATGAAGGCCGCGCGGGTTTTCGAGCTCGCGACAATCATGCGACCGGTGTGCCCGAGCGACACGCGAGACATCATGCCCAGGGTGAGGCTGCCCATGGCGCCCGCCGTGAACGCGTGAGTGGCAGAGGAAGCCAGCGCAGGGAACGAACTCGCCAGCGCACGCAGCGCGAACCCAATCGCGATCCAGGCGTTGCCGGCGTGCAAAATCCACAGCATCGGGTCACGCAAGCTCGCCCCGGCTCCCCAATGGCGTGAACGGGCGATGAGAGCTCCCGCCGCCGCAGCGCACAAGAGCGCGCTCAGCGTCGAGCCACCCCAGAACAAGCCGGCCACCGCATTCACCACGCTGAGGACGGCGGCGGAACGATCCCATGCTTCGTGCGAGCGCACGCGATCGTCACCGGTTCCGTTGCGCGTAAACATGGGGATCACGCGGCCGCCGATCACCACCATCATTACGACTACGAGATCGAGTGAGAAGTGCAAAGCTGGGCGACCCCAGCCCGAAAGCACGCCGAGGCCGTCTAGATGCATCACGCAGTTCGACGCGGCGAGCAGCAGCAGCAATGCTACCATCACGTAGTTGCGACGGTTGCCGGAGCGCACCAACACGCGCCCCACAAAGAACGCAACCGCGGGTAGAAACGCGACGTCGATCGCTGCCGCGAGGCCCCGAGGGAGCGGCGAACACAGCGCCACGCGGCCGGCCAGCCACAGCAGAGCCAGCGCGTATAGCGGCATGCCCACGGCCGTCTCTCGCGAGGTCCAGCGCGACGCAGCGGTCAGCAAGAAACCGGCAATCACGGCTGCGGTGTAGCCAAACAACATCTCGTGCGCATGCCACGAGAGCGGGTCCGTGCTGCCGAGCGGCGCCACGTGCGCCCTCAGGATCAAGAGCCAAAGCGGCACGATGAACACGGCGTACAGCGACGCCAGCAGGAAAAACGGACGAAAGCCTTTGCGACCCAGGGCGTGACCGGGAAGCTCACTTCCACGTCGATCGCGCAGCAGCGAAGGACCAGAAATTACGCGCGCCTGAGGGGCTAGTTGTTGAGTCATACTCACACCTTCTAAGCAATTACCAGGGCGTGCCTCGCACGAGCATCACGCCGAGCGCAACGAGCAGCAGCGCAAACAGCGCGTTCAATCGGCCGAAGCGCGACGCCATGCGCCGAAGCGAGCGCGCCTCTTCGGAGTTCGGGTCCCGCTGAATCGCTTCCGTGGCACGCGGGCCCGTCGAGAAATCGTGCACGGCGCTGAGCAGGAGCACCACCGCAAACGCACACAACTTCATCACCACTGTCTTGCCAAACGGGGAACTCAGCCACTCCGTTCGACCAAAGTCCGAAAAGCGCACGCCGCGTACCCATAGGTTGAAACTGCCAGTCAGCAACAACAACCCAAAGCAAATCCAGCCGACGTTACTGAAACGCTTGCCCGTATCACGCAGCATCCCTCCTGCTTCGGCGGCGTTCCCACGTCTCAGCCACGGCACCACGACCAAAATCAGGAAGGCCATACCGCCGATCCACACGCAAGCAGACAGGATGTGGATCCAAACGGATAGGAGATAGAGAAGACGCACGCCGAAGCCGAAAACCGAAGAGCTACCGCTTGAACGAACGCACCCGCTTCACGAGCTCGTCGACCACGGCCGGCTTACTCTCGAGGTCGGGATTACCGGGCATATTGGGGCTCTTACCGACTGCCGCGCCACCGAAGATGATGGCTTTGTGAATTTGCTCGTCCGTGACCGAGCTTTGCCAAGCCGGATCGGTGTAGTCGCGCGGCTTGGGATTCAACGCTGCGGCGCCTGGGCCATCACCTTTACCTTCTTCGCCGTGACAAACCACGCAGCGCGTCTTGAACAGATTCTTCGCTTCGCGCGCGGGATCTTCGGCGGGGGGCGCGGGCGGAGGCGTGGCGGCGGCGGTGGCAGCTGCCTCCTGGCCTTTATCTGGCTCCGACTTCTTGGCGCAGGCACTCGCCGCGACCAAAAACAACGACACGCACAAGATCGATTTTACACGCGACATTTTCATCCTTTCGAGCCGACGTCGATTTCAATTCGCTGAGTTCAAGGTGAGAGATCCGAACGTTGCAAACGACGCAACGCGAGTGTCAGACCCAGCGCCGCGAGCAACAAAGGCCAGCTAGCGCCGACCAGCAGCGTGAGCCGCGCTCCGAACGCATTCGCGAGCCAGAATCCAACCGGACCAAGCACCGAAAGCTCGGGATCGACGCTGGAAAGCAGCGCCAGGCGCGCGGCTTCGACTGGATTCAGCGCCGAAAGGCCAAATACCAGATGCGGCTCCACTCGGAGGCCAAGCAGCACTCCGATCAGTGCAAAATCGTGCAACACCGAGACCCACAACCAAACCAAAAGCGCCATCACCACGGCGCGTTCGCTGCTGCGCGAGTATGCCGACACACACAAGCCGAGCCCCGTGAAGCTTGCAATCAACGAGACGCTCACCAGCGCTGCACGCAGCACGACGGAAGCGGTCCCAGCTTCGGCAGAGAGCTCACCCGAAGCAAGCACCAAAGCCAACACTGCCAACAGCGGGCCGGCCAGCACGATCAAGCGCGCCAACACTACGGCAGCGAACCATTCGCTCACCCGGCACGGCTGCGACAGCAGCAATTCGAAGAGGCCACTGCTGCGCGCACGCACCACCGATTGGGATGTCGCCACCAGCGCCACCAGCGGCAGCAGCACCACGACGGCGTTGGCCGCGTTGAGCACGACGCGCGAAAGACCGGTAAAACCCAGCACCGAAGACTCGCGCAAGCCGAGCCAGGCGAAAGCGCCGAACACGAGCGTGTACGCCAGCATCACGAATGCGAGCCAGCGCGAGCGCACCGCGTCGGACAGCTCGAGCCGCAACAGCGCCTGCGTGCGAGAGAGAGAGACCATCAGGATGCTCCGCGAGTTTTGGCAGCGACCAACGCTTTGACCGCACCGAAGTCGAGCGGACCGCCGGCGTCGACGCTGATACCGAAGTCCATCGGCGTAGTGGCTCCGCCGCGATAACGTGCGCTCGCTGCTTCGAGCCAAGTGCCGTTCGCGTCGCGCACCCAGCTCTTCTTCACACCCGGTTTGTCCGCCAGGTAGCTGACCAAGCAACCGATATCGTCGAAGTAGACGCGTTCGCCTACTGGCGAGAGCGCTTGAGCCGCGAAGCGCGGGTCACTCACCAGCATGCGACAGTTCGCGCATGCTTGTTTGCCCCACGGCGGATCGGTTGGGTTTGCCGAACCGCGACATGCGCACAAAAATAGCGCGGAAATTGCGCCAAATTGCCGGCGGCTCAGCACACCTCCGACTCCTGGCTGGAGGATTCGCCGGCTCAGCATGCCACTCGCTCCTGACTGGGCGGCTCCTCGTTATGGTCGCACTCGTGAGTGTATCGATCGGAAATCACGCGTCCCTCGTCGAGTTCGATGACGCGGTCGACCAAGCGCGATACGTCATCGGCCCGGTGGGAGCACAGAATCAACGCTCGCGCTGGACGACGCTCGTCCAGTAATTCGAAAAAGCGCTCTCGCGCGCGAGAGTCGAGGTTAGCGGTGGGCTCGTCGCAAATCAACAAGTCGGCGTCCGCGGCGAGCGCGAGCGCTGCTAAGAACTTTTGCTTCATTCCACCTGATAAATCGCGAAAGCGTCGCTCGGCGAGTTCCGCCAGAGAAAGGCCGAGCTCGCACGCGCATTGCTCGATGCGCGGGATCTCGATGCCGCGCAACGACGCCACAGCGCGGACCACTTCAGCCACAGGAGCTTCCAACGGTGGCGCTACTTGCGGCACATACGCAACCTTCTTCAAAGCGAGCTCCGGGTGTGCACTCACGTCGACGCCGTCTACGCTCACCTTGCCTTCTACACGCACGAGGCCGAGCAGCGCGCGCAACAACGTGGTCTTGCCGGAGCCGTTCGAACCGACCAGCGCGACACGCTCGCCGCGGCGAACTTCGAAGCTGATGTCCGAGAGAACGCGCAGCTTGCCAAAGCTTTTGCTGACGCCTTGAATCCTAATCACGGCTTTGCCTCGATTTCTGCCATTCTCGGGCTGGAATCGCTGAGCAGGCGCTCGGCTGAAAACACGGGCACGGCGCGTGCCATCACGTCGATGAGACCCATCGCCAGAGTACCGTCGAAAAGGCGCAGGCTGGGGTGCGTCTCTGTGAGTGCACTCGCCAGGCGTTTCACTTCGTAGGCAACATCGCCCACCGAGTCGCGATTCAAGTCGTAGCCCAGATAATCGGACCAGTAGTTGCGCTCGAACTCGACTCCGAGCGCGTGGCCACCACCCTCGACCTCGACGGCCACGTGATTGCGACGAAAGTCGTTGTCGTGAAAGAAGACACCGCGTTCGGAGCTGTGAAAGCTCACGGCAGTTTGATTCAACGCCAACACGTTGCCGTCGAAGTGGGCGGGGCGCTGCGGGGCGCGCGGCGTGCGATCCAAGTAGATCCCCGTGGTGTTGGCCACCAGCCAGTTGCGAGCGAGGCTCACGGCGTCACTCTCCTTGAAGCCAACACCGATGCCCGCTGCGCCGCGTGCGCCCGCAAGCACGCTGTCTTCGACCTTGACGCCCGCGCTGTACATCACGAATACGCCCACCACATTGTCGACGAAACGGCTATTTTTTACGAGTGAGTCGTGTGCGTACATGAAGTGGGCGCCGTAGCGACTGTGAGAAACCCAGTTGTCGCTGAGAGTCACTCGGCGCGAATACCAGACGACGAGGTCACGGCCGTTCTCCACTACGCAGTGCTGCACGCGGCTATCACTGGCTTCCCACAGCTTGATGGCATCTCCGCGCAGTTCGTGCTCGCCGAGATCGCCCTGAACGCTCGCTCGCTCGAGTAGGCAACCCTTGCAGGGGCCGAGCGAGATCCCGAACAGCGCGTCGCGCACGCTGACGCGTCGAATCACTATGTTCGGCGCGCTGGCTTTGATACCGGCGTCTTCTTGGGTATGACGCCGCCCGGAGTGCCGCACCACCACGTCTTCCACGAGTGAGCCTTCGGCTTCGATCGAGAGCACCGTCCCACGCCCGGTGCCAACCAGCTCGGCGCCCTTCTGGCCACGCAGAGCAACTCGGTGCCGCACGCGAAAGTCACCGTGATAAGCGCGCGGACCCAACGTAATTTCGCTGGGTCCATTGGGATCTTCGAGCCAGCGCGCGAGCTCTTCCGCGTCGCGCGCTTCGTTCTTGCCTACGGGGTTAGTCGTGGCCGGCCCTGCCGCAGGAGGCGTGAGCTGCGGGTGCGACTTTTCGCGTGAACCCGCGCCGATGGCCGCCAAAAGGGACGCGCCGGCGAACAACGCAGTGAGACGGGCAGGCAAGAACATCAGCCTCGTTCCGAGTTCGACTCTACGCGCGCCCCAGGACCAGCCAGCCAAACTCCGCACGCGACGAGCATCGGTGCGGACAGCGCCAAGAGGAAACCGAGATCCGGGCGGGCGAAGGTCATGAATTGACCAATCTCACCGTTGCCGAAGAGCTCGGGAGTGAACGCCGCTAGCTTGATGGGAGCACGTGGATCCAACTGGTGACCAAAGTGGCGCAACCACAACCAGCTATCGACCAAGAATCCGAGCGGAAGCAAGGCAGCGCCAGCAATCGCCAGGCGCTTCCAGCGGCCGCGGAGCAACACGGCGGCGAGCAAGACGGTGAGCGCTAGTGCCGGCACCGCGTAGCCCGCGATGGCTCGTTCGATGGGCGCCGCGTGCGTCAGTGACTTCATGCCGATGTAGTGATTGAGCATGTTCACTTCATGCACATCGCCCGTCACTCGTGAAAGGCTGACGATTAGGCGAAGGCCACGCGGGTACTGCGGCGCGTAGAGCGTAAAGCTCCACCACGGCGCAAAGTAGGAGCCAGCCATCAGAGCGGCAGCTGCAAGGAAGGCGAGTTGAGCGCCCACACGCGTCAACGGCGAGCGCCCGCGCGGCGGTTCACATTGTGCACCGCCACGCGAAGCGAGCTCGACCCAATGCGCGGTCGCCCCGGGAGGGACGCTCGCAGACATCAGCCGCCTCCGTTGCCTTTCGGCTTCACCAAGAAGTAGCCAGCCATTTCGAGGTGCAACGCCGAACAGAACTCGGTGCAGTACATCGGGAACACACCAGGTACATCCGCCTTGAAGGTGATGTTCTCGTGTTTACCCGGCTCGAGGCTGAGGTTCAGGTTGTGCATGTTCAAGGTGAAGCCATGCGTCTGATCCTCGGCTTGCTCGAGGTTCGTGATGTGCAGGTTGACGGTGTCGCCCTGGTTCACCTCGATGCGATCGGGAGTGAAGTGGCTACGCACGGCCGTCATGTACACGTCGACCACGTTGCCGTTGCGTACGATACGCTCCTTGCCGCCGGTGACCGCGTCCGGGTCGGCCTTGTCGGTGTACAGGTTATGGCCCGGCGGATAGAACTTGATTGGCTTCAGCTTGTCCGCCTTGATCATCTGCGAGTAGTGCGGCTCGCCGATGCCAATCGGCATGTCGTAGAGCAAGCGCATCTTTTCGCCGGAAATATCGACCAGCTGGAAGTCTTGCGGATAGAGCGGTCCGACCGATCCGAAGCGGTCGATCGACATCTTGTTCATGGCGACGACATACTTGCCATCAGGGCTGACGGTGTCGCCTTCGGCCGAGAGGATGTGGCCGATGTTGTAGTGCGCCGAGAGCTTCTCCACGAGCTTCATATCCTTCAGCGACCACTTGGCGACCTTGCTCTCGATGAACACCGATGTGTACGCAAAGCCCTTGTCGTCGAATACGGTGTGGAGCGGGCCGAGGCCAATTTCGACTTGGCCGCGAATTGCGTCCTTGAAGGAGAGAATCGGTACTCCGTAGGCGTCCTTGCCTTCGAACTTCTTGTCGGCGATGAGCTGCTTGATCTTGGAGAACTCGTACAAGGTGGCGTGGGTATCCAGCTTGCCACCGACTACGATGGCCTTGCCGTCGGGAGTTACGTCGCAGCCGTGCGGGCTTTTCGGCTCGCCCACCAGGGTGAGCACACCTTCGTTCGCGCTGACCTCTAGCGGCAGCACCTTGTAGCCTTTCACTTCCTTGGCTTTGCCCGCCGCGACTAGAGACTCTGCCTTCTTCCAGTCGATGATGTGCAGATAGTCCATGTCGTTCTGGGAGGCGCCGCTCTCGATGGGCGGGTTGCCTTCCAGAGTGCCGCCCACGGCCATCTCCGTGTTGAACGAGTTGATGAAGGCCCAACCGTCGCTGTCGAGCTTACCGGCGTCGGCGAGGTCTTGCGTGTACGGCGGCAGCTCGATAGCGAAGCTCTGCTCCGGTGCGATGCGGCCCTTGCTGCGGTCGAAGCGCCAGAACATCGCGAGGCCGCGGTACTTGTTCTTGTACTCGCTGATCGGTGCGTACTCGCGACCGAGCGGCGCAGGGTACTGGCTGGTTTCGATGACGTAGTTCGTGTTGGGATCGACGAAGGCGCCGCCGTGGTCGCTTGCAACCAGCGGATTTGCCACGATTTGCTTGGTGGCAAAGTCCTTCAGATCGATCACGGCGACGCGCGCGTTGGCCTTGTCGTTGACGAACAGGAACTCGCCGTCGTACTCGCCCTTGGTCTCAGACAGGTTCGGGTGGTGCACGTCGGCCCAAGTGATTGGGCGCCCCGACTGCGCGCCCGCGGCGAGGATCTTATCGCTGATGCCGCCGAAGCCATAACCCTGCCAAGGCTCCGGCGTGAAGACGCCGATCACCTTCAGGAGGCGCATGGAGGGCACGCCGATGACCAGCACCTGCCCCGACTGCCCGCCAGAAGCGAAGATGATGTAATCATCGTGCTTACCTCCGGGCACGTAGGTCTTCAAGGCTGCCTCGACGTCAGCTTCGCTCAAGCCGCGCGCTTTCATCAGATCGCGCACGGAAGACGAGGCCTTGAGCCCCGCGGTGGAAGATTGATCCGCGAAGCGCTGTTCGGCGCGGTTCACACACGACGCTGCAACCAGCGCCGCGCTTACTGATCCGAGCGCGAGCGCTACGACGCTCAATACTTTTCTGTTCATTTACTACTCCGTTGGGCTGACGCACCGAGCGGATTGCAAAGGGCATGCGCGCGCAGCAACTCGCGAGTTCGCGGCATTTATCGATCGCCGATACAATGCAAACGCCCGCACCAAGCGCAGCGCTTGCGCCTTACTGCAAGGCTTGCGCGGCGCCTTCACGATGCGTTGCGCGACGCAGCTCGACGCCGTACGCTGCCGCCGCAGGCGTGCCAATTTCCCGACTTTTATCGATACACGAGAGGCTCGAGCGGCACTTCGCTCAACACCAAGAGCTATTGCTCAATCGGGAGCTCGACCAAGCCCGACTGGTGCTGGTCGGCTACACGCGCCTGATTCAGCTCCACATGCAGCACGAAGAGGAGCGGCTCTTGCCCATCTACCTGCGCGTGGAACCGCCGCGGCGCTTTCCGCCTCAGCTGTTCACGGGGCAACACCAGCGCATGCGTGAATTGCTCGAAGGCGTGAATGCGCGGCTGAGTGCACTTCCACGCGAGCGCGACAGACTGCAGGCGCGTGCGATCATCGAGTTGCTCGACTACGAACGCACCTACAAGCACCTCGTGGAGCATCACGATGGCGCGGAGCAACAGGCTTTTTTTCCGGCGCTCGATCGGCTGGCAAGCGCTGCCGAGCAAAGCTCGATCGCGGAAGAGTGTCTGCACGAGTGGAACCGACTGGAATCCGAGCTGGCATTGATGTCTGTCAGCACAGCGCACTCGACTTGAGCGCCGTCAACTCGACGCGCTTCAATCAACGGGGCACAGGTGGCGAACGTGAGCGGAGCTCAGCGCGCGGTGGGTACGAAGCCAGTGCGCTGCAAGTTGCCTCGCCCAGTTGGCCACGGCAGGCAATTCGTGAAAGAGCCGGGCACGCTGTAAACCAGCACCTGGCGCATCTTGTCGACACCGTCCTTCAGGCTGACCACGATTTCCAGATCTCCGTCGCGATCCACGTCGGCGATGCTCGGAACCGGCATCGCGCCGCGTTCGGGAAGCGCGATTTGGTGCAGCAGCTTCCCGGCGGCACTCAGCACATAGAGCGCGCCTCCATTGGCGGCAGCCGAGTAGGTATTGAACACGAGCTCCGGCACGCCGTCGCCGGAAAGATCGGCGGCAACCACCCCGCCCGTGAGCACGCCAGCGCTGGTGGTGAAGCCGTATTGCCAGAGCTCGCTTTTGTCCGAGCTGAGCGCGTGAATCTTGCCGTCGAAGCCAGCGAATACGAATTCGAAACCACGCTTGCTCGAATCCAAATCAACGACGGTGACTTGATTGGTGGCCGCCACGATGTTGTCGCCCAGGTCGAGCAAACCATCGATGTAAGCCGGCACGTGGAACGGCGTTAGCCAGGCGTCCGGTCGTGTGCCGTCCTTGCGCACTACCCAGAGTGCAACACCGCGCTCGCGATCGGTTTGTGCCGCGTTCTGCACGGAGCCGAGCATGACGAGCTCATTGCTGCCGTCACCGTCCACGTCGACGATGGCGGGCGCCGTGTTGGTGAAGTGCGCTTGGTTCGCGCTGTCTTCGTCGGCGGCAGAGCCATGCTGAGCTTCTGCGTAGTCGTGCAGAAAGCGAATGCCCATGAATTTGCTCGCCGACTTGAAGATGGGCGCGGCATCGAAGGCCTTGCCACTACCTTTGTGCAAGCTCACGTAGGCGTTGTCTTGTGGGGCGAGAATATCGGCGATGCCGTCGTTGTCGACATCGCCGAGCGCGACGTTCTGGTCGTCGCCGGCGTGCACGTAACAACGATTGTCGCAGCCGCTGGCGCCGGTCGTGTTGGGGGGAAAGCCGCTGACGACGCTGCCGTCGTTGCGGTACGCGATGATGATGTCGGTTTGATTGTTGAGCTTCAAGTCGCCGTTCGTCACCGCGACGAGTTCGAGCTTGCCGTCGCCATCGATGTCGGCGGTGGCGAGCGAGCGCATCTCGTCACGCCATGTCACGGGGAAGCCGGGAAGTGGCTTGCCCGTCGCATCCCAGGCAGAGATTTGCTGACGCGAGGACACCGCGACCTCCAAGCCGGGAATGCTGGGAACTAGATCCGCGACCACAGGCGGCGACCAAACGCGACCGGGTAGCGTGAAGCGCTGCACGACCGTGTTGTCGAGGTGCCAAATCAAGAGCAAGTTGTGGCGCGGCACGATGATCTCGTTGACACTGTCGCCGTCGAGATCTGCAATCGCAGGCGAGCCCAGCCAAGCTTCCTGCTGGCGATCGAACAGCGTCTTCAGAAGCTCCGGCTTGGCAACCGTTGCCGATCCGCCGTTCGTGGCCTTGGCACACACGGGCGCAAGCGGAGCACTCCCGGCGTTGCCGCCAGAACCTGTGTTCGATCCACCAGCTCCAGCCGACGTGGCTCCACCGCTCGCGCTGGTTTGTCCGCCCGAGCTGGCTCCACCTTTGGAGGTCGCTCCGCCTTTGGAGGTCGCGCCGCCGCTCGGCGCTGTACCGCCGTTCGAGGCACCGCCGGTATTCGAACCACCGTTGGCATTCGAGCTGCCGCCCGAACTCATGCTGGTTGCGCCGCCCTTCTCGGACGCGCCGCCGCCGCTCCCGCCATTGCCTCCACCGCTGCCCCCACATGAGAAGGACATGCAGCTTCCCAAAGCAACGACCCCGAATACGCGAACACGATGGAGTGACATGCTAATCACGCGCGCTGCCCTTCTGCCCATTGCGACAAACGTGCATTTTCACCGCACTCGTGCTCGCCACGCAACCCTGTCGCGCCGCGAGCTCGCTGAAACCATGGGTAGTGCGCTATCCGACCTCGAGACCTCAGGAGTGATGCGCCACGTCTTTGATACGACGCACGGTTTCGGCATGCATTTCGAGGCCCTTCTTGCGAATACCAAGCTTGCCGACCAGCCCGAACAGGCGCGGCAAATGAGTCCAGAACGGACCTTTCAAGCCGAGCAGGCGAAAAGCTTGTTTCATCATGGCGGCCATCGCCGGGCTCATTACCGTTTCAGCGTTGGTCATCCAATTCGGGTGAAGCTCTGCGGCTTTGACCAATGTCGCGTAGAGCTCGTTCAAATCGAGCGCCGGTGACAAAAACCACGACGGCTCGAAGAGTGGATCGTCCTCCGCGAACCAACCCATATCCTTGCAGGTGCGTTCGAGCGGCGTGCCAGCGTAGACGCGAATACCGGTGGAGAACAGCACCATGTCCGTAGGTGGTATGTGCTCCTCGCAAAACGCCAAAGTCTCGCGCACGGTGTCCATGGTTTCTTCGGGCGCGCCGATCATGAAGAACCAATAGGTGGGCATGCCCGCCTCGCGCAGCGCCTTGGCCGCGCGGATCACAGCGTGCTTTTGAAAACCCTTGTGCAACGTGCGCAGCGTAACTTCCGACGCGCTTTCGGGCGTGCACATCACGTTCTTGAAACCAGCCGCCTTCAGCATTTGCACGAGCTCGGGAGTCACCGCGGCCGGGTTCAAACCCATCGTGGAGTAATTGGCCGGCAGCTCGCGCTCCGCGAGCGCCTGGCACAGCGAACGCGCATGCGACAGCGGCAGGTTGAAGGTCGAGTCGACGAAGTCGATATTTTGCACGCCGTGGCCGAGCACCGCTTCTTCGATTTCGTCGACCACCTCGCGCGCATCGCGCAAACGGTACGCGTGGCCCTCGATGTTGTTGTACACGCAATACGAGCACTTCAGCGCGCAGCCGCGCTTGGTTTGCACCGAATACGGCGAGCCCGCTTTGGCGTAGCGCGACAGATCCAACCAGCGGAAAGCTTCGCTGCGCGCCGAATGCTTGAGATCGTGCACCACGGCGCGACCAGCAAGCGGCTCGCCTAGCAACTTGCGCCCCGTGTCGAGCACGGGCAATGGAGTCGCGCTGCCCCCACCACGCAGGAGTGCGCCGGGCATGCGCTCGAGCACACGCGGCTTGCCGAGGTGCGCCAAGACGTCGGGAAAGGCATCTTCTCCCTCGCCCACCACCGCCAAATCCGCTTCCAAAAACGACAACACGTCGTGCGGCGATACGTTCACGGCCGCGCCGCCGATGACGACCTTCGCTTTCGGTGCCGCCGCGCGCACGCTGGCTACGACTTCATCGCGAATCTCCGGCAGGTAGAAGTGCGGCAGCTCGAAATTGCAGTTGTCGATGTTGCGAATCGTGATGCCGACGACGTCCGGCTCTTCCTTGCGCACGCGTGCCAGTGTGTCTTTGCCCGGTTGCTTGGAAAACGCGAGGTCGAGCACAGTCACGTCGTGCCCGGCGCGCGCCGTCGCCGAAGCCACCGTACACAATCCCACCGGAATCGCTGGCCAAGGTACCTGCTCACGATTCGGGTTGATTAGAAGTACCTTCACGCAGCCCTCCCTTGGAGGATGGCAGCTTTTCTAGGCGGTAGGAAGGTCGGAAGTGCTCTCCACGATGCGCCCTACGAGCCCGTACTCGCGCGCCGCCTCGGCGCTCATCCAGTGGTTGCGCTGGGTTTCGCGCGCAATCTTCTCCAAGGGCTGCCCGGTCGCGTCCGCGAAGATTCGGTTCAGCCGGGCGCGCATCGCGAGCACTTGCGAGGCCTCGATCTCCACGTCCGACGCCTGCCCGGACGCCCCACCGCGCGGTTCATGCAGCAGGAAGCGCGTGTTCGGCAGCGCAAAGCGCAGCTCACGCGCGGTGCCGACGTACACGAGCGCCGCAGCGCTTGCCACCCAGCCCGTACCAACGACGAGAACCTTCGGTTGAATGAAGCGAATCACGTCGTGCAAGGTGTCTCCGGCCTCGACGTGACCGCCCGGCGAGTTGATGAGCAAACGAATCGGCGCCGTATCGGCCGCAGCAAGTGCCATCAGCTGTGCGCTGACCGTTTCCGCCAGCCGCATGTCGATTTCGCCGAAGAGCAGCACCGTGCGAGCTTTCCAAAGCTGCTCGCTCACGAAGCGCAGCGAATGTGGCGAATGTGCAGGTTGCGAAGGGTCGTCGGTTGCGAGCATGAAACATGCTGTAGGGACCAGCGAAGTCTCCACCATGACCAAAACTCTCGATTGCTTAACAAAAACTCTTGGGAGTGGACCTGAGTCGCGTTCGTCTGCAACTCTTGCGGAATGAAGAACTCGCGGCCGCGCACGTTGCGCCTCTCGGCAGAAGCACAGATTCTGTTGGCAACGCCGGACAGCGCGTTGCTGGTGGTGAACGATGGTTGCGTGGTTCGTGAACGCGGCGGCGCGCAGTCTCGACTGGAAGCCGGCACGCTGCTGGTGCGGGAGCGAGCAGCCAAAGTCTTCGACGCTCGCGTAGTGCGCGCCATCGAGATCATGCGACAACGACTCGGCGAGCGCCTGGAAGTGAGCAAGTTGGCGCGCGCGGTGGGCTTGTCGCGCGCGGTGTTTGCGCGGCGTTTCGTAGCGGCCACTGGGTTCTCACCGCACCGCTTCCTGAACACCTTGCGCATCGAACATGCCGCGCGGCTGTTGATCGAAACGGATTCATCGCTTGCAGAAGTGGCAGCGCGCGTCGGTTACGCCTCCGAATTTGCGTTCAGTCGCGCTTTCAAGCGCGAACGCGGCATTGCCCCGAGTATCTATCGGCGCGGCACAGCCAACTCGGTGTGCACGATGATGCGCGCGGCGTAAGGGCCTGAACTCCATGCAACCAGTGCGTTGAGCGCAGTAACTGCGCCGCTCACGCAGCGCAACCGCTGATTTTTTCACGCTGTGCGAGTGGCACGGTCCCTGCCCTCACGCTGTGGCACGGAGGTAACTGTAATGGCCACCATGCGAGCTGCGGTCTTCGTGGAGAAGGGGCGAATCCTTCTCAGCGAAGTACCCAAGCCAGAGCCAGGTCCGGGTCAGGCGCTGCTACGAGTGACTCTCACCACGATTTGCGGCACCGACGTACACATTCTGAAGGGTGAATATCCGGTTAAGCCAGGGCTCATCGTCGGACACGAGCCAGTCGGTGTGATCGAGGAGCTGGGCGCCGGAGTCGTTGGCTTCGAACGCGGCGATCGGGTGATCGTCGGCGCTATCACGCCGTGCGGTCAATGTCGCGCCTGCCTTTCCGGCGACGGTGCGCAATGTTCGCATGGTGGTGATCGCTTCGAGGCGCTCGGCGGTTGGCGCTTCGGCAATACCATCAATGGGTGCCAGGCCGAGTACGTGTTGGTTCCCAACGCGCAAGCGAACCTTGCCAAGATCCCGGCGAGCCTGTCGGACGAGGAAGTGCTGCTCTGCCCGGATATTCTTTCTACCGGGTTTTCAGCGGTGGAACGCGGCAAGGTGCGCATCGGCGACGCAGTGGTGGTTTTTGCGCAAGGGCCCATCGGCTTGTGCGCAACCGCGGGGGCACGCCTCGCAGGCGCATCGCTCGTGATCGGTGTCGACAGCGTGCCAGCTCGCCTAGAGCAAGCTAAGCGCATGGGCGCCGACGTCGTGCTCAACTACAAAGAGCAAGACGTGATCGCCGAGGTGCAGCGACTCACGGGTGGCGGTGCCGACGTGGCCATCGAGGCGCTGGGCACGCAAGCGACCTTCGAAAATGCACTTCGCTGCGTGCACCCGGGCGGCACCGTATCGAGCTTGGGTGTCTACTCTGGGCACTTGCGTGTACCACTCGACGCGTTCGGCGCCGGGCTCGGCGACCACACGATCGTGACGACGTTGTGTCCCGGCGGGCGCGAACGGATGCGCCGCTTGATGAGCGTCGTGGCATCCAAGCGCGCGCCGTTCCACGAGCTCGTGACACATCGCTTCGCGCTTTCGGAAATCGACGCAGCGTACGATCTGTTCAGCCAACAACGCGACGGCGTGATGAAAGTTGCGCTTCGGCCGTAGCGTTGAAAAAAGAGAGAGCCGGCTCGGCTAGGGCCGGCTCTTCTCGCTTTCTCGGTCCACGCTCAGTCGAAGCTCATGCTCACATCGTAAACACCAGAGTCGAGCTGGCTTTCGACGCGCAGCCCGCTCTTGTTGAATACCGACAGCATGCGGCCATTGCTAGAAAGCACCTGGGCGCTCAGTCCAGCCAGCGCGCGCGTGCGAGCGGCAGCAACCAGGCGGGCGAACAGCGCCGTGCCGAGTCCCTTGTTCTGGTAGGCATCGGCGACAATCAAGCCTACTTCGCCAATGCGCGTAGCGCGATCTAGGTCGTAGCGAGCCAAACCGATGATATCGCCGCTCTCGTTGCCCTCGAGCTCGGCCACGTACACCGAGCATAGCTCGGGATCAGCGTTGACTTGCTCCGCGATTTCATGGCGCGGATGCACCTTCTTGTAACCGTGAAAGCGCATGTGAATGCTGTCGTCGGACAAGCGATACAGCAGCGATTGCAGCGCACCTTCGTCTGCGAGCCGCACGGGACGAATGACGACCATCTCGCCCGTCGTGAGCTGCACGCGCGTGGCGCGCTCGGCTGAAGCTTGCTCGTGCGCCACCCGCTGTTCGGGGAACACGTAGTGGCGCTTCTTGGCTGAGTTGATGAGATCGACCCGAAAGTCCGGGTGCGCAATCTCGGTGAGTGCGGTCGCGCGCTCGCGGATGTTCTTGCCCCATAGGTCGGCGATACCGTATTCGGTCACCACATAATGAACATCGCCGCGGCTCGTCACCACACCCGCGCCCGGCTCGAGCACTGCCTGAATGCGACTCACTGAGCCGTTCTTGGCTGTCGATGGCAACGCGATGATCGGCTTGCCGCCGCGACTACGCGCGGCACCGCGGATAAAATCGACTTGCCCGCCGATTCCGGAAAAGAAGCGACCGCCTACGGTGTCCGCTGCCACCTGACCCGTCAGATCGACGGCTAGTGCGGAATTGATAGCCACCATGCGATCGTTCTGCGCCACCACGAACGGATCGTTGGTGAAGTCGCTTGGCCGCATCTCCACACTCGGGTTGTCGTCGATCCATTTGTAGATGCGCTGCGTGCCCATCACGAACGATGTCACGATTTTGCCCGGCAGCAGCGTCTTCTTGCGGCCGTTGATCACGCCTGCTTCCACCAAGTCGAGAACCGTGTCGGACAGCATCTCCGTGTGCACGCCCAGGTCATGGTGGTTGCTCAAGGCGGTCACGACGGCGTGCGGAATCTTACCAATGCCAGTTTGCAGCGTCGCACCGTCCGGAATCAAACTGGCGACGTGTCGCCCAATCTCCAAACACGTTGCATCCGGAGACTCTGGCACTAACTCCAAAATCGGCGATTCCACGGGAATCATCCAATCCAGCTCACTCACTGGAATCTGCGACTCACCCAACGTGCGCGGCATGCACGGGTTCACCTCCGCGATCACCAAGTCGGCCGCGGCCACCGCTGCACGCACCACGTCGACTGAAACCCCGAGACTCACGTAGCCGTGTCGATCCGGCGGGCTTACCTGCACCAACACCACGTCAACCCGCACCCGCCGACACGCAATCAGCTTTGGAATTTCAGACAAGAACACCGGAATGAAGTCCGCGCGCCCCGTCTGCACCGCTTCACGTGTATTGCGCCCAATGAAAAACGCCGAATGCCGAAAACGCCCAGCAAACTCTGGCTGTACGTACGGCGCCGGTCCCAACGTCAACAAATGAACGATCTCGTTGTCGCTCAAGTGCGTGCCGTCGCGCACCAAAGCCTCCACCAAGGTAGTCGGCTCCGCCGCACCTGAGCCGATCAGAATCCGCCGCCCGGGCAAAATCTTACGAATCGCCGCTGCGGCGCTCGTTACACGAGACTGATAACGTTGCTTCCAACTCGAATCGTAGTCGTACATTTCGCGCCCAGCTCGCAGCTCCTCAACAAACCAAAGTTCATTCGCCGACGTAAGCCGACGCAGAGCGTTAGTTAGCAAGACACGATCCACGCGCCTCCAGCGGATACTTCCGCAAACCAACGCTCGCGATGGGTGCAGCCGTTGCGTCGAGCGCAGGTCTTGCGCCACTCAACGGCTATTTGGCTTGGCGCCGCGCCGTTACGGCGGCGACTTAGCCCCGAAGGTGCTCGACGCCTCCGACAGCAATGCTCGACGGTGCGCGGGGCTCTACGGCTTCGACAGCGGTGCTCGGTGCTCTACGGCTTCGATAGCGATGCGCGGTGCTCTACGGCTTCGACAGCGATGCTCAACGATGCTCGGTGCTCTACGGCTTCGACAGCGGTGCTCGACGATGCGCGGTGCTCTACGGCTTCGACGGCGATGCGCGATGCTCTACGGCTTCGACAGGTATGCGCGGTGCTCTACGGCTTCGACAGCGATGCTCAGCGATGCGCGGTGCTCTACGGCTTCGATTACGTCGTTTCGCGGTGCGGACGCGCAACGGCTTCGATTGTTTCGGGCCCAATGCGACCGCGCCTGGCTCGGGACGTCTCCGATCCGCGTGGCGACGCGCACCTGGTTAATGCTGAAAGCGTTTCGCGTTGCCGCGCGAAGGCTCATAGGGCATTGAGTGCGTCACCGAACGCTCTGAATTGCTCCGATTTCGACGATTCTTGTTGACGGAATTCTCGACTACCTGTCGCCGCAAATACTGAGTCTATGAAAGTGTCATGCTTGCGGGCGCTAGTTGCCTTGCCAAGGCGCGAATGACAACAGCGACGCGATCGAACTCATTTCTACCCTGAAAGAGCGCTCTAGCGCGTGTCTGCGAGCTCCGAAACTATGCATGATAGGGATGCCACATGCAATTCGATTCTTCTCTCTCGAGTGCTGAGTTATTGGCACGCATGCCCGTTTTGGCAAAGTGTGAACGAGGCGCAACGGCGAACGTCATCGAGCACTTGATGGAAATCGATCGCCGTAAACTGTACTTGGACCAGGCGTGTTCGTCGTTGAGTGCCTACTGTCGCGAACGACTCGGATACTCGGAGGATGAGGCAGGCAAGCGTGTGCGCGTCGCTCGCTTGGCTCAACGCCTGCCACGCGCGCTGGACGAGCTTCGCGGCGGGCGCATTCACCTAACTGGCTTGTTTCTGATCGCTCCGCATGTCACTTTCGAGAACGCTGGAGCTCTTTTTGACGAAGCGGCGGGCAAGTCACGGCGAGAGATCGAGCGGCTCCTCGCGGTGCGCTTTCCGCAACCGGACGTTGAAGACAGTGTTAGACCGTACTCCGGGACTGACGACCAGCATGACCGCCTCAAGCCGCTATCAGCCTCGAGCTACTTAGTTCAATTCACTGCCTCGAACGAGCTTTCTGCCAAGATCGAACACGCACGGGAGCTACTCAGCCATGTCATTCCCGGAGGCGAGTTGGCGTGTTTATTCGAACGCGCACTCGACGAGCTGATTCGGCGCGAAGAGAAACGACGGATGGGCGCGCACGTGCCGCGCAAATCCCGGCGTCTTAAAGAAGGCTCACGCCATGTACCAGTCGAAGTCGCGCGCTTCGTGTGGCGACGCGACGCTGCGCAGTGCACGTTCGTAGACACCGAGGGCCGCCGCTGCAGCGAACGCCGCTTCATCACGATCGAGCATCGCTACCCGTACGCTCGAGGCGGCGCCGCCACTCCCGAAAACCTTCACCTACTCTGCGCGGCCCACAATTCGTACACAGCTCGCTTGGCCTTCGGCGTGCGACACATCGAAAGAAGAATTCGCGAGAGCCGACTGAAGCAGAAGCCGCGATCGCAGCGAGCGGCGAGCGAGAAGCCAACACCGATCGCAGAGCAGAGCACTGCTCCAGAACGGTAGTGCCTCTCGAGCAGACCTCGGCGCTCAATGCAGAACGCCTCTCGAGCAGACCTCAGCACCCGATGCAGACCTAATGCAGAACGCCTCTCGAGCAGACCTCGGCGCCCGATGCAGAGCGCCTCTCGAGCAGACCTCAGCACCCGATGCACACCTCGGCGCCCGAGGCGGAGCGCCTCTCGAGCAGACCTCGGCGCCAAATGCAGAACGCCTCTCGAGCAGACCTCAGCACCCGATGCAGAGCGCCTCTGAGCAGACCTGGGTATGCGATGCCGGACGTCTTAAGCTGACCCTTGCGCGCGGTGCGAGAACACCTCTCGAGCAGACTCGACGCGCGATACGAGAACGTCGATTGAGCAAGACTTTGTGCGGTACGCAGAGTGCGACCTCGCATCCAGTGCACGATATCCGAGCGGACATCCGCGCGGTGCCCGGCGCGTCTCGAACGGATCTCCGCGCGGTGCAGAGCGCCACCTCGACGCGCAACCCGAGGCGCCTCTCCGAGCAAACCTCCGCGTCCAGTGCGCGACGTTTGAGCGGATCTCTCGGCGCGGGGGCAGAGCGCGACCCCGGCGCGCAGCGCAGTGCGGAGCCCGACCTCCGCGCGCGGCGCAGTGCAGAGCGCGACCTCCGCGCTCAGCGCAGTGCAGAGCGCGACCCCGGCGCTCGCGCAGTGCAGAGCGCGACCCCGGCGCTCGCGCAGTACAGAGCGCGACCTCCGCGCTCAGCGAGTGCAGAGCGCGACCTCCGCGCTCAGCGAGTGCAGAGCGCGACCCCGGCGCGCAGCGCAGTGCAGAGCGCGACCTCCGCGCTCAGCGCAGTGCAGAGCGCCACCCCCGCGCTCAGCGCAGTACAGAGCGCGACCTCCGCGCGCAGCGCAGTGCAGAGCGCCACCCCCGCGCTCAGCGCGGGTGCAGAGCGCCACCCCCGGCGCTCAGCGCAGTACATAGCGCGACCTCCGCGCGCGGCGCGGGGCCCTCTCCGAGCAAACCTCCGCGTCCAGTTGCGCGACGTCCGAGCAGACCTCGGCGCGCAGCGCGAGGCGCCTCTCCGAGCAGACCCTTGCGTACGGCGTGCACATCTTGAGCGGGCTTCCGCGTGCTGTCTCGGAGCAGGCTTCGAGCTGGTTCGGGCTTTTCGGTGGGGGGCGTGCGCGGCTGCGGCGAGGGACGTTGGCGCGCGCTGGTGCCTGGTGATGCGCCGCGCGTAGTTGCGCGCCTTTTCAGCGTTTCCCCCAACAACCCAAATCTGTGAAGGTGTGCGCGGAGCGTGGAAGTTGGATGGAGAAGGTGTTTGCCTAATGTTGTTTGGGTAAACGTCTTGCTAATTGAAAGCGCGTGCGCGTCGTTTGAAAGCGCGTGCGCGTCGTTTGAGGCTGCCGCATACTCGCGGTTGCATCGCGCGCTTTGCAATTTCGGGATGGGTGTCCCGTGTGCTGGCGGCGCATTTGTGCGGAGCTTTCGTATGCATCGTCGAGCCAGGCATGTGGTTGCTTGTTTTGCCGGATTGTTTGGGGCGTTGTGTTTGCTCGAGAGTTGTTCTTCGGGATCGGGTAATGGGGGGAGGACGAACACGAGTAAGGGTGGTTCGACGGCGATGTCGAGCGGTGGTGGGGGCGGAGGGAACGGCGGGAGTTCGACGATTCCGATTGGGATGGGTGGAGCGGGAGTGGGGATTCCAACGGCGGGGAGCGCGGGCGCGACGCAGTCGTGCGTGGTTTCGTGCACGCCGAAGGGTGGTCAGTATTGCGGGGAGATTGGGGACAATTGCGGGAGCAAGCAGATGTGTCCGGCCTGTAGTGGGGATTGGACATGTGAAAATGGTTTGTGTGTGGGTGGGCCGAGCTGTGTGAAGGCGACGTGTTCGGCGAATGGCGCGCAGTTTTGCGGGAAGGTGGGTGATAACTGCGGTGGTTCGCTGGAATGCGGGAATTGCACGGATGGAAAGGAGTGTCGGCAGGGGGTGTGCGTGCCGGCGAATTGCACGCCGCTGACGTGTTCGAGCGGTGGCAGTACTTTCTGCGGCACGATTGGTGATGGCTGTGGTGGGATTCTGACGTGTGGTGATTGTCCGACGGACAGCACTTGCGGCAGTCGCATCGCGAATTTGTGTACGAAGACCAATTGCACACCGATTGGTTGTGATTTGCCGAACAACGCGGGGCGCTATTGCGGCGACATCGGCGATGGCTGCGGCGGGATTTTGCATTGTGGTGACTGCACGAATGGAACCTGCGGGGGTGATGGCGTCGCGCATGTGTGTCCGGGCGCGAAGGGCGGCGGTTGCAAGGGGCTGCAATGTCAGGTGCAAATGGACGCCTGCGCGGATTCGTCGCCGACGACGTTGACGGGCACCGTGTACACGCCGGCTGGTGATTTGCCGCTGTACAACGCTTTGGTGTACGTGCCGAACGCGCCGCTAGATGCGATTCCGGAAGGGCTGACTTGTGACCAGTGCAACGCGAAGCAGTCAGGCGAGCCGATCGCGACGGCGTTGAGCGGCGTGGATGGGAAGTTTACGCTGACGAAGGTTCCGTCGGGCACGAACATCCCGCTGGTGATTCAGATCGGTAAGTGGCGCCGGCAGGTGACGATTCCCACGGTGAATAAGTGCGCGCAGAATGCGATCGCAGACAAGAATCTGACGCGGCTGCCGCGTAACAAAGGCGAAGGCAACATTCCACGCATCGCGGTGACGACAGGTGAGGCGGAAGCGCTGGAGTGTTTGCTGAAGCGCATTGGGCTCGACAATTCAGAGTTCACACTGGATAGCGGTAGCGGGCGCGTGCACATGTACATGGGCGGCAACACCGACAGCGCACACGATGGTGGCGGCGCCAACAAGTTCAACGCGACGCTCGGTGGCGGCACATTCCCGTACGCGGCGACGTTGTGGAGCAGCCCGCAAAAGCTCGCCAACTACGACATGATGATGCTGTCGTGCGAAGGCTCGGGTTTTGCGAGCGCGAAGACTCCGTACACGAACAACCTCGCCGGTTTCATCAACGGCGGAGGGCGTTTGTTCGCGAGCCACATGCACTTCAACTTTTTGAGTCGCGGCCCGGAGGACATCGCGGGCACGGCCGAATACGCCGGTGTGCTGGATGATCCGCCGAGCCCGGTGAATGTGGAGATCAACACCGGTTTTGCGAAGGGAAATAGCTTCGCGGATTGGATGCAAGCGGTAGGCGGTACCACCACGCGTGGCAGCCTGAGCGTGGTGCAAGCACAGCATTCGATCACCGCCGCCCTCGGACAGACGCAGTGGTGGATTCGCTTGCCGATGAACGCGAACGCGGAGAACAAGCCGTCGATTCAGTACATGACGTTCAACACGCCGGTGACTGCGCCGCCGGCGATGCAATGTGGGCGCGTGGTGTTCACGGACATTCACATCAATGCCAGCGTCCCGAACCCAGCGGGTGGCGCAGCGCTCGGCGGTGATGATTCGGATCCGGCGACGCCGTTCCCCGATGGGTGCAAAGCTACGGGCCTCTCGCCGCAAGCTAAGGCGCTCATCTTCATGTTCTTCGATCTGGCTTCGTGCGTGCAGCCCGACACAACTGCTCCGGTGCCACCGCCACCCACGACGCCGTCCACGCCGGTGCCACCGACGAGCGCACCGCCGCCCCCACCACCTCCGCCGCCTCCTCCCCCACCACCTCCGCCGCGCTGAGTCGGGCGCTACTTCTTGCGTCGAGGCGCGGCGCTAGGTTTCGGTTTCACCGCGCCAGGCTTTGGCTTCGCGGCGCGAGCTTGGGAAGCGCCAGTCTTCGCCGCGCGGGCTTTTGCTGCGCTAGCTGTTGGTTTCACCGCGGCAGGCTTTGGCTTCGCGGCGCTCGCGGACTTCAATTTCGCACGCCTGGGTGGCTCATTGGCTCGCGCGTGGGCAGCTTCGAGCGCGCGCTTGAAGGTGGCGAGATCCACGAGATCGAGATCGCAATGTGTCCAGCCCATGCGACCCCAACCGCCTTCCACTGGCGCGATTGCCCCGTCACCTTCTGCACAAAACTGCGCTTGTTGAAGCGGGTCGAAACCGAAGTTTACGTCGCGACCACCGGGACCCAAGGTGGCGAAGATCCGCCGCGGTGTGCGGAAGGCCAAGCGCTCGAAGTGGGGCACGGCTGTCGTGTTCGCCAGCGAAAGCGCCAGAGCCTGAGCTCGTTTAGCGGTGACGGGCATGGGACGGCAGCGTACCACTTGGCATCCGAAGTTCGGGAGCTCGATTAAGCCCCGACTGCCCTGGCCGTAGGTGGGTGCGTGCCGCCCATTGGAAGCGTCTTGTGTCGGAACAGCTGCCGGGTGCAATGGCAAGCGTAACGCTTCTCGCGCGTGCCGAAGACGAGTTGCGGCAGGAGCGCGCTCGGTTGGCAGAGGCGCAGCGGATTGCACAGATTGGGAGTTGGGATTGGGACATCGAGCGCGATGTGATGACGTGGTCCGACGAGCTGTATCGGATTTTCGGTCGCGATAAGCAGAGCTTCCGGGCAACGTACGAGGCGTTTCTCGCCTGCATTCATGCCGAAGACAAAGCGTACGTCGACTCGGCGATTCGGTCGGCCGCCGAGAGTGGAAACGATTTTCGCAACGCTTACCGCGTGGTTCGGGACGGCTCGATTCGCTTCGTGGAAGGTCGCGGCAGAGTGCAGCGGTCCAGCAACGGGGCGGTGGTGCGCGTGATCGGTACGGTTCAAGACGTGACTGAACGTGAAGTGCAGCACGCGCCGTTGCGCGAGAGCCAGTCTTTTTCCGAGCAGAGGCGCGCCGCCGACGAGCTCGAGAGCTTGAATGAGCAGCTGCGAGCGCTGAATGCGAGCTTGACGGCGACGCTGAAGGAACGCGAAGTCCTGCTGCAGGAAGTTCACCATCGCGTGAAGAACAACCTGCAGGTGATTTCTAGCTTGATCAACCTGCAGATGGGCAAGCTGGAAGAGGGCGCCAGCCGAGACGCTCTGGATGTGTGTCGCACGCGCGTGCTGGCGATCGCACTGATTCACGAGAAGCTTTATCAGTCTTCCGACTATGCGCGTGTTCCGTTTGCAGACTATGCGCGCAGCCTGGCGTCGAGCGTGCTGATGGCAGCAGGCATGGAGCCCGGACAAGTTCACCTGGATTTGGATCTCGAGCCGCTGCGACTGGCTGTCGATCAGGCAATTCCTTGTGGGCTGGTGTTGAACGAACTCATCACCAACGCGTTGAAGCACGGTTTGAAGGGTGCTTGCTCTGGGACCATTCGCGTCGAACTGGAGAAGCTCGCAAACAAGCGCGCACGCCTGTCGGTCACGAACGATGGCGAGCCGCTGCCCAGCTCGTTCGATGCGAAGGCATCTTCGTCCCTGGGTATGCACCTGGTTACCGCGCTGGCGGCGCAGCTCGACGGTGAGCTCACGGTCGTGCGCGAACCGACAACGAGCTTCGTTCTGGAGTTCCCGCTGCCCGAAGCGGAGTGCTAGCGCCCTGGCGCGGTCGCCTTGACGAAATCGGTGACGATGGAGTTGAGGTTCGCCGCCGTGAACGGCTTAGAGACCGTGATATTGCCCACGCTACCCAGAAACTCTGCTGCGGCCTGAGAAAATACGCCGCCCGTCAGGAACACGATGCGCTCGGCGAGCTCTGCGTGAGCAGAGTGGATGGCGCGGTAGACCTCGATGCCGGTCAGGTTCGGCATCAGCAAGTCGCAAAAAATCACGTCGTAGCGATCACCGTGGGCGATGCGTGAAAGCGCCGCGCGCGCGTCGGTTTCGCTGACGACGTCGTGTTCGCGCAAGACGCGCGCCACGGTGCGACACACCGCTTCCTCGTCGTCGATCACCAGGACTTTGCCACGGCGTGGGGGTCGCAACACCGGTGGCAACAGAACGCGCTTGTCCGCAGGGCTCGTTGCCGGCAAGAGCGCGACCTTGAATGTCGCACCTCGACCCAGGCGGCTCTCGACGCTGATTTCACCACCCAGCGAGGTGACGATGCCATGGCAAATCGAGAGGCCGAGCCCGGTGCCAGTACCGACGGGCTTGGTAGTGAAAAACGGCTCGAATACGCGCGGCAGATCGGCGGCTGGAATGCCGGGACCGGTGTCGCGCACTTCGGTGATCGCGCGTCCCGCGTCGTCCGTGTAGGTGGCCACGGTGATCTGGTTCTCGCTGGATCTGCCTTCGCCGATGGCCTGAGCGGCATTGACCAGCAGGTTCGTGAAGACCTGCACGAGGCGGCCCTCGTTGGCCTCCACCAACGGTGTGGTGCCGTATTGCCGGCTCAGCGTCGCGTTGTGGCGAATCTGGTTTTGGGTCAGTTGAATCGCTGCGTCGATGACGTCCGGCAGGTCGAGCACCTCGCGCTCGGCGTGGTCGGCGCGCGAGAATTTCTTCAGATCGTGAACGATGCGCCGGACACGCTCGCCGGCTCGGTCAGCGTCCTTCAAAGCATCGCGCGCGTCTTCGATTGAGCGCAACACTGGGGTCGCACCGGGTACGCTCTCGAGCGTCCTCTGCACCTCGTCCATGCGCTCGAGCGCAAAAGTCACGTTCGCCAGGACCGCCGCCAGCGGATTGTTGATTTCGTGAGCTGTGCCCGCCGCCAACGTGCCAATCGCGGCCAAGCGCTCCGAACGAGCCAAGCGCTGCTCGAGCTTACGACGCTCCGTGATGTCGCGAAACACGACCACGCCGCCCAGCACGCGCCCGCGCTCGTCGACGATGGCGCCCGACGACTCGTCCACGTCCAGGCTGGCGCCAGCTTTCGCGACCAAGCGCGCATTGGGAGGCAGCTGCACTCGAAAGCGATCGAGAACGGCGCGACCACCCGGAGCACCCTTGTGCTTGCCGTTCTCGTCGATCAAGCGAAATACTTCTTCGACCTTCTTCCCGCGCGCTTCCTCCTTGGTCCAGCCCGTCAAGGCTTCCGCCACCGGGTTCATGAAAGTTACGCGCTCGCTGGGATCGGTCGCGATCACCGCGTCACCAATCGACTCGAGCGTGGTCGAGAACCAGCGTTCGCGCTCCGCGAGCTTGAGCTCGAGCTCGTGTTTACGCACCGCAACCTCGATGGTCGTGCGCAGATCGCGATCGTTGAACGGCTTCAACAGGTAGCCATGGGGACCTGTCTCTTTGGCGCGTGCAAGCGTGGCCTCGTCGGAGTGAGATGTCAGAAACACAACCGGTACGTCTTGCTGCTTGCGGAGCAGGGCCGTGGTCTCGATGCCGTCGAGCTTGCCCTTCAGTTTGATGTCCATCAAGACCAGGTTCGGTCGCAGCTCCGCCGCAGCTTGCAACGCCTCCTCCCCGCTTTGAGCCGTGCGCGGCACCGTGTAACCGAGACGTATCAAGGTGCGACGAATGTCTTCGACGATGACCGCATCGTCCTCCACCACTAGAACACTGATCATGTCGTCCCTCGTTTTCGGCGCGCATCACGCGAGTGCAGGGCTGACTCGATGGTCGTCTCCAGCGCCTCCCGTTTCACCGGTTTCACCAGGTATCCATCCGGATACATTTTAGCCGCGCGCTGCATCGTGACTTCATCGCCGTGGGCCGTGAGAAATATCAGCGCCGAATCCGAACCAGGGCGAGTCTGCTCCGCTACCCAAATACCGTCGCGGTCATCGCGTAGGCGCACGTCCAGCAGCATCAAATCCGGATCCAATTCCCGAATCATGCGCACGGCATCCCGCGCCGTAGTCGCGACGCCGAGCACCGTAACTCCGAGCCGCTTCAAGCTGCGCTCGAGGTCCATGGCGACCACCGCCTCGTCCTCGACGATGACCGCGGTACTTGCGACGTTAACTGGTGCCATGTGCCCCCATTGGAAAGACAAAGCGGAACGTCGCGCCACGCTCACCGCTCACACTGACATGGGCTTCGAGCTGTCGCGCCAACGCGAACACCAACTCGAGACCCAGCGAGCCGCTGCGCCGTGCTTCGAACCCTTCAGGAAAGCCGATGCCGTCGTCGGCAATCATCAGCTCCAAGCGCTCGGGGTTCAGGCGCTGCAGTTGGACTCGAACGGTGCCGCGGGTTCCCGCCGGGAATGCGTGCTTGAGAGAATTGGAGACCAGTTCGTTGGTAATCAATCCGCATGGCACCGCCGTGTCGATAGGAAGCTCGACGCCTTCGCCCGAAACATCTGCGTTGATGCCGCGGCGATTGCCATCGTGCGCCAGGAACAGCTGCTCCACCAGAGTTCGAGCGTAGTCACTGAAATCGATGTGAGACAGGCGGCTCGAGCGGTAAAGCTTTTCATGAACGAGTGCGATCGACTGAATGCGAGCCTGGCTCAGCGCAAACGCGGAGCGTTGCGATTCGGGCAAGCCTTCGGATTGCAAGCTGAGCAAGCTCGAGATCACCTGCAGGTTGTTCTTGACGCGATGGTGCACCTCCTTCAGCAGCGTCTCTTTCTCGGCGAGGGACATCACGATCAGCCGCTCTGCCTCCCGCCGCTCGCTGATGTCGCGGATCGCGCTGGCCACGAAGAAGCCTTCCTCCGTCTCCAGCGGACTCAAGCTGATCTCTACCGGAAACTCCGAACCATCGCGACGTAGGCCGAATAAGTCACGACCCGATCCCATCGCACGCACCTTCGGCGAGATCGAAAAATTCGTACGCGCGGGCACGTGAGCTTCGCGAAAGCGCGCAGGCACCAACAACTCGACCGGTTGACCCAGCAACTCGGCGCGCGGATAGCCGAACAGTCGCTCCGCCTGCCCATTCACCAGCGCGATTTTGCCCGCGCGATCCACAATCACCATGGCATCCGGCGCGGCCTCCAACACTGCGCGAAACTTGGCTTCCGCCTTGCGGCGCTGCGTCACATCGCGGATCGCGGCCGTCACCAATACACGCCCGCCAGCCTCCAATGGAGCCAGGCTGATCTCGGCAGGAAACTCCGTGCCATCCTTGCGACAGGCGGACAAATCCAAGTTGGCGCCCATCGGGCGCGTTTTTGGATCGAACGCAAAGTCGTTGCGATGCCCTGGGTGCACGCCTCGATATCGCGGCGGCACCAACACCTCCACCAGCTGCCCGAGCAACTCCTCGCGAGCGAAGCCGAACAAACGCTCGGCTTGCCCATTCACGAACCGAATGCGCCCGTCGGTCTCGACTACGACCATCGCATCCGGCGCCGCTTCGAGCAGGCCGCCGAATAGCGACATCAAGTCGCTACCCGCGTGAGCTACGCTGGAATCCACGAAACTCCGAGCGCCTAACGATAAACCACCCGCGCTCCGAACAGCTAGGGTTTCGCCTGCCTAGCCTTTTGATCAGGCTCTATTAGAGACAGCTGGTAGGCCTCTGGCGAACTCCGCCATTGTTCGTTTACTCTCTCGCGGCCCATGAAACGCGGAATGTTCAAGACTCGAGTAGTTCTTTTGGGAGCGTTGCTGCTCGTCGGCTGCACGATGCGAAGCGAGGCGCGCACGCCCAACCCAAATGTGCTCGGCGAACGAAAAAGTAGGGGCACCGTGACGCTCGATGTGTCTCGCGTTCCTGAGGATGAGCTGTGTTCACAACAGGGTGGACTGAGAGACTTCTGCGTAACCAACTTCCGAAGCGCGATCGGATCGGGACTTCAACGCTTGCTCCCACTCTACATCGATAGTTCACAACCAGGACCCACCTACACCGCAATCTTCAGACTGATCGAGTTTTCGCACAGCATGACCTCGAGCAGCGGTCTTGTCGGAAGCAATCTTAAGGTGACGCTCCGCTGGCAGTTCGAGCTGCGAGCTCCGAGCGGTGAGCCCATCGTCCAACTCGCGGAAACGACTGACGGCCCAGAACAGTTCACCAGCACGAGTGCCACCGATAGAGTGATCTACGTGCTCTTGAATTCGGTCATGGAAACCGTAGCCAAGGCGATCAAGACGTCTTCGACGTGGCCGACGCAAACGGACGCGCCACGGTAGACACAGACCCCGTTACGAAGCCGAACCTTAGGCAACAAAATGGGTCGGGAGAGTGTGACGAATCGTCAACCCCATGTGGGTCAACGGCCAACGCAAACGATCCCATCGGCGATGGCTTTCGCAGCCGGCTTGCACTTTCGTGCAATCGGTGCGCACCGTGCAAAATCTGCGACTGCGATTGCCTGAGGCTAGAAGCTTGGTGCTGCAATCGTGACTGATTGGCGCCGGCTGAGCGCGTGATAAAGTCCAGGTTAGCGTGGCACGCGCGCTGCACAGGTGCGCGGCAGTGAGCTTCGCTAGCTACTGGGCTGTGCTGGTTCTTGGTTGTTGCGTTGCGTGTGGTTCGAGTGGGAGCTCGAGCTCGACGCCGAGGGATTGGCTGGCTGAAGCGCACGACGAAGATCCGCGCGACGACGTGGTGCGTGTCTCGTTGCGCTCGACGCCGAAGGATCTGGAAATTGTTCCGGGTAGCAGCACGCGCATGCTGACGTACTCGGGAAGGGTGCCGGGGCCGCTGATTCGCGCGAAGCGTGGCGATCTGTTGCGGGTGCACTTCGAGAATGGGCTGGATACGCCGGCAACGGTGCACTGGCATGGCGTGCGAGTGCCGAACGCGATGGACGGCGTGCCCGACGTGACACAACCTCCAGTGCAACCTGGCGCCGTCTTCGACTACGAGTTCGAGCTGCCGGACGCCGGACTGTTTTGGTACCACCCGCACACGGATTCGGTCGCTACGCTTGGGAGTGGCCAGTATGGTGTGCTGCTGGTGAGTGATCCGAGCGAACCGAAGGAGCTCGGCGAAGAGGTGGTATTGGTGCTGTCCGACATCGGCTTGGATGACAACGGCCAGGTTGTTCCGCCGGATGCCGATCCGCAGAAGATTTTGGTGGGCCGCGAGGGAAACAGGCTGCTGGTCAACGGGCGCGTGTATCCAACTTTGCTCGCGCGTTCGGGCCAACGCCAGCGCTGGCGTGTGCTGAATGCCGCGCGATCGCGTTACTTTAAGCTCGGCCTCAGTGGTCACACGTTCTTGCGAGTGGGCGCGGATGGAGGCTTGGCAGAGCACGGCGTGGAAGTCGCAGAACCGGTGATTGCACCCGGCGAACGACTGGATTTGGTGGTTTCGCCGCAAGGTAACAGCGACTCGCCGTTGGAGCTGATGGCGCTCGCTCATTCTCGCGGCCGCCCGCTCGCCGAATCCATTCCGCACGCTTTGATGCGCATCGAGTTTTCCGGATCAGCCGTGAACGCAGGCGCGACGCCTACGTGGACCACGACGCTCGCACCAATCGATACGTCGGACGCGACGGAAGTGCCGATCGCGCTCACGGTAGATGGCGCCGATGGCAAGGTCAGCATGGGCATCAATGGAGTGCCTTTTGGGGCTGGCGAAGAATTGCACGCGCACATCGACTCTCGTCAGGTACTTGCGATCGAGAACAAAAGTGTCTACTCACACCCGTTCCACTTGCATGGCTACTTCTTTCAAGAGCTCGACGACGCGGGACAGCCGCTGCGCCCCTTGCTCCTGAAAGACACCATCGACATCCCTCCACTCGCACGACGCAAGTTGGCCGTAAGTTATGACTCACGCCCTGGAATGTGGATGTTTCACTGCCACATTCTGGACCATGCCGAAGCTGGCATGATGGGCATGGTCGACGTGATGGCGCACTAAGAGCGCTACAGGCCTGCAAGAACGCCGCAGGTCGCGCCCGTTTCGTGCAGCGCAGAGTTTGCGCGTAGCGAATGGGCATCAGGCGGAGACCGCAGGGTTGCAGGGTGGCACGCTCGCTGCACCTGAGGACCGAAGTATGACTGCGGAAGCTCAGTTGGGTCTGAGCCGCGCGGAGGCCCGTGCACGGCTGGATCGGTTCGGACCGAATGCTTTGCCTGCACCCGCGCGAGCCAGTTTTTTCAAGCGCGTGCTGCGACAGTTTCAGAGCGCGCTGATTTACCTCTTGTTGCTTGCGCTGGCTTTGGATCTCGCGGCCTGGCTGCAAGAAGGCGCACACGGCGTCCCCATCGAAGCGCTCGCGATTCTGGCCGTGCTGCTGCTCAACGCCGGGCTCGGCGTACTGCAGGAGTACCGTTCCGAAAGCGCGCTCGACGAGCTCGAACGGCTGGGCTCTCCGCGCGTTTGGGTGCAACGCGACGGCGCGCTGGAACACATTCCCACGAGTGAAATCGTGCCCGGCGACGTCGTGCGCCTGGAACCGGGAGATCGCGTGCCCGCCGATGGCACCGCGCTTCACAGCGAAGCGCTGAGCGCCGACGAGTCCTTGCTCACGGGAGAATCGCTGCCGGTAGAGAAGGCCGAAAGCAGCGCGCTCTACAGCGGCACATTGATCCTGCGCGGGCGCGGAGAGCTGTTGGTGAGCCACACAGGGCCCGCCAGCACGATGGGGCGCTTGGCGGGCAGCCTAGCCAAAATCGAATCCGAGAAGACGCCGCTCGAGATGCGCATCGATCGCCTCGGCGGACGCATCGCTCGCTATGTAGCCGCGCTGAGTTTGCTATTGGTGCTTGGCGGCATCGCGGTGGAGGGCGTGGCGCGACTGTCAGCCGTGATCATGTTCGCGGTGGCGTTCGGCGTCGCGGTGGTGCCGGAAAGCATGCCCGCGATGATGACGATGGCACTCGCTTTCGGCGTGCAGCGCATGGCGCGAAAGAACGCCGTGATTCGCCGGTTGGCCGCTGTCGAAGCGTTGGGCTCAATCACTGTGATCGCTTCGGACAAAACCGGCACGTTGACGCAGAATCGCATCAGCGTAAGTTCACTCGATACTCCCCATGAGCCCGATGCGCTGCTTGCGCTTGCGCTCGTAAACGACGCCGTCGAAGGCAAAGAAGCCGGCGATCCGCTCGAGCGTGGCCTGATCGAGTTCGCAACGAGTCGCGGTGCCGATGTCGCGGCGCTGCGCCACGCAAACCCGCGCATTTCGAGTCGCCCCTTCGATAGCGCATGGAAGTACATGCGCGTGACGGTCGAGGCGCCGGACGGCAGCTTGAAGAGCTACCTCAAGGGCGCCGCTGAAGTAGTGCTGGAGCGCTCGCTCCTGACGGCGGAAGAGCGTCGCGAGTGGCAGCGTCGTGCGGACGACGCGTCTCGCAATGGTTTCAAAGTCCTTGGGCTCGCGAGCGGTAAGGATGTCGATGAAAGCAATCTCACATTCTTGGGCTTGGTAAGCCTGTGGGATCCACCTCGCCCGGGCGCGCGCAACGCGGTGCGCGCCGCTGAACAGGCGCGAATTCGCGTGATGATGTTGACGGGCGATCACCCCGAGACCGCGCGCGCCATCGCCGAGCGGGTTGGCATCGCCACCGATCGGGTGCTCACCGGCGCCGAGCTCGACGCTTTGAACGATGCAGAATTTCGCCAGGCGCTGCGCCAAGTGCGCGTCTACTCGCGATTGCTTCCCCAACACAAGCTGCGCATCGTGGAAGCATTGCGCCGCGAAGGCGAGGTCGTGGCCATGACGGGCGACGGTCTCAACGACGCTCCCGCTTTGAAACGCGCCGACGTTGGAGTCGCGATGGGTCAGCGTGGCAGCGAAGTAGCACGCGAAGTCGCCGACGTGGTGCTGCTCGACGACGAGTTCGTGACCATCGTGAGCGCCATCGAGGAAGGCCGCATCATCTACGAGAACATTCTGAACTTCATCCGCTTCACGTTCTCCAGCAACGTCGCGCTGATGTTGCTGGTGCTGGGCGGCGCAGTCGGCTCGATGCTGTTCGATCTGCGCACGCCGGAGGGCGCGCTCTTGCTGCCGCTGACCGCGCTGCAGGTATTGTGGATCAACTTCTTGGGCGATGGGCCACCCGCTCTCGCGCTTTCCGTCGATCGCAGTCGAGAGGTGATGCAACAGCCGCCACGCGCGCGAAAGAGTGCGCTCCTCGATCGCCTGACGCTGAGCTTCATCATGGTCGACGGTGGTTTCAAAGCCGTCGTTGGCCTGAGCCTGCTCGCGCTGCTGCCGCGCTGGGGGGCCAGCCTGCCCGAAACAGCGAGCGCCGTTTTTCTTTACGAAGCCGTGGCCAAGTTGTTGAGCGTCTACCCGGCGCGCAAGGTGGGGGCGCGCGCCGCGCGGAACTCCTGGTTGCACGTTTCGATCGTATTCGGTTTGCTGCTGGCGTTCCTGTGCGTGGCTTTGCCGCCGCTGCGCCACGCACTCGGACTCGCGCCACTCAGCTTGCAAACGCTGCAAGTCGTGGCCTGCGCGAGCCTTCTGACTGTAACGAGCGGTGAGCTCGTGGCGCGCGCGTTGCGAGCACGCCATGAGCAGCCAAGCGTGGGACACACAGATTTGGCGCACGTTCGTTCGTGATGCTGAATCACGATGGCCTCGCATTTGCCGCGCGCCTGAGTTAGCCTCTTTGCATGTGGGAGAGGAACACTAGCGTCCGAGCGCTCGGACTGACGGCTACTTGGCTGAGCATGAGTTGGGGTGCGTCCCTGAGTGCCTGCGGAAAGACTTCGGAGCAGCATGGCGCGGGCGGCGCTTCGACGACGACGGGCGGTGCGGCCACGTTCGGTGGAGCAGCCGGCGCCATGGAGCCAGCGGCAGGGCGCGGGGGTGCTAGCGCTGGGGGTGGCACTTCAGGCGGGGTGAGCGGCGCAGCTGGCGGATGGGCTCACGACGCTGGGTCGAATTCGACCGGCGGTGCTCCGGAAGCAACGGCTGGCGGCAGCGCCAACGCCGGAAACGCAGGCTCGGCGGAGAACAGCGCAGGAAACGCTGCCGGCGGGACAACCGCTGATGGCGGAACCGGCGGTGAGGGCGGCGCGATCGATCAGAGCAACTGCGGCGATGGCAAAGTGACTGAAGCATGCGACGACGGCAATCTCATCGATGGAGATGGCTGCTCTGCCACGTGCACCGTTGAGCCCGGATTCAGCTGCACGAATCCGAAGTGTGACGCCAACCGGGAGCACTGCGGCGTGACGATGTCAGCCAGCTTTCGGGACTTCAACGCGAGTACGGAGCCGCTCGGGCACCCAGACTTTTCGCCACCGGCAACGAATTTCCGGCGCAGCCTCCCGGGCTTGGTAGAGCCGCTACTGAACGCCCGCGGCAAGCCGGAGCTCGTCGCCGCGAGCACCGAGGGTTTCATACAAAGCAAAGCGACGTTCCAAGAATGGTACGAGGACGGCGGCGGCCGCAGCGCAGCAATCTCGGGTTCGCTCGTGTTGTGGAACGATCTGGCGCAGGGCGTCGTCAATCGTTGGGGCGCAGCCGGTGAGCAGTGGATAGGGTACGGCAGTAGCGTGCAGTGGTGCCCGAACATGGGCTGTACTACGTGCGGCGTTCCGCCGAGCGACATGGTGTGCTTGGATCGTTGCGCTCCGTTGGATGTCTCGATTTCCTGCTTCGCGCAGGAGATTCGCTACGATGGGAACCCGCTGTTCTTTCCACTCGACAGCGCCGACGGTGTCTTGACGGAGGCACGCGCTGTGGGCGAAGTGCCTGACGCCTACGGCTGGACGTTTCGCACGGATGTCGAAATTGCGCAGCGCCTCGGTGTAACGACACCGATCGTAACCGCTGCGGGAATGTTTCCCTCCGCCGAACACAACTTCAACTTCACCTCCGAAATCAAAGGCTGGTTCCGCTACGACGCGACCCGCGGACTCACAATCGACGTGCAAGGGGACGATGATGTGTGGCTGTTCGTCAACGGCCGCTTGGCGCTCGATTTGGGCGGAATGCACGTACCGCTAATGGGCACCTTTACGCTTCTGGATGGCAACGCCAACTCGCGTACCAACGAGGGAGCAGCTAGCCTCCCTGCGTCGAGCTTCGGAATCAGCGACGGTGCTCCCTTCGAGGTGGCGCTGTTTCATGCGGAGCGACAGCAGCGTGGGTCCACCCTGATGCTACGCGTGACCGGCCCCGATGTGAGCCGAAGTGTCTGCGGACCAGTTCCCTAAGCGTCCGCGGCCGTACCGGCGATCTGCTCAAACGAGAGCGAGCCGCCGAGGAGCGTTGGCTTCCGTTTCGACGTAGCCAGGCGGCACGTAGGCGCACAATGGATCGGATGCGTATGGGCTGCCGTTCAGAGCGAAGGCGCGTGCACGTGAACCGCCACACAAATTTCGATACACGCACACACCACATTTGCCGGTGAAACGATCCGCGTCGCGCAATCCGCGGAACAGCGGGTGCTCACGATACACCGTTATGGGATCGCTGTGCCGCACATTGCCGCAGCCGAGCGGCAAGAAGCCACTCGGGTAAATCTCTCCACGATGGGACACGAACAGGAAGCCGCGTCCATCGTTGACGCGCTCACCCAGCTTGCCCATCACGCCGTAGTCGGGGCGAGAACCGGTCAGCTTTTGGCGCTCTGCTAGCACACGCCGGTAGTGCGGCGCGGCGGTCGTCTTCAGCGCGAACGGAGCGCTCTCTGCGATGGTAGCCAGATCGAGCAGGGACTGCTCCACGGCCTCCGCCGAGGGTAACATGCTCGCTTCCGCGCGCCCGGTGGGCACGACGTAAAAAACGCTCCAAAGCACGCTGCGTAGGCTCTTCACGAGCTCGGCCATTTCAGGCAGGCGCGCGATGTTGCCGTTGTGCACGCTGGTGTTGATCTGCGTACGCAGATCCAACCTCTCGCAGGTGGACAGAATGCGCGCGGCCTGATCGAAGCTGCCCTGCACGCCGCGGAAAGCGTCATGCGTAATGGCATCTGGTCCATCGATGCTCACCGCCAGACGCTTCAGCCCGGCAGCAACCAACTGCTCCAGCAAATTCTCCGTAACAAGAGGAGTCGCGGAAGGCGTCAGGCCCAAGTGCAAACCCAGAGAAACGCCATATCGTACGAGTTCGACTAGATCGGGGCGCTTGGCGGGATCACCTCCGGTGAGCACCACGAGAGGAACTTTGGCTTCTGCGAAGCGCCGCAACAGCGCGAAGCCTTCCTGCGTCGAGAGCTCTTGTGCGTCGCGAGCTGGTTGCGCACACGCACGACAGTGCTGGCACACCAGATCACACGCCTGTGTAATTTCCCAAATTGCGATGAATGGGTGGTCGTCGTACTTCACGGTGAAATTCCCTAGTTGAGAAATCACTGCAAAGCGCAGACCGGCGTGTACATAGCCTTTTTACCGACAATGCGTCGACGAAACCACGCACGGCTTGCGGTCTCGCGCATACGCTGCGCTTGTCTCAATATGACATGAGTCATCAGCACCCTGGTGAAGGTGCGAGTGTCGAGCTAGGTGAACAGCATGACTCGCCGCGCAGATCAGGGGGATGTCGGACATGTCGCCGTTGTGGGAGGCGGGCTCGCAGGCTTGGTAGCTGCTCTGCGCTGCGCGGAAGCAGGCGCGCGCGTTAGCGTATTCGAGGCTTCGGAGCGCCTCGGCGGCGCCGTGAGGACAGATCTTTGCGATGGTTTTTTGGTGGAGCACGGCGCAGAAGCGTTCGTTGCAAACAGCCGCGCTGTACGCGAGCTTGCACGCGACTTGAACCTCGACTCGGAAATCATCGCCCAGCGCGTGACTCGCTCGTACGGCTTCGATGGGAGCTCGCTGATTGTGCTCGATCCGGGCGAGGCGCCGGCGCGGCTCGGATTGAACGCGCGCTCGGGCGCAGGCGAGGGCGTCGCGACCTTCCGGCGCGGAATGGAACAGCTACTCGGCGGGCTGACGCAGGCACTGCGAAAACGCATCGAAATCCGCTGCAACACAGCGATCGATCGGATCTTACGCGCTGGTAACGCTTGGCAGCTCGCAGGCGGGAGTGGGCCTGGTGCTCACTTCGACGCGGTCATCATCGCGGGCACATCGAAAGCGGCCGCGCGGCTATTGGGCGCAGAGTTCGGAGCCGAAGCACAGGCTCTCGAACGTGGCCACACACTCGCCAGCGTCAGCGTATCGCTGGCCTACGCGGAAAGCGCCATTGCGCATCCACTCGACGGCACCGGATTCGTAACCGGCAGCGGTGTGCAGCTCGAGAACTGCCTCGCATGCACGTTCGCGTCCTCCAAATTCGCTGAGCGCGCGCCAAGCGACTGTCGTTTGTTGCGCTTCTTCTTCCGCCCTACTGACCAAGAGCTCACGGCGTCTCTCGATGTGTTCCGCGAACGAGCCGTACGCGTGGCAGAGCGAGTGTTCGCACCTATCGCGGCACCGATTCGCAGCTGGGAAGCACGCTGGCCGATGGGCTTCGCGGTGGTCGACAACGAGCAGCGCCAGCGCGTCGCCGCGCTCGAAGCAAAGCTACTCGGTAGCTCGATCCGTCTGGCGGGCTCGGCGTTTCACGGTGCTGGCATCGACGCGGCCGTAACGTCTGCCAACACGGCCGCCGTCGCGTTGTGCGGCGCGCGCTGATGAGACCGAAGGCGCCGCACGGATCTCTGCCGAAGCGAACGTGACTCGCGCCGCCGCTCAGGCGGACAATGGCGGCGCGCACTCGCGGTCGGCTTCGGCGCGTGTCGCTACTTCACGCAGCATGCTCGGCGCAATCAACTCGAAGCCATTCGCGCTGGTACGAAGCAAGCCTTGCTTCTGCCAGGCCGAAACGACGCGAATCACGCTTTCCATACACGAGCCCACCAGCAACGACAGCTCTCGTCGCGACAAGGATACGGGAATTACCAATGAGCCTTCTTCGAGCTCGTCGCCAAAACGTTCGCCGAGCGCTAAGAAGAGCCGCGCTAGGCGGCGCGATACGGAGCCCGCGCTGAGCACGTCGACCTTCGAGGTCAGCACATCGGCATAACTCTGGGTGGCTCGCAGCAGCGCAGCCGCAAGTCTTGCGTCTCGCGCAATTCCTTCGTTCAACGCGTTGATGGGAATGCGCAAGTACTCGACGGAGTCCGTCGCAGCGTACGCAGTGCCCGCGTGGGTAGCTCCCGCCAAAAACGATGGTACTCCCACGCATTCGCGCGGACCGAACAGGCCCAGAATGTTCAACTCCACGTCTGCCGTGGAGCGGGTCAGCTTCACGATACCTGACGTGATGAGATAAAGGGCGTCTGCCGGTGTGCCTTGTTCGAAAACAGGCGTTCCGCGAACTTTCCGCCCGCGCACCGTTTGCGCTGCCACCTGCGTAAGCAACGCTGGATCGAGCCCGTTGAATGGATGTGACACGGCCAGAAGTCGATCGACCGCGCAGAATTTTCCTGAAATCGGCTGGGTAGTCATGCCGAAGAGAAGGAGCTGCAAGGCGTGTGCCCCAGCTGATGTATTCCTTTGCTCAGCTCGAGCAACGAAACGGCGCCAAACTGCGACGGGCGACCACTGCGTTGACGCGAAGGGCAGGGACACCTAGAGCATGCCCAGGTGAAGGCTTGACGGAGCGGATTGGAGTCCGACACAGCTCGATCGAGGACGTAGTCCCCAAACCGACTGTGAGCCGGGTTTGGGAGCGCTGGGCGGTCAAGCTCACTTCACCCGTTAGCGTACTTGTCAGCGTTCCGCTCTCGACGTTGGCAGTGGGCACGGCGCTGGTTGCGCTCAGCTACGAGCGCTTCGTGGCGCTCGCCGAACGCGCCGCGCTCGATCGCGCCGACGCGCATCGCTCGCAAGCAGAGCTCGGTATTCGGCGTTCGCTCGCCGCTTCGGACACACTGCTCGACCGCGTGCGCGATCTGGCGCGCAAGCGAAAACCCGAAGCGGATGCCACAATGCTGGCATTCTCGCTCGCTGATCTGGCTACGCGCCGCGCGGGACTGACATGGCTCAGCTTGAGCTTTCCGAATGGAAGCTTCGAGGGAGTATTTCGGGAAAGCGACGGCAGCCTGTGTTTTCAGCAGAGCCGCCTGCTGGACGGCAAAACCGAGATGCAGCAGTTCACGCTGCGTGACGGCGCGCTGGTGCCCAAAGCCAAAGCGAACTTTCACTACGACCCACGCGAGCGTGCATTCTACCGGCAAGCGCTCGAACGCAAACAGCGCAGCTGGACTCTGCCCTACACGTTTTATCCAGACTTTCGCACCGGTATCACACGCACCGAACCCGTCTACGATGGCGCGGGCGTTTTGACGGCGGTGATCACGGCGGACTACGACGTGAGCGAGCTATCGGGCATCCTGAGCGAGGCGAGCCGTGCGCGCGAAACTCTGGTGCTCTTCACCGGCGATGGCGTGGTGCTGGGAGTATCCGGATTGACTAAGGATCCACGTCCTCGGGCCGACGAACGTCCGCTCTCCTTCGGCGCGCTCGGTCGCCCGGAGCTTTTGGCGTTTTTCCGATCGCGCGGAAGCGCACCCACGCCGCTACGTGAGTTCGTGACACCCAATGACGAGCGGCTGGTGGCCATCGAGCAGCGCTTGGACGCAACTCCCGAGCTCGACTGGCGACTGGCCTCGATCGTGCCGAAGCGCGAGCTCACCGCGATTGCGCGTGCTCACGCACGCAAGGAACTCTGGCTGGCTGGCAGCGTGGTCTTATTCGGAGTGCTGCTGGCGAGTGGTCTGTCGCTCGGTATGCTGCGATTGCGCAGAGCGCGAGCACAAGCGGAAGCGCGCTCCGAGCGGGCAATTGGCATGCTGCGCGATCTCGGTGCGTACATCTTGGAGGAGCCACTCGGTAGTGGTGGCATGGGGGAGGTGTACCGAGCGCGGCATCGCATGTTGGCGAGACCAGCAGCCATCAAACTGATACGCTCGGACGTTGCGCCCGCGGAGCGCGAGGCGGTAGAGCGCCGTTTCGATCGCGAAGCCAAGGTGCTCTCGGAGCTGCGCTCGCCGCACACGGTGACGATCCTGGACTACGGGCGCACGACCGATGATCGTCTGTTCATCGCGATGGAGCTGTTGGTGGGTTTGCCGCTCGATCGCTTGGTTGAAAAACACGGGCCGCAACCGCCGGCGCGGGTGATTCCGATACTGGTTGGCGTGTGCCGCTCACTCTCCGAAGCGCACGCCGCCGGCATCGTGCATCGCGACATCAAGCCCGCCAACCTGTTTTTGTGTCACGACGCGGAGGGTGTCGAGCTCGTGAAGGTCCTCGACTTCGGCCTCGCCAAGAGCGCGCGGCGGCCGGGAGTGACCCGCGAAGGCCACATGCCTGGTACCCCGCACTTCATGCCACCTGAACAGGCTCTCGGGCGTGATGTCGATGGGCGCAGTGATATCTATGCGCTGGGTTGCACCGCTTTCTACTTGCTGACGGGCAAGAATGTGTTCGATGAACCAACCGACATTGCCGTGATGTTGGCGCACCAGCTCAAGGCACCGCCCTCCCTGAGCGAACATACCAAGCAGTGGTTGCCCGACGGGCTCGATACCCTGGTGCAGCGTTGCCTGGCGAAAGATCCCGAGTTTCGGCCCATTTCGGCGGCGGCACTCGCGCGCGCTCTGCTCGCGCTGCACATCCCCGAAGAACATCAACTGAGCGCGGAAGTTTGGCGGGATTGGTGGAAGCGTTTCGAGCTACCGGATTCCAGAGCCGTACCCGCCTGAGCGAAAGCTCGAGCGCACTCGCTTTGTGTGCATGCGAGGCGCCTGACGCGGTACCATCTCGGCAGTGGAAACACAGCTGAGCAAATTGGAAATGGCGCGCTTGGCCCTAGCCAAGGCTTCACGCGCAGAAGATCCCGAGCTTCAGCGTTCACTATTACAAGTGCTACGGATCGCCTCGGCCACACTCGGAGTCGCCCGAGTCGGTATTTGGGAGATCGCCAGCGACTGGACACGTATCGACTGCCGCGCGCTCTACGAGCAGCCGAGCGAGCGGTTCTCCAGCGGCCTTGCGCTCGAACTCGCAGCTTTCCCCGCGTACGCGGCGGCGCTGAAAGAGCGCCGCGTGATCGCCGCCGAAAACGCACATCAGGACCCACGAACGCGTGAACTCGAGTCGACGTATCTATCGCTGTTCGACATCGGCGCCATGTTGGATTGCCCGATTTACGACAGCGGGGAGGTCATCGCGATTCTCTGCCACGAGCACGTGGGCGCGGCGCGCACGTGGAGCAAGCGTGACGCGGACTTCGCCGTGAACGTCGCTGACGTGCTCTCCACGTTGTTCGCGCAGTCAGCGCGCGCTCGTTACGAAAGCGAGCTCCGCGTCGCGCGCGAAGCGTTGGCCGAAGCGCGTGTGATGGACTCTCTGGGGCGCATGGCCGCTCGCGTCGCGCACGACTTCAACAACACCTTGATGGGCATTTCACTGAGCGTATCCGTGGTCGCTCGTGACAACGCGCTCGATGCGCAGTCGCAAAGCGCTCTGACGGACTGTCGTGACCTAATCGATCAAGGCACACGCTTGGTGCGGCAACTGCTGGCCTTCGCGCGCAGTGGCGGCAACGAAGGTCATAAGGTCGATCTGTGCGGCACTATAGCCGAAATGCTGCCGCGCCTGCGCCGGCTGCTGGGGGCGGACATCACGCTCGACTGCCAGGTTCCAAACGAGTGCGCGCTCGTGCCGCTCGACCTCGCCAGCATCGAGCAGGTACTCATGAATCTAGTGCTGAATGCACGCGACGCCTTGCCGGGCGGCGGTGCCATCCACCTGACTGCGGAGCTGTCCGAAAAGGATGTGGTGCTGCGCGTCCGCGACAACGGCGTTGGTATGGATGGCGAGACACGCCAGCGCATCTTCGAACCGTATTTCACCACTAAGGGTGAACGCGGTTCGGGCCTCGGTCTGGCGATTGTATTCGGCGCCCTACGTCACGCGGGAGGCAGCATCGAAGTGCAAAGCGAGCCAGGGCGAGGCAGCACTTTCACGCTGCGCTTCCCGCGCGTGTCACCTTGAGAGTATCAGGGTAGACGCGCTACCCAGCCCCAGTAGTTGTTGTCCTTCACGCCGTTGCCGACGATGACCTTGCCATCGTCCGAAATCGCGATGGCGTTCCACAAGTCCCAGCCCTTGGTGCCTTCAGGATCGTCGATCAAGTCCAACAGGCCCAAGACGTTGCCGGTGCTGTCCCATGCGCAGGCCCCCGTAGGGCTCCCACCAACGACCAAGCTGCCGTCGCGATTCACGCCATATGCCGTGCCGAAGCCCAGCGATTGCGCGCCAGCGTTGGTCCAACGCACCGCCGTCGGGCCGCCGCGTGTTTGGTACGCGCCAACGATGACGCTGCCGTCGGCGCTGATATCGAATGGCCTGTAACCCGATTGCGAATCGGGCGGTTTATTCGTCAGCTCCGGCAAGGACGACATGAAGGAGTTCGGACTCCAGCGCACCGCGTAACCTTGCGACATACCAATCACGGTGAGGCCATCGTTGCTGACGCCTGTGGCAAGAGCACGCGTGTCGGGAGAAAGCGGAACGATGGGCACGATGCCACTCGTCGGGATGCGACGGAACATCTGCTCGACGCCCCAGCCAGAGCTATTGCTGATCGACTGCAGCGTGCCGACGACGATGTTGCCATCCACGCTCGCGCCGTTCACTTCAATGATGTACTCGTTGGCGTTGCGACCTGGCATGTATTTGCCGGCGGTACTGTTGGCCCATTCGACGCCGCCGTATTGGCTCGCGCCACCGCTGGTCATGCAGTGCCCGCCGATCCAGCTGCCGTCGCCGTTTACCGCGGTGGGCACGCAGCCATCCGAGGCCGTCACGCCGGTAGGTAGCCCCGTCGGCAAGCTCAAAGGAGTTACTGCGCCACCTTCAGTCGAGCCCTTCACGGGCGGGCAATTCACGTAGTTGCCAGAACAGGCTTGGCCCACGACGACCTTGCCGTCGTGACTCAGCGCCGTCACCCACATGTTCAAGACGGTAAACTTCGGTACGTCGCAACGCGCACCGACGAAACGTTTGCTGCACGTGCACGCGTAGCTTGCGCCGGCGCCAGCCTTGCACGTACCACCATTGAGACACGGGTTCGGCGCGCAAGGGTCGTTGGCCGCACCTCCAGTGCCGACGTTCCCCGCATTACCCGCGTTGCCCGCCGTGCCGCCTGCTGCTGCGCCAGCTACGCCGCCTGACGAGCTTCCACCAGAACTCGCATCACCACCGCTGCCGCCTTCGCCGGCACCAGCTGCGCCTGCAGAGCCCGAATCCACACCGCCATTCGCAATCTCACCCGCGCTGCCTGCGCTCGAGTCACCGGCGCTGCCACCTTGAGCGGTGCTACCGCCGCGCGCTCCACCCGCACCGCTGCCGGCAACACCTCCGTTGGAGCTTTTTCCGCCCGCTCCGCTGTTTCCGCCAGCGCTCGCACCGCCGGCGCCACCCGCAGCGCCTTTGCCTTCGCTATCGACGCTGCATGCGTACGCCGAGCACGCAGCCATCCCCAGTAGCACCACGACCCGCAACGATTTGTACATCGATCCGCCTGAGCTCAGTCTTCTCAAGTCCTACTCCCGGGTGTGGAGTAGCTCTTCGAATTGCTCTCGGCAACTCACGAGCAGATCCGCTCGCTCACTTTCTTGGATTGGCTCAAGCGACGCTTAGCCGGACCGTCTCCCCGCAAGACGGCCGGCCAGCGGCGTTCCACTACCACCACATCACAGCTGTGTGCGCTGAGTCAGACGCATAGTAGAGCCGCAAACGCAGCACATAGGTGTTGCCCGCCAGCAAGCGTCGCTCGATGTGCATGTTGCGATCCTGTCCGCTGTCGTCGTCACCAGCCAGGTACGACTCGCTGCCGTTCGCGTTTCGCACGTTCAGTACGCCCACCGTATCGGACGTGCCGAACGTCGCGATCTGATACTTGCGGGAGACCTTGGGCTTCAAAATGAAGTTCTTCTGCTCGCCGGGACCGATGCTGAGACGCGCGGTTTCGAGCAGCGGCAGCTCCTGTTCGTCCTTCTTGCCGAGGGGCGGATAAAACTTCTTTACCCATTCCACGTCGCGCTTCGAAATCCCTCCGGCAGGCTGCAAACCAGCTCGATACTGCGCTGGCTCCTTGATGAGACCGGCTTCGAACGGGTAGTGCATCACCGAATCCGGATCCCACGCAGAGCCCTGCACTTCGTCCGCCGGAATCTTACGGATGATGTTGTAGAACGTGGTTTCGCGATCCCAATTGTTCGGTGGCGCTCCCAGCGCCGCGTAAACCGCCTCTTCGTTCCACACGATGCCCGCGTTCGGGTTTTGGTGCTCGTGCGGGAAGCCCATCGAGTGCCCGAGCTCGTGAATGGCAACGTCGATGCCGTACTTCCCTGACGCAATACCGTCCTCGGGATCCAGGTTCAGAGTGCGATCGTCGACGCCTTGCTTCAGCACTTCGCGTCCGACGTATGACCAATGGCCATCGCCCGCCATGAACCCAATGCGTAGCTTGGCCTGTGCGCGATCGCTGACCTCTTCGAACTTCAAACCGATCCCCAGCGACGTCCAAGCTTGCATGGCCTTTCGAACCTGAGCCTTCAAGGCGTCGGTGCCAGCCCAAGCCTTGAAGCTTCCCGTGTTGGGAAAGAACGCGTACTCCAACACGGTTCCGTTCACCCACTTGTCCTGGTTCATCACCAACGCGCCAAGCCGCTCACCCGATACACTCGGCGCGAATGTTCTCGGCGCGGGTTTACGCGTGGTGCAGTAAACCTTCCCGCGAGTCCCTGCCGAGTCGTCTTCTGCCTCGCCTGCGGAGCTTCGCGTCGACTTGCTCGCGCGCCTGCTGCCCGTCTTCTTCGACGCTTCTCCCGCTCGACTCCGCCCGCTTGCTGCTCGTTTCGTTGCCATCTTCTTCCCTTCCCTGCGCATCGCTGCGCCTGAGCCGCTCAGCGCGCATGCAAAACTACCTATGCGCTCGTTCCGGCCCTCGACCGAAGTCCAGAGGACCAGACTCGGCAGCGCTGCGCAAGAGTACCTTTTTTAGGGGCAACCGAATCGTGGTAATCCGCTGACACGATGCGCTTCTCTCGCGGCCTGGTTCCGACCATCAAGGAAGCTCCGGCTGACGCCACTAACGTAAGTCACATCTTGCTCACGCGTGGCGGCTACATTCGGCGCGTGGGCGCAGGCGTGTACGACTTCTTGCCGCTGGGCCTACGTGTGCTGCGCAAGCTAGAAAACATCGTGCGTGAAGAGATGGATCGCGCCGGCGCGCTCGAGATCCTGATGCCGGCGCTACTCCCCGCAGAGTACTTTCAGGAGACGGGCCGCTGGCAGAGCTTCGGCGATACGCTGCTGCGCATCAAAGATCGCAAAGGTGCGGACTTCCACTTGGGGCCAACGCACGAAGAGATCGTAACCGACATCGCGCGCCGCGAGCTCCGCAGCTACCGCGAGCTCCCGAAGAACCTGTATCAGATTCAAACCAAGTTTCGCGATGAGCCGCGCCCTCGCGGCGGCCTGGTGCGCACCCGCGAGTTCGTCATGAAGGACGCGTACTCCTTCGACGTCAGCCTGGAAGCGGCACAACGTAGCTACGAGACGATGCGCGACGCCTATTCGCGGATCTTCGATCGGCTCGAGCTCAACTACCGTCTGGTGGCGGCGGATTCGGGCGCGATGGGTGGCTCAACTAGCGCGGAGTTTCAAGCGCTGGTCGAATCTGGCGAAGACTCGATAATGGCATGTGATGCCTGCAGCTACGCGGCGAACGTCGAGGTGGCTGCCGTGGGCACGCGCGACGTCGAAGTGGAGGTAGGAGAGCCCGGTCAGCCGCTGGTCAAAGCCCATACTCCAGGCCACACGAGCATCGAAGAGGTCACGGCGTTTTTGAACGTCGATAAGCAGCGATTACTCAAGTCGCTGCTCTACACCGCCAATGGGCGTGTGGTGATGGTGGTGGTCCGCGGCGATCACGAGGTCAACGAGGTGCGCCTGGCGCGCGCGCTCGGTGCGACCGAAGTGCAGTTGGCAAACGAGAGTGCGGTGCGCGAAGCCACTGGCGCGAACGTCGGCTTTGCAGGTCCGGTCGGCTTCACTGGTACGATTCTAGTCGATCGCGCAGCAGCTCGCGTACGCGGCGCTGTCACCGGCGCCAACGAAACGGACTATCACTGGCTAGGCGTCGCCTTCGGTCGAGATTGGACTGGTGAGATAGTGGACGTCCGACTCGCAGCGAGCGGCGATGCGTGTCCAGCTTGCAGCGGCGGTAAGCTCAGGGCTCATCGCGGCATCGAAGCCGGTCATATCTTCGTCCTCGGCACCCACTACAGCGAAAAGATGCGCGCGGAGTTCATCGACGAACAGCAGCAGAAGCGCCCGCTGGTGATGGGCTGCTATGGCATCGGCGTGTCCCGCCTGGTGGCAACCACGGTGGAGCAGCACCACGATGCCGACGGCATTCGCTGGCCGATCGCCATCGCGCCGTACCAAGTGCACCTGGTCACTCTGGGCAGAGACGAGAGCGTCGTGAATGCCGCCAGCGCTCTTTATTCGGAGCTTAGCGCGCGCGGCATCGAGGTGCTGTGGGACGATCGCGACGAGCGCGCTGGTGTGAAGTTCAAGGACGCCGATCTGATTGGCATTCCGTTGCGCGTCACGATGGGTACAAAGGGCCTGCGCGAAAACGTCGTAGAGCTCAAGCTGCGCCGGGACGCTGATGCGCAGCTTGTCGAAAAGCTACGCATCGAGGACGCTGCAGAGAGCATCACCACACGAGTTCGGCATCTGCTCACGCACACATAGCCTGGCGGTTTTCGCTAACCCAACTAGATGAGTGGGTGAGCGATCCGAAAATTTGCGCGCCGATTTTTGCGTTTCGCGCAGACCCTGCGCTTTGGATTTGTCGACGCCGCCCGTATGAGCATGGTTTGAAGAGCCATCGATAGTGCTCTTCACACGAGGCAGCACCGATGCAGATGCGATGGATGAAGTGGGTGTTGGTGGCGGGGATGGGCGGAGCGACGTCATTCGCCTGCGCAGACGGCGATAGCGTGATGTACGGAACGGGAAGCGGTGGAACGACAACCGGCAACGGCGGTTCTTCCGCGTTCGGTGGCATCGATTCTCGCGGTGGGACTCGGGAGATCGGCACGGGCGGACACACGCACGCGGGCGCGCCAATGCAGAGCGAAGGCGGCGCTTCAGCCGCAGGCGGCAACGTGACCACGGACCTAGGCGGCACTGCGGGCGCCAATCACGGCGAAGGTGGTAGTTCGCTGGGCGGCACGCTGAATTCAGCTGGCTCCGACGCGGGTGGCACCACTGCGAACGATGGTGGCAGAAACGCGGCTGGCAGCGCTGGTGAAGCAGGTGAGGGACATGCGCTGAACCCCGTAGTCGAACGCGGGCGCTATCTGGTGGTGGCGGTCGCCCAGTGCGGCGCGTGTCACACCGACAACACCAAGCCAAATGACTTTCTCGGTGGCAATCCCAACTTCAAATCTGGCGGCGTCACCTTGGCTGCCCACAATCTCACGCCGGATGCGACGGGCATTGGCAGCTGGAGCGATCACGACATCAAGCGAGCAATTCGCGACGGCATCGACGACCAAGGTCGGCAGCTCGCGCCGGCCATGCCGTATTGGTTGTTTCACAATCTCAGCGATCCCGACTTGAGTGCGATCGTCGCCTATCTGCGCAGCATCCCAGCGGTCGTGAACGTGGTGGGCGATTCCAACGCGGCGGCCGCGCCGGTTGCGGTTCTTTCGGCGAGTGCCTTCCCGAACACGTCACTGAGCTCTGGCGACGACAACTACGAGAGCGCGCGGCGCGGAAGGTACCTGCTCTCGAGCGCAGCGCGCTGTGTCAGCTGTCATTCGGTGAGCTCGGGTGGCGTGCCGGCGCCGGCTTTTTCGGGGCGTCCGCCTAGCACGAGCGGCAATGTGTATCCTCCCAACATCACTCCCGACGCAACCGGCATCGCCGGCTGGAGCGCTGCTGACGTAGCCAGCGTGCTGTTGACGTCGTTGGCCAAGGGAACCACTACTCCAATTTGCTCGATGCCGCGCTACGCGGCGCTCACGCCCGAGGACGCACTGGCGATTGGGAACTATCTCACGACGATTCCCGCAGTGGTGAACGCTTCAGCCGATCGGACGAAGCTGCCGGCATGCCCGTAACCGGCAGCTCAGCGCTCTCGCGAGCGCATACCGACGCCGTGACCAAACACGAGCTCGGCGCCAAACCAGCCGCCCACCGCAAGTAACACCGCGCCCATCCCGTCCAAGCTGCACACGATTGCACTCGGCAACTCTGTCGGCTCGCGCAATGCAAGCGCCCCTCCAAAAGCGCTGCACGCAGCGATCACCCCCAACGCGTGCCGTATGCCGATGCGTAGCTCGTCTGCCTCGAGCTTCAAAAGGTCCCAGAACCCCACCAGTGCCGCCAGCGCCGCTGCAACTACGCCAGCTACTTCACTGTAATACGCGACCAACGCGAGCTCGCGCGCCGCGAGCAGCCACGCCAAACCGTCCCACAACGGAATCAGCGCGAGCAAGCCAATCGGAAAGGCTACCAACAGCGCGTGCAGCGGATGACCTAGTAGACGCATGGCGCAACGGCGTAATCACAGGCTGAGCCAAAGCGCGACGACGCCTGTAACCGCCGCCAGCGCATGCACCAACATCAACGGCACCGAAATGCGATGCCTCTTCAGGTGTTGAAACAACATCACGAACCCGCCTAGCGCCGCGGCAAGCAAGCACACGAGCGCAAAGCCCGCGCCCCGACTGGTCGCGCTGGTTCCCTCCAAGGAAAACACCAAAATCACGAGCCCCGTAGCGGCAGCCAAGCCGTGCACGATCGCGATCGGCAGCGGCGGCGTCGGTTTGCCTCGCAAGCGAATGATCGCCATCGTGAGCCCGCCTAGAGCCGCGAGCGCGAAAATACCCAAAGCCAACAGCATGAGTCACCTCGTTGATGTCGCACGCACCACTGCGCGGTGCGACTAGAGATCAGTGTCGTTCTTCGTCACAGAAATCGAGCCGCGCCAGCACGCGCGCGGTGAGCTCTGCACAGTGCTCACCAGCAAATTGCAAAATGCCCTGAACAGCCGAATCAGACCAGGTAGCCAAGCGCTCGCGCAGGAGTTCGCGTGCACGAAACGCTCGAGTCTTCACGGTTCCCTCTGGGATCCCGAGTGTGTCGGCGACGTCACCCACGCTCATGCCTTCGATCTCACGCAGCACGAACACCGCTCGCAAGAAATCCGGCAAGGCGGCCACGGCAAGCTCCAGCACAGGGCGAAGCTCACGTTGAGCAGCCAGAGCTTCGGGACTATCGTTGTCGCTCATCGCTCGCGCCTCTTCTGCTTCGCAGAGCTCCTGGTGACGCAAATCGAAGCGCCGTCGGCGCAACGCTTCGTTCACGACGACGCGCGTGAGCCACGCGCCGAAGCGCGATGAGTCTTCGACTTGGTCGAGGCGCTGAAACGCCACCACCCACGCCTCTTGCACCGCGTCCTCGGCCTCCGCACGGCTCTTCAGCAGGGACCACGCCACGCGGAACAGCCGTTGGTTGTAGCGCTGCATCAGCATCGCGAAGGCAGCGCGCTCTCCTCCAAAGGCGCGCGCCACGACCTCGGCGTCCGTTTGCATGGACAGGCTCGGCATGGTGGGCACCAGCATCGTGCCGCTACGATGCGCGAGCGCATCAATCGGTTCCCAACGCGATGACGATTTTTCGCCGAGCGATTCCGAGAACGGGCTAAACCTCTGATTCTACGAGGGCTTCTGCGTCCGCCGCTGCCCGTTGGCCGGTGACGGGATCCAGCCGGCGGCGCTGCGGGGCACTGCCGAGCTCTACCCAAACCTCGTTACGGCGCAGCCAGGGCAAAGTGCTCGGCGCGTCGTAGCCGGCGAACTCAGGTTCGCCACGCGTGGAGAGGCCGGCGCGCATCAACACCTCCTGCAGGTAACCCGAATTGTCGCGCACGTGGTCGAAGGTGTGGCGGCCGCGATAACGCAAAACAGCCACTCTGCGTGCGGGCACGACGCGCAAGTGCACACGCTTGTCCTCAGGTACCGGCAGTGAACGCGGCGCACGGGCCTTTGGCAACGTGAAGGTGATTGTGTACGCCGTGAGCGCGCCGTTCCCCTGTTTCTCTCCTTCTGCGGAGCGCTCCACTCGTGCGGTCACAGGCGTCGTCATTTCGATCTTCTCGCCGGCAGACGAGCGCTTACGCCACCAGCCTTTGGAACGCTTCTCGCCGCCTCCGTTCAGTGGCTGGCTCGGAGAGTCTCCCAAGGCGCCGAGTTGCCGCGGGTGATTCGCACCCGAGATGTACCTGGCTAGGCGCTTGAAGCCTTGGTCTAGCGCTTGATTCCAGGATTCGGCATATACGGTTGTCTCCGCCCGAACGCTGCGCGCGTAGCGCCGAATCTCGATGGACCCGGCGTGTTGCTCCACGTCATAATCGGGTTTCTCCGTAAACCAGCGAGCAAACTGCCAGCGCGCGAGCAGGGCGCTGGCGACGGCGACGCCCGAAGCTGCACAGATGAGATGGTTGCGTTGCATGCTCGTCCGCTTGCATACGCGGTGCCAGTCAAACCACGCTGTGCTCACCGGCGTTGCACATCGCAACGTCTCGGGCCAATTCGACGCAGCGGGGCAACTTGGCTCTACTTTGCGACAAAACCAAAATCGCGGGCTCGCGCCGCTGCGGTGGAAAGTGGCTCACCTTTCCGATTCACAATCGGCAAGCGCGGAGCACGATCGGCGTTGATGGCAAGCCACGCCTCATGTTCGATTGGCAATGAGCCTTCATCGAAAATGGCTTCCACTGGACACTCGGGCTCGCAGGCGCCACAGTCGATGCACACGCCCGGATCGATGTAGAGCATGCGTTCATCGCCGTGAAAACAGTCTACGGGGCAAACCGCGACGCAATCGGTGTACCGGCAATCGCGGCAATTATCAGTCACGACGAATGTCATTTCAGCTCTGTAGGGAGCAAAGCATACGCCACCCAACGATTGATTGAGGTCGCAGCGCAATTGGACTAGCGTGCGGGCAGCTCGGGTCGGGTTCAGGTGGAAGCCCGAGCGGGGTGAGAATACATGCAGATCTCTTTCGAAAAGTTCATGAAGATCACGGCTCTGCTCGCCGGAAGCGCCAGCATTGCCTCCGGCTGCACCATCGAAACCACGAGTGGTGGAGTTGGCGGAGTGAGCGGCTCCAATAGCAGTCAGGGCGGCTCGCTGCCGCAAGGCAGCAGCGAAGGCGGGACTGCCAACGCGGGCAATGGTGGCGCGGTGGGTGGCAGTAACGCCGCGCGCGGCGGCAGCACCGGCCAGGGCGGTGATGACACAGTCGTCGGCGGAACCTGGGCAATCGGTGGAGCGAGCGGCAGTGACAATGCGGGTGGCGATGACCACGGGGGCGCCGGCGGCCTTACCGGTGAGGGCGGAGCCGGTGGTGCGCCCGCTTGTCTGAGCGGAGCACCCGCAGAAGAAGGCGGCGGATTCGACTGCAGTACGTTGCCATTTGCAGCCGACACTTGTCCCAATCCGAGCGGCGAAGGCGCCAACGTGCTCGTCACCGCCATGGAGATTTGCGAGCGCTATGCAGCCGAGCGCAGGCAACCGGTGGAGCTGCTCACCAATTGCCTGGCAGCGCTCGGCACTACTGGGGGCCTCTGCACCGCTCCAGCTGCAACAGCCGCACGCGCGTGTGAAACGGCCATGCAACTCGCCACGTGCGCCAGCAGCGAGGCACGCAGCGCGTGCGCCGCGATCCAGACTGCTTGCGGCGCGATCAGCGAGGCCGATTGTGTGCGCGATTTGAGCCCGCTCGGCGCCGACCACGTCGCACAAGTCAAAGACTGCGTGGTGACGTCGACCAGCACGCAGTGTGCGTTCACCTACCGGGAGTGCCGCGGTTTGCCCACGGAAGCGATCGACGTGGCCGCCGGTTGTACGGAGATCATCACAACCTGCCCGGCTCTGCCGCGCGCGACGTGTGAAAGCGCGCTGAACATTTACGGCACGGGCAAGTTGCTCGACGTCACCTACTATCACTACCGCGATTGCATGGCGAAGAGCACATCCGCCTGTGCAACCGCCTTCGATACCTGCACCAATCCGTGATCCCTGATTGGGCCGAGCCGCTCTTCAGCGTTGGTGTCACTGGCACCAACGGCAAGACCAGCACCACGCTGTTCATCGCAGAAATTCTGCGACAGAGCGGCAAGAGCAGTGACGTTCTCAGTGAAACCACGCTGGGAGTTGGACTCGGCCCCAATGAAATCGCGCCGCGCGGAGCGGAGCCGTTCATCGAGCGCATGCGCGGTTTCGCCGCTGCCGGTGCGCGGCGTTTGGCACTGGAGGTAACCAGCGAAGCGCTCGCTCAAGGTTGGGCCAAGCGCTGGCGTTTCGATCTGGGTGTCTTCACCAACCTCTCGCACGATCACCTCAACGCACACGGCTCCTTCGAGCATTACCTGGCCAGCAAGGCGCAGCTCTTCGTGCACTTGCGGCCGAATTGCAGCGCCGTGTTCAACGCTTCCGATCCAGCTTCGGGTTTCATCGATCGGGTGACGCCCAAAGCGGTAGCGCGTCGCTACTTCGCCGCAGCAAGCCGCGGTCCCGGGCTGGTGAAAGCCGAGCTAGAGGCCACGGCGTGTCGCTTGGATCGCACGGGCACGCACATCGAGCTTGCGCCGTCCGAGCTCGCGGAGGCTTTCGGCGGAGCACTTTCGATTCGTTTGATTGGTTCGGTCTTCGCAGAAAATGCGCTGGCCGCCGCTTTGGCTGGGCTCGCTGCCGGTGCAACGCCCGAAGCCGTGCGGACTGGCCTGCAAGCGTTGGCTCGCGTGCCTGGTCGTTTCGAAGTCATCGCACAAGCGCCTTGTGTCGCCATCGACTACGCGCACACGGAAGACGCACTGGCGCGCACGTGCGACAGCGGGCGCGCCCTGCTGAGCGAGCTTGGCGGCGCACGCCTGATCGTGGTGTTCGGTGCTGGCGGCGGTCGCGACGTTGAGAAGCGCGTGCCCATGGGACGCGCCGTGGGGGCGCGCGCTGACATCGCCATCGTGACCAACGACAATCCTCGCAACGAGCCGCCGGAGCTCATCGCTTCGGCGTTAGCTGCCGGCTTGCGCGAGGGAGGCCGCGCCGAGCTACATGTCGAGATCGATCGTCGGAAAGCCATCGCACGTGCTCTCGAGGCTGCCAGGCCGAACGACGTCGTATTGATCTGCGGGAAAGGGCACGAACGTGAACAGACTCTGGGCGGCGAGAGCGTGCACTTCGATGACGCAGCGTGCGTGCGCGCGTTGTGCTCCACCTAACGTAAATCAGGGAACGCCTCGCGCTCGAAGCGCCGCACAAGCACCGGGCGTGCTCGCGCTAACTGCCCAGTGAACAGCGACAGCTGCTGGGGATCCGCAAATGCCACCGCGAAATCCTCGGGATCGAGAGCCCGTTCCAGACGCGACGCAAAGTTCTCGCGCAGAGAACGCACATAGTACTCGACATCGTAGTCTCGCGGATCCGCGCCAGCCGTTTGCCAATCGTCACCGAGCTGGCTTTCACTCAGCGCCGCCTCCGGTAACAACGCCGGTCGACCGCCGCGCGCGCGGTACACGCGAACGCGTTCACCAACCGCCCACTCGTTTCGGCCGCTGGCGAGCAACGCTTCGTAGCTGAGCTCGCGGCGCTTGTCTCGCAACGCCAGGTACTCTTCTGGACTCTTGGTCAGGCGTGCCAGTGCCGTTACGTCGCGTGTTGGCAATGCACGTTGCCGCAACGATTGCACGACATCGACGTAAGCCTCACGCACACCAACCAAATCACCGCTCAATAGGCGCTCCACTGCACGCCGCAGAAAGGCCTCGCCAAACGGCTCCGCGCGCCGCGAGCGAAAGGCAACCCCGCGCAACACCACCTCACCCTGGTACGACTTGAGTGCGTAGTTCTTCGGCTCGTGCGACAGCATGGCCGCGTAGCGACCTTCGAACTCCAACTCCACCTGCGCCGGCAATAACGCGGCCACTTCGGCAACCACGCGGCGCTCCTCGGCTTCATCGAAGTCCGCCGGCACCGAAAAGTAGACACCATCGGTATCCGCTTCCAGCAAGGTCACGCCGCGCCGGTACAGCTCTTCGCAAATCAGTGCCAACACCTCGCGTCCCCGCCGTGTCACTTCGTTCGCTGCGTGCACGTCGGCAAAACGCGTCAAACCTACCGCGCCCAAGTAACCGTAGGCCGAGTTGATTACGATCTTCATCGCCGCCGACAACGCCTCGCTCGTGAAACGCTCGGCGCTACCCGCGGGCAACGTGCGTGCGCGACGTTTCGCCGCGAGCCGCTGCTCGACGAGGCGATCCACCAACGCCAGCATCACTCCCAGGCGATCGCGTGCAGGCCCGATTCGATACGTGCGCATCAGGGACGGATACAAACTGGCTACGTCCGCCTTCACGATGCGCTCGGCAACGCCCGTCGCGAACACGTGCAGCGCTGCACCGGTGTGTGGCGTGCCGTCGCCTGGCGCATGCGCTGGCAACGCCGTCCGCGCCCGCAAGTACGCTCGCACCATCAACGGATCGATGATCCCCGTCGCAGGCCCTGCATCCGCCAAGCGCTCGTATCGGCGCGGAGCCATTTGCGCCAACGCAAACCCGGCGCCACCAAGCAACGCGCCCAGCGCGGCCGCTTCCATCACGTCCTGCCGTGCATAGCGCCGCACGCGCTCCGGCTCCTCACGGAAGACCCGATATACACTCACCCCGGTGATGTATTCGCGATCCACGCTCGCGATCCCCAACTTGCGCGCCACCGCCTTCAAACCATGGCTCGGCAAATCGCGCGCCGAAAAATCATGCCGGCGCACCGCGTCCAAGCTGTCGATCAACTCGCGACCCGGCAACGTGTAGCGCATGCGACGTGGCCCACGCCCATTGCTTCCATCGCGATCGCCGCTTGCTCCACCGGCGCCCTGCTCGCCTTCGAACGCTGCGCGATTCACGCCCCGCCCCGTCGCCGCAGCACGCAGTCGCAACCCCGGGCCTCCACAACGAGCCAGGCTGAGCGGCACCCCCAACTGCCGCGCGCGCTCGGCTAAAAACGGCAAATCGAACCCGTGCAAATTGTGGTTTTCGATTACATCCGGATCCAACCGCTCCAGAGTTTGCACCAGTTGACGAATCAGCTCGGCTTCACCCTGATCGTCGTTCGAAGTCGATTCCAAAACCTGCACCTGACCATCGCTCGCCCGCACCGCCACCAGGAAAATTCGATCGGTTCGAGCATCGAGCCCCGTCGTTTCCAAGTCGAAGGTGACCCGATTCAACGCGCCGAAATCCAACCCGCGGAAATAGGTACGCCCGGAAGACACCAAGTACTGTTCCTCGTGCGTCAACGCCAACACGGCGCCCTCACCCAAATCATGCACGCTGCGCAGCACCTTTCCTGTCCGGCGCCGGGCTCCCGCAAGCACCGCCGACGTCAACGTCCGCCAATCATCCGCTGAAACCAAGAACCGCAGCGCGCCCTCACCCGACAACTCCTCGTAAGTCAACGCCCCGGCACTCACCCCAGCACTCGCACTCCGTAAGCGCCCACCCAAGTGCTCCAAGTCTTCCAAACTCGCCAACAGCAACCACGGCCGATAACGCTCCTCCTCACGCACCAACCTGTCCGACGCGAGCCGGCGCCACACGAGCACACGCCCGTCCCCTTCCGCAAACACCGAAACGATCCCCGGCGTTGAATCCCAGCCCCAAAGCCACTCGTCTTCGCTGCTGCTCATCCTCAAGCCCCCTCGACATACCACTCGCGTCCCACGTCGCCCGTGGTCTACGCCAAGGCCGGCAATTTTAGCGAGTTCTTGCCGCGAACGGCTTGGAACGTCGACGCCGTACGAACCAGAGCGCCGCGACGAACGCTGAGACAAGAGTCGGGCTCGCGCCGGTTCGAGCAAACGAACATCCGCCGGAGGGGCTCGTTTCGAAGCGATCGGAGTCGAGGGAGTAACTTTCGAAGAGACCCACTTCGTTCGGCTCGGCGCGTACGCAACTAGTGGACTTCGCGCTGGCACAGCGAGAAAGCACGAAGCCAGCGTTTTCGAGAAATGGCAGATTTCTAGCCACGTCCGTGTAGTAGCCGGCGCCGCATACTCCAGGTTTGCCTCCCGAGAGGATGCCTGCCAGACGCCACTCGGAAGTTCCCGTTGCAGGCGCCGACGTGGACGCCGAGGCCGATGCCGCCGCTGCGACGCGCACGAACGCTGGACCGCCGGAGTCTCCGAAGCAGGAGCCGGCAGAATCGTCGCCGATAATGATTTCGCCGTGTGCACTGACGCCGGCAATCGGTGTTTCAACGCTGCGCTTCAGGCCGGCCGTTGCAGAATCAATCGCGGCGAGGCCGAAGCCAACCAGCATCGTCGAATGACCGATCTCTGCTTGGCCACGTTCCTCGGGCGTGAGCACTGGAGCGAGTGGCACGGAAGCTCGTGTTTTGAGAATGCAGTAAGCGATGTCACGGCCACGTCCCCCGTGTGGTTCGGTCCTGCACACCTCGAGCTCGAGCGGCTGCGTTCCTCCCAGGGGAGCGAAGCTGGTGACACCCTGAGTCAGATCCCACTCGACCTGTAGGGCGTCTCCGACCCAAGCGCGTGAATGTTCCTCGCCGCAGTGGGCTGCGTACACCAGCAGGCGTTCATGAACCAGCACGCCGCTGCACCCGTTCTCTAGCCAAACCACGTTGGGCCACGCCCCCGCGGAGACGACTTCACCACCAACGATCGGCGCTTGGGTGGTGGCAATGCTCGCATCCGTGGAATCACTCTGCGGCGCGGGCGCACACGCTGCTGAGACGCTACTCAACACGCAGAGAAACGTCAGATGACGCAGGTTCATTCGGCGCACCTCGATTGTTCGAGTAAGTGCCTCACGCCGAGCGAGCGTCCGAACCGTCGCGGCGCGAACGCTCGCCCACCGTTCGGTTAGATCCCGCCGTACGCCTCCATGAAGCTGTACATCGCCGTGGTCATGCGCATGCCATAGTTGTACGTGCAGCTTCCGCTGCCGCACGCATCGTTGTGCACCGAGCGCACCTGCTGCGCGCTGTTGAAGGTCGGCGCGCCGCTGCTCCCGGGAAGTGTGTCGATGCGATAACGCAGGTGGTCGCCCGAGGCCCAACCGTCGCTGCGATTGTGATAATACAAGCTCGGGTAACCGCCGGTTGGTGGCGAACCTGGATAGCTCCCCATGCGCGTTTGCACGCCCGTGTCGCCGCTCCCAACACCGAGTGCGCCGAAGTAACCAACGTTGTAGTCGTTGAAGTTGCACCAGGCAGCGTTGCCGCCATGCGCTCCACGCAGATAAAACACGGCGTAGTCGCACTGGCCCACGCCCGAGAAGCAACCCGGCGTGACTCGACCGTAGCAACCCGAAGGCAAGTAACCCTTCTCGTCGCCGCTACCCGACGAACCCGTGTTGCCCGACCCCGCCGCGAACTGGATGCGCTGACGAGCTTTCCAGTTGCCACTGCTCGATGCCACGCAGTGGCCCGCGGTCGCCGCCGTGTAGTGATTTACGATCTTGAAGGCGGTGCACCTGCCGGCGCCCTGATCGAGTGTCGCCACCATGCTGTACGGCCAGATGTGCGCAGAGCTATTGATACGATACCAATCACCGTATCCTGGGATGATTTTGCGCCCCTCGAGCTCATCACCTTCGGCGTCTCCGTCCAGCACCTTCGCGCCTTCGGGGATCTCGGACTTCACGTCTGCGATGCCGCCCTGCTTGATGCGCTCGCGTACCATCTGCGCAAACTCGAGCGCGTCCTTGTCGGAAATCGTGTACTCCACGCCGTCGAACTCCAAGTGCGGCTGCAGCATTCTGGCGGCCTCTTCGAGTGAGACCTCCATGATGATCTCGTCGAGCGATCGCTCCGAAAGCGGCTCGATCGGCTTCCGCGTCTCGGTCCCTTCGTCCGTAAACTTCGCCTCGCCGAGCTTGATCCACGTCCTCCCCTTTTCGTCGACGAACGTCGATTGCGCCTGATCCAACTTCTCGGTGCGCGTGTCACCGCTTCCCTCCGAGCTCGAACAACCAACACTGCCGAGCGCCAACGCCATGAACCCAGCACTCACGAGCGCCGGACACACGTATTCGCTCCCGCTCCTTCGCGTCTTCATGTGGTCCTCCTCATCGGACACTAGTTCCACAACGCTTCGCGACGAAGCGCCTCGTGTCCACGCTCCGATTCTCTAAGCACCACACCCAGCCTTGTCAAACACAAGCAACTCGACACATGCAAACTACTAACATCGATTACTAATATCGATTACTAGGCGCAAACAAACATGTCGAATCGCGCCTTTTCGGAGCAAACAACTACTACGTAAGCCTCACTACGCAGCGTTTGCATGGGCGCCATTCACGGCGCGGCGGCGGCACTTCGCGGTGCGCTGCCAATCCAATCGGTGAGACCGGGCTGGCGCTTGGCGAGCGAAGTGAATCGTGTCGAGGCGCGCGCCAGGCGGCGCTTCACCGTAGCGAGCGATACACCACAGCTCTCGGCGATTTGCGTGAGCTCGAGCCCGTCGATATAGCGGAGCATGAACACCTCGCGCTCCGGCTCTGGCAACACGGAGAGCACGCGGTAGGCATCACGCAGCGCGCTGCGAAGCTCTACGGGCGCAACCACGCTGGGCGACTCGGCACGGCTGGTACGCGCGTCGGTGACACGCAGGCGCTGGCGGCGGCGAAATTCGTCCAGCCCGACCGATTGCGCAACCCGCAGCACCCAGCTGCGAAGCGCGAGCGGATCTTCCAGCTGCCAAGCATTGCGAAACACCTTTACGAACGTGTCCTGCAAAGCGTCGAGCACGTCGGATCGTTCACGCAGAATGCGCGACAGCACGCGGCGTGCCTCCTGTTCGTAGGCTTGGAATACCAACGTCTGTGCGCTTGCGTCGCCTCGCCGCAGTCCCTCCAACAACCACGCGTCCCGATCGCTCGGCGTGTCCATCCATGCTGCGTTCAATTGAGAGCCCCCGTCGGCGATAGGGAAACCAATTTTACCAACCGATCTCGCTGCACGTTTGAATCTCGCGTGAAGACGCGACCGCGTGCGGCGTGCATTCCCCCATGTGTTCGCGCCCCGTCGACACGGCTCGCGCAGCCGACGAGTGTGGTGCACGTGCGCGAACAGTGAGCTCCGCGGGCCCCGGGTGAGCCTCGCGGGCCCTTTTAGAGTGCCCACGCCACTAGTGCTCTATCCCGGAAGTAACGACGTTCCTTCCGGGACCTGGCTTCGCCAGGCGCCGCTTCGCGGCGAGAGCACTAGCCCTGTTCGTCGGGAGCTCAGCTCCCGCCCAATCGAGTGAATCGATTGGGACCCACCCTCAGGTTTTGGGGCCCCGAACCCCAAAACGATCATTACCTCGAGACGCAAACACTAGACCTGATCCGCACCCGACGCAGTCGCCAGTCGCTGCGGTGATCAACGCGCTCACGAATCGTGAGCCGTCGCTTGGTCCCCGCAGCGTCTTTGGCTGCGGCGTCGACAACGAAAGCCCCCAACGCGGAGCTCTCCGCAGGATGACTACTCCCATGAAACTCACGATAAGCGCTTCCCTGCTTCTGATGTTGGCTGGTTTCGGCGCGGCCGCCTGTTCCAGCGAAAACTCCCCTTCCACGAGCGCCAACGGCGGCAGTACTTCGTCAGCGAATGGCGGCGCTGCCAACACATCGGGCGGTGCCACGAGCAGTTCGGGAGGCGCTGCCAGCGCGAATGGCGGCGCAACGACTGCAAACGGCGGAGCAACCGGGTCGAGCAACGGTGGGTCCACCGCGTCGACGAGCGGAGGCGCGACGAGCAGCGGCAACTTCATGCCCAGCTGCACCGGCTTGATGGCGAGCGGCGCGGAACCGACCAAGGGCGGCCCCTGTACCGCGTCGGATCCGCAAGTTTGCTACAAGACCTGTGGCCCAGCCTCGAGCGGTTTCAAATCGGAGACCTGTACCGGCGGCGTTTATGCCGAAGGCGCTTGCGAGTTCCCCGCCGAGAAGGACTACTCCTGTTACAAGATCCCAGCGATGATCGATCGCACGGCCTGTGGCACCACCACGCCGAAGGCATCAACGGAGTGCATGGTGCCCGAGTGCACGCTGTGCAACGACGCCAGCGGCCAATACCAAGACAGCTCTGGCGCGGCCAAGACCGGCTACTGCGTGTGCGGCGCTGCCAACTCCTCGGGCGTCCGCAAGTGGACCTGCGCCAGCGCCACGGCATGGCCCTGCCCGAACGGCAAAGGTTGCTGAGGTCGCGCAGTGCATAGAGCTTGTTTCTGGGCCCTTGCGTTCGGCATCGCCACCTTCGGGTGTGCGCCGCTGAACACCGAAGCACCAGCCTACGATTACGAGTGCGGTTCGTCCCCGGAGGTCGCTTTCGAGACCGCCGGGGGCACCGCAAAGTGTGGCGAAGGCGACCCGCTTTTGCCGCCCGAGCCGCAGTTCCCAACCGACGTGTGTGAGACATTGGTCTCGGACAAGTCGTTCCCGGACGAAGACAAGCTCGATACGGCGCGCGTTCAAGAGGCGCTGAATCGTTGCAAGGGTCGCGCGGTCAAGCTCGTTGCACAAGGCGACAACAACGCCTTTCTCACCGGCCACCTCACCATCGACAGCGTGATCCTATGGGTCGACAAGGGGGTCACGCTGTACGCATCGCGCAACGCGGAGCTGTTTCAAAAAACCGGCAGCTGTGGCGTGAAAGGCATCAACGATTCCAGCGCCTGCCAGGACTACATCACCGTGCAGGGCACGAGCCCGGGCATCGTTGGTGACGGAACAATCGACGGCCAAGGTGGCGAGCCGCTCGTTGGCCAAGACTACTCCTGGTGGGAGCTCTCACAAGCTCTGCGCAAAGTCGACGGCAGCATCGGCAACCCGACGCTCATCAACCTCGCATCGGGCACCACCGGTTTCTTGGCGTACCGCATCACCTTGCACAACTCCGCCAAGTTCCACATGAAGGTCACCTCGAACCCGGCGGACGGCAGCTGCGACGCCCCCGGCGAAGGTTACATCGTGTGGGGCGTCACCATCCTCACACCTTCGAAGCTCTACAACAGCCGCGGCCAATACATCTACCCGCACGCTGCGCGCAACACCGACGGCATCGATCCCGGCACTACCTCTTACGCGCAGTGCGGCGTCATCGCCTGCAACACCGTCAGCACCTCCGACGACCAAATCGCCATCAAAGGTGGCCACCTCGTCAAAGATCTCATCATCGCACACAACCACTTCGGCACTGGCCACGGCATGTCGATTGGCAGCGAAACCTACGGCGCCGATCTCAACCAGCGCGGTGTGCAAAACGTCCTCGTCTACGACCTCACCATCGACGCCGATTCCCGCGGCGTGGGTCACGACGCCACCGAAGCCGACTTCAACGGCATTCGCATCAAGTCCGACGTCAGCCGCGGCGGTCTCGTAGACAACATCGTCTACCGCGACATCTGCATGCGCGACATGAACAACGCCATCCTGGTGAGCACGGCGTACAACCCCCTTTTCGCCGGCGCGATCTACCCCGAATTCCGCAACATCACCCTGCAGAACGTGCGCCACGTCAGCTGCATGAACACCAAGCAGCCCGTCGTCACCTTGGAAGGCAACAGCGCCACCCGCCGCACCGGCCCCATCACCCTCGACAACGTCATCATCGACAACGTCAGCCCGCTCGCCGTACACGGCGAATACGTCGACATCAACCTCGGCCCGGGTGACGTCAACTTCCGCCCGACGGGCTTCGACGTCAAAATCAACGACAACATCAGCGGCGGCAGCACCCCGCGCCGATGTGTATTCCCCACCCTCCCCGCTCCAGAACTTCCCAAAGGCTGGCTCGGCAACAACGAGCCGCCGCCAAAAAGCTCGAGGCTCAGTGACTAGCCCCCGCCCGCTTCGTCGCACCGCGCGCATCGCACGCATTCTTGCAAGCGCCGTCACATCGCGCGCAAGCACACTCGCAAGCGCCGTCACATCGCGCGCAAGCACACTCGCAAGCGCCGTCACACCGCGCGCAAGCACACTCGCAAGCGCCGTCACATCGCGCATTGCGCGCGCCCTCATCGTCGCACCCACCCTCGTGTTGGCAGCCAGTACGTGCTTACCCGAACGCCCAGCGCCCGACGGCGAATGCATCATCGATCGCAACGCCGCCATCGACTGCCGCGTCAACGACTACAACAACATGCCCGCCGACGCTGGCCTCGTCCCCTACTCCTGCAGCGGCAGCGTTCGCCCCGACCAACTCCCGAAATACCCCGACGGCGTCCCCCAAGGCATCCTCTGCTCCGACGAAGGCAAGATCGGCGACACCGGTCGCTCCGCTTACTGCTGCACACAACAAATCGTCGACTGCGTTTACGACCCGGTCTCCGACTGTGGCGAGCCCACGTGGGGCGTCAAATGCCGCGGCGGCAACCGGCCCGAATCCCTCAATGGCACCCTCTCCTGCAGCAACGGACTCTGGGAAAACGAATACACCAACTACTGCTGCTCCGGCAACCGCCCGCCGTCTCCCTGCTTACAAACCGACACCCTCGGTTGCCCCAAAAGCATGCTCGGCTTCTCCTGCAAAACCGGCAACCTGCCAACCGGCGAAGATCTCGGCCCTAACAAAAGTCGCGCCGACTACTTCCACCCCACCTGCTCCATCCCCAAAACCCCGCCCAACCCCGAGCTTCGCACCTACTGCTGCTTCATGCCTGCCCTCGTCCCACGCGGCGGCACCTGCATAAGCCATCCCAACCTCTCCACCTGCGCGCCCGGCCGCTTCGCCTTCGCCTGCTACGGACCCGATCGCCCCGAAGAAGACAACTACCCCATGAAATGCGATCCCGGCGTCCGCGGCACCAGCGCCGACGGCTACCCCGCCACCACCTACTGCTGCGACTACGTCGAAACCGGCGCCGTCACTCCCTAACTCCTCGCCCGCGCCGACACGCGTCGCCAATCTCCTCGCCCGCCCAAACGCCGCAAACGATCAACAGCGATTCAAGTCGGGTTGGTTGGGGGCGCTCACTGTAACGGGCGCGCAACCAAACTCTGGCCCACGTGAGCGCAGACACCGCAGCACGTCGCGCACACTACACCGCGCACGCGCTACCCTGAAAAGGGCACACCGCGAAGACTCATTTGCGCGAACGCTCGCTTTTGCGCGAAGGCGCAACACCGCGCCCCGCGAGAAACTGATCCGTCCCGAAGCGGCACGGCGTCCCGGCAAGCGGTCAAGCATCAATCGATTACTGGGATGACTCGCGAATGAGCCTCGCCGAATCTTCGCTTTACTCCGGTCGTTGTGACCAGTTGCGCCCCGAGCCGGCGCGCTTCCGCAATAGGCGACCGATCTGCCCCGAGAGCCCCGAGACAGCCGTCTCAGATCGATGGTCATTGCGACGTGACGAGGACGTCGTCGAATTCGGCACTGGCGTAGTAGGTGCCTAGACCCATGCGGCCGCTGGCGAAGGTGGAATCGCTTGCGGAGAGTTGGAGGCTGCCGTTGACGTAGAGGCGGAGTGACGAGCCGACAGCTTCCAGGCGAACGGGGTACCAGGTGTTGGTCGAGACAGTGAAGGATTTGGAGGAGAAGGTGGTGCTGGATCCGTTGACGAGTTTCTTGAGTTCGATTTTGCCGCTGCTGCGAAGGGTCGCATAATAGTAGTTGCCGGCGTTTTGCAGGCGCGCGAAGACGGCGACGAAGCGGTCGCTGCCGTTGAAGGAAAGGGGTTTGACGCGCGCGGAGACGAGTTGGTTGGTCCAGCTGTTGCTGCCCGCTGCGATGCGCGCGTTGCCGCCGAAGTTGGTTCCAATCAAGACGCGCGTGCCGTCGGTGCCGATTGACCAGGTGCCGCTGAGAATGCTGAAGGCAGAGAGCGAGCCGGACTCGAAGTTTTCGGAAAAGAGCGTGGTCGAGCCGGAGGTGGTGGAGAATTGCCAGACGCTACCTTGGGTAGTGCCTGCGCCGTTTTTCTCGTCGACTCGCCAGTAGTAGGTGGCGCCGTTGGTGAGGGTGCCAGGGTTGTAAGTGGTGTTGGTTTGGTTGCCCACGAACGGAGGCGGATTGGAGCTACCAAAGTAGATGTCGTGCGAAGTGGCGCCTGACCCAGCGGCGAAGGACAGGGTGATAGGTTGGGAGACGCTGCTTCCACTCGCTGGTGAAGGATTGGTGGCAGGACCAGGTAGAGCGGCGTTGACGACGCTGGCCACTCTGACCTGGTCGAAGTCAGCGGAGCCGTAATAGGTTGCAACGCCTGCCTGGCCGCTGGTGTGTGAGGAATCGCTGACGGCGAACTCTTGTGTGTTGTTGACGAACACTTTGAGCGCGCTGCCGTTCATTTCGAGCTTCACGTCGTAAGTTTCGCCTTGGACGACGTTGTAGGTTTTTGTGGCGAGCACGGTGGTGGTGCCGCCAACGACTTTGGCAAGTTCGAGCTGATTGCCGCTGCGAAGCGCAACTTGGTAGAAGTTGCTAGCGTTTTGCACGCGGCCGAGCAGCGCTACGAAACGGTTCGTGCCGTTGAATTGGAGTACACGGATGCGCGCCGAAACACTGGAGTTGCTGGTGGTACCGCCACCCCACGCTCGCGCGTTGCCGGTTAGGTTCGACTGCCGGTAAACCAACGTGTCGTTCAGGTGAGTGTAATAACTCGAGGTGACCGCCCAGCTACCGCCGCTCGTGGTCCAGCCGTTGGCGCTCCCGTCATCGAAGTTCTCGAAGTACACGCTGCCGCTCGCAACTTGGAAAGCCTGGCTGCGTACGACGACTCCGTTGATGAGCACATCGGCCCTCCAGCTTCCAATTGCGGCGTTCGCCGGCAATGTCCAGTTCCACGTGTCTGCCCAATGGCGCTGGTACCCGCCCGCAGTCTTGCCTTGTTCACCGAAGAGCGATCCGTTCGGTTGGTACACGCGCACAGCGAGCGTTTCTGGTGAGTCCCCACCACCCTGATGCACCGCGATTGAAAGTGGACTTCCCTGCAAGAAGCTGCTCACGTTCGGTGCAGGGGCCATCACGTCTTCACGCTGCATGGTGGTGTCGGCAACGACTACGTCCATGAAGCCCATCGGCGTGTCGTAAGCGGGCGGTGACGCGAAGAAGCCTTGCTGCATGGGATCGACGATCACGCCGCTCGGCGACCTCGTTTCCAAGTGCAGATGAGCTTGTGTGGAGCAACCCGAGCTGCCGACAACCCCGAGCGTTGCCCCCGCAACCACAGTTTGCCCCACGCTGACCGGCACCGAATCCCGCTTCAGGTGCCCGTAGATCACCTCGTAGCCGTCGGGCAGCCGCACTACGACGCGATTCCAATCACCTGCGCAAGTCAAATTGCGATCGGGATTGCTCTCGACCACCTCGATGACTTGCCCGCCAGCGACTGCGCGCACCGGAAAACCCGCATCCATCTGACGAAACGTCGCGACGTCGATGTCGATGCCTCCGTGACCATCGTAAGTGCGATTTCCATTTCGGTAGTCGAGCAAGCCGCTGGACGGATCGAGGTCGACGTAGTTGTTGATCACCCAGTCGTGCGAATCAGCGCCGCCAAACGGCCACTGCCAATTCGATGCAGCCTGCGTCCGAGATCCCAGCGGTTCGGCGCCATTTTCCGGCTGGGCGTCTCCGCACGCAACGAGCACGAGCGCCAATGCAGACACGTAGCGAGAGCTGATTCGCATTTTCACGTTCGAACTCCTTGGTGGGCTGTGCCGCAACTCGAGTGAGGCACTGGTCCTGTGCAATTCGCGTCGCGGTCAAATCTAGACCCCCCGCGGCCAAATGTTACACGCTGTTTACGGTGCGGGCGCCTTGCCAACTGCCGTCAGGAGCTCCTTCATAGTCGCAATACGGCCGTGCAACGGCAAGATTTGTTCGATCGTGAGCTGCAAACGCTCGATATTATCCACCAGCACGACCTTCTGAGGGTCGATCACCGCGGGCGTCGGTGCGTTCGGATTGCTGCCAGGCGTGAACAGATCGGCTTCGATCAAGACCTTCTCGTTCGGCAGATAGATCATCAGCATTGTGTCGCAGTGATTGCTGCCGACAATGTGGTGCAGTTCCACGTCCCGCGCACCGTCGCTGAGCACCAGCTTCTCCTCTACACCTTCTACCGTGGCACTCAGCCCGGAACGCGCCAGTGCATCGGGGCGAATCGTGTTCGGCGTTGCAAACGCCTCTTCGTAGTAGGCCTGGTTGCCCTTCTGCGTGATCACCGTAAGCCCCGAAGCGACCGCAGCGCGCAGACCACCCGCATGATCGAAGTGATTGTGCGAATTGATGACGTACTTGATCGGCTTACTCGGCACCAGGCGCTTGGCCTCATTAACGACAGCAAGGCCGCGATCATCCGTGAGCGGGGCTTCAACCAGAATCGCGTACTCTGCCAGCTCGATCACTACGCTGTTGTGTGAGCCGCCAGTGACGAACCACAACCCCGGCGCCACCAGTGTCGAAACCACGCGTTCACTGAAGTTCAGCACCGCATCGGGCACGCTGATGTCCACCGCTGGATTGGCCGTCACCGTTCGCACCGTGAAGTCTGCTAGCGGGTGACCATCTTGCGTTTGCGTGACATGCGCGGGAAACGTGACGCCAGCAAAGTCCTGATACTCGGCGTAATCCGTCACGACGGTGGTTTCGCCCAGCAGGTTGTCCGGAACGTGCGCTTCGATTTTTTCGACGTGATAAGCGTCGTCGAAGTACAGCTTCGCTCGCAACGTGCCCGCCTTAGTAAAGGACACTGTCTTCTTGGCGACACCAGCCTGAATTTCGAGGTGAGCCACAGCAGCGGACGCCTGCGCGGCTTTGATGATGCCGTGTGGCGACGCCCACAGTTGATGCTGACGCGCCGCGCGGAAGAATGAAAATGGCACAACATTGGTGCCGTTCATGTTCCAGCTGAACTCACCACTCACGAACTGGTCGTTCTTCTGTTTGCCCGAAAGAGGGTAAGCCCCGCCACCGAGCGGCTCCGCGCGACTCAGCTCGATCTCCTCTCGCAGCGAACCACTCTCGTAATTGAAGCTTCTGGTCAGGCTATGCAGCGTAACCTTCGGCCACGGAGAGTCCGGCGTGTACGCCTGCCCGAAGGTGTAGCCACTGCCGTCCCCTGTATAAGAAAGCGTGCTAACGGTCGCAGCGCCCATCGCGTCGCTAGCGCGAGCCAGCACCTTTTCCGCATTGATTGGCACTGTAGTGACATCATCTCCAGTGCAACCGGGAGGCAGATGAGCACCCAAGGCCATGACGAATGGCGTGAAGTATTGATGCGAACCCATGATTGCTTGCTCCTACGAGAGTAAACGCGCTTACCAAACGCCCCGCGACTAACCCGCCGCGCCAATCGATCAAGCGCGGCATCCAAGCGTGAAGGCGCACTCCGTCACGCAAAACTGCAAACGCCATCGAATTATTTGTAAACGCAACGCGCGCTTGCAGTTTTGAGAAGCAGAGCGCGCCTTCCACTTCGAGGCCGTAGCTCTGTCTATTCAAGCGACTACCGGTGTAAAGTTCACTCGCCATGAGCAGCGAGGCACCGGCCGTTCAGGACGCTGGGGAGGTCACGAAGCTCCTGCGCGCCTGGAGCGATGGGGATACCAACGCCTTCGCGCGCGTGCTCTCACTCGTCTACGACGAACTTCATCGCATCGCGGCGCGCTACCTCGCCGGCGAGCGCTCCCATGTCAGCGTGCAGCCCACTGCACTCGTCAACGAAGTGTGCTTGCGCTTGCTCGGTTGGGATTCGGTGCGCTGGCAAAACCGTGGTCATTTCTTCGGCGTCTCGGCGCAGATGATGCGCCGTGTTCTAGTCGACGTCGCACGTCGTCGGCGCGCCGAGCGGCGCGGTGGAGTAGACGGAGTGCGTGTGCCGCTCGACGGCTTGGAGCTTCCCGAAAGTGATCCAAGCTCCGACGTTCTGGCCATCGATCTGGCGCTGCAAGCGCTGGCGCGCGAAGACGAACGCAAAGCGCAGGTCGTCGAGCTACGCTTTTTCGGAGGGCTCTCCGTCGAAGAGACCGCGGAAGTGCTCGGCGTCTCGGTTCGCACCGTTCACAACGACTGGGCGTTCGCACGCGCTTGGCTATATCGCAATCTGACCGCTGCTCATGCCCACTGAGCGCTGGCAGAAGCTAGACAGCATTTTCACCCACGCCATGGAACTGCCCGCGGCGAAGCGCTCGGAGTTCCTACGAAACGCGTGCGATCGCGACAGCGCGCTAATTGAGGACGTAAGCTCGCTAATCGCGGCCGCCGAAGGGTCGCCCGAATTCCTCGAGCAGCCTGCTATCGAAGCCTTCGCTCGTCAAATCTCGCGTGAAGGCTGGAGCGCGCGCGCTGGAGATCGCATCGGCCACTACTCCATCGAACGCCGCCTCGGCGCGGGCGGCATGGGCGAAGTCTGGCTCGCGCGGGACGAACGACTATCCCGCCAGGTCGCCCTCAAGTTCCTACTGCCTCACGTCTCCAACGCCGCCGAACGAATGCGCGCCCTCGAAGCCGAAGCACGCGCCGCCGGCACACTGAATCATCCCAACGTCGTCACGGTGTACGACGTCGGTGAACACGAAGGCGCGCCCTACCTCGTAACGGAATACCTGGCTGGACAGTCACTTCGCACCCGCTTGCGAAACGGCGCGCTGCCCCTCGCGCTCGTGCTCGACGTGGGATCGCAAATCGCACGCGGCCTCAGCGCAGCGCACGAACACGGCATCGTCCACCGCGACTTGAAGCCAGAAAACGTGTTCCTAACGCACGACGGGCACGTAAAAATCTTGGACTTCGGCCTCGCAGCGCGCAGCTCACTCGAGCCTCGCGAACCGCACGAGCCTCGCGAACCGCACGAGCCTCGCGAGCCGCACTCAGCGAACGACGCCGTGCCAGCTGGAACCTTCGGCTACATGGCGCCAGAGCAAGCCCGCGGCGAAGCAGTCGAGCAACGCGCAGACATCTACGCCCTCGGCGTCATCTTGTACGAAATGCTGCTCGGACGACGGCCGCCCACCGATACGGCTCCGCGAAGCGCCCGCAACCAAGCATCGCTCGCTGACGCACCTCCCCGAAACACCCGCGCCACGGCGTCGCCCATTGATGCAGCTCCCGAAAGCTCTCGCGCCAAACTGCCGCTCTTCGAACTTTGCGCCTTCGCGCCCAAACCTCCCAACGAACTCGCGGCGCTCGTGCGCACCTGCCTGAGCGAAAACCCTGAACAACGCGCAACCACGGCAGCAGATATCGCCGCACGGCTCCAGACCATCGCGACCACCCGCGATACACACCGCGCACCCGTGCTGCAAGCCCTGCTTCGCCACCCCGGTCTCGTACTTCTCACCTGCGCGTTGCTGAGCGCACCACTTGCACTCGTGGCGTGGCGCTGGCGCAGCCAACGACAAACCAGTTGGGCCCGCAGCGTCGCCGCACCAGAAGCTCAACGCCTCCTAAACGCTGGTGAACTCACCCAAGCCTACTTACTCACCCGCCGTGCGCTCGATCTCACTCCCGACGATCCCGTCCTCGCGCGCCTATGGAGCGAAACCTCCGTACCCGCCTCGATCGCAACGCAACCAACCGGCGCCGAAATCAGCATCGCAACCTACCAACCCGGTGGCGAATGGCTTCGACTCGGCCAAACCCCGCTTGTCGACGTGCGCATTCCGCGCAGCCTATTTCGAGTCAAGATCCACAAACCCGGCTTCGAACCCATCGAAGGCACCGCCTCACCTGGCTCCATTCCAAGCTTTCGCCTCGATCCCCTCGGCAGCCTCCCACGCGGCATGGTGCGCGTCGTCGGCGGTCGCAGCCCAGCCCGCTTCGGACAAGTCGCAAATCTCGACGACTTCTTCATCGACAAATTCGAAGTCAAAAACCGCGAATACAAACAATTCGTCGACGCCGGTGGCTACACACAAAACCGATTCTGGCGCGAACCCTTCCTAGACGGCGACCTCACCTTAACCTGGCAACAAGCCATCGACCGATTTCGCGACGCCAGCGGACAACACGGCCCCGCCACATGGAGTGCAGGCAACTATCCCCCACACCAAGCCGAATTCCCCGTCAGCGGAGTCAGCTGGTACGAAGCCGCAGCCTACGCCGAGTTCGCGGGCAAAAGCCTGCCCACCTTCTACCATTGGTACCAAGCCGCAGCGCTCACCCGCTTCTCCGACATCCTCACAGCCAGCAACTTCAGCGGCAAAGCCAGCGCGCCCGTCGGCAGCCACCCAGGCCTTGGCCCCTTCGGAACCTACGACATGGCCGGCAACGTCCGCGAATGGGCCTCCAACCAACTCGACAACAAACGCTTCATCCTCGGCGGCGCGTGGAACGACACCATGCGCATGTTCGCCAACAGCGACGCCCAAAATCCCTTTCAACGCCTACCCGGCTACGGCATCCGGCTCGCCCGCTACACCCGACCCCTACCAGCAATCGTCACCGCGCCCGTCCACCTATCCCGCCTCGGCAGAGACATTACCCAACTCAAACCAGCCAGCGACGAAATCTTCGAAGTCTACCGCCGCCAATTCGCCTACGACCCCACCCCACTCAACGCCCGCGTCGAACAAACCACGCTCCCCACGAACTCCCAACCCTGGATCAAACAGTCCCTCGAAATCGACGCGGCCTACGGAGGCGAACGCATGCGCGTGTACCTCTTCCTTCCCCAACGCCCGCGACCACCCCTCCAAACCATCATCTTCTTCCCACCCGGCGACGTCTTCCTCCTTCGCTCCAGCCGCGAACTCGCCTTGGCCTGGGGTGAACCACTCGTCCGCAGCGGCCGCGCCATCGTCTACCCCATCTACAAAGGCACCTACGAACGACGCTCCCCCAGCGCCAACCTTGGAGCCAACGAAACCCGTGACCTTCGCATCGCCTGGTCCCGCGACCTCGGCCGCACCATCGACTACCTACAAACGCGCAGCGACCTCGACCTCCAAAAACTCACCTTCTATGCCGTCGGCGCGCGCTCCGGCGCCGTCCTCCTCACCGCTCTCGAACCACGCATCCGCCTCGCCATCCTCCAAGGCGCCGGCATCTCCGTCTGGGGCCAAGTTCCCCCCGAAATCGACGCACTCAACTACGCCCCTCACATCCACATCCCAACCCTCATGCTCAACGCCCGCCACGACTTCGACAACCCCGTCGAAACTGCCCAGCGCCCCCTCTTCCAACTGCTCGCCACACCACCCCAACACAAACACCACATCGTCCTCGACGTCGGCCACGGCATCCCCATCGACCTCAGCGCCCAACAAATCCTCCCCTGGCTCGATCGCCACCTCGGCCCCGCCCAAATCCAAAATTAACTCGCCCCCCACCGCGCGCCTCTCATCTCGCGCCCGAGTTCCGCCCCGCGTCCACGCATTACATCTTCCACACCGCGTCGACGCATTACATCTTCCACACCGCGTCCACCTTACGTTTTCGCAGCCCGTCCCGCGTTTACGTCTTCCACACCGCGTCCACCTTACGTTTTCGCAGCTCGTCCCGCGTTTACGTCTTCCACACCGCGTCCACCTTACGTTTTCGCAGCTCGTCCCGCGTTACGTCTTCCACACCGCGTCCACCACACAAGGCATAAAACCGATCGTCACCGTGCCGAGCACGTCC
>JBMOMJ010000064.1:86669-134682 GCA_049324695.1 Myxococcota bacterium
CGTCCCGCGTTTACGTCTTCCACACCGCGTCCACCTTACGTTTTCGCAGCTCGTCCCGCGTTACGTCTTCCACACCGCGTCCACCACACAAGGCATAAAACCGATCGTCACCGTGCCGAGCACGTCCACCACCGGCAGCGTATTACTCCTCCCAAGCCCGGCCTCACGCACCGCGCGCCGCATCGCAGCCAAAGCCTCCTCGTCCTCCTCCACATCCCGCTCGACGAACGCGATCCCCCGCATCTCCAAATACTCTCGCGCCACGTCACACGCGCTGCACCAAGACGCACCGTAAATCACCACTGGCGTCCCGACCGGCGCACGCTTCCCCACACCCACCAACGCACTTTGCCGCAACTCGAAGCTGCCACTCGCAATCGCCCGCGCGCACTGCTCATGAACCCGCTCCAACTGCCCCGTTGGAACCACCGCTCGCCGCTCGCACCCACCAACCAACCCAGCCAACACCAGCGCGACCGCGCCAACACGCGCTCCACTTCGAAAAGACACACTCACGACCACTCTGTTTCTATCACTTCATCGATCCTAACACCCTCTCGCCAACACGGCTCCTCCGCGCGCGGGCGGCAGACCATTGCCTCAGGGTCCGAACCCGCGGCGCGCGGCGAGAACGGCGTGGGACCATTGGGCGCGCGCGGCGCGCAGCGCCGCGAGAACCTTCGGGCGCACGCGAGGAACTGCCGGCGACCGCGGGGCGCGCGGCGAGAACGGCGTGGGACCATTAGGCCCGCGGGGCGCGCGGCGAGAACGGCGTGAGACCATTGGGCGCGCGCGGCGCGCCGCGCGGCGAGAACCTTCGGGGGCGCGCGAGGAACTGCGGGCGACCACAGCGCGCAGCGCGGCGAGAACCTTCGGGCGCACGCGAGGAACTGCGGGCGACCACGGGGCGCTCGGCGAGAACGGCGTGCGACCATTGGGCGCGCGCGGCGCGCGGCGCGGCGAGAACCTTCGGGCGCACGCGAGGAACTGCGGGCGACCACAGCGCGCAGCGCCGCGAGAACCTTCGGGCGCACGCGAGGAACTGCGGGCGACCACGGGGCGCTCGGCGAGAACGGCGTGGGACCATTGGGCGCGCGCGGCGCGCGGCGCGGCGAGAGCCACGGCGCGCGCCGCGAGCAATTGCGTGCGACCACAGCGCGCAGCGCGGCGAGAGCCACAGCGCGCGCGGCGCGCACCACTGGAGAACCTTGCGCTCACCGCGAGAACGGCGTTTGACCGCTGGGCGCGGCGCGCTCCCATGCACGGTGGTGAGAAACTTTGTGCGACTGGCGACCGCTCGGCGCGCGCCGCGGCAAACCGGCGCCATTTTCAGTGTGGCGCGTGCGCGGTGTAGTGTGCGCCGCGCGCTCATTGTCTGCGCTCGCGTGCGCATCGTTTGGATGCGCGCCCTTTACACGGTTGCGCCCCCCAAAAACGAGAGACGCTCGAATCACACGTAGCTCCTGGCGGGCGCGGGCTCGTAGCTCGTCAGACGCGAGCTCGTAGCTCGGGCGCCTCAGGCGCGGCCTTGTAGCGCGTGGTGCGTCACGCGCGGGCTCGTAGCTCGGGCGCGTCAGGCGCGGCCTTATAGCGCATGGTGCGTCACGCGCGTCAGACGAAGGCCCGTAGCTCGCTCAGGCTTGTAGCTCGCTCAGGCTTGTAGCTCGGGCGCGTCAGGCGCGTCAGACGCGGCCTTCTAGCTCATGGCGCGTCAGGCGCGCGGCGTATCCTGCAAGGAGATGCATCCGGCGCGTTTCCAGCCGACGGCGAGCAGCCATGTTTGCGCCGGCGCAACCGGCCTCTCCGATGCGGCAAGCCTGGCAAGCCAAGCAGGCAGCATCGCCCTTTCGATTTCGCAGGGCGCCTTTCCACCAAATTCGATGAAGCCGTTGAAGTAGGGCGCTGACGAGTACGGATCCAGCCCGCTACAAGCCGCGCCATGCTTTTGGGAATTCGCCAACACGTAGATGATCACACTCCTAACCTCGCCCGGCGTCGCCAGCTCGCGACCATGCCAGCGATCGTCGAAAAATCTTCCTCGCCGCCCGATGGCGCGATTCACCGCGCGAGCAATACGCACACACAGCCCGCGCATCCCGCCGACCAGAGTATCTAAATCCGACGCCTCCACAATCAAGTGAACATGATTGCTTTGCACCGTAAAATGGCAAATACGGAATCTGCCGTACCAAGTTCGATTCGCCCGCGAAATGGCGCGCCGCACCTTGGCAAAGACGACTTGAGATCGCAATGAATTCACCCGCGCCCGCAACGTTACGTGCACGGGATTCCCCTTTGCATGCGGCGGTCGCGCAACGTGGGGCATATTCCGCCGCCCCTCGTTAGGCGGCCGACCAGCTCCCGGACGAGCGCCACCACGCTTTTTCCGCTCCGGTCCCGCCGGAAACTCAAACGGCAGTTGCAAGAAAACCCCCATGGGCACCTCACCTGAAACGCGCACAAGCAACCTGCGCACAAGCTGCTTAACACACTCCGCAGCTCCGATCACTCAAATAGACCTCTCTCGGCTAAATATTGTTTTATGTTTTTTGGGGGCGCAGCGACGTAAAGGGCGCGCATCCAAACATCGCAATACTTTAGCGCAGACAACGCGAGTCACTAGCGCTCGCTACACCGCGCACGCGCCCCGCTGAAAAGGCGCAACGTTGACGCCAACGCTCCACTTGATTCCGGCTGAGGTAGTGCGCTGCAGCGTTGCGTCGATTCGCCGGAGGTGTTTGGTCACGCAGCGCCGCAGCATTGGGCTTGATTCCGCTGAGCTACGTAGTCGCGCGTAGCGACGCAGCGTTGGGTTTGATTCTGGCTGAGATACTTGGTCGCGCGTAGCAACCCAGCGTTGGGCTTGATTCCGGCTGAGATAGTTGCTCGGGCGTAGCGACGCAGCGTTGGGTTTGATTCTGGCTGAGATACTTGGTCGCGCAGATGCCCATTGAAGTGGGCCACGCGATGTCAGCACCACTTGATTCCGGCTGAGATAGTGCGCTGCAGCGCTGGTTTGATTCCGGCTGAGATACTTGCTCGGGCGTAGCGATCCAGCGTTAGGTTTGAATTCGGCTGAGATACTTGGTCGGGCGGCGCCCCAGCCCTGGGCACCAATGTGGGCGGCTCGTCCTGCTTGGGCCACTTCTCGATTTGAATGCGCCGTGTCTCGAGCAGCTGCCGCGGATCGGACACCGCAGGCAGCGCGACGGCGCGCACGCGCTCGTCAGTCAGCTCGTCGCTCGTGCTCAACCCGAGCGATATCGGCGCCGCGATGTACCGGCTTGCCGTGCCTCGGCCTACCACACCCTCGCTCGCCATCTGTCGCGCGTTTTGCCCCGCCGCCAAGCGCCGGCGCACTTCCTTTACGTCGATCATCGTCAACACCCGAAAGCTCCTGGCTGCCTCCGGTGTCCTGCGCCGTCGTCGAGTGAGCCACGCGATGTCAGCGCCACTTGATTCCGGCTGAGTTGGCGTGCGTTGCAGCGCTGGGTTGCTTCCGGCTGCCCTCGGTTTGATTCCGGCTGAGATGTTTCCGTCGCGTGCGGCGATGCAGCGTTAGGTTTGATTCCGGCTGAGACGTTTGGTCCGCGCGGCGACGGGGGTTTGGGTTGATTGCGGCTGACATGGGCGCGGGCGAGGCGTCGGGTTTGGCTCGCATGGATGTTTGGCTACAAAGAGGTATCGCGAGAATCGGTTTGTCCCGAGGCATGGCTTCCGAGCGAAACCTGCTGGAGCGCGTTCAGCGGCAGACTGTCAGTAGCGGGCGCGACGGAGGGCTGCAGCGGGGTTTGCGATTTGACGTATGCTCCGAGCGATGATGCGGGCGGTCGCCATTCTCACTGGGTCGCAGCGTTCAACTGCGTTCCGCGACGATCGAACCCCCTGGATGAGGCAGTGAATAGGCCTATCTCGGTGCATCGGGGTGTGTCGACGAGCAGTGGGCGAAACCGACGAGTTGGGCGGAACGGCTGCACTGAGCGAAGCCGCGACGAAGGGCGTCGAGGAGCGTGGGGTTGAGTAGCGCCTGTACACGTCCGACGAGGACCATCCGCCGACGCCGCGGATCGAAGTGTGGGTCGAGAAGTGGGATGTAGGTAATCGGCTGTCCTCGCGTACTCGGGAGCGATCATGAGCATGAGCGAATCGGCATCCCTCCAGATGGGCTTCGGAGTGGACGCTTCGATTGTGGACGATGCGTTCGCAAGGCACCCTCACCACAGGATGGGGCAATGCCTGCTGCAGGTGTGCAAGCGAGTTTCTCAGCGCCGGTTGCGCCCACGAGCGCTTCGGTCGCGCTCTTTTGATTCGGCTGAGTTTCGTTCGCGCTAGGTTCGCGTCGCCCGAGCAAGGCTTGATTCGGCGCTCACTTCGGTCGCGCAACTCCACACTCCGCCGCGCGACGGTTTGATTCGGCGCTCACTTCGGTCGCGCCACTTCACACCCTCGTGGCGCGCCGGTTCGATTCGGCGTTCACTTCGATGGCGCGTACTTCGCTCGCGGCGGGCGAAAGGTTCGCCGGCAGAACTTGGTATGTGATGCCGAAGGTGGACCGAGTGGCTGCGGCTCTACTCGGAGAATTCGACTGGAACTTCGCGTGTGATGCCGAAGGTGGACCGAGTGGGCTACGGCTGGAGTCACAGAGTTGGGACTAGAAGGCGTAGAGGGCTTGGAGGTGGCCGCGGATGTTATGGGGTTTGTCGCCGTCGAGGTATTCGACGGTGGTGTAGGCGCCGGCGATGCCGAAGCGAACGGCAGGTGTGGCGTCCCAGAAGATGTTGGCGTCGGCGAAGCGGGTGGTTTCGGCGACGTGGGTGAGGAGTTCGATTTCTGCGCCGCCTTGCGGATAGAGGTTGCGCATGTTTTTGGAGTGGGCCTGGGTGTAGTTGATTGAGATGCTGACGCGGCCGCTGGGGGGTAGGTAGTATTGGAGGCCCGCTCGGAAGGCTTGCCAGTCGATGGTGTGGAGGACACCGAGGCGATCGAAGGTGACGATGCCGTTGTCGATGTTGCCGGTGTATTCGGGAGGCGGGTTGGCTTGAGCGGGGTTGGGTAGGGTCGGGAAGCGTGCGCCACCGGTGGCAGTCATTAGGTCGCCGATGCCGGAGCCGATGACGAATGAGCCTGTGAGGGTGAGCTTGTTGCCGCGGTCGTCGGCGTTTTGGGCAGCAAGGATTGGGAGGAGTGCGTCGATGGAGAGGCCCCAGCCAGTGATTGCGTTGGCGTTTTGAGTGGGCGGGGGGGTGTAGGCGTCGACTTTGAATTGGCGGACGACACCGGAGACGCCCAGGGAGAGTGGAAGGGCGGTGGTGTTGGTGTTGCCTGGTGTCGTGATGCCTTTCCAGCCGTTGACGCCGATGCGCAAGCCGGCGTTGAAGTCGGGCATAGCGGAGTCGCGTTGGCCAGGGCGAGCCGCAGAGGCACCCAAGGTGACGCCAACGGGGCCATCTGCTCCGAAGGTGTGAGAGAGGCGAAGTTGGGTATGGCGCGAGAAGACCTGGTTGGGAATTCCGAGGAATTCAGCGGTGGCAGGGAAGTAGTAGTTTTGCCAACCGAAGAGGTCGTAACTCTGGCCGATGAGGACGTCGACGTAGGCACTTTCGAGTTTTACGTATGCGTGTCGTAAGCGGAAGGTGCCGCTGTCGAAGTAGGCTGTCTCGGAGGTTTGAGGCGGGTGGTTGGGTTGGTTGCCGAAGAAGTCGCCTTCGAGGACGGCGCTGGGGCGCATGCCGGCGATTTCGGGTGACTTGAGGGCGAGGCCGAGTCGGGTGTTGCGGGTGGAGAATTGGGTGCGGCCTTTGGTGCCTTCGAAGACGTCGCTGCGCGCGACGAGTGTGTCGCCGATTGCGTCGTTGTAGCTTTGGGTAGTGTCGTGGATGAAGTCGGCTTGAACGAAGCCGTAGAAGGTGAGTGAGAGTTGGTTCTCACCTGTGCCCGAGGATATGGTGAGGGGCGTGCGGCTGAACCAAGAGGACTGGGCCGCTGGCGCAGGCTCGGCAGGGGATGGCGCTGGTGGAGCGGCGACGGGCGTGGGGGGCGGCACGGCAGCTTCGGGGGGCGGTGGCGCGTCGGTGGGAGCGCTGTCCCGAGATGCTTTGTCTTCATTGGGCGCAGCGGGAGCGGTTGCGGGCGCCGGCGCGTCGGCAGGCTTGGCGGCGGCGCTGGGGGGCGTCGCTTGTTGAGCCGCAGCGGGACGTGAGCTGGTCTGAGCGGCGGCAATGAGGGCAAGCGCGGTGAAAACGACGCGGGGAACGGCTGAACGATGGGTCATCTGGACGGAGCTCCGGCCGGCAAAATTCGGCAGACGAAAGACGACGCGCGAAGAGCGCCACGGCTCACGAAAATGCGTACAGCGCTAGTTCAGATCCCTGCCAAACTGCGGCGTGCTGCCGTACCCAGGTTGTACGATTTGGGTTGACTCGGTGAGCAGGTGGAGCCGGGCGATCGACGGCACGCGCTGGTGTTGTCGTCACTGCGAAGTCGTCACTGCAAAGGGTGTAGTAACGAGCAAGGGTGTAATGAAGGATGTGATCGAGAGCGTACGTGCGCTGGCAACTTACGACAGTGCGCTTCCGTTCGGGGTTGAATCGATCGCGTCGTGGCGTGGTGAGGGTCTTGAAACGCAAAAACGCGTGCCCAGATTGAGTTGACCGATGACTGACTCAACGCACGTCATGCCCGCCGATGTGGTGATGTACCGCACGCCGTATTGTCCATACTGTGTGCGCGCAGCACGTTTGCTCGAAAGGAAGGGCGCGCGCGTGCGTGAGATCGATGTATCGGGGAACCGCGCTTGCCGAGATTGGTTGATCGAGAAGACGGGCATGCGCACGGTGCCGCAGATTTTCATCAACGGGCGCTCGGTGCGCGGCTTCGACGACATCGCCGAGCTGGACCGGCGCGGTCAGTTGGATCCGTTGTTGCGCGAGGCCCCCGCTGCCGAGAGTCATTCAGCGCCGCCCTTCTGCGGGGCCTGACGCTCGACATCTGCCGCGCGCGAAGTTGTGCGAGGTTTGCGGGGGTTGGTGCGCGAGGGCTGAGACGCGCCGAGGTTTGCGGGGGTTGGTGCGCGAGGGCTGAGACGCGCCGAGCGACGTGATAGTGTGGCAGCCTGCGTGAATACGCTGGCTCATCTCGAAATTAATTCGGTCTTCGCTGGGGACTTCCGTGTGGTTCGGCGGCTCAGTCAAGGGGGCATGGGCACGGTCTACGTGGTCGAGCAGTTGAGCACCGGTAAGCAACGGGCGCTCAAGCTGATGTTGCCGCAGTTGGTGAGTGACGCGAGTTTGCGCAAGCGCTTCGAGCAAGAGGCTCGGGTTGGGTCTCGCATCGAGAGCGAACACGTCGTGGAGGTGGTGAGCGCGGGCGTGGACGCCGCAACCAGCACGCCATGGCTCGCGATGGAGTTGTTGCAAGGCGAGGATCTGGCGAGCTACGTGCAACGTAGTGGTGCGTTGTCGATCGATGAGGTGCGGAGCATTTTGCAGCAGCTGTGTCACGCGATTGCTGCCGCTCACGATGCGGGCATCGTGCATCGCGATTTGAAGCCCGAGAACATTTTCTTGGCGCAAGCGCGGCGGGCCGAGGTGCGCACGACGGTGAAGGTACTGGATTTCGGTATCGCCAAGTTGGTTGCCGATGCGCGGACCACGGCGACCGCAGCCGTGGGATCACCCGCGTGGATGGCGCCCGAGCAGACTTCGCGCGGCGCCGAGATCAGCCCGGCGACGGATGTGTGGGCGATCGGGCTCATCACGTTCAATCTGTTGACAGGGCGTCACTTTTTTCGCGCGGTCGAGGACGAAAGTTCGACCTTGGCCGCGTTGTTGCGCGAAGTCGTGCTCGATCCGCTACCGCTCGCATCCGCGCGTGCTGCCGAGCTCGGCCGCAGTTTGCCTCAGGGTTTCGACTCGTGGTTCTTGCACGCGGTGAGCCGAGAGCCGAGCGCACGTTTCGCGAGTGTGCGTGAGCTGCACGCGGCGTTCGAGGGCTTGTTCAGCGCGTCCGCCGGGGTTCTCACGAGGCCGTTCGAAACACGCGACAACGCCAAAGCGTTGACCGGGGATGGAGCGCTCACGCCAGCGCGCACAATTCATTCAACGAGCGCCGGCGTCGAAACGGTGGCCGGTGCGAAGCGCCCGAAGCGCACTGCGTTGTACGTGCTGGGTGCGTTGATGGTTTTGGCTGGCGGGGGACTAGCGTTGGCGCGACCCTGGGCGCTGAGCGCAAGTGCAAGCGGGAGCGCGAGCGGCGCCACGAGCGGGAGTTCGTTCGCGGCCGCAAGCGGCATTGCGAGCGCGGGCGCGAGTGCAGCGCACGCGAGTGCAGTGGAAGCGAGCGCAGCTAGCGTTGATGCGAATCCGCCTGCAGTCGCCAGCGTACCGACTGCGGGAGAAGGTGCGAGCGTCGCGGCAGCGCCAACCGCGAGCGGGCCCGTGGCAGCAGCTGCAATTGCCAAACCTGTGCCTGCACAATCGAAGCGCGTGGAGTCGGCGCCGACTGAGCCCCAGCCTGAAGTGGCTCTTGCGGCCAAAGCCAGTGCTGGGCCGACGCCGCAAACAGGGCAGACACCACAAACACTACCGCCCTCTCCGTTTGTTGCACCGCCCCCGCTGCCTGGTCCGCTGGGCTCGAATTTGCCCGACTTGGCGCAGTCTCCCTTCGAGCGCCGTAAACGTGTGCGAAAGCCGCTGGTCGAGTAGCCTCCCGAACTCTTCTCGGGCACCACAAATCGGACACCACAAACGTGTGCGCACAGATTCGTCGCGTAGCGCCCGTGTGCGCTCAGACTCGTCGCGTAGCGCCCGCGACCGGCTACGCAGCTACGCGGCTTCTTCGCTGGAAAGCCAGTCGCCGAGCGCTAGGCTCGCGGCGAGCACACCGTAGATCGCGGCCATGGACTTGGCTGAGAGGCGCTCCTCGAAGCCAGGCGTGAGGCGCTTGGGCACGACGTGATAGTCGGTAACGTACGCAAGCGCAGACACGAGCGCCCCTTTGGTCACGATTGCTGCGACGCTTTTGGCGTTCGGCAACAAGCGGTACACCGCCGCCCATGACAGCATTGCACCGGCGTTCAGCAGAGTGCCCGCGACAGTGTGTTTCACGTCGAAACGATCGACTTTCGCGGCGCGCTCTCCCCAAAGGATGTGACTCGTTGCGTTGAAAGCAGCGGCCGCATGTCCGGTATCGCGTTGCGAAAGGCTCACGGCAGCAGCCGTGGTAGCGAGGCTGGCAATGCCTGCCATGAGTAGAACGCTGGGCTCTTGCTGTTCCTGCATACCACACGTTGTGCAACCCTCGTGCCGCTCGGGTCTTATCGTGGTGCTAGCGGAAAGGGTCGCGTCATCGCTAACCTGTCGCTTCGCTGAAGCCACCGGCGCAGCTCAAACCCCATGCAAATCGAACTGATCGCACCTGCCAGTGAAGACTCCGCCTTCTTGCCCCGACTTGGTCTCGGGATTTTGGCAGCACTCACTCCGCGCGAAGACGAGGTCATCTACACCGATGATCTGGTGCGGCCGTTCGATATCGAGCGCGACCTAAAAGACGTGGACTTGGTGGGCATCAGCGTGGACAGCAAGACCGCGCGACGCAGCTACGAGATCGCGACCGCGTACCGTCGGCGCGGCGTGAAGGTGGTGCTGGGCGGCATTCATCCCACGGCGGTGCCAGACGAAGCCGCGCGCTTCGCTGACTCCGTGGTGGTGAGCGAAGCCGAAGATTTGTGGCCTACGCTGCTTGCCGACTTCAAGCGCGGCAAGTTGTTGCCGCGTTATTCGGGAGCACTGCCGGATCTGGCGAACAAGCCGGTGGCTCGACGTGAGCTGTTTCGTTCGAAGAAGTACATTCCATTTCAAGTCGTGCAGACGATGCGCGGCTGTCCTTACCCTTGCGAGTTCTGCAGCGTGTCGACCGCGAACGGCACGACCATGCGCTTTCGCCCAGTCGATGAAGTGCTGGCGGAGCTCTCCAAGTTGGGCAAGCTCATCATGTTTGCCGACGACAACGTGATGATCCACCGCAAGTATTCGGGCGAGCTGTTCCGGCGCATGGCCGAGCTCGACAAGCATTGGATCGGGCAGTGTTCGCTAGCGGCGGTGAAGCGCATCGAGAACGTGAAATTGATGGCAGAAAGTGGCTGTAAAGCGCTGTTCATCGGCTTCGAAAGCATCGACGATGCGACCTTGAAGCATACCGGCAAGCGCCAGAACCGCCCGGCCGAGTACCGTGAAGTACTCGATATGTTGCACGACCACGGCATCTCCACTTGGGGCAGCTTCGTGTTCGGCTTCGATACGGACGATGCGGAGGTTTTCGATCGCACCGCTGAGTTCGGGATCGAGATGCGCCTGACGATGGCGCTGTACGCCATCCTCACGCCTTATCCAGGCACGCAACTTTATCGCCGGCTGGTGGCTGAAGGCCGACTCACTGATCCGCGCTGGTGGCTCGGCGGCGATCACGACGCGGGCTCACCATACTTCATGCCCGCGCGCATGAGCCGCGAACAACTACGCGAGGGTTGGCAACGCGCGTGGCAACGCTTCTACGCGCCATCTTCGATTTGGAAGCGCTGGACAGTGCGCACGCAATCGAGCTGGATTCAAACGCTGGGTTACCTGCCGATCAACGTGATGCAAAACCGGCTGGTTAAACACAAGATTCTCGGTGGCACGCAACGCTTTCGCTCTGCGTCGGATTTCTCGCCGATGAATTTGGCGTTCGACTCGATTCGCCGCATCGCCGAAGCGGAAACGACTTCGCCCGCAACCGTGCAGCGCGACGCCAACGGCGCGCGACGCTTGCGCGTGATGACGAGCGAAGCCGACCCGCTCCACGGCGCGTAGCCAACTCCGCCAGCGCTACGGCCGCGCTTTGCTGGTTGGGAACAGCGTCCCGTAGGTCAACACTCCAATAGCCGCCTGCAAGCCCATTTCACCAACGGCTACGCCATCGTCTCTGTAGCCAACCACGGTGACGAAACCGGGCGGGACACTGATGAACCCGCCGATGCCCGACGCATCCGTGTGCATGGCGGTTCCACTCACGACGCCGTTGTCGACGTAGAGCGAGCGCACGACCGTGGGATGCTCGACCACTTTGAAGCTGATGCCGGCAGCGGGGCGGCCGTCGCAATCCAGCGCTTGCAGAAATAGGCTGCCGCGCCCTGGTTCGAGCTGAATGCCAGCAGCTGTAATCACCGACGGCAGCCCAGCCGTGGGGAACATCTGCAAGGGCAGAGGCTGCTCCACGTCGCGCACGATCGGCGGATTGAAGAACATCATCGCGGTCGCGAACATCTTCACGTTGCAGCGCGCATCTGGCGCCTGCAAATCGCACTGCGGAGAGGTGGTGCCGCACAGCACTGGGCCCGCCACTTCGCCGAACGCGTCGGAGTCGGTGCAATAAGCTACCGATGAGTCGACGCGCAGGTAGCCTTGAAAGCCGCCGCCCGCTGTCGGCACGCGAAACCTGAACTCGCCGTTGATGTCCGCGAGACCCGTTAGCCGGGGCTGGAGGCAACCTACGTCACGTTTGTCGCACAACTTCGCGGTGAGGCCTGTAACGTCGAGGGTGCAGTCCGTGATGAAGTCGCAGGTACGAACACGAACTTCGGCTTCTTGAGCCGAGGCCGTCAGCTCGCTAGGGGTCGAGCCCACGCAACGCCAGGGCCCGGTGTCGACCACTTGTGGATCGCTGGGGATATCCAAAACGTCGGCGCACCCCAGCTGCAAACAGGCAAACGGCAGCGATAAAACGCTCGCGTGGCGACCGATCCACGCGTTTGAAAGAGCTACCATGTTCCAGACACCTCCAATGCCAAGCTGGAGCGGCCGGTGCGTGCGTCCCACCGAAGCGCGCTCGCTCGACTCTTCTCCGTTGAATCTTGACCACCCAAAATGAAGAGTGTCGCGCCGGTGAGCAGCAGACCGCCACCCGCGATTAGCCCGACGTTGGCGAGCGTAGCCGCGTCGTTAGCCGAATGCGCAGCGTCCACACCTTGCTGCGACGCGCACGCGTTGCCGTCGCAAATTTCTTTGGCGGTATTGGCTTTCGACATGGCGCTGAGCCCAAAGATGGCGCCGGTGCCGAGCCCGACCACGCCGATGGCTCCGAGTACGGCCCCCGTCCAGCGTAACGTCGACCAGCCAGCATCCTCGTGCGTTACAGGCTGCTGCGGTTCGCGCGGTGACGGCCGGACCTGTCCGCGCGTTGGCTCCACGCTGGTGGGCGTCGTTCTGGCGGCGGGCTCGGCTTCGTTGAGCTTCGCGGTCGCAATCTCCGCCTCGCGCAGCTCCTTCAGCCGCTGGTTGGCGAACTCGATCTTCTCGACGTAGGCGCCTGGATCGGCAATGTAGCGACGATAAAATGTGATTGCGAGCGGACGGTCGCCGAGCTTGGTGTCGTAGATGCGCGCGACGTTATAGAGGATTGAACCGTTTGGCGACGCCTCGTAAGCCTGCAGGTACAGCGCGACCGCACCGGCGTAGTCCTTCTTCGAGTAGGCTTGGAATGCCTCGGCCGCACGTTGCTCGGACACAGCAACGGCCGAAGCCTCGTTCGACCCTGCTTCTTCGGCTCGCGCTGAAGCCGCGTGCAGCGTGAACGCCAACCCAAGCGCGAACCACGACGAAGCTCGACGGAACGGTTGAACTTCGCGTGTCATTCGATCACCTCAATCTTGGCGGCATGCTCGTCGATGATTTGAATGCGCGGCGAACGTTCTTCGCCTGTCGCCGACTTGGGTTTGGACGTGGTCGCTTTGGGCGACGCAGCCGGCGCCGCGGGCGCGACCGGCGCCGCCGCTGCGCTCGCTGCGGCGCGCTTGGCCGCCAGCGAGCTCGTTCGCACGCGTGGCACGAAAGCGGGTGGCGGCGCCGATTCCTTGCCGGGAGATATGGGCAGCTCCGCGACGGGGATCGGGATCAACGCTGCGCGCGCCAGGTCTTCGCGAGTCGCCGCCGGTTGCTCTTGCGGCTTGGCGGGTAGCTCCGCGCGCGCGGGTTCTACGTGAGCAACGACCTTCGCAGCGGGTGGCTCGAGCGGCGTTTCGCTATGGCCCACCATCCACGACGCGAGCAGCCCGACGAACGGCGACACGAGCAAAGCAATCGCAGCGAGCCAGGCTTGCTTCGGCAGCCGCTGCCGACGCACGAGGGTTCCCGTATCGGGCCACGTGAGCGCACCCAACGCGGTCACCACAGGCGCAGCGGAGCTCAGCGGCGCCGAAGCGATTGGTGCGGCCGCACTTGCTGGCGCTGAAGGCTGCACAGCTTCGGGCGAGCTTTGAGTCGCCGGCGCAGGTTCAATCTCCGCTGGAGCTTCGGGCGTGATCACGACGGGCGGCTCGAGCGCTGCGGGCGACATCGTAGTCGCAGCAGCCTTCGCCGCACGAGAGCCACCAATCTCTCGCCAGGTTGCGCCGAGCGGGCGATGCGGGAGCACCACACTCGGCTCCGGTCGTGACGTTGCGACCGGCGCGCTGGCAGGATCTCGAGCAGCGGCAGCCCCCGTGCTCGCCGTGCCTTGCGAAGCGGGCGACGGCTTGCTGGTAGCGGCCTTGGCGCTCGGCAGCGGCGTGCCGTCAGCGCTTTCGACGCTCGGCAACGACGCGCTGGCAGCGTCCTCAGCGCTCGGCAGCGACGCGTTCGAAAGCGAGCGCGACGCTACGGATGTGGGGGTGCCGCTGGATGCTCGAAAGCTCGTTGACCCAGTCGTCACGTCGCTCTTGGCTGGTGGTGGTCTGAGTTCACGCACGACTGAGTCCTTTTGATAGGCCGCGTGCAAAAGCAACGCGGAGGTCGCCATGTGAATTCGCCGGCGACGTTCGACCGGAGCGAACGCGACCGAAACGCGACCGCCCTCCCAGCCTAGTGCTCGATACACGGCGTCTTCGGCGACGACGCCTTCACACCATGCATCGACGATGTCCCCCTCGTGGCACCAGAGCAGCGCCTTCTTGCCGTCATGTCGCTTGATGCCGATGACGGCGTCGCGCCGCCCCATCTGCACGAGCTGAATCAAATCGGCCAGCGACATGTTCTCGCACGTGCCCGAGAAGCCAGCCGGCTCCGACTCGAGCTGTTCTGAATTCGAAAGGGTGTTCTGAACGGAGCGATAGCGAGCCACCGGGCGTTGTCCCGACCCCGGCTGCTCGTAGTCGCTCGATGGAAGCTTCGACTTTTGAGTGCTCATCGCTCTCCTGTCGCCTCGATCGACTAGCTTTGCAGTTTACTCTGCGGCGCACGGCTCACAAGGCACAACTCATGGGCATGTGCATGCGAGCATTCGCAGAGCGTGCGTGTACTGCGCTCGCAATGTTCGCGTGCACGAAGAGCCGATAACGTTACAACACAACTCGGGCGCTTCGTTCACTCACTTCACTCGAGTTTGTGAACGGCGAAAGCCGGCACGATCTCGAAAAGAGATCCTCGCGCTTCGCTTCATCACGTGCAGTGATGGAGATCGCTAGTGCGTGCGCTGTGGCATTTGCGTGCGCTCGAAAATCGCCGCAAGTGCGCGCTCAGGATGATTCGTGCTGCGTCGCTGCACACACTCGACGCGAGCGATCTCACGAGCTGGCTGTGGCAACGCTGCGCGCGTTGTTCGGCTCTCTAGCGATGAAGCTTGCGCGTCCACGCTGCGACGGTTGTGTCTGCAATCTACGGCGTTAGGGGCGCGAGCCCTGGGCTTCGATACCTGCGCGCGTGTTGCCCCAACCTACATTGCGTTACTGCTCGCGAATGGGCCGGTCACTGCGAGCAAATGCGAATGGTGCGCAGTCTTTACAACGCTTCTCGCGCTCCACTCACACAGCGACTCGATGAGGTTCTAGCTGCAATTCGATCCAAGCGCTTCGCGGCGGACGTCAAGGCCCAACGGACAGCGCGGCGAAAGCCCGCGAACTCCAGAAGCACGCACGAAACTTCGTGCATCCCTGCAGCGCCCGCGCACTTCCGGCCAGCGCTCTTGCTCTCCCTTACGGATGGCGGTAGCTCCCCGGGGCGCATGGCGGACGACGCTGCCTCGGGAGGCGCCGCCCAGCCTCCCCCTGACGACCTCGACACGCAAGACATCCCGTCGAACGATCCGCATTCGGACGAACTCGGCTCGCACGACGACGAAGCGGTTCAACGCGATACGTCAGAAACAACGACCCGCGGCGACGCGCCATCGGCCAAGCGACAGCGTTCGCAGGTTGCGCCTTGGCAGAGCCGGCGTGGAACCTGGCTCTTGGCGGCTTCGCTGGCGCTGTGCGCCACGATCGCGCTCGACGTACTCTTGATGCATCGTGCCGCGGAGCAAACCAGCCCAGCTCCGAGCGCAATGTCTTCTAGTTCGCAGCCAGCAGGCTCGGCGGCTCGCGCTCCCTCGCCAAGCCCGCTAGCGTTGGACTTGAGCACGGATGCCGTTCCGCCTTTGGCGAAGTCAGCCAGCCCGCCCGGCGAGAGCGATGAAACGGGTTTGCCGGCCTTCGACGAAGACGACATCGACAGCGAACCTGCGCGCAAAAAGAAGAAGCAACCGCCTCACTTCGGCAGCGTGCAAGAAGCCGCGGCGCGTAGCTGTTCTACTGCCAGCGTAGACGGCCTGAGCCGGCAGATCATCGAGCAGGGTCGCTGCATCAACCCCAAAGCGTTCGTACCGTTGCCCTCGCGTCCCAATTTGGTGATCGGCGAGCACGTGTTCCCGTATTTGGAAGCTTCCGCTCGTGATCGTTTGGTGCGGGTGCTCGACTCCCGTCGCAATGGCACCATGACCATCAACAGCGCGCTTCGGACGGTTGCGCAGCAGTACTTGGTGTGGCGTTGGTCCGCCAGCAAGCGTTGTGGTGTGCAGCTTGCTACGCCGCCCGGCGAAAGCAATCACGAGACCGGGCTAGCGCTAGACATCGCGGAGCAGGCCGAGTGGCGCGCGTTGCTCGAAGCTCATGACTTTCACTGGCTGGGAGCCATCGACCGCGTGCATTTCGACTACAAGGGCAACACGAGCTCTCCAGCGTCGCAACGTGCAACCGACGTGCTCGCGTTCCAACAGCTTTGGAACCGAAATAATCCCAACGACCTCATCGCGGAGACCGGTCGCTACAATTCAGAGACGGAGCAGCGCCTGAAAAAAGCGCCCGCCGATGGCTTCGCGATAGGGCTCGCCTGCAAGGGCCGTCGTCCGAAGCCGCTGGCGAACAGCGGGAAACGCTCACGCTGAAGAACCATCGCGAAGCGCTCGGTGTGGCAAACTTGGCTGCGTAAAATTGACACAGGTTGGTGCGGGTGCGCGTTTGGATTCGTCGCGCGAGTCTTGGAGATCACGTGTAGAGTCGAGCACGGTGCGCTTCACACGACGTGTCGCGATGAAACCCAGCTGGCGTTGGTTCTTGGGGCTGCTCGTAGTGCTTACAACGCTCAGCGCGTCACTTCACGCGCACGCAGAGGATGGCGGCAACGAAGTCTGTCCGGCGATATTCGCAGACGCAGACGACGTGCGGGAACGTTACGATGAGCAGGGAAAGCTCGTGCACCAGTTGCGCCTGAAAGGCTCGAGCGTGGTGCAAGAAATCGCAATTCTGCATCAGTCCGAGCACGCGGTCGCGCGCAGTGAAGTCACTTCAGAACACTTGCGCGTGGCCCGCACACGTTGGGACGAAGACCATGTGGTTTCCGCGGAGTGCTACCTGGATGGCGTTCGCATCGCGTACGCTACTTACCGCTACGAAGACGACCGTGTCGTGCGCGTGGAAAAGCACTTCTGGGACAAGCCCGCCGACTCCGGAGCTGCGCCCGCCGTGGAGCGCATCGAAACTGTACACTTTGCGTACGACGCCGACGGTCGCTTGGTCGCTACCGAAGTACGCCGCGGCGACGGAACCCTGCTCAGCAGAACGCGGGCGGAGCGCGCGCCACCGAGAGTTCCAGTGCAGGTCGCGTTGAGCGCGGGTGGCTCCTACCAGAGCGACACCGATCTATACGACTTGAACGCTGGTCTTGGGATCCGCCGCCGACCGCGCGTGCAGCGTTACGGCTCCGATCCACTCGATGTGGGGCTGGACGCAGTTTTCAAGTTCCATCGCGTCGCGGGCCTCACGAGCACCGATCAGACGAGGCTACGCTTGAGTGTCGATTATCACGACATCTTGCCGCGTTTCACCATCTTCACCTTTACCAACATGGAGCGAAACCTTCCCGCCAACTTGCGCCTCAATTTGGAGGTGGCTGTCTTGGGCGCGAAGTTCGACATTCTGCCCGGCGACAAGTACCAGTTGGACGTGAGCTTCGCGCCTGTTTGGAACTTCCGCTCGATTGTTTCGCCGACCACGATGGGCACCAGCGTGGATGAAAACACTTCCAAACTGCGTGGCTCCTTCCGAGCGCGCGCGGGGATCTCACGAGAAACCTGGTCGTTGCTCGACACCTTGGAGTTTTTACCCACGCTGTTCGGAGACGATGTGGTCGAGGAGAATGATTTCTGGAGCCGCAGCGTGTTGCGAAATACCGTTGCGCTCAACGTCTCGCTGAGCCGGCGCTTCACGTTGCGTGAAGAGTTCAGGTACACGCGCGACCCGGCCATGCGTGCACAAGCCAATTGCCCTGATTCCTCGAATCCGCTTTGCCGCGGCTACTCCTTCGCGAGCACCACGAGCCTGGTTTTGAACCTTGAGCTCTAGTTGCCCGCTTGGGCTCTCTGAACGGCTGCCAGCTCGCCCCGCTGGGGAAGACCTGTGCAGCTCAGGTACGCGCGTTGCACGCACGCTTCGCATGACCTCCACGCGCACTGCAATCTTGCTCGTGTGCTTCGCGCTCGCTGCGGCCACGAATGCCTGTACGAGCACCGGCACTGCCACTGGCCACTTGGTCACACCGTCGGGCAATCGTGCGGTGGTAACTTTTCGCTGGCGTTCAGACGCCGGTGATTGGCATCGCGGCAAGCTGTCCGTCGTGCTGCCTGGCGGAGAGCGCTATAGCGGCTCGTATCGGCAGGTCTCGCAGATGCATCCCGTTGCTGTTTACGGGCCGATGTGGGTTGGCTGGGAGCCATTCTGGCCAGACTGGCCGACGCCCTGGTACCGAGGAACGCTCGGAGCAAGCTGGGACGGTTGGGTGCGAGTTTATGGAGGGCGCGTCGTGGCACGGCTCGAAGGGCGCAACCCGGAACGCGCAATGCGATGTCGATTCACGCTCGACGACCCGGCTCGCGGTCTCAGCGGAGGAGGCAACGGTGACTGCCAGCTCTCGGACGGATCAATCATCGAAAGGGCGGAGCTCTTTCCCGAAGAGGAATCGGATTGAGCAATCAACGCGTGCACAAACGCCGCACGTTTCTGTTTCGAGAGGCACGTCGATTGCAGCTCGTTGACGAAAGACCGTAGCTCCCGTGGTTACGGTCGGAAGGGACCAAACCATGGCACGCATGATAAGCAGCGGGATCGATGTCGTGAGCTTTCTCAAAGAGCAACACGAGCAAATCAAGATGGGGTTCGCAGAGGTGCGAGCCTCCAGCGGCGCGCAGCGCAAGAACTCTTTCTACGCTCTGCGACGCTTGCTGGCAGTGCACGAAACCGCAGAAGAAGAGATCGTGCATCCGGCGGCGCGCAGCACCCTCGCAAATGGTGAAAACATCGTGGAGATGCGGCTTCGCGAAGAGAACGAAGCCAAGAAGGTGCTCGCCGAGCTGGAGGAGCTCGACGTCGATTCGAGCACGTTCGCGTCGGGCATTGCGACCCTGGAGAATGCAGTCATCGCCCATGCACTCTCTGAAGAGCTCGAAGAGTTCGAGCCTCTCGGCAGTCGACTGGACCAAAACCGTTTGGAGCGCATGCGCAAGGCCGTCAGTTTCGCCGAAAGCATCGCGCCCACGCGTCCACACGCTGGAGTCGAATCAGCCGCCGCCAACATGCTGGTGGGGCCCTTCGCTGCCATGCTCGACCGCGCTCGCGACGCGATCTCCGGCAAGACTTGATGCAGCCGGTGCGCGCGCGGCTCCGCGGAGTGGCCGGACGCGGTCGACTCCGCGGAGTACTGAGCGCTCGCGCCAACGGGCTCACTCAGTTCTGCAGTGACGTGTGGGACAGGAGGTGTTGCGAGGCCGCGCGTTACGGCCTCGCCACGGCAGAGTTATTGCTACACGTTGCGGCAGACGAGCAGGAGCCACGAAATGACGACGTGTTGGCACAAGTTGGGCCTTGTACTGGGTTTCTCCCTGATCGCTTTGTCCGGCTCGGGCTGTGGCGGCCGATCCGACGACGGTAGCGAAGGAGGTGCTGGGCAGGGCGGCAACGTGTCAGGAAAGGGAGGAGCAGCGCCTGGAAGCGGTGGCGCTACCGGCAAAGGCGGCACGAGCTCAGGCACAGGCGGAACAGGTGGCGGGGTGTCCGGCTCCGGCGGAAAGATGTCGGCATCTGGCGGCAGCGGCCAAGGCGGTGGTTGCGACTACGCCGGCAAGCACTACGCCGTCGGCGATTCATTCCCTGCAAGCGATGGTTGCAACAGCTGTTACTGCGCTGCAAACAACGTGGTCTCTTGCACGTTGAAGGCCTGCAACGCCTGTGTAGATCTGCAAACACGGGCGACGAAAGCGGTCGAGCTAGCCAAAGCCTGCAACCCGGCGCTGAGTGTGGAGCAATGCACGCTTAGCGTTACGAATGGGTTCGCCTGCGGCTGCCCAACGTTCGTGAACCCCAAAAACACGATGGCCCTGGAGGAGCTCAAGCGCGTGCAAGCCGAGTACATGCAGAGCATGTGCGTCAGCAATGTAATTTGCGGCCCGTGCGCACCTCCCGGCCACGGCTATTGCTCTCCGAACGGGCGCTGCGAAGATGACGCTGGACCCGCCAGGAGAAGCTGCAAGGTCGCTGGCGTCGTTTACCCAGACGGGTATGACGGCATCAAAGATCCGGGAAGCTGCAACACGTGCTCGTGCAACGACGGCCAGCTCGCGTGCACCGAGATTGGCTGCGGCAGCACCTGCCCGGCGGGTACGGCTTTTGGCATGCAGTGCGCCGAGTGCGGCCCCACCGACGCGTGTGTGCTTCCTGAGTACGATTGCTTCCCGACGTGCACCGACAAGTGCCCTAACTCGAATCAATTTTGCCTAAATGGACTGTGTAAGAGCGGGATCTGCGGCTAGGCTTTAGCTCGATGTCTCGGGAATCGAACGCTTTCGATGTTCTCGAACAAGAAATCCTGAAGGCCAAGGCCGAGGCGCTCGGGCGCGCTGGAGAGAAGCTGCGCAAAGCGGTGGACACTTACGAGCGCGTGAAGGCGAGCCTTCCGCTGGATGCGGACGAGCTTCAACGCGCGCATTGCGCACGGGCATGGGAAGACGTCTTGCGCGCTCGTGAAGTTTTGGTCGTGCTGCGCGAGGGGATCGGGCTCCGGCGTCACGATTCGATCGACACCGAGTTCGGGATCCCACTCGAGCAGCGCGAACAGTAGCGAGCTTCAGCGCGAGGCGACGTTCGGGATCGGCGGAATGGTGTCCAGCGTCGTGGTGCTGGCCCGCGCGTCCGCCAGATCGTTCGCGACGCAAACTCGATCTCGACCGGACTCCTTCGCTTCGTACAGCGCTGCGTCCGCCGCAGCCACCAACGCCTCCGCCGACGCGGGGAACGCGCCGGGGCGCGCGAACGCGACGCCGGCGCTCAGGGTGATCTGAAGTGAAGCCTCCGGAAGACGGCAAGCCTGTACCGCGCGGCGCACTCGCTCTGCCAGCGCGATCGCGTTGCTGCGCGCCGTGTTCCGTGCGAGCAGGATGAACTCCTCCCCACCGTAACGAGCCAACACATCTTCTGGGCGTGTCACGGCGAGCATGCTCGAAGCCACCAGCTTGAGTACCTGGTCTCCCGTCGGGTGCCCAAACTCGTCGTTCACCCGCTTGAAATGATCGATGTCGACGAGTAGCACCGCAAGCGGGACGTCGTGCCGCCGCGCGAACGAAAGCTCGCTGCGCAGGCGCTCTTCGAAGTAGCGCCGGTTATAGAGGCGCGTGAGGGGATCGCGCGATGTCAACTCGAACAGCGTCTCGAGTGCATTCTGCTCGAGCGAGTCCAAAATCCAAAACTTTACGATGGTGTTGTGACCGAAACGAAGTTGGTCTCCATTTTCGATGCGCGTCTTTTCGTGAATACGTTGCTCGTTCACGAACGTGCCATTCAAGCTCGCGAGATCTTCGACATGTGCACTGCCATCTTCGATGCAGATGCGGGCATGCTGCCGTGATACAGCATCGTCTTCCAGGCTAATTTGCGCCGACCGTTCGCGCCCCACCAGCACCGCACCGCTTCGCAAATTGATGACTTTGCCTTGCTCGCGGCCCTGCACGACGAACAGCACCAGCCGATCCCGCGGGCGTACGGCGGACATCGCTGGCTTGGCCGCAGGCAGTATCGCCGTGCGCCGCTGCGGCAGGATGCGACCTGTGTGTAAGACTGGAGCCTCAGCCGCCTCCGTCGGGTCTTCACGGCGAGGCGGCGCGGCCCGGCCTTCATTCGAAGCGCTGTGGGCCATCACCTCCATCGAAGCAAACGCCGCGCCAGGCAGCCCGCGCGCGGATCTGCGCCGTTCAGCGCGGGAATACAGCGCGAGTCATCCGCCGAAACTCTCGGCAACTCGCCCTAGTTGCGCAAAGCTTGCGCGCGTGCGCCCCGTTGCGTCGTCTCGTTCTCGGCACCTTCTCCCACATCTGCCGCGAGGGTTATGTGCTCGATGCGAGGCAATCTGGCGTCCGCCGGCGCGCTGCGTGGCAGAGTGGGCAGGCGCTTGACCACGTTGTCTTTCGCCGAACATTGCGAGCTCTACGAGAACTCGTGGCTCGGGAACTGGCGCGCCTTTCGCAGGTTCGATCGGCACGTGCGTGCGCTGCCGTGGCTGCGCGCTCATCGGGACTGGGTGGAGCGGCACCGTCATGGTTATGGCCACCGCGCCTTTCACGGCTTGTGGCACGTGCTCATCGCCGAGCTGGCGCAGCGCTTCAGCCCAATTCGCATGCTGGAAATCGGTGTCTTCAAAGGCCAAACGGTCTCGCTTGCTGCTCTCGTGGCCAAGCAGCTCTCGACGAGCATCGAAATCACGGCGCTGTCACCATTCCAGGGCAACCGCGATATGAACTCGGGGTTGCAGTATCTGACACGATGGTTGTTCGACGCCGAGCTGCGCCGCACGGCAGCGCTCGGCAACTTGCATCCCGGCGCCGACCACCTAGTCGAGGTTCGGCGCATCTACACTCAGTTCGGCCTCGACTTCGATGCGCTGCGCATCGTGCGCGGCCTCTCACAAGATCCCGGCATCTTGCGCGCCTCGCAAGCGAACGCTTTTCGCTCGTGTTCATCGATGGAGATCACTCTTACGACGTCGCCGCCGCCGACATCGATAACTACTTGCCACTCGTGGAGGTGGGTGGGTTCGCGCTCATCGACGACTCTGCCTACTTCTTGCCGGGCTTCGGTTACTCCAAGGGATTCGAATCCGTGTCGCGCGCGTGCCAGAAACTCGAAACGGCGCCGCACCTTCGCAATGTGCTCAATGTCGGCAAGATGCGCGTGTTCGAGCGTGCACGCCCATGATACCTTGGCGCCGCTTCGTGATGCGGTTCAGGCCGGTGTGGTTGGTTCTCGCGGTAGTTGCGCCGATCGAGCGAGCGCGCGCGGACTTCTTCGAGCCGGGCAGAGCCTCGCAGGCAGGTGCTACCCAAGCGCGATTTCGGTTGGGTTGGGCGCGAGCAGCAGGCGCCGAGGGCTGTGTCGAACAGCAGCGCTTGCGACAATTGGTAGCCGCGCGATTGGGGCGCGATCCATTCGACGCTGATGCGGAGCGAAGCATCGAAGGGGTAGTGGAGCGGCGCGGCGGGCGCTTTTCGTTGCAACTGGTCGTGCGCGAGGCGGATGGCGTTTCGCTGGGCGAGCGGCATTTAGAGAGCGCGGGCGAGGATTGCTCGGAGTTGACCGAGGCGGCAGTGTTGGCAGTTGCGCTGACCATCGATCCGAATGCGCCCGCCGTGGATCCTCCAAAGCGCGACGCGCTGGAAGCTCAAGAAGCGAGCTCAACGCCTGCCGCAGCGAACCCCCCGACAGCAGTGCGCCCGAGTGAGCCGTCAGCGCGTGCAGAGAATGGCTGCAGCGCGACACAGACGGAAGCGCGAACACTGGCGCCGAAGTGTCCAGCCGAACCGGAAGCGAAGCATTTCTTCTTGGGAGCGCGCGCTGTGGGGAGTGACGGAGTATTGCCCGGATTCGCGCCCGGCGCGGCCATCATGGCGAAACTTGGCGAGCAGCGCTGGCAGCTTTCCTTGGGAATGACTTGGCTGCCGGAGGTGCGCGCCCATGATGCACGCTTTTCGTTCGGGTTGACGGCGGCGGAGTTGGGTGCGTGTTGGCGAGCGCTACCGTTCAAGCGCGGCGCGGGTTCGTTGTGCGCGGAAGTCTTGCTGGGCTCGCAACATGCAGTGGTGCACGAACTGCGTCCGTTGAACCCGGGGGACCGCGCTTTTGCGGCCGTAGGGCTAGGTCCTGAGGTTTCGCTGGATCTGGCTTGGGGTGCGCGGGCAGAGCTGGGTGTGCTGGCACTCGTGCCGGTTTTGCGGCCAGAATTCGTGCTCCGGGGCTCGGATGATCAGGTTTTTCAGAGCCGGCCGGTGGCCTTACTCGCCTTTCTCGGCCTCGGCTACGGGACACGCGCACGATAGTTCGAAGGATCGCGCCGAAGCGGGCATTCAACCAGGCGTGACCACGATTCCGTCCATTTCGAGCGCGACCGAGCCGGTCGCGGACTTGGACGTGAACCGCGTGCACGAAGAACACGCAGATTTCGTGTGGCGCAGCTTGCAACGGCTGGGAGTGGCCCGGCAAGACCTGGAAGACGCGCTGCAAGAGGTGTTCGTGGTGGTGCACAAGAAGCTCGCGAGCTTCGATCACAGCGCGCGCGTATCGACCTGGCTGTTCGGGATTTGTCTGCGGGTGGCGTCATCGTATCGGCGTCGCGCGCATCGTCGGCGCGAGGAGCTGCACGACACGCTGGAAGAAAGTGCCGCGAGCGCAAGCGCAGATCCCGAACGGCGCCTTTTGACTCTGGAGCTCGCGGAGCGACTGGAACAGGCACTCTCCGCGCTTGGTCTCGAACGGCGCGCGGTGTTCGTGATGTTCGAGATCGAAGGCATGAGCGCGGGCGCGATTGCGGAGATGCTGGGTGTGCCGGTGGGCACGGTATACTCGCGTCTGTTCACAGCGCGCGCTGAATTCAGCAAAGCGGTCGCACGCCTCGAGCACCGCGATGCGTCACGAGGGCTGCGATGAACTCACCCGAACCTTGGCTCAAATCGCGCGATGCCTCGCGCTCGGTGCTCGAGCTCTTGGAAAGCGCTCGCCCGCCTCACGCACTGGATGAGGCCACGCGCGCCCGCTCACGGCGCCGAGTGTTGGCCTTGAGCGGAGTATCGGCGTTCTCGGCCCTGTTCTGGATTCAACACGTGGCGTTGGGCGCCTTGTTGGGCGGAGTTGGGATCGCCGCCGTCGTGCTGCCGCGTTCGGCGCCATCTCCAGTTGCATCGACTCCTCCCGTCTCAACGACAACGCGCGTGTCCCGACCTGAAGTGGCAGCTCCGCGAGCCGAGCTCAGTCCTCCCACTCCGTCCGTAGAGCCGCCCGCTCCTACAGCGGCGCCCACCACTCGTGTCACCCCGCCCACAGCGCCAACCGAGGTGGCTTCAGCAGCACCCGCCTCGAGCTTGATGGCCTCGAGCTTGATGGAGGAGGCTCAATTGTTGGAGCGAGCGCGAAAGGTGTTGCTAGCCGATGCAAACGCGGCGCTTTTGCTACTTGCGGAACACGAACGGCGCTTTCCGAACGGCACGCTTCGGCTGGAGCGAGAGTTTTTGGCAGTGTCGGCCCTGGCACGACTTCAACGCACTCCAGAAGCGGAAGCGCGTGCGACTCGCTTGCGTGCGCTGTCGCACGAGAGCCTGTACGACGAGCGCTTGAAGCAGGTGCTCGGGGGTGGCGGCAAAACCGAATGAGCCGCGGCAACGATTTTTCGAAGGCCCTGTGCACCCGCAGGCATCCAACCAGTATGGGAAACGTTTGGAATGCCGAGACGAAGGGCACACTAACTTTGCTGGTTGCTTTATACGGCTGCTCCGCACGCGTGGAGCTTGCGGATGGCAACGGCGGCCAGGCGGGCTCGACGGGCCAAGGCGGTGCGACAGGAGGAACCACGGCAGCCGGCACTGGAGGCGCAAAAGGCGGAACCACCGCGAGCGGCGGCCGCGCAAACGGCTTGGGTGGTGCGCCATCACACGGAGGCGCTGCGAGCGGAGGTACAACCGGGATGGGCGGTGCCGGAAAAGGCGGCAGTGGCAATGCCGGAGCGAGCATGGGAGGCACCGAGATGGGCGGTGCGCCTGCTACGTGCGAACCCGGAGCGCACCAAACCTGCAATGACGACCCCATCATTTCATCGCTGCGCGGCACCTGCTTGCCCTCGGGCATGTGTGAGTGCAAGGCCGAGTTCGAAATCAATCCGCTCACCGGCAAGTGTCGCCTTCCCGGCGCTCCCAGCTGCACTCAGCTGAACCGCGTGGAGATCGATCGCACCGTGCTCGGAGAGAAGCTGCTTTTGGAAGTCGAGCGGCTGGGGGACAAGTTCGCGATCATGGGGTTGGATCCGCTGTCGCCGACGGCGATTACTCTCGCCGAAGCGAATTGGAACGGGCTGGTCGACAATACGTCTTTCCCGCTGGAGGTAAAGACTCAGCTGGGAATGACCGCCGTGCGCGACGACAGCGAGCAAAGCCAGCTCCTCTTCGTGGATCGCGCGATGCGGATATCGAACCCCGAGTTCGAAGACATTCGCGCTCGCGCGTTTCGCGCCGGGAGTACGCTGCCGATCAATGAAACTGTGCTGCTGACCGACGTCCCCGGTGATCGCCTGACCTTGACCCAATTCAGGAGCTCGCGTGATGGCAAGCGCGGATTGCTCTCCTACGGATCGATTCGGACTAATACGTACGCGCTCCGCTACACGCTAGTCGGCGCGCACGCCCTCGCCTTCAACACAGAAGAGGAGGGCCAGTTGGAGAGCACGGCGTCAGCATGGAGCTGCTACGACGTGCAGCCCACCGACAACGCGGGCGCCCTGGTCTTTATCGAAAGCGCGGGCGATTCGAGTCAGAGCTTGCGCGTGGTGGAGCTCGCCGCGACCGGTGATCGTTTGCTGGATCGCTCGGCTGCTTTGCTGACGCTGCCGGAGACGAGCCTGCCCGCGTATTGCCCGATGCATGCCGAAACAGCGACAGGCTTTCATGTACTGTGGTCATCGCCCAAAGGTGAAAACCTGGTGGTCTTCGTGCCGCGCGATGCCGCAGAGCAGCCGGTGAGCCAGCGGTTTTGGACAATTCTGGAGGCTAAGGCTTTCGGCGCGCTGAGCGACGGCTATGTCTTCGTTCGCTCACTGGGGGATCGAGCAGCACTCGAGCGCACGAATCGCTTCGGCGGGGCGATGGGTGTAGGCGTGCTCCTCACTGCGCCGGTGCAGTCGCCTCAAATCCTGGATGTGTCCGGGCACTCCGTGTTCATGTCGTACGTGAGCGATACGAAGCTCGTGCTGAGTGAGTTCGATTGTCCATGAAGCGTCGACGCACGAGGGCACATTCACGCTCAGCGCCAAATTCCAGTGGCGCACCTCGCGCGGCTTTTTGCGTGATCCATCTGTTCGAGGTCGGGAATCTCTAGGGTCACCGGCCTTGAACTCGATGCGTGCGCTTTCTTCATGTGAGTCGCACAAGGCCAGGCGAACGATCACGAGTCTCGCGATTGGCGCCTGCTTTGCGCTGGGTGTTGCGGCAACGGGCTTGAGCGGCTGCTCATCCGAAGCCGGAACAGTGCCGCCCGACGCGTACGGAGGAGACTCGTCACTGGGCGGCGCATCCACTGCGAGCGGTGGGAAGACGAGCGCTGGCGGTGCCGCGAGCGGAGGCAGCGCGAATGGCGGCGCATCCACTGCAAGCGGTGGAAAGAGCTCCGCTTCCGGCGGCAAATCCTCCGGCGGGGCCACGCAAACTGGCGGCAGTTCCGCGGGTGGAAAGGCTGCAGGCGGTCGCACGGGAGGCGGAGGCAGCGCTTCTGGAGGCGCGAACCGCGGTGGAGCAACTGGTGGCGGTGGCGCGCCGGCAAGCGGAGGTCAGACGGGTGCGAGCGGAGCTCCACCCACTGGCAAGAAGTTCGTCGGCAATATCACCACCGGCTCGAATCACGGCATCGACGTCGGAGGTCGCTCCTTCGCGAAGTACTGGGACCAGATCACTCCGGAGAACGCCGGCAAGTGGGGCTCCGTCCAGTCCAGCGCCAGCGCTGCGTTCAACTGGGCCACGCTCGACGCGATCTACGACTACACGCAGAAGAACAACATCATTTTCAAACAGCATACGTTCGTTTGGGGCAACCAGCAGCCGAGCGGCTCTATCAACGAGACCAGCGTGAAGAATTGGATGAGCGCATTCTGCAAGCGCTATCCGAACACGAAGCTCATCGATGTCGTCAATGAGCCGCCTCCGCACACCACGCCGTCCTACGCCAATTCGATCGGTGGCGGCACCAATGGCACCTGGCAATGGATCACCAATGCCTTCAAGTGGGCACGCGAAGCCTGCCCCAACGCCATCTTGATCCTGAACGACTACAACAACATCGAGTACACGAACGAGTCGAACCACTTCATCGACATCGTGAAGAAGGTAAAAGCCGCCGGTGGACCTATCGACGCGGTGGGCTGCCAAGCGCACGCGCTGGATGATGCCGCGGTGACGTTCGACACCGGTAAGCGCATGATGGCAAACCTCAATACCCAAACCGGGTTGCCACTCTACATTACCGAGTTCGACATCAGCAGCACCGATGACACCGCGCAACTCAACAAATACAAAGATTACATCCCCTTCTTCATGGATACGTCGTACATTCACGGCGTCACCATTTGGGGTTGGATCTACGGTCAAACTTGGAGCCAGTCGCCGAACAGCGGTTTGATTCGCAATGGCACGCCGCGCTCGGCCATGACTTGGCTGATGCAGCAGCTGGGTCGTCCAGCACCGTAAGACTGTAGCGGGTGACGGGTGGCGCATTGCGCGCGGGGTTGACGCGCTCAGCGCAAAGCTTGCACGCACGCTGAAAGCGCGTGTGCTTTCGGACAGCTCGATTTTTGCGGACATGCGGCGCTTCACGCCGACGTGCACGCTCGGCACGAAGCTTGCGCTCCAGAGTGACATGACGCGCAAGTCGATCTACCGATTCGGTTTTGGAAGCGCCGAGGGGCGCGCTGAATGGAAGGAGCTGCTCGGTGGGAAAGGCGCCAACCTCGCTGAAATGGCGAACATGGGCATCCCCGTACCGCCCGGCTTCACCATCACCACCGAAACTTGCGTCGACTATTTGAAACTGGGCGCGATGCCCGAAGGCTTGATGCAATCGGTGCGCGACGGCATCGCCTGGCTCGAACAGGGGACGGGCAAGCGCTTCGGGGGCGGCGAGAACCCACTCTTGCTCAGCGTGCGCTCGGGAGCGCAGAGCTCGATGCCGGGCATGATGGATACGGTGCTGAATTTGGGGCTCAACGACAGCACGGTGCTGGCGCTTGCCCGTCAAAGCCAGTCGGAACGTTTCGCCCTAGACGCCTATCGACGCCTCCTGTGCATGTACGCGGACGTCGTTCTGGGCATCGAACGCAGCCTGTTCGATGCGCCGCTCAACGCGGCTCGAGCGCGGGTAGCGCGGAAGCGCCACCTTGCAGTGCCCGAAGACGTCGAAGCTTTGGCGCGCCTGGTGCCCGATCCGGTGCTCGGCGCCGTGGAACTACGCGACGTGGTGCACGACTTCAAGAAAATCATCCGTGAACACGTGCCCACGGGCTTCCCTGCCGATCCATACGAGCAGCTGAGCGCAGCGATCGCTGCAGTGTTCGAAAGTTGGAATAATCCGCGCGCGAGACTGTACCGCGCCATGCACGAGATCCCGCACGACTGGGGCACCGCCGTGAACGTGCAATCGATGGTGTTCGGCAATTTGGGCGAAACCAGCGCGACCGGCGTCGCCTTCACTCGCGATCCGAGCAGCGGCGAACGGCGCTTTTTCGGCGAATGGCTGCCCAACGCACAGGGCGAGGACGTGGTGGCAGGCATTCGTACTCCGCAACCGTTGTCCAAGGGCAACGAGAGTCGCGGGGCATCGCTAGAAGAAGCACTACCGGAAAGCTACCGCGAACTGGTGCGTATTCAACAAAAGCTCGAGGAGCGCTTCCGCGACATGCAGGATCTCGAGTTTACGATTGAGGACGGCAAACTCTATCTGCTTCAGACGCGCAACGGCAAGCGCTCGGCGCGCGCGGCGGTGCGCATTGCCGTGGACATGGTGGAAGAAGGGCTGTTGCACCCCGACGAGGCGATTCTGCGCGTCGACCCGGAGCGTTTGCAGGAACTGCTGTTCCCCGCAATCGATCCGCATACGCCGTCGCTCCCGCTAGCGCGCGGGATTGCAGCTTCACCAGGCGCCGTATCGGGTCGCGCCGTGTTCAGCGCGGACGACGCCGAAGCTTACGCTTCACGCAACGAGCCAGTCATCTTGGTGCGCATCGAAACGTCTCCCGAAGACCTACACGGCATGAAAGCCGCGCGCGGCATTTTGACGGCGCGCGGCGGAGCGACCAGTCACGCGGCGGTCGTGGCGCGTGGCATGGGCCGCCCGTGCGTCGCTGGCTGCTCTGCGCTGCACGTAGATCCCGGCGCTGGGATCATGAGCATTCACGGCCAAGACGGCGCGGTGGTTTCGACGATCAAGCACGGTGAGCCCATCACCATCGACGGCTCCAGCGGCAACGTATACGCCGGCGTAGTCGAGACCGTCGACGCCGAGCTCGGCCCTGAGATGGGCACGCTGCTGAAGTGGACCGAACGCGTGCGGCGCTTGCGAGTGCGGGCAAACGCCGACACACCAGCCCAAGCCGAAAAGGCGCTGAGCTTCGGCGCGGAGGGCATCGGGCTGTGCCGAACGGAGCACATGTTCTTCAGCGAAGAACGCATAGCGGTGGTGCGCGAAATGATCCTGGCGCGTGACACGGCCGCTCGCGAACGTGCCCTCGAAAAGCTGCTGCCATTCCAGACCCAGGACTTCACCGAACTGTTCCGGGTGATGAAAGAGAGACCGGTAAACATCCGGCTATTGGACCCGCCGTTGCACGAATTTTTGCCTCGAGAGAACGCTCATATCGCAGAGCTCGCGGCGACGATGAACGTCAGTGTCAGCGACGTAAAGCGCAAGCTCGCAGAGCTCTACGAATTCAATCCGATGCTCGGCCACCGCGGCGTTCGCCTCGGCATCACCTTTCCGGAAATTCCGGCCATGCAGGTGCGCGCGATCTTGGATGCTGCCTGCACGGTTAAGAACGAAGGCTACGAGGTGCACCCGGAAATCATGATTCCGCTCGCGTTCAGCAGCGCCGAGCTGAAGGCCATGCGAGCGATCGTCGATCGCGTTGCAGAAGAGGTGTTCAAGCGCCATGGCGTCGAGGTAAAGTTCAAGTTCGGCACGATGATCGAGCTGCCGCGTGCGGCCTTGCTCGCGGATCAATTGGCGCAAGAAGCCGAGTTCTTCTCTTTCGGCACGAACGATCTCACCCAAACGACGTTAGGCGTCTCGCGCGACGACGCAGGTAGTTTTCTGCCAGTTTATGTCGAACGCCAAATTCTGCAGCACGACCCATTCGTCTCGCTCGATACCGATGGGGTGGGCGAGCTGATGCGCATCGCCGTGGAGAAGGGCCGCGTGGCGCGCTCGGAGATTTCGTTGGGCGTGTGCGGCGAGCACGGTGGCGATCCCAAGTCGATCCAGTTTTGCGAACGGCTGGGACTGTCGTACGTCTCGTGCTCACCGTTTCGTGTACCGATCGCACGAGTGGCCGCCGCGCAAGCGGCGCTGCGCCGCACCAAGCGCTACTGGCAGTAACGCTACTTCAAACCGTAGGTCACGAGCTCGCCGGGCGAATAACGCGCCACGTTGGGGTGGTTGGTGTCAGCTACGCCCAACCAAGCGAAATGCAGGCCCCCCTTGAACCAGGTGGCGTTGATGCCGAAGTCGGCCGTGTCCGACTCGAATTGGTGCGTGCGACCGAACTTGGTTACGTCACCGGCCGGCGCCGACGCAATTTTGATGCGACCCGAGCTCCGCCCAACGTCCGGCACATCGGTCCAAAGCAGGTTGAAGTCGGGTGTCGTGGATCCTTGCGGATCGAGGCTAAACAATGCTGGATGGCCGGAGCTCAGCATCCCGAGCACGGTTGGGCCTTCGAAGTGCAAACCGTCGTCCGAAGAGACGAAGAGCTTCAACCGGTGCTCGTTGTCCGTGCTGATCACATAAAGCTTGCCGTTCAAATAGCTGAGCGCCGGCGCTGCGTACGAGAAATGCCCGGGAAGGATGACGTGTGTCGACGTATCGAACGACACACCATCGGCACTGGATATGATGTGAAGCGTCGAATCCTCGTCATGCCAGGCCAAGAACAGGCGGCCGTTGCCGTACACGAGCGCTGGCGCGGTCGAGGCCGTGTACTCGAGCGTGACAGGTTCGGCGCCGGCAGCCTTCTGCGTCAGAAAGCTCGAACGAACGAAGTTCGGATGGTCCGACACGAGAACCTTCACGAACTCGGTCGAAGCGGTCCAAGCCAAGAAGATGTGACCCTTCCCGTCCGCCGCGAGCGCTGGCTCGTAGTACAAGAAGTTGTCGTAGACGCTGCTGCTGTTGCCGCGCATGAACTCGATGCCGTTCTCCGACCAGGCAATTTGAAAGCCGCGATTGACGAACGAGGTCAGGCCCCAAGCGAGCACCAAGTATTTATCGTCGAAGTTCGCAACGCCGGGCGCGGCAGCGGCCCAGTGATTCCAAAACGTCCACTTATCCGCGAGACCATCGGCCGTACCCATGAAAACACGACCACCACTGACGGTGGGCGTTGCGCCGGGTGCGAGCGGACCAATGGTTCTTTCTGCCTTTTCGCTGCTCCACAAAAGCGAAAGGCTTTCCGCGTCGAAAGCTCGTAGCAAACCGTCGGGAACGCGCAGCGTGTCGGTCGAGTACGCATGAGCTGCCCATACGATACCGCTCCCGCTTTCGCTTCCATTCGAAGAGACGCTGAGGTGCGCACCATTGCCCACGGGATGGTTTTCGATGTCGCCCGAGTCACCCGGATTGCTTTCGGCGACAGGCTTGCACGACGCTTCCTGCCCCGCGCAGGCAACGCGACCTGACTGCGCATCGAACCCGAACGCACGTAAGCGGTCCGTCGGCGACCACACGAAGATGCGCCCCTGCGGCTGTGTGCCAGACCCCGGCCAAAACACGGGCGAGCTCGGCTCGACTAGACACGGAACGTTCGGGAGCAAACAGGCGCCGGAACCGCTGGCGCGAAACTCCTGAACCAGCGCCGCACTGCCCGACGCGGCGCGGTCGACCAAATACATGTTGTGTTGGCCCGCAACCACGAGCCGATTGGAATTGGGAATCAAAAGCGGGCCACCAAAAGCCAGCTCGTTGCTGTCGACGACGGAAGCTGCTGGAAACAAGCGTTCGAAGAGCTGCGGTTGGTTCGGGTTGCGCAACTCCACGAGACGCGCACCGAGCGCTGGCTGAGTGTCGGGCTGAGTCGCGCCGAGGCTCGTCGTAAAATAGATGGAGCCTGCATCCGCCATGGGACCCTGCCCGGTCATGGTGATGCCCGCGCCGTCCGGATTTCCCAGCTTGGCTGCTCCTAACAACACCAAGTTGGAATCGTACGCAAACATCCACCCCTGAGCGTAGGAATTGGGATCATAACCGCCGAACGGCACGTAAACCGCGCCATCAGCGACCGTGAGCGCGCTGCGCTGCGCCTGAAGCTCCGAGCTGAAGCCGGGCGCCTGAATCGTGGCAGCGTTGATGACGTCGCCGTTGCTCAAGCTCAACTTGTAGAGGCGATGGATGTACTCGTTCTCGATCTTCGTCGCTGCCACGACATAAAGCGCGCCCTGCTCAACCGACAGAACCGGCGTGCCGTAGACGCCCACCTCGTGCCAAATCTGAGAGGTTCCCAGCTGGATCTGTGCGCCCGGCACCGGAATCGGTGCTTCCAGCGTGCGCGACCAGATCGGCCGCTGCTCGGGGTGCTGCGCATCGAGCGCGTACACGACGTTCGCCATGGTCGCGACGTAGACCACGTCCGCGATGCGCTGCTCGTCGAGCGCAACTCGGGGCGCGACTAGAGGCTGCGCAAAGACGGCACCGCGCAGAGGTCGGCGCGAGAGCTCCCCAAATTGCGTCGCGTTCACGTTGGAGCTCGTGAGCGTACTCTCGTTCAGGTTGGCGCCCGTGCGCGCATTGTTGTTGTGCTGCGTTGCGACCAACACGAACTCCGGCGTCGTCGGCGATACACCACCCGCACCACCTTCGATGGGTAGCTCGCCGCCCTGACCAGCCGCCGCGCCGCCAGACCCAGCAGAAAACACGCCTCCGAGCGATGACACGACGCCACCCGCTGCTGCGCCACCTGCGAGACTTGCAATTCCACCGTTCCCGATGTCGCCTCTACCCGCGCCTGCGCTGGTGCCGCCCGCTGGACCACCGGCGGCGCTCGTACCACCTCCGGGTTTACCTCCGCTAACCGAAGAGGCTCCACCCGAGAACGTCTGCCCGTTGGACGTGCCCCCCTTTCCCACGGAACCGCACACGTGACTGCGAGGATAGCAGGTGTTTTCCTCGACACAGCATTCGTAGCCGCTGGCGCACGGGCAGGCTGCACCTTCTAGATCGCGCGTGCAAGCACCCGCTACGATCACCGCGCCCGAAGCGAGCCACCGAAACCAACCCATGCGAAAACCTCAAAACTGACGTGAAACTTCGAGCAGCAACCCGTCTGCCGCGTGCCGCCCGGGAGAGCCGGCGCCGAACTTGACACCCGACTCCGGCCACCACTTCGCCCAAGCCCAGGTGAGCCCTGCTGCCACCGCTACGCCGTAGCAAGGAATCGATGCGCGGTTGAGTTTGCGGATCTGCTCGTTGCTCGCCTCGATGTCGAACTGTGAGCGGCCTTCGGCGTCGAACGAAGTTTTCATGGCAAGCCCGCTCAGGGTGAGCCCCGCTGCCCCCGCGGTGATGGCCGTAATCCCTGCGGCCCAAGCAACCGTGCGGCGCGTGGAGCTGGGCTCGTCGCGAGCGCTCTCCGGCTCGTCGCGAATGGCGCGTGCGCTGTTGCGGAACGCGGCAACGTCGCTTTCGCCGAACGGCGTGGAAAACATCCACTCGAAGGCGAGGCTCAAAGCGCCGCGTTGCGCGAGCTCGGGTGTGGTCGGCGACAGGTCGGCAACTTCGACTTTGCCCTCGCTGGCGACGACGTATTCGGCGCGTTCGTCGTGCTGCCGCACGAACAATGGCCGCTCTCTGGGCATCAGCAAGCGCAGCGCCTGTTTCGCAGCGGGATGCGCGTCCAACAAGCGTTCACCGCGCGCGTTCTCGACGTAAAAATGGCCCCACTTGCGAGGCGCGAAGAACAGCGCACTCGGCTCCGGCGGATAAGTGAGGATTTTTTGCTCGAGATCGTGCCCGGGCGCGCGCACCATGAAATCGGGCTTGAAACGCGGATTCGTGATGGCGCGGTTGGCGGTGGTCAGAAACGCGCCGAGCTCCGCGTAGCTGATGTTGCCATCGAGGTTGGCGTCCGCCGCGCCACGCAAGCCCGAGCGCAGCTGGTGGCTCAGGACGCCACCCTGATAACGTTCCCACTCGTGGCTGTCGCGATCAGACGACGTGGACAGCACGAAGCCGGTGTTACCCAACCGCGCCGGTACACTGTCCGCCCAATTGCCTGCATACGGCGTGCGCCGACCACCAGGGCCGCGATCGAATACCAGGAAGTACGATTTACAAGCGTCGACGAAGACATGATTGTGCGCGGCAGGCGAGCGAGACAAAAGCGAGAACAGCGCCGTGCGCGTCAAGCGCTGCCCTTCGAGCACGACATAACCTTCGCCGCCGTCGACGTCACCGTGGCCGCTGTAGAACACCAAAAGCTCCGTGCGTGCGCCCGCGGCGGCTGCTTCTTTCATCTGCGTTGCGAGCTTCAGAAAGCCGCGCTCGATGTCCGCCCAGCGTGGAGGTCCCGCGACGGTGAGCCGTGGATGTAAGCCGCGTGTTGCTTCGTCCAAACTGACGAACAACAGGCTTTGCACCTTCGCGTCCGACAACAGCAGGTGCGTCGCCACCGCGTCGTCGTCAGCGTACCGCAATAGCGCCGGCCCTTGCCCCTCCGGCCGGTTGTTGCCAATCACCAGCGCAAAGCGCCGCACGTTGGCGTCAGCTGCGGCCGCACGCTCGGGTGCAAACAGCCCCACGAAGAGTGCGAGCAGCCAAACGCGCCAGATCATCGCATGACCTGAACATCCAAGCGCTGGAGGAGTCCACCGGGAACCGGCGATTCGCCCATCGGTCGACCGTGCTCTTTCACCCAAGCCTCGATCTCGAGCACGCTCGCCGGCTCTTTCGTGAACAGTGCGTAGAGCGTCAGGGCGCCATCCGCCAGGTCGTGCTGCACCAGATCTCCCAGCGCGACGTTGGCGCGGCCGCGCTCGATCGCAATTGACTTCGGATTCGTTCCCACCGTCTCGTACGCCGGATAGAACCATCGCACCTGATTCGCGGCGTCGACCGCAAATATCATCAAGTAGTTGAACGGTTGCTTGCCGAGATTGGTATACGCAAACAAAAGGCCATCGTGAGGCGCCATGCGCGCACTGAGCCGCTCCGGAGCTCCCCCATCCGACACGCGATAAACCTGAATTCCCGCCCATCGGTTCCCCTCACTGGAGATGGTCGCATTGGCTTTGGACCGAAACTCGGCGTCATCGTTCGGCCTAGCGACGATGAAAAGAACGCCTCCAACACATGCCGCCAGGCCGCCCAACCACAAAGGCGACCAGCGCTGGCGACGTGCCGCCTTCCGACCGCCAGCGGGATGCCGCACCGCAGCCCGAACACGAGAAGCCAGGTCGATACTCTCCAGATCGACGGCGGGGGTCGCCAACAAATTCTTCACGTTCTGAAGCTGATCCAGTGTGCGCCGTGCGTCCGCGGAGTCTCGCAGCTCGGCCTCGATGCCAGCACGTTCAGACGCCGTAATCTCCCCTTCCAGATAGGCGGCCAGCGACTTTGCATTGGTTCCGCGTCCGGACTTGCGACTTCCCGAAGTCATGCGCCCTCCAGACTGTCGCGAAGCTTCGTCATCGCATCAAACAGGCGTCGCTTCACCGTTCCCGTTGGAATCTCCAATGTTTCGGCAATTTCTTCTAAGCTCAGACCCGCGCTATAGCGCAACAACACCACACTCCGAAGCTTCTCCGACAGGCGGCCCAGAGCCATGCGCAAGTCGCGACCCCGTTCGCGCAACAAAAGCTCCGACTCATCCACGTTCGAGGCGTCCTCGCTCACGTACGTCATGGCCCGCTCCTCCGCACGAGCGGATCGCCAAGTCATGTGGCAGCGATTGAGCAGCACGCGGTAGAGATAGGACGAGAACTTGCCATGGGCTTGGTACTGCGGAAGTGCGCGAAAAACCTCGACGAAAGTGTCTTGTGCGACGTCCGCCGCCAACGAATCGCGCCCCAAGTAGCGAACCGCGAGTCGCAGGGTTCGAGCTTGGTGACGGCGAATCAAGGTCGAAAACGCGACTTCCAAGCCACCGCGCGCGAGCAGCATCAGCTCGTCGTCGCTGCGCGCTTCGAGGCCAGCCGGTTCATTCTCCGGAGCGCGCTTCGGTATCAACGACAATCGACGGCTCTGATCCATCCGACGGACAATGCGCGACGGGCTCGAAAAGTTCGGTCCAGTCCGCAAGGTTGCCAGGTTAGAGCCCGCTCGACCGTAGACCTTCGCCCGCCGTTCAGCTGTTCGGTGCAAACAAGCGCGCGGCCAAAATCGCACCTGGCGAATGCTGCACAAACGCGCATCGCCGCTAGGCCCCTTTCTCGGTACGAGCCGCAAGACATTTCAAGACGGTAAGTCGGGTTCGATTTGAGATCGGACCTTCGCGCAGACAGCGTTGGTTCGATCTTGGAATCGCGCTGACACGACGCTATTCGAAGAGTTCGCACGTTGTCGGAAATTCAATACAGAAAGTCATCGCCCGAGGAATCTGATCGCTGGCGTGCATACCTCCAGCGCCGCGCGCTCGCCGTCTGCGAATCGCCACCAGTGCGTTTCGGAATGCGCCTCGCAGTGTTGCCTGCATTCGGGGCGCAGCGCTGCTGGACGGTGGAATACGGCTCCGCGCATCGCGAACCAGTCCGAGCAGAGCTTGCCATCTGCGATACGAGCAGCGACTTCGATCGTTTTCTGGCGATGCCGGCCGACGCGCAGGCGGCCATGGTGCCGATCGTCACGCGCAGCGCTTACGATGTGGATCAGCCGACGCTAGCTCGCATCGAAACATTGCTCGGCTCCGCATCCGTGCCGATTGTGATTCGCGATCCGCCGCGCGGAACGGACGGCGTGTCGTACCGTTTGGAGGTTCGCGATGCTTTCAACAGTATGAGCCTGCGCTGGTGGCACCGAGGCCCGCGCAATTGGGCAGCCGTGCCCGTGTGTTTCCAGCAGGTGTGGGCAATCCTGAACGGACTCGCGGGCATCATCGACGTGCGCTGAACCCGGCAGAGTGAAATCGTCGTGTCTCACCGAACCTAATCGGGTAGCGACGCATTGTGTGAGGGATGCAGAAGTTCTCCAGCTCCGCCCACACACCGCTTCGTTTCCTCCCACTAGTTTTGCTTGCCTATCTGCCGGGTTGCTCGGCATCCGATCTCACGGCAGGCGAGCTCGGCGAGACCGAACACGTTGCTGCTGCCAGCGAGGCACTCACGATCGATCTCACCCCAACGCTCGCGAGCAACGTCACTGATTTGCGCAACGTGCCGCCCGGTGAGTTCGGCATAGACAAGATCTACGACAACAACCTGTCGACCAAGCTATTTCTGACGCACGATCAAAGCTGGATTCAATATCGCCTCACGGGCCCATCACTCGTCACGCGCTACGAAATCAGCCGTTCGGCAGATAACTTCCCCGATCGCGTTCCAACCGCTTGGACTTTGGAGGGATCACACGAGGGCATCACCTGGTACGAGCTCGACAAACGCGACGGCCAAACGCTGGGCGCACCCACGAGCTACCCGCTGAGCAACACCACCGCGTACCTCTACTATCGACTGTACATTCGCGACAATCACACCAACGACAACGGGCACACCGAACTCGCCGAGTTTCGCATCTTCGGCGAGGGTCCCAGCGGCACGGTGCCGGGCGCTGCTTCGAACGTCACCGCCAGCGTCAATTCCAACACTGTCACGCTGAACTGGAGCGCGGCCACCAACGCAACCGGCTACCTGGTGCAGCGCATCGGTGACGACGGTAGCTCGGTGGTGGAAACCCCAACCACCTCGATCGGCTACGTCGACGCAAACCTCGCGCCAGGAACCACGTACATTTACCAGATTCAGGCGGTCAACAACGGCCGGCGCGGGCCTGTCTCCACCACGCGCGCGATGGCTACGACTGCCAGTGCGGCCAACAACCTGAAAGACATCACAGCGTTGATCGCTACGGCGCCCACCGACGAACACGGAAAAACCACCGGCGACGAGAGCATCTCGATGGTGACGGACAACAACCCGTACACCAAGTATTACCAACCCGACGGCACCACCTGGATTCAGCAAGAGGCGCCCGTGGGTTCGGTGGTCAGCCAGTACACCCTCACCTCGGCCAACGACGAACCGACGCGTGATCCACGCAGCTGGGTGCTGGAAGGCTCCACCAACGGCACCAGCTGGACCACGTTGGACAGCCGCAGCAATCAGTCGTTCCTGACACGCCACCAAACTCGCGTCTTCACCTGCAATCCGCAAGGCCTGCCGTACACGTACTATCGCCTCACCATCCTCGCGACGCAGCGCCCTGTCACACTCGACACGCAGCTCGCCGAGTTTCGCTTGTTCGGCACAACCAGCGCGACCCTCGCCAAACCAGCAGCTCCCAGCAATCTGCAGCAGAACACCTATTCGTATCGTCAGGATCCGGACGACGACAACTCCCCGCTCGTGACTGGCCCGGTGCTCACCAGCAACCAAGTCGGGCTGAAGTTCGTGGACAACGCCAGCAAGCGCAACCCCGAAACGTCGTTCGTTCTGGAGCGCTCCACCAGCAACACCTTCAGCAACATCACGAGCATCTCGGTGGGAGCGAACAGCACGTCCACGCGCGCCGTCGGGCTCACGCCGAGCACGACCTATTACTTCCGCATCAAGGCGGTCAACGCCGCGGGCAGCTCGGACTACTCACCCGTGTTCAACGTGAGCACGCCCGCAGCCGAACCCGCGCCGCCGGTATGGCGCGAGAACGGCTGGTACGGTCACATGTCGCGTAACCTGATCCTGAGCGAGGCGAGTGATACTCACAAGATTCGTTTGTACTTCGACGAACTCGTGCCCAACCCAACCAGCATCGATTGGTTGACGCCGGTGATGGGCGCGGTGTGGAAACGCACGACCGAAAAGTACGGCACGCTCAGCGACCCATACTTGTATGTCGTCGGCAACACGCCTGGGCCCGGTTACGGAGGTGGCGGCGCCGTGAATCAGTTCGATCCGCGCGGCTCATTCCGCAACATTCCTTGGGTGGCAGCCGATAACTGGGGCAGCATCGACTGGACCTCGTGGGACAATGTTTGGAAGGTGCACGCGCTCACACACGAGCTCGCGCACGTAGTGGAAGCTGCTGCTGTCGGCGGCTACAACGGCGCGCCCAGCGTGTGGGAAGACAGCTGGTGGGCGTACATCTTCCAATACGACATCTACAAGAACCTGCCCGACGTGTTTCCGGATGTGTTCCGACGCTGGAAGGACGAAGGCCTCGCCAATCGTGGTGACTATGGCTGGTACTGGGCGCGCGACTGGCTCATTCCGATCTACGAAGGTGAGTTCGGCAACATCGCTGACGCCAACAAAGGCGTGAACTTTCTCGCGAAGTACTTCCAGCTGCAAGCCCAACACCTGCCCACGCTCAACGGCGACTTCGCGCCGCGACCGTTCACCCTGGGCGACTACGTACACTTCTGCTCCGGAGCTGCGGGCGTCGATCTGAGCGCCAAGGCGAAGCTCGCTTTCACCTGGACACCACAACGCGATCTCGAATTGGCGCGCGCTAAGGCTGATTTTCCGGCAATTTCTGCGCTGTACAGTGGCAGCAACCAGGCGCCCATATTCACTTTCGATCCGATCACGCGCAACGCACAGATCAACGTGCCACTCTCCGGGCAAACCTTGGCGGGCAGCGCTACCGATCCCAACCCGAGCGATACGTTGACCTACTCGAAGCAAAGCGGCCCCACTTGGCTCAACGTTGCCGCGGACGGCACGCTGAGCGGTACACCCACGGCAACTGGCACGGTCAACGCCAGCGTTCGCGTCACCGACGGGGGTGGCCTATTCGACACGGCGACACTCACGTTCGAAGTGTCGGGTGGCGCCACCACGCCCTGCAGCGGCCTCTGCTCGAATCCAATTTCGTTTGCAGGACCTGGCTACAACTCGGGCAACCTCGGAACGGGAGCGACCTGCCACCAGACCACCGCCAACCTAGCCGCGGTTCAGTGCGGCAACTTCAACGCTCCGCGCACCTTCCGCGTGAACGGAACGCTCATCACCTGCAATGGCCAGGGGGTCACGCCACCGGCGAAGCGCAACGGTGGCTACTGCATGCAAGCGAGCGCCGGTGAGCCCGCCTGGGCCTACTTCGGGACCTGGTGAGACATAAAATGTCCTAGCAGAGTCGACTCCGCTCGGGTTTTCGAAAAAAATCAGCGGTCGCACCGAACCAAACTCGGTGCGGCCGCATTGTCTAAATCGAAGGATCGAAGGACGAGCCGAGCGGGTGCTGAAACGCCGGCGCCACCGCTTGGCTCGTGCGTGCTTGCCCATGGCTTTCGACAACGACGTGGTGGCGGGACAGGTACTCGCAGGCAAGTACCGGGTCGAACGCGTGCTCGGCCAGGGCGGGATGGGGCTCGTTGTTCTGGCGCATCACTTGGTGCTGGACGAGCGCGTCGCGATCAAGCTCATGTCCTCTACCGCACTCAGCGACGAAAGCATTGCGCGCTTCGAGCGCGAGGCGTGCGCCGCCGTTCGGATCAAAAGCGAACACGTCGTGCGGGTGCTCGACGTCGGGCGCTTCGATTCGGGCGCTCCCTACATGGTCATGGAGTTCCTCGATGGCGAGGATCTGGCGACGCGCTTGAGTCGTACTGGCCAGCTGCCCATTGAAGAGGCCGTGGACTTCGTTCTTCAAACCTGCGTCGCGCTGGCAGACGCGCACAGCGCCGGCATCGTTCATCGCGACCTGAAACCGAGCAACCTGTTTTGCGTGCGGCGCAGCGACGGGCGCAGCGTCATCAAGCTGCTCGATTTCGGCATTTCGAAGCAGAGCGACGCCCTGGCCGAACTCGTGGATACGTCGGTCACCAAGACGGGTGCCGTCATGGGCTCCCCCCTGTACATGTCGCCCGAACAAGTGCAGAGCGCGCGCGACGTCGATGCGCGCAGCGATATTTGGTCGCTCGGCGTCGTGCTGTTCGAGCTCATCGCCGGGTGCCCTCCGTTCTCTGGTGCAGCCTTCGGCGAAGTGGCAATCAAGATCGCCACAGAAGAGGTGCCGTCGCTCAAACTCTTGCGGCCCGATGCGCCGCCAGCGCTCGAACACGTGCTTCACAGAGCGTTGGCAAAAGATCGCGAGCAACGTTATGCGAGCGTTGCAGACCTCGCACGCGCTCTGCAACCGTTTGCGGCATCCGGCGCGAAGCTTCTGGTCGAACGCATCACGCGCACCTTACTCGCCTCCGCCACGAGCATCACCCACACGCTCGAAGCGCCGGTAGCCATGGCGCAGTCGTACTTGCCAGGCACCATCGCCGTCTGGTCGGCGCCTGGCGAATCGCGTGCCGGCAGATGGGCGCGCGGTGGGCTCATCGTGTTCGCAACCTTCCTCGCCGCAGGCGCGATCTTGGTTTGGCAAGACCGCATGCCAGATCCGCGCATCAAGACCGCGCCCTCAGCGGCTACGGATCCGATTGCGAGCAGCACCAACGTCGCACCCTATGGCACGACGGCACCGCGCATCCCATCAGTCGGTGGAGCTTCCGCACTGGTTCAGTCGGTTCCCCCGAGCACACCCCTGATTGCGCCAATGGAAAACGATCCGCCGCCGCTCGCACGACGTCCGGCGCCGCGTGTCAACCCGCCTACCGGGAAGCCGACGAAGCCCGCGCTGAACCCTGGCAAAGCCAACTGCGAGCCACCATTTACGCTCGATGAGTTAGGAAGAAAAAGATTCAAGCCCGAATGCTTTCTCAACTCGCCATGACACGAGTTCAAACTCGACCATCCGAATCAACTCAATCGCCATCGCTTGGTAACACTCGCGAGCAACGCATCCGCCATTCGCGACTCAGCGTAGCTGCCTCGCTGTGACATCTCGCCTCGCCTCCGCCGGCGCGGCGCTCGATCACAAACTACGGACGCGCACCCAGAAAAACAGCTGGTTTTCGTGCTGGCACCGCTGATGCTTCCGCCAGCGCGCTATGGCAAACACTAGCGCCACCGAATTCAACCGCCGATATTCGCCGCTCTCAACAACGATGCTGCGAGGCCTCGGGCTCATCGCCCTGGTTGGGCTTGCCGCCGGATGTAACCGCAAGCAAGACGACACGCCGCAGAACACCAATCGACCTGAAGTACCCATGATGCCGCACGTCGATCCAGCTCGCCCAGCGCCTGCCGACGTAACGCCTGGCACGCGCGGCGCGTTGGCAGAGCAAGCCGACACACCTTCTCCAACTCCCGGCAGCCGCGACGAGTCCGCGCTCGCCGCCGGCGACAAGAAGGATGTGCTCCGCAAGGGTGAAGCCAAGTTCAAAGCCGCGCCCGGCTACAAACTTTCGGGCGACGCCAAGCTCGAGGAGGGCCCTGACGGCGTGAAAATCGTGGTCGAACTCGACGACGCGCCCGTCGGAAAGCGTGGCATACACATCCACGAAAAGGGCGACTGCAGCGACATTCCCAACAAGAGCATGGGCGAACACTTCGCTCCCGGCGGCAAAGCTCACGCTTTGCCCCCCAACCCCACGCGTCACCTCGGCGATCTCGGAAACATCGAAATCAACAAGGACGGCGACGCTCACTTCGAGTTCACGGCGCGCAACGCCAACTTGAAGGAGGGTGATCCCATGTCCTTCCTGGGCCGCGCGATCGTCGTGCACGAGAGCGAGGACAAGGGCACCCAGCCATCGGGTGCATCGGGCAAACCCATCGCCTGTGCAGTCATCGAAAAAGACTGAACCAATCATCGACGTGGTTGGGTTGGGCCGCCACGACGTAAAGGGCGCGACGTCCATCGCTGACACACGTGAGCGCAGACATCGCGCCCAACTTCACACGCGACACCGCGCACGCGGCCCCGCTGTACAGAGGGAGACGCAACGCAGGTTGCACCCCTGCGGACTGAGACGGGCGCACGCAACGCGCGCCGAACCTACATGCGCGGCTCTGCCTGCTCTGCGTAGCTTCGCGCGCGCTCCAAAAACAGCGTGCGTTCACGTGCGTTCTTGGTGAGCTCCGCGGCGCGCTCCACCTCGGCTCGCGCTTCCTCGAAGCGCCGCAGCTTCGCGAGAAAGTCCGCGCGCACGCTGGGCAGGAACGGATACTCACTCAGCGCTGGATCGTCCACCAGCGGTTCGACGGCAGCGAGCCCGGCTTCGGCGCCGAAAGCCATGCCAAGTGCCACGGCGCGATTCAGCTCCACGATCGGTGAGGGCGCTACCGCGAGCAGCGCGTCGTACAACACCAAGATGCGCGGCCAATCCGTGTCGGCGGCGCTGGCCGCGCGTGCATGGCACGCCGCAATCGGTGCCTGCAGAAAGTATGGGCCTGGGCGATCGCGCACGGCCGCGTCGGCGCGCTCGAGAGCCGCGAACCCGCGCTGCACGTGAAGCGCGTCCCACTGCGTTCGATCCTGATCGAGTAACAAAACGGCTTGCCCGTCCGCGCCCACCCGCGCGCGCGCCCGCGAAGCTTGAATCTCCATCAACGAAACCAAACCGTGCACTTCCGCTTCGTGCGGCATCAGCTCCGCCAACACCCGCCCGAGCCGCAGCGCGTCTTGGCAAAGCTCCGGACGCAACCAATCATCGCCCGCTGTCGCCAAATAGCCTTCGTTGAAAATCAAATAAATGGCTTCCAACACCGATTCGAGTCGCGCACTCAAGTCACCCGACTGGGGCAACTCGAATGGCACCTTCTTCTCGCTCAGGGTGCGCTTCGCGCGTGTGATCCGCTGTGCAATCGTTGGCTCCGGTACCAAGAATGCGCGAGCAATCTCCTCGGTCGTTAGCCCTCCGAGCAAACGCAAGCACAGCGCCACGTGCGCCTCTGGCGGAAGCACTGGATGGCACGCCACGAATACGAGCCGCAGCAAGTCGTCGCCGACCACGTCATCGGACGCTTCGTCGAAGTCGGCCGGCATCGCCCGCTCGGCTTCGCTCGCAAACAGCTCGCGTTTCTTGAGATCGCGCCGCTCGTTGCGTACGGCATCGAACGCCCGATGCCGCGCGGCGGTCATCAACCAAGCACCGACGTTTTCGGGATAGCCGGCGCGATTCCAGCGCGCGACCGCTTCCACGAACACATCGTGCGCAATCTCTTCGGCGCGATCGACGCTCTTTACGACCCGCGCAATGCTCGCAATCAGCTTGGCCGACTCGATGCGCCAGATGGCTGCGGCGCTGGGCTGCTCGGGAGTCGACATCACTCCCGAGCAGAGCACCAGCCAGCTCGACTGTCAGGTGGAAATCTCTTCGACCGGTCGCAGCTCGACGTAGCTCCAACCGCCCAGGTGCGCGGCGGGACAACGCGCGGCCCACTCCAAAGCGTCCTCGTGCGACTTCGCTTCGATCAAGAAAAAGCCGCCAATGATTTCCTTCGACTCGCTGAAAGGACCATCCAACACCTTGCGTTTGCCGCCCTCTACACGGATTCGTGCACCCTTGGCGCTCGACTGCAGCGCCTCACCGCCGAGCAGCGCTCCCGACTGCTTCAAGTCCTTGTGATACTTCTGGTACGCCGCGAAGAGCTCCGCGTGCTGCTGAGGAGTGAGGCCAAGACCGCCCTTTTCGTCGTGCCCGACGAGGATGAGATAACGCATTCTGGTTTCCTTGGTACGGGGACCCAACATCGGGTCCCACTAGTACGGCGCCCGAGCCCGCCCAGAATCGACAACCAGCGTCGTTTTTCTTAAGCTCAGGAATCCGCCACGATTTCGATGCGATTGCCTTCGGGATCGAGCACGACACTCTCATAGTACCCATCGCCCGTCCGCCGCGGCCCAGACAAGACCGGCACCGATGCCGAGGCGAGCAGCTGCGTGAGCGCGTCCACGCTCGCCGCGTCGCCTACCCCCAACGCCAGATGCGCGTAGCCGAGTGGTTCGTCCGCCTCCGCACGCTTCTTCTCGGGAGCCGTCGTCCGCTGCATCAGCTCCAGCCGCGCGCCGCTTTCGAAACTCAAGAAGTACGACGCGAATCCCGTGTTCGGGTTCAGGTACTTCTCCCCCGCTTTCGCCCCGAAGTAACGCACGTAGAACGCGCGGCTACGTTCCAAATCATTCACCCAAAGCGCCACGTGTTCGATGCGCACGAAGCAAGCCTAACCTGCCGCCAACGCGCGGTGCGCCCTGGCACAAGAACCCAGCTTGAAAAATGGTGCCAGCAACAAAGATCGCCCGCCGCCTTTGCTGTCGCGTCCCGTTCCTGCCGCGTCCCGTTCCTCCCGCCCGCCTTTGGCGTCACCTCCCATTGCTGCCGCCTGACGTTTAGCCGCAGCCCCTGCCTGCCGCTGGCTTAACCGCGAGCGGCTCGCTGCGCCGCCCGGGCCATGCGACCGCGCATGAACGAATACACATCTTGCCGAGGCGAGGCGACGCGCTCTCGCTCCCGTACTCGCACCTGGCTCTTCGGCGGCGGCGCAAGCGACTGATCAGGAGTCGACTGCCCACCAAAACGAATCTTTATCGGCACGGCGGCGGCACCTTCCTCAGCCATCAACGTTTCTACCAAGCTCAGCAGCCCATGACGCACCTCGGCTTGCGCATCGACCCGCACCGCCAACACCAACTCCGCCGAACCCGACACACTCGCCTGCGTCAACAACGCGCGAGCCATCAACTCTCGCGCCGCACTGCGCTGCTCGTCGAGCTGCGGAGCCACCAACAACAAAGCGCGCTCCAACCGGAGCTGCGAACGCTCGACACTTGCGAGCCGCTCGATCACCCGCAACGCGAATTCAGCAGGCGACTCATCGCGATTCTGCCCGATTACGTGAACGCCCTCCGAATCAGCCCCGATTGCCTCGAAGTCTCGTACGTCGGCCCCGTTCTCCACCACCACCAGCCGAGCCTCGGACGTGGCACCGTTGTGACTACCCCGACGTACGATCCCTGCGTTCATCTGCTCTCCTCCGCGTCGCCCTTGGACCAAGCGCGCGCGGAGCCTCCCTAGCAAACGTCGAACCAACACCCCGCCCCATCGAGCTCGCCGCGCCCCGACCGCACGCTGCGCGATTTTTCCTGCGTTCCCCAATCGCAAAAATGCGCGCCCAACGCGCGCAACGCCTGCGCCGAACCAAGCAATATCGACTCGCGACGCAAACCTTGCGCGCGCACACAGGGCGCGAGCACCACACCAACAAGTGCGTTTCGGCCGCCAACCGAGCTCCCCTGAACTCCTATCCAAACTAACCCACACCTGACGCGTCGCTGAACACGTGACCAAGTAAAATGCGTCCGGATCCCAACGGACCACTCCGAGTTCAATTCGTCAAACCTCTGCACCGTGCGACAGCAAACTGGCAGCCTCGTCACTCGCCCGAGAACCAACTCGGCAGCCTCGTCACTCGCCCGCGAACCAACTCGGCAGCCTCGTCACTCGTCCGCGAACCAACTCGGCAGCCTCATCACTTGTCCGCGAACCAACTCGGCAGCCTCGTCACTCCCCGTCCGCGAACCAACTCGGCAGCCTCATCACTCGTCCGCGAACCAACTCGGCAGCCTCGTCACTCCCCGTCCGCGAACCAACTCGGCAGCCTCGTCACTCGCCCGCGAACCAACTCGGCAGCCTCATCACTTGTCCGCGAACCAACTCGGCGGCCTCATCACTCTTCGTCCGCTTCGGATCGCGACCCCAACTCCGATTCGGAATTTGACTTTGACTCACTCGCCCGTCGTGTGCTCTCGAGCCGCGCGCCATCCAACTTCGAAGTCAACTGCCGCTTCTGCAACTCGTCGCGTGCTCGTTCGGCCGCCGTCCTCCCGTGCAGACGCCGATTCGTCTCCGCGCGCTTCTCGCGTTCCACCTTGGCTTTGCGCTTCCTGAACTTATTCAGATTGACGACGTTGCCCATTCCCCAATTGTAGCCCCACTCCTCCCGCGCGTTCTGCGCCTCCCGCGCGTCCTGCGCCTCCCGCGCGTTCTGCGCCTCCCGCGCGTTCTGCGCCTCCCGCGCGTTCTGCGCCTCCCGCGCGTTCTGCGCCTCCCGCGCGCCCCGGTCTCGAGCCGACTCGCACCGAGCTAGCCAGCTCACCCGCGCGAAACCGCAATCGTATTAGGTACGAGCCGGCCCAACGCACGACGCAGCAGCATCGCCAAATCCTCCCGGCCGTCATCACCGAGCTCTTCGAGCGCTCGCGCCGCCTCCCGCGCCCCAAAACCCATCCCGCACAGCGCTCCAACCACTCGCCTCCGACGATCGGCCTGATCGCCAACCCCGACCTGCCCCAAGCCCGATGTGGTCACGGGGTTCGCGCCTGACATCGGCTGCGCTCCTGACATCGGCTGCGCTCCTGACATCGGCTGCGCTCCTGATATCGGCT
>JBMOMJ010000064.1:134782-231810 GCA_049324695.1 Myxococcota bacterium
ATCGGCTGCGCTCCTGACATCGGCTGCGCTCCTGACATCGGCTGCGCTCCTGATATCGGCTTCATATCTCTCCGCCTCGACCCTGACCCTTCCTGTGCCCGTTGCACTTGCCTGACTCGGCTCTCTTGCTTCTTTCGTTCGACGTGTTCTGCGCCGAACGCCAACTCGGCAGTGTAGGAGTTGTGAGGCGAGCAGAGTAGACACAGGTTCTCGATCGCGGGAGCGCCACCTCGAGCAAACGGCACCTTATGTTCGATCGTAATGAAGCGTCGTTCACTACAGCGCCGGCCCTCCGAGTCGACGAAGCTGCATTGTGCACCGTCGCGCTGCCACACCGCGCGCGCCACTTCCACCGGAACATGCCGCGAGCCCTCTTTCAGAGACCGACGTGCCTGCTGGGCCCTCACTGCTCGGGCTTGCCCCGCTCGGATCACTCCCAAACGGCGCTTCTCCTCGCATCGAATCAGCTCGTCCACTGCCCGCTCCAAGACAGCTGCCAACTCGCCTCTCGGAATCGAATGGCTGAGCAATTCCCGCGCGCGCTCGATCTTTGCATAAAGCTCGCTCGAAGCCGTGAATTGCACCAGCACCGTCGACACCGAGAGAGGCGTCATCCGGTCCGGCCCTTGCGCAGTCGTGCCTGTCGTCGGCGTAACACTCTCCTCCACATCGGGCCGCGGGAAGCGAGCCGCGATCAGGCGCTCGATTTCACGCCGCGATTTGCCGTGCGCCTCACCGAGGAGTTCGTCCGCATTCTCGCGAGTCACGTGAGGCGCCAAGAGAAAGAGACCCGTCAGGTGAATACGCCCACCACGAAGCTCATCCAAGACTTTTGGTACGTCCCGAGCCAGCCGCGCCACGCGCACTCGCTTGCCCGCCTCGTCCTCGGAATAGTCGAGTCGCTCGCGACAATACGCGCTCAACGAGGAACACGCCTGACCCAAATACAACTTGCGGCGGTCAATCTCCATCAGGTGCTCGATCACATCCGCCGTGGCGCCACGTTCGCACCTTGCCAAAACGGGCATGCGTGCCAATAACTCAGCATTCGAGAGACAAGAATCAAATTGCATGCGTCTCTCATATCACCTACATTTTCGAGCGCGCACACGCGCTCCAGAGCGCCTTTTTAGGCTGAAAATGAGTCCGCACGCATCGTGGTGGTCATTCGCGCATTGGCGAGGCAACTAGCACCCGCAATCTCGCGAATTTCGTAGACTCAGCATCTCCGCAAACAGGCATTCAAAAATTCCGTCAAGAGAAATCGCACCAAAGAAGGAGGCTCAAAACCTCGTTGCGCAGCCGCGTGCGAAAGCAACATCCGCGATTCGACCTCGTTGCGCGAACCCACTCGCGAAAGCAACGTCCTCGATTCGACCTCGTACCGCGACTCCCTCGCGAAGCAACATCCACGCGGGAAAGCAACGTCCTCGATTCGACCTCGTACCGCGACTCCCTCGAAGGCAACGTCCACTCGCGAAAGCAGCGTCCACGATTCGGTCTTCGTTGCCCGACCTACTCGCGAAGGCAACGTCCTCGATTCGACCTCGTTCCGCAACCTACTCGCGAAAGGAACGTCCTCGATTCGACCTCGTTGCGCGAACCCACTCGCGAAACAACGTCCACGATTCACCTCGTTGCGCGAACCCACTCCCGAAGACAACGTCCACGATTCGACCTTCGTTGCGCGAACCCACTCGCGAAGACAGCGTCCACGATTCGACCTTCGTTGCGCGACCCACTTGCGAAAGCAACGTCCACGCGCGAAAGCAGCGAGCCTGAAACGCGAACCGTGATTCAGGATCTGAAAACTACAGGGCGGGCCGGGCGCGGCCCTGGACCCGCACGCTGTCGCGAGGTGTTGGCCAGTTGACGCGCCGCGGGGAGGGGTCGCGCACTTTACGATGCATGCCCCCCTAAAACTGGTTCCGACATGTCGCAGCTTCCGGTCTTGCGAGCGCGGGTTCGCACGTGTCGCGGTTCCGGTCTTGCGAGCGCCGGTTCCGGCATGTCGCAGCGTCCAGCTTGCAAGCGCCGGTTCCCGCGTGTCGCAGCGTCCAGCTTGCAAGCGCGGCGTGCCGCGGTTCCGACTTTGCGAGCGCCGGTTCCCGCATGTCGCGGTGTCCGACTTTGCAAGCGCCGGTTCCCGCTGTCGCGGTTCCGGTCTTGCGAGCGCCGGTTCCAGCGTATCGCAGCGTCCAGCTTGCGAGCGCGGCGTGCCGCAGTTCCGGCTTTGCGAGCGCGGGTTCCCGCATGTCGCAGCGTCCAGCTTGCAAGCGCGGCGTCGCAGTGTTGGGTAGAAAGCGGCCGCTCGGGTTGTTTGGTCGTTGTAAGTGGATGTCGTTAAGGGCGGCGATGGGAGGGCGATGGTTGGCGATTGCGTCGATGGCGAGGCGCTTTCTATGATGCAGTTGCGTGATGCGGTCCCGTCATGGTCGCGTGATGCGAACGTGATGCTAAACGCGAGCGCGCGTGACGTGGTTGTTCCGAGGAGTGGAGGAAGTATGGCGGAGAATGCGGCAGGGGCAGGGGCAGGAGCTGGAGCTGGAGCTGGAGCTGGAGCTGGAGCTGGAGCTGGAGCTGGAGCTGGAGCTGGAGCTGGACTTGGAGCGGGAGCCAAACGTTGGTCGAATGAGTTTTTGGATTCGATGCGGCTGGTGGGCGATGCGGAAGCGGACGCGGTGATTCGGAGTTTGTTCGAGCGGGGCGAAGTGGATGCGGTGAATTCACTGATGCACACGTTGGTGCGAAACGACGGGTTGCCTTCGAATTTGCTGCCCAACGTGGTGTTGGATTACCTGGCGGAAACGGCGAAAATTCCGTTGGACGGCGCGGAGCAGCTCTCACGCGCTCAGCAGTTGTTTGCGCTGAATGGGCCGGAGATGTTGGCAGCCTTGGGGTTTTATTCGTTGCCTGCTTCGTACGCGGCGCGGAAGGGTGTGCAGGTGATTTATCGCACGGCGTTTTTGAAGGATCGACCGGTGCGGCGGGTGTTCGAGACGACGCAAATGGTGATCGATGTGTTGTCGCCGGGCGGCTTGGCGGCTCACGGGCGCGGGCGTGTGACGCTGGAGAAGGTGCGGTTGATGCACGCAGCCGTGCGGCACCTGACGTTGGCCGATACGAAGCGCCCGTGGGATACGGCGTCGCTGGGCATTCCGGTGAATCAGGAGGATTTGGCGGGCACGTTGATGACGTTCAGTTATCTGGTGTTGGACGGGCTGCACCGGCTCGGCATCGAGGTGCCGAGCGAAGATCAGGAGGCGTATCTCGCAACTTGGGTTGCGTTCGCACGTGTGCTCGGACTCGATAGCCGGCTATTTCCAGCGAACGTCGCCGAGGCGCGCGAGCTCACGGAGACTATTTACACGCGGCAGATCGCAGCTTCGGAAGAAGGCGTGCAACTGACCCGGGCTCTGCTCGAGGGGATGCAAGGGTTGATTCCGATTTCACACTTGAAGAGCATTCCGGCGGGTCTGATTCACTTCTTTTTGGGGAAGGATGCGATCAGCGGGCAAAACGTGGCCGAGTTGCTGCAGGTGCCGGAGGAAAAGTGGCCCCTCCTGGCAGTGCGCATTTTGGGAGAACTCGGCGAGATCAGCCAGCGCTTCGGGAACGACCCGATTGGCGCGGTGATTCGCTTCTTCAGTCGGCATTTCATGCAGGGCATGTTGAACATCGAGCGCGGCGGCGTCCGTTCGCCCTTTTTCATCCCCGATGCGTTGCAGGAACGCTGGGGCATGCCGGGTAACAACTGATGTCGACGTTGCTCGCTGGCGCATTCGCCGGTCCGCACTTCAGTCTGACGTCACCAAACCCGCAGTTTCATCAACAGCTCGATCCGTGGTCACTGCCGAACTTGATCGGGTTGAGCGGCGGAGCTTGTTGGGTGCTGCTGTACGTGGTCGCGGTGTACTACGGCGTGAAGAACAAGAGCTTCGCGATTCCGGCATTTGCGATTCCGTTCAACTTCTCGTGGGAACTGTTGACGTCGTTCGTGGTGCCGAACCCGGTCGCTGCTTGGATGTGGGTGAATCGGGTTTGGTTCGCAATCGATTGCATCTTGGTCGCGCAAACATTGCGTTACGGCGCAAGTGAGCAGCTCACGCAGAGCGGTAAACGTTATTTTCCGTGGTTATTGGCCATCATCGGCTGCTTCGCGCTGAGCAGCCAATATGGCTACATTCTGACGTTCCAAGATAGCCTCGGTTACGAAGTAGCCTTCGTGATCGACGTGCTGATGAGCTTCTTGTTCATCGATCGCTACTTCGAGCGGCCCGACCATTCGACGCCAGCCTTCGCGATCGCATGGTTCAAGCTGCTCGGCAACCTGGGTGTCTCGATTCAAACGTACGTGTTGTTTCCGCAGATTCACCCGCAGGTGCCGTCGTTTGCGTTCTTTCACGTGCTGTACGTGACTCTGTTCGTGCTGGACGCGATTTATATCGCGCTGCTCTGGATCGGACGGCGCAACGCCAGCGCATCCTCCCCTAGCCGCTCGTAGTAGCGCAAGCCGCGTGCATTGGCGCCGGCGCGAGCTCGCTCGAAGAGTTCTTTGGCATCTGCCTCGCGCTGCGAGAGCCGCGCGGCGGCGCCTGCGTAGTAGTCGGCTAGTGGCTGAGCAACGGGATAGACCTGCGCCCAAGCTTTGAGAGAACGAATGCGGCGGCGCGCGATACGTGCCAGGCGCACTGCATCGTCTGAGTTGCTTTCGTTCGCGGCCTGCCAGGCACGCAAATAGACTTCGAGTGGCACGGTGAGCACGTCGGGCCAAACCGGAGGAACTTGAGCCACCCACGGCAGCGCCCGATGAGCCGCGTCCGCGTTGGCGAGAGCCTCGGTCAAGCGACCGCGTTCGAGCTCGATATTCGCATTGGTGGCAGCGCGAATCGCGAGAGTAAGCGGGCTATCGGCGGGCGACGCCTCGCCGAGCGAAAGCTTGCGCTGTTCGGCTTCGTTGAGTCGGCCGAGGCGAATCAGAGCGAGCACCTGAGTGCAGCGAGCAGCGACGTGCGTAGCATCACCGGCGGTAGCGTGGCGTTCGCACATTTCGCCCTGCTGCAACATCTCGACGAAGCGCCCCTGCAGCGACGCGCACATCGACAGCTGCCCAATGCTCCATGAAAGCGGCAGTTGATAGCCGATGCTGGTGGAAGCGGCGATGCTGCGCAAAAGGTATTCACGCGCGCGCCGCAGCTTGCCCTCGCCGATCCAATAATAGCCGCAGTAGGAGAGCGCCTCGGCGAGATCTTTTCGATCGGTGGTGAGCGGCAACAGCGCGTTGGCTTGCGCGATGTAGCTCTTGGTCACCTCGCGCAGGCGCACGACGCGCGCAGCGAGCGCCACCAGCAACAGTGCACGAATGCTGGTGGGACGCCCCGGCTCAGCAACGTTCAGCGCGAGCAAGCTGGACGCGAGCGCGAGCGGATTGTTGCCCAAGGTGAGCGCGATGTTCAGCTGCACGTCGGCGGCGCGTACCAGCGCTGGGTTTGGGGCGCTGCGTTCGGATTCGTTCGCATCTGCACGCGATGCGACCAGGCTCCTGACGAGATGAATCAGGAGCTGTACGACCAAGAAAAAGGCGTCGCCCAGCTTCTTTTCCCAAATCGGGCGGCCCGCGGTCGCAAACGCGTTCACGATCTGGGCTTGCGCTTGGGTCCACTCGGAGCGCTGGGCGTGGAGCTCGGCGCGTAGAGAGCAGAGCTCTGGCAGCATGTCATGGCGACCTGCGCGTTCTGCCAAGCCCGCTGCGCGATCCAAAAACTCGTGAGCCTCGGCGAAGGCGCGACTGCGCACGGCTTGCTCGCCGGCGCGCGCCGCGAACGCTAGCTCCTTGTCCGCGTTGCCTGCTGCTCGATAGTGACGCGCAAGCGGGCCGAGTTGCTCCGGATCGTCGGCGCGGGTTTGCTCCAGCGCCGCAGCGACTCGCGCGTGCAGCACACGACGCTCGTCTTCGGACAACTCGTCCAACAAGGCTTCGCGCAGCTTGTCGTGACGAAAGCGAATGCGCACGTCGCGACCGGCTTCGACGCGTTCGAACACGGCGGCCGCAACGCACTCGGCGATCCAGGAGTCGAGCTCGACGTCGCGCGCCAGGGCACGCAGGACCGTGGGGTCTACGCCGCGGCCAAGAGCTGCCGCCAGCCTGAGCAGAGGTCGGCCTTTCTCCGAAACTGCCCCCAAATGCCGTCGAATTAGAGTTTGAATGCCACCGGCAAAAATGCGGTTCGGTACCGGTGCGCTCTTCAAAGCCATGAGTGAACCGGCTTCTTCCGCCAGCGCACGCAACGCTTCCACCAAAAAGAAAGCGTTGCCTTCGGTTTCGCGGAACAACAAAGGAACTAGCTCGACGGGGTGGTCGGTACCGATCAGCGTTGCGCACACCTCTGCGATGTCTGCCGCGTCGAGGCGTGACAGCTGCACCGATTGCATGGCGCCGGGTAGAGCCAGCTTGTCAGTGCTGGTTTCATTGCGAGCGCTTGCCACGATCAAGATCGGCCGCGTTTGGCTGAGCGTCACGAGCTCGGTCAACAACGCGAAACTTTCCGAACCGGACCACTGCAGATCTTCCAGCAGCAACAACAAGGGTCGCCGCTCCTGGCGCATCAGCGCCCACACGACAGCGATCAGCGCGTCTGGCGACGGCTCCGCGCGCGCTGCATCAACGGCAACGCTGCGACCGAGGCGGGCTGGAAGCTCCGGAATGAGCGGAGCCAGAAGCTCGAGTTGAAAGTCGTCGAGCGCTTCGGAGCCCGCTCGCAGCGCCAAGCGCAATAGGGGCAAACGAAAGACGCGGTAAGGGCTTTGCGCGCTGGCGTCGCCGCGGCCTTCCAAAACCAAAACATCTTTCGCCACCGCGACGCGCCGCAGCTCCTCGAGCAGGCGCGATTTCCCGACGCCGCTCTCGCCTTCGATGCGAAAGGCTGCGCCGCGCCCGTCTTCGAGCGCTCCGAGTGCCGCCTTCAGCGCTTGCAGTACTTCGTCGCGCTTGAGCAACGGCAGAGCACGCAGAAAGCTTTCACGCGTTTCGGCCGTTTCGACTGCCAGCGGACGTTCTGCGGCACGACTCAACGCTTCGAGCGCGCTCACGGCGTCGGTGATTGGCTGCTCCGTACCGGGTTCGCGCAGACGAGACGCAAACGCTCGAAGAGTTGGAGATATCGTCGACATCTCACTCGCCAGCTCGGCAACCAACGCGAGATCGCGTGCGACAGTGCTTTTTGGATCGAATGGCTCGAGTTGCGTCAGCAGCAACCGCACATGCCCCGCCACGACTAGAACATCCCCACGTGAGCACGCCGCGTGACCGATTCCGCGACGATGCAGGTACAAGAAGGCGCGCAGCAACTCGCTCAACCACTCGAGCTGAATCGCGAGCGGCGCGCTCTGCATGGCTTCGTCGAACGCTTTCCTGGATTGAGGCAGATCCAAAACCAGGTAAGCAGCAGAGTCTGCGTTGGAGCAGGCTACGTCGACTACTGGCACGATGTTCGGGTGCTCACACGAGCCGAGCACCTCGAAATCCGCTGCGTTGCGCGCAACCTTCAACACCACCTGTTGATCGGTGTACGTGTCGATGGCTGCCACGGCGTCGTCGAGCCCAGTGCCGATTGGACGATAGCGAAAGCCAATCAAGGCTTCACGCGCGCGCGTGCGAGCCATGCTCGATTCGAGTAGATCCAAGAGCTCGCTCATGGACGCGAAGCGGGCGCTCGGATCGCGCGACAAACCACGCTTGAGCAAGCGCTCGAGCCACGAAGGCACGTCTGCGTTGGGTGGCGGCTCCGGAGGAGGTCCGCTGCGCAAACGCGCCAACAGCTCCACTACCGACGCGTAGTCGTACGGGCGACGACCATAAAGCGCTTCCCAGAGTGCGACGCAAAAGCTGTACTGATCCGTGCGTTGGTCGGCGGCGCCCGAGTACTGCTCGAGCGCCATGTAAGCGGGCGTGCCGAGCACGCTACCGTTCACCGTGAGCCGCCCGGCGCCCGAAGAGCTATCGCTGCCGTAACCACTGCCCGGGCTGGCAACCTCCGGGCGAAGTGAACCGGAACTCGAGCTGGCTGCGACGCCCTCCACCAGCCCAAAATCGAGGACACGCACTCGCCCATCGTCACCGACCAGCACGTTGTCCGGCTTGAAATCCCGGTGCACGAGACCGGCGGCATGCGCCGCTTCCAAGCCGCGACCGGCTTGCATGAATACGTTCAAGATCTCTTCGCGCGAGCGCTCGCTTTCGCTGAGCCAACGCCGCAACGTGCTGCCCTGCACGAACTCCATCGCGAAGAACAGGCGCCCAGCAGCCCGCCCGACGTCGTACACCGCGATCACATTGGGATGACTCACCTGAGCGAGCCCACGTGCCTCGCGTTCGAGCCGCAAGTCTTCCACCCCGGCGTGCAGCAACTTGATCGCGACGGTGCGACCCAAATCGGGATCGCGTGCGGTGAACACAGCTCCCATCCCGCCTTGGCCAACCTTGCTCAAGAGCTCGTAACGGCCGAGCATCTGGCCAGGCGTCGCGTTGAACGACACCACGCCTTGTTCAGATGGAGCATCTAGCGTTTGCTCGCCGTGCTCCACGACGATCGTTGCGTCTTGACCTGGTGGCGGAGCCACGAAATATCGCCCTATTCCCGAGAGAGTCGGCAATATAACGCGGTCAGCGGCATCGCACAGTCCACCCCGGCCAGAGCGGCCCGCGCGCCGGGAGAATGTGGAGGTCCGTGTGTGGCCGTGTGAGCCTCCGTAAAGGCCCGGACGCCGTGTACACGAGTGCGGGTGGCGTCGCCCGCAACGACGACGATACCGGAACGCAACCGCTCGCGAAGCACTGCCAATCAGGCGAAGCGCTTCGCAGAGCGCCGGACTACTTCACACCGAAGCTGAAGCCTGCCGAAGCCTTGGCTTTCGCGCCGGTACCAGTCGTCGTGCCGGCGCTGGCACTCGCGCTTTTGCTGATGTTGACTTTGGGTGGCGTCACTTTGAGATCGGCAGCCGCACTTGCGGCTTTCGAAGCTCCCGCGGATAGGTTTGCTTTCACGTCGGGTGCTTTGAGCTTTGCGGCCGCACCCAGCTTGGCATCGGCAGCAGCCTTCGCATCTGCAGCCGCGTCCGCGCCGACATCGAGCTTGCCGCTGGCAGCGAGCTTGCCGTCGAGGCGCGTGCTTGCGAGCGCTTGCAACGAAGCTGCAGCAGCCTCGAAGGCGCGACCATCGACGTTGAATGTCAATCGAATCGGCTGCGTGCGAAGATCCGCAGCACCCGCGAACTTGGCGCGATAACTCAGGCTTGCCGGATCCCAAGCCAACGTCAGCTTCGTCGGCGTGGCGACACCGACCAACAACTGCAACGATGCATCGGCTTTGGCGAGAGCTTTGCCCGCCGCATCGAAGGCAAACACTCGAACGTCGTCGCCGTCCGCAACGAGCTCGAGAGAGTAGTCTCCCGCCACCAACACCTGCCCTGCGTGCGCTGCCTCCGCGCGCACCGCGATGCGCTCCAACCTTCCGACCGCGACGCCAGCTGCGCTGCGAATCGAAAGCTCGATGGGGCCAGGCCCGAGCTCCACACCGGCCTTCACGCGCCCGGCGAAACACTTACGAGCAGCGTCGAAGGCCAGCTTGACGCTTTCGGTGCCACCCGCCGCAACGTGAACATTGGCAGTCAAATCGAGGTCCGCAGAGGCTTGCACCGCGGCTCCGCGCGCGTCGCGCACGAACGCGAGAACTTCACCATCGCCGCGCACGAGCAACTCCGCGCTGTGATCGCCCGCAACGAGCAGGCTACCGCCGAACTCCGGGCCTTTCACCACCGCTAGCGACGCTAGCTTTGCTTCCACCGCTTTACCGCCGACAGACAAGGTCACCTGCGCTGGACCCGGAGCGAGTTCGACGCCCGCCGCCGCGCGACCTTCGAAACGAGCGCGCGGCGCAGCAAACGCGAGCGCAATGCCCTGCTCGCCTTGCGCTTTGGTATTGGCCTTCACAGCGAGCGTGATTCCGTCACTCACCAGTCGACCACTCGAATCCGAGACGACGGCCTCGACCAACCCGGCTTGATGCGCCAGGAGCTCGACGGAATGTTGGCCCACGGCCAGCACCCGCCCGCCAATTCGAGCTTTCGCCAAGGCCGCGGCATTCGCCTGCGCGTTCGCAGACGCGGCGACTTCGGCCGACGCGCTCGCCTTGGGACCGGTGCCCTCCGAGCCGCACACCTTGAGTGAACTCGAGGAAACCAGAATCAAAGACGTCACTAGGACTCGCATGAGTTGCTCCTCTGTGTGCGCACACGATTGCGACAGCGCGCGCTCAATTGCAGCGGACGAGAGTAGCGTGAGCCCCGCTAGAACGCCAAACCGCAGAAATCTCGCGGGCGAGCGAAATCCACAGGGCTCCGCCAGGCAGCAGCGCACGGGTTTCCATGGGTAGGCAAAGGTGTGGGCTCGCGCTGCTCGAATGAAGGCATCCGACTTGCATCGCGCTTCAGTGTGACAACCTCGAGAGTGACGTGCGCCCTATGCAACCAAGTGAGCAGCCGCCACACCTGGGGCTTCGTTCTAATGGTTCAGAACGGCTGGGAGGCAATCGACGACGGAGCTGGGGCAGGTGCGCGCTGGCACTGTTGTCGTTGCGCTCAGCACGCGAAGCGTCACCCGCCGCGCGCCGCTGGGCGGATCCGCGTGTTGCTCGTGGATGACGAGCCGCATGCTCTCGAAGCGACGCAGCGCGTTCTGCAAGACTTCGAAGTAATTGCCGCCACCAGCGCCGAGCAGGCATTGAAGCTCTTGGATTCCATGAGCTTCGACATCATCGTGTCCGACGTCGCCATGCATGGTCTACGCGGCTCCGAATTGTATGAGCGCGTCTGTTTGCAGTGGCCGCACCTCGCTCAACGTTTCGTGTTCATCTCCGACAACGTCGCGCAGCTCGAGCCCGAGCTTTTAGCAAGCGCTCAACGCGTGGGGCAAAATCTGCCCTTACTGGTCGACAAGGCGAGCACGAACGAAACTCTTGCAGAGGCAGTATCCAGCGTTGCCGCACGCGCTGCAGCTCGCTCGGGTACCCATGCGATCAGGGTGACGCCGCCTCGTTCGAAAGTTGCCGGCTGACGATCCCACGCACGATCGCAACACCGTGCAGAATTGGTACGCACAGTGTGGCGAATGGGCGCGCCGTACGTCGCGCACGACCCAGGGAGCTTGCATGTGCCAGGCTGTGCCACTCAAGAGCTGGCTGGGTCCTACCAAACACAGTATTCACGGCGATTTAGCGGTGGGGCGCCGCGGAACGAAGCTTGCTCACCGGGTGGATCATGTCTCGAGTCACGTTTGGGTGTTTTGTGTTGGTGCTCGCCTGTGGTTGCGGCTCGAGCGCGGGGGACAACACGGGCAGCGGTGGGCGGGGCTCGGGGGGCAGTGGGGGTAACCAGAACAAGGCGGACTTCAGCGGGCTGAACGAAAGTCAACGCGAGCAGGTGCAGCAGCTGAAGCAAGCGCTCACGGCAACTCAGGCCCTGGACGCGCCAGGCCTGCTCACGAAGCGCGCAGTGCAGCAGGTGTCGCAGCTGTCGTACGACCCACGCAGCAGTCAGTTCATGGATCGCATTCAAGCGTCGACCTTGGCTCTCACCGAAGACGAGTTGACGCGACTCGCAACGAACGGCTTCGTAATTTCGGAGCGAAGCGCGTTTCCAACGTTCGTGCGTGGCTACGCAGCCGTCTATTACGAGCATCTGCCGGTGTACATCAGCGTCGACGCTATTTTGGAGGCAATTCACTCCTCCTACGACGCCTCGCTGAAGCTCACCGAGCTGGGTGCCTTGACGAGCTTGCTCACCAAGCTGCTCGGCTCGATGCACGGCAACTTGCCAGCCCTCGCCGCCGAAAACTCAGCCAGCGCGGCCGATCTGGACGTGTATCTCACTGTGGCACGCTCGCTGTTGAACGGCAGCGAGCTGGCGCCGGTAGCGGGCGGCGACAGCAAACTGATTCACGATCTCTATCAGCTCGCAGTGGCGGCGAGCGGGCAGCGCAACATCACTTTGTTCGGCGTGCGGCGCGATATCGACGCTTCCCAATTCAAGCCGCGTGGTCACTACGCGACCGATCCGCGACTGATAAACTACTTCAGAGCCATGATGTGGCTCGGACGCACGGATTTTCGTTTGATCGACACCAAGCCGGACGGCTCGCAGGTTTTCATGCGGCGCCAGTACGACGCCATGCTGCTCTTACGCCGCAGCATGAGCGACGAAGATCTCACCAGCTTCCAGAAGATGGACGCGGTGCTGGCAGCCTTCCTTGGCGAAAGCGACTACATGACAGTGCCCCAAGTGGACGCGCTAGTCGCTGATCTGGGTGGCATGAATGCGGCGCTTTCGGCGAGCGACGCGAGCGTCGAAGCCGCGCTGCGCAGCGGTGGCTACGGCGTTCAACGCATTGCCAGCCAGATCATGGTGAACGCGGGCGTGGTTGACACCTTACCCCTCGCGCGAAGCTTCGCCTTCTTCGGCCAGCGCTACGTCCTCGATTCGCACGTCTTCAGTCAGGTGGTTTACGATCGTCTACCCAGCAAACGCATGATGCCGAACCCGCTCGACGTGGCGTACGCCGCGTTGGGCAACAGCCAGGCGTTGCCATTGCTCACTAGCGAACTCGAAAGCTTCGCGGGTTATCCGGCTGGCCTCGAAGGTGCACGCGTGCTCGCCGACGCGCACGGCGCCGACTTCTGGAATGGAAACCTGTACAACCTGTGGCTCTCCTCCCTGCGTGCATTGAGCCCTGCCAAGGACGTCAGCAACCCCTCGAGCGTCGGCATGCCGGAAATCACGGGCACCGAAGCCTGGGGGCGTCGCATTCTCAACGCGCAGCTCGGCTCGTGGGCAGAGCTACGCCATGACACCTTGCTCTACGCAAAGCAGTCTTACACTGGCGTTCCAGCTTGCGACTACCCGGACGCCTATGTCGATCCGTACCCCGAGTTCTACGCCAAGCTCCAGCAGTTCGCGGAACGCGGCGTACTCCTCGCGGATCTACTCGAAGGCTCCCTCTCGATTGAAGGCGCGGCCCTGCGCACGTACTTCACGGGGCTTGCCGGCACACTTACCACCCTCGGAGGCATGGCCACGAACCAGCGCGAAGGCAAACCCTTCACCGAAGAACAAATGGCGTTCGTCAATCGCGCCGTGCGCATCGTCGGACACGACGTAGTTTGCGCGACCATCGACGCTCCCGATGGTTGGCTCGCCGACATGTACCTGGATCCCGACGAGTCGATCCAAGCCTCTCCGACCATCGCCGACGTCCACACTCAACCCGCGGACGAGCTCGGCAACACGGTTGGGAAAGTGCTCCACGTCGCAACCGGCTACCCGCGCATGTTGGTCACCACCGTGGACACCTGTCAGGGCCCACGCGCCTACGTAGGCGTCACCTTCGCGTACCACGAACAAGTAACGAAAGACTTCGCGCGCCTTACCGACCAAGAGTGGAAGAACCAGCTCGGCAATGGCGCCCCACCGAACGTTCCCTGGCTCGCACCGGTGATCGGGCACTGAAACGCCGGGTATTGAAGTGTCGGCCTCGAATCATCAACCGCAGCGTGCCGCCTACTGTAATGAACCGCCGAGCCCAGCGTCTGCTCCTTAGAACGGGCCGAGACAGCCCAGAAGGAATCGGAGACGACGATGGAAAACCAACAAGAAAAGCTGTGCCGCTGCGAAAAGGCTTCTTGCGCGTGCGCCAAGGCGAAGAGCGAGCGCTGCAGCTGCGGCGAGCAATGCAACTGCCGAGCGGCGTGCCGGTGCGGCAGCGGCTGCGGTTGCAACGCAGCGAAGTGAAGTTCGCCGGACGGATGCGGGTGAGCTCGATGTGGGCTCACCCGCCCTCGGCAATTTGCATTCAACTCGCGTTCAACCCTTGGGCTAGGGCGTAATGCAGCCCCACGACGCCACTCGGGTATGGCTTGGCCTCCAACAGCTTGAAGCGAGAGAGTGTACCTTCGGGGAACGCATGCTTGCCCCCACCGAGCGATAGCGGGTAGAGCGAGAGGTACAGTTCGTCGACCAAGTCGTTCGCGAAAAGCGTGTGCACGAGTTGGCTACTGCCGTCGCACAGAATGTTCTTGCCAGGCTTGGCTTTGAGAGCGCGCACCGCGGAAACCACATCCTCCCGGATGATGGTGGTATTTCGCCAGATGGGTTTCTCGAGCGTCTTCGACACGACATACTTTGCTGGCGTGTTCATCAGATCGCCGAAGGGATCGCCCGGCGGCATGGGTTCGAACGCTTCGGCGTGAGTGACGTAAGTGCGGCGACCCAACAAGAACGCGTCCGCGTCCTTCATGATCACTCCGAAGGTCGCGCCGATGTCGTCGTGCCAGTAAGGACGCGTCCAGCCGCCGTGCGCGAACCCGCCGTCGCGATCCTCGTCCTCGCCGCCTGGGGCCTGAATGACGCCGTCCAAGCTGATGAACTCGTGAACGATGAGCTTTCTCATGACCAATCTCCGTGATTGTTGGGCCAGCTGGGCCCCATCTCGCAACCGCGACGAACGATGAGAGCCCGGATCGACACGAGCCTTCGAATCTTTTTGCGCGCGACCGGCTGGAAACCGGGCCGGACGACAGATGTCCGCGGATCCGGAGCAGATACACCAAGATTCCCGCGTGCTTCCCCCGCAAAACGCGAGCTTGCGCATACACAAAAACACGAACTTCGCGACCGGATCAGAAAGTGCGCCCGCGGCTCCCATTCACCTTTGGGAGAACACCTCACTGCGCGGGAACGCCCAATGCGCAATTCCTACATCGACATCCGTCGAAACGGACCGGACACCTCCGAGCTCGATGCCGGTTGGGACTGCGAGCCAAACGAACAGCGAACCGTTGTCGATCCATCGGACTCGCTGCGGCCAAGCCATACGTCGCTGCGACCAACCCCGGCGCCGCTGCTCGCGCGCGACTTCACGCCCGCACGTGTCAAGCCAGCGCGCTTTCTACCAGCGCTCGCGTTCATCGTTGTCGGCGCCGCTGCTGGCGCCGTCGTCGCCTTCGGTCGCATGCATCGGGCAGCGCCCGCGCAAGCAGTTGCGGCGCAAGCCCCTGACACGCTCGAGGCGGCTGCAGTTGAGCCCGCGGCGCGTCTCAACCAACCTGGTGCAACCGTCGCGCAGTCCGCGCCACTTCTCGCCGAATCGCCAGCGCCTGTTGTGCAGCCGGCAGCGGATGTGCCGGTCGTGCAGCCCGCATCGACAGCGCGCCGTGTTCTCCTAGAAATCGAACCACCCGGCGCCACGGTATTCGTGCGCGGTCAGCGTCTCGGAAACGACCTCGTCAACGTCGAACTCGGCGCGCAACACGAACGCGCAACAATCACTCTTGCCGGCTATCGCACACGCGTCGTCGACCTAGACGGCAGCGCCGAATTCGTTCACGTCACACTGGAGCCACTCCCACGTGCGCGAACGCGTGCAGAGCGAGCGTCGCGGCCAGCGCCAGTGCCAACGGAGGAAGCCGAGGCAACCTCCGAGGACAGGCTAGCGCCCGCGCTGTCAGCGAAACCAGCGCCTACGGCAGAGACATCGGCGAGCCCAGCGGCTAGCCCTGCCGAGCCCGCTCAGCGCAGCGAAGCCGACGTTGCGTATCCCGAATAGGCACGACTCGACCGGCGAAAGCACGGCATCATCGGCTCTGGCGATTCTTGTCGATGATTCCGGCCACGATCAAACCAAAGGCGACCGCACGAAGTGCATAGATGTGCACATTCGCTTCGTTTTCGGCATCGCTGATGGCAAGCAGAGTCCAGCTCGCTCCCAGCACGAAGAACGCACCGGCGAGCACCAACATCAGCCGTTCGCGGCTTTCGCGCCAGAAGCGTAGGAAAAATAAGCCCGCGAGCACGCAGCTCATGGCCAGAGCGCCACGCAAGAACGCGATCATAGCGACTCCCAGATTAGGCCGAACAGCAGCATGCTCATTGCGACCAACGCAACCAGAGTTCGCGGTAGCTGCAGATCGAACTCCGGAACGAGGATTCGATCCACGAACAGCAGTGTGTTGTTGAGCGCCAAGCCCGCAAAACACAGGCTGCTCCAGAGAAGCAGCCTCAGACGCGTGGCCCAATAGCTGCGGACGAGGAGCGCCGCACAAACGATGCTCGTCAGCGCACAGGACGCGTACACGATCTGAGCCATCATTTCTTGGGACCTTTTCGTAGCAGGAAGGATTCTGCGAAGGTTTTGATCGCTGACGTTCTCAAGCGGACAATTGCGTTCGATCCAACGGCTGCGATCACCGAGAAGCGCTGTTCGACGTAAGCTTTCGCAAGCTCCTCCACGCGCTCCGCTAGAGCTGGCTGTGGAGAGTACTCATACGCCAACGGTGCGTTGGAGGCGACGCTGAGCAGCCCGAGCTCTGCGAGCTTGCCCAATGCTTCCGAGGCGAGCTCAGGATCCAGGCGCACGGCTTCGGCGACCTGCTCAGCAACGAGGGCCTTCCCGCCCGAGCGATGCGCAAGCAGCAATACCTCCAAGTCTTCGAAGCTATGCACGTACACCATGAGGAAACGGCGTAGCTCCTCGCTGAGGTCGGCCTGGGTCATGTGGACGCCGGCCTCAATAGTTGCACATCCAACGAACTACGTGAATCGTGCGGCAAGTTTGCGCGCCGACTCGAGCGGCTCGCGTTCGTCGAACACCGGCGAGATCCGAACAACACCCGGCGCCTAATGCACGGCGGGGCTCGCTCCTACGACGAAAACGACCCGCCCGCGAAGCAATCTCAGGCATTTGCGAGAAGCCGCACCTCATCCTAGGCTGCGCCGCTCGATGGCAACCGGAGCATGAGCGCTAAGCATTCGATCGAGGTTCTGAGCTATTGGTCCGCGTTGCTCAAGTATCAAGAAGCGTTGTCGGCGCGGCCACGAGCACGTCGCATCGAGCCGAACGCTTTCCGAACGCCGAACGTGCAGCAGCCTGCCCAGGGGCGCGACTACGTAAAGTTGCCGTTCGCGGGTGCGTCAGAATTCTTCTTGGGTCGTGGGAGTTTCGAACCGTTGCCGCTCGACGCGGAACGCACGGAGTTTTTCGAAAACTGGCTGGTGCACCGTTATCGTCGCGGGGACGCGGATGAATCGGAGATCGGGGAACTGGTATTGTTCCCAGCGATCCAGTTGGCGCGTGAGGAGCTCGGGGGGATCCTGCGCTTTCCGGTGGAGGTCGAGTGGTGGCGTGAGGGGCAGCAGTTTCGGGCGCCTCCCGCAGAAGAACGAGCGAAAGGGCACTTTCCCGAGCCACCCACGGAACTGCGGCTCGTGCGGCCGAGCCGCGAACCGGACGAGGTATTGCCTTTTTTTCTCGATGCTGGGTTGCTGCAACGGGAGCTGCGCGTTGAGCCGGAGGATCTCGATGCGTTGTTCGTACACCTGCGTCGTATGCGCGAGGTTTCGCCGGCGGCGATGATCGAAGCAATCTGCAAGCTGCTCGAAGCGCCGCTCGATGGCGAGCGCGCCGCAACGGCCGACCCAAAGCACGCTGCGACGACGCACCCAACTACGCCTACGGCGCTGGTCGCACGTTTTTTCGAAGTTGCGCAACGCCGTTGTCAGGCCCTCGGAGGACGCAGCCGATGTTATCCGGTGGGATTGGTCGTCAGCACTGAGCGAGTGCGCGCGACGTATCATGTTCAGCGCGACATCGCGCAAGCCATCTCGTCGTTCACGGAGGGTTCGCTGGACGCGGCGACTCCGCTGGTAAGTTACGTCGAGGGACGCTCACCCGAACTCGTACGCGAACCGTGCCTCGGGCGCTGGCCGGGCGCGTGCCTCACGGACAATCAACGCGAAGCGCTAGAGCTTGGCCTCGGATCGCAGTTCTGTGCCGTCCAAGGCCCGCCTGGAACGGGAAAGACGAGGTTGATCCTCGAAGCCGTGGCGCACCAATTGGTCGAGAAGGCTCGTGGGATCGCCAACGGCGGACAGCCGAAGCAGACGTTCTTGATGGTGACGAGCACCAACAACCGCGCAGTGGACAACGTCATCGATCCGCTGGGATCTGGCGCCTACTCTGATTTTCCCCTCGCGCTGCGCCTCGGCAGCCGCGAAGTAACTAGTACCGTCACCGCGCGTACCCTTACGCGAGTCCTCTCTTACGTCGAGCGCGTGAGCGAGGTCAGCGAAGAACGCTTCGAAAAAGCACGCCGCGAATTCTCCACGAAATTCGAACGAATCGAAAACATGCTGCGTCCCGAGCGACGCCGCGCTGAAGCGGAGCGCGCGAATGCACAACGCGAAACTGAAATCGCGTCGCTGGAAGCTCGCGTGCGCGAAGCCGAACGCGGGCACGACGCGCCCGACTCAGAGCTCGGAGCCGCGCTTCGGCAGCTTTTCGGCCAGGTGACACTCAATCCGGAGCAACGTGCGCGCTACCGCGATGATCCAGGCGGCGCGCGGCGCGACGTGTCTTCGCTGATTCAGGCGCTCGCGAAGCTCAGCCGCGACGCCGAAAGTGATGGCCCGGTGGCGTTGAAGCGGATCGAAGTCGGCTTCCGGCGCGTCGTGCGCAAGAGCGTCCCGCTCGTCGAGCGTTGGTTCGGCGGGCCGCTCGCTCTCGGTTTGCCTCCTGCCGCAGCAGCCGGCGCGCGCGTCGCTACATCCGATTGGGAAGATGGTTTGGAACGGAGCATTGGCGCGCTACTTTCGCTGGAAGCTGCGGTTGGCGCGCTGGAATCCTACTCGCGAGACCGCGCCCGCCTCGAACAGCTGCGCGTGGCAGCGGCGAACAGTCCCTCACTCCCAGAAGAACCCATCCCAGACGAGTCAGAGCGCAGCGACGCCTTCGCGGAGCTCACGCAGAGCGCGCTCGAATTACGCGATCTCTGGCTGCGTCGAAACCAGAGGGAGATCAGAGATAGCCTGAGGCTCGCTATCGCCGCATGCACACGCAGCCGCTCACTCCGCGCCTTTCTCGATGCAACCTCGGGCGCGGGACTCTGGCTGCGCCGGCTGTTCCCGTGCTTCGGCTGCACATTGCTCTCGCTCGGCAACGCATTTGGCGGCGAACAACCCGCCTTCGAACGGGTAATCGTCGATGAAGCCGGCCAGTGTCACCCAGCTTACGTGGTTTCGGCTCTACTGCGTGCACGCTCGGCGCTCGTGATCGGAGACGTGCACCAGCTCGAACCTGTCATCGGTCTCAGCCAAGAGGACGAGCGGCGCATTTTTCGCGGAATGAAGCTCAAGATTTCCGAAACCGAAATGCAACCGTACCGAACGTATGACGGGTCCGGCAACTCCGCGCAGAGCCTCGCCGAGCGTGCCGTACCGAGCAGGCCCGCTCTGCGCGATCACTTCCGCTGCCAAGCTGAGATTGCACTCTTGTCCGACACTTGGTGCAACTACGGGCTCGTTCCACGCGCGGCGCGCGCCTCGTGTCAGCCTTTGGTGCCGGAGCTCGTCGCGCCGGTGCTCCTCACACAAGTCCGTGGAGAACAGGAGCGCTACCTCGGCAGCTTCCGCAACCGCGTGGAGGCCATCGAGGTCGCAAGCTGGCTCGAACACCTCTTGGCTTCTGGCCTGAACCCTGCAGAAATCGCCGTGATTACGCCCTATCGAGGCCAATCCGAACATCTTTTGCAAACGCTTCGGAGCGCGAGCATCCCCGTCGAACGTCCACGCGACGAACTCCTGGAAGAAGCGTCGCTCGAGCTCTTCGACGCCGCGAGCGCGGCGGTCGCCGTCGGAACCGTCCATCGATTCCAAGGCGGAGAACGGCGCGTCGTCTTGTTCTCGACCACCGTGACACGCCCGGAGAGCCTCGGCTTCATCGACGAGCGCGTCCACCTCTTGAACGTGGCGACGTCTCGCGCAAAAGAACACCTCATTGTGGTCGGCAACGCGGCAACATTGAGGCAAGGCCGCCACACGCGCGCGCTCGTCGAGTCGGCGACAAAGCTCGCGCAACGCGGCGGCGCTTGAGGCTCAACGTAGTGTCACCGCTCTCCCACGCTAGTTCGACGTCGCGGGTTCGGGCGCGCTCACGAAAGGGTCGGCGTAGATTTCTTTCAGTGACGCGCCGCGAATGAAGAGAGCTCGCTTGAGACGCTGGACCAGCTGAGCGTCACCGCAGAGATAGAAGCGAGGCGCATCGAAGCTGGCCATAGCGTTGAGAAGCAGCTCGTCGAGTTTGCCAACGCGGCAGGGCAAACTTTCGCTGACGCTGCGCTCGGGCAGGTGCGCGACGCAGGGATCCACTTCGAGGACGCAGGGATGATAGCTAAAGTTTCGGTGGGTCCGAGCGAGTCGTTCGAGGTCGCTTCGCAGGTAGAGGCCGGCGGGAGTGCGGGCGCCGTGCCAAAGTTCGATCGGACCGCGATGACCCGAAGCGAGAGCGTCACACGCGATGCCCCAGAGCGGAGCGAGGCCGGTGCCAGTTCCCGCGAGCACGAGGGGCTGCTCGGGTTTACCGGAGATGTAGAAGCAGTCTCCAGAAGGGCCCCGCACGCGCACGTTGGCGCCAAGCGCATGTTCACTCGCCAGCCATTGACTCATCCGCCCGGATGGCTGGATTCGTACGTGGAATTCGAGGAGTTCGCCGACACCGTCCTCGGGGCGGCTCGCGATTGAGTAAGGGCGCGCGAGGCCGTCTTCGCGAATGAGAGTGACGAATTGGCCCGCGCGGTGATCGAGCGGGCGCGCGGTGCGAACGCCCACGCAGAGGACATCTTCACCAAGGCGAGTGACGTCTTGAATGCGCGCAGGAACTTCGAGATGTTCGACCGCGTCGAGGCAAACTTCGAGATCGCTCGTGGGCGTGGCTTGGCACGCGAGCACGAAGTTTCGCGCGCGGAGTGAGTCTTTGAGGCCAATCTGCGCGCGCTCCGGGATCGCGCCGCGCGTGACCTGGACGAGGCAAGATTGGCATGCACCCGCGCGGCACGAGCTCGATAGTTTGACGCCTGCGCGCGTGAGCGCGTCGAGTACGCTTTCGCCGGCAGTGAGCTGAACACGGCGATCACCAGCAGTGAGTTCGGCCATGGCTGTGGGCTAGGTCAATGGCCCAATACCTCGCTGCGAACCGAATTCGCGAGTGCGGCAACCGCCTCGATTTGAGAGTCGTTGGCGCCGAGCTCACGGAGAGTTGCTCCCAAATGCTCGATGACGACGTCGACGTGGCCGTCGTTCAAACCGCGTGAAACCAACGCAGCGTGCGCCGCGCGCATGTCACGGCCAGTGTAGGCGTTGGGGCCGCCGAGGACCATGGTCAGGAAGGCCTTCTGCTTCGCGCGTTGTCGATCCATATCGACGGTCTCGAAGTAGGCGGCCACGCGATCGTCCAGCAGCATTTTTCGGTAGAAGACGTCGACGGCCTTGTCGATTGCTGCTTCTCCGCCCAATTGCTCGTAGATACTCGACATGAGAGGACGCTCCGGAAGTTGAGGTCCCAGCGCCGGAGCCAACCTGATGGCCGGAGCGCAGGGACACGTGGCGGCCCAACATCGTGGGCCGCTCGAAACTTGTACAGCAAATACATGTTATAGTGCGGCCCCGTCAACCCCGATCGTCATGCAGCTCACCCTGTTTTCTGATTACTCGCTGCGCATCCTCCTTTACCTCGCGGCACACCACGGCGAACGCGTCGCCCTGCCGGAGATCAGCGCGGCCTACGGGATCTCGCAGCACCACCTCGTGAAAGTAGTTCAGCGCTTGATTGAAGAGGGTTGGATCGAGAGCACGCGAGGGCGCGGTGGCGGACTCACGCTCGCGTGTGAACCGCGCGACATCAACGTGGGCAAGGTCGTTCGCGTCACCGAACCCCATATGAACATCGCGGAGTGCTTCGACTCCGTTTCCAACACTTGTCCAATCGACGGCGTCTGCGGCTTAAAGAAGGCTCTTACTCGCGCACGCGAAGCGTTTCTCGAAGAGCTCGATCGCCATACGCTAGCCGATTTCGTACCCAGGGCTCCCATCCTCATCAAGCTCTGGAATCGTAGACTCGACCAGGAACGCGGTGGTCGCGCACGCGCGTGAAAGCCCCGCTCGTCTCCAGCCCTCCTCCCGGTATCCACCATCGACTCACGACAGCATTGCAGGGCGTACCCTCCCGCGTTGAACGCTGAGGGTACGCCGCAATCGCCTGCTCCAATCAGGGTCTGAGATTCGCCTTCGAGAAGCGAGCGACGACCCACGCCGCTCGGCCTGTCACGTGATGAACGTACTGATCGATCCCGTAGAAGTACCCGTCGATACTGTTCTGATCGAAACCGACCGGTGCAAACTTGTCGTACTCACCCTCGGGATGGAGATAGGCATGGTCCGTGTAAGGGGCGAGGCCTGTCTCGTATCCTGTCACTGAGGGTGTCGTCACGTCGTACCAGTGAAAGCGGCTCACTGTGTAATTCAAGATCCGAAAAACCCGGTTGACGTTGCTGCCATCCTGCCCATAAGCGAGCCCAGAGCTGTAAGGGCCGGCAGATACCGTAGTGGCTTCCCAAGTGATTGAGTAAGGCTGCACCGCTCGATCGTGAATTCCAGCTCGGAGCACGATGTTGGGCCACGAACCATGGATCACGAAGATCTTTAGCTTCATCGGCTGGCCGGCAACCGGAGTGGCCGTGATCGCCTGAATCACATTCACGCCGCCTGGATAGTTTCCCATGTTGACGGCGGTGTTGCTCGCCTTGCGCTTGATCTTTTTGGTTCCGTCGTGCGCGGCGATGAGGTCCCACTCGCTACCCGACTGAACCCAGTCGATGTGCTCACCCACGTCCTGCAGCGTGTTCGTGAGCGGCGGGTTCAGCTGACGCGTGCGCACCTCGACTCTGCGATCCGAACGTGCAAGGTAGATGGTACTGCTGTTCACCCCGAGATCGGTATACGAAACGCCGGCGGGTAGCGCAGGCATCTCACCGTAAAACTCCGCGTCGATGATCGGGTTCGAGCCCGTCGCTGCTTGGCTCACCGTTCCCACCGCGTCCGACGATTCCGAATGTGTGCTGTCAGCATCGATCGCGCACCCCGCAACGGATGCCGCTGCCAGCGTCACCCCCAAGAACAGTGACACGTTTACTTTAGTCATGCAGTTCACCTCTCCCACAATAACGATAATTGCCCTCGGACCCGAGAAAATCCCGGACCACACCAGCCTGCCAATAACATGAAATGGATGTGGACAGCAGCAGGATCGCGCTGATTCTGAATTCGCCTGCAACCCAAAGTTTATCGTGCGGGCTAAAGCCAGCTTCCACAAAACTCGAGCGTTCGCGAAACTCGCACATTCGTGAAGTTTCGCAATGGATTACCTCCAGGCAGCAAGTGACGAACGTTCACCGAACGCGCAGAACACGCGTGCCACGCAGAACACGCACATCACAGACGGATGCGGACGTCATCGAAGACTCTCCGAGTGACGCACACGCATGTCACTGGTAGCGCGCCATCACGAGAGCGATATCATCCGTCTGTTCGCGCATGAATTGACGAAGCTCGCTCAGCACACGCTGTCGAATATTCGCGACTGGTGCACCTCGCGCAGCTTCAATAGCGGCGCAAAGCCGATCGATACCAAACGCCTCACCCGCCGCGTTGGGCGCGTCGATCAGCCCGTCCGTATATAGAACTAGTACGTCACCCGCCTCCAAAACGCACTCGGACTCTGCCACGATTTCATCGCGCGACAAATCGCGAATACCGGCCCAAATCCCGGGCGTGGGAACGAGCTCGCACTTTTGTGTGCGATTTCGATACACGATGAGGTCCTCGTGCGCTCCGGCAAACTGCAAGCGGCCGTCCGATGTGTAACGAATGACCGTGAGCGTTACATGCTCATCTTGCATCAGGCGCTCGCGGATGTTCTCCCGCAGAACGGAGTTCAACGTGCTCCACAAACGGCTCGCCGACATCGTCGGTTCTTGGCGCACGAGAGCGGATACGATGCTCTGCACCATCAGCATGACGAGCCCGCTCTGCAAACCGTGACCGGCGACGTCACCGATTCCCAACCAGCACCCGCGCGCCCAAGGCAGCACATCGAAGTAATCGCCACCAACGCCGGAAGCTGGGAGTAAACAGGTTTCGATTTCGAGACGCTCGACGGAGGTGGTGCGAGGCAAGATTGCGGCGTGAATCCGACTCAAAAGTTGCATCTCTTGAGCCATCACGGCGCGTGCTGTTGCCTGCTCGACGAGCTCCCGTCGCGCTCGCGCCTCGTTCATACTCGCAGCGATGAGCTCACTCACGGTCTTGTAGAGTGCCGCTTCGGTTGGCCCGAGCTCTAGTGCGCAGTACCCGTATGGCTGGCGTTCATCGCTGAGTGCGTGCACGATGAGCGTGTGCCGCTCGCTGGGCGCAACTGACGCGGGCAGCACCTCGGCGCTAGAAAAGCGCTCGGCGCGCGCTTGGTTGCGGGGCGTTGCGCCTTCCTGATACGCCACGAGAAGCGTCGATTCATCCGGCGACGGCGTTGCCACCACGTAACAGCTCGGCACGTGAAGCAATGGACAATGCCTGGCCACCACGCGTTCGAGCTCCGCGAAATCTTGCGTAGCGTGTGCCTCGGTTGCCATCTCATGGAGCTGCCGGCTCAGCGCTTCCTTACGAACTCGACGTTGACCTTGCGCTTGCGCCTCGCGGTCGCTGATGAGCACATGCGCTTGGCTGAAAATGCTCTCCATCCGCAGAAGGAGCTGCGTTGCCCCGGAAACGGCCAGCACACATCGATCACGAAGAAGTGAGAGCACTCGATGCCACACGGCAAGGCTCCCGAACGCCACCGCCCGATCGAGAACCTCAGACAAGGCTTCAATGAACGCGCCGTCGTGACCCCGTTCGAGTTCATCGATGAGACTGTTCGCCAAAGTTTCCGCCCAACCCGGCGTCAGGTGTTCACTGAAGCTCGGATCTGCCTGCTTCAGCCTCTGAATCCAGCCGCGACTACTCGCAGCGAGAGAACCCGGCGGCGGCATCGACGTAAGCTGCGTTTGCTCGGCAGCCACCGCAACATGGCCGAAGCACCCACAAGACTCACGCAATTGCATCGTCGTTGGCAACACGATCTGCGTAGCCTTACGCACCCCCGCGAGCTGCGCTGCGATCTGACTCACAGCCGTGACGCCCAACTTGCGCGTTGGCTGGCGTATCGTAGTCAGAGGCGGCCGCAGAAAACTCGCCGCTTCAACATCGTCGAACCCGACGACGGCAACGTCTTCAGGCACCCGAAATCCGCGCCTCTGCAGCTCGTAGACAGCTCCAAGCGCCATCCAGTCATTTGCTGCAACCAACGCGTCGCAGCGCAGACGTCCGCAGAAAAGCAGCTCCTTGATGGCAAGCCTGCCCGCCCCCTCCGAAAAATCGCCGGAAAGAATCAACGTTCGGTCGAGCTCGAGCGAGTGCTCACGCAAACTCCGCTCGTAGCCGCTCAAACGCTGCTCCGCCTCTGCACCGTGGCCAGACAAGAAAGCCAGTTGGCGCCTTTTATGACGTCCGATCAGGTGCGACGTCACCTCTTCGACCCCGCTCGAGTTATCCACACACACCGAAGCAACAGCAGGATAGCGAACGCCGATCGTGCTTAACGGAATGCCACGAAACTTCTCGACCAACCCCAAGGCGCGCGGGTGTTCGTGACTAACTCCCATCGTACCTGGCACCAAAATCGCGCCATCGAGCTGTTCGGCGCGCGCCAGCTCATACGCGAAATTCCACGGCTCATCCGTGCTCAGATTGCCGCCTGCAAAGCAGTAAACATCGAACTCGCGACGCCTACACTCCTCGTGAACTCCCGCCAAAATCTCCGCTTGGTAAGCGTAAGCGCTCGCCCGGAGAAACAACCCTAGTCGAGGTCGCGTGCGAGTGAGAGGCTCCATCAACTTCGTCGCCAATCGAACGAGCACTCCGCAGACAGACACCGCCCGGTGCCCTCGAAAATGCTCTGGCGCGAAGCTTACACTGAATCATTCCCACAAGGCGCAGAAACCCCCATGCGAATGCGCAGTGTTAAGGCGCATTTTCAAGGCCAACAAGCGACTTCTTTTCGAAGCTTTCTTAGGAAGACGCTTCTCGTCACCCTCGCACGACACCGCGCTACGTACCTCGTAATTGCGAATCTCGCTGCGCGAGCCATCACGCGAGGCAGCGAGCACGCAATCACCAATAAGTCCGACTACGCCGCAGTTCAGCCAGTGAGAGCACTCTGATGCTGAAACTCTTCGCGCACGACGTCGAGATGAGCTGCAGCGCTGAATTGCGGCGTGAGCAATCGCCGGCGTGAAACTTATCCGCGACCATAGACCTGCTCTCGCAGCTGCTACGCCGGGCAGGGCGCTGCACGCGCGTGAGACACCCAGATGCCGTGCCCATGTGCCGCAAGCTGCGGCGGAGTCCCTTCAAGCTCTCCGCGCGCTGGCGTTGGCGCATCGCTGCTGGCGCGCCCGACAAGCCACGCCCGCTCCTGAACAACTTTTCACGCGTACCCACCACGAACTGAGCAGAGCCATCCGCGGCAGAGGCTTCGTTGCACCTCCGCGACGCTGCATCGTCAGCGTCTGCGGAGGATGTTCACTTTGTGGGCCAAGACAGACTTGAACTGTCAGCCAACGGATTAAGAGTCCGCTGCTCTACCAATTGAGCTATTGGCCCAGAAGCGGGGGAAACCCGCTAAGGGAAAGGGGACGCCGCAGTACCGCGAGGTGGGGGTTTCGTCAAGGGAAAGCGCGAAGAAAGCTTCTGTACGGCAACGCCGACCGGCGGACCAACGGGGCGCTCCGCCGGCGCTCTAACGAAGCGTTCTTTACCGGGTGTCGCGTAGACGGGGGGCGCTCAGATTTTCGTGCACTCGCCGACGCCGGGGGGATTTCGGTTGAAGTGGACGCAGGTGCCCTCGCTGGTTGGGCAGCTGGGCTCGCCGCACTCGAGGGCGCGACACAGGCGACGGCAGTGGCCGCTGTCGATGGAGGCGCCGTCGAGCACGCAGGTGAGGCCTTGCGCGCAGGTGGCGGTGTTGACCGAGCAGGTGTCGCCGAGTTTGCGGGTGCTCTTCGGCATGCACGCGACCGCACCGGTGGGGTCAGCGATTTTGCATTCGCGCGCAGGCGGGTCGGGGTCGTTGGCGCAGGCGGCGGAGTCGAAGAGGTCGCAGGTTCCCGTCGGGACGCAGAGGTCGATGGGGTGTTCGAGATGTTGATCGGGAAAGAGGACGTTGAATTGGCGAATGCAACTGGTGCCGGTATCACACGCGCTCCAGTCGCCGTCGCAGCACTGCTTGTAGCAACGCGAGACAGCAGGCGTAACGCCATTGTCAGGGCTTGGGATCATGGTCGCGCAAAAGAAGCCACGCGCGCAGTCAGCCGATGTTTGGCAGAGATCGGCGGTTTTGCCGGTGCCGAAGGGTTCACATGCAGGAGTGACGCTCGCTGAGCCCGCGGGGAAGGTGGGGCGGCAGCTGAGGTTTGCAGCGCAACCTTCTTGGGTTTGGTAGTTGCACGTGGGCGTCGCGCACGCGTTGGCACCATCGGGCGGAGCGGGGATTTGGTCTCTGGAGGTGAGGACTACTTTGGGGCAATTGCCTCCTGCGCCGCCAACGCCAGAAGCCGAATCGGAGTTTCCACACGCAGCAAAGAACCCCGTCGCGAAAAGTAGAAGCGAGCCCAACGCCGCTGGTGCGAGCAAGTTCCGAGGTGAGCGCATTGCGCAAGGTTAGTTGCGCGCGCCTGGAAGGGGGTTCAGACGCTAGCCAAGGGTGGATTGGCTGGATTTTGCGGCGTGTCGGATTGGCTGAATTTGCGCGGTGTCGGATTGACTTGCGCCCTGTCAGCCCGCGCGGCGTGGCGGCTCGAGACGGATGGCCCGCTCGGGGCATGCGACGACGCAGAGTCCACAGGCTCGACAGCGATCAGCGGAGTCGGCGTAGGCGGTCTTTCTTGCGTGAGCCATGCTTTTGAGCTTGGCGAAGACTGAAAGGCGTTGGAAATCGCCGGGCGCAATGGTGCGCACCTCGAATACGCCGTGTGGGCACACGTCGACGCAATCCGCTTTGCCCTCGCAACGCGCGTGATTGATGACCGGAAGCCAGGTGCCGGGTTCGGAATTGCATTTTTCGCCAGGCCGATCGGGATGCTTGGCAGCGCGACGCGTCTTTTCGATAGCTTTGGAGGTTCGAGCCATGACGCGAGCCTAAAGGAGCAGAGTTGGTGCGACGTTGGGCAAGCGTGAAGAAACCTTGAGCTGGACGCGAAGCGGGAAGTAGGTTGGGACTCAGTCGTGACCCTTTTGAAGATCTCCGCATTATCCGCACTGACTGGACTCGTGGTATCGCTCGCGGTTTCATCGTCGAGCTGTTCCAAGCGCGAACCCGAGAAGAGTGGCCGTAGCGCCAGCGATCTTGCGGCTTCGCCCGAAGTGGCTGGCTCGACGTTACCGGGGCCCCGTCGCATCACCGAGTGCGCGGGACCACCCGAAGCCGAAACAACGGACAAGGTGCGCTTTGCGGTAATCGGCGACTACGGCAACGCAGGGCCGCAGGAGGCCGCCGTGGCCAAGCTGGTGAAGAGCTGGTCACCATCCTTCATCATGACGACGGGCGACAACAACTATCCGTCGGGCGCGAGGGAGACCATCGATCGCAACATCGGGCAGTACTTTCAGGAGTTCATCTGTCCGTATCAGGGTGGCTACGGCCCGGGCGCGAACGTGAATCGTTTCTTTCCGTCGCTCGGCAACCACGATTGGTATGCAGCAGGCGCGCGGCCCTACATCGAGTACTTCAAGCTACCCGGCAACGAGCGCTACTACGACGTGAGCTGGGGCGCGGTGCAGCTCTTCATGTTGGATTCGGATCCGCAGGAGCCCGACGGGGTGAGCGCCAATTCGGTGCAGGCGGCGTGGCTGAAGCAACGCTTGGCTGCATCTTCCGCGCGCTGGAAGCTCGTAGCGATGCACCACCCCCCGTATTCGTCGGGGCCACACGCGTCCACTCCGTACATGCAGTGGCCGTACAAGGAATGGGGCGCGAGTCTCGTGCTCGCGGGGCACGACCACGATTACGAGCGCATTCTGGTTCAGGGTTTGCCGTATGTAGTCGTCGGCCTCGGCGGAGCGAGCTTGTATCCGCTGTCAGCAGGGGTGCCAGGCAGCGCATTCCGCTACAATCAAGGCTACGGCGCGGCTTTGATCGAAGCGACCCAGGAGAAACTCGATTTGCGCTTCGAGAACGTTCGCGGCGAGTTGCTCGACGAGCTTCACCTCCCGCTGAAATAGACGCGGTGTAGGCGGCTGGTCGCTCAGTGTCTGCGTACCGCGCGCACCAGCGCTTGCGTCAGCGCTTGACTCATTGCGAGCGAGTGCTGCTCCAAGATCTCGCCCGACGTCGAGAGTAGCGGCACCACCGAATAGATCAGGTTGTGTTCGCTTGGACTCGCACCGCGCACGATGCCGTCGCGTTCGAACGAGGCAGAAGCGACATAACTGGAGCTGGGCTTCTTGGTTTCGCGCGGCGTCACCTTGGTGCCGCACGGCGTGAGCACCAAGTAAATCAGCGAGCTGTCGGCGCGCTTCGGTTTTGGCGTAATGACCCCGCCCACCAACCAATCCACCAACTTGGTCTCGAGCGCGCTGCGCGTCAGCGTGACAGGCGCCTCGTCCTTGGGAAGCACGGAGCGCAGTAGGCGGGGCGGCTCCATATAGTAACTGCTGAGCTCACTCATCCACGACGAGCGAAACAGCGTGCGTAAGAACTCGTCGATAGCGGCGACATCCGTAGGAACCTTTCGAAAATGCGGATCCCAGTAGATGGGCACGACGCGCGGCTGGAGCGGCGCGCTTACGGAGTGGGGTTGCTCGGCAAATCGAAGGGCGTTCCTGGCCATCACGCGCTCTCCTTGACTGAGCAGGCTCTGGCACCGCACGGAGAGCAGGTGGCGAGAGTCGCTCGATCTGCCCGAATGTCGGTGCCTTTAGGCGACGATCGGAAAAAGTGATGGTCTCGCAAACATCGGCCAACAGGCCAAAGTTTTGTCGAAACTGTTGATCGGGAAACGGCGTTTACGGCGACAGCGCGTAAGCACTGAGTAGGCCGCGCGGGTTCGCGATGAATAGCCGATGTGCGGCCACCGCCAAAGCTCCACCGCGCGGCACCACCGAAGCGAGCTCGTGGCTTCCGATGCGAAGCACGTAGGTGCGCTCGTCGCTGGCGACGTACACGTGTGACTTGCTCGCGACCGGCGGATGATTCAACGCGCCGTCGCCTGCAAAGGAGAACTTCAACTCGCCGCTGAGAGCATCGTGAACCAGCAGCTGCCCCCGGCTCACGGCGTACACGAAGTCGTCAGCAACGGCGGGGACCAGCGCGTAAGCGCTGCTCGCGCTCCAGGAAGTTGCGAGCGTCAGCGGATCGATCGCCACGAGGCTTCCCGAACTCACGAAGTAGCCGAGCGTTGCACCGAAGACGATGGCGCGCTCGTTGGCTTGGCTGGCGTTCGCCAAGAGCTCGGTTTGTGCAAGCACTGCGCCCGTTGCGGGATGGTGTCGGCGTGCGTAGTTGGGCGTCAGCGTATAGAGGAAGTCGAGGAAGTAGCTCGGACTCGTGAGCTCGGCGTGTTCGAAGCCTTGCAGGAGCACGCGCTCGCCATCGGCCACGAGATAGCCAGAAATGCCTCCAGGCACGCCCGCCTGAACGAAAACGCGACCGCCACTGACGATGGGCGCAGCGTAGCTATCCCACTCAGCGTTCAACGGGGAGCGCCAGCCCGATGCCCCGTTCGCAGCCTCGAATGACCACAAAGTTGCCGGCGGTTGGGGCAAGTCCTTACCGTGCGCGAGGTAAACACGCCCGTCGAACACCGCGGGCGCTCCGACGCCGTAGACGGAACCAAAGTTGTAACTCCAGAGCTCGCTGCCGTCCGAAGCGCTCAGCGCGTAGATCGGCGCGACCGGCGAGAAGCGATTCGAAACGCTGACGAAGGCGCGTCCGTTCTCGATGGCGGGCGCGTTCAAGAGGGCACTTGGTTTTATTTGCTTGGCCCAAGCGAGCGTCAGCGGAGGCCCGAAGGCTTCGTCGGAATTTTGCCCCGAGTGGCGGACGTCGTGCTGGAAAGTAGACCAAACGCCCGCCACCGTTTCGCACACGCCGCGCGTGCAAACCTTGCCGCTCGGGCAAACAGCGCCGCACGCTCCGCAGTGCGCCGCGCTCACAGAAATGTCTACACAGCGGTCGCCACAACGCAGCGTTCCGGGTCGACAATCGCACTCACCCGCTTGGCAGCTCTCGTTCGCGGCACAGCTCGCGCCGCAAGCGCCACAATTTGTGGCGTCGTGTTGTAAATCGACGCAGCCAGCGCCACACGCCGTAAACCCGCTGGAGCACACACAGGCGCCCGCAGCGCAACGACTCGGACCGTGACAGGCGACGCCGCAACCGCCGCAGTGATTCGCGTCGCTCTCGAGATCGACGCATTCGCCGCCACATTCGGTCCAGCCAGCATCGTCACAACGCTCGACACAGCTGCCGTTCGCGCAATGTTCGGTGTCGCCGCAGAGCTTCCCGCAGACACCGCAGTTGCGTTCGTCGCTGGCTCGGTCGACGCAAACGCCGCCGCAACGAGCAGCGTCAGCGCAGGTGGTCTCGCAGAGTCCTCGCACACACGTTTCGCTGTTCGAGCAAGCGCGCCCGCAAGATCCACAATTGCTCGGATCGAGGGCCAAGTCGACGCAGGCACCGTCGCACCAGGCACTGCCTTCGCCGCAGCGTTGAATGCATTGCCCGGATACGCACAGTTGACCTTCAGCGCATGCTTTGCCGCAGCCGCCGCAGTTGTCGAGATCGACGCGCAGGTTCACGCAACGTTGCAAGCAGAGCGTGCTGTCACCCAGACAGCTCAACGTGCAGCGGCCGTTTTTGCAGAGCTCGTTCGGGTTGCAGGCGCTATTGCAGCTGCCGCAGTGGGCGGCATCGATACTGACGTCGGCGCAGCGATCTCCGCATTGTTTGGTGCCGCCGAGGCAAGCGACGCAGCGACCCTGGTCACAAACCTCGCTAGGGTTGCACACGTTGTCGCAGCTACCGCAGTTCTTGCGGTCGCCGTTCAAGTCGACACAACGGCCACCGCACTGAGACGGCCCGCCCAAGCACTGAATGCCGCAGCTACCCTCGGTACAGACTTCACCGGGGTTGCAGGCGTTGTCGCAAGCGCTGCAGTTCTTGGGGTCGGACATCAAGTCGACGCAGCGATCGCCGCATTGCGTGCTGCCCCCCAAGCAGCTGACACCGCACTGCCCGTCGACGCACACCTGCTTTTCCAGATCGCAAGCGTTGCCACAACTTCCGCAGTTCTCGGGGTCGGAGCTGAGATCCACGCAACGCATTCCGCACTGCACGCTTCCGCCTACGCAGGTCGCTCCACAACGAGCGTTGACGCATAGCTGACCAGTCGGACACGCCACGCCGCAAGCGCCACAGTTGCTTGCGTCCGAGCTCAAGTCGACACAGCGAGACCCACATTGGCTGCTGCCACCGGTGCAACGCAGCTCGCAGTGGCCTTGCAGGCACACCTCGCCCTCCGCGCAGCGCATCCCACAAGCACCACAGTTTGCAGGATCGACGCTCAAATCGGCGCAACGTTCTTCACAGCGAGTGGCGCCAGCCGTGCAGGTTAGCTCGCACGCACCGTCGACGCACGCGTAGCCGTACTCACAGGCAGCGCCGCAGCTACCGCAGTTGGCAGCGTCGCTCAGAACCTCGACGCAACGCCCATCGCACACGCGCGCGGGTGCGTCGCAACGCAGAGAGCCCGGCTTCTCTTCGAAGAGAGGGGGAGGATCGTTGCTGCGACATGCGAGCGCAAGCACACACGAACTCACCCACATGAGGAGGCGAATCAGATGGGACCCAAAGGCCAAGTGAGTCGCTTCGATGCGGACTCGTTCCACACCTCGCACTACGGCCGCATCCAGAACGCTCGAGAGTGCTCACGAAAAAAATGCGCGGAGCCCCCCGCGAAATCCCGGCGAGTTTCGCGGTCTCGTACGAGCCTCCTCTAAAGGGCGCCCTTTCGGGACCGTTCGTCGCGCTTAATCCCATGATGCGGCCGTCCATCGAACCGGAGCCCAGGCGCAGTCCATCCGAAGCTCCCCCCCGCCCCCTCAGCAGCAGTGCTCCCAGCGTGCGCGTCTCCAAGCCGTCGGTACCGTTGGCCGCGCCGCGTGAACTCCCGAAGGTCAAACTCGGGATTCGCGTCAAGCTGGTCGCGCTGATGGTCGCGACGATCTCGGCCATCGTGGTGGCACTGGCATCCTACTTTCCAGCTCGCCAAATTTCGGAGCTGCGTGCAGGCCTCAAAGAGCGCGCCTCCGTGTATGCAGACTTGGCGAGTCGTCAACTGCGTTCATCGGTCGCATTCAATGATCAAGAGACGGCGCGCGAGGTCCTCGGGGCGGTCGCGAAGGATCCGCTGATTGACAGCATCGCGGTGTACACCGCGCAAGGCGTGCGGCTGCATGCGGAAGGTCACGTCAGTGAGCTCGCTCATGCCGCGCGCAACGGCCTGGGCGAAACGCGTGTGTTCGCACTGCCAGGCCGCGTGCTGGCGATGGCTCCGGTAGTGAGCCTGGAAGGGCCGCGTGGTACGGTGGTGATCGAGCTGTCGACGCGAGCGGCGACGCAGGCGCGCAACCGCTTGGTGTGGGTTGCGCTCGGCGCTGGTATTTCGGCGCTGCTCGCGGGAACGGCGCTAGCTTGGCTGATCGCACGATCGCTGGCTCAACGCGTGAAGCGCGTGGCGGACGCATCGACGGCCGTGGCCGCTGGCAACCTCGATCAAACGCTGACTGTCACCGGTTCGAATGATGAAATTGGCGTGTTGTCGCATGGCTTCAACGCCATGCTGGAGCAGCTGCGCCACTTGATTACGCACATTCGCGCCAGCGCACGCGAAGAAAAGGCACGTTTGGAGCGCCTAGTCTCGGAGCGCACGGCGGCGTTGGATCGCAAGAATCGCGACCTGCAGCTGGTGCTCGACAACGTCGACCAGGGCTTCATCACCGTGGACCGCGACGCGCAGGTCGTGGGCGAGCATTCACGCATCATCGATGCTTGGTTGGGCAGCCTCAGCGCCGGCCAGAACTTGTGGGACTACCTGGATCGCGCTTCGCCCGGCGTTCGGCTGAACTTCTCGCTGTGCTGGGGCGAAGTCGTAGACGGCGTGATGCCGCTCGAGGTGACCCTGTATCAGATGCCGCAGCGCCTAGACGTCAAAGGCAGGCACTTGCGTCTCGAGTACAAGCCGCTGCTCGGCGACGGCGAGGACTTCGAAAAGATGCTGATCATCTTGTCGGACGTCACCGCGCAGCTCGAGCGCGAGCGCAGCGAGCAAGAAGAGCGCGATGTGCTGAACATCACCTCGCGCCTGCTGCAAGATCGCGCAGGCTTCCTGGAGTTCTTCGCCGAGACGGAGAACCTGGTCAAGAAGATCTGCGAAAACAAGAGCGACTCCGTAACGCTCAAACGCGATCTGCATACGCTCAAGGGCAACAGCGCGATCTACGGCTTGCTGAGGCTCTCCGCGCTGTGCCACGAGCTCGAGAACGACCTCGAGACGTTGACCGCCGGCGAACTCGAGTGCTCGGCGCTTTCGGAGCAGTGGCAACGTACCTCGGGCAAGCTCAAGCTGATTCTCGGTGATGGCGAGCAGAACTCGATTGCCGTCGCGACCAAGGACTACAACACCGTCCTCGATGCCGTGAAGCGCGGCGTGCCGAGCAGCTCGATTCGACCGCTGATCGAAGCCTGGCGACTCGAACCCCTCGCGCTCCGCTTGGCGCGCGTCGGTGAGCAGCTCACCAAGACGGTCGAACGCGTCGGTAAAGGGCAGGCGGAGGTGGATGTGGCCACGCCCCGCATCTACCTGGCGCGCGAGGAGCTGGCCGAATTTTGGAGCGTGTTCTCGCACGTGATTCGCAACGCAGCGATTCACGGCCTAGAGTCTCCCGAAGAGCGCAGTGATCTCGGGAAGCCGCCAATCGCGCGCTTTGCGCTGTCGGCAGGTGTGGAGAGCGGCCGCTTCTACATCGAGCTCCGCGACAGCGGGCCAGGAGTGGATTGGGAGCGAGTGCGCGAGCGCGCTGCGGAGAAGGGCATGCCCAGCGCAACTCCAGCTGATCTCGAGCGCGCTCTGTTCGCCGACGGCATCTCCACGGAGCGCGACGTCAACCAGAATGCAGGTCGTGGCGTGGGCCTCAGCGCGGTGCGCGAGGTCTGTCTGCGTCAAGGCGGCACAATTAGCGTCGCCAGCACGCGCGGCGTGGGTGCGGCGTTCCGCTTCTCGTGGCCGGCGGCGCGCTTGCGCACGCTGACGATCTTGGAAGGTGCAGCGTGATCAAGAAGGACGTGAAAGTGATGGCTTCGTTGGGCAAACTCGCGATCGGCAGCGCGCTCGCGCTCGGCTCCGTTTCGTGCAGCGAGCCGGACGAAACGCGAGCGCTGCTCACCGCGTTGGAAAAGACCGCTGTCTCGACCGCCCATGCGGCAGAAAAGAAGCCGGGCGTCGAAATCAATCCACGCCTGTTGCGTCGCTTCCAACCGCTGCGCGCGCGCGTGGAGAGCAACAAGAATCCATTGCTCGAAGCCAAGGTCGAGCTCGGGCGCATGCTCTACTTCGAAAAGCGCCTATCCAAAAACCAGGATCTGTCATGTAACAGCTGCCACGACCTAGCGACTTACGGTGTAGATCACACGCCGACTTCGACCGGGCACAAAGGGCAGAAGGGGGGCCGCAACGCACCTACGGTCTACAACGCAGCCGGCTTCTTCGCGCAGTTCTGGGACGGGCGCGCCGAGAGCGTCGAACAGCAAGCTACCGGGCCCATCTTGAATCCGATCGAGATGGCACTGCCGAGCGCTGAGCACGGCGTGAAGATCCTGAAATCGATGCCCGAGTACGTAAGTCGCTTCAAACAAGCCTTCCCGGACGAGGCGGAGCCGCTCACGTTCGACAACGTGGGCAAGGCCATCGCCGCCTTCGAGCGCCAGCTGATGACGCCGTCACGCTGGGACGACTACCTGCGCGGCAACGAAGCCGCGTTGAGCGATCCAGAGCTCGAAGGTCTCAAAATCTTCACGAATATCGGCTGCATGGTGTGCCACACCGGCGAATTCGTCGGCGGCGCCATGTATCAAAAGGTCGGCGTCGTCGAACCCTGGCCGAACCAGAAGGACCAAGGTCGCTTCGAGGTTACGAAGCAAGAGGTCGATCGCATGATGTTCAAGGTGCCAACCTTGCGCAACATTGCCCAAACCGCGCCCTACTTCCACGACGGGTCGGTCGCGACATTGGATGCAGCCGTGCGCATGATGGGCAAGCACCAGCTCGGCCTCAACCTGAGCGATCGCGAAGTCAGCTCGATCGTTACTTGGCTCGGATCGCTCACTGGCAAATTGCCCGGCGACTACATCAAACAGCCCGAGCTGCCGCCGAGCAGCGCCAGCACGCCCGGGCCGAACGCCGGCTGAGGCTGATCACAAGCTCGAGCGGAAAACGTATCACTGTCTTCGATCCGCTCCGCTCGAAACAAATCCCGTGCCGAGCTCGATCGTGAGCACACCGCCGCGCTGCCTCAGCGCGCAGAATTGACACACGCGGGCCACGCACACGTGCTGAAACTCTGGCCAAAAACGGCGTCCGCTGGCGGCATGTGCCTTGCTTCGACCCTCGATGAGGAGAGCGAACATGCCTGACAACAGCAAGCCCTACGTGATCGTTGTGGGCGTCGATTTCTCCGAAAGCGGAGACATTGCGCTCGAGGCCGCATTCCAAATGGCAGATGAGCGATACCCAGCCGACGTGCACGTCGTGAACGTGATGCCTGTCTACGTACCGAGCCTGGAAGCCGAAGGTCAGGCGTGGGGCACAACGGGTGCGCCCTCCGTGGGCGAAGCGGCGCTGCGCCTCAGAAGCTACGTCGAGCAACGCCTCGTCGAGCATCAGAACAACGGCGTGCGGCGTGCGCCATCACGTGTCGTAACTCACGTGCGCACCGATTCGGCGGCACACGAGGTGGCGCAATTGGCAGCCGACGTCGAGGCGGACATCGTGGTGGTTGGCACTCACGGCCGCCGCGGCATTTCGCGCCTGCTCCTTGGCTCCACTGCGGAGTCGACTGTACGGCTCGCACCCTGCCCGGTGCTGGTGGCGCGCCCCAAAGCGACACCGGTTGCCGAACCCCTGCAACCCATGATCGAGCCGCCGTGTCCCCGCTGCGTAGAAACGCGCATCGCCAGCAATGGCGCCGAGTTCTGGTGTGAACAGCACCGCGAACATCACGGGCAGCGACACACCTATCACCAAAGTGATCGCGTGTCGCAGGACGGAACCCTGCCGCTCGTGATGCACTCATGACCTTTCGAGAAAGTTAAAACTCGACCCCGAGCTCCAGCGCGGCGCTCGCGTACGGAGAGCTCTCGTCGACTGCGGCGTAATCTGTCGCCGAGACATTCGCGCGAATTGCCTCGACTCGGCCCGATAGGCGCGCTGCATAGCCCAGCGCGCCGTCGAGATCCGCGTAGAAACGACCCATACCGAAGCGATAGCCAATCTGCGCGGTCGGCACGGCGTAACTTTGAATCGTGGCGATGCCCGCGCTTTCATCCTCTACTCGGGTGCGCAAGTATTCGAGCGCGAGGCCGGCGTGCACGCCGCGGCGGTCATTCGCAAACGAATATCGGCCGCGCAACGCCGCTCCATAGCTGAAGGCGAATTTGCTGGGTTCGTCGACGAACAACTGGCGCGACAGCAAACCCATGTCGAACCAACGCACTGAAGCCCCCACACTGACTTGCCCGAGTGCTACGTCCACGCCGAGACGAGGACCGAACAACGCGAAACCCAATGGATCTAGATAAACCGATGGCGCGACGCGGTTCGCGCTCGCTTGCTCGTCTCGCTCAGGTTGCGCGTGCGCCGGTGGTGCGCACAACAGCACGCCAAGACTCAAGTGGACCACTGCCAATCGTTGCGTGAGCGACTTCAACTTCAACCGCATGCACCTCTCCCGTTTTAGAACCGGCTAAGTTAGCAACGGTCGTGCCGCGGACTTCGCTCGCGTACTGAGCGCGCGTTTTCTCGGCCAAGACGCAGTCCGTGCTGAGCTCTAGTCGCTCAAACCAGGGCAACGCTGTCGCGGTGCTTTCGCTCAGTTGGCTGGTTCATAGTTGAGGTTCGGGCTCAGCCAGCGTTCGACTTCGGCGACGGTCATGTTCTTGCGCACGTGGTAGTCGACGACTTGGTCCCGGTCGATCTTACCGAGGCTGAAGTAGCGCGACTCCGGGTGCGCGAAGTAGAGCCCGCTCACGCTCGAACCGGGCCACATCGCAAACGACTCCGTGAGGCGAATGCCGGTGTTCCTCTCGGCGTCCAGCAAGCGGAACAAGGTGCCTTTTTCAGTGTGATCGGGGCACGCGGGGTAGCCGGCCGCTGGGCGAATGCCCCGGTACTTCTCTTGAATGAGCTCGGCGTTGCTGAGCCGCTCGCTGCGACCATAACCCCACTCGTCGCGCACGCGCTTGTGCAGGCACTCGGCGAAGGCTTCCGCCAAGCGATCGGCGAGCGCCTCCGCCATGATGGCGTTGTAGTCGTCGTGCTTCTTGCGAAAGTCTTCGCACAGCTCTTTCAAGCCGATGCCGCTGGTGACCGCGAAACCGCCGATGTGATCCGCCAGCCCGGTCTCGCGCGGAGCGATGAAGTCAGCCAGGCAGCGCGCTGGATCGCCTTTGTCGTTTTGCACCTGCTGGCGCAGAAAGTGAAACTTGCTGAGCACCTGCGTGCGGCTCGCGTCGGTGTACAGCTCGACGTCGTCTCCTACCGCGTTGGCAGGGAAGAAGCCGTACACGCCGCGTGCGGTGAGCAGCTTCTGTGCGATGATCTTGTCGAGCAGCGCATTGGCTTCGGCGAAGAGCTGGCGCGCCTGCTCGCCGTATTTCTCGTGCTCGAAGATGCGTGGATACACGCCCTTGAGCTCCCAGGTGTGGAAAAACGGCGTCCAGTCGATGAACTCGCGCAAGGTCGCGAGCGAAAAATCAGACAACACCTTCACGCCGGTGAACGCCGGCTGCGGCACGTCTTCTGCGCGCCATTCGATCGGGGTGCGCTGCTTGCGCGCTTGCTCGATGGAGATCAGCTTGTGCTTCGGCGCCGAGTGCAGCTTGCGCAAACGCTCGTATTCGGCGCGATGCTCCGCCACGAATGTCTGCTTGCTTTCGCTGCTCAGCAGGCTGGTGGTCACCGGCACGGCGCGGCTCGCATCCAGCACGTGCACGACCGGTTGGCTGTAATGCGGAGCGATTTTCACCGCGGTGTGCGCCTTGCTCGTGGTGGCCCCACCAATCAAGAGCGGCAGCGTGAAGCCCTGGCGCTCCATCTCGCGCGCTACGTGCGTCATCTCGTCGAGCGACGGCGTGATCAACCCGCTCAGCCCGATCAAATCGGCGCGCTCGGTCTTGGCCCGCTCCAGGATCTTTTCGCAGGGCACCATCACACCCATGTCGATCACTTCGTAGTTGTTGCAGGCGAGCACCACGCCCACGATGTTCTTGCCGATGTCGTGGACGTCGCCTTTGACGGTGGCGAGCACGATTTTACCCTGCGTGCGCACTGCCTCACCCGCGGCCGCACGCTGCGCCTTTTCGGCCTCCATGAACGGCGTCAGGTACGCCACCGCCTTTTTCATCACACGCGCCGACTTCACCACTTGCGGCAAAAACATCTTACCGGCGCCGAACAGATCGCCAACGACGCTCATGCCATCCATCAGCGGTCCCTCAATCACCGCCAAAGGACGACCGAGCTGTGCGCGCGCCTCTTCGGTGTCCGCGTCGATGTAAGTCTCGATGCCTTTGACGAGTGCATGCGACAAACGCGAGCGCACGTCGCCCTTGCGCCACTCTTCTTCCTTCTTCTCGCCAGCAACCGCGCCAGCACCGCCGGCCTTCAGCTTCTCGCCGAAATCGACGAGGCGCTCGGTCGCGTCGGGACGGCGGTTGAGCAGCACGTCCTCGACCAGCTCTTTGAGCTCGGGCTCGATCTCTTCGTAGACCTCGAGCATGCCGGCGTTGACGATGCCCATATCCATCCCCGCTTTGATGGCGTGGAACAGGAACGCCGAGTGCATCGCCTCACGCACCGGATTGTTGCCGCGGAAGCTGAACGAAATGTTGGAGACGCCGCCGCTCACCTTGGCGTGCGGCAGATTCTGCTTGATCCATGCCGTAGCGCGAATGAAGTCGACGGCGTAGTTGTTGTGCTCCTCCATCCCGGTAGCGACCGTCAGGATGTTGGGATCGAAGATGATGTCTTCCGGTGGAAAGCCGACGTCGTTGACCAAGATGCGGTAGGCGCGCTCGCAAATGCGAATCTTGTCCTCGTAGCTGGCCGCCTGGCCTTGCTCGTCGAACGCCATCACGACCACCGCCGCGCCGTACTTCAGCACGGTGCGCGCGGTTTCACGGAACTTCTGCTCGCCTTCCTTCAGCGAGATCGAGTTGACGATGCCTTTGCCCTGCAAGCACTTGAGACCAGCCTCGATGACCTCCCACTTCGAGGAGTCCACCATGAAGGGCACCTTGGCGACTTCGGGCTCACTGGCCAGCAGCGACAAGAAGCGCGACATCGCCGCGACGCCGTCGATCATCCCCTCGTCCATGCAGATGTCGATCACGTTGGCGCCGTTTTCGACCTGCTGCCGCGCGATGCTCACCGCTTCTTCGTACTTGCCCTCCTTGATGAGCTTGGCAAACTTGGGCGAGCCGGCGACGTTGGTGCGCTCGCCCAGCATCATGAACACGCCCTGCTGCTGCGTGAACGGCTGCGAGCCGGAAAGCTTCAGCGGACGGAACTCTGGCGTCGGGCCTGCAGGCACGGCAACCTGCGAAGAGCCAGCGAAGTCGCGCGGCGCCTTTTCGATCAGCGCCTGAGCGATGGCTGCGATGTGCTCGGGCGTATTGCCGCAGCAACCGCCGGCGATGTTGATCAGCTTGCCATCAGCGAAGCTTCCCAGGTAACGAGCCATGTCGGGCGGCTCGAGATCGAAGCCCGTCGGCGACAACGGGTTCGGCAACCCAGCGTTCGGGTAACACGAGATCGCGACGCTGGACCTCTGCGAAAGCTCCGACAAAAACGGATACATCAGATCCGGCCCCAGCGAGCAGTTCAAGCCGACCGAGAGCGGCTGCACGTGCTTCACGGCGTTCCAGAACGCTTCCACGGTTTGCGCCGAGATCATGGTCTCACCGCCGCGACCCACCGCCGCCGAGATCATCACCGGTAGGAGCTTGCCGTCGGCTTCGAACACTTCCTGAATCGCCACCAGCGCGGCCTTGGCGTTCAATGAATCAAAAATGGTCTCGACCAAAAGCACGTCGGAACCACCAGCGATCAGCGCCCGCACCTGCTCGCTGTATGCCTGCTTCACCTGATCGAACGTCACCACACGAAAGCCTGCGTCTTCCGCGTCGGGCGAGTTCGAAAGCGACACCGTGAGCGGCCCGATGGCGCCCGCCACGAAACGCTGACGACCCGTCGCATTTCCCACGCGATCGGCCCATTCGCGGCATTGGCGCGCCGACTGCTCGTTGATCTCGTAGGCGAGGTCACGCAAAAAGCGGTCCTCGATTACCTTCTGGTAAAACTCTGGATCCTTGCGACCGCCGTGCTCGCGCGGGTCATCGACGAAGAACTCGCTCTGCGTGATGCTGGTCGCGCCGAAGGTATTGGTTTCGATGATGTCCGCGCCGGCCTCGAGAAAGCGCCGGTGAATGTCGCAGATCATTTTCGGCTGCGTCAGCGAGAACAAGTCGCCGTTGTTGAGCAGATCTTTCGTGGAGTCTTTGAAACGCTCGGCGCGAATGTCCGCTTCGGTCATGCCGTAGGTGCGAATGGTGGTTCCCATCGCGCCGTCGATGATGGCGATGCGGCTCTGAAGGAGCTTCGCGAGCGGGTGTGCAGAAAGAGAGGAGCGCGAATTTTCGGCCATCAGCTTGTCTTCGATTTGAGGCTTCGATTTTGGAGCGAAAGCTTGTCGGCGATGGCCAGCACCACTTGAAGGTGTGGCTTCTTGGCTTCGCGACAAGCAACCTCGGCCGTGCGGACCGAGAGACCCGCGCGCTTCAGCAAAGAGCGCAGCGCAGCGGGTGAAAAACCGGGGTGTCGTTCGCCGTAGCGCGAGGTGACGTCGAGCTGCTGGTGCTCATCGAGGCACAGCACGACCAAGCGACCTGCCGGGCGTAGCACACGGCTACATTCCTCCAACGCGCGCTGCGGGCGCTCGGCGTAGGTGAGCGTGTGAAACAACAGCACGGCATCGAACGACCCTTCCTCGAACGGCAGCTCGTGCACATCCGCTACCAAGCTGCGAACGTGGGGATACTTCGCCAGGCGCTCTTCGGCAGCGCTAATCAAGCGAGCGCTGGTATCGATGCAGGTGAGGCTCTTGCAATACGGAGCAATGGAACTCGCCGCCGCCCCGTCACCTGAACCCGCATCGAGCACGTCACCGAGCTCGAGCAGACCAGCGATCCCCACTGCCAGCGAATGCCAGGTGCGCCCGGGGGAGTAGTCGAGCTCGACCTCCAGGGCGGACTCCGGCAGATCGCCGCGGCGCTCGGCGTCCAGCTCTTGCAAGCGCCGCCGATCGCCTTCCAGGGTCGGGTCGCCAATCGCCGTGGCTTCATCGAGGAACTCGCGAGCGGTCTTGGGCATGCTGTCGCGATCCAACGCGTAGAAGGACTGCGCACCCTGACGGCGGTCGCGGACGAAGCCCGCCTCGCGCAGACGCCCGAGGTGCGTCGAAACACGGGACTGCGCTATCCCGGTGACACGCACCAGGTCGGTGACGCAGAGTTCGCGGTCGCGCAGCAAGGCGCACAGGCGAATCCGGCTCTCGTCTCCGAGCAGGTTCAGCGTATCGACGTAGCGGGACAGGTTCATCCTGATATCTAGATTCGCGGATACTAGCTCCGGCGGCGACTCTGTCAAGAAGCGCCGCGGAACGCCACCACTATGATGAGTCACGTGAAGGCCTCGCTCGCCGCCATCTCCATCCTGACCTTCGTCGCCGTGGGCACGTCCTCACGTGCGGCGCTCGGCTGGAACGCCGCCGGTCATGAAGCGGTCGCTCATCTCGCCGAACGCAACCTGAGCTCCGGCGCCCGCGCGCGCATCCAGCAACTGCTCGGAGAAGGCACGTCGCTCGCCAGCGTGTCGACCTGGGCGGACGAGATCAAGCAGCAGCGCAGTGAGACGAGCCGCTGGCATTACATCGACATCGACGTACGCGCGAACGTGCAGAAGCGCGACATACCGCGTTCCTGCCCTTCTCAGGATTGCGTTACGGCGCGCATCGAGATCGCGGCACGCGAACTGAACGATGTTTCACTCAGCCATGATGCGCGCGTCGAGTCACTCAAGTTCCTCGTCCACTTCGTCGGCGATCTGCATCAACCACTACACTGCGCAGACGACGCGGACCGCGGCGGCAACGACAAGCGCCTTTTGGTCCCAGGCTCCGATGAACCCATGAAGTTGCACGCCTACTGGGACAATCTGCCCGCGATGCACACTGGTGAAGATGCGCGCGCCCTCGCAGATCGCTTGGAGAAGCGAATCACTGCTACCGAGAAGGCGGCATGGATGCGCGGCAACGTGACGGACTGGGCGTGGGAAAGCTTCGGCATCGCCCGCCGCTTCATCTACCCCGACTTCACGCGCGGTCGCACGCGTTCGCCAGTTCCGCTACCAGCGCGCTATCAGGGCCCCAAAGCCCGGCAGATCGTAGAAACGCAGCTCTCCCGCGCCGGGGTGCGCCTGGCCAGCTTACTGAACGCTGCTTTCCAACGCTGACCGCAACTAGGCGTCGCGTGTGCCGCCCTTGACGGCCTGATCGGCTTCATGCCAGCCGGCCATCACGAGTAGCTCCGACGCAGCGATCAACGTGATGAGGCCGGCGCCGCGCAAACACTGCGCACGAGCAAGCGCGTGAGCTCGCGGCTCCGAAAGCATCGACAATGCTTGTTCGAGCATCTCGATGGCGCGCCCGAGGTTTTGCGATTGTACGCGGACTCGCTCGCTCCAGCCTTCAGGCTCGGAGGGAGCGACGCTTTCGCCGCGCCTTTGCTTCGAGTATCGAGCCGACCGCCTGTCAGACACCGTGAGCACCCTTGATTCGAGCATGGGCGGAGCATACACTGAACAAAAGCTCAGCTCCAGGCCTTCCTGCAACTAGCGTTTCGCCACAAAACGCCGACCGTTTTGCGTGGCGGTTGGCCCGGGACCATCGAAAGCGCTCCACGCGTTCTCCTCGAATGCGGCTTCGATACTGGCGAGCCACGCCTCTTCTGAGCTGGCTTCTTCTCTCAACGGCAACGGGATGATGGCCACGCGATCGAACTTCACGCCGGTGGCGAACCAGAACCTTCCGCTCGTGTCGAGCGAGAGGCGTGCGATTTGCCAGCTCAGGCGAGATTTTGCGGGCATCGGAGGCATGCGCTCGAACTTCATGTGTCCCACCTCTCCTGCCTTTTTAGCGAGTTCTATGGAGCGGTCAACACTAAAGAGGACTTAAATGCCCTCATTGGCGGAAACCGCCCGATCTATCGCTTTCACTGAGATGCCTGCTCCCGCAAGTCGTCGCGCTCAAGAAGTAATCAAACACCTGGGCGGCAACGTGCAGCGCTTGCGACAGAAGCGCGGCCTCACGCAAGAGCGCCTTGCCGAAATGACCAGTCTCGATCTGTCCTATACGCAGCGGGTGGAGCGCGGGCAGATCAACGTGACCCTCGGCACGCTCGTGACGTTCGCAGACGCCTTGGAGGTGCCGCCGGCTGCGCTGCTGCGCCCTGGAAAGGGTCCGGTCATCACACGCGGTCGTCCCACCACCAAGCGACGTCGCCGAACCTGACGCGCCACTCTGACTGAAACTCGTTCACGCGAGCGGCGTGCTGCGCGATTGTGCGCTAACACCGCGCGATGGTGGATGTTGGGAAGCCTCAGGGGATGACTCAATCGAGCGAGCGCAGCGAGCCGACCAGCGCGATGCGCCAAGTGCTGCGCGCGCTGCTGCTCTTGCTGCGTCAACGCGAGTTTCGAGTGGTAGTCACGTGCAGCACCGTGCTCGGGCTGGGCGTATCGTTCGTGCTGCCGTTCATGTCCATGTTCGGCACGCTCGAAGTCGAGATGTCGCTCGCCATGTTCGGCGCGTTCATGACCGTAACGGTGCTCGTGAACATCGCTATCAGCACCTGGCTCGCGCACCGCTCAGATACTCGTTATTCGCGCCGGACGATGCTGTTGGTGGGTTCTGGTGCGGGCGCGCTCGGCTACGTTGGGTATGCGTTCGCGAGGCAACCTTGGCAGCTGCTCTTGATCGGGTCGCTGGTGTTGGGTGTGGCTTCGCTCACTTTTTCGCAGCTATTTGCCTACGCCCGCGAGCTCCTGGAAGGCTCCGATGTTCCCAAAGCAGACGCGCCGCTCTACATGAACGCGATTCGCATGTCGTTCGCGCTGTCGTGGACGGTAGGTCCCGCGTTGGCCGCGGCGGCGCTGCGGCAGTTTTCGTTCGTGGGTTTGTTCCTGAGCGCGGCGGCGCTGTACCTGGTGTTCTTCGTGTTGGTGCTGCGTTTCGTGCCGGAGGTTCCGCCGCGCGGCGCGCGTGCGAACGGTACTGATTCGATTGGCATCGCCGGTTTGTTCTCGGACCTGAGCCTGCTCGCCTGGTTCGCAGCCTTCGTGTTGGTGCTGGCGGCGCACACCATCTCGATGAGCAACATGTCGTTGTTCGTGCTGAAGGTGCTGGGTGGCAACGAAGGCAACGTCGGTATCATCTTCAGCTTGGCTCCGTTGTTCGAGCTGCCGTTCATGCTCTACTTCGGGCTGCTCGCCACGCGCGTCGAGTCCAGCAAGCTGATCCGCATCGCGATAGCGCTCGCGGTGGTCTACTACGCTGCGCTCTCATGCGTGCGCGCGCCGTACCAGATTTACCCGTTGCAGCTTCTGAGCGCCGCGATCGTCTCCGTCACGAACGGCATCGCCATCACCTTCTTTCAAAACAAGCTTCCGGAGCGGTTGGGAGCAGCCACCAACCTGTACTCCAACGCCTCGCGGGTCGGATCGACCTCGGCTTATCTCTTGTTCGCGAGCTCCGCTTCGCGCTTCGGTCACCGCGGGACCTACGTATTATGCGCAATTTTGGCGGCGGTCTCTCTGCTGCTCAGCAGCCTGCCGGAGCGCCCGCGTCACTTGCCGAGAAACACGTAGCGATCGAGCAGCGCCGGTAACGCGTAGTTCAACGCGAAGGTGGTCGCGACCCCGACGATCACGATCAACCGCATGCGCGCTGCGATCGATACCATTGTACCGTGCGCACGCCGTACACTGTGCGAGAGCGCCTGGGTCTGCTGATCGACGGACGCCAAGTTGGCCTCGTGTTGCGAGGCTGGCAACAAGTTCATCGAATTGCAGTAGCTACAGGTCACGCTCGGTTCGGTCGCCGGAGGCAAGTCGCCGCCGCACACGCGACAACCGAACGCCGCGTGCCCGGCTTGCACCGGCCGAGCGAGTAGCAGCGGCCGCACGCGCCGACGAAAATGTGAGCGGCCCCCCACGAGCCCGAGACCCAACGAAACTGCGATGCCCAGCACCATCGCCGGCGCAAACAGCTGGTGCATGTACATGCTCATCCGATAGTTCTCGGGCACGTTGCGAAAGGACGCTTGGCTCTGGAAAATCGTGACCAGGCTCATCAGCATGATCACGCCGGCGATCACCAGATAAGTACCGCTCACGCGCAGAAACGCACCGCGATCTTCGAAAACGCGAGCCAACGCAGCATCCATACCTTGCACTTGCAACGCTCGCGAACGCGCCAGGCTCAAACGATTGCGCAACTCGAGGTAACGCGAGGCCTCGTCCGTCGGCAATTGGTCGCGCGCGCCGCAAAAGCCACACCACGCCGACAAGTCCGGCTGCAGGCGCATGGCCCCACCGCAATTCTTGCATAGGATCGGCGTCCCTTCGACGTTCGATTTGACCGCGTAGCTCATGACTCGATGGCGATTACACCCATTCGAACAGCCATCAGTTTAGGACGTCACGCGCGCCAACATCAACATCAGATCCGCGATGCGATCGTGCACCGGAATCATCAACTCCAAACGCTTGCCGATGTCGAAGCCGATCGCCATGCTGCCGATCGTTCCGCCCATCGCGGCGGTAGTGTTCTTCTCGCTTGGATCGTTGAAGAAGACGCCGTCCGGTGTGATCGCCACGTCGAGCTCCGCCCAGCCCGAGAGCATGTCGACCAGCGCAGGGTTCGCCGAGAGCACGTGCACCACCGCGGCCGGATCGTCGGCGTAGACAGCGAATTGTTGATCAACTGCGGGAATACCGGTGGTGATGCGCTGCGCGCAGCGCGGCGTGAAGACGCGCCTGCTGTTCGAAAAGACTTCGCCGACTGCCTTCATCATCGAGTCGAGCGATTTGTGCGCAATGTGCATCGACACGCGCGGCCGCTGCAACAAGTCCCCGGTGAAGTTCGCCCAACGATACGTCGTCGACTTGCCCGGCGACTTCTTGAAACCGAAGCCGTTGCGGTAGTGGATCACGAGGCCGTGATAGTTTCTCACCATGTGAGTCTCGTGCTCGTAATCCTTGCCGGAGATCTGCTGCTTGCCGAGCGCCATCAGATCCGAATACAGCTGCGTCGCCCGATCCGCCTGCACCTCGGGCGGCATGTTCATGCGATCGGCGTAACAATATCCCGTGCGCTGAAAGAACGCGATCTGCGCCGGGCGCGAGTTCACAGCGGCCTGCGCGGCGCGCTGCCGCATCCAAAACGTGTATCCCAGCGCTAACCCCAAGAGCGGGATATAAATCAAAAACATCGTGTAGTTCACGGCTCACCTCTTCTCCACGCCGGGCACTCCCCGACGCCACCAGCGACCAGCCTACGCCATTTCGAACGGGGTTGAAACAGCGCCCGCCGGAGCAAGCGCGTTCAGCAAATTCCCACGCTGAGACAGCGCCCGCTGCCTGGCACGCGATTGCGCGCTCCACACGAAATCAATGCACGATGAAGGCTTCGTCTGCGCTCTCTCCAACCCAAACGCTCTCGTCATAGCGCGGCGCTATCACGCGCGCTTTCGGCGCAAGGCAGGCGACATCGCGCAAGAAACCAGCGAAGTCGACGCCTGGCAGTAGCCGCACACCGGCGTCGAGCGGCGTGAACATCGAATCATGGTGAGCCGGAATCACTACACGCGGAGCCAGTAGCCGCAGCAAACGCTCGAGGTAGTTGGGAGTTACCTGCCGTCCCGCCAAACCAACCAACACGACGTCCGCACGCACTCCCTCGAGCTCGGCGTCGACCAAATCGGCGCTGCCGTTGTGATACACGCGCACGCCGCCAGTTTCGACCAGCACGCCGTAAGCACCGCCCACGCGGTATCTCCACATCGGTGCCGGCAACACGACCGGGGACCGCACCTCGCCGGCAAACGGTACACGACCGAGCGCAATCCGCGCATGCAGACTCGGAAACAATCGAACTTCGGCGTGCTCGAGAACGAGCCTGGTTGCACCCGCAACCTCTACGATGCGCTCGTTGGTGACGCCGCTCGCCCGCGCGAAAGCAACGCTGCTCCGCGAGCCTACGAACTTCGCACCCGTCATGCGCGCTGCCAGCGGCGCGTCGAGCAAGTGATCGAAGTGGCTGTGCCCGCATACGATCGCGTCGACGCATGACGGAAGCCGGCGCCGCAACTCGGCCTCGTCCGGGATCAACGGTGCGCACAAATCATCGAAGCCTGCGCGCGTCAGATACGGATCGATCACGATGTTGGCGCGCTCGGAACTGATGACGAAGCCTGCCGTTCCGAGCCAGCGAATCTGAACTCCTGCTCTGGTTCGGGGCGGCTGCGCCGAGGGACGCAGCGTGGCGGCCGGTTCGAAGCGAGGAAAGATGGAGGAGAGCAGCCGCTCCGTGATGCGTCGCACGCTACGAGCATACCGCTTGCCTCGCCAAATCGTGCGCTCCGAGGCCGCCTCCCGCCCTTCGGAGAACTGTCACGAGAGAGTTCGTTGGCGGCTACTCAATCCTCACATGCAACGCCTAATAGCAGACACGTGACGAGTACGCCGAGCACGACCGATCCGTTCGAGGTGCGGCTGCCGATTCGCACCGCGTTGCCTGCACAAGCGTGGGACTGGGCCCGACCCGTGTTCGACTGGGCAGTGGGCTTCGGTGAGCTGCGGCGCGTGTACGAAGCGGCTGCCAGCGAGCTCACAGTGGAAGGCTTTCTGGCCCGCGCCTTGCTCGAGCTCGGCAGCGAGTGGAGCACCGGCGAGCTCGATCTCGCACGTATTCCTCGCAGCGGGCCCTGCTTGGTGGTCGCCAATCATCCGTTCGGCGCGATCGAGGGTATCGTGCTCGCCTCCATGCTGCGCGCAGCACGCAAAGACGTGAAGCTCGTCGCAAATCAGCTCTTGTGGCGGCTGGCGGCGATGCGCGAAGTACTGCTGCCGGTGGATGCCTACGGTGGGGACATAGCCACACGCGCGAATTGTTCACGTCTACGCGCAGCGCTGCGCCATCTGAAGAGCGGCGGCATGTTAGCGTTGTTCCCCTCCGGTGAGGTGGCGCAGTTCTCGCCAGAAAGCCGCAGTGTGGACGAGTGCGCCTGGAACGCCAGTGTGGGCTGGTTGGCTCGTGTCTCGGGTGCGCCCGTATTGCCGGTTCACTTCGCGGGACAAGCTTCGATGCTCGTGCAGGCGGCCGGCTTGCTGCACCCTCGCCTTCGCACCGCCCTTTTGCCGCGCGAGCTTTTGCGCCAGCGTGGACGCTGCTTGAAAGTGCGCGTCGGTGCAACGATCTCATCGACGCGGCTGGCAGCCTTGAGCAATGACGATGAACGCGCCGCTTACTTACGTCGTCGAACGCTCGTGCTGGGCGCAGCCTCGCTGCAGCCGCGCCGGCCGGCGTTGTCATTGATAAGCCCGCCAACGCGGCTCGAGCCGCTCGCGCCTCCGCTCGACCCATCGCTCGTCATTCGTGAAATCGAAAAGCTACCGCCCGAAAACGCGCTCCTTCGCGACAACGATCGCGTCGTGTACTGCGCACGCGCGCGACAAATTCCTTGGACTTTGCGGGAGATCGGTCGTCTGCGCGAACAAAGCTTTCGCGAAGCGCACGAAGGCACCGGCAAGTCGCTCGACATCGACAGCTTCGACAAGAATTATCTGCACCTGTTTGGTTTCGATCAGCGCGAGCAACAGATCGTGGGCGCTTACCGTCTCGGTCTGACGGACGAGCTACCCCTTCCCAACGGTCTCTACTCGAACACACTGTTCAACCTCGATCGCGAGCTGTTCCGCCGCATGGGACCAGCCATCGAAATGGGGCGCTCCTTCGTGTGCGCACGCTACCAAAAGAGCCCAGCTGGGTTGTTCCTGCTGTGGCGCGGCATCGGTCGTTTCTTGCTGCAAAACCCGCGCTACCGCGTGCTGTTCGGGCCCGTCAGTATCAGCGCCGACTACTCCTCCGCGTCGCGCGAGCTGATGGTCGATTTCATCAGCGAGGCAGAACGCGTTCACCCGCTCCAGCGCTACGTGCGCCCGCGCATTCCTTTCACTCACGAACGCCGCACGACGCTGTTCGCCGGCTTGGGCCCGAGCTTCCGGCGCCTGCTCGACATCGAAGAGGTCTCGCAGATGGTGGCCGACGTCGAGCCCGACCGGAAAGGCGTGCCCATCTTGTTCAAGCAGTACCTGCGCCTCGGCGGCAAGATGCTGGGCTTCAATCTCGACCCGAGCTTTAGCGGTGTGCTCGACGGCCTCGTGCTCGTCGATCTGCTCGAAACGGATCCGAAGCTTTTGGCGCGTTATCTCGGCGCCGAAGCAGCAAGTGAGTTCATTGCATTCCACACACCGCGCCCGGCGGCGTGATTCGGCGTTCCCTCGCTCATGACGAATTGATGACTAATTCGTGAAGGCGCTGCCCGCGTTTCGTGAGCGACACTTGCATGCCCCGAAATCGTCATTCAAGCTGCGCTGATGGCGCTCGCTTGGCTCGGCTTGGAAAGCCGTTCCGCACTCGCTCGTGAGTTCGAAACAGTCGGCAGCGAACTCTCGGCGCAGCTCGCCAGCGCTGGAGAATCCGTGCAGGGTCGCGCCATTCCTCGCCTGGACTTCGGCACACCGGGCAAACCCGTCGTGCTCCTCAGCGCGCTCATGCACGGAATCGAACTGATTGGCTCGGTAGCTCTGCTCGACGTGCTGAAGCGTTTGGCAAGCTCTCGCGATCCGCTGGCGGAGCGCCTGCGCGCTGCGGCTCACTTCGTCGTCCTACCCATCGTCAATCCCGACGCGGCCGCTGTGAACTTGCGCCGCACTGCGCGCGGCTTTCGAGCCTGGCAACGCTGCAATGCGCGCGGCGTCGACCTCAACCGCAACTTCCCGCGCCTCACGCAGCGCCCACTCCTTCATCCGTTCTCCGGCTCACGCTTTCGCTTCTCACCTCATTACCTCGGCCAGCACGCGCTGAGTGAACCCGAAACTCGCGCCGTGCACGACGTCGCGCTCGAACTTCGCCCCGCGCTATCGCTCGCGTTTCACAGCTTCGGCAACCTGCTCTTGTACCCGTGGGCATACACTAATCATCAGAACCCACGCGTTCGCGAATACCTCGAGCTCGGTCGCGCCTTCGCCCGCGCGTTGCCCCACACTCCTTACGTCGTAAAGCAAGCGCGCCAGTTCTACTCGGTACTCGGCGACATGGACGACTGGCTCGACGCCGAGTGCGGCACGCTCGCGTTCACCATCGAAGTCAGCAAACCGATGTTCTCCTTCGCCGCGCTCTCGCGCCTCGCAAACCCCTTCTGCTGGATGAACCCCGAGCGCGCCAACGAAGTCGTCGAAAATCTAACCCCCGCAGTGTTAGCGCTGCTCGCCGCGAAGCTCGGTGTGGCGAGCTGAGCTCTGAGGTCGGCTGAACACGCAGCGCTTGCGCCGAGTCCGCGCCTCGGGCGACGCGCATCAGCAATTCGTTAGCAGCGCATCACGCTTTCGTTAACTTCGTGTTAGCTGCGTGCGCGCGCTTGATCTCCACTCTGCGCACACCGTAGCCTCAGCCCGGTTGTAGCGGGGCTCGTGCGCGAACGCTCGAGCAAGCTCACGTGTGGAGGAGGAGATGGCGATGCGACGATTACTCAGATTAGTTCTCGTGATAGCGGCAGTCTGCCTATCGTGGCTTACGACGACACGCGCCAACGCTCAAACCGTTTGGATCCCAATGCCTGATAGCGGACTGCACTTCTGGGACATCGGCTCTGGAGGGGAGGAGGTCTGGGCCATGGCAGGACCCAACGCCTGGGTCTATCGCTGGAATGGCAACGGCTGGACGCGCAAATCAACCTTGGCCACATCCGAGATCGAGGTTTCTCCCGAAGGGCGCCCGTGGATCGTCGACATGGACCTGGGGGTCTATCGCTGGAACGGCGTCGCGTTCGTGCGCGTGGGGGATCTCTGCGCGCAGGACATTGCGGTCGGCGCGAACGACGACGCCTGGGCGGTCGGCTGCGATGAAGATGGCATGTGGAATCGATCCATCTTCCGCTGGAACCCCAGCACGCGCGTTTGGCAGCAGATCCCGGGAAGGGCCAATAGCGTAGGCATGAGTGGCAGCGGGCGCGCTTGGATTTACCGGATCTTTTCGGATCGCGACGTCGCGTACGAGCGGGTGGGTTCCTCGTGGATTTGGCGCGGCGGCGCCACCACGCGCATCAACTTCATCGAGGGGGCGAGCATGACCGAGTATCCCGGCAGCACCGACGTCTATGGCTGGAACCCGAACACGCAAAGCTTTCAACTCTACTTGGCTTCCAACATGCACCTGAACGACATCACGTGGGGCCCTGGCCCACTTTGGGGCGTGGACACCGACGGCCGCGTGTACAAAGCGGAGACGATTCGCTGAGTGAGCGAGCGCTGGGCTCTGTGCGGCTTTTCGCTGCACAGAGCCCTCGCCTTTCAGGGCCCGAGCATTTTCTCACCGAGCACGTTCACGCGCGCTCCGAAGGCTTCCACTTCAGCTTGCGGCAACACGTCATTGCCGCGAATCAAGAGCATGCCAGTGATGGTGCGGAGCTTCGCGAGAGCGGCGATGCTGGTGAGGTTCGGGTTGAGGTGAATGGCCACGTTGCCTTCGACTTCTTCGAGGTTCTCGAGGCCGTGCAACGTGAGAAAACCTGGGCTGCGAAATACGTTGATGTACCCTTCGATTCTGCGGACGTTCTTCAGAGCAGCGAGATCGGGCAGATCACGTACGGAGTCGAGCTGAAAGTGGCCGACTAGCACCGTGCAATCTGCGTACTCCTGCAAAGCTGCGGGCGTGACCGCGCTGAAGTAGGTCATGGGGTCCTCGCCGCAGCGTTTTTCGGGAACAGTGGTGTCCTGTTTATCCGTGGCTTGGGCGTCGCCGCACGCTGCGCACGCCATGAGTACAAGAGAACCCAAAGCAAACTTCGCAGTCTTCGCCATCTGCATTTTCGGTCCGTTCGCGCAGTTTAGCGCCGAAGAGTTGGGGTTGGGGGAGCTATTCGGCGCGCTGCTTCGAGCCGAAAGGTGCAATTTCTTGCCATTCGCGAAGGCTCGGCGGGCGCTGCAAGCAGCTGAGCCACGGCGCGTTCCTTTGAACGATCGCGCGTGCTCGCTCCGCGTTGGCCGCACCAACGAACATCACCGCACGAAAACGTTGACCACGCGTGCGCAGTAGCTTGGGCAGCGACTCTTGGCAGATCTCGATGCCGTTGCGACCGAGTTCGGAACGGACCGCTTTCCCCATCATGCCGCATTCACAGGCGACGCTCACGTGGTAGCCGTCGTGTCGTACCTGCCTGGCAAAGTCCAAGTACTCGCGCAGCTCGGCGTCCCTCGCTGAATCAGGGCTGCGTGGCAAGCACAGCAGCAAGCCGGGCACTTGCAGCCGTTCGGCGCTGGCGCGCACGTCGTCGTCGGCGGAGGGATGCGTCGCGAGACGCGGCCGCCAGCGTTGGGCAAAGCGCTCGCGATTGACGAGCAGCGAGCGCTTCAAGCCATGCTTCGGATTCTTGCCGTGCGTGACGCCGTGATAGTGGACCACGCGTGATAGCGGCTGGTACATGACGTCGAAGCCGGCCTCTCGCACACGAAACGCCAAATCGGTGTCTTCGTAGTAGGCGGGCGCGAAGTACTCGTCGAAGCCGCCGAGATCCCGCCACAGAGCGCGCGGCAAAAGCACACAAGCGGCCGAGCAGTAGTCGACGCTGCGCGCGAAGTTATAACGCGGACGCTCCGGATCAGCCCAGCGACCGTAGTTTTCGCAAGATGCGTCGGCAAACACGATGCCGCCGGCTTCTTGCAGGCGCCCGTCAGCGAAGAGCAGCTTCGACCCCACCAAACCCACGCGAGGAAACGCTTCGAAGGTGTTTACCAACTCGGCGAGCCAGCGCGGCGTGACGCGAGTATCGTTGTTGAGCAGGCAGAGCCAGCGGCCACGTGCACTCTCGGCAGCGCGGTTGTTCGAACGCAGATAACCCAGGTTGCTCGCGTTCTCGATCATTCGCACGTTGTCGACCCGGCTCAGCATTTGCCGTGTGCAATCCGGTGAACAGTCGTCCACCACGATGACCTCGAAGCTTACCCCCGCATCGATCTCTGCCAACGCCGCCAGGCAATTCCACGTCGTTGCGAACTTGCCGTACACAGGAACGATGATGCTGACTTTGGGCTCCGCGCACTCTGGCAGAAGCAGCCGGCGTGCTTGCATGTCCTGCAGCACTTCCGCATCGCTCGGCAGCTCGGGAAAACGTTCGCGCTCGAACCAGCCGAGCGGCTCCGTTGCATCAGCCACGTGGGCACGCGCCGCGGCAATGACTCGATTCGCAAGCTGCGTGACCATCAGGAAGCCCGCTCCGTACGCAACGCATCCGCTTGCGCGTACTCCCTCAGTGCCGCCTCTGCCTCCTCGGCGTAGTAACTGCGAATCGTCGCGCGATCATTGGAGCTCGCGAGCTCGAACAGCTTGGAAGACGCGACGACGCGGTAGCAAGCCATGAGCAATGAAAGGTGCAAACCGCGCCAACCGTCGCGAAAACCGGCGTGCAAGAAGTAACGTTTGCCAAACTCCCGTGTCGCTTGCTGCAGTGTGCGCAAGAGCGATGGCTTTTCGCCGCGAGCGTGCGCCTGCTCAGCTTCGATGCTGGTGTAGCGATTCAGCTTTTCGATGAACTGCGCCGTGTCCAGGTAATTGAAGTGCAGGATTGCATTGCCTTCCTCGAAGGGGAGCTCATAGCTGTTGGCCCCATCCGCACGCATGTAACCGCGATGGATGCGACCGGAAGTAACCAGCTTGCCACGCCGAAAGAAGCGTTCGTGGCGGTCCCGCTCCGGGTTCCAACCGGTGTGATTCAGGCGTGCGCCGAGCAAGTAGTTGACGCGCGGAATGCTCACCAAATCGATATCGTCGCGCAGGCTCAAGCGACGCAAGTTGGCGCTCAACTTCGCCGGTACGACCTCGTCGGCGTCGAGCAGCAGCACCCAATCAGCGCTGCACTTCTCGATCCCAAACGCGCGCGCGGGTTCACAAAAACCGAGCGGCTCGTGCAAGTACACTTCGGCCCCATAGGCATGAGCGATCTCGCGCGTGCGATCGCTGCTGTGCATATCGACCACCACGATTTGGTCAACCCAAGGCACCAACGAACGCAGCGCAAAGGGGAGATTGTGCTCTTCCTGCAAGGTGTTGATGACCGCTGAAATTCTCGGATTCATGTGCGCCTGCTGAGTGCCGCTAGCGCCGCGCGCGCCTGCCCTTTGTCGATCAAGAGCAAGAGGCACGCGAAGCTTGCGAGAGAAACCAACACATACGCAATCAGGCCGCGCGCGTTGGTCGCTGGATGCATCCGCTCGAGCCAAAGAGCGCCCGCGCCGCCGGCGAACGCACACAACCACACGCGGCCGACCACGGGAACGATGCGAAACGGCACGAGCCGCCGCGCCCTCTCGAACACCGCGAAATTGGTGAACTGCACCAAGGCGTTAGCCAGCGCAAAGCCCACCGCGCCCAACCACAACACCAACGGCGCACCCAGCAACCAAGTCGAGAGCATCCACACGACGGCGAAACTCAAGGCCAAACGCGAATGCCCGAGCGCATTGAACAAACCGAGCAGAGGCGTCACCGTTGGCACGAACAAGTTCGCAAACGCCACCAGCAAAAACAGTGGCTTCGCCTGCAACCACTGCGTTCCGAACACGATGCGCGTAATCGGCTCGAACAGCGCCACTGTCGTCACTGCCAGTGGCGCAGTCACCGCGTTCGTCGCCCAAATCGTACGCTCCACGAAGCGCGCCAGCGCCGCCGAGTCGTGACTCACCCGCGCGAACATCGGCAAGTAGAGCCGGTGAAAGGGTGACAGCGCCATCAACGCGTACACCGCCAACGTCTGCGACCAATTGATATAGCCGACGTCTGCAGCGCCGAGTGTCAAACCCACCAACACCGGCGTGATGCTGTCCTTCACCAGCGAAACCAAACCGATGCCCTGAAACGCAATCCCAAACCCCAGATGCTTTCGCACCAAAGGCCAATCCCACGTCCAACCGAGCTCCGCCGGCGCCAGCAGCTGAATCGCCACCGCCCCCAACAATGAACGCAGCAGCATTGCCAGCGCAAAGCTCGTCGCGCCAAACCCCAAGTACGCCAACGCAACCGCCGTCACGTTGTACGCCAGCGCCTCCAACGTATCTACGATCGCAAGCCGATCGAAGCGCAACGTTCGCTCCAAACGAATCGTCGGAATCGCTCGCAAACCACTGAAGAAGAACGCCAGCGCGACCAACCGCAACGTCAACGCGTACTCGCCGCCCAACCCGTACGCCCGCGCAACACTCGGCGCTGCCAACGCAAACGCCACCACCACCCCACCAATCAAAATTTGCTGAAAGCTGAACACCGCGCGATATTCACGCGCGCCCGGCTCTGCCTCGCTGCGAATCAAACTCGCGCCCAACCCGGCGTCGCCGAAGCGGGCGAGAAAACTCTGCGCGAACGTCACCAGCGCATACACCCCGAACTCAGCCGGCGACAACAAACGCGCCAGCAGAATCACACCCAATAAATTGGTGACCTGCACCAACGCTTGCCGCAAAGCCAACGACGCCGCGCCGCTCACCGCCTTGCGAGCCACAGCGCGAATCGGATCAATCGGCAGCGCGTTCGCCATGCCCGCCGTCGCCGTTGCACGAAGCGTGCACACCCTCACAGCGCGCGAAACACAGCCTCCTGTCGCTCTTGCCAACGCGCCACCACCCGAACGTTGCTACAACGTCACCGCCGTTCCCTTCGCGTCGCACGACTTTCGCCCGCCGCCCCCTTCGCGTCGCACGACCCGCGCACGCCGGCCCACACCCCTGTGACCAGGCGGCACAGCGTGAGCCCTAGCCACTGAAAACACTCCGCAGCGCTTGCCCGACCCGCCGCGACTATACTCGCCCCATGCGTGAACGAGTCCTCATCTTGGGCGCCACCTCGGCCATCGCCTCCGAAATTGCACAAATCTACGCCGCGCGTGGTGCACGCCTCCACCTCGTCGGCCGCAACCCAGAAAAACTCGCCCAAGTTCAGGCTCGCGTCTCTGTCTCCGACGCTACCTCCGAAATCGCCGACTTCTCGAATCTCGAACGCAACGAAGCCGTCATCCAACGCGCACTCAACACCCTCGATGGCCTCGACTCAGTTGTCATTGCACACGGCGATCTCGGCGACCAACTCGCGAGCGAACGCTCCTTCCATGACGCTGAACCCATCCTGCGCACCAACTTCATCAGCGTCGTCTCCCTCCTCATTCCCCTCGCCAACCACCTCGAAGCCGCGCGCAGCGGACGCATCGGCGTCATCACCTCTGTCGCTGGCGATCGCGGCCGACCCCGCAACTACACCTACGGCGCGGCCAAAGGGGCACTCAACATCTTCCTCCAAGGCCTCCGCTCACGCCTTTATCCCGCCGGTGTCCACGTCACCACACTCAAACTCGGCCCCGTCGACACCCCCATGACCACCACTCACAAGAAGAACGCCCTCTTCGGCAAACCTCAACCTGTCGCCACCCAAATCGTCGCCGCCATCGACGCTGGCAAGGCCGAAGCCTACGTCCCCGCCATTTGGGCCGCCATCATGCCCGTCGTCAAACACGCTCCCGAACCCCTATTTCAAGCTCTCCCCTTCTTGTCCGGCAGATAGTCCTCTCCACTTCGTCATTTCGTCACGCCCTCGTCTGGGGCGCACTCTACGCACGCACCAAAAACCTCGTCGCCCCAGCCTTCGCTCACTTTCTCAACTGGAACATCAACGTCTTTCTCTAACGCGCGACCCAACTTCCAGAAACTGATTTTGGGCAAACGCCGTAACGAGCGCGACCCAATACGCCGCTCGGCGCAAGGCAACTCTGCCGCGCACCGAGCGCGTCCGCAGCCGCGCCCCGCCCCCATTTTTGTGTTGCTCACCGTACCTAGCCATCGCGCCCGCTCGCTCTGGTTCGCTCCTCCGCCGCTGCGATGCCCAACGGTTCCCCTCGCGCTAGACTCCCCCGATGGGCTTGCTCGATCGCTCCGGTGAAGAATGGAAACGCATTGTCGAAAGCGGGCGCGCCGCTGCCCGCCGCGCCAGCGAACGCGCTCTTGAACCAATCCAGCGCGCCATCGAAGCCAGCACCGCCATCCAAGCCGGTCGTGACGCACCCCTTCAGCAAACCGGACCGGAGCCGCCCGTCGTTGCTCGCCTCATGGTCGAAATCCGCAGCGACGGATCCCAAACCATCGCTCGCGGCGCGCTCGAGGATCTCACCACCGGCCAAAAAGTCGCCGTTCGCGCTGACGGCACCTCTCCCGCACAACTCGCGCGCTCCCTCGCTGCAACGCTCGTGACTCTCCCGGCGTTCGCAGCGCGCATCGCCCGCTCCATCCAGCGCGGTGAGATCCCCGCCGCTCCTCCCAAAGACGATTTGCCGCCGGATCAATCAGAACGGTAGACCCAACTCAATACTTGCGATCGAGTGTGCGCGCGTTGCGCAATGTTTCCTCCCAACTACGGCAAGTGCACCACGTAGGGACCGACGCCGTCTCCGACAAACACCTTTCCGTCGTCCGAAACAGCGACGATGCCCGCGCGGGTGGCGGTGCTTGGAAGCAACGCCATGAACTCTGGATATCGGTCGATGCCGTCGAAGTCGAGAAACTCACCGCCATCTGTGGAATATCCCGCCACGACGCTGCCGTCCCCACTACAGACGCGCGCACCCGGCAAGATTTCCTCGACATGAGCGCCGCGCCAACGCGCGCCCTTGCCGTTGATTAGCCAACCGCGATCGAAAAGGAGCGTAATGTCTGCTGCACCGACGAACGTCGATCCATCGGAGCTGACCAGCACCGACCTCTGCGGCCCTAGGGCCTCGCCTGCCAAGCGGCGCAGACCATAGCGACTAGACCACGCCATCGGTTTGTAGCCATCCACTGACAGGCCAACAATCGAGCCATCGGCGCTGACAGAAACGAAGGCGTTTCCCTGGGCGTCCCCTATCGTCTCCACGAGGTCCTGGAACGACGTCGGCGTCGCGCGGAACGCAGTCAGTTCGGGATACCGTCCGTGCACTCCTACCAGCACGTTTCCGTCCGCGCTCATGCTGGTGATGATCGCCGCTGCCAGCTCTCCCTCTAAGAACTTGGTTTGACCGTCACGCCAGATGAAGCTCTTCCCAGGCCAGCCAATGGCCGGCTGAAGGTCAGCGCCACACACACCCACTACAACGCTGCCATCGCCATTAACGACGGTCGCCTCGCAATGTGGAACATCTGTCGGAGGATCGGTCGGACCGATATCGAACACCGTGTCCTTGGCCAAATCATAGACAAGTGCGTGAGTGACACCACGTGGGTTCGAATCGCTCTTGAACTTCTGGCTCCCGACGACATGGGTGCCATCGCGACTTAATCCATAGACATACCCGAGCCCAAGCTTCTGAAACTTACGGTGCTGACAACCAGGCCCAGTGAAGCCCTCGGGACACTCGCACGTGAAACTCCCGATCGTGTTCGTGCACGCTCCAGGACAAACATTACCGGTGCACTCGTTGATGTCTTCATCGCAGAGTGCGCCAGTAAAGCCCGGCTTGCATTGACAATACGATCCCGTTGGGTTCGTGACGCACGTGCCATGCACGCCACAATGAAATCCGTCGCACTGTGCTGGATCGAAAGTCCAAACTCGATATCCTGCCGCTCCTGCTTCGGCTTCGTTGCTTCCACCCGTCGCAAGCGTTCCACCAGCGCCAGTCCCTCCGATGCCCCCTTCGGAGCGCACACCAGTCGCACCCCCATCTCCAGCGTTCCCGCCTTCTGTTGGCACTCCGCCGTGACCAGCGGCACCACCATGCCCAGTCGCGCCACCTTCGCCGGCGGCTCTAGGGCCGCTCGCGCCACCGTAGCTTTTTACGCCACCTTGGAGCGCCGAGACGCCACCGGCGGAAGAGCCTCCATTCGCGACTGCGCCTCCGTTCGCGCTGCCACCGCAAGTCGAACAGGCATCGTCTGTGTCAGAGCAACCAACGTTCCAAAGCCAGCCGCCAAACCAAAGCACCGAATAAGCAAGTTCCTTCGTTCGCACGACGCCTCCAAGAAATCTTATCTTAGCACCTGCGACGGGACGCCGCGAAGCCGCTGACGCTACGAAAGTCGCGCTTCCACAATAAGGTTGATGCTGTGCCCCCGCGCAACGTTCACGAGCACCGTCTCGATGAGCGGAGGTACGTTCCTCCACCGCCAAGTCGAAACTGGACTCGGCTGGACAAACAAAGCAGCAACACCAGCGGCGCCGCTTTTGTAGAAACGGTCCTTCAACGCCTTGTTCATAAAGCGCGCCCCGAAGCGTCAAATCACCGCTCTGAACGAATTGCTGCAGGGTGCAGTCCGCGCGGAGGTGCGTAGGCGAGAGCTACTCGCCGAAGCGGATCGCCACATCACCGACTTGGCCGAGGAGGTCGGTAAACCCTCAGCGCGAGATCGGGCGCATGCCGCAGCAATTAGACAGCGTATCGTCGAGCGGCGCGGCTCGGGTGCGTCGGCGAAACGTCATCGTAAAGCGGGTTAATCGAACATGCTGTAAACTTCGTCGCCATCTGAGAGCGGCGGCAGTAAGTATAAACGCGGCCCACGTGGGGTCGCTATCGACAAACTCACATGAATTTGAAGGATGACCCCCATGCGCAGCAGGGGTTTTGCGAAGCCGTTCGGCTGCGTGCTTTGATGCCCGTCGAAGCAAGGAGCTCGATCGCGACGTGCTTGGTTGCGCTCGCGCTGGCACTGGCTGGGTGCGCACCGGCGCCGGCGGCTGTTGCGCCGAGCAGTGCGCCGGAGTTCGATCCGTTGAGCGCTACGACTCCGACGCAGAGCTATGCGCTTGCGAACGGTTTGCGCGTCGTCTTGAATGAGGATCGGCGCGCACCGGTTTTGGTGGTGCGGGTGGTATACCGTGTGGGGTGGCGCGACGATCCTGCCGGGCATCGAGGGCTCGCTCATTTGGTCGAGCACTTGATGTTTCATGGTTCGAAGCACGTGAAGAATTTGCGGCACTTCGAGGAGCTGGAGCGCGCTGGCGGAACGAGTATTGGGGCCACGACGGGCGCGGATTACACGAATTATTGGGAACAGCTGCCGTCTGACGAGTTGGCGCTGCCGTTGTGGCTCGAGAGTGATCGGATGGAGTCAGGCTTGAGCACGCTGACAGACGCCGATTTGGATCGCGAGCGGCACATTTTGGCGCGTGAGTATTCGGAGAATGTGGAGAACGCGGGGTACGGGCGGGTAGCGGCGTTCACGGAGGCGCAGCTGTTTCCGAGCGGGCATGCTTATCATATCGATGCCGACAAGGGTGAGCAGTTGGGTGAGGTCACGCTGGCAGAGGCGCGTGAGTTCCATCGGAATTACTACGGGCCCAACAATGCGGTGCTGGTGCTGAGTGGAAGTTTCGATTCTGCACGGGCCAAGGCGGCCGTGGAGCATTACTTCGGGCGAATTGCGTCGCGACCACTGACGACGCCGTCTGTCGAGCCTTCGTCGAGCGGCGAGCCTGCACCGCCTTCGTCGTCGAAGTTGCTGGTGGAGGCGAACGTGTTGCATCCGCGCGTAACGCTGTCGTGGCGCACGCCAGCGCTGTACCAGCCTGGTGACGCGGAGCTCGATGTGATTGCGCGGCATCTGAACGTCGAGTTGTTCATTCAGCGTGCCGCGGACGCGCCGTTCAGAAGCGGGGCTCGCGCCGATCAAGCGTCGCGTCATTTGGCGAGTGTGTTTAGCGTGTCGGCAGATCTACCGAGCGGGACGGATGCGTCGCGCTTCATTGGATTGGTGGAAGGGAAGCTGTCGGACATCGCGCAACGTGGGCTCGATAGTTTCGCCGTCACCGGCGCCGCGTACACGATGCTATTTCAGTATTGCCTGGAGCACGATGCGCTGCTCAGTCGCTCACAACAGTTGGCGAGCAGTGTGTCGCTCCTCGGCGACAGTAAATTCCTCGATCACCAGAGCACACGTTACCGCACGTTGACTGGTGCAGCCGTGCAAAAGGTCGCGGCGCAATATCTAAAACCAGAGCTGCGCGTTTTGACGTTGGTGAGCCCCGTACGCAACGCGCCCATCGCAGGCAGGTTGGTGGTCCGATGAAGCGCGCGGTAAAGCCGGGCTTACTTGCTTTGGTGCTCTCGACGGCCTTTCTGGCTTCGTGTCAGCACGCACCAGCAACGCAGGCTGGGGCTCCCAAGCGCAGCGCGCCAGTAATCAGCTTTCCAGATCGAGAGCAGCGCCCACCGCCGCTCTCGGGCACGGCGTTCCAGCTGCCCACGATCGTCGACCGACGGCTGAGCAACGGCATTCGCGTGCTGATCGTTCAACAACGCGATGCGCCCATCGTGTGTCTGCGTCTGTTGGTAAAACGTGGCGCCGCGGACGTTGCACCGGGCGTCGCGCAATTGGCGGTGGCCACATTTTTCCGCCGCGTGAAGTCAGTGCCTGGCGCTTCCGCGCAAGTGTGGGCAGGTTACGATGCGCTTTCTATTCAGGCGGCCGCTGTCACGCGCTGGTCGCAGAGCAGCAACCTGCCCGACGATACGTTCAGCGCTTTGGCTCGCATGCTGCACGTCGTCGATTTGCCGGACGACGCTGTAGAAGCAGCTCGCCGCGAATTGCTGGAGCGAACAACGGATCTAGAGCACGACTTGGATGCAACCGCTGCGCGTCTCGCACATTCCCTCCTCTACCCACTGCAGCACCCCTACCACTTCGACGTCCACGGCGAGAAACCGAGCGTCGCCTCCGTATCCCGCGCCACTCTAGAGCAATTCTTCCGCGAGCACGTCCAGCCCGACCAACTCACCATGGTTGCTGTCGGCGACATTGCGATCGAGTCGTTCATCAGTTCCATGAAGTTCAACTTCGGCAGCTGGCAAGGCAACGCGGTGCCGCGCCGAGCGCTGCCAGAGCCTATCTCGGCGCCCCCGAGTGGCCCAGCCATATCGCTGCTCAATGCGCCCAGCCTGGGCGAGGCCGCAATCACGGTCGGAGCACGCGGCGTCGCTTGGAACAGCCCAGACTTTCACGCGCTCGTACTCCTCAATACATTGCTGGGCGGCTCTTTCCAAAGCCGGTTGAACATGAACCTGCGCGAACGTATGGCGTATGCGTATTCGCCGTTTTCAACCTTTGGAATCTGGCGTGGCACAGGACCCTTCTTGGTTCACGGCAAAGTCGACGCGGATGACACCGCAGACGCAATCACACGCATCGCAGGCGAGCTCACCCGTGTTCGCAACGAACCGCTGAGCGATACCGAGCTCCGCGAACTCAAACGCGCAGCCACGCGCCGCATTCCACTCCTGTTCGCTACGCTCGCCGACACCGTAGCTGCCGTGAGCCAACTCGCAGTCCACGATCAGCCGATTAACACGTACGCGCTCTTGGCCGAACGAATTCAGCAAGTGACACCAGAAGACCTCCAGCGCGTCGCCCGCGCCTATCTCGCGCCCGAGCAACTCCGCTGGATCGTAATCGCTCCGGCAAAGCGGGTGAAGGAATCCCTCGAACGACTCCCGCTCGGAGCCGTGACGCAAGTCGACTCGCTGTGAGCAACGCCAGGGTGCCCGAACTTAAGTTCAAGCACCCTGCCTCACAGGCTGTCATAGGATAGCGGCCAACTTGGCAGCATCCAAAGACATGGTGTTCACGATCGGTGAATGCGCATAGATGGCAAGGATCGGCACACCGCCGTTGGCACCCGATCCGTCCGGTTGGCAGCCTCCAACCGTGTGAACGCCAGAAATGTAACCCGTACGATTGCTCAAGACGCCGGAGCCTGACGAGCCACCCTCGGTATCAGCCGTCGAGTAGGTCAACCAGGTGTTGCTCGAACTCGCGATGGGACCCGCGTGCACCTTCTTCAACGCACCGGCGGGGTGCTGAATGATGGTGATAGGGTCGCCATTTGCGAGCTTGAAGGGCGACGGCACCGCCGTGCCAAAGGTGTTTCCGGCATTGCTGTTGAGTGTGATGACGGCATAGTCCAAACCACCCAGTCGGTACTCGGTCAACTCGGTAATGCCGACTGTTGTGACAGTTCTTGGAGCGCCGCTCGGATCAACTTGGTAGTTGAACTCCACCAGCATTTCTGTTGCGCCCTGAGCCGACGTAATCGGCTGAGACGTACCGTTGACGCGTGGCCATACCCAGCCACCACTGTCGACGTCGAAGCAATGGCCAGCGGTGATCATTCGATTCGCGCTGATCAAGGTGGCCGTGCACCAGGGGCTTCCCGAGACGGTGCCTGGATTCGTGTAGCGGGACGATAGGTCCGAGCGCCACCGCATCCTGCCGACTGGCGCTTGATGTTGAGCAACGAATTCGACCGTCGTTGCGAGAGAACCGTCGTAGCGCTCTACGTCCTGCAAATCGTAGCCGCCACAGAGGCTGGGCTGTTCTAAGGAGCCCAGCGCCTCATCTGTCGCCTGCCCGGAGCACGCGGCTAGCGCCGTGCTCAGCGCCACTAGGCCAATGGCGCAAGTCGAGTAATTCATATCGGCACTCCGTTCTTCATGTGCTTCATTGAGGGTCGTTGAACTTGCTTTATCGCTGGGGGGTGAACCCGAGGCGGCGCAGTGCGGGCGCAGAAGCGAGACGCTCTGTCGCACACTTGCCACCGCCCCAGCTAGACACTCCAAGAGTCGAGTCGGTCGCGTTGGGGCAACGTCGACGCCTTCCCATACACGGGAATCATTGCCAATTCGCGACGCGCGACTTCGTTTTCAATTCTTGATTTCGATAGCCGCAATGCGACCGTAAATTCCGCTACAAGTCCCATCCCAGTACACACGAATACTCTTGCCAGCCAAAAATGTGGCAGTCACCACGCTGGTCATGGTCTTCACGCTGTCAACCGAGCCGGTCAGAACTCCGAGTGTTGCTGTTGCACAGGCTGGCTTGTTGGAACTGACTGACGAAGAAAAGCCCAGATAAGTGCCAGACATGCCAGTAGTGACACTGTCGACTTCAACCGATGTGAGCGTCGTATACTGACTCCAACCCGCGGCCAAAGCCACGGAGTTGACCAACAAGACGCCAAGCCCCACAATGCCCGCCAACTTTTTCATGATATTCTCCTAATACTTGATTGAACCAAACCGGTTACGAGCGACACACTCGTGACGAACGTTCCGAATCAAGCCTGCAAATCGCAAACTCGACCCAAACTGGCGCGGTTTCATCCGCTCGTGTTCGTAAACTAAACCTTGAGCACACCCGGAAACAACTAGGACGATCCCCAGGTGCGCACCAATTGCTAGTTGGACACCCGCACTCGACTGAGAACTTCGACGATCAACTGCAAGCGAGACTCGACACCAACCTTCTTGAGAATGTTGCTCACGTGAAACTCCACGGTCTTTACCGAGCAACCGAGTGCCGCAGCTATCTCTTTATTGGTTTCGCCTAAGAGCACTCGCTCGAGAACACCTCGTTCTCGAGCCGTTAGTTCGGCGCCTTCGCAAGGCACTTCACCTCGAATCATTGTTACCTCCCAGACTAGCCCGCTACCATCAAAACCCCAACGTCACGGGCGCGCGTTTGTCCACAGGTCGGCTATTCACTGACCTGCGCCACAAGTCAGCACTGATTCATTCGCAGTCTAGTGCTAATCCGGCCACGCAATGAAGCAGCGACTAATAAACACCCCGACCGAATGAAACGCTAAACGCCATACACCACACGAGCCCAAGCCTAGCTTTCGCAAGCCTAGCGGTCAACTCATCATGCGCGATGATTTTAGAGCACATGAACTGTGTCGGATATCGACCGATTCGCATCTTAACAAGATATTTCGCTTTGTCTCGAATCAATGTTAGCGAAGCGTTAGCGAAGCGTTGGCAAAGCGTTGGTGCTTCGTCAGGAACACGAGTCGCCTTCCAGCGACACCGGCGGAGAACCTGTGGCCACTCGCGGCGACTCTGTTGGAAATCCAAGCGTGGCCGCTGCGAAAGGCTACAGGTACCATGCCACTCCAGTCTTGAGCCCTCGTCAGACGACAGATTCACAAGCGCTCTGACTAACTGCAATTGAGTTCGGCTGGGACGTTTACCCGATTGCCAACGTCGCGCGTAGAGGACGCAACCAGGGCTGCGGGCGCTGGGATCTACAACTGTGATCCTCTCGAAGCACTCCACGTGGTTCGAGCTGCGTCCGTTTCGCGACAGCGGGCGTACGGTGCACGGCTTTTCCGGCGGGACGTCTTCAGGCTCAGCGATCTACAACGCCGACACGTTCGCGGCGCCAACGGGACGCCGATACAGCACCCGAATTGCAGCGCTTTCACGTTCGGTCGGCTTGCCGACGGTCATCTCGATCGATTCGCCGGTAGCCCAGCGCCATATGTAGCGTAGGGCCAGATGCCGCGACTCTAGGCAACGCTTCAAGGCTTGTTCACTACGGCACTCCTCTGGCACGCTTCCGCTCGATTCTTGGACTGGACCATACTTGGCCTCCAAGCTGGCCTTCAGCGAGACGGAGCTTCGGCTCCAGTTGGCACGCGGGACGTGCTCGAGCGTGATCGAACAGGCACGCCCATCGCAAAATCCGATATCGACGCTCGCGGCGATGCCGAGCGCCGCGGCAGGCCCGGAGCAGCCCGACTTCGTGTTGCCGACGCTAGCGCGGTTATCGACCGTTGCGATGCTACCGGTATTTGTGACGTTGCCGTTGTTGGTGACGCCGCTGCTGCCGTTGCGCCAGGCTTGGCCTGCTGCTTCGCAACGGCGTGCAAGGTCTTCCGGGGTTTCACCGAAGTGGAAGCCAGCTGCACCGGTTGGAGCGGGTGAAGGGCGTCGGTTCGCGCGCTCCGCCATGGCGACTTCTCGCATGCGGCGGGTGCTTTCGGCCTCGCGTGAGTCCGGCGCTTCACGGCAGCTCACCTGTTCGGACGCGAGCAGCGAGGCGAAGAGACCTTCGTCCTTACCCGCCTGATTGATCTGCGAGCACACGAACGTGCGCCCTCGACACTCCGCTACCCAGGTATCACCTGACTGCACCAGGCCGAAGTGACTTTCCTCGTTCGAAATCGTGATCTCGTCTGGAGTGCAACCGACTTGCCCCGCGCTCTTCGCTTCTCGACTCGGCACGCAACCGGTCATCAATACGATCAACCAAAGGCCGACGCTAAGCAACCTTCCCATCATCTTCGCGGCCGTGCGGTGCACCCGTCATGCCACCTCGAAATCCCCACGCCGGGTCGTATTTGCCTCGCGACCGTGACCGGCCGTGCGCCCCCTGTGAATCCAATGCGTCATATCGAGAAGTCGCAAGGTCGCGCCGGACGCGACCACGGCGCGTGTGGTGGGGCTCGGCATACTTGCAGGCGCGTCGGTGCTTCGCTACTTCGCGCCTGCTATTGGGCCGGCGATTTGTTTTGCTATCGAAGGACTTGAGAACGGCTGAAGGACGTGGTCCGCGTCGCGGGGCGGACCGAGAAATGAGTTTCGGGCTCGGCTTCAGAACTGTTTGATGGGGCACGCCGGCGCGTTGCTGCGTTCAGGCGTGAGTGTTGTGGTCGAGTTCGGTTCATGGCATCGCGAGGAGCGCGAACGGATTCGACGATGGCGGTAGATGCAGGCGCGGTAGTCGAGCTGCATTTCTTGGACGACGCGCCAGTGGAGACGCTCGCACGACGGATTCGAGCGCGCAGCGGAACGGAGGCAGAAAGCCTTGTGGCGACGCTGGTCAACGAGGGTGCAAGGTTCGAGCGTCCCAGCGCGGAAGAGGCAGCGCTGTTCGATCGCTACGTAGGCCCTGACGAGGATTGGCGGGGGTGACTCACGAGATGGATCCCACCAACTCGAAGGAGTTCACGCATGCTGGCTGAGCGATGCGAGCGTTTTTTGAAACGCTAGTTGCTCGACGGCATCTCGAAAATCTCGAAATTGGTCGGCGTTGGCGGTGGGCGGAACGAGAAAGAGCGCTTCGGCTTCGCCCTGCGGGCAGAAGACGGCGACGCGCGGGAAGTCGCGGCGGCGTTCGGGTGGAGGGCGACCGGCGCAAGCAGCGAGCAGTGAGCGCGCGACGAAGTGGCGTGCAGCGCGGGTGGGCAGGAAATCGAGAGTGGGCGCGTGCGTGAGATCGAGAATGGAACCGTTCGGGAAGGCAGTGTGGAAGCGGGCGCGAAGGTCCGCGATGGTCAGCGGCTGAGCCGATTGCGTCGAGGCGATGTGAGCAAAGGGCTCGAGGCGCAGTGCGGCTGCGAGCGCTTGGGCTGGGCTTTGAGGTTCGCTGAGTTGGAGTTGTTCGAGGCAGCCCGCAGTAGCGTTGAGGAGTGTGCGATAGGCATCTGTAGTTGGCGCGCCGCTCGAGCTCGTGTGCCAAACGAAGTGTCGACGCCCGGCACGGCAGAAGATGGTGGTGTGGGGAAGCGCGGTTTGGATGGCGCGCTGGACGTGGTCGATGGGCGCGCCTGCGTGGCGATCGACGAGTGCAAAGCCGAGCTGGACCGGGCGTTGTTCGTTGGCGAGAGCGTGGAGCCAGGTGAGGAGGCCGACGCTGGCGCTCGCCGCGGGCGGTTGCTGGAAACGGGCGCGGCGGTGGTTTACGTAGGCGAACCAGAGCGCCAGGAGGGCGAGGGTGAAGACGCTGGCAGCAACGAGGAGGCGCTCGGAATGAAGCGTCAGGCGCAGGATGAGGAGGGTGATGACGACGGCGACGCTGGCCGTAGCGAGAGTGCGGTAGCGCCCAGCGGTGAAGAGGCGCATGTGTTCGAACGCGAGGGTGGAACGGGCGACGGTGTAAAGAGCCAGGAGCGCGAAGTCGGCGAGTAGTTGGCCTTGGAAGAGAAGCCACTGGAGGAGAAATGCTAGGCCGATGGCACCGGCTGCGACTGCGGTGGCAAATCGGGAAACGAGGCGCGCGAAGCGTTGGTTGAGGAAGCGGCTGCGGCCGAGTTCGAGGCGGAGGAGGTCGAAGTAGAAGACGCGCGCGTAGCTGCCGACGGCCGAAAACAGGGGGCGACCGGCGTGGAGGAGGACGACGAAGGGCAAACCGGAGTCGACGGCGCGAGTGAGGAGGAGAATGAGGAAGGCGTCGATGTGTGAGGCAAGATTGGCGAGGGCGTGGCGCGTGAGTTCGAGGTAGTCGCGTGGTTCGATGTCTTTGCGCGTGCGGCCGAAACGGCGCAGGCTGGGCCGGAATTTGCCGAACTCTAGGTAGGCGGCGCGGCTGTAGAACCATTGCAGCCAGGCATTGACGAGACCAGCTGCGAGCGTTGAGAGCGAGAAACCCCAGGGGCCGAGAGGCGTCCACAGCGCGAGTGCAAGCGCGAGCTCGAAGACGTCGGGGAGGATGAGGCTCCACGTTGGGCGATACACGCGACGAACGGCGAAGACGCCGGCGTGATACGTGCGAGCTATGAGTTCGAGGCCAAAGCGCAGACTGCAGCCGAGGGCGTAGGCGTCGAAGATGTCGAAGCCACCGAACTCGGATGGGAAGAACTCGACGTAGACGAACGCCAGCAGAAGTGCGATCAGCGCGACGTCGACGGCGAGCGCGAGGAAGCTTCGCACGGCACGTTCGGCGCGGCCCCATTCCCCCTGGCTAGCGGCGGCTCGGACTCGGCTGCGCAATGCTTCGAGTGCGCCCCACCATAAAGCAGCACCAACCGCCGGCAGGCTGCGAATCGCCAGCATGCGACCGATGATGCCGAGATCGTACGCCGCGGAGAACGCCACCACTTCCGCGGCATGCAGGCCGATGCCGAGTGGAATGCGTAAGAACAGGAATCGCGCGCGGTACCAAACGTACGCGAAGCCGCGCTGACTGAACAACGCTTCTTCGAGGGAGACGCGTCGTTGAGCTTGGCGGGCGAACGTGGCTAGCAACGTGGCGAGCTGTTTCACCGGCGGTTTCTCGCAACGAGCAACGAACGTAGCCCTGCGGCGCGCAAGCTCTGATACGAGACGTGTCGAAACGCGCGCACGCCGCGCTGACCGCTGTCGCGTTCGGCGATGCGTAAGGCAACGAGGTAATCGAGTTGCCGGAGCTGACCGCGATCGTCGACAGCGTGATTGACGAGAGGAACCATGACTTGAGCCAGGGGGCGCCGTGGGTCGAGGCTCTCGCTCGCTGTATGGCACATGGATTCGAGCGCTTCTTCACGAGAGAGTGCTCGTGTCAGGCGCAAATCGTTATCCAGGCGGCGGGTGACTTCACGCAGTAGGCGCCTTGCTTTGGCGCTGGTGAGGCCAACGGCTCCGGAAAAGTGCAAGCGGAGGCCCAGGTATTCGAGTTGGGCCGCGCCGGGCAGGCCCGCGCTGTGTCGCCCTGCGGCATTGAAGAAGAAGTCGCGGCTCTTCTCCGCCTTGAATGCGAGCTTGAGCGTGCCCACCACGTCGTCGGCGGTGTCGCGCGCACGCTTCGCGACGTCGGCATCTGCGTGGGCGAACACGATGTCGTCGCCGAAGCGTGCGTAGAAGCTGCCGCGGACGCCACCGAGCGCCGCATCTAGCTGGCTCAGGTACAGGTTGCAAATTACAGGTTGAATCGCCGAACCGGTCGGCACACCGCGCTCGAGCTGATACGCGCCGGCTTCGCTTGCAATCGAAGGGCGCACGGCGGCACGCGTAAGCGCTGCGATTGGCTCCTGTGCGCCAATGCCCCAGTGCGCGAACACCTTATCGAGCATCGACCACAATGGTGACTCGGGATCGACAGGAATAGATTCGCCATAACGCGCCACATCGCGTCGCAAAACGAAGAGCCCGCGAGCGCGCGGATCGGCGATGGCTTGTCGATGGTCACGCAAGAAGTCGGCGAAGTCGCGCACGGCTTCGAGCGAGGAACGGCCAGGGCGATACGAGTAAACTCGCTCGGAAAGCAGCGGATCGACGACTCTGCGCAGCAGCTTGGCCAGCACCGCGACCACGGCCGTGTCGGTGATGCTGGCTCGGTACAAGGTTCGTGCCTTTCCCCCTAGAAACGCGGAGCGCGCGTTGCTCGGCCCCAGGCGGTACTCACCGCGCGGCACACTGCGAGCCAGCGCTTTCGCCAGCTGCCGCCGGGAGCTTGGGCTCAACTCGGAGAGCTCCAGGCCTTCTTGCTGCCACACCCGTCGCTGACCGCTGCCATGCCGGCAGGCGAGAACGTCGAGCTCGGCAGCGTAAGCAGCTGGATTCTCGAGTTCGTGGAGGATCGCATGCGGATTCGGGGGCTGCATAGGGTGCGAGCCGTAGCAGCGGGATGTTGATGCCACTCCCAGCGGGTGGTGCTGTCAGCACTCGCGAAGACCGCAGTCTCTCGCGGGTGGAACGAGTACGGGACGAACCCGTAGTGCCATGCCGCCACGGCTCACTCACGACTTTCGCACGAAACCTCCGCGCGCACAGCCCTGAAATGAGCGGGCCACCCCCGCCGGCCCGTGTGTGCGAACGGGTAGATTCGAGCGGCTAAAAGTACGGGAACTTGTCGCGATCGGGCAGGTAGATGTTATTGCCGGTGCGCTCGCAACCGGGCGTGGTGCACTTCGGCATGAAGTGGATCAAGCCGTCGCTTGCCGCTTGCTTGTCGAGCAGCTTTCGCCAGAAGAAGTTGTCGGCGGCCGGCGAGTAACCGGTGCCGCGCACGTACGAGTTCACGTGCGTCGTGCGGCGTTGCACCACGCCCTGACTGTCGACGTACAGGCACACGCCGGCGCCGAGTTTGTTGAAGACCACCGCGTCGCACGCATCGTAAAAGAAGCGATTGTGATTGATCGGCAGGAATGCCGTGTCGTGGGTGCGCAGGTCGATGGCATCACACGAGCCCGAGCGTGAAGAAGCGTAGTTGCGCGTCATGAGGATGTAGCGATCGTCGGAGCGGCGGAAGAAGCGATGCCGCAAACTCATGATCTTGGTCGTACCCTGCCCTGCGGCCACGCTGAAATAGGTGCTCACGGTTGGCGTGAAACCCAATTGAATGAAGGGCGCGCGTGTGACCGTCGTGGTGCCGAACACGCCTCCGTCCGCCACCGTAGCCGCTCCTGCCGCGAAGAAGGCTTGGTCGGTTGCGCGCAAGGTGCAGCGCGGCGCTCCGTGCATGCTGCTGTGCATGTAATACGAGAGCGAGATGAAGTCGCTGGCACCGCCGCCGGGGAACGCAGCGCGAACCTGCGTCGTCCACAAGCCGTTGCTAGCGGGGTCTTGTGACTCGGCTACGGTGCGCGGCACGATGCGTGTGTTGCTGCCGCTCGAGCACGCGGTCCACGGGGTTTGATCTGGAACGGCAACGCCGCGCGCGCTGCGGCATTGGAATGTGAAGCCGGTCACCGCCGGCGCGTTCACAGTGATGAGCACGTCTTTGCCTGCGGCTGCGCCGTGCGGCTCGGGGAACGAGCCAGTCGGCGTGAGGCAGTCGATGTTGCCGTTGCAGTCGTTGTCTTTGCCGTCGGTACAAACCTCGGGTCCCGTGGGCACGCAGTTCGCGACCATGCCGCCAGCGCCGACGATGCTGCCCCCTGCGCCGAGCACGTTGCCACCCGCGCCAACGACGGCACCGCCGCTGCCGACCAGCGCGCCGCCAGTATTCGTGATCGCGCCGCCCGCGCCGGGGATCCCGCCGGTACCCGGAACGCCGCCATCGTTCATGCCGGCGCCGCCATCGATGCCGCCCATGCCCAGCACACCGCCAGCGCCTGCATCGCCACCAGTACTGGGCAAACCGCCTTCGCCGGTGTCGCCGGCGCCACCTAGTGTACCGCCCTGATTGCGGAGGCCACCCGCTCCAGTGCCACCTTGCGCCTTGGCGCCGCCTCCTCCACCGAGCGCAGCATCGTAGTCGCGCACCGGCGACGAGCACGCAAACGCGTGAATCAAGGGGAATCCAAGTAGCACTGAGAACGCCGCAGCGCGTGTACCAATGAAAGACATGGGCTAGGGCCTCAACTTACCGCTCGCAGAAGCGATCGGCGCTCTTCGTTGCGCCGTTGGTTCGAGAATTGGGCGAGTTTTCGCAACACGCGACCACAAGGTGTGACGGCACCGCTTAGGAGAAAGCTGGTGAACTTCGCCTGAGCGCGCTGAGGCGTGCTCCGAAGTTTGGGCTCTCTAGGGCTTAGATTTGAGCGTGAACACGCTCGGGTACCCACTCGAGGCTGAAGCCGTACGGTTTGCAACCGGGTGTGGCCCACGTGAGCACGCGGCCGAATGCACGCGCTGCAAACAGCTCACCGAACGTACGGTAACCCATCTTGGCCGTGGAGTGCAGGGACGGGTAATTGTCGGACTCGACGTAGGAGATGAGCCCGCGAGAGCCACGTTGAGTGTAGGCGCGCGCAGCGAGGCTCATGCCGATGCCGTGCAGGCGCTTACCGCGATAGCCGCGCAGAGTGTAGCCCTTGTACATGTAGACCCAGGCGGGATCGAAGTGGAGCAACAGATCTTTTTCGATGGGTGTGGGCCGCTTGGAGTACCAGCCGAAGCTCACGAGGCGTTTCGCGTCGAACACTCCGAAGCATTCGTCGCCGTGCGCCCGTGCAACGCGCACGAACTCCGGCGACATTTCTTCGGTGATTTCAGGGTCGGCGAGGGCAGCTTCGAGTTCGGCGTCCGAAGCGAAGTGGCACTCGAAACCGTTCGATTCGAACAACTTCGGATCGATGTCGGCGAGCTCGACGGTCATGCCGTTCAAAATCCGGAAAGGAACGAGGCGATTGACGGCTCGGTATTCGAGCTCGTAGAGCGCCGCGCGGCGACCGAAGTGTTTCGAGGTATCGCGGACGTGCTGGATTACATGGTTTAGGTCCACGCCAGTAAATCTAAATCAGCAAATGGGAGTTTCGAGCAAAATCCCATTTGGAATCGTCGCAGAGAACAGCGCAAACGTGACGCGAGGCGGGTTTGCCGAGCGAGGCGAGAAGGAGCGCTGGAGTTCGAATCAGAAATTGATTTTGCGCATGACGAAGCGAGGCAGCATGCGAATCACGAACAGGATTAGCCACCAGATGCGCGGGGCATAAATGATCGGCTTGCCCTGATCCATGGCGCGCACGACGAGCTTGGCGACCTGCTCCGGCTCGCCCGCAAACGGAGGAGGCTTCAGCCCTGCTGTCATGGCGGTTTTCACGAAGCCGGGTTTCACGCACAAAACGCGCAGACCCGCGTCGTAAAACTTGTGATCGAGCGCTTCTAGATAGACAGAGAGGCCCGCTTTGCTCGAGCCGTAGATTGCAACCGGCTTGCGGCCGCGATCACCGGCGACCGAGGAAAATACGGTGAGGCGACCACCGCCGCGCGCGAGCAGGCGCTTGCGGACGTGTTCGCAAAAGACGACCGTGTTCGCGTAGTTTACGGTGACGAGCCGGCGCGTGAGCTCGATATCGTTCTCGAGGGCTTCTTGTGTTGCGAACAGGGCGGCGCTGACGATGACTGTGTCAAAGCCGCTCAGTGCGGTGTCGGCCGCATCGAGCGCCGTGGCAAAACCTTCGGGCTTCTCGAGATCGAGCGTAGCGTAACCGACAGTTTGCTTATTGGCTGAGCGCACGCTGAGATCGGCTGCGCTGCGCCCAAGCTCAGCGTCGCCGATGCCGAGCAGGAATACGCTGTCGCCGCGCTCCGCCAAGAGCTGCGCAATGCAGCGCCCCATACCGCTGGTGCCGCCCAGGACGACCGCCTTCATGCGCGCGCTCCCAGCGAGGGGCGCGAGTCAGCGCTGCACTGGCTTCGGCGGAATTCACGAGTGAAAGGCATCGGTTGCAAACGCGGCTCCAGAGGGCTCGGAAGCGCTCGGCGAGCGCTTTGGGGCCGAACGACTAGCACGGAATGACTCGCGTTGGCGCGCGGCGGGGGCCCACCCCAAAAACCCAAAGACCAATCACCGCACACGGCTAGCCGACGAAGCGGAAATTCGATCGCGACGCGACGGCCGGTCCGGAAAAGTGGAGGTTCGGCACTGTCGAACGCCGGCGGCGTGCCCGAGGAGTAGACTCTCGCCGCCTGGCAGTCGCTTTTGAGTACTGCGCGCGAAGCGACGACGAACTAGGGAGAAGACGATGAAGTATCGACGCTTGGGAGCATCGGGAGTCAAGGTTTCGGAGCTGTGCCTGGGGGCGATGACGTTCGGCGAAGCGGACGAGAAGTCTTTCATGCACAACATCGGCATGGACGAGAACACCACGTTCTCGGTGCTGAATCGCGCGCTGGAACTCGGAATCAATTTCATCGACACGGCCGACGTGTATGGGCAAGACGGGCTCAGCGAGCGGGTGCTGGGCGCGTGGTTTCAACGCGACAAGCGGCGCGACGAGGTGGTGCTAGCCACCAAGTTCCGTTTCACCATGGGCGACGGTCCGAATCGTAGCGGCGCGTCGCGCTATCGCATCCGTCGTTGTGTGGAAGGCAGCTTGAAGCGCCTCAACACCGATCGCATCGACCTGTATCAGGTGCACATGCAAGACATCGACACGCCGGAGGATGAGACGCTGTCTGCGCTCACTGACCTGGTGCGCGAAGGCAAGGTGCTCTACATCGGCTGCTCGAACTATGCGGCGTACCGTTTGATGGATTCGCTGTGGAAGAGTCGCGTCGGCAACCTCGCGAGCTACGTCACGTTGCAAGCCGAATATAGCCTCGTCGTGCGAGATCTGGAGCGCGAGCATCGGCCGTTGTGTCGCGAAAAAGGTCTCGGCATTTTGCCGTGGTCACCGCTGGCGGGAGGCTTCTTGAGTGGCAAGTACCAGCAGAACCAACCGCCGCCTCCCGGTGCACGCCTCGACAAGTTGAAAGAACGTCTGGCCCGCTTCGACAACCCGCGCTGTTGGCGCACGCTCGCCGCCGTCGAGGAGATCGCAAAAGAGACCGATACGTCGCCGTCCGCCGTGTCGCTGGCCTGGTTGCTGCGCAAGCCCGAAGTAAGCTCCGTGATTTTCGGCGCACGTTCGCTGGCGCAACTGGAGTCAAATGTTCGCGCGAGCGAGCTCAGCTTGAGCGACGCACACGTGACTCGTCTGGACGAAGCCAGCAGCTTCGAGCTCGGCTACCCGTATGGGTTCATGAACAACATTCAGGGGCGCTGGTAGCGAGGGCTGCTTACGAGCTACACGAAAGCTGAGAACAACCGACGCGGTTACGTGCCCAGTCGGGACGCTTTTCGGCGAACGCTTCGCGACCAGGCTGTTCACTGTACGGATCGCGGAGCACCTCGAGAGTTTCGAGGAGCACGCTGGGATCACCTTGTTCAGCGGCGTCGATGGCTTGTTGAGCGAGGTAGTTCCGGAGAATGAACTTCGGATTGGCGGCGTTCATGCGGCGAACACGCTCGGCCTCCTCGATGTCTCGCGCGCGCTCGGCGTAGCGGCGGATCCAGGCGAGGGTGAGTTGGCGAGCTGGTTCGGGTAGCGGGCCGCTGGAGTAGTAGGCGGGTTGCAGGGCTGCGAAGATGCCAGCTTCGTCTGCGCTGTGAATGGGAAGCTTGGCGAGGCAGCGAAAGAAGATTGTGAAGTCCGTTTCGACGATACCGAGTAGATCGAAGAGTTGATCGATGAAGGCAGTGTCGCTGTTGGGATCTTCCGCAGCGAGGCCTTTGTCGTCGCGGAAGGGTGGCAAGCCGAGTTTGCGGGCGAGTTCGACGCGCTGGCAAGCTTCGTAGCTTTCGGCGTACGCGTCCAGGGCTGCTTCCGCGGCGGGCACGTCGTCGATCAGGGGCAGCAAAGCTTCTGCGAGTTTGAACAGGTTCCAGCGTGCCACGACGGGTTGATGCGCGTAGCGATAACGGCGCGTGTGAGCGTCGGTGGTGTTGGGCGTGAAGTCGGGGTCGAAGTGATCGAGCATGCCGAACGGGCCATAGTCGATGGTAAGACCCAGGATTGACATGTTGTCGGTGTTCATCACGCCGTGGACGAAGCCAATTCGCATCCAATGAGCCATGAGCTCACCGGTGCGGCGCGACACCTCACGGATCAAGGCGAGATAGGCGTCTTTGCCAGGCGCACCGAGCTCCGAAAAGTGCGTACGCAGCGTGTAATCCGTGAGCTGCTTCAGAATGCCGAGGTCTTGGCGCGAAGCGAAGATCTCGTAGTTGCCGAAACGCAGGAACGAAGGCGCAACGCGGCACACGATGGCGCCCGGCTCGGCGCGCGGATGGCCGTCGTAAAGCATGTCGCGCACGACGCGCTCGCCGGTTTCGACGAGGCACAAGGCGCGCGTAGTGGGCACGCCCAGATGGAACATGGCTTCGCTGCACAGAAACTCACGCAACGACGAGCGCAGGACGGCGCGACCATCTGCGGTGCGCGAATAGGGAGTGCGGCCGGCACCCTTGAGCTGGAGCTCCCAGCGTTCGTTCCGCGCGTTCAGCACTTCGCCGAGTGTGATGGCGCGACCGTCGCCCAATTGACCTGCCCAATTTCCAAACTGGTGCCCACCGTAGCAAGCCGAATACGGCTGCATCCCGGGAAGCAGTTCGTTGCCCGCAAAGACACGCGCGAATCGTTCGGAGCGCACGAACGCTGGCGAGAAGCCGAGCAGCTCGGCAACTTCATGTGCGTGCACCAACAAGCGAGGCGCCGCGACCGGCGTTGGCGGCACGTGTGAATAACAGGCGCCGCGCACCGGACGTGGCCTGTGCGGCTCACCGTCGTCGCCGGGCAGCTCACGCACGAAGCTGTTGTCGAAGTTCAGCGGCGGAGGGGAATCGAACTCGGCGTGCGCCTGCATCGGCGGGCAAGTCTAGCCCCGAAAGCGTCAGCGTCGGCGCGCGCCGAACCACAGGGGCAGGATTGCGGCCAGCAGCAGGGCCGGCTGACGCGCGGGAAGGACTGCTGCGCTGTAAGTGCAGCCTTTCGCGTCGTGAGATCCCGAAGCGTCCGATGGCGAAACGTCGCCGGACGGGTGCTGCTCGAGCCCATTAGTCTCGGGCCTCTACCAGCAAGAATGGTGCGCGTACTCGTACCGCGCCTAAAAACCGCCGTCGAGCACGACTTCGCCGCTCACACCCACTTGATACGACGCAACGCGGCGCTCGAAGAAATTGGTGACCTCTTGCACGTCCTGCAACTCGAGGAATGACAGCGGATTTTTGCTGCGATACTCCGGCGCGCAGCCGAGCGTTGCCAGGCGCTGATCAGCGACGAACTCGAGGTAGCCGCGCACGTCGCGCAACGAGAGCCCGGAGAGGCCGTTGCCCAAGAGGTCCTGCGCGAACAGGGTCTCGGCGTCCACCGCGTCGTTCAACATACGACGCACTTCGCGCTCCATTTGAGCATCGAAGAGCTCGGGCTCTTCTTCACGCGCGATGCGCACCACCTCGAAGGCGAACGCCATGTGTGCACTCTCGTCACGAAACACCCAGTTGGTGCCCGTGGCAAGACCGTGCAGCAAGCCACGCGAACGCAGGTAGTAGACGTAGGCGAATGCGCCGAAGAAGAACAAGCCTTCAACGCAGGCTGCAAACGCGATCAGGTTACGGAGGAACGCGCGCCGCTCGCTCATCAAATCGAGCCGGTTCAATTGATGAATGCTGTCGATCCAACGGAAGCAGAACTCCGCCTTGTGTGCGACGGAGGGCACGTGCTCCACCGCGGCGAACGCTTGCGCGCGCTGCGCCGGATCGGGAACATACGTGTCGAGCAGAGTCAGGTAGAACTCGACGTGCAGCGCCTCTTCGTATAACTGGCGCGACAGATACATGCGCGCTTCGGGTGCGTTCACGTGCCGATACAAATTGAGCACCAAATTGTTCGACACGATGCTGTCGCCCGTAGCGAAGAACGCTACCAAGCGCTCGATCAGGTGCCGCTCACCGGGGTTCAGGCGACGATGAATGTCGTCGACGTCTTTGCTGAAATCGACTTCGTCCACCGTCCACGTGTTGCGCACCGCATTGCGGTACATGTCGTAAAACACCGGGTATTTTAGCGGCCGCAGCGAGAGGCACGAACCGGGATCGAGCAAACGCGCAGGGCGAACTACCGAGCTCATTGGCAAGCCTCACACGTCTCGGGGTTTTCGAGCGAGCACACAACGGCCTTCACGGCTTCTTCCGGCGGAGTAGACACCGTGGCCTTGGCGATGCGCGTAGCAGGCCGCGAACGCAGGTAATACGTCGTCTTCAAGCCGCGCTTCCAGGCGTAGAAGTACATCGACGAAAGGCGGCCGATGTTCGGGGTTTCCACGAACAGGTTCAGCGACTGACTTTGGTCGATGAAGGCGCCGCGATCGGCAGCCATGTCGATTAGCGAACGCATCGGAACCTCCCATGCCGTGCGATACAGCTCGCGCAGCGCCGGGCTGAGCTCTTCGAAGCTTTGTACGGAACCTTCGGCCACCTTCAAGCGGTCACGCGTCGCGTCGTTCCACAAGCCGAGTGCTTCGAGATCGCGCACTAGCCAGCGATTCACCTGCAAGAACTCGCCCGACAGCGTTTCGCGCTTGAACAGGTTCGAAACTTGCGGCTCGATGCACTCCGAAGTGCCCGCAATCGCAGCAATCGTGGCGGTCGGCGCAATCGCGACCAACAGTGAATTCCGCAGGCCAACCCGCTGAATTCGCTGGGCGAGCTCGACGAAACGCTCCTGGTCTTCTGGCGCGACGCCCCACGCTGCGAACTGCAGCTCGCCGCGCGCGGCGCGTGTCTCGGCGAAGGCTTCGTGAGGGCCATGCTCCTCCGCGAGATCACACGAGGTCTGCAAGGCGTGAAAGTAGATCTCCTCGGCGATGCGGCGCGATAACGCGCGCGCTGCCTCCGAATCGAACGGTAAGCGCAGCTCGAAGAACAAGTCCTGGAGGCCCATGACACCGAGGCCCACCGGGCGCCAGCGCTGGTTCGACGCGCGTGCGCTCGGGATCGCATAGTAATTGAGATCGATCACGCGATCGAGGTGACGCACGGCGATATGCACACTGCGTGCGAGCTTCTCGAAGTCGAACGCACCGTTCTCCACGTAGCGCGCCAGGTTCAACGATCCAAGATTGCACACAGCCGTCTCGTGGTTGTTCGTGACCTCGAGAATTTCCGTGCACAGGTTGGAGAGGTGCACACAACCGCCACCCGCGGTTTGGTTGCAAGCGCGGTTCGATTTATCCTTGAAGCAAACCCAACCGTTGCCGGTTTCGGCCAAGGTTTTCATCATGCGCGCGTAGAGGTCGCGTGCGCGCAACGTGCGACTCGCCTTGCCCGCGTTTTCCGCCGCTAAATAGGCCTGTTCAAAGGCTTCACCCCAGCAATCGACGAGCTCTGGAACGAGCTTGGGATCGAACAACGACCAGTCAGCGTCCGCTTCGACGCGACGCATGAAAATATCGGGGATCCAATTGGCGATGTTGAGGTTGTGTGTACGGCGCTGCGGATCGCCGGTGCCGTCGCGCAATTCCAAGAACTCTTCGATGTCGGCGTGCCACGGTTCGAGGTACACGGCGCAGGCACCTTTGCGCTTGCCACCTTGGTTCACCGCCGCGACCGAGGCGTCCAACGTCTTCAGCCACGGCACGATGCCGCTCGAGTGACCATTGGTGGACTCGATCAGTGAACCACGCGAGCGCACACGCGCGTAGGAGATACCAATGCCACCCGAGAATTTCGAAAGTGCGGCGACGTCGGCGTACTTCTTGTAGATATCTTCCAGGTGATCGAGCGGTGAATCCAACAAGAAGCAGGACGAGAGCTGCTCGTGGCGCGTACCCGAGTTGAACAAAGTGGGCGAGCTCGGCAAGTACTCGAGATTCGAGAGCAGGCGGTAGAGCGAGAGCGCCTCCATCACCGTTTGGCTGAGCGCACAGGCAACGCGTAGGAAGAAGTATTGAGGCGTTTCGAACACGCGCCGCGTGGACGGATGCCGCAGCAAATAGCGGTCGTACACGGTGCGCAGGCCGAAGTACTCGAACAGCTGATCTTTGCTGGGATCGACGGCGTCGTTCAGTTTGCGCGCCGAGCGCGACACGAAGTCGAGCAAGCGATCGTTGATGATGCCAAGCCGGTGCCCGAAGGCGATTGACTGCGAGAATGAGTGCACATCCTGCCCTGCGACTTCCTTGTCGATGTAAGTGGCGAGCAAGCGCGCCGCGAGTTGCGAATACTCCGGTTGCTCGACGATCAATCCTGCCGCGGTTTGGATCGAGAGCTCGTCCAACGCCTGCGTAGTGGCGCCGTCGTACAAGCCACCGATGGTGCGCAACGCCACACGCATTGGATCGACGCGTGTGAGCCCCGTCGTCGAACGCGTCACCGCACGCACGATCTTGTTCAAGTCGACAGGCTCGAAGCTGCCGTCGCGTTTTTGCACGCGCATGCTGGTTGCCCCCAAAGGTTCGCTGTCGGATTTGGATGGACGAGTATCAGCGCGCAGATCGAATGCTTGGGCCATCGGATCTCCTCCGGTTCGAGAGTGGCGAGCGAACGCCGTTCACGCGGCGCAGCGAGTGCGTCGCGCTGACCTCGGTGCGCCCACGCGCGATGTCGATACCGAGGCCGGACCCTGAGGCGAAATTGCGCTCAGGACTTCCGGCAGGTCTTCGGGCTCGTGAGCTTGGATACCTACTATTCGCCGCTTCCCGACCCGGAAGGATCAGTGCGTTCGTGCGAAGTTCGTTCTCACATACCGCTGCGTGGGCAGCCCCGGATTCACACCGGGTTCCCTTATGCGCCTGAGCACGCGCTCAGGCACCGGAAGTGCGCCCAACATATTGGGGTCAGCCGAAGCCTGTCAACCCATATCTAGTGGTGGCTTCTGTTTTGGCGTTCAGTAGCTGAACTGATGACGACCGACGGGCCGGATGACCCCAATCGAGCGCTTCCAGCACGTGCGCCACCTCGCCGCGATTGCGTGTGTAGAAGTGAAGGCCCGGCACGCCGTAAGCGAGCAACGCGCGACAAAGCTCGAGCGTGAGCTCGACTCCGCGCTCAAAGCGAGCGTCACCACTCAACGCGGCAAGCTCTTGATGGAGCTCGGCCGGCACGCTCGCGCCGCACTTCTTCGCCATCGACAACAGCGCGTCGAGATCAGTCGCTGGCAAAACGCCAGGAACAATCGGAACGTGGATGCCAAAGCGACGCGCGCGCTCAACGAAGCTCACGTAGTCGCTCACGTCGAAGAACAATTGAGTGATCAAGTACTCGGCACCCGCTTCGACCTTCTCGGCCAAACGCGCCAAATCGAGATCCAAACTTTCGGCTTCCGGGTGCTTCTCCGGATAACACGCGCCGCCGAGGCAGAAGTCCGCTTCTTCGCGCAATAGGCGCAAGAGCTCGCTCGCGTATGACAAGCCGCCTTGGGCCACGCGGAACGTCGCCTCGCCTTTGGGCGGATCGCCGCGCAACGCCAACACGTTCTCGATGCCGCGAGCCTGCAAGTCACGTGCGATTGCAACCAATTCGCCTCGCGAAGCGCCCACACACGTGAGATGAGCGACTGCGCACAGCCCTTCCTGCTTCTGCAGGCGCTCAACGATTTCGGCCGTGGCTGTGCGCGTGCTGCCGCCGGCGCCATAGGTCACCGATACGAAATTCGGCTCGAAACGCCGCAAGATTTCGATAGTACCAAATAGGCGCCGCACGCCGGCTTCCTCGCGCGGCGCGAAGAACTCGAACGACAACGACGGCGTATCGCCTAATACATCGCGCACCCTCACGGCGTTTTCCCTTCGAGCTCGGCACGCAGCGAGCGCGCCGCTTGCACCATGTTCTCGAGCGCTGGCGTGATCTCGGCCCAGCCCCGGGTTTTGAGGCCGCAATCGGGGTTGACCCAAACTTGCTCTGGTTCGAGCACGGTGAGTGCGGCGCGCAGCAAGCTCGCGATCTCTGCGACACTCGGCACACGCGGAGAATGGATGTCGTACACGCCGAGGCCCACGTCGTTCTGGTACGCCCCGCCCTTGAAACTGTGCAGCAAGTCCATGGCGCTGCGCGCGCACTCGATCGAGATCACGTCGGCGTCGAGGGCGCGAATGGCCGGCATCACGTCGCCGAACTCGCTGTAACACATGTGTGTATGGATCTGCGTCGTGTCCCTCACGCCGCTCGTGGCTAGCCGAAACGCGCGCACCGCCCACGTGAGGTAACCGCCGCGATCTGCCTTGCGCAGCGGCAATGCCTCGCGAAACGCGGGTTCGTCGACTTGAATGACGCGAATTCCGGCGGCTTCGAGATCTGCCACTTCGTCGCGCAACGCCAGCGCCAGCGTGCGCGCGGTGTGCTCGAGTGGCTCGTCGTCACGCACGAACGACCACTTCATCATCGTCACCGGCCCAGTCAGCATGCCTTTGACGGGCCGCTGGCTCTTGCTCTGCGCGTAGGTTGCGAAATCCAATGTGAGCGGCCCGGCGCGCCGCACGTCTCCATAGATGATGGGTGGCTTCACGCAGCGCGAACCATAACTTTGCACCCAGCCGTGACGTGTGACCGCCATTCCGAGCAAACGTTCGCCGAAGAACTCCACCATGTCGTTGCGCTCGGGTTCACCGTGCACCAGCACGTCGAGGCCGAGCTTTTCCTGTGCACGAATGACTTCGTCGATGGCGCGCTCGAGCTCTCGGCGATAACCAGCGCCGTCGAGCGCCCCTGAGCGCTGGGCGGCGCGAGCACGCCGCAGCTCATTGGTTTGTGGGAACGAACCGATGCTGGTCGTGGGCAGCTGGGGCAAACCCAGCGCTTGGCGTTGCAGCTTGCGCCGCGTAACTCCCGGCGTTGGGCGCGTTTCGTGCTGCGCCCCCATTTCGGCGAGCCGTTGACGCACCTGTGCGTTGCGCGTGTGCGTCGAGCTGCGGCGCGCTTCGCGAATCCGGTGCGATTCCGCAAGCTCGCTTGCAATGCGTTTACGCCCAGATTCGAGGCCACGGCGGAGCACCGCAATTTCCTGAAGTTTCTGGCGCGCGAAGGCGATGTAGCTGAAGAGCTCCGCGTCGAGCTCTGTCTCCGGCTGGAGATCGACCGGCACATGCAAGAGCGAACAGGTAGGCGCCAACCACAGCTGTGACTGATCGATGTGCGTGAGCACACGTTCGCCCAGCGCCAGAGCGTGTTCGAGATCGGCGCGCCAGATGTTGCGGCCGTCCACGATGCCAAGCGAGAGGACCCGCTCGCTACCAATGCCGCGCGCCAAACTCTCCGCGCCGTTCAAATCGGCGAGGCCGTCGACGTGAAGCCCGCTTACCGGAAGCTCCAGCGCGAGCGGCAGATTGTCGCCGAGTCGGCCGAAGTAAGTAGCCACCAAGATCTTGAGCGGCAGCTTGGCGAGTGCTGCGTAAGCGCGCCGATACGCCGCGCGCGTCGCGTCGTCGAGATCGAGCACAAGGCAAGGCTCGTCGAGTTGCACCCAGTCGGCGCCGAGCGCCACCAAGTCTGACAGCAACGCCCGGTAGGCATCGATCAGCTCGTCGAGCCGTTGAAAACCGAGTGTGCCGCGCGCGCTGTTCTTGGCTAATGCGAAAAAACTAACAGGGCCCAACACCACTGGGCGCGCCTGAAAGCCGAGCTCCCGAGCTCGGCGAAACTGCTGAGCGAGCAGGCCCGGCGTGTAGGCAAAGCGAGTCGCCGCTTCGATCTCTGGCACCAGGTAGTGGTAATTGGTGTCGAACCATTTGGTCATCTCCAGCGGCGAAAGCTCCGCTGCAACTCCAGGAACCTTGCCGCGCGCCATCAAAAAGTAGCGTTCGAGCGGATGTGAGATCTCGACGTGAGCAAAACGCGACGGCACCGCGTTCAACGCAAAGGCCGCGTCGAGTACGTGGTCGTACAAGGAGAAGTCACCCACTGGCACGCAGTCGAGACCGAGTTCACGCTGAGCCTCGAGGTTCTTGACGAACAACGTCGTCGAGCCCTGCTCGAGCTCCATCAGCGAACTTCGGCCGGCCCAATAGTTTTCGAGTACCCATTTGAGGTCACGCTCGGCGCCAATCCGCGGATACCCGAGGGTCGTGGTGGTGATCATGGTCCAAACAGCATGCCGGGCGCGGTTTTTTCGGGCAATCGCAAGGATTTCAAGTCGAGTTGAGTAGATTGCGAGTCAGTTCGTTGCGAGCGGCTACCCCACAGCGCGAGCGTCTGCGAAACTGCCACAGCGATGATTGTCGAGGTCCGTCACTTGTTGACTCTGAAGGCCATTGCCGAAACCGGCAGCCTCACCCGCGCGGCCAAGCGACGCGCGCTCACGTTATCGGCGATTTCGCATCAAATCCGCGAGCTCGAATACTTGTTGGGTGTCAGCCTGATTGAGCGGCGCACTAAGCCGCTCGCGCTGGCTCCTGCGGGCGCTCGCCTGCTCGCCTGTGCGGACGTCGTGTTGCCCGCCCTGGCTCAAGCCGAAGCCGACGCCGTTCGGCTCGGAGCACAGCGGGGCGCGCGGCTGCACCTCGCGCTGGAATGCCACAGCTGCTTCGAGTGGCTGCTGCCCGCCATCGACAATCTACGCGAGGCCTGGGGCGAGCTCGACATCGACTTGCGCCTCGGCCCGCGCTTCGATCCAATTCCGGCGCTGCTAGCACGCGAAGTCGACGCAGTGCTCGGCACGGATCGCACGGCTCACCCCGGCGTGCACTACGCAGGTATTTTCCGCTACCAAATCGTATTGGTGGTACCAGCGACGCACGCTTTGGCGCGCAAGACCAGCGTGGAGCCGGACGAGCTACGCAATGAGCCGTTCGTTACGTACCCCGTCGAACTCGAGCGGCTGGACGTCGTCACGCGCTTCTTGCGCCCCGCCGGTGTGGAACCAAAACGCGTCCGCACCGCCGAGCTCACCAGTGTGCTCTTGCAGCTCGTGAAGAGCGGGCGCGGCGTGGCGGCACTTCCGAGCTGGGCGATGTTCGACGCACGCGACGCGCCCGAACTGCGCACCCTGCGGCTCGGCAAGGCGGGCCTCTACAGCGAGCTCTTTTTGGCAGTGCGCGAAGACGAGCGGAAAGCGCCGCATCAAGCCGCTTTCCTGAGTATTGCCCGCAAAACAGCCGCGGAGCTGCTCAGCGATATCGAACCCGTGGCTAGCTCAGACTAGGCCAGTGAGCGGCCCGGTTGCTCCCGAGGAGTCACCGAAGCTCATCAGATCTTCGGCGCCCATCGCGTGCGCAATGGACACCAACATTTGATTGTTGTCCTTGCGATTGCTGCTGAAATCCAGGTATCGGCCGCTGCGAATCTTGCCGCCGCAGCTGCCAGCCAATACGTACGGCATCATCATCAAATCGTGCTGCGTGGACTCGCCGATCTCCGTCGCCCACAGCACGATGGTGTTGTCGAGCAGAGTGCGATCCCCTTCCTTGTAGGAGTCGAGCTTCTGCAAGAAATAGAGGAACTGCTGCGCGTACCAGGTCTGAATCTTGTTGTAGTTGTCGTAGCCGGCGCCGCTCGACGAAAAATCGTGTGAGATTGCGTGGTGATTGCCGTTGATGTTCAAGAACTGAAACAGGTGCTCACTTTCGGAGTACGACCACTGGAACGTGAGAATGCGCGTTTGGTCGCAAGCCAGCGCCGCCGCGGCGAGATCCATCTGCATCTGACCAGTCTTCAGATACTGGTCGTCGTTCTTGAGATCTACGGTTTGGATCGTGGGCTTTGTGCAGCTGCTCGTGGGGTTGCCACCGCCGCTCGGCATGTTCGCACCGGTGATGCGCTGCTCGATTTCGCGAATCGCGTTGGCGTGTGCTTCGATTTTCAGGCGATCGTCGGCACCGAGCAGCGGCTTCAAGCGATCCATCTCGCTCTTGCACAGGTCGAGCACGCTCTTGCGCTGCGCCCACAAACGCTGCTGCGCAGCGTCGCCACCCGTTGCGTTCGAGAACAGCGCCGTGAACACGTCCTGCGGATCTTCGCGCGGCGGAATCGGTTGGTCCGCGCCAGCGTAAGAAATGCGGCCGCGCACTTCGGCGTCGCGCACATGTACACCGAGCTGCATGCTCTTGAAGGTGGTCATGGGGTTGAGCCGGCCCACCAAGTATTGGTCCAGCGAAATCCCGCTGCCCCAGCCCGAGGTGGTGTTGCCGAAGCTTTTGAACTGCGTGCCCGATTTCAACGGCCGCGCGGTGAGCATGCCGCCGGTCCCGCGCGCGTGCTCGGAGCCCACAGTGCCGCCGAGCGCGCCATTCTGCAGAGCGGGGTTCAACTTGATGCCCTTCAAAAAGGTGAGCTTGGACTTGAACGGCTCCAAATCCTTCGTGATCGCCTGCAGCTGAAAGTTGCTTTCGCTGCCTGTCGGCCAGAACAGTGCGTTGCGCGTGCCGTTCGGCGTGGCGAACACCACGAAGCGCCTGATGGTCGTTTCCTGACCCTCGACGCGGCGCGCGTTGAGCAGAGGAATCGCAGCGGTCGCGGCGAGCGAGCCGCGTAGCAAGTTGCGTCGTGTAAACCTGAGGGGATTCATCGTTCTTCCTGCTTAGGGGCTGCGATACCAGAAGGCGTCGACTTGGGTCATGGCCACGACCAGCTCACCAAGGTCACCGCCGGAGGCTGCGAAGCGTTCCTGCAACGTGGAGAGCGAACACGCGTCCCCCTCGGCCTCGCTGCGTCCGCTCGCAAAACGGAACCACTGTGTTGCCATGCAATCCTTCACGAGCTCACTCTGAGCAAGTTTGCTGGCGAGCTCGCGCACACCGTTGAACTTGCCGCCGAGCGCCGGATCGCTCGTGCCGAACACCTCACCGGAGGCGTCGATGTCTTGGTTGTTGTCCTTCGTTCGGTACTGGCCGATGGCGTCGAAGTTCTCGAAGGCAAAACCAATCGGATCCATCAAAGTGTGGCAGCCCTGGCAGCTGTTGCCCGCCTTCAAGTGCGCGCTGAAGCGATCGCGCGCCGTGCCGCCCTCGCTGACCTCCGGCGGCGTGATGTCGACGTCGTCTGGCGGTGGAGGTGGCGGCTGACACAAAAGCTTGGTGCGAATGAATTTCCCGCGCAGAACCGGCGAGGTCTGGTCAGGGTGCGCCTGCACCGACAAGAAGCCAGCCTGAGTCAGAATCCCCGCGCGGCCCTGGTTTTCCGCGAACGTCACCATCTGCGGCGTGGTGCCGGTCAACATCGGCAAGCCGTAAATCTTCGCGAGCGGCGCGGTGATGAACCCAACTTGCGACGTGAGCAGCGTGCTCAACTTGTGATCGCCGCTCCACATCACGTACTCGACGAAGCTCGGCAGCTCACGCGCCATCGCGTCGCGCACCTCAGCCGAGTAGTTGGGAAACAGAGTGGTATTTTTGGTCGTGATGCCGAGCCGGCTCGTCCCAATCCATTGGTTGTAGAAGTTCGAGATCGCGACCTTCGCCTTGGAATCGGCCAACATCGCCTTGGCTCGCGTCGCAACTTGCTCCTTCGTAGCCAGCTCGCCGCGCTGAGCTGCGTCGAGTAACGCGTCGTCCGGTCCTGACCCCCAAATCAAATACGACAAGCGCGTGGCAAGCTCGAACTGGTTCAGCGGAACGAGCTTGGCCGCGGCATCACTCGGCGTCGTCAGCTCGAGGCGATACAGGAAGTCTGGCGACTGTAGCGCCATTCGCACCATCACCTCGATGCCCTCGGCGTGGCTGCCACCGTTCTTTCCGGCGGCGTAAGCGGTCATGAACATCTGCTCGTCGTTCGCAGTGGTCGGACGGCGGAACGCGCGGCGCCCAAAGCTCTGCGCAAATTCGCGCGCGCAGGTTTCTTCGGTCTTCTTGCTGGTATCGCAGCTCACGAAGGCCGTGTTCTTCACCGCCAGCTTCGCGAGCGCCTCCGACACGAGCACGTACTTCTCCGCGTGCAGCGCCGACACCGTCAGCACCGCCGCGTTGTTATCGAAGCCGTCCGTCACTTCGTCGACCGGCAGATCGTTCACGGAGGTGGTATCGACGTTCAACAGTAGCTTCGCGCTATTCGCGTACTCGAAGCGCGTCAGCCTGCGCAGTGCGGTCCGTGGAACCTGCGGTGTCGGGCACACCTTTGAGCTCGGCTCACCCTGAATTGGTGGCGGATTACTCGCACCGCCCGAGCCGCTGTTACTCGAGCCGCCACCGTTGCTTCCACCCGCGCTGGGAGTGTTCGGCCCATTACCGCTACTGTTGTTCCCGGCTGCGCTGTTCCCACCGGCATTCTTGCCACCGCTATTCGAGGCACCACCGCTCGAGGCATTGGAGTTGCCTCCCTTCGCGTTGCTGCCATCTGAGCCGCCCGAAGGTCCGCTAATCGAAATGTTCGCCGAGCAGGCGGCGAGCGCGAGAGCCAAGGCGGCGCCGAGTCCTAGTCCTATTCGTGCTCCAGCTGACCAATGGTTCATGACAGACGGTCCCAATTGCCGCGAGGCAGCTTTGCCGAGGCCGGAACACGCATTGCGCTGCATGCACCAGCCAGCAGAGAGCGGACGCGTCCCGGCAAGGCCGCGGTTCAAACAATTGCCAATTCAGCGCGCCTGGCCGCTGGGACGGCTCTTGGACGACGCATGAACGACGCATGAACGACGCAGTTTGTCAGCGAACCAAGGGACCCGACGAGTGTCAGCGGATTAGTTCAATCCCACGACCTGTCGCGTTTCGTACGTCTGCGGGCTCACCAGCCGCGCAGCGTCTTCATCTCTTTCCAGGTTCGCTTCAGCAGCCAAATGTCACCGACCGTCGGCGCCTGACTCGAGGTCGAACCCACGATCATGATCGAGCCGCCGGTTGGTCGCGATCCAGTCCAATCGTAGTAGTCCTGCATGCCGAAGCCGTGCCCCATCTCATGTTCGACGATCATGAAGCTCGTGTCGTTGAAGTGACTCGTGAACGTCGCCACCGGCATGCGCAGACCCCAATCGCCGCCCACTGCTGCGGCACCTCCGCCGCCGGGCAACTGGTCATCGAACCACAGCCAGTAGTCGCTGTGCATGCTCGCGCCCGCCGTACAGCCATTGAAGTTGTGATCCCAATGCACGAACGACGAGCACGCGTCGGGGCACTTCGGCTCACCTTCGCCGTCGACCTCCGTATAAATCGGAATCGACGGGTCGACGTTGCCGAGCAGTGACTGCTTGCCGGGCCGCACCGCCCAGCCCGTCACCTTCACCTTGATGCCGCTGCCATAAGGGAAGCAGCCGTAACCGTTGAGCCCCTTGAACCAATCGTTGAACCAGCGCGCGATCGTGCTTTCGAGATTCATGCGCACTGCGTCCGGCACCGCCGACGTCGCGCCCCAACGCACGCACAAATTGATCTGACCCTTGTCGGTCATCGTGTGGTCGAGCAACCACGCCTTACGCGAACGAATGTTGTTGCCGAGCTGCGCGTTCCAACTCTCGTTCACCCAAGCCGCGACATTCGACGGAGGATCCGGAAACTCGCAAGTCGCAGATCCACCGCTGCCGGTGCTGCCGCCCATCGCGCTGCTACCACCGCTGCTCGCGCCGCCGCTCGAAGTCGAGCCACCCTTCGCCGTGTTACCACCGGCGCCAGTCGTCCCGCCTTTCGCCGTCGAGCCACCATTGCCGGTGTTGCCACCCAGCGTGCTCGACGTACCGCCTTTATTCATCGCGCCGCCGTTCGATTGAGAGCCGCCAGCGCTCGAGCCGCCATTCGAACTCGAGCTGCCGCCGTTCGCGTTAGCGCTCCCAGCGTTCGTGTTACCGCTCCCAGCGTTCGCGTTACCGCTCCCAGCGTTCGCGTTGCCGCCGCTCCCGTTACCGCCGCTCGCTTGCATGCCGCCCGCGCCGTTTCCGGAGCCGCCGTTCGCGCTCGAGCTGCCGCCCGTCCCACTGCTCGTCGAGCCGCCCGCGCTCGTCGCTCCGCCGCTCGTGCTCCCGCCGCTTTGCCCTTGCGAAGCACCGCCTTTGCTCGTCGAACCGCCACTTCCGTCGGGAGGCTCGGACTCGTTACCGCCACCGCACGCAACCAGAACGAGAAGAGGAATACCCAACCAAGGTTGCAAAGAGCGCCGCATGAAAACCGTCCTGGAGAAGCCCATCGACAGGGCCGCCCGCGGAGGAGTGACGTCCCTCCACCAGCACAGGTCAGCAAAAAGGGGCGCTCGAAATTTACAGCGCCCCTCGAGTGCGTGACCGCGGCGACTGACGACGCAGCGACCGCGGCGACCTCAGCGACCTCAGCGACCTCAGCGACCTCAGCGACCTCAGCGACCTCAGCGACCTCAGCGACCTCAGCGACCTCAGCGACCTCAGCGACCTCAGCGACCTCAGCGACCTCAGCGACCTCAGCGACCTCAGCGACCGCGGCGACCTCAGCGACCTCACGAAGCCTGGATGCTCTTCGGATCCATCCAAATCAGCTCCCAGTGGTGACCATCCAAATCATAGAAGCTCGCCGCGTACATGAAACCGTGATCGACCGAATCCATGGCGCGACTTCCACCGGACGCGAGCGCGATGCGCATCAGCTCGTCTACCTCTGCCCGGCTAGTGCACGACAGCGCAAACAAACCCTCGCTGTGCGTTCTCGTATCGCAAATCTGATTCTTCGTGAACGTCTTGAAGAACGCCTCCGTAAGCAACATCGCGTAGCCATCTTCGCTCAACACCATGCACGCCGCCTTCTCATCCGTGAACTGCGCGTTGAACTCGAAGCCCAGCTCCTTGAAGAAACCCATGCTCTTCTTCAGATCGCGAACGGCAAGATTGACGAACAACTTGCGGGGATTCTTTACAGTCATGGCCATCTCTCCTCACTCCGAAATTCTCAACTCACCTTCGAGCTCAGCCCTGCGCGCGCCAGTGCAGAGCTCCCTGCAAACGCTGATTGCGCAACCACAGACCGCCCCACAACATCGCGGCCACGTACACCGGAAACAACACGTGACTGAACAGCGGATTGTCCACCCGCACATGCGTCGCCACCGCGCCACCCAAATACCCCGTCCACAAAATCGCGCCCAACACAGCCGTGCGCGGAATCGCGTACAACACCCAGCAAATCAATTGAACAACCCCGAGCGGCACCAACACACTCGGCGACCACCCCAAATCCTCTGACCCTTTCATCGCCGGCGCCACCGCCGTCAAGTGAATCACCGTATCGAACGCCAAAAACGCCAGCGGAATCCCGCTCAGCACGCGCCCGCCCCACAGCGCCTTCTTCGACGGCGCGTCAGCAGAAACGCTCGACCCAGTGGAAACCGGGCTGGCAGCAACAATCACGTCTTGGGCATATGCAGTCGTCATGGGGAACCTCCGTTTCAGAGCTTTCGACCCATAGACTCCGCGCCCTCCCCCAACTCATCGGTCCCCCCACAAAAAAATCGCGACCCTCTCCCGACCGTTTTCGCCCCGCCAGCCTGCCCTCTCCGCCTCGCTCGCGCTCTCCGCCTCCTGCCCTCTCCGCCTCGCCTGCCCTCTCCGCCTCCTGCCCTCTCCGCCTCGCCTGCCCTCTCCGCCTCGCCTGCCCTCTCCGCCTCGCCTGCCCTCTCAGGCAGCACGGCCGCACAGCGGCACAGCGGCACAGCGGCACAGCGGCACAGCCTAAACAGGTGGCACCGGCGGCAACCCGAAGCGCGGAAACAAAGTCTCGGTATCCAAAAACGAAGTCCACCCCACGATCCGATCACCCGCGAGCTCCAACACAATCAACGCGTGCGGATAGTACTCCCCCGCATCGTTCACACGATACTGACCGAACGCAGGCGACCCTGAAGCAGCCGTCGGGATCAAACGCGACCCGCGACAACCACAACCGCGCCCCAACATCCAATCCTTCACTGCCGCTGGCCCCTGCAACCACAGCGTGTACGGCGGCATACAGAACTTCGCGTCCTCACTCAACAACGACGTCAACGCACCCACGTCGAAACGATGAAACGCATCCAAATACCGCTCCAACAAAACCGACTGTTCACCCGTCAACTCCCGCGGCTCACGCAACGCCTCACCCAACTTGCGCTCCTCCAGCGCTGCCCGCGCCCGCTGCAACGCACTATTCACCGCCGCCACCGAAATATCCAACGACTCACTCACCTCCGCCGCCGAACACCCCAACACCTCCATCATCAACAATACCGCCCGCTGCTTCGCGGGCAAATACTGAAGCGCCGCCACGAACGCCAAGCGAATACTCTGCCGCAACATCAACAACTCACTCGGCGACGCATCCTCCGGCAACACCCGCGCATCCGGAATCGGCTCCAACCAATGACTCCGCTCGTGCGTCACCAACTCATCATTCACCGTCCCCGCCGGCCCCTCCTCCACCGGCCGCGTCCGCAAACGCTTCCGATCCGAAATCGCATCCAAACAAACATTCGTGGCGATCCGACACAACCAAGTCCGCAACGACGAACGCCCATCGAAACTCTCGTACTTACGCCACGCCCGCACCATCGTCTCCTGCACGGCATCATCCGCATCAGTCAACGACCCCAACATCCGATAACAATGCCCCGTCAAAGCCGACCGATGCTGCTCCAACTGCCCAACGTTCTGCATCATCGCCGCAAACGCTACCACACACCCCACCTCCGATCCCCCGCACTCCCCAGCCATCCTCACCCTCCCCAACCCCAGCTGCCCCCAAGCGACATTAACCCCAACTGCCCCCAGCGACATTAACCCCAGCTGCCCCCAGCAACATTCCGTCGCCGCACGCCTGCCGTGCTCGGCTTCACCTGCGCGCGGCAGGGCCCCGCCAAACGCGGCTTCGCCGCGCGGGGGTCCTCAACACGCTAAGCCGCGCATTCACTCTTGCGTCCCGCTCGGATCACTCCGGTGCGCTCTGGTTCGGACATGCTCAGATCCGGGCGGAACTCCGTTTCGCTCCGCTCGCCTGTTCGCACCGTTCGGCGCTCACGTCACTCCGCGTCGCTCCGTTTCACTCCTCCCGCCTGTTCGATCTGTTCGGCGCTCACGTCACTCCGCGTCGCTCCAATTCACTCCTCTCGCCTGTTCGATCCGTTCGGCGCTCACGTCACGCAGTTCGGATACACGCGGAATGACGCCACTCTGTTCAGCGCTCACGTCACTCCGCGTCGCTCCAATTCACTCCTCCCGCCTGTTCGATCCGTTCGGCGCTCACGTCGCTCCGTTTCACTCCTCCCGCCTGTTCGATCCGTTCGGCGCTCACGTCGCTCCGTTTCACTCCTCTCGCCTGTTCGATCCGTTCCGCGCTCACGTCACGCAGTTCGGATACACGCGGAATGACCCCACTCTGTTCGGCGCTCACGTCACTCCGCGTCGCTCCAATTCACTCCTCCCGCCTGTTCGATCCGTTCGGCGCTCACGTCACTCCGCGTCGCTCCAATTCACTCCTCTCGCCTGTTCGATCCGTTCGGCGCTCACGTCCCTCCGTTTCACTCCTCCCGCCTGTTCGATCCGTTCCGCGCTCACGTCGCTCCGTTTCACTCCTCTCGCCTGTTCGCTGCGTTCCGCGCTCACGTCACGCAGATCGAATACACGCGTCGCTCCGCCACCCCCGTTCGGATTCGTTTAGCGTTCGCGTTCAGCCAACGTCGTTGGCCGCTCACTGACGTGCACACTTTATCCACGCCTGGCTAGCTTTTCTCACGACGTGGCGCTTCTCGAATCGAGATCAACCCGTACCGTTTCCAGCCGTGGGCGAGCAGCCATGTCTGCGCTGTCTCGACCGGCGCGGATCCCTGCGAATCCAGTCGATTCACATACCTGGCGGCTCGTTGCCTTACCGTAGCTTCGTCGAATTCAACGAACCCATGAAAGTAGGGCGCCGATGAGTAGCAGTCGATCACACTACGCGCAGCGTACAACGGTTCATGCTTGCGAAAATTCCCGAGCACGTACACCAGCGCGTTACGCACAGCGCGCGGTGTTGTCAATGCGAGCGCATGATAACGATCGATGAAAAACCGCCCGCGCTCGAACAAAAGGCGGTTCACACGCTTCGCGATCCGAATCGCCAGCGATTTCACCCCTCGCTGAAGAGCTCGCGAGCTCTCAGCTTCAACAAGCAGATGGATGTGATCGCCCTGAATCGAAAACTCACACACGCGAAACCCTGCCACAGCCCCTGAATTCACAGAGCGGATCGCTCTTCGTACTGTGGGGAATACGAATTGCGTACGCAAGGACCGCCATTTCGAACGCATCGTGATGAGCACAGGCCAGTCTTTCCTGTGCCGCGAACGCGGTCGATGCGGCACGTTTCCGCGCCCATCCCTAGGCCTGCGACCCGCACCCTTACGCGAGCCGCCCCACGAGTACGGGAACTGAAGCGCGAGCTGTTTCACTCCCATGACGCGCACCCTTTCGACCTCTGCAATCTAGCACAATCGCGCTATCGATGAACCAAAATTCAACACAACTCAGATCTCGTGTTCGCACTATAGCTTGCCAGCGATATCGAATCCGAGGGCGCCTTCGCCGGCACCGGCGCGATGCGTTCTTGAATCGGGCACACGTCTTTCGCCGAGCTCAGTGATTGCTTCTCGCCGTCGACTCGAGCGCGACAACTTGAATCGGAGCGCATGCGCCACCACTCCGTCGCACCTTTGTGACCCGGGCTTGCTGGATCTTGAATCGGCTCATGTCTTCTCGCCGCCGAGCCATTGCGGTCATGCGTTCGAGCGCGACGACTTGAATCGGCTCATGTCTTTCCAGTTCAAGCGATTCGGCCGGGCACGTGCTCGCGCCGCGTGCTGGATCTTGAATCGGCTCATGTCTTTCTCGATCTTGAATCGGGCTCATGTCTTCTCGATCGCCGATCGAATCGGAGCGGGATACGCCCGCCACTCCGTCGCACGTTCGTGACCCGCGGTTGCTGGCGCTTGAATCGGCTCATGTCGTCGCGCGCGCACTTGCCTCCAGGATCTTGAATCGGCTCATGTCTTTCCAGTTCAAGCGATTCGGCCGGGCACGTGCGCGCGTCGCGTACAGGATCTTGAATCGGCTCATGTCGACGGCGGAATCGGCGAGCCGAAGACAGTACGCCGTCGTCCCCGCTTTGAATTAGGCGCATGTCGTCCCCGGCGCGCATGCCCTCCCAGGCGTTCAACCACTGCCGCCCGACTCGCGCGCATGCCCTCCCAGGCGTTCACCCACCGCCGCCCGACTCGCGCGCCTCTCTCCGCAGCCCCGTTCACCACCGCCGCCCGACTCGCGCGCAGGCTCTCCGCAGCCCCGTTCACCACCGCCGCCCGACTCGCGCGCAGGCTCTCCGCAGCCCCGTTCACCACCGCCGCCCGACTCGCGCGCCTCTCTCCGCAGCCCGTTCACCCACCGCCGCCCGACTCGCGCGCATGCTCTCCGCAGCCCGTTCACCCACCGCCGCCCGACTCGCGCGCAGGCCCTCCCAGGCGTTCAACCACTGCCGCCCGACTCGCGTGACGATTTGAACCCCGCCACCTCTCTCCGCAGCCCGTTCACCACCGCCGCCCGACTCGCGCGCAGGCCCTCCCAGGCGTTCAACCACTGCCGCCCGACTCGCGTGACGATTTGAACCCCGCCACCTCTCTCCGCAGCCCGTTCACCACTGCCGCCAGACTCGCGCGCATGCTCTCCGCAGCCCGTTCACCACTGCCGCCAGACTCGCGCGCATGCTCTCCGCA
>JBMOMJ010000065.1:0-5593 GCA_049324695.1 Myxococcota bacterium
GCGCAGAAAGGATCAGCCCGAACCGACTCCAGCTGCCTGAGCAATCACACCACTGTCGAACGGCCCGGTCGCGATCCACTCGCGCTCGGGCTGTTCAAATTTCGACGGAAATGGGAGCTCGGCAACAAAAGGCATCTCGCTCGGCGTCGGCTACGCACACGCCTGCGCCGCGATTCGCGACGGTTCCGTGCAGTGCTGGGGGCAGAACGACCAGAACCAGCTCGGCAATGGCGTGAGCGTGTTCGCGGCAGCACCTGTATCGGTCGCAGGCATTACTTCAGCGGCGACTGTCGGCGTTGGCGGATACCATTCGTGTGCAGCGTTGGTCGATGGCACCGTTCGCTGCTGGGGCAGCAATAGCTCCGGGCAGCTCGGGGACGGGACGCAAGGCAATACACGAGCTGCACCAGTCGTCGTGGCCGGTCTTCCCGCACCTGGGGTTATGCAGGTCGTCGCCGGCGTTGCTCACACGTGTGCGCTAGTTGGCGACGGAACCGTGCGATGCTGGGGTCTGAACGATCGTGGCCAGTTGGGCGATGGGGGCAGTACGAATTCGGTGCTGCCAGTGTTGGCGAGTGGCCTGACAGGCGTGGCGTCGGTGAGTGCACGCGGGAACGCGACCTGTGCAGTGAAGACCGACGGAACAGTTTGGTGCTGGGGAGATCCGGGTTCGTACGGAGTACTCGGCAATGGAGTGGTCTCACCAAACTACCAGCGCATGCCCGTTCAGGTCGCAGGAGTGAGTGCCGTGCGCAACGTTGCAGTGGGAGGCGATCACGTTTGCGCATCGCTGCAGAATAACGGCGCCGTGTGTTGGGGCAGGAACGATCAGGGGCAGCTCGGCAACGGAACGACGACGAATTCGCTTGCGCCTGTCGCCGTCGTAGCCTCGCCGACCTCGTCCACGTCGCCGCTAACGAACGTCGCGTCGGTTGGAGTCTCTAACTCATCGAGTTGCGCGCTGCTGGAAGGAAACGTCGCCAAGTGCTGGGGCAACGGCGTTCACGGCGAGCTGGGGAACGGGCTCAATGCGAACTCGGCGGCACCTGTTCCCGTCGGCTCCGTGCCGCCGTGGACTACATGTACGACGGTTTCCACCACGGCTAGTCCCGCGTCAACCGCCGCGACGCTGGGTGACTCGATCGCATTCACCAGCACGGCCGCTGGATGTGGCACGGCTGAGTTCGAGATCTACCGACTCCAGCCCGATCAAACCTGGCGTCGCGAAAGCTCGGCATACTCGAGCCAGAACGCTAATTACGTGTGGTCGTCGAGCAACGGTGCCGCGGGCGGGAACCGATTCAAGGTCCTCGCACGCGCCGTGGGCTCCAGTCAGCCGTACGAAGCTCAATACGTTTTTGACTATTCCCTACAATCACCGGACGCCTGCAACTCGCTCACCGTCAGCGCAACGCCTGGCAGCCACGTCGGTACCGTTGGCTCACTCATTACGCTGACCAGCACGTCAACAGGCTGCATCGGCACACCGCAGTATTACATTCGTCATCTCCGTCCGGATGGCTCTTGGCAAGTCGACGCTGATTGGTCGACCAACAACTCCACCTGGACTTGGGACGCTTCATTCGATCTCGCCGGTTGGAATCAGTTCGAAGTGATGGTGCGCTCGCAAAACTCGACGCGCGCCTACGAAGAGGTGCGCTACCTCGACTACTACTTGCTGGCGGGCGCGGGTACCGGTGGCGGCGGAAGCGGCGGAACGGGCGGTAGTAGCGGTGGCAGCGGCGGAACCTCAGGATCTGGCGGTTCGGGAGGAACAGCGGGTACTGGTGGAACCAGCGGTGGCTCGACCGGTGGCACGGAAGAAGATCCAGCAACCCTGCCGCTGCGCGGCAACAACGGCCGGGGCCCTCGCACTGATCTCGACCATCTCGCACCTGAGGCGCCGCTTGGCGGCTCAATTCCAGGATCGTCTTCTGTCGAGAATGGTGTGTACCGATACTCGATTCCGATTCGAGTTCCGGAGGGAGCTGACGGGCTGCAACCAGAACTGTCGCTGAACTACTCGAGTGAAGCTGCCGACGGTCAGCTTGGTGTTGGCTGGTCAATTGGAGGGTTATCCGCAATTAGCCGCTGTGCCCACAACATGGCGAGCGATGGTTACACACACGGCTGGGACTACAACGATAATCACAGTCAATCTTTGAATAAGTATTGCCTCGATGGGCAAAAGCTAGTCCCGCTTTCTCGTTCCGCAAGCGTCGTCACGTATCAAACGGAGCAGGCTACGGCCACGCGTGTTCGTGGGCATTTCAGCGCGAGCAATAGCCCAGACCCGCAGTACTTCACTGTGGAAATGCCCAATGGTGACATTCGGTATTACGGTGCGACGCCCGAAGCGCCAAGACCCGACATCGACCATGACATGCCGATGACGTTGATCGGCGGTTATGTGCGACCTTGGGTTTGGTACCTCCTTCGCGTCGAGCGCCACGGGCGCACTATGGAGCTCGAATACGAGCGGACGGTCCCTGGCCAAGCGGATCCTACCGAGCCGCACGTACGCTATCCGGCGAAGATTAAGTACTCGAATCGTCTGGTGCGCTTCGTCTGGGAGAATCGCCCTGACGTGATGCCACGCTACGCGTTCGGCTTCGATATGACGCTCCGCAAGCGATTGACGCGAATCGAGAGCTATTCGCCCGCTACGGCCTACAATCCCAACGAATCCGCTTCGAGGGGTCAGATTGCAGCGCCCACACTGTCGAGTGAACAGTACTGGTACTCCGCAAGCGCGACCTGGCAGTACCTGCTGCAATACGAGCGTAGCTTGTTGACGACGCGTTCTCAGCTTACCAAGATCTATCTTGCGGGGAAGAAGGCCAGCAACGCTCCTCTGCAAGCGATGCCCCCCACGACGTTTTCGTGGAATCAGCCCTCGTCTACGCCACGAAGCAGCTTCCAGCTCGACACATATGATGTTGCTCCTGGCCAAAGCTCAAGTCCACACGCACAGGCGCTTCTGCGGGACCTCCACAACAATCGATTGCTGCTCGGTGACTTGGATGGGGACGGCATCGACGACGCCATTTACGCAGTGCGCTCGCTTGAATTGCCGCAGGCAACGCGCCTGTACGTTCGTTTCGGAACGCTGAACGGCCTTGGTCCCGAGACCGATCAGACCGCATCGATCTACAAGACCGACAAGGCGTTTACGTTGAAGAACGCGATGGCGACCGATCTAGACGGCGACGGCCGCGCGGAGCTGCTGTTGCGTTCTACGGAGGGTCAGGAAGGCGCATTTGCGCAGCACTTCGAATGTCCATTCGACAAAGACCATCACAGCTCACCATTTCGTGCCTTTCGTTGGGGGTCTGCTGGCTTTGAAGAGGTCATCGCACTCCGCACGCTGCTGTGCGATCTTCGCGGCAGAAAGCAACCGTATACTGGCCAGGATCCTCCTGACCCGTCTCTGGCCACTTGGGGCGAGAACAAAGACGTACCGATCATGTTGGGGGACTTCAATGGGGACGGGGTGGTGGATCTCTTTGGAGGGGCCAGCTGGGCCCAAACACCCCCGGGTCCCGGATCCCTCATGGTACAGTATCCACAGCTATTCTGCGCTCGCGGAGATCGCTCCTTCATGAAAGGGGGCAGGTTTTGCACGAGGTACAGTACACACCCGTTCATCACCGGGGACGCGGACGGAGACGGTCGCGTGGACTTCCTTGGAGTTCAACAAGGCACATTCCGAGGGGAGCGCAACGATTTTCTGTATATAACTAGCGACTGGAGCAAGCTGTCAATTTCCTCGGAATACTACAGTTGGGATGGGACGTATCAACCGAACGATTCGAAGCGGTTGCTTGACATCAATGGAGACGGAATTGATGACGTCCTCGATTTGAGCGAGATGCGAGGCAAGGGTCTATGCGGTTCGCGGACCGTCTCCTTCAAGACGATCATCAACAACGGTCGAGCTGATTTTGCAAGGGGAGATGCTGGTGTGCCCGAAAGTCACACTATCCCGATCAGCCTCAATGACTACGCCACCACGGCGTGCCAAGAGAACTCTCCGGCCCTTTATGCGAACTCGATTCGCACAACGGATCTCAATGGCGACGGGATTGTCGATCTACTCCTTCTCAACCCAGGCGTGGGTAGCCCATCCATGCGTTTGGACACGGGGACTTCACTCAATACGAAGTTCGTTGCATACGAAGTTCCGCCAGTTTTTCTGCGAGGAACGGGTACTGGTTTCGTCCCCGGTGCACTTCCATATGCTGCGCCGCGCCTCCGCCAATTAGCGCCGGATTGCTGGCATCGGAATGAGGATGGCGACTGGGTCGGTGATCTGTCGTGCTATCGTAGCGAATCGGATTGGGACTTCTCGCAGACTGGTGACATCAACGGTGACGGAATTGGTGATCTAGTTCAGTTCGTCGTGCAGCCTTCGGGGCAGCTCCAGATCGAAACGATCACTCACATTACGGAGCCCGGACTTTCGCACCGCCGTGATGTCATCGTCGCCGTGAAAAATGGCCTCGAGCAGGGCACGCAAGGCGACTCATTTGCAGAGCGGATTGAGTATTCGAGCGCGGTAGCGCTGGAGAAGAACGGGGCTTATCATTGTGACGCGCTCGCGGATATGCCGGCAATCGACGACCCGGCAGATCTTGGCGACATGCGCACGGTGTGTCCCAAGAAGGGCCTGCTGCTTGTAAAGGCGCATCTGCCTTCGGGTCGCGTTATGAACAACCCACCGGTGCGATTCGCGTACGACACTGGCGTCATGGACGTTCACGGCCGCGGGTTCCTCGGGTTCAAGCGCGTGAATCGTTACGATCCGCTACTCGGCGTGAAAGATACGACGAGCAACGAGTTCGTTTGCGAGCTGTTTCCAATAGAAGAGAACTTCCGTACACCGCCTGCCTCGTGTACAGATATCAGCTCGTGCGTTGGAGGGGATGGCTGTTGTCCAGCCCACTGCTCGCCAGATTCGGACTCGGACTGCACGGATCCGGGGATATTCGACGCTATTCCTGCCGGTCCTAAAGTAGGTCGCGCGTGCTACGCGCGCACGACGAGTACCCAGGTAACCAAGACGGAGCTGCCGCAAAGCGAACTCCTCGCGGCCGTTTCAGTTCCCGGCGACGAACCCTTGCCCGTGCTCGACGTCGTCACGACAACGCAGCGCGAACTCGCTCTCAGAATCGCGAGCGGCATGACACAAACGTCGCCCTCGACGTTTCAGGTTCGTACGACTCACGTGCTGAGCGCTACACGGTACTCTCCGGCATCGAGCGTCGCCGAGCTGACGGATGATCCCGCCGTCGAGCAGTTGACTGACTACACCTACAATACGTATGGGACGCTCAGCAGCGTTTCGTCTATCAAAACTGCCGGCGCCGACTATAGCTCCTCGTCGACTGGCTACATTCTCGAAAACCATACGGGCACAACCTGGGCCATTGGTTTGCCGCAGCGAACGACGACGCGGCGAGAGCTTGTTGGCGGCTTCCTAAACCCGCGTAAATTTGGCGCTGCAAATTGGTTCTGGTGCGCGCTTTTCGGCGCTGGTTGCTAGGCGCGCTTTTTGGCTCTGGACGCGGATTTGGTGGCGGCGCGCTCTTTG
>JBMOMJ010000066.1:0-32179 GCA_049324695.1 Myxococcota bacterium
CGGAGAACCCGCAGCATCCGGCTCCGAGCCAAGGCGCGCGCGAGTCGCCGGTCGATCTTGCGACGGCGGTCGTCCGGCGGTGCACCATTTCAGCGAGGACCGTTTCAACGAGGACCTGCTCCGAGCCAGGCGCGCGCGAGTCGCCGGTCGATCCTTGCGACGGCGGTCGTCCGGCGGTGCACCATTTCAGCGAGTATCCGTTTCAAAGAGGACCCGCTCCGAGCCAGGCGCGGCTCCGAGTCGGGCACGCTCCGAGCCAGGCGCGCGCGAGTCGCCGGTCGATCTTGCGACGGCGGTCGTCCGGCGGTGCACCATTTCAGCGAGGACCGTTTCAAACGAGGATCCGTTTCAACGAGGACCTGCTCCGAGCCAGGCGCGCGCGAGTCGCCGGTCGATCCTTGCGACGGCGGTCGTCCGGCGGTGCACCATTTCAGCGAGGACCGTTTCAAACGAGGATCCGTTTCAACGAGGACCTGCTCCGAGCCCGGCGCGCGCGAGTCGCCGGTCGATCCTGGTCGATCCTTGCGACGGCGGTCGTCCGGCGGTGCACCATTTCAGCGAGGAGCGTTTCAAACGAGGACCTGCTCCGAGCCAGGCGCGGCTCCGAGTCGGGCACGGTCCGAGTCAGCTCTCGCTTGAACGCGCTGCCGTGCTTCAATCCCGCGCTGGCTTAGGCCGAGTTGGGCAATCGGAGCAGAGTGCTCGCTTTGCGCGTGTTAGCGTGCGGCGCTTTCTCGTTCGCGGTTGCGGCGATCTGAGTCGTTGCCTTCGAAGCCGACGCGATCACCAATTACGAAGCGGGGGCGGTTCTTGAGGATTTCGTAGATCTTGCCGAGGTAGGCGCCGATGATGCCGAGGAGAATGAAGAGGACGCCGAACATGAGGCTCATGACGGCCATCATCGAGGCCCAGCCGGTCACGGTGTGACCGCGGAAATAGGTGACGAAGATGTAGCAAAGTTCGATGAAGGCGAGGGCGCTGGTGACGAAGCCGACGCCGATGCCGAGGCGCAGTGGGATGACGGAGAAGGAGAGCATTGCACCCGAAGAAAACTTGAGCATCTTCTTCAGAGTGAACTTCGGTACACCGGAGTGACGGCGTTGTGCCTGGTAGTCGACTGTCTTCGTGCGAAAGCCGAGCCAGCTGACGAGTCCGCGGATGAAGAGGTCCGCGTCGCCCATGCCGAGAAGAGCCGAGAGCGCGCTGCGATCGAGCAAGCGAAAGTCGGAGGCGCCCGCTTCCATTCGCACACCAGAGACGCGCGAGAAGAACCAGTAGAAGGCGCGCGAGGTGAAGCGCTTGAAGGCGGTGGTGTCGTCGCTATCGCTGCGGCGGGTGTTGACGACCTGGTAGCCTTCACGCCACGCCTGCAGCAAGATGGGCAGCATTGCAGGCGGATGCTGAAGGTCACCGTCCATGCTGACGATGGCACGACCCTGGGCGTGTGAGAGCCCTGCGAAGAGCGCGCCCTGGTGACCGAAGTTGCGCGAGAGGCTCAAGCCGCGCACACGTGTGCGTTGGTTTGCGGCGCGGCTGATCGCGGTCCAAGTGCCGTCCCGGCTACCGTCGTCCACCAGGACGATTTCGTAGTCGATGGAGGCCGCGTCGAGCACGGCGCTGACGGCCTCCACGAAGGGGACGATGTTGGTTTCTTCGTTGTACATAGGAGCCACGACCGAGAGCTCGACGGTAGGGAGCGTGGCTGAAGCGGCGGGAGCGCCGGAAAGCATTGCGGCGGATGCTAGCGCATTTGGCGCTGTGTCCAGTAGGATGGCCGCAACGGGCGTGGTGGCCGAGCGCCGCGTCTGGCTTGATTGCCGCTCGGCCGCGGTGTGTACAGAGTTCTGCGGTGACGTCTTACGGCAAGCTTTGCACCGAGTTTTACGAAATCGACAAGCCCGATCCGTTGCCGGACGCCTTGGAGTTTTATCTGCGCGAAGCGGAGCGCGCGGAGGGGCCGATTCTCGAACCGATGTGCGGGAGCGGACGGTATCTGCTGCCGTTGCTGGAGCGCGGCTTCGATATCGAAGGCAGCGATACTTCGGCGCACATGCTGGCGGCGTGTCGCGCTCGTGCTGCAAAGGCTGAGCTTGCGCCACGGCTGGCCGAGCAGGCACTACATCAGCTCGAGAGCCCGCAACGCTATGCGCTCATCTTCATTCCTTCGGGGTCCTTTTGCTTGATTACCGATCCGGCGGTCGTGCGTGAAAGCTTGCGCCGCGTGTACGCTGCGCTCGCTCCGGGAGGGCGTTTCATTGCGGAGATCGAGCGGCGCGATCCGAAGAAGCACTCGGAGCTCAGCGGCACGTGGGGTGGGCGCTGGGTAACGCGCCCCGATGGCGCCAAGATCATCATCAACTGGCTTTCGCAATACGCGGCGTCCACCGGCGTGGTGAGCAGCGTACATCGCTATGATCTCGTCAAAGACGGCCGCCTCGTCGAGCAAGAGTACGAAGATTTCGAGCTGAAGTTGTACGACTTGTCGGAGTTCCGTGAGTTGCTTCGCAGCGGGGGCTTCACCCAAATTCAGGTCGTGAACGCGTACGAGGGTTCGCCCATTGACGAAGAAGCCTTGGTTACTGAAGAGGACGCGATGCTTTTCATTGCCCAGCGCTGATGACGATAACTTCGCTAATTCATAGAAAAATCTGAGTTCTAGATACATTCTATCAGGATATACGCGTGTCTATTGTGATGGAATCCGCGGCGGCTCGGAGGTATGGCTCGGTGCGTGCTGACCTTGCCGCCGAACCGTTCCGCTAGCTCGGCCATCCGCGCGCGCGCGTTCGTATTCGAAGATCCCGCTTCGCTACGATTGCACCAAAGGCTCGAACGCATCGCGCCGAGTGATATGCCCGTTCTCATCACCGGCGAAACCGGAACTGGCAAAGAGATCGTTGCGCGTCGCTTGCACGCGCTGAGTCGACGCGCCGAAAAGCCCTTCGTAGCCATCAACGTGGGCGCGTTTTCGGAAAGCCTGATCGAGAGCGAGTTGTTCGGCTATGAGAAGGGCGCCTTCACGGGCGCTCTCGCCGCAAAGGAGGGTTTCTTCGAGGCAGCCGACGGTGGCACGCTGTTCCTCGACGAGATCGGGGAGCTGGCTTTGCCGCTGCAGGTGAAGCTGTTGCGCGTGCTTCAGGAAGGCCAGGTGACGCGCATTGGATCGCGTGCGCCGTTGCATGTCGACGTGCGCTTGGTCGCAGCGACGAACGTGGACTTGCTGGCGGCCATGCGCGCGAAACACTTCCGCGAGGATCTCTATTATCGCTTGCGTGTGAGCGCTCTGTCGCTGCCTCCGTTACGTGAGCGCCCGGCCGACATTTTGCCTTTGGCTCGGCACTTTCTGGAGATCTATCAACGGAAGCTAGGGCGCTTTGGGATGAAGCTCACCGCGGGTGCCAGCGCCTGCCTGCTCGAGCACAGCTGGCCGGGCAACATTCGCGAGCTCGAGAACACGATTCATCATGCGTTGGTGGTGTGCGCGGGCGACGAGCTTACCCGCTCCGACTTGGAAATTGGAACACCGCTTCTGTCGAACGCTGAGCGCGAGCCGAAGATCGAACCTCGATTGGAGAGGCAGCTGGTCTTGGGAGTGGATGCGCCTGCCCGGTGCGCCGTCGAATCCGATGAGAACGAACTCGAGGGGTTGAGGCGAGTCGTGTCGCGTTTGATTCAGCAGCGCACGTCCGACTTGTTTGCGAAGGTGGAACGAACGCTCTACACCGAAGCGTACCGAGCGGCTCGCGAAAATCAGCTCGAGACCGCGCGTATTCTTGGAGTGAGCCGCAACGTGGTGCGCGCGCGGCTAATCGAGCAGGGCACTCTGCACGGGCCGCTTCGCCGTAGCGAACCAGTGCGGCGGCGTGCGGCAGTGAGCGTCGCTGAGCGGACGTTGCGCATCGGCTATCAGAAGCTCGGTTTGTTCATGCTGCTGCGGCATTCTGGTGGGCTCGAACGGGCGCTGGCGACGCGCGGCGTGCGCGTGGAGTGGCACGAGTTTCAAGGCGGGTTTCAACTGGTAGCGGCGCTGAAGCGCGAGGAGCTCGATATGGCGGGGCTCGGCAATTGGCCAGCGGTGATGGCGCAAGCCGAGCGCGTTCCGATCGTTTACGTCGCTGCTGAGCCGCCCGCTCCTCACGCGGCAGCGTTGGTGGTTCCGGCAAGCTCGAAGATCGAGCACGTGGCGGACTTGAAAGGGCGCCGCGTGGTCGTGAATCGCGCAGCGCAAGCTCACTACGTCTTGATGCGTGCTCTGGAAGAGGCTTCCATCGATGCCAGGGACGTGGAGGTATGCTTCGAGCCGCCCGAGCGCGCCTGGTTGGCCTTCGAAGCGGGCGAGGTGGACGCCTGGGCGATTTGGGATCCGTTCTTGTCGAGCGCTCGCTTGGAGCTCGGCGCGCGCGTGCTGCGCGACGCGAACGGCCTTGCTACCAACGCGACGTACTACGTAGCGCGACGCGGGCTCGCTCGCGAAAGCCCGGAGGTATTGCACGAAGTCACGCATCAGCTTCGGCTGGTGGCTCGCTTTGCACGGAGCCAGCCCGAGCGTGCAGCGGCCGTACTGGCGCCGGCATTCGGCTTTTCGCCGCGCGCGCTGCTGGCATCTTGGCAACGCGAGCTCGAGCCGGTGCCGGTAAACGCTCAGCTGCTTGCCGCGCAGCAAGACATCGCCGATGCGTTGCATCGCTTTGCCTTGATTCGTGAACCGGTGCGGGTCGCCGAGGCGGCGTGGGAGGTGAAGCTCGCGGGCTGATTGCTGCGGGCGCAGCAGCCTGGGCAGCAACGGCTGCTGCCAACGCAGCAAATCGAAGTGCGATCGCTGCAGATCGCGGTGTGGTGTGACTCTTGCTGAGGTGATTGCGAACGATGAGCAACCTTGAAGAAGTGACGCTCGACGCCGACGTCGTCGTGGTCGGCGGGGGCAGTGCTGGCTCGACAGCGGCGATTCGCGCGCAGCAGGCATTGCCGCGCGGGCGCGTGATCTTGATGGAAAAGGCTCACATCAAGCGTAGCGGCGCGATCGCCATCGGCATGGACGGCTTGAACAACGCCATCATTCCGGGGCACGCCACGCCGGAGCAGTACGTGAAAGAGATCACGATGGCGAACGACGGAATCGTGAATCAACGCGCGATTTGGCAGTACGCCGTGAATAGCTACGCCATGATCCAAGAGCTCGATGGTTGGGGCGTGAAGTTCCAAAAGACGGAGAGCGGAGATTTCGACGTCAAGAAAGTGCACCACCAGGGCAGCTACGTGCTGCCGATGCCCGAAGGTTACGATCTCAAGAAGATTCTCACGCGCGTGCTCAAGCGTACGGGCGTCAACATCATCAATCGTGTGATGGCGACACGGCTGCTGGTTGAAGGCGGGCGAGTTGGAGGCGTGCTCGGCTTCGATACACGCGACGGTCGCTTCGTGGTGATTCGCGCGAAAGCCGTGATTTTGTGCTGCGGCGCTTCGGGCCGGCTTGGTTTGCCGGCATCCGGTTACTTGTATGGCACCTACGAGAATCCAGCCAATGCCGGAGATGGTTACTCGCTCGCTTACCACGCGGGCGCGGAGCTCACGGGCATCGAGTGCTTTCAGATCAATCCTTTGATCAAAGACTACAACGGCCCCGCTTGCGCGTACGTCACGGGTCCGCTCGGCGGTCACACCGTCAACGCGCACGGGCATCGCTTCATCCAAAGCGACTACTGGAGCGGGCACATGATGATGGAGTTCTATCGCGAGCTCCACTCCGAACGCGGCCCTGTTTACCTCAAGTTGGATCACCTGGCGCCCGAGACCATCACGGAGATCGAGCGCGTGTTGCATCGCACTGAGCGCCCGAGTCGTGGCCGCTTTCACCAGGGCCGCGGCAGCAGCTACGGCGAGAATTGGGTGGAAATGCACATTTCCGAAATCGGATTGTGCAGTGGGCATAGCGGTTCGGGCGTGTGGGTGAACGAACGCGGCGAAACCAGCGTGCCGGGTCTGTACGCCGCAGGGGACATGGCTTGCGTGCCGCACAACTACCTGCTGGGCGCGCTTACCTACGGTAAGTTGTGCGCCGAAAACGCGCTGGAGTTCATCCGCGACGTGCCGCCGACTCAGGGCTCTCGTGAACAAATCGAGAGCGAACGCGAGCGTGTGTTTGCGCCGCTGACGCGTCCCGGCGGAGTTCCACACCATCAATTCGAGTACAAGCTGCGGCGGCTGGTGAACGACTACCTGCAGCCACCGAAGAGCGAAAATCGGCTGCGCGCCGGTCTGCAGTTTTTCTTGCGCGCACAGGAGGAGCTCGCCGACGTGGGCGCCGAGAACCCGCACGAACTAATGCGCGTGATGGAAGCGCACATGATCCGTGACTGCGCCGAAATGGCTGCGCGTGCGTCGCTATTCCGGCGCGAAAGTCGCTGGGGGCTGTACCACTACCGCCAAGATTTTCCGGACATGGACGACAAGGATTGGTTCTGCCACGTGAACCTGAAGCGCGGAGAGCACGGCGAGATGGAGCTCTTCAAGCGGCCCATCACCCCCTACATCGTGCCGCTCGATGACCAGGAATTGCGTGGCTACCACCATCTGCGCATTGCGGGCGCCGCTCGACGTGAAGCCGTCACGGCGTGAGCCATCTCGGCGTGAGCAAAGGAGACCAAGGTGAGCGAGCTGGAAGATCGCGAAAGCATCAAGGCTAACGCCAGTAAACGAATCGGTAACGCACACGCCACGCGTCGCTTCGACGTGCCGGTGGTCGTCGACGAACAGAAATGCATCAAAGGTTGCCGCATCTGCATCGACTCGTGCCCAGTGGACTGCCTGGCCGTGAACCCCGCGACCGGCAAGTCGCACATGGCGTTCGACGAATGCTGGTACTGCCTGGCTTGCGAGATCGATTGCCCCAAAGACGCCATCACCGTGAAGATCCCTTTTTTGCTCCGCTGAAGCGATGGAACTCTCAAACTACGATCGAGCGCTCGCGAAGCTGAAGCACCCTGACGTGCACGAACGTCAAATTGCCTTGATGGAGCTCGAGGATCTGGTGACGGTCGCGTCGTTGGAGCCACTCTTGGCTGCGCTGAGCGATTCCGACGCCGTCGTGCGGCGGCTCGCCGTAGGGCTTCTGGAGGAGATTGGTGATGCGCGCGCCGTGCCCGCGTTGATCCCGCTGCTGGCTGATGCGGACCGCGAAGTGCGCGAGCGCGCTCACACGGCGCTGCGCGAGTTTCGCGGCGAGCGCGCCGCTGCGGAGTTGCTTGCGGCGATTTTGCATTCGTCGCCGGACGTGCGTCGCAGCGTGATCGTGGCGCTGCGTGAGCTCAAGGATCCGCGCGCCGTGCAGCCGCTGATTCTCGCACTGAACGACGAATTCGCGGAAGTACGGCGTGAAGCTGTCGTGTCGCTCGGCTACTTGCGCAGCGCGGACGCGGTGGAACCCTTGCGTGCACGGCTCTCGGACTCTGACGAGCAGGTTCGTCGGCTGGCGGTGGGTGCACTCGGGTTCTTCAATGGTCCGGCTTTGCTGCTCGATTTTGGGCGGGCGCTTTCGGATCCGGCTTGGCGCGTACGCGTCGAGGCGGCCATCGTGCTCGGGCGTTCGGCGTTGTCGAGTGCGATCCCGGCGCTGCTCGAAGCGTTGCGCGACCCGTACTGGCAGGTGCAAAAAGAAGCGATCGCCGCGCTAGGACGTTTGCAGGCGCTGGCCGCGCGCGAACGAGTGCTGGGCTTTTTGAGTAGCGACAAGGCTGATCTGCGCCGCGCCGCAGCGTATGCACTCGCCGTGCTCGGGACGAGCGACGCCGTGCCCGCATTGAGGGCCCACACCCAAGACCCAGACGTGGAGGTGCGTAAGGCTGTGGCCTTCGCGTTGAACGCGTTGAACGCGAACTCCGCGCCGTCCGGAAGGGACAACTGAAATGAAACCACGCTCATTGCCGTTCACTCTCGTCGCTCTCGGGCTGCTGGCGCTGGTTGCTTGTCGCTCCAAGCACGACGAAGCCAAACCCAGCGTGAACGCGGCCAAAACCGAAGCCGCGCCTCGCGAGAACGTGCGCGTTGCGATCGGCACTCAAGACACCACCATCAACTGCGCTACCGGTGGCCCGTTGGTGCGGGAGCTACATCTGCTGGAGAAGTACCTGCCCAAAACTGGCAAGTATGAAAACGTCACGTTCAAAATCGAATGGGAAAATCAGCCCACGGGTGCGCAGCTCAACAGCAAGTACCTGGCGAACCAGCTCGACATCGTGCAAATGGCGGATTTTCCATCCGTGTTGGGCGCCACTGCGTTGAAGGCAGCCGGCGACAAGGTGGAGTCGTTTTACATCGCCAACTTGTCGAGCGGCATCAACGGCGCGGGCAACGCCATCGTGGTGCCTTCGGACTCACGCGTGCAGTCATTGAGTGAGCTCAAGGGCAAGAAGATCTCGGTGCCGTTCGGCTCTACCGCGCACGCGATGCTGATTCGCGCACTGCAAGATCTCGGTTGGGATCCCAAAAAGGACGTCGAGGTGGTGACGCAAACACCCGAGGTGGCCGGCAGCGCGCTCAAGGCGCATCAAATCGATGCTCACGCGGATTTCGTGCCGTTCGGAGAGCTGTTTCCGTTTCGTGGTTTCGCCCGAAAGATCTACGACGGCAGCTCCACCGGAGTGACCACGACTCACGGCGTGCAGGTGCGCTCTGACTTCGCAGCGAAGTATCCGGAAGTGGTTGTTGCCTATTTGAAAGCAACGCTCGAAGCCGATCGCTTGTACCGCGAAAAGCCGGAAGAGCTCTCCGAGAAGCTCGCCGCTTGGACGGGAGTGGACGCGGAAGTCTACTACGCTTTCCATGGCCCTCGCGGCATTCAGACGCGCGACTACTCGCTGAAGCCGGAATACGTGACGGCGATTCGCCGCGCGCAAGAATCACTCAAAGTTCTGAAGAAGGTCGACAAGGAGATCGACATCGAACACTACGTGAACGACAGGTTCATTCGTCAGGCTGCCAAGGAGTTCGGTTACGACTACGACGCACGCCTGAAGGACTACCAGGCGCTTCCATTTACCGATCCGGCCGTGGACACCAAGGCGCCGGTCAGCGATCCTACGTTGGCGGGACAAATTTGGGTGCGCGGTGAAGCCAAGGTGCGCTTGTACAGCAGTGTCAGCGCGACCTTTGCGGCACTCGATGAATTGAAGAGCGAAGGCAAGTCTGTGCGTGTCAGCTTCGTGCACGACCGCGAGAGCGGCAACAAACTGTTCTCGGACAAGGTTTGGTACGTGAAGAGTGGAAGTGAGCTCGCTGCGTTCCTGTTGAAGTCGTCCGCTGAAACCTACGCAAAGAAGAAGGGCGGAAGCGTGCTCGACTACGACGCCGCTCGCGGAAGCGTACGGATCCGATGAACGCGCGCGTTCGCCTGCTCGAAGCGGTCGACGAGCGCGTTGGCGCGCCTCTGCCGAGAACGCAGAATGCGCGACGTTGGCTGGTTTCGGCTGCAACTGGGACCGCTTCGGTGTTGGCCTGGCTGCTATTGTGGGAGACGGCGTCACGACACGAGTGGTCGTTCTTCTTTCGCTTCGAGAACATTCCCGCTCCGAGCGAAGTCGTGGGCGCGGTGGCTGAGCTGGTGGAGTCGCCGAAGTTCGTCGAACACGTGGCGAGCAGTGTGCGCCGCGTGTTCTTCGGTTTCGCCCTCGCCACGGCGCTCGCTGTGAGCGCCGGCGTGCTGATTGGACGTTTTCGTTGGGTCGCGCAGGCGTTATTGCCGCCGCTCGAAGTCGTTCGACCAATTCCTGCCGTGGCGTGGATTCCGATTGCGATACTGTTGTTCGCTTCGTCGGAGCGCAGCATGGTGTTCATCACCTTCATCGGCGCGTTCTTTCCCGTCCTGCTCAACACCGTGCATGGCGTCGAGCGCATCGACGTGCGTCTCATCAATGCCGCGCGCAGTCTCGGTGCGAGCCAGCTTCACATCTTTCGGGAGGTGGTGCTGCCTGGAGCGCTTCCTTCGATAGTCGCAGGCCTCAGCATCGGCATGGGCACGTCGTGGTTCTCCTTGGTTACCGCCGAGATGATCTCGGGCCAATTCGGCATCGGCTACTACACGTGGGAGGCCTACACCTTGCAGAAGTATCCCAGCATCGTACTCGGTATGATCGGCATCGGCGTGCTGGGCATGGGTAGCAGTTTGCTGGTGAAGCGCGTCGCGCGACTGTTCATGCCCTGGCAACGCTCGGAGGCAACCCGATGAGCCAGCCAGTTTTGGCTGAATCTTTGGGCAACATCGTGATGAAGTCGGTGCGTGTCCATTTTGGTGAAGGTCGCGCTGCCGTACTTGCCCTAGACGGCATCGATCTCGACATCGCGCCCGGTGAGTTCGTGAGCATCCTGGGTCCTTCGGGCTGCGGCAAATCCACGATCATCGGTGCGGTCGCCGGGTTCACTCCGCTCTCCTCGGGTGAGCTTCGTGTCGATGCTCGCGCCGTGACGTCACCCGGACCCGAGCGCGGCGTGGTGTTCCAACAGCACACGTTGTTTCCCTGGAAAACGGCGCTCGAAAATGTGGAGTTCGGTCTCAAGGTGCGCGGTGTCGGCAAACGCGAGCGCCATCAGTCTGCGCGCGAAATCTTGGAACACGTGGGCCTCGGCGAGTTCTTGAATCATTACCCACATCAGCTCTCGGGCGGCATGCAGCAGCGCGTGAACCTGGCGCGTGCGCTCGTGAATCGCCCACGTGTCTTGTTGATGGACGAACCGTTTTGTTCACTGGACGCACAAACGCGCCTTCAAATGCAGGAGTTGGTGCTGCACCTCTGGCACGAGCTCAGCATGACGGTTGTGTTCGTCACGCACGAAGTCGATGAAGCCATTTACTTGAGTGACCGTGTCGCTGTTCTCACGCGACGCCCTGCGCGAGTCAAAACATGGCTCGATATCGCTTTGCCGCGCCCGCGCAGCCACGCCGCGCTCACCACGCCGGAGTTTGCGCGTTTGAAACGCGAGGCGCTCGAGCTGCTCTTGAGTGAGACGCACGCTTCGAACTCCGCGCGGCGCTCGCTGCGCTCGGCCTGAGCTGGAACAGCTGTGGCAGAAGTGCTTCGATCGCAGCGTCGCTTCGAGGTGACGAGCCCGGCGGCGCGGGGTAGCATCCTCGTGATGTCCAGAAAGCCGGATTCGCTGCTGTCCAAGGCCGCCACTGCGCTCGAAGACGAGCTCGCACGCTTCGAGGATTTATTGCAGGAGTTGAAACAGCCGGTGAATTCGGACAAGGCCTTGCAGCGCGCGCGGCACCGTTTGGAAGAGTGTTCCGCCTGCGAAGAGAAGCTGGCGGAGCACCTGCGCGCCTTTGCCGAAGCCATGCAAGCGATGCAGGCGCGCCAACAGGAGTGCATGCAAATCTTGGCAGAGCGCGCCCAGGGCGTCGCGACTCGCCTCACCGAGCGCAATGCGCTCATCGTGCGCATCAATCAGCTGGGTCAGCAGGCGCGCGCGGTCAGCGAACCCATCGTCGCGTTGCAAGAGCCGGATTGGAACTCGCCGTCGCCCGAGCTTTTGAGTTCCGTGGCGGAAATGTCGACGCGCTTGGAAGCCGTCATTTCCGAGGCCGCCGCCGTCGTCGCTAGCGCCAAAGAGTCTGACTGGGCCGACGTTGCGCGCGACGCCGATGCGCTCAAGCAACAGCTTTCCGCCATGCGCAGCAAGCTCATCATCGGTCAGCGCAAATTGGCGAGCCGCGCGCCGTCCTGAGCGTTCGTGGTTGTGCCGCGAATTGGCGTCGCGCAGACGCGATTCACGCCGGAGCACGTCGGTGACCTGGAGCGCAAATCGGTCAATCTGGTGTGGGCGGCGTGCGGATCGGCAGCGACAACGTGAACGTCGTGCCGAGGCCCGGGCCGGCGCTTTCTGCGCGTACCGAGCCGCCGTGGAGCTCGACCAGGTGCCGCACGATGGCGAGACCCAATCCGAGCCCGCCGTGCCGCCGCGTGGTCGAGCTGTCCACCTGCCGAAAGCGTTCGAACACGTGCGGCACGTGCTCGGCGCTGATGCCCACGCCGCTGTCGCGCACCGCCAAGGTCAGGTGTGAGTCTTCACGAAAAGCAACGAGCTCGATCGTGCCCTCGACCGGCGTGAAGCGTACGGCGTTGCTGAGTAGGTTCCACACCACCTGCTGCAAACGATCGGGATCTCCCGCGATGTTCGGTATTCCGTCCGGCACGCGCAGCGAAAGCGCGATCTGCTTGGCTTCGGCGGCGGGTCGAATCACATCCACCGAGGCTTGCACGATGGCTCCGACATCCACGCTTCGGATATTTAGCCGCAGCTTGCCGCTGATGATGCGCGACACGTCGAGGATGTCTTCCACTAGGCGCGCCAGCGAGCGCGCATTCCGCTCGATGGTGGCTAGTGCTCGCTCTTGCTCGCTGTGGTGGCTGCTGCTCGAGCGCAACAGCGTGGCCCAGCCGAGCACGGCGTTTAACGGCGTGCGAAGCTCATGGCTCACCATGGCTAGGAACTCGTCTTTCAGGCGGTTGGCTCGCTGCGCTTCTTCGCGCGCAGCGAGCGCTTCACGGTGTTGGCGCTCGAGCGCAAGGTTGGCTTGCTCGAGCTTCTGACGCTCGATTTCTGCTAGACGGCGCAAGCGCCCGAGCTCGAGTTGTGTTCCCACGCGGGCCAACAGCTCGCGAGCGGAGAACGGTTTCACCAAGTAATCGTCGGCGCCGCTCTCTACACCTTGCAGGCGTGCTTCTTCCCCTGCGCGCGCCGAAAGCATCACGATCGGAACCGTTTTGAGCGTGTCGTCGTTACGCAGCGCCTTCAATAAGCCAAAGCCGTCGAGGTGCGGCATCATCACGTCCGTCAAGATCAAATCCGGGCGACGCCTGCGCGCGGCCGTGAGCGCCGCAGCTCCGTCATTGACGGTTTCGACCGACCAGCGTGCGCTCAACAAACGCTGCACGTAGTCGCGCATGTCGGCGTTGTCATCGGCAACGAGCACGTAGGTATCACGCGAAGGTGGCGCACTCGCCGCATCCTGCGAGCTCGGCGCGGGTGCCCGTCGCGAGCCGGGTTCCGGAAGCCAACGCAGCGCCTCTTGCACGTAAGCCGACAGCAACGTCGGTTGCGTCGCGGTGCGCGCTTCAATCAGATGTTCTGCGGGCAGATGAGCACTGCCGAGTGGGATCGAAACCGTGAAGCTGGTGCCCTCTCCTAGACGACTGGTGGCGCGAATGTCCCCGCCGTGCAGGCTGACTAGGTCGCGCACCAGCGCAAGTCCGATGCCAGAGCCCTCGTGCGTGCGTGAGCGCGCGCCTTCGATGCGATGAAAACGTTCGAATAGGCGCGTCACATCGTGTTCGGCGATGCCCACGCCGGTATCTGAAACGACGAGCTCGGCACGCCCTTCATGCTCGCGCAACCTGACCTCGACGCTACCTTCGAAGGTGAACTTGAGCGCGTTCGAGAGCAGGTTCAAAACGATCTTCTCCCACATGTCACGGTCGACGTAGGCGGGCGCCGACAACGGCGGGCAGTCGACCTCGAAGCGCAGCCCGCCGCGCTCCATCGCCGAGCGAAACCCACTCGCCAGATCGACCGTGAGCCTCGAGAGATCGACGGGCTCGTAGCGCGCTTGCGCTCGACCCGCTTCGAGCTTGGAGAAATCCAGCAACGTATTGACGAGCTTGAGCAACCTGAGCGCGTTGCGATGCACCGTCTCGAGGTTCTCGCCGCGCAGCGCGGGCTCTTCCGCTGCCAGCGCTTCTTCGGTTGGACCGAGCAGCAACGTGAGGGGAGTGCGAAATTCATGGCTCACGTTGGAGAAAAAGTTCGTCTTTGCCCGATCCAGCGCTGCCAGTGCGTCCGCGCGACGCTTTTCCTCCTCCACCGTGCGCGCGTTCTGAATGGCGCGCGCAACTTGCGCTGCGATCAAGTCGTAAAACGTTTCGTATTCGGAATCGAGCCGGCGCGCCGGGTTCACACCGGCGATCAAAACGCCCTCGAGCGTATCGACTGCGTGCGACGCCATGATCGGCAGCACGATCGCTTGCGAGACCGGCGCTCGCTCTGCGCGGTGAAGCGGGTGCTCCAGCGCGACTACTCGTGATTTGCGAGTACGGAACACCTCGGCGATTGGCCATGCGCTGCGGTTGACATCGCTCAGCAAGCTGACTCGCGCGGGGGCAAGAACGTCATCGACACGAACAGGTCCGGTCGCTTGTTCGAGGTGCACGTCGTCGCTGTTGGCAGACGCCAAGTAGAGAAGCGCAAACGGTACATCGTCGAGGTTCTTCGCGAGTGCGTCTGCCGCGGAGGCACAAGCTGCTCCGATCGAGCGCTGCGCCAAAGCATTTGCGCTCAGCGCAGACAAAGTGCGCAAGCGTCGCGCATTGAGCACACTCGCGGTGGTCTCGGAGCAGGGGCAGAATAGGCCGCCCACTTTGCCGGACTCATCGCGGATCGGACTATATGAAAATGAGTAGTAGGTCTCCTCGATGAAATCCCCGCGGTTCATGAAGAAGCACACGTCTTCGACGAACGTCGCTTCGCCGTGCTTGAAGACCTTCTCGGCCAGCGGTTCGCAGATGCCCCAAACCTCCGCCCATACTTCGGCGGCAGGGCGCCCGAGCGCCCACGGATGCTTGGCTCGGCTCAACGCAGCGATGTAAGCGTCGTTGTACAGACACGTCATCTCCGTGCCCCAGCCGATCCACATTGGGTGCTGAGAGTTCAGAATCAGGCTGACCGATGTTTTGAGGCTTTGTGGCCACGCTTCGATCGGTCCGAGCGGAGTCTGCGACCAGTCCAGCGAGCGAATCATGGCGCCCAGTTCGCCTCCACCGGCGAGCGCATCGATAGAGCCTGCTTCGAGGATCGCGTCCGCGTTGGTGATTGGCAGCACGCGGGTGCTCATGGCGCGGCCAATGTACTCCCTGGCGCGTCGCCCCGCACCGTTTCGTGTATGCGAAATAGTTCGTGAAAGTGAGGTGTTTTTGTCTGTCAGCCACACGGTCCGTGTGTCCACTTGCGTCGTTCGTTGCTCTTTGAGTCGACATGCGTCGTTATGAGCAGTGTGGTCGTCCGGCCTTCGGAGAAGCGGATCGTTTCGAAAGTCTGCGTCGTTACGTTCACCAGCTACGGGCGCCGCCCCTCGCCCGCAGCCAGCATCGTCTACCTTCCGGACTGGACGGTCAGTGAATCGCTGGTCAGCGGAGCGCTTCGCCGCGTGCTGCCCGAGTGGGCTTCGCCGCCGATCACCGCCTGGGCCGTGTACCGAGCCGAGCTGCGCGGTGTGGCCCGGTTACGCGCCGTTCTGCAAGTGCTGCCGAGCGGTTCGAGCAACTTTCAGGGCCAAAAGTCAGATGCCTGAGCAGGATTGAACGCGTAGCGGCGTATCGGAATTCTGCCAAACTGCCGACCCATGTTCGTCATCGAGCTCACTTACAAGGTAGATCTAGAGCAAATCGATTCTCACATGCGCGCCCACGTCGCGTTCCTGAAGAAGTACTACGCCGCGGGCGTCTTCTTGATTTCGGGTCGCAAGATCCCGCGCGACGGCGGCATCATCTTGGCGGTCGGAAAGACGCGCGAGCAAATTGAAAGCATCATGGCTGAAGATCCCTTCGTTCAGAACGCGCTGGCCGACATTCGCGTCATCGAGTTTCGTGCAAGCCAACGCGCCGATGACGTTCCTGTCCGCGTCGAGAGCTGAGCGTCTCCACGTTATGTTGGCTGCGAGACATCAACCATGACGAAAGCTTTCGCCGATGTGCACGCCCGCTTGAACGCGGCGGAACCTGGACCGCACCTGAGCCGCCACCTCTATGGGCATTTCGCCGAGCACTTGGGGCGCTGCATTTACGAAGGGGTCTGGGTTGGAGAGGACTCGCCAATCGCAAACCGGCGCGGCATGCGCAATGATGTGTTGCACGCGCTGAAGGAAATTCGCGTACCCGTTTTGCGTTGGCCCGGCGGTTGTTTTGCCGACGAATATCACTGGCAGGACGGTGTCGGCCCTCGCTCTGGGCGCCCGCGCCGCATCAATAGCCATTGGGGAGGCGTGATCGAGAACAACCATTTCGGTACACACGAGTTCATGGCGCTGGTGGAGGAGCTCGGCGCCGACGCCTACATTGCTGGCAACATGGGGAGTGGCTCGCCGCGCGAAATGCAAGAGTGGGTCGAGTACCTCACGGCCCCGCACGATTCGACGCTCGCTGCCCGTCGCCGTAGCAACGGTCGCGACGAACCGTTTTCGGTGCCCTACTTTGGTGTCGGCAACGAGAACTGGGGTTGCGGGGGGAACATGCGCCCGGAATACTACGCGGATCTCTACCGCCACTTCGCGACGTACGTGAAGAACTACAATCCCAAGCAGCGCATTCAGCGTGTTGCGTGCGGACCGAACGGCGCCGATTTCGAATGGACCAGCGTGCTGATGAGTCGCGCTGCGGGAATGCTCGACGCCATCGGCATGCACTATTACACGCTCCCGACCGGCGATTGGTCTCACAAAGGTGCTTCGCTCGGCTTCGATGAAGCTGCTTGGTTCAGTACGCTGAAGAATACGTTGCGTATGGACGAGCTCATCGCCGCGCACGCGACGATCATGGATCGGCACGATCCAGAGCGACGTGTCGGCCTTTTCGTCGACGAGTGGGGAACCTGGTACGACGCGTTACCTGGCACTAATCCCGGGTTTCTCGAGCAACAGAACACCTTGCGTGATGCAATGGTGGCAGCACTCAACTTGCACATTTTTCACAAGCACGCGCGACGCGTGCGCATGGCCAACCTGGCCCAGACAGTGAACGTGCTGCAAGCGCTGATCTTGACCAACGGCGCCAGCATGCTGCGCACACCGACATATTGGGTGTTCGAAATGTTCAAGTCGCATCAAGCCGGCACGAGCCTGGCGCTCGAGTACACGGCGCCGCCTTACACGTTCGGCGACGCCGAGATAGGCGGGCTCAGCGGTTCTGCTTCACGCGATGAATCCGGCCGCGTCACGCTGTCGCTGGTGAACCCGCATCCGTCGCGCACACTCGCCATCACTTGCGATGTAGAGGCTGTGAGCTTTTCGAAGGTACGTTGTCGAACGCTCGGCGCGGAGCGCATCGACTCGTGCAACACGTTTGCGGCACCCGACTGCGTGGTACCGCGTGCGGCGGACGCCTCATTGGTGTCCGGCAAGCTGCGTTTGGAACTCGCGCCCAAGTCGATCGCAGTTTGCGAGCTCGGTTAGGGCGCGCCGCGGCAGTGGGGTCCGTGCTCCCCGCTCGTGCGTCGACGTCTCGTTCTGGATCAGCTCGGCTTACGAGAAAACGTGTGTGAGAGTGCAGGTGCCGGTGTGGCCGCCACGCTTTCAGTCCTCCAAATCTCATATGTTCATGAGCCGGACGGTCGCCTGCCGCCTTCGCAAATCGCGATATTGAACGTACGGTGGTTAAGCTCCCGATTCTATCGCGCAGGCTATGGACGACGATTTTCCGCCCGGTTCACTCTCCAGCACTCGTACGAGCGCATCGCATAAGCTGAACCTACAGGTTCGTCGCTTCTGGTTGGAGCACGGCGACGCGAAGATGTGCCTCGAGCCGCGCGCCTACTTGGTGGGGCGTAGCAGCAACTGCGAGCTGATGATTGGAGACGCGCGGGTGTCGCGGCGACATGCGCGATTGCTGGTGCGTGCCGACTCTGTCGTCATCGAAGACATGCAGAGTGCGAACGGCGTATTCGTCAACGGCGTGCGCATTCTGAGAAGCGAAACGCTGAGAGACGGCGATCAATTCCAGATCGGTAGTGCCTCGTTCGTGCTCAAGTCGGAGCTCTTGCCTTGCCGCAATCCTGCCAGCGAAACTCCCGCTACGACGCCGATGGGGGGCACGTTGTCCGAGCTGAGCGCGCGCCTTTCGGCCGACGAAACTGAAGCGCCCACGGTTGAGGCGCACTCGGTCGATCTCCTGGGTACTCTCGCAGACAAGAGCCTCGCGCTGGGGCGCACGGAGGAGGCAGAGCGCCTGCTGACTGCAGCGCTGGAGGAGTTGCTTCGCCGCGTGCGCGCCGGTCGCATCGCGGACGTACCGCCGCGCATACTCACCAAAGCCGCGTACTATGCTGTGTTGCTCGCCGAGGCTACCGAGCGGGGCAGCTGGATAGATTATGCTGTGTCGTTGTTCGCGGCGTTGCGGCAGCCGTTGCCCGCGTCTATCGTGGATCAGCTCTACGCGGCGGTACGCAAGGCGCAGAACGTGAATCGCGCCGCATTCAGGGAGTACCTCGAAATGCTGCGCGAGTTGCCCAACGTGAGCCCCGCCGACCGCTTCATCATCCAGCGGCTCGCAGGGCTCGAGCGACAGATTTCACACCAGTAGAGCCGTGCTACCCGCTTGCTCCGGACGCTGCGTGCGCTTCTTGCCCAGCAGCGAAAGTACCGCGGGCAGCGCGATCAGCGCAGTGGCCAAACAAAGTATTTCGCCCGCGATTGCGCAGCGCCCAAACGATTGCAACGCGCGATTGTCAGCGAACATGAGCGCGCCATAGCCGAAAATCGTGGTCAAGCTGCATAGCGCCACGGCGCCCCCTACGGAGCGCCCGGCTCGCGCAACGTCGCCTTCCACGCGGTGACGCTCGTGAATGTTGATCGCGTATTCGACGCCGATACCAAAGGTGAGAGGTAAGGCCACGAAGTTCAGGAAATTCAGGCGTTGTTCGCCGATTGCCAACCAGCCTGTCAGGAGGACCACCGCCAGCAGCAGCGATCCCGTCACGCACGCTGCGGTCAACGCCGAGCGCGTGAGCACGACGCTCACGATGATCACCGTGAGCAGCGCGAGCAAGGTAGCGCGCGTGCCATCGCGTTCCATCGAGCGGATCATTTCAGCGAAAACGGTTGCACGGCTGGCGTTCGGCACTGAGCTGCCATCGGAACGCGTGATGTGCGCCAACATTTCGGAGATCTTGAGCAGGTTTTGCCCTTTGCTCTGCGAAATTTTGCGATTCAAGGAGACGAACACCGGTGTGCCCACGCGGCCGTTGCTTTCCGTGAACTGTTGCTTCAACATCGCGGGCAGGTCCGCGACTGTCGGTGCCCGCAGCGCTTCCGGCGGGCGAAATTCATCTAAAATCGCGCCGTCCTGTGCGGTTGCGTGGCGGCGCAGCGCATCGATGTGTTCGCGGATCGAGGTGAGCAAGCTGAGCTTCGCCTGTACTTCTTCGGGCTCACCGCCGAGCCGATCGAAAATGGTCTCGACCTTCTCGATGAGCTTTCCTTCTCCGAAGCGGCGATCAGCGGCAAGTGCGCTCTTCGCCACACGCGGCGCGTCGTTCATTGTATCGGCCAGAATCAACACCGGCGCTCCGCGTGTACCGAATACTTTGTCGGCGAGAGCGCTGTAGTGGCTGGCTCCGGCGCGTGCGCTCGACACGCTGCGCAGCTTGCTAAAATCGTACTCCCACGGATCTTTCAAGAACTGAAAGGTTGGCCACGCCGCTGCGGCGCCGAGCAGGAGAGCCGCGGCGAGTATGCTTCTCGGATGACGAGCGGCCATGTTCGTGACCCAACCAGCCAGCGAAAATCGCCTCTCGGCGCGCCGTGCGCCCAAGCCGGATTTACCTGAAGCTTCGAAACAGCCGATGCAAGCCGGCAGAATCGTGTACGTGCAGAACCAGCACAGCACCATGCCTACGCCGCCGATCATGCCGAATTCACTGAAGCCCCGAAAACCAGTGGTCGAGAGTGACGCATACGCCAAGCTGGCTGCCAACGCCGCAAGCCAAGTGGCGCGCAGCGACGTGAGTGCCGCATCGAGCAGGGCAGGTTGTACCGCGATGCCGTTCGAGCGTTGCTCGACATAACGCGCGAGGTACACGATGCCGTAGTTGATGCCGTTGCCCACGATGATTGAGCCAAGGAAGCTAGTAGCGGCGTTCAGTCGGCCAATGGCTAGCGCTGCGATCGCGAAGGAAAAGGTCGCGCCGAGCACGACGGCGGCACCGATATAGAGCAGCGCGCGCAGCGAACGGAAGAAGAGGATGATGGAGCCGAACACCAACAGAATTGCGGCTCCCGACACATGACCGATGTCCTCCAGCAGTGCTTCGCGTTCGGCCATGGCTGTGGGGATGTCGCCGCCGAAGCCAACGTCCAGCTTGCCACCGACTTCGGATGCTACCGCCTTGGCTTCGCTCGAAACGCGTTGCATCAAATCGTCGCTGGATGCCTCACCCATCCCGGCACGCCGCGCCTTGACTACCAGCGCATAGACGCTTCCGTCGGCGGTGTTGTAGTAGCCGTCCGGAAAGCGGTCCTCCGCGCGAATGCGCGCTTGAACTCGCTCCCGTAGTGCTTGAAGCCGAGACTGGTCAGGCGAAACGGTTTCGGCACTTGCTTCGCCGGGAGCGCCGTCGTCGCAAGTTTCACCCAGATCGACATAGCCCGGTGCGGCGCGCTGCCGAGCTAGATCCAGCTCGCACTCGGCGCGCGTGAGATCCTCACGGCTCAGGAACAGCCAGCGGTACTTCTCGATGTACGCGCGAATCTCCCGCGGTCCACTCTCGACGCGGCTCACCAGCTCGCTCGGTAGCTTGCTCAAGCGCGACTCGAGCCGATCGATGTAGCGTTGATTGAGGGCGCGATCCGAGGACTGCACGAGCACGACCAGCGTGGACTCACCGCCCCCCTTGCGAGCCAGCGCTTCACGAAAGCGCTTCGCAGCTGGGCTCTCACTGGGCAAGAGCTCTACGAAGTCACCCTGAATTTTGAGGCGACTACTCACGCCGAGCGCCAAGACGAGCAAGCACGCAGCCGCCAACAGCACGGCGCGTGCATGACGAAAGCAGAACAACGTGACGCGCTCGGTAGCGCGCTCGAACGCAGCCGAGGCTTTCATGGAAGCACCGCCATATGCGAATCGGTCGCGGCAGAAGGTACGCGATTCGCGAGAACCCGGTACGCAGCCAGCGTGTCGCGCGCGATGCGATTTGGGTCTAGCAACCACAGCTGACGTCCGTTGGTTACCGGAGGTAAGCGCGCGGCATGCAACAGCGCCAGCTCGAGAGTGTGCGGCTCGAGTTCGTCGTAGACGTGTACCCAATCGTGACCAACTTGCTCCGCGAGCTCGAGCGCAGCTTCACGCCGCGGCATCAGCACCGGACGATCGAAGCTCAGCGCTAGCAGCGCTGCGCCGGAATTGAAGAAGTCCTTGTAGGGGAGCACGACGAGATCCGCGGCGCGAAAGAACAGCTGTGTTTCAGCGTCGGAAATGTGCCGCAACGTGAGCACGACGCGTTCGTCGTTTCCGCGCGCGGCTCTCACGCGCTCGGCCAACTGCGCGTCGTGCGGCTTGCCCGCCACGAGCAGCACGACTTTTCGACCATCCTCGCGGGCTCGCAACCGACGAACGGTTTCGATTAGCGCGGGCACGTTTTTGTAGTCGAGGATGCGCCCAAAGAACAAAAGCACCTTGCAGTCTTGCGCGATGCCGAGTGCAGCGCGCGCTTGCGAGCGCGTCACTCCGTCAGGATAAATGCCTCGATAGTGTGGGTGGGGAATCACGAAGCAGGATTTACTGGCGAGCGCCGGAAAGCGTTGCGCGAGCGGCGCCCGCGCGCGTTGCGAAAGCGCGATCACCCCGTCTACTCGCGCGGAGAAGGCACGCCAGAATGCGCTTTCTGCACGCGGAAAGCGCCGCTCGTGAGCGCGCAAGTTGTGAGCGGTCCATACCAGCTTGGTACCCCGCGCGCGCAAGGCGTCGATCGCAAGCAACAGGCTTCGTGTCGTGGCGAGCGCTTCGGGCAGCGACGCGTTGAACGTCGACTCCGGCCAATGAACGTGCACGATGTCGTAGCGGCCGAAAGCGGCACGCCGCAAGGCGTAGTCGTCTACGCGGGCCCCCGCTGCGGTCACGCCGTCGTAGATCAGCTTCGTGTAGGGGTTTGCGGCGTGGAAACCCGGCCGCGCCAAGATTCGCAGCGTCGGCTGCTTTTCAAACATCGACGTACCCCATTAGCTTCGTGCGCACGAGCTCCGGTTCGAGCCGTGTGTTGGATTGGACGATGAAAAACCAAGGCGGACCTTGCCCGTCGAAGCATGCGCTCGGATCGAAGTGTGCGAAGCTGGCTGCCCGCTGCCGCCACACCGAACGCTCGACGTCGTAAAGGCAGTACGGCGTATATTCGTGGAAACGCTCGAAAGCGCCCGTCGTTTCGAGGAACGTGTAATAGAGCGCGTACTCTGTCCACGGCGGGGAGGCTGCCAGCCACACTCGCCAGCTGGCGTAACGCTGGCTGCGCTCGAGGCTCGCCCGCGCCAGCAGCAAACGCTGCGAGAGGCCACGCAGGCCTGCCGAGAAGCGCTTATTGGTCGCTCGTTCCGTTAGAAACGCCGCGAGCTCACGAACTGAGTCGCGGTGCAACACGGCGGGAGTCACCGCATGCAAAACACCACGTCGCGCGGCCACGCCCAGTGTCGCTGCAGAGCCCACGTACCAATCGGGGTGCAAATCCTCGAGAAATAGATGGCAGCTCGCGCGGCCAGCGGGTGTGAGCGCCGCGGGGTTGACGTCGCGGCAGCAGATCACGTCAGCGTCCAGCGTTAGATAGAACGCCGTTTCGATGTGCTCGCTGATGGCCAGCTTGATTAGCTGTTGCTTGTACCAACCCTTGAGGAGCGGAACCAACTCGAGCTCCGGTACCAACCAATTCTCCGATTCGAACCGCAACGACAGACTCTGCTCGAAACGCGCCAAGCGCTGCTGAATGCGCGGAAGCTCGGCCGCCGAAGCGACGATCCATAGCTGGCTCAACCCCTCGAAGCGGGCGGCCAGCGACGCCAGCAAGAGCTCGGCGCGAGGAACATCGTGTTCACGCAGGGGGAGCACCGCATCCATCGTGCTTGCCTAGGTGCGAATCAGGCGGCGCTTGCCGTTTCGGTTTCCCAAACTGGCTGAGTGCGACCGTGCCGGTTCAAGAGCGCTGGGGTTCGCACTCGGCCAAGGCCGGCCAACAACGTGTGCAAGGTGGCCCAACGTACTAGCGGCAGCGCGCGCGCGGAAAGCCCGGCGGGACTGAAGGTGCGTGCACAATGCTCACGTGCTGACAGGAACGCCGAGTAATAACGCTGGATGCAGAGCTCCGGATCCGAGCGCTCGTGAGCGAGGCGTGCGGCCACTTCGCCCAAAGCTCGGCGCTGGTCTGCGTCGCGTAAAAGCTCCAGGACTCGAGCCGCAAAGCGCTGGTCAGCCGCGCCGGCGTCGGGCCCTGGCGCAATCAGCCATCCATTCTGACCCGAATCGATCTGCTGCGAAACGCCCATCGAGTCTTCGAAGGCGACCACCGGCAAACCGGACCACAACGCTTCGCTCACCACTTGACCGTAGGTTTCGGAGAGCGACGCGTACACGAACAAGTCCGCGTGCGCGTAGAAGTCGGCGACTTCAGCAAGCGGGTATTCGCCTGGAAAATGCACGCGCTCCGCAACCCCGAGTTCACGCGCGAGAGCCACGAAAGCGTCGTGATCCGGGCCATCGCCGACTAGCGTCAAGCTGATCTCGGGCGAAATCGGCGCAATGTGTGCCGCGAACAGCCGCAGCAAACGCTCGATACTCTTTTCGCGCGTGTGACGGCATACACAAAGCAAGCGGCCTCCGCGCGCTGCGGTGGGCGAAAACGGGTCACGTTTGCCGGAGCTCTTCAGCATCGAGGGCTGCACCGAACGCGGAATTACGTGAATCGGCACGGTCACACCGCGCGCGCGCCAATAGCGCTCGAGACCAGCGGACAAAACGACAAGGCCATCACTCAGGTTGTAGGCGCTGGCAGTCATGCGCTCGATGCGCGGAATGATACCGGCGTCGAACAACTCCGTGACTTCCTTGCGACCGTTGAGTGCGTCGGGCAGCAGCACGTTGTAGACGCTGGGCATGTGAATGGTATTCACACACAGAAGCGGCACGCCGGCGCTTTGCCTCAACCACACGCCGAGCTCGAGCAACCCCGAGCCGGTTTGTGCCAGGACTACGTCGAGCTTCGCTTGTACGGCGCTCGCCAGGGCTTCGCGCGATGGCAACGCCAAGAAAAGGCCTGGATGATTGTGTAGCGGAAGCGAGCCGAATGGCACGCGGCGACGCGGAAGCTCCTCGCTGCGGGCACCGGGTTCGTGCGGACCGAGAACGGTGACGTCATGACCGCGCGCCATGAACTCTCGATAGAGAAACTGTGACGCGAACGAGGAGCCATTGGCGTAAGGCACGCGCAGGTAGTCGTTGATGATGCCGATGTGACGTGGCAGTTCGAATGCGGTGCCGCGAGCGTGCGTAACTCGAATGCGAGGCGACATGAGCGCTTCGCTTAGCAAAGCGTTTGCCAACCGCGTGAGCGCGTCTGCGCGTCGGTACGCGCGCGATTTCGTGCGGTGGGGGCCCACCAAAAAATCCAAGGCGAACGGGCGCAATTTTCACGGTGTGCGCGCCATTCACTCCCCTCCTGGGAGCGTTGCATGATCGCCTGACGCTCGCGACGACGTGGCCACGCGCGCGTCGAATTCGCGTCAAACACGCTCCCGCGCGCCCGTCCTAGCCTGCAGTCGATCGCATTCTCAGGCGTGCACGCTTCCTGCAATGGAGCTCGGGCGGCTGAGGTAAGCCATGAAGATCGTCGACGTCACCGAGTTCTGGTCCGAGCGCGGCGGAGGTGTTCGCTCCTATTTGACTGCCAAAGCAGCGAGCGTGACCGCGCTCGGCGCCGAACATCGAATTATCGCGCCTGGGCCGCGCAACGAAGAGTCCTCGCTCGCGGAGCAACGCGGAAACGGCTCGCGGTTGGTGCGTTTCGCTGGGCCGCACCTGCCGTACGATCCCACGTATCATCTCTTTTCGCGTTTCGCGGCTGTGCGACAACGGGTGCGCGAAGAAGCTCCCGACGTGCTCGAGATTCATTCACCAGAGCTGGCGGCGCTCGCGGCGATGTGCGCCAAAAAGGGGACTTACGGCATTCGTACTCTGGTTTGGCACTCGGATTTCATCGACACGTATCTGGCCAGTCGCATTCAAGAGCGGAGCTCGGCGCGCACGGCAAACGTATTGACGGCGCCGCTCTGGGCTTGGGTGCGCGGCGTCGCTTCGCGCTGCCATGCCACCGTCGTAGCGAGCGCTTGGCAAGCGCGCAAACTGCGGCTGCATGGCGTACCCCGCGTGCATCAATTGCCGTTCGGCGTCGACAAGCGCGTGTTTCGGCCCGAGGCGCGCGACGAAGAATTTCGGCAGCGGTTTTTGGGTCAGCGAAAAGGCGCGTTGCTCGTCAGTGTTGGCCGGCTTGCGGGTGAAAAGCGGGTGGATGTTCTGATCGAAGGCTTTCGCAAGCTGCGTGCGCGCCGCGACGCGGTGCTGCTCGTGGTTGGCGATGGCCCCGAGCGGCATCGGCTCGAAGCACAGGCGCGTGGCTCCGCAGACATCGTGTTTTTAGGCTTCGAACGCGATCGCACGCGGCTGGCGCGCATCGTTGCAAGCGCCGACGCATTGCTGCACGCTGGGCCATTCGAAACTTTCGGCCTGGCGATTGCGGAGGCGCTGGCGTGCGCGACACCGGTAGTCGTTCCGACCTTGGGCGGTGCTGCCGAAGTGGCGCCGGAAGCGTGCTCCGAGCGACACACCGCGGGCGACGCGGACGCTCTGGTTGCGGCGTGCGAACGTCTACTCGCGCGGGATCCGAATGAGCTCGCGGCGTCGGCGCGCGCGGCGTCGGCGTTGGTCATCTCCGAGCAAGAGCACTTCGGTGCGCTGCTGAAGCTCTATCGGGAACTCTTGCAAGGCGCGAGGAATTGATGCCAGTGCACGTAGCCATTCACGACGTGTGTCCACCGTTCGGCATGGAGGTGGACTACGCCGTTCGTCTGTGTCGCGCGCGCGGCACCATGCCAGCGCTGTTGGTAGTTCCGAACCATCACGGTGCCGCCCCGTTGGCGGATGCGCCGGCGTTCGTGCGTCACGTGCGCGCTCTTTCCGCAGAAGGCTCGCAGATTCTGTTGCACGGTTTGTATCATTCGAGTCAATTTCGAGCGGCTGCGGCCCCGCGTGGTAGCTTTGGGCGCTTCTGGCGTCAGCGCGTGGCCTCCGCGGGTGAAGCCGAATTCGGTGAGCTCGATCGCGCCGAGGCTGCGGCGCGCCTCGACGCGGGCCTGCGGCTCTTCGCGGAGCTCGAGTTACCAGTGCACGGTTTCGTCCCGCCGGCTTGGATCCTCCCGCGGCGGCTTTTGCCTGCATTGGCCGAACGTAACATCCGCTACACGGAGAATCACTTCGGCGTGTTCGATCCGGTGAGTGGTCGTGAACGCCCATCGCTGGTGATGAACTTCGCAACGCGCACGCGTCTGCGCTTGCTGAGCAGCGTTGCGTTCACTCGCGTGGCGCGGCTACTGCGCGGTAAGTTGCCATTGCGCATCGCGATTCATCCCGGCGACATGCGAAATCCGCTCGCACTGCGAGAAACCGTGCGTTTGCTCGATTGGGCACGCGGTCACTTCGTCGATCGCGTCGATCAACTGCTCGAGGCACCATGATTCCCGCGGCGTGTCACTTCGTCTGGATTGGTGATAACTTCCCGTGGCTCAATTTCGCGGCCATGGCCAGCGCCGTCCATCGCGGTGGATTTTCGCGCGTCACGCTGCATCACACCGACGATCTCGAACACGAGCCCAACTTTCGTGCGTTGGCAGAGCTCCCGCGCGTTGTGCGCCATCGCCTCGACCCGGCGCGCGAAATCGACAGCGCGTATGGTCCACGCCTCGTCGACTTGTATCGCCGTTTGCTGGCGCCCGCAGCGCGCTCGAACTTATTGCGGCTCGCCATTTTGGTGAATCGCGGCGGGGTTTACCTCGATCTCGATACCGTGACGTGCGCCGATTTGACTCCCTTACGCTCTGCGGCGTTCTTTTGCGGCAACGAGCACATCGCATTTCCAGCCAGCCTCCAGCGCTCGCCGAATCCTGTTGCGTGGAGCGGCGCCTATCTGCGTTCCGCGCTGCGCGACGTGCTCAGGCGCTCGCGGCGCGCAGTGAACCTATTTCGTCACGTCGAGAGTTGGTATCCGGCGCGCGCAAACAACGCGGTGCTCGGCGCGGAGGCGCGGCATCCGTTCTTGTTCGAGTTGTGCGAACGTGCCCTGGCGCTGCCCGGCCACGTCGCGATGCGCCGCTACGCGCTGGGTACTTCATTGTTGCAAACGGCGCTCGCCGATACACGCCGGCGCGACTTGGTGGTGCACCCGCCCGACGTTTTCTACCCGTTGCCTCCTGAAATCAGCGAGCACTGGTTTCGCGCCGATACCCACGCGCGGCTCGCGGACGCGCTCAGCGCACGCACGCGCGTCGTGCACTGGTACGCGTCGGTGCGCACTCGCAAGATCGTGCCACGCTTCGACGCGAGCTTCCTGCGCGATTCGAGATTGCTGCTCGCGGAGCTGCTACGTCGCGCTCTGCCCGGCGAGTCACACTGAGCCGCTCAGCCAATCATGCCGTCGAGCTTTAGTCCGAGGCCTTCGCCGAGGCACGACAAGCTCTGCTCGACCAGCTTGCGATCCTCGTCCGACACTTCGGCGAAACCGCCGCGCGCGAGCGCATAACGCAGCACCGAAGCTTCCAGCTTGGAGAGCGACGCCGTGCGCGAGTAGCCCATCTCTTCTACCGTGTAGCGCAACAACACGCGCCCATCTTCGAGCACGCGCTCACCGACGATCTCCGCGCGCCCGCGCTCCGGGTGCACCAGCTGGCGAATGATGCCGCGTACACGTGCCGCTCGGCGCCGCAGCCGCTTGCGCTCCGGATCCTCGAACAAACCAAAAAAACGATTGCGTGAAAACGCCGTGGGCACCAGCACGAGCGCTGCGAACAGCGCCGCGTCGTCGACGTCCAGCACGACGTTCACATTGCCCCCGCGCCGAGTCCGCCCCCGTCCGGATTCTGTTCGAGCAGCTGCGCTTGGTGCCAGGCCCCGAGCGCAGCGACCAACTGGTCCAAATCGCCTTCGATGATGCGGTCCAGCTCGTACAGCGTGAGCCCGATGCGGTGATCCGTCAGACGATTTTGGGGGAAATTGTAGGTGCGAATCTTTTCGGAGCGGTCGCCGGCTTTCACCATTCCACGCCGCTCATCGCGCAGCGCTTCGGCCTGCTTCTCACGCTCGATGTCTAGCAACCGACTACGCAGAATCTTGAGCGCCTTGCTCTTGTTCTTGAGCTGACTGCGCTCATCCTGACACTTGACGATCATGCCAGTTGGCAAATGTGTGATTTGCACGGCGCTGTTGGTGGTGTTCACGCCTTGCCCGCCGGGCCCGCCTGACGCGGCGATATCGATCTTCAGCTCTTTCTCGTCGATGGTAAGATCGACCTCATCGGCTTCGGGCAGCACCGCGACCGTCGCGGTCGACGTGTGAATGCGCCCCTGCGCCTCGGTAGCCGGCACACGCTGCACGCGATGCACACCGCCCTCGTGCTTGAGGCTCGAGTACACGCGCTGTCCGGTGACGAGCGCAATCACCTCCTTCAAACCGCCGGCGGAGGCTTCGCTGCTGCTCATGATTTCCACGCGCCAACCGCGCTTTTCGGCGAAGCGCGAGTACATGCGAAACAAGTCCGCAGCGAACAACGCCGCTTCTTCGCCGCCCGTGCCGCCCCGGATCTCGAGAATCGTGTTCTTCTCGTCGTTGGGATCCTTCGGCAGCAGCAATAGTCGCAGCTCCTGCTCGAGCTGACCCTGCTCGGCCTGCAACTCCGGCAACTCCTGGCGCGCGAGCGGCCCAAGATCCGGATCGTCGAGCGCCTCTTCGTCCTCGCGGATGCGACGCTCGACGCCTTCCAGCTTGCCCATCGCTTCCACGATCGGCACGAGCTGCGCGCGCTCCCGGTTCAGGGCATTCAGGCGCTTCATGTCGGAGAGCACATTCGGATCGCAGAGCAGTCGCTCCACCTCCTCGTGACGCCGCACGAGCGATTTCAACTTGTCGCGCGGTAACATCTCAGCCTGTAGCGGCGCCGCGCGCCAGAAGCTCAGCGTAGTTCGGGTAGCTCTCTTCGTTCTTGGCGTCGCGCTTCCCGCCTTGTTCGTGCGCCAGCGCCAGCGCCAGCGAGCCCATGGCGACTTCGAGCTGGGCGTCCTCGGGCTCGATCGTCGTGATCTTCTGCACCAGAAATCCCGGCCACAAGAGTGCACGCAACGGGCCCCTCTGCGCGAACCGCGCGAGCAACCGCTGCAGCTCGAAAGTAACCGCAGCGATCAGCGGCAAGAACGGCAGCTTGAACAAGAAAAACAGCACATTGTCGGCGAACTTGTTCAAGCCAAATTCGGGCAGAAACGGCCCCAACAGCGAAAACACGAAAATCGAAACCAACGCCACCATCACGATGAACGTCGTGCCGCAACGCGGATGCAGCGTGGTGCGTTGACGCGCGTTCTCCACCGTCAGCGCCGCGCCAGACTCGTACGTGTGAATCGATTTGTGCTCGGCGCCGTGATACTGGAACACCCGATAAATATCCGGAATGCGCCGAATCGCCAGCATGTAGCCGATGATGATCAGAAGCTTCGCCGCGCCCGTGATCGCCTGAAAACCCGGGCTACGCACGTCCAGGTTCAAGTTGAACAACCAGCTCACGCCTGCGGCGAACGCTTGCGGCAGCGCGATGAACAAACCCAGCGCGAACACGACGCTCAGTAGCGTCATGAAGTTCGTGCCCTCGCTCTTGCCCGCACTCGAGTGCGAAGGAACCTCCGGCTCGCTCGTAACCAGCGCGATGATCGGCAACGAAAGCACGCTCAGCAAACTCGGTGAACTCGGCGAACGACGCGCCTCGCTCTCCGCCTCGTTCAAATCCCGCTCATAAACGGCTGCCGAAAACCGCAACGCGCGACTTCCCAGCTTCAGTGCCTCTACCAACGCCGTCACCCCGCGCACGAACGGCCACGCCCGTGCGCCCTGACGCAAATCCTTCATCGGCTCTTCCACCACCACCAGCTCGCCGTTGCGACGACGCACCACCACAGCAAAAGCGTGGGGCGAACGCATCATCACGCCCTCGAGCACCGCCTGACCGCCGATATAGGGCCGCGCCACGCCATCCGGGCCGACCACCGCAGGTTGATTCGACATCTGCAACCAGTATAGCCCGGGTGACGCGCAGCGCCGGCCGTTCCGCGGCGTACCTTCGCCCGCTAGGCCACGCAACACGAGGCGCGTGCAACTTCGCCCGCAACCGCGCATTCCAGTCGTTCCTGCGCCTTAAGGCGCAACGTCAAAATCGCAAGCTCCGCGTCGATCCTTGCACGCCGAACACCTGCGGTGCGCACCGCACACGCTTCCACCGCGCGCCATTCGCACGCCAGAAATCCGCGCAGCGCATGACGCCACGGCCCTACGCCACCAACCGGCGGACGAACTACTTCTTAGCGCCCGCGCCGGCCGCGCCGTACTTACGACGGAAGCGATCGACTCGACCCTGCGTGTCCACCAAACGCTGCTTGCCCGTGTAGAACGGATGACAAGCGCCGCACACGTCAGCGGTCAGCTCCTTCCTCGTCGATCGCGTCTGAAACTTGTTGCCGCACGCGCAAACAACAGTCACGACCTCATACTCGGGGTGAATCCCGTCCTTCATTACTGATTCTCCAGAAAGGCGCGTGAGCCTCGGCCAACCAAGGGCCGCCCAAAAGGGAGCGGGACGCTAGCGCCGAGTGCCCGCACGTTCAAGCCCGTTCCCCCGATTTTCTCTTCCGCCCTCTCCGCGATTCCCTCCGCGCTCCCCAGTCCCCTTCGAGTTTCCCCGCCGCTCCCCATCGTGCGCGCTGCGCTCCCGCGCCAGCGTCCCCATCCCGCTGAGCTCCTGCATCTGGCTGAGCCCCCGGCACCTGGCTGAGCCCCCGGCACCTGGCTGAGCCCCGGCACCTGGCTGAGCCCCGGCACCTGGCTGAGCCCCGGCACCGTGCTGCGCTCACGGCACGGTGCTGCGCTCACGGCACGGTGCTGCGCTCACGGCACCGCCCGCGCCTCGCACAAAATTTGGTCGCGAGCGGGCGCAACCTTGGTCGCGAGCGAGCCAGGAACGACGGCACAAATCATGTCGCGGAGCGCGGCTACGACCACAGCAATCGACCCGCGAGCGGCCTACGGCCCACAGCCTAAATCGGGTTACGGGCCGGCCACGACCAACGCACAAATCGGGTCCGCGAGCGGAGAGGGGTCTTCGAACTCGAAGGTGATGAGCCACAATTTGTGACACGGCATCTTAATAATTTCAAATAGTTGAGCAGATAATTGTGTGCCAAAATGTCCCTTGAGATTTCCGCTAGTGCAAGTTATTGGAACTAATGGAAAAACCAGGAATCCGAGTGAAAGACCTGCCGAATGCTCGAGGAATCCAGAAATTCTACTCCTGCTCTACGGGCCCCAGCGCGTCCGCGTGGGTGTAATGCACGAGCCTCCTGCCCTCCCAAGCCGGACGTAACGCGCAGCTCCGCGGCTCGTCGCGCAGCTCCGCGGCTCGTCGCGCAGCTCCGCGGCTCGTCGCGCAGGTCCGCGGCTCGTGACGGGGTCGGCAAACACGAGCTCGTTCTCAGGCCTGCTCGGGGGTGAGCACCAGCTCCTAACGTCTTCTCACGCGGACACAAGCACAAGCTCCCCGGTCTCCTCCTGGGCTGAGTGCTCCCGAGCCTTCCCGCGCGCGAGAGCCTCGCGGCTAAACGCGAGCTCCCGAGCCTTTCCGCGCCGGACGTAGGCACGAGCTCCACGCCTTCTCGTGGGTAAACACTGGGCTTTTGGGCGTCCTCGCGAGTAAGCAGAGCTCCTTAAGCCTTCCCCGCCGGCACGAAGTACGAGCTCTCTAAGCCCTTTTCGTGGGTTAAGCACGAGCTTCCCACGCTCTCCCGGCGGACGTAGGCACGAGCTCTCCCGGCGGAGCGTAGGCACGAGCTCTCCCGGCGGACGTAGGCACGAGCTCTCCCGCCTTTTCGTCCGGCTAGGCACAATCACCCACGCCTGTCCTGCCGGATGTAGGGACGAGCTCCTAAGCCTTCCCCCGGCGGACGTAGGCACGAGCTCTCCCGCCTTTCGTCCGGCTAGGCACAATCACCCACGCCTGTCCTGCCGGATGTAGGGACGAGCTCCTAAGCCTTCCCCCGCCGGACGTAGGTACGAGCTCTCCCAAGCCTTCGTGGGCCAAGCACAGGGCTCCT
>JBMOMJ010000066.1:32279-230724 GCA_049324695.1 Myxococcota bacterium
TTTCGTCCGGCTAGGCACAATCACCCACGCCTGTCCTGCCGGATGTAGGGACGAGCTCCTAAGCCTTCCCCCGCCGGACGTAGGTACGAGCTCTCCCAAGCCTTCGTGGGCCAAGCACAGGGCTCCTAGGCCTTCCCATTCCGGACGTGGGCACAAGCTCCCACGCCTTCCGACGCCGAACGTACGCGCGGGCCTTGCGGTAAACACGAGCTCCGAGCCCTTCTGAGATGAGTCGCGGTTCATGCGGACTGAACGCGGGTCGAGGTGCGCAATCGCAAAATGAAATCCGCGTCTTCGGCGCTCCTTTCGCTCCGTGAGCTCCGGGCGCCGAGCCGACTCGTTTCGTGGTTTTCGTCTTTGAAATGCGGTCATGCTGTCGAAAATCGCCGCACTCCGAGCGAGGTTGAATTTTAATAAACCTCGAGCAGCGGTGAGATTTGAGACAGCCCCATCGCATTTCATCAATAACTTCATCGAGATCGATAACGCGGATCCACGGGGTAGATTTTGGCACAGAATTTTGTGCATAAGTACATGAAATTAATTGATTTCTGTGTCACAAACTGTGGCACATCACATCGCAGCTCAAAGACCCCCTTCGGGGCTGGTTGAGGCAAATCGGTCTGCAGAACGGGGCGGTCGAGCTCGAGTCTGTCGGGCGACGCCATCTGGTTCGGGAAATCTCGAAGAGATTAATGTCGGGGCCGGACGGGTGAGGGGAGAGCGGGACTGAGGGGAGCGGGACTGAGGGGAGCGGGGCCGCAAAAGGGGCGGATTTGAAAATGCGGTGAATACGTGTGGTTAGGTGTGGGCGGATGGTTGGTGCCTGTAAACTTGACGGGGGGTCTTCCCGTAGCCAAGGTGCCTGTCGCATGACGGACCGGCCGACGCGCCGAGAGGCACTTCAGCGAATTGGAGCCGCGAGCGCGGTGCTGGGTGGGTCCGCGCTCGCTGCGGGGTTGCTTTACGAGCACGGTGGTCTGGAGCTGACGCGGCCAACAGGTGAGCGGCAGGTGCGCGACTTCAAGTCGAACGTGGCTGGGCCGCCGCCGGTTTATGCGATCGCGAAGAGTACGACTGATCCGGCTTTGTTGGTGCAGCGCGCAGTTGCCGCACTGGGCGGGATGAAGCGGTTTGTCTCGCGCGGAGACATCGTGGCGATCAAGCCGAACATTGGTTGGGATCGTATGCCGGTGCACGCGGCGAACACGAATCCGCGAGTGGTTGCAGAGGTGGTGCGGCTGGCATTCGAAGCGGGCGCGAAGCAGGTGATTGTGACGGACGCTTCGTGCAACGAGCCGAATCGGTGCTTTCAGCGATCGGGGATTTGGCGTGCAGCGTATGGGTTGGGCGCAACGGTGATTTTGCCGTCTGCGCATCGTTTCCGCGAGATTCGGATGCGCGGAGACGTACTCGATCAGTGGCCAATTTACACGCCGCTGGTGAACGCCGACAAGGTGATCAATGTGCCGGTGGCGAAGCACCATAATTTGTCGAAGTACACGGCGGCGATGAAGAACTGGTATGGGATTTTGGGCGGTCGGCGCAATCGGCTGCACCAGAACATCGATGTGTCGATCGCAGATTTGGCGACGTTCATGCGCCCGACTTTGACGATTGTGGATGCGACGCGCGTGCTGTTAAGAAATGGGCCGCAGGGCGGAAATATCGACGACGCGCGCGATATGCATCAGGTGATCGCGAGTCTCGATCAGGTGGCTGTCGATGCGTATGGCGCGACGTTGATCGGCGAGAAGCCGGAGCGAGTGGGCTACTTGAAGCTCGGGCACGAGCGGGGCATCGGCAATATGGATTTCATGAACGTGCCGCACGTGGAGGTGTAGGTGGCCGAGCCGCACCGCCACGATCACACTGGGCACGCTGCTGGCGGCGGGCAGGGGGCGGAGTTTCCGTCACCGCTGCCGTGGTTGCAGAAGGTCGGCGTGGTGGACGCGCTGGATCGCGCGCCAAGTGGAGTTTCGGACGCGAGGGGTGTTTCGGGCGCAACGGGTGTCTCGGGCGCAACGGGTGTCTCGGGCGCAACGGGTGTCTCGGGCGCAGCGGGAGCTTTGGCCGCCGCGAAGGTGCGTGGCTCGCACGCGGGGCACTCGGCAGCGAAGGGCGCCGGCTTGGTGGTGCCGCTCGCCCGCTTGGCGGAGTCGGCGCGCGCTGTGAAGGGAGGACGCGCGGCAAGCGGCGGTGCGACGAGCGCTGCGAATGCGGACAGAGTGAGTGGCGCGGCGAGTGCAGGTGTGGCGAGCGCGGGTGGAGGCGGTGCCGTTGCAACTGGCGCGAGTGCCGGTGTGGCGAGCGCTGGGGGAGCCGGTGCCGTTGCGGCTGGCGCGAGAACAGAGGGAACCGGTCGAGCGGCGAAGGAGCCGGGTTCGGCGCCGGTTCGCGCTGAGGGCGAAGCGAAACAGGGTGCGCCCAAAGCTCCACCCAAGAAGAAAGCCGGAAAGAAGTTGCCGGGATCGGGAATTCCGGCGCGTCCGATCATCCGAGCGTTGGTTTGGGTGCGGCGTGTGTCGCAGGTCGGTTTTTTCGCGCTGTTTTTCTGGTTTCTGTGCGCGACGGCGTTTCGCGGAACCTTTTCGGCGCGCTTCGATCAGCCGGTGAGGTTGCCTTTGCCGGTGGAGGCGTTTCTGCTGGCGGATCCGTTCGTCGGCGCGATGACGTTGCTGAGCACGCACACGGTGTATCGCGGGCTGGCGTGGGCGCTCGGGATTCTCGCGTTGACGTTGGTGTTCGGGCGCGTGTTTTGCGGGTGGATTTGTCCGTTCGGGACTTTGCACCACTTCTTCGGGTGGATTTTCCCGAGTCGCTATTTGCGCGGCGGGAAGCGGGTGGAGGCGAATAAGACGCACGGTTGGCAGGCAGGGAAGTACTACATGATGTGGGGCTTCCTCGGCGCAGCGGTGGCGGGGAGCGCAATCGGCGGGTTGTTGGATCCGATTTGCGTGGCGGTGCGCGCGATTGGGTTGGGGGTGTTGCCGGCGCTGCAGTACTTCGGGATTCGTGCGACGAACGCGGCGGCGGAGACGAACTTGCGTACGCTGCAAATGGCGACGGACGGCGCGCAGGACACGCTGTCGCAGACGTTGTGGACGGCGAATCAGAGCTATTTCAATCAGACCTGGTTCATCTTGTTCACGCTGGTGGCGATTCTGTTCATGAATCGCATCATTCCGCGTTTTTGGTGTCGCGCGCTGTGCCCACTGGGTGCGTTTTTGGGTGTGGTGTCGCGCTTCTCTTTGTTCGGGATGGAGAAGGACCACGCGAAGTGCACCGATTGCAACTTGTGCCTGGTGCATTGTCAGGGCGCGGATAGCCCGCAAGGTGGCGTGAAGCACCGTGAAGACGAGTGCCACATGTGCCTGAACTGCGAGGCCGCGTGTCCCGAGGATGTGATCAAGTTCCGGTTTTTGCCGAACTTGCGCAGTGCCATCAAGAAGCCGAATTTGGAGCGGCGCACGTTGGTGACGACGGCGGCTGCGGGCGCGGTTGCGATTCCGGCGATGCGCGTCGCAAACTGGCCGGACAAGGCGTACAGCGAGAAGGTGATTCGTCCGCCGGGCGCGGTGGAGGAGCGCGAGTTTTTGGAGCGCTGTATTCGTTGCGCGGAGTGCATGAAGGTGTGCCCGAACAATGCGTTGCATCCGGCGTTCTTCGAAGCGGGCGTGGAAGGTTTGTGGACGCCGATTTTGATTCCGCGCATCGGCTACTGTGAGTTCTCGTGCGTGTTGTGTGGGCAGGTTTGTCCGACGGGTGCGATTCAGAAGATCGACGAGAAGCAGAAGATGGGCATCGGTCAGAAGCCGGTGAGCGTCGGGACCGCGATGTACGACCAGGGCAGGTGTTTGCCGTGGGCGATGGCTACGCCGTGCATCGTGTGTGAGGAGTTTTGTCCGACGTCGCCCAAGGCGATTTGGGCGGAGGAAGTCGAAGTTCCGAAGCGCGACAGCAAGTACGGCAAAGAGGGCGAGCAGGCGGCGATGCTGACCGTGAAGGTGCAGCGGCCGCACGTGGATCCGTCATTGTGCGTCGGCTGTGGAGCGTGTGAGAAGGTGTGCCCCATCGTCGATAAGCCGGCCGTGTACGTGACGAACGCCGGGGAAACGCGCTCGAAGACGAACGTGATCTTGCTCGAGAACACGCGCTACGGGCAGACTTGAGCGTAGAGCTCGGGCGCCACCACCCGAGCGGAGGCAAGCCCGATGTCGCCCGCTGTCGTTCGTGTACGTCGCTCGTTGTGGTTCGTGTGTGTCGCGCTGGCCGGCGGCTGCCAGCAGAAGGAGATTCCGCGCGACTTCAAGCTGGAGTTGCCGGATCTGATCTTGTCGGCGGATCCCGTGACGGTGACGGCGCGCGTCACCAAGCACGATGGCAGCGTGAGCACCGGGCAAGACGAGTACGACTACGTGGTGAACCCGCCCGCGCTCGCGAGCGTGAGTAAACGCGGGGTGCTTTCCTGCAAGGGCTCCGGTGACGGCAGCGTGAGCTTGACGTTGGGGCCGAATACGCGCAGCGCGCCGATTCATTGTCGTTTGGTCGAGCGCGTGGATGCCTCTGATGTTGGGCGCGTCGAGCTGTCGCAAGGGGCGTTCAAGCCAAAGGTGCGCGTGCTGGGCAAAGGCGGCGCGGAGCTCGATGGAGTGCCGCTGGTGTTCACGTCCAAGAACCCTGGTGTGCTGCTCGCGAGCGGGGATTCGCTCGTGCCGAAGCTGGTAGGAACGGCCACGATTTCGGCGCGGGCGGGCCAAGCGACGCAGGAGTTCAAGGTCGACGTGGTGCGCAAGGTGACGCCGGAAGCGTTGCCCATCGAGCAAAACCGTAAGATTCACTTTTCGCTCGACGCCGGTAAGTACGAGCTGCGCGTGGCGTTGCCCTCTGAAAAGACGCTCTCCGCGGAGTGGCGTGGCGCGCCTTACTGCAACTACTCCGGCGTCAACAAGGAGCACGTCTCTACCTGCGTGCTGCGCACCAAGGGCGGCGTCGTATTCGACAACCCCGCTTACCTGATGAGCGGGTCGACGGACGTCTCGGTGGAAGGTGTTTCCATTCACGAAGTGCCGTGACGGTCGAGGAACTTCTCGAACCCTGTAGCGGCAGGGCGGAGAAACTCCGTGACGGAGCGAGCGGACTTGCCCCAACGTCGCCTGCGCTGGTGTGGTGCATGGTGCGGGTCACAAGCGTTCAGCGCCTCAGAAAGCTGGCGTCGTCGCGCGGAATAGGGGAAACTACGGCTGTTTGGGGCTGGTTGACATGAAATCTTCACTTGTCCTTTGGGCTTCGTCCGTCGCGCGCGCTGCGACTGCCGTCGCATTCGTGTTCGCTGTTGGTTGTGGTCGGGCCGAGCTGCCGATTGACGCACCGGATGGAATTCCACTCGGTGGGTTCACGGGTCAGGGCGGAGCTGGCGGTGCTCCCATCGCAGGTGCTCCGAGCGGCGGCTCGCCATTTGGGAAAGGCGGCCGCGGTCCGGGTGGTGCTCCAAATAACTTCGGCGGCGCTCCGAATAACTTCGGCGGTGCTCCGCAGTCGGGAGGCTCTCCGAGTGGCGGTCGCAATCCGGCGGGCGGCGCTGGGGGAACCGGCGGGTTCTTCCCGAGCGGTGGCTTTGCGGGGTTTGCCGGGTCGGGTGGGGTAGGCGGCTTCTGCGGCGACAAGTTGTGTCAGTCGAACGAGAGCGTTTTCAGCTGCGACGACTGCGCGGTTTGCGGCGACACGATTTGTAACAAGAGCGAGATGGGCAACTGCTTCGCAGATTGTCCGGCGTGCGGCGACAGGCAGTGTGTTCCCGCTGAGGTGGGCTGGTGTACCGACTGCGTCAGCATCGGATGTGGCGACGGCATCTGTCGGATGGGTGAGCCGAGCTGGTGTGGCGACTGCGCTCCGCCGATTTGCGGCGACGGCGTGTGCATGCCCGCCGAAGCCGGCTGGTGCAGTGACTGTACCGTGTGTGGCGACGGGCGCTGCGACATCGTCGAGCAGGGCTGGTGCTGGGACTGCTCCAACTTCTGCAACTTCAACAAGGTTTGCGACGGTGGCGAGCGCAACCCCGACTGCGGCGATTGCTGGTGTGGCAACGGCTCCTGCGACGCGGGCGAGAGCTCGAACAACTGCGCCACGGATTGTGGTTCGTGCGGCAACGGCGTGTGCAATCCGCGCGAGACCGCTCAGTCGTGCCCGCAGGATTGTCACTTCTGCGGTGATGGCGCTTGCTCATTCGGCGAAACGCTTGGCAGCTGCCCGGCGGACTGCCGCACTTGTGGCGACATGATTTGCTCTTCGCCGTGGGAAGACGCAGCGAGCTGCGCCACGGATTGCACGGTGTGCGGCGACGGCTTGTGCACCGGTAGCGAAAACGCGCGGAGCTGCATCACCGATTGTTCGTTCTGCGGCGATGGCTTCTGCATAGCGACCGAGGTCGGCATTTGTCCTTCGGACTGCGCGGTGTGTGGCGACATGATTTGCTCGGGCGCGGAGTCGAACTCATCGTGCGCGGTGGATTGTCGCTGCGGTGACGGGCGTTGCACGCAGGGTGAAACCGCTGGAAGCTGCCCGGTGGACTGCACCACTTGCGGCGACGGCGTGTGCGTGGTGGGTGAGAACGCCACGAGTTGCCCGCTGGACTGCGCCGCCTGCGGCGATGGCCTGTGCACGGCGTTCGAAACGCCGCAGTCTTGTCCGTTCGACTGCTTGCGTTGTGGCGACGGTCGTTGCGTGAGCGGTGAAACGTCGTTCACCTGCCCGATGGACTGCGGTCAGGTGGGAGCTTGCGGTGACGGTCAGTGCCTGGGCAACGAGCCCCTGTTTTGCCCGGCTGACTGCGGTGCGCCGAGTTGCAACAACGGCGTGTGCGAAGTCGCCGATCTGACTAGCTGCCCATGGGAGTGCTTCGGTGGCCAAGGCGGAGCCGGAGGTTGAACGCTGGGCGCCGCACCCACGGCGCCGTTCGCCCTGCCTACATCCTGCAAAAAGCCGCAGAAATTTGCTGCCGTCCGTCGGGCCAATAGCCAGCCCTTGCGCTCACGCCACTTGCCCCATTGAATAGGCCGTAAATGGCGGAAGCGCTCCGCAATATTTCCGAACGACGCGCAGCAGCTGGGCGCGTGGCCAAGTGGCTGGTCGACAAAGAGCGCCCGGATGAAGCGGTAGCGCTGCTGGCGGCGTGGGCCGCGAACGGGCCCAACGACAAGCAAGGCCAAGAGCTTTTGGCGGACGCGCTGCGCATTGCGCCCGGCGCGGTCGTGGCTCAGCAAGCCTTCGAGCGCATGGAGGGCATGGTCTCCGAGCAGCCTGAGCTCGAAGCCGCGATTGCCCAATTTTCGACCGAGGAACTGACGCGGCTGGAAGCCGAGGTGCGGCGCCCATCGTTCCGGCGTGCGCAGATGGGCTTCAACAACAACATCAAGTTCCACGATCGGGTCTTCCACGTGCAAACGGAAGACTCCGGGCTCGATCAGCCGCACATCATCACGCACTTGTTCGCAGATGGCGGGCGCGTGGTGAAGAGCCACAAGCGCTCGTACGCAGCAGAGGTCTCGCGCTCCGACGTGGGCGACTACGTGCGGCAATTGATGAAAGCGCAGCACCTCGAGATGGTGATGGCGCTGCGCGAAGGGCGCTTCGACGAAGTCATCGAAGGGCGCGCGCTGGGCGGGATGGATGTGCTCACGGAGCCGCCCAACGTCGACAATATTCGCAAGCTGGCGAGCCAGAAGAAGCAGCGCGCGGAAACGCACTCGAGCCATCCGCGCATGCCAGCCGCAGAACCCGCTGCCGAGGCCGCGGTGCCGGCTCAAGCGCCGCAGCAGCAGAAGGCGTTCTTCTCGCTGCACGTGCTGCGCAGCTTGGCGGGTGGGCCCGACCGCTACGAGCCGGAAGGACCGAGCGCGGTGATTGGTGCGAAGGGCGCAATCAGCTTGCCTGGTGAACGTTTCTGCGACGCCGAGGAAGCGCGCCTGACGTATCGCGGCGACAGGCTTTGGCTGGAAGATTTGGACCGCGGCAACGGCGTGTTTTTGCGCATTCGAACGCCCGTTGAGCTGGAGCTCGGCGACGAGTTCGTGGTGGGCGACCAGTTGTTGCGCATCGAACGCAATCCGGTTCCCGATGACGGTCCGGATTCGCACCCGACGTATTTCTACTCATCGCCGAAGTGGCCGTCTTCGTTCCGCGTGATTCAAGTCTTCGAAGGTGGCGCGCTCGGCTGCTGCGTGATTGCGCGCGGCAACACTTTGCAAATCGGTTCGGCGGTGGGCGACTTGGTGTTCCCCGACGATCCGCTGGTGAGCGAGCAACACTGCTTGATCGAAGAGCACGCCGGCACGGTGGTGCTCACGGATCTCACGTCGCGTACGGGCGTGTTCGTGCGCATTCGCGGCGAACAGGAGCTGGCTCACGGCGATGAGCTGTTGGTTGGGCGCACACGCTTGGTCGTCGACTTGCGCCGCGTCGCGTAAGCCAGTGTGCCCTGTACGGTTCGGCGCACACAAAAGTAAACGGCCGGAGCGCGTGAACGCCCCGGCCGCTTCATGAGAGGCCGCTACTCCGTGAGCAGCGGCCCAAGTCTCACTTGGCCTCGCCCTCGGCGGGCTTGGCATCGCCACCCTCGGCGGGTGCGCCGTCGGCCGGCTTGGCCGCGTCGCCCTCGGGCTTGGCATCGGCCGGCTTCGACTCTTCAGCCGCCGCCGCACCGCCTTCGGGAGCCTTGGCTTCCGGAGTGGCATCGCCACCGCAGGCAGCAAACAGAGCGCAAACCGGGATGAGGGCAGCAAACTTACGCATCGACATTTGGGTTCCTCCTGCCGAACCCAAAGGGCTCGGACCGTCTGACAGACGCCGGAGTACCAGAAAGCGGCTCACAGCCAAAGAAATCTTTGTGCAACAGACTTCGCTAAGGTGAGTTTTTCCGCTGATTTACGAAACAAGAACGGCTGGCCGGCTACCGATTGCGAGCAGCCGTGAGCCGAAGTGCCTTCACCGGGCGTCGAAGAGTATGGTGTCGGCCGTGGCCCGCCCGCAGGAGTCTCCGAAGCTTCGCCTGGTTGGCGGGCGTGCGGTGCTCCGCGACGAAGCGAGCGACGGCTCAGAACGCAGCGACGCGGAGCTGGTCGCGCTGACGGCAGCTGGCAATCGTGACGCCTTCGAGGCGCTGTATCGTCGGCACGCGCCTTTTGCATTGGGGCTTGCGGTGCGCATTCAGGGCGGCGCGAGCGACGTGGAAGACGTTGTGCACGACGCGTTCGTGCAGGCGCACGCACGGCTCGCCGATTTGAAAGACGCGTCGGCGTTTCGCGCCTGGCTCGGTAGCATCGTGGTTCGGCTCGTGCGCACACGTTTGCGACGCCGGCGGTTGCTGGGCGTGCTGGGGTTGGTTTCGCCGGAGCCAGTCGATCTCGACGCGATTGCCTCGAGCGACGCCAGCACGGAGTCGCGCGTGCTGCTCGCGCAGGTGTACGCCCTGCTGCAAACCTTGCCTGCCAGCGATCGCATCGCATGGACTTTGCGCTTCATCGAGAAGCATCGCCTCGAAGCCGTGGCTGAGCTGATGAGCTGTTCGCTCGCCACCGCCAAGCGCCGCATTTTGCGCGCACAACGTTTCCTCGCGGGGCACTTCGTCCCCGCTTTCTCAAAAGACGACCCATGATCGATGATGAGCTTTCTGAGCTGCCCAAGTCGGCGTTGCGCGACTACGCCGATGATCCGCGAGTCGATCGCGTGTGGCAGCGCCTCGACGCAGGGCTAGCTGCCAAGCCTGCGCGAGCGCGGACTAGTTTGTGGCTGGCGCCGGCGTTTGGCGTCGCCTTGTTTGCTGGCGGCGTTTTGGTTGGGCGACACAGCGCACCCGTGCATGATGCAGCTCCTTCGGTAGCTGCGGAGTTCCCAACGCCGAGTGAAGCGCCGCGCGAAGCCGCGCCTGCGCTGCCTGCTGCCGAGCAACCGCGAGTGGCGCGCGTTGCGGATCCGCGGCGGCCGCAGAGCTTGCGACCGCACAGCGTGCAGCCGCCCGGCGTGATTGCGGAGGAAGAGGTGTTGGTCACCGAGGCAGCTCCATATGCGGCGCCGCCGGCTCAGGTTCCGGAGTGGCAGCAGAAGGCGGATGCTGGTGACTTCGCAGGGGCTCGCGCGGCGCTCGATCGATTGGGGGGCTGGGATGTTGCGTTGGCCGGCGCTTCGCCCGATCAGCTGATGACCTTGGTCGATTTGGGCCGCGCGTCGGGTGAACGTGGGCAGGCGGTGCGGGCGCTGAGGCGTTTGTTAGACGCCTTCCCCGGCGCGCCCGAAGCGCCCCTGGCGGCATGGACGCTGGCGAACCAGCTCGAGCAGGGCGGTGACCATGCCGGTGCGGCCGAGGCCTACGCGCTGTATCGTCGCTTGTCTCCGGCGGGTGATTTCGCGGAAGATGCGGCGGCCCGCCAGGTGGACGCCGCCCTCGCTCAAGGGGACGCGGACCGCGCGACCGAGCTCATCGAGCAGTATGCGAAAGACTTCCCGAACGGTCGACGGCTCGCCGAGCTTCGCGAGGAGCTCGAGAAGCTCAAAGGCGACGCGCACAAGCCGAGCGACGAGAAGTCTGGCGCTGCGCCAGCCGCCGCGCCCGACGCAGCTGCCGCACCGTCTGAAGCGTCCGAGCTCAAGCCTTGAGCGCGTTGCGCTCGCGGCGATGTTCGTTGCGTGCGCGCTGATTGTACCGAGGCGTGCGCTGGCCGAATCGAGCGCGGCCGTAATCGAGATCGATCCCGCTGCAGAAGCCATTCTCGATGCACGCGCCGTGCGACGCCAGGTCTCGCTCGAGGTCTCTGAGATTCGAGTCGACGTGGGCGGAGGCACTTCCACGCCTCTGTTCGTGCGCGTGTTGGGGCGTGACGACCACAAGGTGGAAGTGCAGCTGTGGGCGCGCGGGGAGCTCGCAGATCGGCGCGTGGTTTCGGGCGCCGAGAGTGGCCAGCACTTGCTGGTGCGCCGCGTCGCGCTGGCAGCTGCCGAGCTTGCGCGGCGTTTACGCCAGCGACACATCGCTGCTGAACGCTTGCGACGGCGTGAAATGGCGGCGTTGCAAAAGCTCGCAGCGCAAAGCGCCCGACGCACCTTCGAAGGTCCGCTCGCGTTGCGGGCCGAAGGCTTCGGCAGCTACGGGCGCGATTTCTGGTCGGTTGGTTCGGGCGTGAGCGCCGAAATCAGTTTGCGGCGCAGCTTCCGCGTCGATCTCGGGGCGCGCTTTTTGGGTGGCTTCGAGCCCGATGCGAGCACGCGCCTTTCGTGGCTGGAGCTTAGCCTCGGACCCGCGCTGCGCGTGCGTCCAAGCTCGCATCTCGATATCGATCTGGCCGCATTCGTGGCGGCAGCCAGCGTGCACGTGAGTGGCGTGAGCAAGGTGGACGAGCTCGAGTCGACGCGTGACACGTGGACGGCGCGCGGCGGTGTCGCAACGCGCTTGCAACCGAGGCTCACGCGTTGGGCGCGCCTTTCGATCGGCGCGGAGGGCGGGCTGGTGCTGCGACCGCTGCCTGTCGAGCTCAGCGATGGCAGGCGTGAGCAGTTGGGTGGGTTCTATGTTGGTGGGGCGCTGGGCGTCGTAATCACGCCGCGTTGATGCGCACAAATTGTGAAGACCCTTTAATATTTGCGCGCTGGGGGCGAAACACGGCCCTTTTTGGCCCTGTCGAGCATCAATAGACGCGCACAGGGCGGCGCGCGCGTCGAAAAAATCATGCACATCTCCGTAGAGCGTTGGGTACTCCTATTGGCGTTGCCGTTGGCCGCTGCTTGCAGCGACAAGAAGGCTTCCGATTCGCCGTTGCCACGTTGCGTGGCGGGCGACGTGTGCGCCGCCGAAGGCGATCGCTGCGAGACGGAAGCTAAGCAAGCCTGTCGATGCGTCGGCCCCCAAGGCGCGCGCTACGTGACGTGCGACGCCGCGAATGTCGGCGGGGCGTCTTCGGGAGGTATTGGCGGGAACGGCAGTGGCGGAGGCTCAGCGGGCAGCGTATTCATGCGCCCGTCGACGGGCGGCACTTCGACCTATGCGGCTGACGTAGGACGACCGTGCGCCGATGAAGCACCGTGGTCAGCCAGCGCCAATGCACCCGACTACGAGCTAGTGGTGGACGCAGCGGGATCGCTTGGTCCGTGGAATCGCTTCTACGAGCAGTCCGTCGCGGCCGATCACGCGAACACGATTTTGAAAGGTGCGTGGGGTCGCAACATTCAAAACGCGCTCAAGAAAGCGCACGACCAAGCCGGTTTTGAAACCGTGAGGTTTCACGGCGTCTTGAACTACGACATTGGCATTTACACCGAGGTCGATGGGCAGCCGAAGTACAACTTCGAGCGGCTCGATCAGGCGTACGACGCGATTCTGCTCGCGGGGATGCGGCCATTCGTGGAAATCAGCTTCACGCCGCCGGATCTAGCTTCGGAGCGCAAGTGGCTGCATTGGTACAATCGCAGTGCGGCCAACATTTCTCCGCCCAAAGATTGGAATCGCTGGGGCGAGCTGATGCGCACGTTGGTGGAGCATTGGGTGGCGCGCTACGGCGCAGAAGAAGTGCGCAGCTGGTACTTCGAAGTTTGGAACGAAGCTTCCTGGATGTACACGGAGGGACTCGGCGCGTACAACGAGCTCTACGAGTACACGATCAAAGGCTTGCTGGCGGGTGATCCGAATTTGCGCGTGGGAGGCCCTGCGGAATCGAGCGGCGGATCCATGGGCGCGATCACGAGCTTGCTGAGCTACACGGCGCGCAAGGGCTTGAAGCTCGATTTCATTTCGTACCATTCGTACGCCACTGATGCCGGTGCGATCTTCGGCAACGCCGCGCGCCAGGTCAGCTTTCACGAGAGCATCGTGGAGAAGGTGCGCGGCGCCAGCTTTCCAGGCGATATCGTCGTGACCGAATGGGGTCCGAGCTCTTCGACGGATTTGCTGCGCGACACCGAAGCTTCCGCAAGCTTCGTAGTAAAAACGATTCACGGCTTGGCATCGAGCGAGAAGGCGCCGCCGCCGACCGGTTACGCGTATTGGACCGTTTCTGACATTTACGAAGAAATCGATACGGGTCCGGCGTTGGCCTATCGCGAAGGTAACTACGGTTTGTTCCTGAAGGGCGATCCCAACATTCCGGAGTCGTTCGATGTGGCCAAGCCGGCGTTCAACGCGTTCCGGCTGTTGCATTGGTTGGGTGATACGCGGTTGCCCGTCGTGGGTGGTCTCAGCGGCGACGGCGTCGATGCGATCGCGACGTTGAACAGCGATGCCAGCGCCGCGCAGGTGCTGGTGCACCATCACGTTGCGGGCAAAGAGGTGGACGAAACGTTGAGCCCGACGGTGAAGCTGACCATCGATCATTTGCCGTTTGCGGCGGGCCCGCTCAAGTTGCGCCACTACGTGGTCGATAAGATGCATTCCAATTCGTACACGACGTGGGTCGAGCTCGGGAAGCCGGAGATGCCTACCGCCGAGCAATGGGTCGCGCTGCGTGACGCCGCCGACCTTTGTTACTACGAAAGCGAAGTGGAGCCGGTCGGCGGCAGCGTGAGTATCAGCTTCCCACAGCGGGTGCGCGGCTTGAGCTTCGTGACTTTGAAGCCGTAGAGCGCGCGCGGCGTGCGAACAGCGCGAGGCCGAGTGCTCCCAACGCGAACCAGCTGCTCGGATGCGAACTCGCGCTGTTTTCGAAGCGGCAGCCGCAGCCGCCTTCGTCTGCAAAGCGACCCGGCGGGTAGATGGCGCACACGCCCGCTTCGTCATCGTCGCTGAGATCGCGGGGAGAGACGTCGCCCTTGCCGCCGTAGTGGCCAAACATGGTAGGGCCGGGGGTGACCAAGTCGGCGAGCCCGAGAAGGTGGCCGCTTTCGTGCGTGAGCACGGCGAGGAGGTCGTAATCGGGGGACGGATCGTCGTCCAGAGTGTAGCGAAAGTCGTCTGAGTCGAGCTCGATGTCGGCGCCGAAGATGCGGCCGCTCTTGGTGCCGAAGCTGGTGGTGGTGAGCGCGATGGCGTCGGCGCTCTCTTTCATCCAACCTGAGTCGACGAAGGTGACCAGGCTCGTGGTGACGGCTGGATCATCCGAGCTGGCTTGTTCGGGTTGCGTTAGGGCGAGGGCGATGCGCGCCTCGTCTTCCATCAACTGCACGTTGCCCACGGCGATGGACGGAGACGAATTGCCGCAGCTCGCGTCGGTCCAGGTGGCGAGCGCTTGGATCAGGTTCTCTTTCAACTGCTCGCCAGTGATCGAGTGTTTGACCGAGCCGCGGTGGTCGACCCAAATGTCGAAGCTGGGCGTGGGCCAATAAAGTTCAGCGCCGTTGGTGGGGCAGCCGCTGGGATCCTTTTTGCAAGGTACCGTCCCCGCTTTGTCGAAGTCGCACGCACGCGATCGGCAGTAGGCCTCCGCCGACGGCGACATCAAGAGATTTCCCATTAACAGAGCCGCACACCCGACCCACCGAAGCATCGTGGTGCTCAGGATAGCATTGGCGTGGAAAGGGGCCCGGCCTTTACGGTGGGGGCGCGTGCGCGGTGTGGTGTGTGACGGCGCGGGCAACGACCGCGCTATCGCCGGACTTTGACTGGCGTCGCGCCCTTTTCAGTGAGGCGCCCACCCATGTCTCGGTCCGGCTCAGAGTTTGATGCCGAGGGCTTCGCGTTGGGGGCGACTCAGGCTGATCCAGCGGCCTTCGATGCGATAACGCGCGGGTTCGACGTCGGGAAGGCGACGGCAACTACGTACTTTGACGCCGAGGGGAGCCGCCGCGACCTGGAGCTCGAGGGTGGAACCGGGTGGCGAGGCGATGGCGACGTCGACGACGACGTGATTGGCGTCAGCGTGTTCGAGGACGCAGGTGCCGCCTTTGACGAGCGGGAGCTCACGCGCGCCGGTGTTCGGGCTCGTGTTTGGGTTGGTACCCGAGTTCGCGTTCGCGCTCATTTGAGACCTCGGCGAATGGCGGCGCGCGCTTCGCGATCGGCTTCGCGATTTTTGATGCTCTGACGTTTGTCGTGTTGCTTTTTGCCCTTCGCAACCGCGACTTCGAGCTTGGCGTGATTGTTCTTGATGTAGCACTTGGTCGCGATCAGGGTCATGCCGTCGCGCTCGGTGAGGCCGCGCAGGCGATCGATTTGCGCGCGGTGCAAGAGCAGTTTGCGCGGGCGCACGTCGACGTGGCCGAAGGCGGCGTGTTTGAGCGGTGGGATGCGCATGCCTTTGACCCAGGCTTCACCGAAGCGATCGATATCGATCCAAGCGTCGGTGAGATCCGTGGAATTTTCGCGGAGCGAGCGCGCCTCGCTGCCGATCAGCACGAGCCCAGCCTCGAAGGTGTCGCTGATTTCGTATTCGAAGAAGGCTCGGCGGTTCTTGGAAACCAGCCGATCGCCGCCTCCAGCAGCTGCTTTGGCGCGGGCCATGGGGGCGAGGTTTCTACTACTCAGCTCGCGAGCTTGCCACGATCGCGCGGGCTCGGCGCAAAACACGCCGAACCGTGAGCCGAAGTGTGCACGCTTGCCTTAACACGAGCGCGGCCACAGAGAAGGTCCTCCCCGCATGCTGCCCATTCAGCTCGAAGGCGCTTCGACTCATAACCTGGACGACGTTTCGCTCGAAATCGAACCCGGAAGCCTGATCGTTTTGACCGGGGTTTCCGGCGCCGGGAAGAGCAGCCTGGCGATGGATACGCTGTACGCGGAGGGGCAGCGGCGTTTCGTCGAGAGCTTCAGTCCGTACGCGCGTCAATTTTTGGAGCGTTTGGAGCGCCCGCCGGTGCGGCGTTTGGAGCCAGTGCCCGCTGGCGTGGCGGTCGATCGGCGCGCTCCGATCAAGAGCTCGCGTTCGACGTTGGCCACGATGGCCGATTTGGAGCCGTACTTGGCCGCGCTGTTTTTGCGCGAAGCGCGGCCGGTGTGCCCTGAGCACGGTGTGGCTGCGGAGGTGCTCGATGTGAAGAGCGCTGCAGCGCGGGTAACGCGTGTGCTGGGACGCGAGCGCGCGTTGGTGACGTATCCGTTGCGTGTTGCGAACGCGGAGGCGTACTTGGAGGTGCGCGATGGGCTCACGCGCCAAGGCTTTCGGCGTTTGTGGGTGCGGGGCGCGTTGGTCGACATCGATGAGCTGAAGCCGTCGCGCGCCGTGGAGTCGCAAGCGCATTTGGCGGTGGTGCTCGACCGCGTGCACGGGCACGACGAAGTGCGCATCTCGCAAGGCATCGAAACGGCGTGGACGCACGGGCAAGGCATGTGCGTGGTGCGTTCGGATCAACGCGAGCTGACGTTGCGGCGCGGCCTGGGTTGCCCAGAGTGTGGACGGGAGCTGCCGGAAGCGCGTCCAGGCTTGTTTTCCTACGAATCGCCGCTGGGCGCCTGCCCGGAGTGCCGCGGTTTTGGGCGCACTTTGGGCGTCGATTTTTCGAAGGTGATTCCGGATCCCGAGCGCAGTTTGGCAAAGGGTGCGATTCGGCCCTGGCGCGGCGCTTCGACGCAGTGGGAGCGCGCGGAGCTGAAGAAGTTTTGCGTGCGTCACAAGATTCCGATGACCGAGCCGTTTGGTTCATTGTCGGCGGCGCAACAGAAGCTGGTGTTGGAAGGGGACGGCAGCTGGGACAATGGCAAGTTCCCGGGCGTCGCCGGTTGGTTTCGCTGGCTCGAGACGCGCACCTACAAGATGCACGTGCGCGTGTTGCTGTCGCGCTATCGATCGTATGACTTGTGCCACGCTTGTCACGGGCGTCGTCTCAATGCGACGGCGCTCTCATATCACGTGCAGGACAAGAGCATTGCCGACGTGCACGAGATGGAAGTGCGCGCGGCGCGGCGCTGGTTGGCGGAGCTGCCCACGACGACACCACAAGGCGACTTGGTGCGCCGCGAGCTCGAGTCGCGTGTCACGTACCTCGAGCGCGTTGGCCTTGGCTACCTCACGTTGGATCGACAAGCGCGCACGTTATCGGGTGGTGAAGCGCAGCGCGTGACATTGACGGCAGCGCTCGGTACATCGCTGAATAACGCACTATTCGTGCTGGACGAGCCCACGGTGGGGTTGCATCCGAGCGACGTCGAACCGCTGAATACGTTGTTGCGTGAGCTTTCCGCGCGCAACAACAGCGTGCTCGTCGTGGAGCACGATCCAGCGTTGATTGCTGCGGCCGACCGCGTCGTGGAGCTTGGGCCGGGCGCTGGGAGCCGCGGTGGCAAAGTGGTGCACGACGCGCCGCCCGCTGCCCTCCGCAAGACTCAGGGGGCCACGGCGCGTGCGCTGGCAGGGTTGGCACCACGTTCGCGCCCGCCGCGCCTGGCGAAGGAGTTCTTGAAGGTCGTTGGAGCACACGAGAACAATCTCAAAGATGTCTCCGTCGAGATCCCACTCGGAGTCGTGTGTGCGTTGACGGGGCCGAGCGGCTCGGGAAAGAGTACGCTCGCTGTCGACATTGTGTACCGCGCGTTGGGGCGGCGCCTTGGTGAGCTCGACCTGGAGCAGCCGGGCGCGCACAAACGCATCGACGGTGCGGAGCGCATCAAGACCATCACTTTGGTAGACCAGGCGCCGCTCGGTCGCACGTCGCGCGGCAACGCCGCCACCTACACGAAAGCTTGGGATGCGATTCGTGCGCTGTATGCACGGCAGCCAGCGGCGCAAGCGGGCGGCTTTTCGGCGGGCGACTTTTCGTTCAACGTCGAGGGCGGGCGCTGCGAGGCGTGCGCTGGTGAAGGCGCCGAGACGGTCGAAATGCAGTTCTTGGCCGATGTGCGGCTGACTTGCCCGGTGTGCAAAGGCAAGCGCTTCAAAGAGGAGATTCTGGCGATCGAGCGCGGCGGTGTGACCATCGCTGACGTGCTGGAAATGACCGTCGATCGCGCTTTGGAAGTGTTCGCGAGTGAAGTCGCGGTGGCGCGTGCGCTCGGCCCGCTGGCGTTGCTCGGCCTCGGCTACTTGCGTTTGGGTCAACCGCTGACGACGCTCTCGGGTGGCGAGGCGCAGCGCTTGAAGTTGTCGCGTGCGTTGGGTGAAAAGCACAGCGGCGCGCTATACGTGTTGGACGAGCCGAGCGCCGGTTTGCACGTCGATGAAGTCGAACGGCTTGTCGACGCACTCGACCGTATCGTCGACGCGGGCGGCAGCGTGCTGGTGGTGGAGCACGATTTGGACGTCGTTTCGCGCGCCGACTACGTGATCGACATGGGGCCCGACGCCGGCGAAGGCGGTGGTCGCGTCGTGGCGCACGGCACGCCCGACGAGCTGCTCGCCGCAGAGACGCGCACCGGGCGAGCGCTCGCGGCGCGTTTTGCGCGCGTGAAAGCTCAAGCCAAAGCCGCGCCTACCAGTGGGCGGCAGCGTAAAGGCAATGCGGCGCGCGCGGAGCTTTGCGTCGAATCGGCGCGTGAACACAACCTGCGTGAGGTGTCGGTGCGCATTCCGCACGCGGCGCTCACTGTCGTTACCGGGCCGAGCGGTTCGGGCAAGAGCACGCTGGCGTTCGACGTGGTGTTCGCCGAAGGGCAACGCCGTTTTCTCGAAACGTTGACGCCGTACGCACGCCAGTTCTTGCCGACCATGCCGCGGCCCGATGTGGACGCTGTGACCGGCGTGCCGCCTTCGATTGCGCTCGAGCAACGCACCGCGCGCGCGGGCGGTAAATCGACGGTAGCGACCGTGACCGAAGTCGCTCACTTCTTGCGTTTGCTCTACGCCAAGCTCGGCACCTTGCATTGCCCGACGCACGACTTGCCCATCGGCGGCATGTCAAACGAAGCGCTGACGGCGGCGGTGCGTGCAGCGCGTGGCAAATCCTACCTGCTCGCGCCAGTGGTGCAGGCGCGAAAAGGCGTCTATCTCGACATCTTCAGCGCCGCGGCGCGCGCCGGTATCGAGCTAGCGTTTGCCGACGGCGAGCTAGTCAAAACCGATAATCCGCCGCGCCTCGTGCGCAACCGCGAGCACACCATCGATCTGGTGATCGAACAGCCTGCGGAGCCGGCGCAATTCAGTCAGAGCTCGCTCAACGCGGCGCTGCGCTGGGGCCACGGCGCGCTCAAGCTGCGCAGCCAGGCTGGCAAAGAGCAGCTCCTATCAATGACGTCGGCTTGCCCCGTGTGCGCATTCTCGCTTCCAGAGCTCGATCCACGTTGGTTCTCGTTTGCCACCAAGCAGGGCCGCTGCGAACGTTGCGAAGGCGCCGGCGTGCTCATCGAAGAGCGCAGCAGCGGCCGCGGCAAAAATAAAGTGACACGAACGGTCACGTTATCGTGCCCCGATTGCGGCGGCTCACGGCTCGCTCCGATTCCGCGCGGTGTGCGTGTGCAAGGCGAGCGCTACCACGAGTTCTCTGCGCGTGCGGTGGGCGCGGCGCTCGAGCGTGTGCGTTCGCTCTCGTTCTCAGGACCCGAGCAGCAAATCGGTGGACCGCTACTGAAAGAGCTCGAGCGGCGTCTCGCCTTCCTCGTCGACGTCGGCCTCGACTACCTCGCGCTCGATCGCTCCGCCCACACGCTTTCGGGCGGCGAAATGCAGCGCCTTCGCCTCGCGGCGCAACTCGGCGCAGGCCTCACCGGCGCGCTGTACGTGCTCGATGAACCCACGATTGGGCTGCACCCGCGCGATACCTCTCGCTTGATTCAAAACCTCGAGCGCCTCGTCCAACTCGGCTCCACCGTACTCGTGGTCGAACACGACGCCGACACCATCCGCGCCGCGCAGCACCTCGTGGATCTCGGTCCCGCTGGTGGTTCACGCGGTGGTCGCATCGTCGCCGCTGGCACGCCCGCGCAAGTCCTCGCCAACCCCGAATCGCCCACCGGTCGCGCGCTCAGCGAACGCACCGAGCTCCGCGCGCCGCTCAGCATCGACGACCGCACACCGCGCCTGCTCCTCGAAGGGGTCAGTGCCCACAACCTCAAACAAGTCGATCTCTCGATTCCACTCGGCCGCTTCAACGTTGTGTGCGGCGTCAGCGGCTCCGGCAAGAGCACCCTCGTCGGCAAAGTTCTCCTCCCAGCGTTGCGCCAAAAACTAGATCTCGTCGCCGAAGAACCCGGAGCTCACCAACGCCTGATAGGCTTCGAACCACTCAGCCGCGCCGTCGCCGTCGACCAACTTCCCATCGGTCGCACGCCGCGCTCCGTGCCCGCCACCTTCCTCGGTATCTGGGATGAAATCAGGCGCATCTTCGCCAGCGCCCCCGAAGCCAAAATCAATGGGTTTACCGCCACACGCTTCTCATTCAACAGCGCCCAAGGCGGCCGCTGCACCACCTGCGACGGCCAAGGCTCAATCACCCACGAAATGAGCTTCCTCCCAGACGTCGTCACGCCTTGCCCCACCTGCAACGGCGCGCGCTTCGAACCGCGGACCCTCGAAGTCAAATACCTCGGCCTCTCCATCGGCGAAGTCCTCGCCCTCACCGCCGAACAAGCCGCGCAAATCTTCGCCAACCACCCCAGTGTCGCCAATCCCCTCAAAACTCTCGCTGACCTCGGCGCCGGCTACGTCACTCTCGGCCAAGGCTCCCACACCCTCTCCGGCGGCGAAGCCCAACGCCTCAAACTCGCTCTCGAACTCACCGCCTCCGCGCGCCACGAACCCACTCTCTACGTTCTCGACGAGCCCACCACCGGCCTCCACCTCGCCGACGTCACGCGCCTCGTCCACGTCCTCGGCCGCCTCGTCGAACGCGGCGACACCCTCGTCATCATCGAACACCACCCCCAAGTCATCGCCGGCGCTGACTGGCTCATCGAGCTCGGTCCCGACGGCGGTGCACGCGGTGGCCGCATCGTCGCCGAAGGCCCGCCGGCGCGCGTTGCGAAGAAGAATACGGCGACGGGGCTCGTTGTGAGAGACGTGTTGGTATCGGGTGAACGGCCTCCGCAGAGGCGAGCGCTTTCGACGAAGTGAGTGCTGGTTGAAAGAAGCTTCGCGTTTGAACTCGTGCGGCGGCTGTTCGTACGAGAAAACGACTCACGTCGTGCCCTTCACCTCATGGAGCCTGAGTTCGAGCCCCAATGGCTACTACGAGTGTTGCGGCATGCCCGAATACATTTCTTGCGACGGTCGACAATTCCAGGTTCGTGCACACCGAGATTGTTATGAGACTTCTTTTCGAGTGTTCTCCGATTCTCCGCGCGGAAAACTTTTGGATGTAGCCGCAGGTGCTGGGTATACGTCTCACGTTCTGCGCAAGATGGGGTTTGCGGTGACCGCGACGGAGATCAATCCGGAGCAGTTTCGCGCGGACGGGGTGCCGGTCGAGTCGGTCGACTTGAACCAGGGGTTGCCTTACGCAGATGCGTCGTTTCCCTGCGTATTGGCGCTGGAAATTATCGAGCATCTTGAAGCGCCGTCGCGTTTCGTGCGTGAGGTCGCGCGCGTGTTGCAGCCGGGTGGAATCGCGTTGATCAGTACGCCGAACATTACGACGCTGGCGAGCAAGCTGCGTTTCATGTTCAAGAACGAATTCAATCTGTTTTACAATGTCGTGGATCGCCTGCGTGATCCGTTCGACGATCGCTCTTGCGGGCACATTTCGCCCATGCCTCTGTGGCTGCTGAGCCATTTCGTGGAGAGGGCAGGGCTCCGGCTGGTGCGAACTCACTACACACGCGAACGACTGGGCATTCGCGGCAGTTTGTTTTCGACGAACCTGATGGTTGAGCTGACGCGCTGAGGTTGATTGCGCGCGTTTCGTCGCGAAGTGCTATGCGGGGCCGCTCGGGTGCGAAAGTGCTATGCGGGGCCGTTCGGGTGCAAGAAGAGAATGTCTTCTCGGCCGATGACGCTCTCGGGTTGCGCTACGTCGACGGTGCCGTTTCGATAGCGGTGGGGCCGGTAGCCGATGCTGGATAACGCCTCGTGCACGGCGGCGAATGTGTTGGGTGCTCGCGTGGAGCCCTGCGGTCCGCGCACTTCGATCCACAACCGAGGGTAGCCGGCCCGCTGGAGCGTGTTCAGCATGCCGCGCACGGTGGCCGGTTCGTGGCCCTCGACGTCGATTTTCATGAGGGCGATTCGCGAGACGTCGAGTTGAGCTTCGTCGGCGAAGTCGTCGAGGCGGCGAGCGACGACTTTCATTTCGTCTCGATAGCGGCCCTTTTCGGGAACCAGTGAGTTGGCGCCGCCGTGCCAGCTCACGAACAGCGTGCTTTCGGTGTTCGTGTCCGAGAGCGCGACCTGAATGCAGCGAATCTGCTGGAAGTCGTTGCGCCGGACGCTGCGCTGAAGCGACTCGAAGATGTCTGCTTCCGGCTCGAAGGAGACAACGGAGCCGGTTGGTCCAACCAGCGTTGCAGCTAGGAAGCTGTAGATGCCGAGATTCGCACCCACATCGAAGAACTTGTCTCCGGGCTTGAGCACTTGGCGCATGTATTGGCCAAGTGGCGCGTTCAACCAGTGCAGGCCCCAGGCTGTCGGGAAGTAAAACAGCTTTCGCTGGAGACGCGATGAGACGTTGAGCTCGAGAGCGGGTACGGGACCCACCGCGTCGCCGACCAGCCAGTTCGGCTCTTTGCGATCCAGAAACAACCACCCCAAAAACTGGTTCACATCGTCCAAAATCAGGCGATTGCCCCAGATCTTGTTGGATAGATCAAGGTAGGGGGCCCGGCGCGTGAACTTGCGGATGAGGTGGTGGATCGCGTTGGTGTTCATGGGCGAGGGGAGGTGTCGCGCGCTCGAGGTTTGCGCCAGGCCCGCAGGATAGTCGGGATGAGCGAACGCGCCACGTCCGAGGCGAGCCGAGTGGCCGGAATTTCGGGGTGATGCGTGTGAACGAAATCGACCGCGCGGTACACCCCGAGCGCCACGTACGCCGGATAGAGGCCGTAAAATCGCAGCGGATGGTAGCGGCGCAAAAGCCCGTGCGAATAGTCGAATTCCAGACGAAGTAGGCGATCGATTGAGGCCCAGCGGCGCCCGGTGCCACCCTGAATGTCGAAGCGCCGCCAGATCGTGGGGAGCGGATCGTAGACGAAGTATTCTCCAGGCTTACGAATGCGCTCGTAGCGAAAGTCGAACGAGTTCTCGTCGACGAATTCGGTGACGTCTTCGTCCCAGCCGCCGGCGCGCTCGATGGCTTCGCGGCGAATCGATGTGTTGGTGCCGTGCAGAATTTCGACGCCCTGGACGCGTTCGCTCAGCCGATTGCGGGCGCGCGGCATCTTGAAGAATGTGTAACGGAGCACCGTTCGACGGTACTCGTCGGTGTCGAACTGAGTTGCATCTTCATCCAAGCTGAAGACGTGCCTGCCTGAAACTCCGATGCAGTTGGGGTCCTCAAAGTTCTTCGCGTGATTCAGAACCCAGTCGCGCCCGAGCGGCACGTCGTCGTCGTCGATGAACAGTACAACCTCGTTGCGAGCTGCCTTCCACGCTTCGTTCCGCGCTCGCACGGCACCGAGCGGTGGAAAGTAGGCGATGCGTAACTTGCCGGCTTGCTCGGCTACGAGAGCATCGAGGCCCGTGCGCTGCTCCGCCGTGAGATCCGGCGTTTGTTCGATGACCACGACCTCGTAGTTCGGGTAGTTCTGATCGAGCACGCGCGCGAGCAGCTCGAGTAGCACTTGCGTGCGCCGGTGCGATCGCACCACGACGGAAACTGAGGGCAGACTCATGCTTCTTGTTCTCCGCGCGGACCGCGCACGATGGTTTGCAGCTTCACGCCTAGTCCGAAGCGAACGAACGCGGATAGCGTCAAAACTGCCACGACGAGCTGCAGCCCCAAACGAGCAGTGGCAGGCAATGCGAGTTGCGGCACGAACGAGCACACCAGCAAACTGAGCGCCACGCTGGTGGTTGCCAACGCACCAGCGCGGAAGCTCGCCAAATACTCACCGAATCCGAGCGGAACCACGCGCCGCGCAAACACCCACAACGCCAGCAAGATCGGCGGATACGCCAGCAACCAGCCCCACGCGATTCCCATGATTCCCCACGGCTTCAGCATGGGAAGACCGAGGAATACCGCGAACGAGACGGCCAGCATGCAAAGCGTAATGAGTGAATCGTAGATTGCCAGGTCAGGCCGCCCGGCAGCGTGAAGGAGTTGCGGCGTCAAGTGCGCGACGCAGCGTAGCAGCGCCGCCCAGCAAAGCACCTGAACTACCGGAACCGCAGGCAGCCACTTCTCGCCGCCAACGAGTGGGACCAAGTTGGGCGCGGCGAATGCAAGAAATACGGCGATGGGGCCAATGAGTACCACCAGGTTGCGTGTGGTCCACACGAAGCTTTCCTTGAGCCGCGCGCGATCGGCGGCAAGCCTCGAATAGACCGGAAACGCAGCTCCGTTCAAGACGTTGAGCACCGACATGGCCGGGCTCATGGCGATTTCGAAGCCCACTCGGTACACGCCGAGCGCTTCGGTTCCGAAGGCCTTGCCCACCACCATGTAATCGAGGTTTCGGTACCCGTGATAGATGATGCGCGAGGTCGCGACCTTCAGCCCAAAAACCACGAGTGCGCGGATTTCGTGGAACACGAACGCAAGACGCGGACGAAACGGCGCGACGACGTTGACGCCGACGAGCAAGAAGAAGCCCTCCGCCGTATGTCCAATCACCAACGACCAAGCTCCAAGCCCGAGCGCGGCGGCTGCGATCTTGGTGAGCGACGCTAAACCTACGGCAGCCGTTTCGATGAGAGCGGCCTCTTTGAAACGCAGCTCTCGATGCAAAAGCTGTAGCGGCACAGCCGCGATCCCCGTCCACAGAATGTTGGTGGAGGCGACTATCACCATGGGCGCAAGTGCGGGCTCACCAAAGTAACTCGCCAAGAAGGGTGAGAGCGCCGCGCTGATCAGCAGGAGCAGCGCGCCAATGCCGGTTGCGAACCAGAAGGCGCTGTCCAGCTGCTTGCGCGAGAGAGTGCTCGCCTGAACCAGCGCCGTGCCGATGCCCAGCCCATTGTACGCCTCGAGAATCACCGCGACGGTCCACGAGAGTGCGGCGAGCCCCACCTGCTTCTCGCTGAGCATCCACAAGAGGACAATCAAGCTGCCGAGCTCGAGGCCGCGCATGACTGCGCTGGCTGAACCCAGCCAAAACAGGCCTCGCTGAATGTGGTGGCGCGTGTTCAAACGCTTCTCGATCGGCGAATCACGGCTGGCCGTACATCACAACCTGAGGGCTCCCGCAATAACTGCGGGCAAATTTGCCGGAAAAACTGAGGATTGCCGCGTTGCTCCAAGCCGCGCAGGAGACTACGAGAGGAGTGCTGGGAACACCACCCATGAACCCTTCCCGCCTTCTGCTCGCCCTGATGTACGCGGCGTTCGTCAGTTTGGGTTTGCCGGACGGCGCTTTTGGCGTGGCGTGGCCCGCGATGCGCGCAGAGTTGGGGCAGCCGCTCGAAGCGTTGGGTCTCGTCACGTTGTTGTGGACGACGTGCTCAGCATTGTCAGGCTTGGTGTCTGCGCGCGTGCTGGAGTGGCTCGGCACTTTGACTGTGGTGCTGGCGTCCGGGTTGGTCACGGGCTTGTGTTTGCTCGGCTTCGCTTGGGCGCCCACATTCGCCGTGGTCGTCGCGCTGGCCTTGCCGTTTGGCTTCGGCGCAGGGTCAGTGGACGCGGGTTTGAATCATCACGCGGCGGCGCATTATCGCAGTCGCCACATGAATTGGCTGCACGCGGCGTGGGGAGTCGGCGCAACGTTGGGACCCCTGGCGGTGACTGCGGCGGTGAGCGCAGGGCGCGGCTGGCGTTTGGGTTATGTGGTGATCAGCGCGGCTCAGCTGTTGCTGGTGGTGTTGTTGTTCCTGTCGCGGCGCTTGTGGGAGAGCGCTCCAGTTCGTTCCGAGGTTGCGAGCGAAACCGGCGCGGTTGCAGTGGTGACGCGAGCCGAGCCGCCTGTCGCTGCTTTGATCTTGGCGCCGCTGACGTACGCGCTGTATGTCGGTGCGGAAGGTGGCGTCGGGTTATGGGCGGCTAGCGTATTGCGTGAAGGCCGCGGCTTCGACGCGTCATTGGCTGGTTCGCTGGCGTCGATCTACTTTGCGGCGATCACGCTGGGGCGGGTCATTTCCGGGTTGGTTTCGGATCACATCGGCAACCGCACGATGGTTCGCTGCGGCCTGGCGTTGGCGAGTTTGGGGGTGATGTTGTTTGCTTTGCCCCTTGGTGTGGTGGGGGCGTTCGCGGGGCTCGTTCTGGTTGGCCTCGGCTTTGCCCCGATTTATCCGTGTTTGATGCACGAGACAGCGCGGCGTTTCGACGCGCCGACGGCCGCGAAGGTGATCGGGCGACAGGTGGCCTTTGCCTATTTGGGCGGGATGTTGCTGCCGCCGTTGATCGGCGTGGCTGCGGGCAAAGTAGGGCTTTGGGTGGTGGCGCCATTGGTGTTGTCGCTGGTGGCGATCCTCGCTTTGTGTGTGGTTCTGTTGGACAAAAAGACTCCACTACCGGCGGTAGAAAAGACGCTCTAACTTGCACTGCATGAGGGCCATGAACCGCGCTTGCGGGCTTGGTGCGTTCGTCTTTGTTTGGTCGTGCTGCACGCTCGGTTGCGCAGCACCTCAACGTGGCGTGCCGCAGACGCCTCCAGCGCCGCTCGAGTTCTCTCGCGCAGCGGGCGGTAGCACTTTGGTCGTGAGTGAGCCGAACGGACCAAAGGTGTATTGGCACGGTCCCACCGGACGCGCGAAGTATCCAGCGACGGAACACGTTGGATTGGTTGCGCTCTCACAAAAGGAGCTCGAGATTCTATGGGTTGATTTGGGCAGGCCAACACCAGTGCCGCGAGTCGACTTCGGCCGCTACGTCGTATTCGGGGCGGGCGAATTGAGCGGCGTGTGTCCTGGCAACGTGCTGGCCGTCGATGTGGAACCCGGCCGCGTTCTCAGAATGCGCGGCGCACCGTCACCAGGTTCGTGCCCAGAGCGAACCATGCAAGCGGCTCAAATCGTTGCGATTCCGCGTAGCGTGGCGCACGATCGCGTCGTGTTCGTGCCGTTCGAATTCATGCAGGCATACGCTTTCACGTTGCCGGCCGCACCGTAGAGCGAAGCCGAACGTCGCTCAGCGCTTGAGTTCCATCGGAGCGACCCAGAAAATGTCGCCATTGGTGTCGTTGGACACGAACATGCGACCATCGGGCGCGAAGGTAACAGCAGCAGGGCGGCCATGGCTGCGTGTGCCGTCGTCCCAACCCGTTGCGAAGTCGCTCATGCCGCCCATGGGAGAGCCGTCGAGATTGCTGGCTTTCTTCGGTAAGCCCGTGCTGCGATCGACGGCCACGGCAACGACTTTGGCGCCGAGCCAGGTGCCAGCCACGCCGTGCAGCGGGACGAAGATCGCCTCGCGGTAAGCATCGGGCCACTTGCCAGGCTCGAAATCGAAGCTGAACGGTGTGTCGCCGATCACGAAAGCCACGTCTTCGGGCGTGGTCTTCGAACAGTCGGGCGTTGGGGTCACGTCAGGTGCGGGAACGTTGCGCGCGTGGCAACACGGAAATCCCCAGTCATCGCCCTGGCGAATGGGCACGAGCTTTTCGCGGCCACCTTGGTTGCCGCTGTAGTCCATGGCGAGCTCGGCGGCGAAGCACAGATTGTGCCCGCGCTGGCAGCGCACCGCGATGGGATTACGGAAGCCCTTCGAAACTTGGTTCCCTTCCAGTGTGAGGATGCCGCCGCGGAACGGGCGCCCTGGATCACACGACTCGCCCTGATCACTGCCGTTGCCCACGTAGATGGTGCCGTCGTCAGCGCGGTCGAGCGTCTTCTGCCAATGCAGGTCCGACTGGTAACCCTTGAACTCCGCCACGACTTCGGGAGCAGCCGATGGCGCGCGGTCACCACTGCTGTAGGGCACGCGCAAGATCTTGGTGAGATCTTGATAGTAGAAATGAGTTTCGGTGAACATCATGCCCTGAGTCGCCGGAATGCCGCCGGCGAACACGAGCGTGGAGTCCGCTTCGCCATCGCGATCGTCGTCAGGCATGACCACCACGGCCTGTTTTCCGTTCGCGCCGCCGCCAGTTGTGCCCTTGGTGGGAGACGCGACGAAGAGCTCACCACCTGGCGCAAAGCGCATCTGCCGCGGGTTGCCGACATTGCCGAAGTAATGCGCGCAGAAGCCGTTCGGCAAACGCAGGAAGTCGAGCTTGCCCGCGCTGACGCCGCCCGCCACGGAGCGCCCGCTGGTTGTGAAGCGTATGGAGCCGGGCAGGTCGCAAAAAAACGCGCCGTTGCTGTCCGCGCCGGCGACACTTTGATCCGGAGGGCTGCCTTTTTTGGACTGACAGGCGAGCAATGAAAAGCCGATGAGCAAAAGCGAAGCGCGAATCACCGACGAACCTATCCTTCCTGAGCGGCTTGCGAGTGAAGAGCCAAGGCCGAAGCAAGGGCCAGGTGCTCGTCGTTGCGGAGCAGACCCGGCTCGAGACGTAGCGGCGCCGGTTTGACCCAACGCGCGTCGAAGATGTCGTGGCGGACCAGGGCGCGATCGATGAGCGCAGGGCTCAGCCGATTCTCCTCCACGGCCCGCAGCGTGGCGTCGATGGCGGCGTGCATGCGCTCGGGAGTGTGACACACGAGGAAGCAGTCGACACCCGCTGCCAGGCCCCGAACCATCGCGGTTACGATGCCGTAATGCTCGACGATGGCGTTCATTTCGAGATCGTCGCTCACCACCAGCCCGTCGTAGCCCAGGCGTTGGCGCAACAGCCCGCCGAGCACAGCTGGACTCAGGGTCGCAGGAAAGTCTGGATCGACAGCGGAAAACACCACGTGGGCGCTCATGATGGAGGGAATGCCCGCCGCGACGGCTGCGGCGAACGGTACGAGCTCCACACGCTCGAGGCGCTCCAGGGAATGCGAAATGCGCGGCAAGTCGAGGTGCGAGTCGAGCTCCGTGTCTCCGTGGCCAGGGAAGTGTTTGCCACACGCGGCGACACCTTGCGTCGAGAGCCCGCGCGCCAGTGCCAGGCCCAGCTCCGCGACCTTCTCTGGCAAATGCGAGAACGCGCGCTGCCCGATCACGGGATTGTTTGGGTTGGTATCGACGTCCAAGACGGGCGCGAAATTCCAGTCGATGCCCACAGCGCGTAGCTCGCGGCCCAGGAGCGCGCCGGTTCGTTCTGCGACATGGACGTCGTCGCTCCGCCCAACGGTGCGCATCGCCGGCAGCTCCGTAAAGCCTTTACGCAGGCGCCTCACTGGCCCGCCCTCTTGATCGACAGCGACTGCAATTCGCTCCGTCGACAAACTCTTGATGGCTCGGGTGAGCGACAGCACTTGTTCGGGATCGCTCACGTTGCGCGCAAATAGGATGACCTTGCGTACACCGCGCCGCACGAGCTCCACGAGCTCCGGCGACGCCTCGTGCCCGCTGAAACCGACGCACAGAAGCCGAGCACACCGCGCGGCCAAGTCCTTCGACATAGCGGTGCGAGGCTAGCGCGTTTCGGTCGCGCTGCCTGCCTTCGGCTGCCGCTGCGCGCGCCAGACCAGCAAGGCTGGTAACCACAAGACCGCCGCGCAAAGGCAGGTGATTTCGCCCACTGCCGCACTCAAGCCGAAGCTGCGGATGCCACGATTGATCGACATCAGCAGGGCCAGGTAGCCAATCGTGGTCGTCAGCGAGCAAAGGGTGACCGCGCCGCCCGTACTGACGATGACGTGCTCGAGCTTGTCCGGCCCTTCCGCGCGGTAGCGCTGCACCATGTTGTGCGCGTACTCCGCGCCAATGCCGATGGTGATCGGGATGGCCACGAAGTTCAGGAAGTTCAAGCGAATGTCCTTGAGCAGGATGAAGCCGATCAACGTAGTGATGCCCAGCAGCCACGGAAAGAAGACACCGAAGGCAAGCTTGTCTCCACGGAACGCGAGCAAAATCACCAAGATCGATCCGAGCGCCGACATCACGATGGCTTTGGGCGCGTCCTCGCCGATGGCCTCGATCATGTCCGCGAAGATCACGGCGCGTCCAGAACCCTTGATGACCTCGCCGGTGGGTAGCTTCACCGAACGGAAGCTATCTGCCCAACGCATGAGGTACTTCGCATTCCACACGCTTTGCCCAACCTTGGGCGCGATGTACACGATGCGCCCCCGCGAGCCGTCGCGCTCCGTGAAGGGGCGCGCCACTTGTTCCGGAAGATCGGCGATGCCGATCGGCTTGAGCTCGGCCTTCGGCAAATGCGGCTCGATTTTGGCCCAATCCGCTGCCGGAATGATACCTCGGCGCTGCGCTCGCATGATGCGATCGCGCATTTCTTCGATCAGTGGGATCTTCTGTTCTTGGTCGCTCGGCAACAACGAAAAAATGCTGACGACCTTTTCGAAGGGCTTCTCGTTGGCGGGCGCGGCCTGCAAGCGCTTCTCGAGCTCGGCGACGAGCAACGGCACTTGGTCCACGCGATCGGTCATTACGGCCATGCCCTCCTGACCCATGCGACCCACGACGCGATCTACTTTGGCGGACAGCGCACGTGCACCGCTCTCACTCGCCTCGCTGTCGGTGCGCACATTGCGCATGTTGTATTCCATCGGGTCGCGCTGGAAGTAGAGCAGGGTCATCCCGATTGAGATGACGCCGATGACGACACCGATGATGCTCACCGTGCGCGGCGCCGCGAACGCGAGCTTGGCAAAGAGCACGCTGTAGTAACCGCGCGCACGCGTTGGCGTCTGCCCGGGAGCCAAGGGCTTGTAGGCGGGCAACACGCGTTCGCTCGCCACCAAGATGGCCGGCATGAACACATACGTGGTGAGCCAGCAGATCAGCATGGCGTAGCCACCGATCACGCCGAAGTGCTTGAAGCCGCGGAAATTGGTCACCATCAACGAGCCGTAGGCCAGCGCCGCCGTGCCCGCGGAAGCCAATGTGGGCAACCAAGAGTCGCGATGCGCTACGTACACTGCTTCAGTCGGCGGCAAGCCCTGATCGCGACGCGCTTCCACGTAGCGCGCCATGTACATGATGCCGTAGTTGATGCCGTTGCCAGCGATGATGCTGACTAGAAAGCCCGTGGAGCTATTCAGAAATCCGATGGTGTAGTGCGTGATGCCGAAGGTCCACAGAAGACCGATCATCAGCGTCCCGCCCATCGTGAGCACGGTGCGCACCCTCAGAAAGAACAAGAACACGCTGAGGAGCACACCGATCACTCCCCCAGCGCCGACCTCGCTCAAATCGTTGACGATGGCGTCGTACTCTTCTTGGCTGGTGATGACGTCGCCGGTGTATCCAATGCGCATGCTCGCATCGAAGCTTTGCGGGTTCGCTTCTTTCACGGCCTGCTCCACGCGCCGCAAGAGCTCATCCACCTTTGCGCGCCCGGAGACCGGCGTTCGGATTAAGATCGCGGCGTAGCGACCGTCCGCGGCTTCGTAGTAGCCACCAGGAAATGGCGGGAGTTCGCTGGCTTTGGTCGGTTCGCGGTTCTTACCGGCGAGCTCGCGTTCGATGATCTCGGCGCTGATTGGCGGAGGGGCTTCGTCGTCTTCGTCGAGCAGCGTGCCTTGCGCCTTGGCGACTTCCCAATCGTAGCGCTCGACGATGCGATCGTGGGCGCGTTGCAGATCGGCCAGGCTCGCGTAGAGAAGCTTCTGGCTTTCGAAGAACTGCTGCGTGTCCTTCACGCCGTAGTCGACCGCGCCCACCCAATCTGGGCCGAGCGCGCGCAGCTTCGGCACGACGGTGTCGACGAAAGTTCGCAGTGCCTGTCGCTTGGCACCGTCGTCAATTTGAGCCACCAGGCTGAGCGTGGATGCACCGGCGAGTCGCTTCGACACGCGACGCATCTCGATTACGCTGTCTTTGTTGTCGGGCAGAAGCTCGGCAAAATCGGGGCGAAAGCCGAGGCGGCTCGTTGACCAAGCCGCGGGCAACAGCGTGATCAACGCGATCACGACGAAGTGCCAGGGAAAGCGCGCCTGCAGTGCTGCAAGGCGCTTCAGCACGCCTGGCATTTCCTCAGTCTTCTGCGACATCGAGCCGGGCAGACTACACTATTCGGGCCAATTCGAGCGCCCGTTGCCCGGCCAACGGTTCGGGTCAGGCAGATTGCGGGCGCAATGTCGGATACATGCTGTTCTGCGCGCGCGACACGGGTGCGGTGTCATGCAGCAAGCGCGAAAGCCCGGCGCGACGCAGCGAGTCTTGAGTCTCTTCCAGTGTGCTCTCGGCGTCCGCGGTGAGGCCGAGTGCGCCCAGCAGATGAGCGAGGTCGTGCGCCGTTTCCAGGAACACTTCGCCGTACTGGGCCAGGTCTCCGCGCGCAATGCTCCAAGCGAGACGTAGCGGCACAACCGCGCGCTTCTCGAAGCTTGCTTTGCGGAACGCGACGGCAGAGCGGCGGAAGTACTCGATCGCCAGCTCGTCGCGCTTCAACTTGCGTGCGACCTCCGCGGTGCGGTGCTGGAGCCAGGGAGCACCGGGCAGAGCGTCGGCGGCCTTGCGATATAGGTCGAACGCGGCGGCATCGCGTCCCGCGTCTGCTAGTCGCTTCGCTTCGGCTCCCCAACGTTCTGCTTGCTCTTGAATGGATACGCTCGGTGTGGTCACGTCGCTCTCTTCAGCACGACGCGTGCCGAGACTCGCCATGGACCCCATCTATCGAGAATCATTGAGAATACGGCGGTGAAATGTGCTCGAGCGTACGTCTCGCAGCGGGACGAGCTTTGCAAGCGCAGGCTCAAAGCGAGAAGCCTGGCACGCCGTGTTCGCGACGGGCTCGTCTATACATTGCTCGCTGGTGTACTCGCGTGCTCCGACGGGGCTTCATTCAACACGCAGCCACGCGCCAAGTCGGTGAAAGCGGCACTGCGTGAGTTGCGCTCACGTGAGAAGCAGCTGCGTCGCGTCGCCCTGGTAACGCCGCCGTTGAGAGCCGAACCGCTGGGGCCCGATCCGGCGCGTTTGTGTGCGCTCGGCGCCAACGTGCTCGGCTTGCTGCGCGGTAGCTCGGAGCTCGTGCTGCTGGATCAGAACCTCATCCAACGTGCGCGTACACCAGGTCCGGTCCAGCCGAGTGCTTGTGCGTCGCTCGATGACACTCAGGTTGCCGTCGTTGGCGCCGAGCCGGCAGTGTTCATGTATCACGTGGCCGATAGCATCGAGCTCGCGGCGCGCATCGCAATTCCGAACGTCGTGGCTCCGCGCGCATTGGTTGCGAACCACAGCATGATTTACGTCGCCGACGAGGTGACCGGTAGCCTCCACATTTGGGAGCGCGCGCGTCAACGCTGGCTCGCTCCGCTCGAGCTGTGTCGCCGTCCCGTTGCCCTGGCATTAACTGACTCGCACTTGGTCGCCAATTGCCTCTACGATCACGCGCTGAGCATTCGCACGCTCACACCCGAGGGACTGCCAACACTCGAATCAGCGCGCATCGGCAACGCTGGGCCGTTCTGGGATATTTCGGTGTTACAACAGCAGGGGCGCCTGCTCATCGCGGCTAGCGGCGTCGAAGATCATAGACTCGAGCGCTTCGACGGTGCCTTCGGGTACGTCGACTCATTCGTGCAGCTGTTCGGCGTGCGCGGCCATACGGTGGAGCGGCTCTGGAGTGCAAACGTTTCGGACCATTCGGTGCTCGTGCCGAAAGCGATTGCGCTGGGCCGCTCAGCCACGGCGCTGACACTTTGGGTGAGCTCGAGCGGCACCGATCGATTGCTGCGCTTCGCCTTCGACGCGAGTCATACAAGAGCCGAGGTCAGCTCGAGCGCTTTCGTGCCCGGCGTCAGCGATTTGCTCGAGCTCCCAGCGGGGCTGTTCGCAGCGAGCACTCTGCTCGACGCGTGGGCGAGCTGGAACGGGAGCATGGCCAACATCGCGCCGGTGAGCTCAGCGCTGCCGAAACCCAAGCCATCTTTGCGACTGGGTGAAGCGTTGGCGTTCACATCGCTGATTGCGCCACGAGCGACGAGCGCCGGGCGTGCCAGCCGCTTCACATGCGAGACCTGTCATTTCGAAGGTGGCATCGACGCGCGTGTGCACCACACCGGTCGCGGCGACGTGCACGTGGTTACGCGACCGCTCTTCGGCTTGTTGCGCAACGCGCCCCACTTCTCACGAGCGCTCGACGCCGATCTCACTAGTGTGAGCCACAACGAGTTTCGCGTCGCCGGGCTGGGCAACCCTCACGATCCCTGGTTCACCTTGCGCGTCGGCGACTACCCATGGCTCAGCGCGCTGGGGATCCACGAAGACGTCGAGCCCGAAGCATTGCGCGGCGCGCTGATGGAGTTTCTGGCGCAATTCGAGTTCGAGCAGAACCCACGTACCCGCGGGCGATACAGCTTCACGCCGCTCGAGCAGCGCGGCGCGCGGATCTTCGAGCAGCGCTGCGAACGTTGTCACGCCGCACGGCGCATGACCGATGAGCCTGAGAGCCGCGTCGACAGCGAGCGCTGGCAGAGCTTTCTATTCGACGGAGTGGGCGCGCTGGTATGGGCGCGCGGTGAGTATGCATTCACGTCGGTGCTGCCCTACGTGAATGAACGTGGCACGCGCATTCCTTCGCTGCGGCGCGTCGCCGACAAGTTTCCCTACTTTACGAACGGCAGCGCACGTTCACTCGCCGAGGTGCTGCAGCGGGCAAGCGAAGTCGCAGGCGAGTTCTCACACGCGGCGCCAGATTCGAATTGGCTGCCCAGCGACGAACAACGCGCGCTACTGGCTTTTCTCGAGCTGCTCTGAAAATCAAGCCGTGGAGGCTTGTTGCCGCTCGATTACCGGATCCACTGCGGACAACACCGCAACCTGAATATCGAGCCGGCGTGCAGCGCCGATCGGGTTGCCATCAAACTCCACGATGTGGAAGCGATCGTAAACGCGGCCCTTCACCGTCTTTACTTGCGAGCCGATGATTTGCACGCGCTGGTTGAACAGCGCTTGTGACAACGCGAGCAACAATCCGGAGCGATCGCCGGTCTCGACCTCGAGCGTGCTGAAGTTGCCGTCGGCGTTCTCGATGAAACGCACGACCGTCTCGCTGGCGGCCGGAGTGAGGCTCGGCTTCGTGCTGTCACCCAGACGGCGGCGCTCGAGCTTGCCTTCAATCAGGCCAATCAAGGTTTGCCTTAGCTGATCGATCTCTTCGCGCGACACGCGCACGTTGCGGCGCTCGGGCGACTCGTGGCGAACCCAAAACACATCGAGCGCTTCGTTGTGACGATCCGGAAGCCGGCGCGTGTAGGCTTCGGCTTCGGTCACGTCGAGCCCGCACATCACGAGCGCGGCGCTGATCGTTGCGAGCAAGCCGGGCCGATCGTCGGCAACTACGCAAATCGCGTCGCCTTGCCCACGCGTCGACAGAAACGTGCCGACATTGGCCGGCGCTGACTCGCGCTCGAGAGCGATACGCGCGTGCTGTCCCACGGCGCCAATCTCGAAGTTTTTGCGGTAGCTCTCGGGTAGAGAGCTCGCAAACAAGCGAATGGCATCTTCAGACAGCGGCATGACTGCTTTCACGACTTACTCTCCGACTCAGGCGATTTCCGGTTGATGTCGACCGGGTCACAATTGGTGTGGACAGCTCCTCAACGAACGCCAGAAGAGCTGGTTGGCGCGGGCGTGGGCGGCAGCGTAAGGCCCGGGATTTGCGGAAGAAACGACGGCAACGCAGTCGGCAAAGTGGTAGGTAAGGGTGGAAGCGTCGACGGAAGCGGCGGAAGGGTGCTTGGTAGCGCGAGCGTGGGGAAGGGCAAGGGAAGAGTACCGGCTCCAGAGGTTCCGGCGTCTGCATTCGTGCTGCTCGCACCACCCCCGGGAGTCCGCGGAGGTGTCACGCTGGGCGTGCGTGGGCCGATGTTCGGCTGGGAGGGCTGAGTTGGCTCCACCGTCTGGGGTGTGGGGCCGGTAGGCAAAATGTCGATGGGAGCTGCGGAATCAATCGGTGGCAGCGGAATGTTGGGCAGCTGCGTGATGAGGCGCTCCGGGCGGGTGACCGTGTAAGCGGCCCAAGCGATGCCAGCGCCAAGCAGAAGGACGAGCGTTCCACCGGCAACCCAAGGCAATGCACTCCGCCGGCGCTTGCGACCGAGCTGCGGGCTCGCCGCGTAGGGCATGGGCGCGAGGGGAGTCGGTGCTGCTGCCCACGCAGGCGTTGCTGCCGGAGGTGCCGCGGCTTGTGTCCCCGTTGGCCGCCGCACGGCTCCACCTTCCTCAGGCGGCAACGTGCGCGGAACGCCGGGCGCATCACCGCCATCGAGCGTGTCCGGCACAGCGTCGCGAGCTGCGGATAAGGCTGGAGCTGGCTCCGAGTGCGGGCGTCGGCTGGAGCCCAACGCTGCAGGCGTCGCTGCGCCGCGGCCCGCTGCGCTGAGTTCCCCGGCAATGCTCGCGAGCTCGAGCCGCAGTTCGTGAGCGGTGGCGAAGCGGCGGTCGCGATCCGGCTGCAACGCGCGCTCCACGATGGCGACGAGCTTGGGTGGGAGGCTCGGATCGAGCGTGGCGAGGCGCCGCACGTTGCCGGACATCACGGCGCTGACGATGGCTTCCGGAGTGTCACCATCGGCGGGTCGCACGCCGCTCAACATCTCGAACAACATCACACCCAGCGAATAGATGTCGGCACGATGATCCACGTCGCGCGCGGCATAGAACTGCTCGGGCGCCATGTATTCGGGCGTACCCATCACGACGCCAGCGCGCGTCAGCTCTTTTTTGTACTCGCTGCTTTCCTTGAGCTTCGCAATGCCGAAATCGATCAGCTTCAGCAGCGGGCCGCCAGTGGACGGCGTCACGAATACGTTGTCTGGCTTCATGTCGCGGTGCACGACGCCGAGCGCGTGTGCGACTTCGAGCCCTGCCAGAATCTGCAACGAAAAATCCACCGACTGATCCGGCGTGAACTTGCCGCGACGTGACAGCAGCGCTTGCAGCGACTCGCCGTGCAAGAGCTCCATCACCAGATAGGGCGAGCCGTCCGCCGCGGTGTCCACGTCGGTGACGTGCGCCACGTGCGGGCTTTGAATCGTGGCCGAGACGCGCGCCTCCTGCAGAAACCGCGCGGAGAGGCCGGGGCGCTTCGCCAAATCGGCGTGCAGAAACTTGAGCGCGACGGGCACGCCCAACATTTCGTGCCGCGCTTCATACACCGAACCCATGCCTCCATCGCCAATCAAGCGCAGGATGCGGTACTTGCCGTCGATCAAATCGCCAGGCGAAAGCGTCATGATCGAACCCCGCCGTCCACGATGCGGCGCTCGGCCGGCACGTAGCGCTCGTATTCGCGCAAGAAGGTCAAGCTTTGCGGATCCGCGCGGTCGAGGAACACGCGCCCGCGCAGGTGATCGCACTCGTGTTGCACCACCGCCGAGCGAAACCCCTCCCACTCGAAATCGAGCGGATTGCCTTGGCGATCCCAAGCTTGAACCCGCACTTTGCGTGGCCGCCGCACGCGCCCGCGCAGCCCGGCGATGGAGAGGCAGCCTTCGTACACCTCGATGGCATCCTCGTCGGCCAGTGCGTCCACTGAAGATGCCACCAACGGAGTCAGCCGCGGGTTCACCAGCACAGTCAACGGAATTGGCGTTACGTTGGGATAACGCGGGTTGCCCTGCACCTCGATGACGGCGATCGCCAGTGATTCATATACTTGAGGTGCCGCCAGGCCGGCACCATCGGCGTCGTGCATCGTCTCGATCATGTCGTCGATTAACGTCTGAACGGCGGGTGAGCGCAGCTCTTCGCTTGTGAGCTCACGCGCCTCACGGCGGAGCACGGGCTCACCCAGTTGCGCTATTTTGCGAATGGCCATGGCGCGATTCCGAGTCCGAGCTTGGCAGCTCGCGCCGATTGGTACAACCCCGCCGCGGGCACGCCACAAAGCCGCGCTGTCTAGCGGGTAAACATGCCTGCCGCGCGCTCGAACGGCGCGACCAAAACCGCTGTGCTAACCGCGCGGAGCCCAGGCAACGTCGCTGCTTCCCGCGAGTTGGTTCGCGCGCCGTGCGAGGACGAACAATAGATCCGCGAGCCGGTTCAGGTAGATCAAGAGCGCCCCACGCAGCGCCGCCTCACGTCCAGCGCTGAGCACGCAACGTTCGGCGCGCCGGCACACCGTGCGAGCGAGATGCAACGCGGCGCTTGCACGCGAGCCTCCGGGCAAAATGAAATTGCGAAGCGGCGGAAGTTTCGCTTCATGTTCGTCGATGGCGCGCTCCAAGCGTTCGATATCGAGCTCGCCGATCGCGCGCGACGAAAGATTCTTCTCTTTGCCAGGAACGCACGCGAGCTCCGCGCCCAAGCACAACAGGTCGTCTTGCAGCTCAGCGAGCAGAGCATCGAGCTCCGGCGCACTCTGCTCGGCGCGAGCCATACCCAACACCGAATTCAATTCGTCTACGGTGCCGTACGCCTCCACGCGCAACGAATCTTTCGGAACGCGTTCCCCACCGAAAAGCCCTGTCGTGCCGTCGTCGCCCGTCTTCGTATAGATGCGCATCATGTTCGGCGCGTAGCTTGCCCGAAAATCCCCTCGAACGTGACGCTCGCGCTCGACTAGCGTCCCGCTTGCGCGGGGTGCACTATCGCCCCAGACCCCAACCGCAGATTGCGGAAAACGCTTTCGCGCAGAGTACGCGCGTGGGGGGAGTCTCTTCCGAATTCACTTCGGAAGAGGGGGCGGCGCGTGCCCGCCCCCACAAACCAAGACTAGCCCGTGGGGAACTTGGAGGCGCCCACGGTTTCGACCAGGCGCGTGTAGCCTTCGGCCCACAGCGCGCGATCTCTCGCGGCTCCGTCGATGATTTCGACGCCGAAGCCCGGCGGCACGGTGGCGTTTTCATTGTAGTTGAATGGGCGCCGCCACGCGACGCGGCCGACCAGGCGCACGTGGCGCTCGATTCTCGGAGGGCAGAGCTCGAGCCAAACCTCGTCGTCCTCTGGCGGCGCCAGCGTACGCACGTAGATGCCGTTCAAGCTGATGTTATAGGAGTAACCATACTCGTCGCTGTCGCGGCCCGCAGAGCGAAACGCAACGCGCGCGCCGTAGGGAATGCGCGGGCTCTTGCGATTATTGGTGAACGCGCCGCCGAGCTCGTTGGCAACGAACAGCACGTTCTCGGGGGCGGCAAAGCTATCGGTCAGCTTGACCCCGGACACGCCCTGCAGCGCCGCGCGGTCATGTTTGATGTCTCGTGGCGGCGAGCACAGTACGAAGTTGGCTTGGCTCCCCGCAGCGCGCGCCGCCTGAATGCTCTCGGGCGCGCTCGGGAACAAGTCTTTGCTCACCACCACCAGCGCGAGCGTCGGATCGGCGACGAAATGCTCGGTGTCCTCGGGCGTCACGGCGAAGCGCAGCGTGTAGCCCGCGTTGCGCAGTACGCGCGCGACCGTCGTGCGTCGAGTGCGATCGGCTTCTGCTACCAGAGCCGTGCCACGTTTCTCGACCGGCGCGGTTGGCGACTCTTTTGGCAAGGAGCGCAAGCGCGTTATCAGCGGGCGTAGCGAGCCTAGCGGCGCCACATCGTCCGCACCCCAGCTGAACGCCGAAGCAAAATCGAGATCGGTAATCGAGTCGGACAAGGTAAGCACCGGCAAACGCGACAGGCCGGCTCGGCTGCGGGTCTGCACAGCCAGTTGCTCGGATTCCTCCGAGTGACACAAGATCCCGTGCGCTTCGTGACCATCGAGCCATGCCAGCGCCTGGTCGAGGGAGTCCGCCTGCGACAACTCGCAAGCCGCCTGGTGAGCGGCCTCGTTGATCACATTCAAATCGTCGCGGGCAAATTGTCCGAAGAGCAGGATCGGACGAGTGAGCATGCTCGCTCGAACGGCACCGAAATCGTTCTCATAATAGAACGACCCGGCGCTGCTGGTCTGCGCCAGTGCATCACTCACTCGCACGTTGAGCGCACACGTTGAGCGCAGCACGCACGCACCTGCACGGCGGCACATCCTCCCTCGTACGTGTGGCGAAGAGTACGTGCGTCGCTCCCCCGGCACGCACTCTCGGAACATAAATCAAACCCCGGGTGAGCGCGGCGCGTGGCCAGAAAACACGCGCCGGCTGACACCGGAAGCTGCGCGCAGCGCGCGCGCCCCTCTCTAACTCGCGATTAGGCGGAGAAAATCTGGTGAATTTCGCCTTCCATCGTGGCGGGCGCGACTTTCTTCGCGAGCGCGAGCTCTTGAATCAGAAGGCTACGCGCCTGGTCGAGCAAGCGACGCTCGCCGAAGGACAAGTCCTTGTCGAATTTCAAGCGGTACATGTCGCGTAGCACCTTCGCGATCTCCGAAGGCAAGCCGCTCTTCAGCATCTCCGTGTAAGCGCGAAAGCGTCGGTTCCACGGTTGCAGATCAACGGCAACCTCCGGCGCCTTCAGAATGTCGAGGATCTTTTGCGCCTCTTTCTTCTTCATTACGGGGCGCAAACCGACGCGCGACGCGGCTTCGGTCGGGACCATGACCTTCAAGCCCGTCTCGGGAATCTTGATGACGTAACAGGACGTCTTGCGGCCGCCGAGCTCGCGTTCCTCGACTTGAACGACCTCACCCACACCGTGGTTGGGATGTACGGCCATGTCGCCAACCTTGAACGAGTGCTGTCGAGCCGCTTCCGTGTTAACCGTCGATGATTGCATTCCGCCTCCTAGACTCTCGCTTGCGATGCTTTGGGTCGACGCGTGCGCGCACCGCCGTGTCGAACGCACCCCACAAGGCGCGCATTGACGCGTCGACTGCCCTCTCGACCCGGCACGGCGAAGGTTGTTCCTTCATGTGATTGCGCCGCACCGCAGCACGTGGGGTCTTAACATCTGAGACCCCGACTGGTCAATTGAATAGATCGAGTCGAGTGGCAGATACGCGCCCGAAATCGTTCTGGAAAATTGCCTGCAGGGTAGGGGCGTGGTGGCTTAGGTACGACATTCGGTCACTTCAGCCGAGATCCGCGACTCAGAGTTGCCACACAACGTGTGACGTCTTCGCGTGGCGTTTTGGAATTTGCGAGCGCCGCGCTCAATGAGGAAGTTGCATGATTTCCCATACGTCGGAGACCACGGCGGCGCGCAAGCCACGCACGATCGGCGCGATTTTCAGATCTACTTCCATCAGCAAACGTTGTTCACGCTCGTGCACGCGTGGCTGTGAATCTTCCTGATCGATGCCGAGCAACTTGCCGAGCGGACTCGCACGCAAATCGCTGAACGCCTGAGCCAAGTCATCTGCGCCGGAAGGTGGAAACTCGCCGGTAAGCTCCATGACGAATCGCGCTCGATCCGGTGGCAACGGCACCAGCGAAATCCGCGCAGACAACGCGTTGGCGAGTAAGCCACGTGCACCACGCGCCCACTCACCTGCGAATGGCCCTGGTGCATAAAACGTCGCGACTGCATCTGCGGGAGGAGCAGTCAAAGTCGATAACGCTGCGCCGCGCAATGCAGGTGGCGAAGACTTCAATCGCATACGCGCGAACGCTTCCACTACGCGCGCGGGAGTTGGATCATGTGTCGCGATCGCGATTAGGTGATCATCGACACGCACCAACAGTTCCGGAGTGTTACCAATCAAACCGTAGATGCGTTCGATCTGCGGGTGCGGAAACTGGTGTTGCTCGCCGCTCACGATGCGCTCGCGAAAGAGCGCCACGATGGTTGCGCTCGAACCGCGCGGCGGTGTGACGACATACAAAGTTCCGAAATCGAAACCAGCGATGAGCCCGCTTTCCACCTGACGTAAATCGACACCACTGCCTTCAGTGAAAGCGTTGAGGCGCTCGGGCGGCAAAAGCAGAGACAAGTCCTCACGGAATTGCGTGTTCTGGGCGATGCTGCGCGGATTGCCGACCAACATCCAACGCAAGCCCGCTGCCGGCACGTAGTCGGTGAGGGGTCCGAGATGTAGCGGTGCGGCTGCCGCCTTAGCAGGCGATTCACTGCTCTTGGAAGGCGCACAAGCACCAGCGAGCAGCAGCGTGCTCAGCGCGTGCACACGCAACCAACGCATTCGGGCAAGCAGCCGACGCAGGCCTGCTTTCAATCGTCTTCGTCAGTGCCGCCGGTGATCGGCTGATGCCGGCTCGCGTTGACCAGCTCCTTCAGCTCCTTACCGACTTTGAAGAACGGCAATCGCTTGGCTGGAACCGGAACGGGCTGACCCGTACGGGGGTTACGGCCCGCGTAGGGTTTGTACGGACGTACCGTGAAACTCCCGTACCCTCGAATTTCGATGCCCTCTCCGCGCTTTAGCGATTCGGTCATCGTTTCGAAGACGCAATTGACCACCATCTCGGCCCTCGCCTTGGTGAGTTCGCCTCGTGCTGCGATAGCCTCGATGAGCTCGCTCTTGGTCATCTCTGCCTGGCCTCCCTCTTGAAGCTGCGCGGATGAATCAACGCTACCCGGCTACTTACTGCCTCGAGCTCGGCGGGTGCTCGGTCAGCCATCCGCCACGACCTTCAAACCAGCCAAATCGTCGGCTGTAAGGTCTCAATTGTCAACGCATTTATCTGCTTTCCGGCCGCGAAGGACGCAGCTCGATGTAGTCCAACACTCCATTGGCCGCGGAAATTCTGAGTCTAGAAACATCTGATTCCGCTGAGAGTGTGATCCAGGCCGATTGCCAGCAACCTGATTCGGAGCTCCTCCAAGTTAGAGTTGCTCCCTCGATTGGCCTCGCGTCAGCTCGGGCGGCACCCTCGTTTCGCGGCGACGGAAGGCTCTCTTCAGCGGACCCCGTCCCGCCGTGCCGAACGCCCCAGCTTACCTCTATAGAAGGTGGCGCATCGGAGCTCCATCCCACACGAAGGTCAGTCGGTCGGTCGATTGGGGGTAGGGTTAGCCCCAGCCGCGCGCGCTCGGCCTCGGCCCGAACACGCAGGCCGCGTCCGCGAGAAATGCACCTCTGGGCGAGGTAGTCGGGATGCGCCCAGCCGCCTTTCACCTCGAACGGCGGCCACAGACTCTCGCCTTCGATGCGCGCGATCCCCTCGCGCGGAGCATTGGTCGCGTCTTCGCGCGGAGCATTGGTCGCGTCTTCGCGCGGAGCATTGGTCGCGTCCTCGCGCGGAGCATTGGTCACGTTCTCGCGCGGAGCATTGGTCACGTCCTCGGCCGGTGTACATGCGCGGATGGTTGGACGACTCTGCCGCGCGCCGGGATCGTAGTCGTAGCAATAGGTCGGCGGCTTTCCGAGCGCCTGCCACAGCAGCGCATCGAGCGCGTCGTGCCGCGCGCGCGCCACTACGACTCCATCGCTCGCAGTTTTCACGGCTGGATCAAAAGCGAGCGCAAAACCGTGATCCGTTTCCACGAACATCAAGCCGCGCGTGACACCGTGCCTTGCGAGCTCCGCGGGCTCGAACATCGGCCTGCCGCCTTCCCGATCTCGTAAGCTGCGATGCTGTGTACTCGTGTGCAGCGCAAAGCCAGCGAGCACCAGCGGCCACGCAAAGCGCGTTGCACCGAGCTCCGCCAAAGCGCGCGCCACGAGCACGTGTTCGAGCGGCAACCAATCCCCGAAGAAGCGCGCGCCGCCGCCCGGAAAGCTGCCTTCGAAGTAAAACGGCGCGTACGCAAGCATGCCCGCAACCACGAGCGCTACGAGTAAACGTGTGGTGCGCTCACGTCGTCCGAACCAAGCTGCCAGCGGGATCCCCAACGCGAGCGGCGCAAAGTTCGCGATGTCGAGTGTGTGCACCAAGAGCCGCCGCCACGTCGTCGCGAGCGCTTCGCGCAAGCCGTAGCCATGTGGAAGCCGGGCGCGCACGTAGTCACCGTGCTCGAACAAGCAACCGATGCTCTTACCGAAGCCGTAACGGAAGCAGCCCGGCGGGCCGTCGGCGCGCGCGTAGTAAGCCAGTTGTGTCGACGCGAAGTAATCGCCGGTGACAGCCTTTTGCTGCAACAGTAAGAGTGCAATCCCTGGCGCCAGTCCGAGCGCGAACAGAAGCAAGCGCAACGTCGCCGCCCGCTGCACGAACGCGAGCCCGAGCACGGCGACCATCCCAGTCACTGGGCGCGTCGCAATCAACCAGCCGCAAAGCACGCCGGCGAGCAAGCCGTAGGCTCTGTCTTTCACCAGGCTAGCAGCGGTTGCACCGGCGAGCAGCAGAGCCGCCAAGCCGTGCGACATCGTGTCGGCCGTGTGATAGCGCAGCGCGACCGACAGCACCGAGAGCAACGCGGCGGCGCGCGCTACGGCGCTGCTTGCGCCGACCTGGCGCGCCAACCAATACGTTGCCAACACCAGCGCTGCCGCTAGCGCAGGGCCCAACGCGAGCGGGGCGCCAACCTCGAAGGCGAGCGCGAGCGCTGCGGGATAGCCGGGCGGAAACAACACGGCGAGCGCGTCACCACTCGGCGCGGTTGCCAAGAAGCGCCCCGAAAACGACGCTAGTGGTTCCGGCACCGGAAACGCGAAGTAGCCCTCGGACAGCGCGCGTCCCGCGAGGTAATAGTGTGCCGCGTCGATGATGCGCGGCCCACCCCTCAAATAGTAGTGAAGGTAGCCGAGCGAGAGCAGCCAAGCGGCGGCGGCCAAGGCGAGCAGCGCCCAGGCGGGCGATCGTTCACGCAGCGCACTCACGACTCGCGGCGAAAAGGCGATCGCCGTTGCGACGCCCGAAACGCCGAGCGCCGCCCAAGCCACGACGTCACCGTCGAGGCCGAGCGCGAGATATGGGTTTTGGTTCACGGCCCTGCGACCAGGAACACATGATAAACGAGGCGCTCGCGATCCGAACCCCCGAGTCGCACGCGAAGCTTTCTCGCGCGAAGCTTGGGGTGCGAAATCGAAGCCTCCACCCAACCGCCGCTGGGCTCGAGCGTAATCTTTCCGATCGGCTCCTCGTCGATGGCGACTTCGAAGCTGGTCGTTTGGGTCGGCGCTGCGCGCACGATCAGCCGCGCCTGTGCAGCACGCTCGTCACCACTCAATGTAAAGGTTTCGATCGCGGGCGGCGGTAACGTGCGGCCAGCATCGAACAACGGCTTGTGATCCAATGGCGCCTCGATGAGCTCCATCGACACGAAGCCAGGCGCTCCCGTGACGCGATAGCTGTGCGCGCGTTCGTTCACTAGGTCGGCTTGATCCAGAGAGTCGAGCACACGTTCGCCGGCACGCAGCGAAAAGGGGCGACCGCTCGCCGCGAGCGCCGACCAATCGGGTCGGTACAGCACTTTGGCCGCGCCGCCGCAGATCACATTCCCACGCACCGGAATTGCTGCGATGGCGCGCCCGAACCAAGACGGAAAATCGCCCCACCATCCGGGATAAATTGCGAGCAGATCGGGACGCTCATCGGGTGCCATGCGTTCGATCAGCTCGACGGCAGCGCCCACGTGCATGCGCGTCGCGCGTGCAAACGGCAGCGCGTGATAACCACCGAGCCCGATGATGTCGAGCGCAGGCAGATCGCTCACGTACGGGATCGCTCCAGCGTCGCCAACCAGCACGCGTTTCGGGCGCGGTGTGACTTGGTCGCGCAGGACGAGCGCTGCTTGCACGTGCTGGTCGTAAATGTTGCGCGCCGCTCGCCCAAAAAACCAAAGCTGCTCGCGGTAGCGCGGCGCCTGATGGATCATGAATAGCGTGACCGCCGTCGCCGTAGCAGCGGCGAGCAACGGGCCACGCACGCGATGGCGCAGTTCGTGGGCGCGTTGCAGGAGCGCCGCCGTTCCCAACGTGGCCGCGGCGAGCAGCCACGCCACGGCCGGCATCGTGTAACGCTCGTTTTGCCAGCGCACTTGGCCGTTCATGGCTACCATCAGCACCCACACGATCGCGCTAGTCCACAACACCAGCGCTACCCGTCGCGTGTTGCGAAAATACAGCGCCGCCAGCGCGAGCGCCCAAGCGAGCCAACCGTACGCCGGTTGATCAGAGAAGTGGTACTGCGTGACGCGCAGCACCTGGTACTTGATGAAAAAGAGCCAGTTGTCCCAAACGGCGCGCGCGTCGAGATACGGGTGATGCAGCTCGAGCTTCACGAGCGCACCGGCCGCCGTGTTTTCACCGGTGAAGTAGCGATTCGCCAAGGTCTGCGCCGCGAGCACCGAAAAAGCAGGCAGTGATGCGATCAGCGCGACGGTTACAGTCGTGCGTGCTCCCCGGCGCGGCCATAGATGGAGGCAGGCGGCGGCCACCAATACGGCGACGCTGGTAATACCTTCTGGGCGCGTGGCGGCGACCAACCCCGACGCGAGACCCAGCAGCGCTGCCCGTCGCAACACAGCGCGGCTGTCGTCGCTCGCATCGAACAGCAACAGGTCGTCGTAGGCGATGTACGCTAGCGCCCATAACGCCAGGAACAGCGCGACCTCCATGCCGCTGAACAGCGACCAGTTCAGCACGCCTACCGACAACAAGCCGAACGGCAGTAGGTAACTCGCCATTCGCGGTAGCTCGCGCGTGAATCGGCGTGCACCCAGCAGCCATCCGAATGTCGCCACGCACGCCACCGTCGCTGCCCATTGCATCAAATCGAGCTCGCGCAGCCCCGCCCGGTAGCCGATGGCGAGTACGAGCGGATACAGAAGGCTGGTGCCGCCGCTCGAGTAACCGTTGCCCTCGCTCCACTGAAACGGATAGCCGCGCGCTGCCGAGCGGGCGAAGTCGAAATGAATGAAGACGTCGTCGAGTGGTGCCGACCAGGGGCCGCGGCCTTCGGTAACCCACTTATCGAACGAACCCGGCGCCGCCCAATTGAGCGCATGTAATGTTTGCAGGCGAAGAGAGCCGTAAAAACGGCACGCAACCGCCAGGGTGATAATGGCCGCTGTCAGCGTATAGGCTAGCGCCTCGTAGCGACGGGCCCGAGCTGCGCCGTCAATCGTCCGGGCTTCCGGCATGCGACCGGCGATCTATCACTGAACATCGCCGTCACGCTGGCGGATCGCGTTCAGAAACACAGTCCACCGCCACCATGCACCCATGACGTGGTCGCCGCTGTACCCGCCGCCTCGCGAAACAGGCAGCCCGGTCAAGAAATTCGCAAGGGGAATGCCCACTGTTACGGATGCGGCTCCCACTCTTGCCCATGCTCCAAATCAGAGGTCTACTACCTGCCCCCACCAATGGATCCTGAACGTTTGCTGCATCGAAAATCGTTTGCGCTGGAAGGGGACGGCGGGTGCCTTCGAATGCCAAACTCGAGAATACTGTCGAGGTGCACTTTGGTGTTCGTTGATTCGCATGAGCCGATCGAGGGGCTTCACTAGGAGCGTAGATGCGTTGGTTCGTTGAAGTCTCTCGCGTCGGTGACAGTACGCCGGCCGAACGCTACTGCGTCGAAGCCAAAGCGTGGCAAGCCGCCCTTCAGGAGACGCGCAAGCTCCGCGGCGATTCGGGGCCGTTGTCCAAGTTCTCGATCGAGCTGCTCGATGATGGCTACCGCGCCGTCGATCCGATTCAGAAGATCCGCTACCTCGTGAATCAGGCTCCGGGCGATGCGCCGTTGGTGCTGCCCGTGAATGGAGCGAGCTACGCGTCGAGTCCACCCACAGCGGCATCGACTCCACCTGTGGCTGCACCGTCCGTCCCTCCGGTTGCGGTGCCGTCCGCAAAGCCACCGACGCCTGCAGCATCCTCGGTGCTGTCGGGTTCCGTTGCTTCAGCGTCGGTTGTGCCGGCTGCCCCCGCCGTTGCAATGCCGTCAGTTGCGCCATTGGTTTCCGGCTCGCCCTCTGCCATGTCCGCGAGTGCAGTTCCGTCCGTCGCGCCGGCCGTAGTCGCGTCGGTTGCACCGGTTGCTGCGTCGACTGCGGTGTCGAGCAGTTCGCCGGTTGCTTCGTTAGGGCCAGCCGTTGCCAAAGCCAGCGCGCCGCCTGCAGCACCTATCGTTGCGCCCGCCATGAGCGGTGGTCTCGCGGTTGCTCTCGCGGCAACACCTTCGGTTTCGCCGCCGAAACCAGCTGGGCCCGGCGTTCCGCGGCCGTCGCCGACGCGTCGCAAGCAAACGCCGCTCACTGCTGACAAGACACCGCTGCCGCCCGAGGTCGCGCCGGTCGAAGATTCATTCACGGTCCCGGGCAGCTCACCGCGCGCAAGCGAGAGTGGCCCCACGGCGAGCAGCTCTCCATCTGCTGCTGGGAGCTCACCCAGCGCAAGCGCGGCCTCGATTGTCGAGACGCCGGTGTTGCCGCCGGTGGCTCCCGTGACAGCGCCCGCTTCGGTCGAAAGCGTGACCGCGCCGATCGCCGTGCCGATCCAACCTGCGGCTGCGGCGGACAAGCCGGCATCTGCCGTGGCCGTTGCCCCCGCCGTCTCTGTTGCACCCGCGGTGGCAGTTGCACCCGCCGTGGCAATCGCTCCGGCGCCAGCCGATGTAGCTGCTGCTGCGGCGGTGGTGAGCAAACCTGTCGAAGCCGGCCCAAAGTCTGCCGCGCTGCCCGCTTACAAGGTCTTCATGTCGCGCTCGCAAGAGCCGAAGCCGGAAGCGCCCATCACGTATCGTGAGCAAGCCGTAGCGGTTGCGCCGGGAACTTCGCGCGAAGCGGTGGAAGCCTTGCTGCGCGATCGCTGGTTGGCCGCCAAGAGCGAGCTTTCGACGCATCCATCGGGCCAGCTGGTGCAGATTGCGATTTTCGATCACGCTTTCGAGCAACGCCCTCAGCGTCCGCCGCTCGGCACGCTGGCCTGGAAAGACTGGCGCGGCGAACCCGTGCTGGGTTTCCCAGCATTCGGTCAAGCTTCGCCGCCGGTCACGGGCAGCATGCCCCCGCCTGCTCCGCCCCGCGAGGAAGCTGCTTCTGCAACCAACGGCCAAGCTGCTGGCGCGGTCGCGTCCGACGAAGAGAAACCTGTACAGCTCCAGCGCCCCATCGCGAGCGATGCTTCGGTGGCCGAGGCACGCCCAGCGATTCCAGGTCGTCGCCGCGCCGGCGAAGATCTGATCAGCGAGCTGTTCGAGGCGATGCACGAGCTGCACTTCGCGCGTGACATCGCGAGTGGCGCCGAGTTCGTGCTGGGCGTACTCGCCGAGGTGATCCCCTGCGAGTACACGATGGTGTCGGTGTTCAACATCAACACGCGCAAATTCGTGGTCGTGCGCGCGCGAGGCCCCGGAGCCCAAGGTGCCATCCTTCACAGCACGGCAGACAGCGATCCGTTGCTCGCTGAGCTCATGCGTCGAGGCGGCGCGCGCGCCTTCAAGGCTACTGGCGACGCTCGCTTCAGTGGCGGGCGCTTCGGTGCATTCAAGTTCCCGATCGAGCAAGTGCTGTGTGGCCCCGTGCGCCAAGGCGGTCGCTATCTCGGCGTCATCGAGCTGGGCAATCCGCTCGGCGGTAAGCCATTTCACGAAAGCGAGATCAACGCGCTCGACTACATCTGCGAACAGTTCGCGGACTTCGTGGCGAGCCGTCCTGTCGTGCTCGACCCGGACGTGATCCTGGGCCGCTGAGCGCGCGAGGCCGCCACCATGGCCGATCGCCCGCCGCGCGAACGCCTGCTCACGTTCCTGCTGCTGCCGGCGATCGTGCTGTCGGTGTTGGTGTTGGCAAGCGTCATGTTCCGCTCGAGCTTTCAGCTGGAGCGGTTGCGTGAGCAGTCGGTGGTCGAAGCGACCTTGTTGCTCGCCAACGAGAAGGCGGATCGCCTCGACAAGCGCATCATCGAGCAAGATAACGCCGTGCGCTCCGTCGTCGATCTGAACGAGCGCGAAGCCTTTGGTGACAAATGGCTGGAATCGGCTGCCTTGCAGACGCCCACGGTGCGCGCGGTGTTGCTCGTCGATCTCTCGGCGCCTTCACATCCGGTAGTGGCGTCGGCTTCGCGCGCGCCGGGGCCCGAGAACGAGCGCTTTCGTCGCTTGCTGGTGCACTCGATGTTGGATGACATGAAGCTCGACCGACCTCCGCTCGGTGAGCTTCGGCATCTGCACAAGAGCTACCGCAGCCAGAGCTACTTGATCAGCCACTGGGACGCCGAGAACGCCGGACGCCGCTACCTGGTCGTGGTGTGGCACGATGTGCCGCGCATCGTTCACGACCTGTTCCCGGAGCTCTACTCCGATCTGCAGCAGAGTCGCGTCAATGTCGTGGACAGCGAAGGCCGCATCGTGTTCGGACCACCACTGAGCCGCGGCGGGCTCACCTTGGGTCGCCAATTCGAGACCACGCTGTACAAGTGGACGTTGAACGTGACCATGAACTCCGCTGCGGAGCTGGCCGCGGCGGTGGCGCGCCGGCGCGTGCTCGAAATGGCGCTGGTAGGCCTCTCCGGCATGGTCGTCATCGCCGGCATCATCGTGATCGTTTTGGCCGCCGAGCGCGAACGCAAGTTGTCGAACTTGAAGAGCGACTTCGTTGCCAACGTTTCACACGAGCTGAAGACGCCGCTCGCGCTGGTGCGCATGTTTGGGGAGCTCCTGCAATCGGGCCGCGCCGATAGCGAAGCAAAGCGTCAACAGTACTTGCAGATTATCGTCTCCGAGAGCGACCGCTTGGCGAGCTTGATCGAAAACGTGCTCGATTTCGCCAAGGTCGAGCGCGGGCGCGCCGGTTACGAATTCGAGCTCGTGAGCTTGCCGGACGTGGTTTCGCGCGCCGTGGAGGCTTGTCGCGTGCGCGCGGAACGTGAAGGCATCGCGCTGGAAGTGGAATTGCCGGCAGAGCTGCCCGGCGCGTGGGTCGACCAGCGCGCCATCGAGATCGCCGTGATCAACCTGGTAGACAACGCGCTCAAGTATGCTCCCGACGGCAAGTGCATCAGCATTGCGCTGAGCCAACACGGCGCGCGCGTCGAGATTCGCGTGAGCGACAATGGCCCTGGCATTGCGCCGGAAGATCGCAAACGCATTTTCGAGCGATTCGTGCGCGGTCGTAGCGCCGTGGGCAAGCAAGTACGCGGCAGCGGGATCGGGCTCGCGTTGGTGAAGCACATCGCCGAGGCGCACGGCGGCAGCGTGCGCGTCGAGGACAATACGCCGCACGGCGCTTCGTTCGTATTCAGCCTTTCGTTGGACCAGCGCCGTAAGAGCGAGCGTCCGGCCGCCGTGTGACCTGCTGGGCGACTTCGCGAGCCTTTGTGCGCCGAAGCGTGTGAGCTACTCGGCGACTTCGCCTTCGTCGCTGGCGCCCTGCAACTTCAACAGCTCTTGATCAGAGAGGTACACGGCGCTGCCGGGCGCTGGCTTGGCTCCGGCCGCGGGAGCTGCTGGGGCTGGCGCGTTCGGTGCTGCGGCGCTCGTGGTTTCGTCCTCTTCGTCACCCGCTTCTTCACTCGCCGGCGGAGCTCCACTAGCTGCAGGCGCCGCGCTCGGAGCTGCAGCTACGGCCGACGCGGGTTCGGGCGCGAGCGGAGCCGGTAGCTGAATCCCGTCCAGCAGCGCGTCGTATTTTGCCTTGGTCTCGTTGAACATCGGCCGAGCGTCTTTGCTCAAGGTGCGCATCGCGTCGAAGTTCAACGTCGCCGGGTCGAAGAACTCACCGTTGCGGCGCGCGGTGAAGTGCAGGTGCGGCCCGGTGGAACGACCCGTGGAGCCCACGTACCCGATCACCTGCAGGCGCTTCACCTTGTCGCCGACTTTCAGACCCTCCGCGAAGCGCGATAGATGCGCGTAACCGGTCTCGATGCCGTTCGCGTGCTGGATGCGCACGAAGTTGCCAGTCGGGCCCACATAGCTCGCGTTGGTGATGGTTCCCGATGACGCGGCGCCGATCGGCGTTCCCATCGGCGCGCCGAAATCGATGCCCAGGTGCGGCACCACCTTCTTCAAAATTGGGTGCAAGCGCTTCAAGTTGTACGGCGACGTGACGGGCGCATCTTTGATGGGTTTGCGCCAGCCACCTTCGTACGGCGCTTGGCCCTCCGAGTCGTAATAGCCACGTTCGCCGGGAGCTTCGACGTAATAGAGCCGGAATGGCTTGCCGTCATTGCCCTGGATTTCGAGCGCTTCGACGCCGGCATAACGTGCGAAATCGCCGAGCACGGTGACTTCTTGTGCGATCACGCGAATGCGCGAGCCGCGATCGATTTCGTCGAGGCTCATGTGGCCATCGAGCGCTTTACTCACGACGCGCGCCAGGCCGCGATCGAAACCGCCGCGCTCAGCGCTCTCGTCGAAGCTCTTGCCGTCATGAACCAGCGCGCCAGAGATCTGCCGGCGCTCCACCTTCAGGTCGAGCTTGCTGCCTTTGAGCAAGCCGTCGTCGCCTTCACGCGACTGATACACGTCTTCCGGATTGGTCACATACTCGAAGGCTTTCACCTTCGAGCTGCCCCGCTCGATCAACACGGTGAAGCGATCGCTGGATTTGCAGCGATCGAAGTCACGCACGCCCTTCATCGAAGTGAGGATGCGGTAGATCTCGCGCGTCTCGACGCCGGCTTTCTCCAGTGACTTCAAGAACGGGTCGGTGCCAACTTTGCCTTCGACCACGCGCATGCGTGCGTCGGAACGCGCGTCGGCGATGCGCCACGGACCGGGCTGCTTGGTGCGCTGGCGCTTGGGAACGATCGTGGGTTCACTCGGCGCGGCCGATGCCATGGCCGGAGCGATCGACGCGCTCGCGACCGGTGCGCCGCTCTGCTTCAAATCGAGATTCATGCCCAGCGCGACCAACGACGCGACGGTCGCGACACCGAGCAAGGTTCCGAACACAGCCACCATGTTCGGCGAGAGCCTGCCGTCGACCGGTGCCAGGTGCGGAGCAGAGGGTGCGCGTGTACCCGACACGCTCGGCTGCGCGGAATCGACTTCATCGCTTTCGGTTCTGCCGATCTCGTCCAGTTCGGCCAGCGCGCTTCCGTCGTGGCTCGCGGTTTCCGTCGTGCGCATACTCTGCGCGCGTTCGAGCAATACTTCGCGGGCGCGGCCGCCACGCGGCAGCGCAGAAGGTGCTGGTGGCTCGAGTGGAGGCTCCGGATCGACCGATGGCCGATTCGCTTCGAGCTCCACAGCGGGCTCGGGCTCGCCGTCTTCGCGGACCGACGGGTCGATCACACGGCCGACATGGCGCGAGCCCCCGGGCAGCGGTGAGGACGCCACTGGGCCGGTGGGTAGCAGTCTCCGCTAGGCGCCGCAAGTTGCGCACCCACCAAAAACACCCTCCACACGCAGTTTGGTGGCTTTGAGCTTCCCACCAGGGCGAAAGATCTTGGAAAATCGGCTCGATGGACGACCACCTGAAGCAGCTTCTACTTCTGGGCCGTGAGCACTATCAGCAACGCGAGTTCGAGAAGGCAGAGTACGTGCTGAGGCAAGTCGTCAGCGAGACGGATCGCTTCGCGGACGTCTACGACATGCTCGGTGTCATCGCGCACAGCCGTGGCGACTTCCTAGCCGCCGAGCGTCACTTCGAAAAAGCGGTTTCGTTGAATCCCAATTACACCGAAGCGCAGCTGAACCTGATGGTCACTTACAACGACCTCGGGAAGTACGACCGCGCGCGCGACGTGTATTCGCAGATTCGCCACCGCGGTCAGCCCGGCGCCGCGTTGGCCGATCCGTTCGCGAAAGGCAAGATCGCCAACATGCACGCCGAGGTTGGGCAGGCCTATCTCGACGCGGGGATGAACTCGGAAGCGATTCACGAGTTCGAACGCGCCATCGCGCTGTGTCCCGAATTTGCGGACCTACGCACGCGCCTCGCGGGTCTCTATCGCGACGCCGGTAACCCGGAGCTCGCCAAGGATCAGCTGTATTTGGCTCTAGAACACAATAGCCGTTACGCACCCGCGCGCGTCATGCTGGGAGTGTTGTTGCTCAGCGCTGGCGATCACGACGGAGCCATTCGTGAGTTCGAGACGGCGCTGTCGGCCGATCCGGAAAACCGCAGCGCGCAGATGTACTTGCGCCTGTCTCGCATGAATCGTGACAAGTCGCAGCGCCCGAACGGCTAAGGTTCGGGCCTTCGCGTCGAGCGTTTTGCGCCTGCTGCGCGGCACCGGTTCGCCGGCGCGCGTGGGCGTCAGCGTTGGCCTGGGCTTGTTCATCGGCTGCCTGCCCCTGTACGGCTTCCATCTGCCATTGTGTTTGTTGGTGTGTTTGCCGTTCGGGCTCGATGCGGTGCTCGCGTACGTGGCGGCGAATATTTCCAACCCGTTGATCGCACCGTTCCTGCTGGTTCTCGAGGTGGAAGTAGGATCGTTGTTGCTGCGCGGTCACGCGCTCGGTTTCGAACCGCACGCGCTGGAGAAAACGAACCTCGCGTTGGTCGCCGGCGAGGTCGCGCTCGGTAGCATCGTGGTTGGCGGCGCGCTCGGTGTGATCGGCGGAGTGCTCGCTGCCGGGATTGCGCGGCGTTGGGGACACAGCGAGACGCCATTGGACGCGGCCCGCAAGCGCACGATTCAGCGTTATGCCGCCGCGCCACCTGGCGATCGCTACTACGTTGCGGCCAAGCTGCGCACCGATCCGTGCGTCGCGCAGGTCGCGGCGTTGGGAAAGCTGGGCGATGTGCTCGATGCGGGCTGCGGTCGCGGACAGCTCGGCCTGTTACTGGTCGAGCTCGGCCTCGTCGACGAGCTTTTGGGCTTCGACTTCGACGCGCGCAAAGTCGAAATTGCGCGCCGCGCGGCTGGCGATCGCGCCATACTTCGCGTGGATGATCTCGAGCGTGCCCAGCTCGCCTCAGTAGATACGCTGCTGCTCATCGATGTCTTGCACTACCTCTCGATTGCAAAGCAAGACAGCTTGCTCGAGCGCGCAGCGAAGTGCTTACGTCCCGGCGGCCGCATCATCGTCCGCGAAGTCGACGCTGCCTCCGCCAAGAAGAGCTTTCTGACGCGCGCGCTCGAATACGTGGGTACCCGCTTCGGCTACAACCGAGCCGCAGCATCTCTCGGCTTTCGCCCCCTGCTCGAGATCCAACGCGAGCTCGAACGCCACGGTCTGCGTTGCGAGCTCGCCGCGACCGAACCGGGCGCGCTGCTAGAAAATCGCTTGCTGGTGGCGCACGCCGCGCCAGCTGAGCCTCCGAGTGCGACCTAAGCTAATTCGAATTCTTTACAGAACTCGAGCTCCTGAATGAGCTCGAGTGGGCGTGCTCGGTGAGCCGCGTCGGGGTAGCCGTTGCTGCAGCGGTTCGCTTCTTCGTCGTGGTGGACGCAGGCTTCGCACGTGAAGCGCAGCTCGAAGCTGCGCGACTGTTCTCGAAAGTTTCGGTCGACGCGCGTCTTCACTGAAACGGTTGCGCGGGCTGACCGCGTTGGAAGTAGAAGCGGAAGTTGCCCGTCACTTGGCTCTTCACGTCCGTGTTCGGATCGGGCGGATCGATTGCGCCCTGCAACTGCCGTGGATCGGCGAAGGTCGCATCGAAAGTTGCGTCGGTGAGCTTCTCTTCCGCGTCGGCCTCTTGCGGATCGCCGCTGAACAGCGAACGGAAGGTGATGCTGCCTGCCGTCGAGTAGATGGTGGCGTTCTGCGCGTGGCAGGACTTGTGGAGATACAGCGCGAGGCTCACCACCGGCGGGTCCGGGTTTGCCACCAGCGGGACTCCGGGTGGGCTCACTCCGGGCGGCAGACCGACTTTCAGCGTCGCTTCGCCGCCCCCGTCCTTCACCTTTTGTCGCACCGATTGCAGTTGGTTCACTACGACCAACAAGCCGTCGGACTGCTCCTCGATGTTATCGCCGCGCTGGATGCGAATCATGAGGGAGTGATCTTGGTACGGGTTTGCTGCGAAGAAGTCGGGACGCAAATCGAAGGGACCATTCCAGCAGTCTTTCAGATACAGCCGGTCGCTCTTCACCGAGCCTTCACCTTCGCCCACGGCGCAGCCTGCCAGCGAGCAGGCCGCGGCCAACAGCGCGAAGCTCAGCGCACGTCGCGTTCGCATCATGCCGCCGCCTCCCAGGGAGGCTTTAGCAAGGCTTCGCTGATGAGGCCGCCTCCGAGCACGCGCTCACCAGCATAGAACACCGCGTATTGTCCCTTAGAAACGGCGCTCACGCTCGCGTCGAAGCGAATCAGCGCGCCGCCTTCGGTGGCACGTACCTCTGCCGCCAGCGGCTTGCCGCGGTACCGCACCTGCACTTCGCAACGCAGCGGCAACGACACCGACGCGAACAGCGACAGCTCGCTCACGCGTGCACCCCAAAAGCCCAGCGAATCACCGCTCGCCAGGTGAACGGTGCCGCTGGCAGCGTCAATCGCGGAAACATAGGCGCGTTGGCCCAACGCGACGCCGAGATTCTTGCGCTGACCCACCGTGAAACCATGGATGCCAGCATGAGTGCCTACCACGCGCCCACTTTCGTCGACGATTGGCCCCGGGCGCACGCGATCCCCAGCGCGATCAGCGACGAAGCTGTCGTAGCGGCCGCTCGAAACGAAGCAGAGCTCCTGACTTTCGCCTTTGGTGGCGCCTGGCAGCTTCGCGGTTACCGCCTGCTCGCGCACCTCGCTCTTTTGCGCATCGCCCAACGGAAACACCAGGCGAGCCAAACGCTCTTCACTCAGCGTGTGCAAGAAGTAGCTCTGATCTTTGCTGCCGTCCTTCGCGCGCCACAACTCGTGACGCCCGGCGTTCTCGATGACGCGCGCGTAGTGTCCCGTCGCCACGCGCGCCGCGTCGAGGCGCCGAGCGAGCTGAAACAGCTCATTGAGCTTCACTCCGCGGTTGCAGCGCACACATGGGCTCGGAGTCGTGCCGTCGAGGTAAGCATCGATGAACGGCTCCACCACTTCCGCAGCGAACAATTCGCGCCGATCGAAGGCATAGTGCGGAAAGCCGAGCACATCCGCCACCCGACGTGCGTCGTGAACGTCTTCAGGGGCGCAACAACGACTCTTCGCATCACCGTCATCGGGATAGTCCCAGAGGTGCAAGGTCACGCCGACGACATCGTAGCCCTGTTCCAAAAGACGGAGCGCTGCCACCGACGAATCCACACCGCCGCTCATGGCAACCAGCACGCGCTCTTTCATTGCCCTCTATATACGCCGGGTTGGCGCCCGCGCCGCCGTGAGTCACTGAGTGCGGTGTGGCTGTAATTCGCCAGTTGCGCACTAGAACCCACGCGTTTCTCGCCAAAGTTGATCGGTTTGTTGGGCGCGCGGGTACATCTTCTGCGTCGATGGTCGAACCTCGAGCGCTTTCCACTGCCAGAGTGGCTGGCTCCGAAGAGGAGTACGCCCTGGCCCTGGTGCGCCGCGCTGTAGCTGGCGATCTGCCTGCGGCGCAGGAGCTCTTGACCCTGCTTTTGCCATCGATTGCGCGGGTGGTCGCTGGGGTTATGGGTGCTGCCCATCCGGACTTGGATGACGCGATCCAACAAACGCTCATCGCAGTGGTGCGAGCGCTGCCGGCGTTTCGTGGGGAGTGTCACCCTGCCGGATTTGCTTGTCGCATCGCCGCACGCACCGCCGCGCGGGCCCGGCGTCGCACGCGTCAGGCGCGTGTGCTGCAAGAGGATTTCGCGCGGCTCGCAGCGAGCGAGCCGGAAGTCGAGTCGCCGGGTGAAGTGGCAGACGGCGAGCGGCGTCGCCGCGTTTGGCGAGACTTGCTCGACGAGTTGCCCGAAGAGCAGTCGGAGACGTTGGTGCTGCGTGTGCTGATGGGTTGGTCGTTGGAAGAGGTCGCCAAAGCCACGAGTACGCCGGTGAACACGGTGCGCAGTCGGATTCGTTTGGCCAAAGAAGCGCTGCGCAAAAAGCTCGATGCCATGCCCGCTCTGGCGGAGGAAGTCGGCTCATGAGCGTCGTCGAAATTCATCCTGAGGAGTTGCTCGACAAGCGCGCGGCGGGAACGCTCTCCGCTGCTGAGGAGCAGCACCTGAATGCGCACCTGGCTCGCTGCGAGGTGTGTCGTTTCGAGCTCGCGTTGCGCGCCGACTTGGATGAAGACTTCGCGACGCGCCGGGCGTCGTTGCCGGCGCAGCTTTTGAATCAGATGCCGCTCACCGAGCCGCGCATTGCACCTCGTCGGATGCGTCGCTGGTCGTTGGCTTGGGGCTGGGCGGTGGCAGTGTTTGCGCTGGCTGCGGGCGCGTTGGGTTCCTACGCGGCGCCGCGGGTGTGGCCGTGGATTTCGCGGCAAACGGTGCAGCAATCGGTAGCGTTGCAAGCATCGAGTGGGGGAGCGTCGCTCGCCAAGCATCGAACTCGCAATGCGGCGCCCGCTCCGGTTGCAGTGGTTGCTCCGGTCGCCAGCGCTTCAGCGCCGTCGAGTGCGAGTCCGGTACCGAGCGCCGCGCCCGTTGTGCCCCAACCCCAACCCCAAATTCAGCCGAAACACGACGCGGCGACGTCACCGCAACGCGGCTTGCAAACGGCGGCTGTGAGCAACAGCGAAGAGAGCGCACAAGCCTTGTTTTCGTCTGCGAATAGCGCGCGGCGTGCGGGTGACGTAACGCGAGCGCGGGAGCTTTACAGCCGGTTGCAGCGCAAGTTCCCGGGATCGCCTGAAGCATCACTGTCGCGCGTGACGCTCTCGACTTTGTTGTTGAGCAGCGATCCGGCGGCTGCACTCGCAGGCTTCGATAGCTACCTCGCCTCCAGTGGGCCGCTGGCTGCTGAAGCTTTGGTCGGGCGCGCGCGGGCGCTGCGTGCCCTCGGTCGCAACGCCGAGTCGCTGCGTGTATGGAACCAAGTTCAGACGCGCTACCCAACTTCGGTGTACGCTGAGCAAGCGCGTGAAATGACGAAAAACGCGACGACACCGTGACACTTCCGAGCTTGGGTCGCGCCTTGTTGGGCGGAATCGTGCTCGCATTCTCGGCGCCTGCCGCGGCCGCGCCGAAGCCAGCGCCGCACGTCGTCGAAATTCACGTAGACGGCGTGCCCGCTGCAGTCACGGAGACGCGCACGGTAGCGACCGAAGTGCTGTTGCGCATCGCCGTGATTCCTGTCGTGCTCGCCGAGGACGCACCGGCCCCCAGCTATCCAACGCCGGGCGAGCCGTTCGTGCGCGCATACTTCGACTTTCGTAACCGTGCGCCGCGTCTGGTGATCGTCGACGGCAGGACGCAACGTGAGCTCGAGCGCCGTGTGTTGCCGGAGAGCGCGACGCTCGAAACATCGATCGAAGCCGTCACGCATGTTTTGTACATGGTCGTCGAAGCGCTGCTCGAGGACTCGCCAAACCCCGCGAGCGAGCCGCGCGAGGAAGAAGCGGGAGAGCAATCAACCGCGGCGTCAGCGAGCGCCGTGAGTGAAATCACTGCACCGACGCAAGCCGCTGCGGAAAAGCCCGCCGAAGCTGCGGTTGCTGAGCAGGCGAATCAGCGCGCCCTGGGCCTCGAGACGGGCGTGCTGTTTCGCACGCTGCACCTCGGGACCAGCCGACTCTTGCCCGGCGCGGGAGTCGTGCTCGATGCCCGCTTCGACCAGCTCGAACCGCAGCTCAGCTTTGCAGTGAGCGGTGCAGTGCACGCTCCATTCGAGCTTTCGTTGGGCTCATCGAGCGCGCGGCTCCTGCCTTGGTCTCTGGCATTCGCGCCGACGCTGCAGGGCAAGCTAGGTTCGAAAGTGGTGGGCCTTGTTGGCTTGAGCGCCGGAGTCACGTGGTTTTCGCTGACCGTCGATGCGGCTGAAGGCGTGCGCGCCGCTTCGAGCACTGGCGGCGCGGAGTGGGCGATCGGTGCAATTGCGGGGGTTCGTCTGCGTTTCTCGCCGCGCGTTGCTGCGACGCTCAGCGGTGCACTCGACGTTGGAATTGCGCCGCGTCGCTTCGTCGCCGAAGTGGGAGGTGAGCGCCACGTGCTCGCAGAGCTTCCGCGTTTGAGACCGTTCGTGAGTTTGAGCGCGACGTACTCGCTGTTCGAAGTGGCTGCGAACAGCAAGCGGGCGGGGTTCGATTGAAAATCAATCTGCTCGCCGGTAGCCTGATCATTGGTGTACTCGCGTGCACTGGCGAAGACGTCCTGTTGCTACGAGTCGACGCGACGGGCGGGGTTGGCGGCGCGAGCGGTGGCGCTGCGAGCGGTGGCTCCGCGCAAGGTGGAAGCCCGCAAGGCGGAAGCCCGCAAGGTGGAAGCCCGCAAGGCGGAAGCGCCCAGGGCGGCTCTCCGCAAGGTGGCAGCGTGGGCATGCCGGGCGTGTGCCGCAGCAATGCCGACTGCGACTCCGGTTATTGTGAGAAAGCGCGCTGCACGGACGAGTTCGGGCGTTGTGAGCGGCGAGCGGTGGCGTGTGAGGGCATTGGTCCGCCCGCTGTTTGCGGCTGCGACGGCATTACTTACTACAACGATTGCTTGCGTCGTCAGGCTGGTGTGTCGCAACGCTCACAAGGTGAGTGCGGTTCTGACGCAGTGTTGTGTCGCGGCTCGCTCGACTGCGGAAACAGACCCGGGGTGCAGTGCGCGCACCTGTTTGCGCCGGGTGAACCCTGTGGCCCGCCAGCGCCGCCGGTACCAGGAACTTGTTGGGTGATCCCGGACGTCTGCGATCCGACCAAAGATAGTGGCCGCTACACCGAGTGCGGTGGGCCCCAAGCGGGACGTTGCGCGGACACGTGCAACGCCGTGCGCTCGGGTCACCCTTTCGTGAAAGCTGCGTCGGGCGTGTGCCCGTGAAGAGCGGGCTCAGTGTGGTTGCAGTACGCTCTTGATGCCGTTGGTGGCTCGATCGACGAGCCTTCCCACGAGCTCGACCGCTTCCGCGTAGCGGTAAATGCCGGCTTGCAGCGCGATCAGCTGCGCCGCATCGAGCGCCCCCGCGGAAGGACTGAGCGCGCGGCGCATCCAACTTTCACCGGCATCGACACGTTGACCGAGCTTGGTCAAAGTTTCGGAAAAGCGAGACGGCGCGGGATGCCTCGTTGCCGACGCCCCGCGCACCGGTTCGGCCGTGTGTAGAGGTGTTGTGGGGAGAGAGCCTTCCAAACGGAGTGACATGCGCGTCCGGTCGGTCACGCTCGGCGCGAGTTGCGCATCAAGTTGCTCTGCGTAGCTTTTTTGCGAGCCGCCCAATCGCTCGCGTGTGCAGCCGGCTCGCCCACGACTTGCTCAGGCCAAGCTCGGCAGCCACGTGATCGAAGCGTTCACCACCAAGGTAGTGGCGACGCACCAGCTCGGCCTCTTCGTGCGGCAGCTCCGCCATGGCATCACTTACCAGTTCGAAAATCTGGCTGCGCGCCAGAATGGCTTCCGGATCGTCACCGGGGTCGATCGAAACGCGCTCGCCCGACTCACCGTGACCTACCGGTGCGACCAACCCAACGGCCATCGCGGTCGCCATCGTCGCCAAGTGCTCGGCCAAGGCAGCGTCGGCTTGTGCTGCGGTCGCGTTCGACTGCGCTCCGCTCATCAGGTCTTCGAGCGCTCCCTCGCTGACTGCCGCAGCCGCCGCGAGACCTCTCAATCGCTCGTGAGCTCTGCGTGGAAGACGTGAGAGCCGGCGCAATCCGTCAACTATCGATCCGCGCACTCGGTAGGTTGCGTACGCACGAAAGGGTACACCCCGACTCGGGTCGAAGCGCCGCGCTGCGTCGAGCAAACCTTCGCGTCCAAAGCTGCGCAGCTCCTCGAGTTCGACGGCTGCACCAACCGCTTTGTTGATTTGACGCGCGATCGCCTCCACGAGCCCCAGCGACTCTTCGAAGCGCCGCAAAGCTTCGGCTTCCTCCTCCCGAGGCTCAGTCACGGCGCGCAATCTACCGCAGGCCCGCTGTGAGTGGAGCAACCTCTTGCAACCGCTTCGCTTATTTCGGTGGGTGATCGTTACTGTCGAGCGCTTCCAGGGCGGCGCAGCCCAAACTTGAGGTCGCGCGCGGCTGTGGCATAGTCCCGTGCGGATGCTGCGATACAGCCTGCTTGCTGCTGCCTACGCCAGCATGGCTGGGCTATCGCTCGCCATTTCCGAGCTGTGGCTGTCGCGGTCGCCATGGTTCTATCCGTCGCCATGGCTCGTGCTACCGCCCGCCGTAGCGCATGCCTACAGCCTCGCACTCGGTCTTGGTTTGGGAGCGTTGGTGGTGGTCATTACGCGACGCCTGGTCGAGCGCACGACTTGGGCGCAAGAGCTCGCGAACGCGCTGCGGCCGTTCGCGCGCGGACTGAGCGGCGCCGGCATCGTGGTGGTCGCGTTGTTCAGTAGTTTGGGTGAAGAGCTTTTGTTTCGTGGGCTGTTGGTGCCCGGGCTCGGGTTGTGGCTCTCCTCGTTGCTGTTCGGCGGCATGCATCAGATGAAAGGTCCGAGCAGGTGGGCGTGGGTAGGTTGGGCGAGCGTCGTGGGCCTGCTGTTCGGTGTGGTGTTCGTGAGCACTGGCTCGTTGCTAGGCCCGATCGCAGCGCATGCGCTAATCAATGGGTTTAACTTGAACTACTTGCAGAACCACGACCCTGATCTGGCGCGCCGCGGGCTCGGCGGTTTGCTCGGCCATCGCAGTCGGGCATGAAGCGCGAAAGCTCCGCGATTGAGACTCGCTCCAGCGCATCTCGTATTATGATGGCACTGCATCGGCGCCCCGTAGCGTCGGTTTGACCACTATGTCCGTGCTCGACTCGGGTTATCCCGAAGACAGACCGCGTGTGCTCGTCGTCGATGACGAGAAGTTCATCCGCGACATCATCGCGGACTTCTTGGGCATGGAGGGCTACATCGTGCGCACGGCGGAAGACGGCACCAGCGCCGTAAACGAGCTCGAGCGCGCTCGTTACGACATGGTGATTAGCGACCTCAAAATGCCCAAGATGGGCGGCCTCGACTTACTCCGCGAGGTGACGCGCGCGCATCCCGATACGCTCACCGTGATCATGACCGGCTTCGGCACTGTCGAGACTGCGATCGACGCGATGAAGCGCGGCGCCTACGACTACATCTTGAAGCCGTTCAAGGTGGAGGAGGTCGTGCACATCGTGCAGCGCGGCCTGGAAAAGCGGCGTCTCGCAGCCGAAAACCTCAGGTTGCGCGAAGCGCTCTCACTCTACAAGGTGACCGAAGCCATCGCCGCGAGCCTGTCGCTGGACGAGGTCGTGGCAACGCTAGGCGATAGTGCGCTCACCGAGGTGCGCGCCGATTTCGTGAGTGTGCATCTCGCGGACGGCGAAGGTGGCATTGCTCAGCGCTACTTCCGTGTAGCCGATCACTTCATTGCTGAAGAGGGTGAAGATTTCGGCGAGCTGTCGACCGAAGCCGTGCGCGAACGTTTGGCGATCGGCGTGCCGCTGGTCGAACACGGTGCCCGCGCGCGCGAGCTCTTCTTTTCGCACCCGAGCCGCCAAGTCACGAGCCTGTGCGTCGTGCCGCTGCGTATGCGCGATCGCTTGCTCGGCTTCGTCTCGGCGGTTTCGCTCACCACGAGCAAGCGTTTCGACGAAGGCCAACGCAAGCTGCTCAGCATCGTGGCTTCGCGCGCCGCGGCGGCGATCGAAAACGCACGCTTGTACCAAGACCTTCAGGCGACGTTTCAGCAAACCATCCAAGGCTTGGCGCGAACCATCGACAAGATGGATCGCTACACGTCCGGACACTCCGAGCGCGTCGCCGCCTACGCCGTGGCTCTGGCGCGCTGGATCGGTCTGTCAGAAGACTTGGTCGAAGTCGTGCGGCACTCCGCCTTGATGCACGACATCGGCAAGGTCGGCTGCGTCATGAACCTCAACAAGCCGGGCAAGCTGTCTCACGAGGAATACGAGGCCTTCAAGCACCACCCGGTTTACGGCCGCGACATCCTCGACCCCATCAAGTTCCTAGCCCCGGTGATCCCCGGGGTGTACCTGCACCACGAGCGCTGGGACGGCCGCGGTTATCCGCTCGGGCTGGCTGGCAATGACATTCCCATCATTGCGCGCATCATCTCCGTGGCGGACACTTACGACGCCATGACGAGCGATCGCGCTTACCGTCGCGCCCTGCCGCACGAAGTCACCATGAGTGAGATCGAGCGCTGCGCCGGGAGTCAATTCGATCCGGAAGTGGCGCACACCTTCGTGGGACGCATCGACGACTACCGCGAGGAGCGCCGCGCCGCAGGCAAGGAAGTCCCGGAGTAGCTCGTGCGCTCGTTAGAAGGTTATTGGTTGGGTCGACAGCCGTACGCTCGCGTTCACGCGCTACAGGACGCACTGCACGCCGCGCGGCGCGATCGGCGCATGGGCGACACGGTGTTACTCGTGGAGCACGACCCGGTCATCACGTTTGGGCGCGGCGCGAAGCCCGAGCACGTCTTGCTCGACGAGAGCACGCTGGCGCGCCAAGGCATCAGGCTCGAACGCACTGGTCGCGGTGGAGACGTTACGTTGCACGCACCGGGGCAGCTCGTCTGTTACCCCATCCTCGACTTGGCGCCCGATCGTCGCGACGTGCGCCGTTACGTGCGCGATCTCGCCGAGGTCATGCGTCGTGTCGCGGCCGACTACGGCGTGTCCGCGGGCAACTTCGAGCAATACATTGGGCTGTGGGTGGACGCAGACAGCCCTGCGTACTGGCCAGGCGCCGAGCTCGCGCTCGACCCCGTGAAGATTGGCGCCATCGGTGTGAAGATTTCGCGTTGGGTCACGATGCACGGCTTCGCGCTGAACCTCGCGACCGACTTGGATTTGTACCGCAACATCGTGCCATGCGGCATTCACACGCACGGCGTGAGCAGCCTCGCCCAACTCACCGGCGCGGCACCCAACATCGAAGAAGCCGCTGAGCGCGCAATTTTCCACCTCGCCGAGGTGCTGACCGCTCAGGCCTCACCGCTACGCCGCGCAAGCGTCGATTGGTTCGACGCGCAGCTGGAGCTCGGGCTCGGCGCGGCATAACTGGGAGGCAAAGTCGTGGCGCGCTCACACCCGCCCACCGTGCTCACTCTGTGCCGGCGTGCCCTACTCGACGAGGTCGAGGGCGTTCGCGGCGCGCGCTTCTTGGTCGCGGTGTCCGGCGGAATCGACTCAATCGTACTTTTGCACGTTCTCGCGCGACTCGCGCCGGAGCTCGGCTTCGAGCTCTGCGCGCACGGTGTCGATCATGGTTTGCGCGCTGCCGCGACGACGGAGCTCGACCTCGCAGAGTCTTTCGCGGCTCGCCTCGGTGTGCCGTTCTCGCGTTCTCAGCTGGCTTTGGCGGCTGGCGGCAATTTACAGGCTCGCGCGCGCGCGGCTCGTTACACCGCGCTGCGTGCGGCAGCGGCGCAAGTCGGCGCAAGCCACGTTGCCACGGCCCATCACGCGGATGATCGCGCCGAGACGGTGTTACTACGCTTGCTGCGTGGCGGAAGTGCCCGAGCCCTGGGCGTGCTACCAGTGCAGAGTGGCGACCTCGTGCGCCCGCTGATCAGGGCACGTCGCGCGGCGATCGTCGCTCACGCCCGCCGCCACGCGTTGGTGTTCGCTGACGATCCTTCCAACCGTGACCCGCGATTTTTGCGCACGCGCGTGCGTCACGAGCTGCTGCCGCTACTCGAAGTGCTCTCGCCGGGCATTGTGGACAACTTGACGGCGCTAGCTGATGAGCAATTGCGAGCGGCGCCGCTGCCAGCGCTCCTTGCAGCCGACGGAACACGCCTTAACTTGGGCAGGGCGCAGCGGAACGAGCTTACACGCATGCTCGAACGCCCGAGTCTGCGCGCGTGTTTACGCCTTTCGGCAGGAAGAAAACTGTATGTCGACCCACGAACTCGCCGTATTCGCGTGGAAGAATGAGTGTGCGCTCCTCGCGCGTCCGCCGCATACGCAAGATAAGCCCCGAAAATCACGAATTTTCTCGGATCGCCCCATCGACGTCGCCGGGGAACGGTGGCATGCTTCGAAAGAGATGCTTGTCAACAACCGTGCATCGAGGTCGTTCGGGTGAAGCAGCCGCACAAGACACTTTTGCTCTGGGTCGTTCTGATTTTCGCCTTCCTCGCGATTTGGCGTTTTCTGAATGATGCAGACAGCAATCAGAAGACCGACATCCCGTACAGCGATTTCATCGCGTTGGTGAAAGCGCCGCGAGATCAGAAGCACATCGACGAGGTCGAGATCAAAGATCGCGACTACTCGTTCACGATCAAGAACCCGGGCGACAAAGGCGCACCAGTACACGGGCGCACCATCGGGCCGAGCGAGGACAGCGCCGAGGAGCTCATCAAGAACAACGTTCGCGTGAAGTATCAACGCGACGACGGAGGTTCATTGATCACCCCGGTGCTCACCATCCTGTTGCCGATGGTGTTCGTGATCGTGATGTTCTACTTGTTCATGCGGCAGCTGCAGGCGGGTGGCGGCAAGGCCATGAGCTTCGGCAAGAGCCGGGCGCGCCTCTTGAGCGAATCGCAGAACAAGGTCACGTTCGCGGACGTGGCGGGTGTCGACGAGGCCAAGGACGAGGTCGAAGAGATCATCGCCTTCCTCAAAGACCCGAAGAAGTTTCAGCGGCTCGGTGGGCGCATCCCCAAGGGCGTGCTGATGATGGGTCCGCCCGGCACCGGTAAGACGCTGCTGGCGCGCGCGATTGCGGGCGAGGCAGGTGTTCCGTTCTTCAGCATCTCGGGCTCTGACTTCGTGGAGATGTTCGTGGGCGTCGGCGCCAGCCGCGTACGCGACTTGTTCGAGCAGGGCAAAAAGCACGCCCCCTGCATCATCTTCATCGATGAGATCGACGCTGTCGGTCGCCATCGTGGTGCGGGTCTCGGCGGCGGCCACGACGAGCGCGAGCAGACCCTGAACCAGCTCCTCGTGGAGATGGACGGCTTCGAGTCGAACGAAGGCGTCATCATCATCGCAGCCACCAACCGCCCCGACGTGCTCGACCCAGCGATTCTGCGCCCCGGTCGCTTCGACCGTCGCATCACCGTGCCCCGTCCGGACATCCGGGGTCGTGAGGGGATCCTCGCGGTTCACACCAAGAAGGTGCCGCTCTCGGGCGACGTCGATCTCAGTGTGCTGGCGGCAGGCACGCCGGGCTTCGTCGGTGCAGATCTCGAAAACTTGGTGAACGAAGCGGCTCTGCTCGCGGCACGTCAAGACAAGGACGCCGTCTCGATGGAGGACTTCGAGCTCGCCAAGGACAAGGTGCTGATGGGCAGCGAGCGTCGCTCGATGGTCATGAGCGAGCAGGAGCGGCGTACGGCGGCTTGGCACGAAGCCGGCCACACCATCGTTGGCAAGCTGGTCGAAGGTAACGACGCCGTGCACAAGGTGTCCATCATTCCGCGCGGTGCTGCGCTGGGCGTGACGATGTTCCTGCCCACCGAGGACCGCCATCTGATGACGCGCCAGCAAACGCTCGCGCGTATCGCGATGGCTCTCGGCGGCCGCGTTGCGGAAGAGGTCGTGTTTGGCGAAATCACGACCGGCGCGCAAGACGACATCAAGCGCGCTACGCGCCTGGCTCGCGCCATGGTGTGCGAGCTAGGTATGAGCTCCAAGCTTGGTCCCGTCGCGTACGGTGAAAACGAGGAGAGCGTGTTCCTCGGTCGCGAAATGACATCGCGCCGCGAGGACTACTCCGAGGAAACCGCGCGCGAGATCGACCAAGAGGTGCGCGCGATCGTCGAAGGCCAGTATCGCGTCGCGCAGAGCGTGCTCGGCGGCAACCGCGACAAGCTCGATCGCTTGGCGACGGCGCTGCTCGAGCGCGAAACCCTCGATGCCGAGGAAATCGAGGCGACCCTAGCAGGTCGAGAACTTCCTCCGCGACAGCGGCTCGTAATTCCGACTTGGTCGGAAAAGCGCAACCGCGACCGTTCGGAGAAGAAGCGCCCGGCGAGCATCTTCGGTGCTCCAAAGCCCGCAACCGGCTGAGGACCCGTTCCGCCGAGCGCCACCGAGGGCGCCGAGTTCTGTGGAAACACCGACCGGCGCCTTCGGCTTTTTTGTGTGGTTGCGCGCGCGAAGTGAAAGTGCGCCCGTGCGAGTGGTCCTCGCTTGGCGTCGCTCGTTTGCGGACGCAGCAGGTCTCCATCGCATCATTGCCCTCTAGCGAGTTCGTCGGCGGAGTGAGCTAGCGTCAAAGGGCAATGTACGTGAGTTCGGATTCGGATGTCGTCCTACCGCTCATTGAATGCTCCTCCTTCGGAGGGGACGTCGATGCCAACGGAGTAGACCGCTCACAAATCCGCCGAATGCTCGCTCTCAGTCCGCTCGAACGTTTGAGCTGGCTCGAAGAGACCATGGCTGAACTCAGCGAACTTGGGCGGCTGAATGACAGGCACGCGCTTCGCTAGTCTTCTCAGGCTGCTGGCAGAGAACGAAGTCGAACTGGTTGTGGTCGGGCTGCTAGCGGGAGTTCTGCAGGGCGCTCCGCTCACGACTGGAGATATCGATGTCGTTCATCGACGCACTCCTGAGAACGTGGCCCGATTGCTGAAGGTGTTACAGCGCAGTCGCGCAGTCTATCGTGGCGACCCGCGCCGCGTTTCAGCGCACGCGCGTAAACGTCCACGTGGCAGCGCCCTGCGCATTTTCGAGGCGCAGGCTATCGCCTTGGCAGGTATAACGGCTGTTGGAGAACACCGGGCTGGCGTCGATGCCACTCGCGGGATTTCCCGGCGGTGCAGGAACGGCGCCGGGCACTTTGGGCACGCCCGGAGCCGCGCCGGCGAGCGCAGTTGCCATGCCGGCGAGCTCGCTCACCTTGGTGTCTTTGAAGAGCGGCACGGCGCCCGCGCCGGGCAGCTTCGCGCTGGCGGTCACGCGCAGCTCGTCGAACTTCGCGCCTTCGGCTTCGATGGTTCCGCGCGCTGGAGTTTTCAACTTCGCCGTCGCTTGGCCACTGTATTTGAAGTCGAAGTTGAAGCCGGCGCTGGCTTTGGCGTGCACTTCACTCATCGGTGAAAAGTCCATCGTGCTCGCGCCGTCGCTTGCGATGTCGAGCGCCGCGTTACTGCCGCCTTCGGCGCCAACCGGATCCATCTTCAGCACGACCTTGTCGGCTTTCCACTTCCCAACCAAGCATTCGTCAAAGCCGCTCAGCGGAGCGCCTTCACCCGCGCCGGCGGGCGCTGCGGGATTTGCTGGCGCCGACGCTGCCGATGCTGCTTGCGAGTCGCTCTTGTCCGACTTCTTGCATCCGATGGTCACGAGCGACCCAATCAGGCTACCTACCAGCGCGGCGCGCCATAACCAAAACGCCGATTCGACTCTCATTACTCCTGTTTACACCAGGCACGCGCCCGCCGGAATTGGCGTTGGGAAGGGTTGTCCCGCGTGGGTATCGGCGGAATTGCGAAACCAGTCGTGAAATGCTCGACCCGCGTGGGTTTGCGCCGGTGCATCGCGAGCCCGGTGCGCGGACGAAGAAGTGCGAAATGAGGCGATCGGATGCGTTCGATGGACGGGGCAGATTACGTGCATCCAATTACGCGAGAGCATGTCGTATGTACCTATGCTGCACCGCGTCCTCTAGTTGACGCGGTTTCGCCCGCCGCCCGCTGCAGCAAAAGAGAGTGCGCGCGAACTGCAGCGGTTGGTCAACGAGCGTCTGCGCAACCCATATGAGTCAACGAGTCGCAAACGATTCCGCGGCGTTCCGAGACGCGTCATGCGGCACGGACAGCACGCTCAGGTTTTCGCCCGCTCCGCGGAATGAGCTTCGAAGAGCGCGTCTGCCTCGAATGATAAGGGGCGCAAGTTCCGCGTGATGCGAGGGTGGTGCGAGTCGTCGCGTGCCGAAGCGATTGCACGAGGTCGAGAATGCGTCGGCAAACAGCGCGGGCCGTGCGCGGCTGCGGACCCGTGTGACGTCGCGCGGTGTTGCCTATTGTGCGCACGGGGGAGGAGTCGCGCCCTTTTCAGCGCTGGCCCCAAACGCAACGTGCTTTGGCGCCGCACTGGGCGAGGCGGAGCAATTCCGCGAAGTGAACGTGCTTCGGTGCTGCGCTTGGGCGAGGCGGCAATTCTGCGAAGTGATTAGTTCGGTTGGACGAGTTGTTTGGCGCGCGCGAGGAGGCGTTCGCGATCGTTGAGAGTGGGGTCTTCGACGACTTCGTCGAGGAGGGTGCGGAGGAGTTCGCCGAGCCAGGGGCCAGGTTTGCGATCGAGGGCTTGCATGAGGGTGCGGCCGTCGATGTGGAGGTCGCGGACGCTGAGGGCGGCGCCTTCGGCGATGAGGCGTTCGGCGTGGGTTTTGAGCGCCGCGATTTGGGCGAGGTCTCGCGTTGCGTCTTTGCCTTTGCCGCGTACGTCGGCTTCGGCGAGGGCGTAGAGGTCGGGAGCGAGTTCGGGGGTGACGCGTTTGAGCCAACGACGAACAGCGCTGTCGCTCCAGGTTTCGTCGTAACAGAGGAGGTGGTGGCGAACGAGGGCGGTGATTTTTTCGCGCTCTTCGTTGGAGAAGCGAAGGCGCATGAGGAGGGGCGCGACCATTTCGGCGCCGACGCGTTCGTGGTCGTAGAAGGTATAGTCTTGGGTTTTCTCGCTGAAGGCGCGGGTGCGGGGTTTGCCGATGTCGTGGAGGAGGCCGGAGATGCGCAGGACGGGGAGTTGGGGGCAGTTGTCGAGGCAAGCGAGCGCGTGGCCCCAGACGTCGAAGGCGTGGTAGCGGTTTTGTTCGCAGCCAACGGACTCCATGAGTTCGGGAGCGGTGATGGCGAGGAGGCCGTGCTCTCGCATGATTTCGAAGGCGCGGCTGGGTTTGTGCGCCTTCATGGTTTTCATCCATTCGTCGCGGACGCGCTCAGCGCTGACTTTTTTGTAGCTGGCGAGGGAGGGTTCGATGGCGCGCGCGGTGTCGGGGTCGAGTTCGAATTCGAGGGTGGCGACGAAGCGGGCGGCGCGGAGGACGCGGAGGCCGTCTTCGGCAAAGCGTTCAGCGGGATCGCCAACGGCGCGAAGGCGTCGTGCTTCGAGATCGGCGATGCCTCCGAAGGGGTCGAGGAGTTGGTCGGCGAGGATGTCGAAAGCGATGGCGTTTACGGTGAAGTCGCGGCGCGCGAGGTCGTGTTCGATGTCGTTGACGAAGAAGACGCTGTCGGGGCGGCGGCCGTCGCTGTACTCGCTTTCGCCGCGCAGTGTGGTGACTTCGTATTGGTCTTTGCCCATGAGAACGGTGACGGTTCCGTGCTGGATGCCGGTGGGGATCACGCGGCGAAAGAGCGCCGTGACTTGTTCTGGGCGTGCGCTGGTGGCGATGTCCCAGTCGTTGCGCTGGGCGCTCTTGCCGTTTTGAATTAGGCCGAGTTCGTGGAGGAGTTCGTCGCGCACGCAGCCGCCGACGATCCAGCTTTTGTGGCCGGCGCGATCGAGCACGCGAGCGAGTTCGCGCACGGTTTCTGGTATCGCGCGGATGAGGTTGCGCGTGGAGACGGACATGTTGAACCTTGGCGAGGTTCTAGCGCACGTCGGAGCGACGTGAAGAGGCTTGGCGAGGTTCTAGCGCACGTCGAGCGACTCGCTCAGTTGCCCCAAGGGTTGACGATGTCGCCGCCACCAACGGACGGTCGCTTCTTCGCGGGCGCAGGCGCCGTAGACTTTTCGGTCTTGGCGGCTGCGACGCTGCGTGGGGCGGTGCGGCCGGGAATTCTGTCGAGCGAAACGATTTTGCGCGCTTCGCTGCCGTCGAGGGTGACTTTGCCTGGCTTGTAGCCGGCGCGCCGAATTTCGAGATCCACGTGGCCGCCAATGGGGACGTCGATCATGACGGGGCTGGGTCCGAGATCGCTGCTGCCGCGGAAGACGTGTGCGTCGAGTGGCTCGACGGCGAGCGCGACGCTCTTGACGCTAGGAGCAGCCGCGACCGCGGAGGGTGCAACCGGTTCGGATTTGGGCGGCTCGGGTGCGGCGACGGACGGTTTCTCAGGCGCAGCTAGTGCGGGCGCAGCGTCGCTCTTGTTGCTGTTCGCGAAGATGGCGACAACGATGCTGACTGCGGCGACGACACCAGCGACGCCCGCGGCGAGCGGCCAACGGCTCTTGGTGGGCACCGACAGCGGGGACGCCGGCATCGGCGCTGGCATTTGCGCTTTGAAGTAGTCTGCCGGCACGTTGAAGCCGCTGGAGCGCGCCATCATTTCGTTGACGGCGCTCGGTACTTGGCCCCGCTGCAGAGCTTGCAGATCGAGCAGCAGCTCGCCCATGGTCTGGTAGCGATCTTCCGGGCGCTTGGAGAGGCACTTGAGCACGATGGCTTCGAGACCCGGCGGCACGTTTTGCGGCGCTGGCACCAGCGCGCGGATCGGCACGGGCGTCTTGTACATGTGCTGCGTCAAGATGCCCATGAAGTTGTCGGCGTCGAATGGAACGCGACCACTGGCGAGCTCGTAGAGAATGACGCCGAGCGAGTAGATGTCGCCGCGATGATCGACGGGTGCGCCCGCTGCTTGCTCGGGCGACATGTAATGCGGCGTTCCGAACACGGCGCCTGCGCGCGTGAGCTTGCCTTCGCCGCTGGTGGAGACCTTGGCGATGCCGAAGTCCAAGATTTTTACGAAGTCTTTGGCGCCGCCGCGATCGACCAAATAGATGTTGTCGGGCTTGAGATCGCGGTGAACGATGCCGGCTTCGTGTGCTGCCGCGAGACCTTCGGCGAGCTGGCAAGCGATGTGCAGAATGCGCGTGAGCGGCACTGCCTGACCGCCATCCACTACTTTCGAGAGTGGAGAGCCGGAAAGGAACTCCATCACGAAGTAGGTGGCGCCGTCGGCGAACATGCCGAAGTCGCTGATGTCGATGATGTGAGGGTTGCCGATGGCGCTCGCTGCCTTGGCTTCGTTCAAGAAGCGCTCGGTGACTTCGCCGTCGCGCGCGAGATCGGCGCGCAGCACCTTCATCGCGACTTTCTTGCCGATGATGGTGTGCGTGCAGCGATACACGACGCCCATGCCGCCTTCGCCCAGCACGGCCTCGACTTTGTATCGACCATCGATCGTGGCGCCGAGGTACGGATCGCGGCGCGGGCTCAAGCTTTGCCCGGTGCCCACTTCGGTGTCCGCGAACGAGGCGCGCGCCGGTGCGATGGTCACAATCTTCAGGCGTGTGCCGCCCGGCAATGAATCGTCATCGCCCACGAGCTCGGGAGCGTCAGCGACCTCTGGCTGCGCTTGCGGCGCGCTGCCATCGAAGGCGTGCGTGAGACGCGGACCCGTGTTTTTCGACGGCGTGGGGCTAGGCTTGAGCTTGTTCTGCGGCTCGCTCATCGGGTCCTGGGGAGTAATTCCGGTAATTCTGCGGGCAAGCTGTGTAGGACGTTAAGCTGAACTGTCGTTCACCGCCTAGCGGCGGACCAATGACACTTATGCAAGAGCAGGGCCGTCGGCCGGTGCCACGAATTGATTAATCTTTTTGGCGCAGCGGAACAATTTGCTCCGCAACCGTTGCGAACTGAGAACACCCGACGCCATCGGACCTCGAGCGGCCTGCGGGCCTGCGGCGCGAACAGAGGGCTCAGCGCGGCTTCGATGCTTTCTCAGCGGCCCTCCGAGGGGTGATGGTAAACCCCGCGCGATGGGTTTTCCGCTCGAGCTCGCGCTCCGCTACATGCGGTCCAAGAAGCGGGCCTTCATCTCGGTGGGCACGCTGTTCGCAATCTTGGGAGTTGCTCTCGGTGTAGCTGCGCTCGCCACGGTGATCAGCGTGACCGGAGGCTTTCGCCAGCAGTTCCGCGACAAGGTTCTGGGTGTGAACGCGCACGTGCTGGTGCTGAAGTACTCGAGCGACTTTCGCGAGTACCGCAAGGTGATGGAGCGCATGAAGAAGGTGCCGGGGGTGATCGGCATCGCGCCCTTCGTCATCAATCCCATGATGGTGACTCACGCCGATCGCACCGCGACGGGTGTCTTGCTCAAAGGCGTGGAGCCAGCGCGCGTCGCTTCGGTGCTCGATCTGCCGCGTCATATCGTGCGGGGAAAGCTCGAGGGGTTGCGTTTGCCAGATGCAAAGCCTCCCGAGCGTCGGCGTCATTCGATAGGGGATGATTTCGGATCGGATCTCGGCGGCAAGGCGGGAGTCGCCGTGCCGGTGCAATCCGATGACGCGCCTGGCAAGAGCGGTCGCGCGCTGCCGGTTGAAGGGTCCGACGCCGCAGGTTCGAAAAAATCGGTGCTGAACGAGATTGAAAAACTCGTCAACAAAGACGCCAAGGCGCAGGGCAAAGCGGACACGACCACACGCGCGTCCGAGCCCGCCGAAGCGCCTGCCGAAGCGGAAGCCGCGGCCGTTGCAGGGCTCCCAACCGGCAACATCGAGCCCGAAGGTGGCTACAAGAGCGTGCTGCCAGAGGACGACGCATTGCCCGCTGAGCTCGATCCCGATCCGTGCGCGAATCGTGACAGCGTTTCCAAGTTGCCAGGCATCGTGTTGGGCGCGACCTTGGCGAAGAACCTCGATGTCGACTTGGGCGGCTGCGTGCAGGTCACGTCGCCGACGATTGGTTACTCATTTTCGAAGGGTGCGATTCGTGCTCCGGTCGCCAAGCAGTTTCGAGTCATCGCCATCTTCGAAGCAGGCTTCGACCAGTACGACTCGAAGCTGGTGTACACGGACCTGTACGAAGCGCAGGCCTTCTACGACACGGGCGATAGCGTGACCGGCATCGAGATGAAGGTGACCAACATCGAAGATGCCAAGCGCATCGCTGAGGACATCGAGCAGCGCCTAGGCAGCGGCATTTATCACACGATGGATTGGGAAGAGCTGAACCACGGACTATTCACGGCGCTCCGCATTCAGCAAATCTTGATGAGCCTGGTGCTCGCGTTGATCATCGTGGTGGCCGCTTTCACGGTGATCGCCACGTTGATCATGGTGGTGCTCGACAAGAAGAAGGAGATCGCGGTGCTGAAGGCAATGGGCGCGAGCAACGGCGCGCTGCTGCGCTCGTTCGTGTACCAGGGCACGTTGATTGGCGTGGTGGGCACAGCGATTGGTTTGGTGTTGGGGTTAGTGACGTGCAAAGGGCTATTGACCTACGCCGTGCCCCTGGACCCGAAGGTGTACTTCATCTCGCGCTTGCCAGTGCAGGTGCGCGCCGCCGACTTCGTGTTCGTCGGCGTGTTCGCGATTCTCGTGTGCGTGCTCGCGACGGTGTGGCCCGCGGTGCACGCATCACGGCTGCGTCCAGCCGAAGCGTTCCGCGAGAACTAGGGCTCGTTCCGGAAGAGTACTTCCGGAACGCCTGGCGTTCGCCAGGCGCCGCTTCGCGGCGAGCCCTAGTCGCTGTTTGTCGGGAGCGCAGCTCCCGCCCCGCCGAAGTGAATTCGGCGGGGGCCCACCCTCAGGTTTGGGGCCCCAGCCCCAAACAGGTTTGTCGGGAGCGCAGCTCCCGCCCCGCCGAAGTGAATTCGGCAGGGTATGGCTTGCGCTGCGGCTCAGGCTCGCTGAGCGGAGGGAGCCACGGCGCGGGCTTGCTGAATTAGGCCGAGGGCGCGGGCTCGCAGCTCGTGAGCGCGGAAGGGCTTGCCGACGAAGTCGTCCGCGCCGCAGCGCGCGAGCTCACGTAGGTCGCGATCCGTGGTGTGCGAGGCGAGCATCAAGACGCGCGTGGCGCGTAGCTCGGAGTCGGCGCGCAGGCGCTCGCAGAGCTCGAGGCCGCTCATGCCGTTGAGTGCGGGCTCGACTACGACGAGATCGAAGCGACGGCGGCGCAACAGATCGAGCGCGTCTTCAGCGCCGTGCACCGTGTCAGTAGCAACACCGCAGGCTTCCAGCATGGCGCGCACGATCGAAGAGACACCGGCATCGGCGTCCACGAGTAGAGCGGACGCGCCGGGTGGCGCGGTGACGGCGCCGAGCGGCTCCGCATCGCACGGCGGCGGAATGCTAGGCCGCGCATCTCCACTTGCGAAGTTGCACAACCGTTCCCAATCGCGCGCTTCGAACGCGAGCCGCAGACCTTGGCCGCGATCGCAGACGCGCCCTGGCAGGCTCGCGCTTTCGTCGCCGGCGGAGAAAGTAACGAGCAGCCACTCGCCTTCGCACACACCTCGACGACAAGGCAGTGCGAGATCCTGATCCTCGCCGCTCGATTCGAGCAGATCCGAGAGCTCCGTCAGGCTGTCGAACGTATAAACGATGCCCTGCAAGCCCCGCGAGCCTACTCCCGGGGTACGGGACGTGCCAGTTTCGAACACGCGACTCGAGCGCTTTATTCTGCGAAAAGTGAGTTTCATCAGCTGGCGCGGCTTGCAGCTCGAACGAATCGAAGCGCTGAGCAAGAGTCGTTCCAGCTGGCGTCAGTCCGGTGCTCGAAGGAGGGCAATAGTCAGCGCGAGCAGGGTCAGACCGATGAGAAAAGCGCTGCTTGCGGCCTGCGCGAGGCCAACTGGCGGCACTCCTCCGAGCAGATTGCGCACGTGCGCGCGCGGGAAGGGCAACGCCCAAACACCGATGGTACTGCCGAAAAGAAGGTCCAAAATCAGCAGGCCGCCGCGCCTACCCCTGTTACCGAATCCCGAAGCCACGGTGAGCCAGGCGGCATATGCGAGGCCCGCAAGCGCCCCCACCCAGCCGCTCACCAATAGATCCGAGGCGAACCCGGAGCGCCCTGAAGGGTGAGCCGTCAGCACGGTAACGCTCGCAAAGCAGAGTCCGTGCAGCGCCAAGATGCCACCGAGTACCAGGCTCGCCCCAGCCAAAGCGCGCCGCCGATTGCCCGCATGGCGTGCGACCCCCTGTATCAGACTCTCTAGGCGACCGCTGCCGCTCGCGCGCTGCCAAATGAGGTAAGCAGTGAGAGGAAGCCACAGCCCGAAGCTGTATCGAGTCAGTGCGCGATCCACGCCGTGCGAAGAGTCGATGTTGCGCTCCAACCAGGCGCTTGCGGCGCACAGGAAGGAACCCACCAAGAGCGGCAGGGCTCCTTCGATGCGCAGCTGTGAGCGTAGCGCAGCGCGTGCTCCGAGCTCGAAAGACTTCACGCAACCTCCTGCTGCAGGCGTCGTCGCAACTGTTCCGCCAAGCTCGGAGCGGGTAGCTCGATGCCGTGCAGCGCGATCTCGTGTGCCAACGCGAGCCGCACCGCTTCCATCGAGATGGTATTCACGTCGCCGCCACTCACACGCAGCTCGGATCCCGTGACTTCCACGTGTGTGACTGCTGGCAGTGTCCGCAGCACGTCGGCAAAACGCGGCGCCTCCGGAGATCTGATGAGTAACGCAACTGGCGGAGTGGCAGCGAGCGCTCCGAAGGGGGAAATGCGGCCGCGTTCAAGCAGGACGCAGCGACCACCGAAGCGTACCGCCTGCGCGAGCTCGCCGAGTAGCACAACCACGCTGCGCTCCAGCGAAAGTCGCCGGCACAGATCGATCACGAAGCCTGGCGCGACGTGGCATGAGCCTGCCAGCGGATCGTAGAGCACCAGGGCGCCTGCTCGTTCGCTGCATGCGACGGCGATGGCCAGGGCGATCGTACGAAGCTCAGGAGCACTGAGTTCGGCACAGGCGAGCTCGAGCCATGCTTCGAGACCGAGCGCTGCCAGGCTCTCGCGCGCCGAGGTGTTCACGCCGCGCAACGACAAAGCCAGCGTCACCGCTTGTTCCAATGTCGGCGCGGGAGGCAGGAGCTCATCGCGCAACATCGAGGCGACGCCTGCGCGCGCCGCCGGGGACGAGTGAAGCGCTGTACCATCGAGTGACGCCACTCCGCGGCGCGGTTTCCGCACCCCGGTTAGAATGTCCGCGAGCCGCGCGAGCGCTTCGAGGTCGTCACCAACCAGGCATGTCAGACCGGGTTCGAAAGCGATTGATAACGGCCCGAGCCGCAGGTCAACGATGCCAGTGAGCGAAAGCACACTCACGTGAACCTCTCCCCCAGATGTTGAAGCCGCGTGAGCGCAACGCTGCACACGCTCGACAAGCTCGGTGCAGCTGGGGCCAACGCGTGACCGAGCTCTGGCAGGAGCAGCACCAACAAGAGCAAGAGCTTACCGCGTGCTCTTGCCAACAGTGCACAGAGGCGTGCCACCAAAACCAGCAAGCTGCCGAGCCCCGCCGCGTAGACCAATGCGCCCACGCCTAAAGCGGCCGCCCACGCTATGGAGCCGAGTTTGATTGCGCCGAGCGCGATGATCCCCAACGCCGGCAGAGCAATGCTGGTGATGGTGCGAAACGCTGCGCCGAAGGTGCGCGCTTGCTCCAAATGTTGAGCTCCGACGCCGTGCACGCCGACCAACGTCGCGAGACCGTTGTGCTTGTCTTGGTTCGCCAAGTCGCCGGCGCTTGCCCAAGCCGATAACCCTGCCACCACGAGCGACGCCGATTTCAACGCGGTAATGGTCAGCCGCGTGAACGACTCGATGTCGGTTGCCAGCAGCGCCAGCAGGCCGAAGCTCAGCAAGATGCCAAAAGAGTAGAGGCGCGCGAGGCGCATGGCCGGCTGCTCGGCGAGCCGTCGCATTTGGAGTCGGACGAGGGCAGCCGAGGTCGACACGGCGAGCTTTCTCTTGGCGCTATTCGCTCACGGCCACGCGATTTTTGCCGGCCTGCTTGGCATTGTACATGGCCTTGTCAGCGGCTTGGAACAGCCCTTCGGCGTCCGTAGCGTCGCGCGGGAAAGCGGCGACCCCAATCGAGATCCCCGGATTCAGGCGAATGCCGTCCTTCTCGAAATGGTGGGCGTGAATGCTGTCCAGGATGCGTTGAGCAACCAGCGCGGCGTCGTCGCGATCGAGGCCCGGCAGCGCGGCTAGGTATTCGTCGCCGCCGAAGCGGCAGCCGACGCCAGAACCGGCGATCACGCGACCGATGAGGCGCCCGGCTTCGCCGATGGTGTAGGCGCCGAAAAGGTGCCCGTGTGTGTCGTTGATCTTCTTCACGCCGTCGAGATCCATGACCAGCAGGGCAACCGGTTCCGACTGGCGCCGCGCGAACTCCAACAGGCGCTCGAGTTCGGTATCGAACTTACGTCGGACCAATAGCCCTGAAAGATCATCCACGTTGAGCAGGTTCTCGACGTTCTCGTTCAACGCCTGCGAGAGACCATCCTGCAGTTCGAACAAGATCGCAGTGCTGCCCACCACGATGCGGTCGCTCGGGTTGAGCCGCCATTCCGTGCAGCGCTCTCCGTTCACCGACACGCCGTTGGTGCTGTCGAGATCGACCAGAGTCCAGCTGTCACCGCGGTCCTCGACGCGGGCGTGATGCCAGGATACGAGCGCATCCGCGAGCACCAGCTCAGCAACCGGATCGCGCCCGATCAAAATGGATCGGTCGAGGACGACACGCGTGCCTGCTTGCTCGCCTGTCGCCACGACCAGCGCGGGCCGATGAGGTGCCTTGATGCGGCGCATGACCTCCTCGGTGAGCTTCTGGTTTTCGCTCGCAGGCAGCGTGCGGGGAGCACTAGTCGGGCGCGGTTTTCCTTGAGCCAACGGCTGACCCTACCACGGCGGCCCTCGTCTTGCCGCCCGCGCAGGCTGGGCGATTCTGCTGCGATTTCAGCGCGAGCCGAGCTTTCTGGCCCTTTCGCGCCACGCTGGGGCGCGTGGATCGCCGAGTGCACTCAGCGCCTCGGCCGCAGCGTACAGAGCCACCGGGTCGTTTGGAACCAGACCGAGTGCGCGGTTCGTATGTTCGAGAGCTACGTGCGGATGCCCTTGTGCGAGTTCGAGGATGGCAAGCCAGCCGAGCGCACGAGCGCTGTGATCATCGCCACGCGACTCGAGGCTTTCGAGTAGCTCACGTGCGCTTGCAAACTCACCATTGCGGAGGTGTACGCGCGCTACCAGCAGCGCCACATCGGCGTCATCTGGGAACGTTTGGCGTGTGTGCTCGATCAGCGCGTCAGCCTCGTCGATGCGCTCGAGCTGCAGCAGCGCCTCAGCGAGGCCTGTGTAGCCACTCGGCGCATGGGGTGCGACTTGGATTAACTTCTTGAAGGTCAGTGAGGCTGCGTCGTACTGCCGCGCGTCGAACTGTAGGCGACCGAGGTTTTCGCGAGCCGGTGCGAAACCTGGGTCGACGCGCAGTGCGTCCCAATAGTGCTCCGCGGCAACCTCGGGACGGCGCTCGCGTTCCGCCAAGATGCCGAGCGCGTGATGTGGTTGCGCGACATCCGGGTTCAAGCGGCGCGCGCGCAGGAGAAGGCTGCGGGCGCGCACGAAGTTGCCGCGCTGGCACTCGACGAGGCCGAGATTGGCCAAGGCCTCGACGAAGTGAGGGCTGTATTCCAGCGCGATACTGAGCGCGGAATCAGCGGTTTCCAGGTCCCCCTGCGCGAGAGCGTTGGCTCCCCGCGTGTTCAGTTCCAAGGCCTCCCGAGGCAACGGGGCAGCGGCACAGGAGAGCAACAGGGCTAGGACGGGGAAGAGCTTCGCGAGCACGGCGACCTGGTCGGGCAGGCAGCGCCTGGAGTTGCGTTGAAAAAATATCGGCTGTGCCGCAGCGAACCCGCTTCGCCCGGCCGGCGGGAAGTGTTTGCGGCCCTAAATCTAAGGTTGGGGCTCTGCCGAATTCACTTCGGTGGGGCGGAAGCTGCGCTCCCTCTGGCAATGTAGCGCGTTGGGGTTGCGTGTCGGCGCGCCCGAAGGAATGCTTGCCGCCCATGTCCACCGACGCCGAGTCCGTGCCGGCAACGTCGCCGTCCAACGCGCCCGCAGCTCCCCGCAAGAAAAAGAAAAAGAAGGGACAGAAGCGTAAGCTGGCGCGCCCTCTGACGGAGAGCGAGATCAACGCGCCCGACACGCAGACGTTGGTCATGTTGGGCGCGCTCACGGCGATGACCATCATTCTGTGGGTGTTGGCGCACGCCGGCTGCAATTACCATCCTCCGCGCGAAACGCGCCGCCCGCGTGATGTCACCACTGCCGAGCTCACGCGCGAACCGAAGGACGCGGCGATTGAGTTTCAGCACCGCTTGCTGCTGCAGAACTACAAGGGTGCTCTCGAAATCGCGGCAGGCTCGGCTGTCGATCGCGTCAAGGAAGAGCAGGCCAAGTGCGAGGCGAACCGTGCTGCTTGCGCCGCGTTGAAGCAACGACTCGGCGTTGCCGTGACGGCGGCGACCGTGCTCGAGCGCACGCCAGCCAACGCCAAGGTGCGCGTCACGAGCTATCACTTGCCGCAGGGGGATCAGCATTACCTCGCGTTGGTCGAGCGCGATGCGACCGGTTGGAAGGTCACCGCGCGCGTTCCAGACGCACCCGGCGCGACGTTGCCGGCGCCGATTCTGCCGCCGCCACAGCCGATGCGCTTCAACGTTGCACCCGGTGCGCCCGGTGGCGGCATGCGCTTGGTTCCCTCCGATCATCCGCCGGTTCCCGGTGCAACGCCCGGGACGCCCGCTGCTCCGGAAGCACCTGCCGCGGCGCCTACTCCGCGGACTCCCGCTATGCCGAAGTGAGCAAGGCGCTAGAGCTCGGACAGCCAGCGATCGATATCGGAAGGCGAGACGGCGCCCGTCGCGACGTGGCGCACAGTGCCGTCTTTTCCGATCAACACGAACGTCGGCAACACTTCGATGCCGTAACCTTTCGCGACGCGCCCATCGTCGAGCGCAACGTCGTACGGCAAGCTCCAATCACTCTTCACGCGCAAGGCCTCGTCGCGCGACGAGTCGACGCTGACGCCAACGAACTGTACGCCGCGCTGATGATGTCGCTGAAAGCTTTCGGCTACCGCTGGCGCCGAGCGGCGACATGCGCCGCACCAGCTGGCGAAGACTTCCATCAGCACCGGCTTGCCTGCATGGTCTTGCAGGCGAAACTGCTCACCCGGGCGATTTACGATTGGTAGCTCGAACGCTGCAGCGCGTGCACCCTCAGAAGGTCCCGAAAACTTACGGCTCACGAACTTCAACGCTACAACCGCGATAGCGGCGTACAGAGCGTAGTCGATGAGGCGCGACAGCCAGTGCTTCACGGGGCTAGTAACCGCCGCCCCGCTGCCCACCCGACGCCCGCGAAAGCGAGCGCTCCAAGACCGTGGGAAAAGCACGCGTGCCACCCTTCTTGGCTCGGGCATGCGACCCCGATCGTCAAGCCACCCGCCAGGCCACCAACCAAACCAACCAGGGCACCAGTCAGACCTGGCGTGAGCGGATCGGTTCCGCGCCACAGGAGCAACACCCCACCCGAGATCACTGCGCTGAATGCGAGCCCCACTACAGTACAACGCACAGCGTGCGCCGCGCGTTCGCCTTGCGAGAACTCGAAGAACGACACCCACTCGGGAGCGGTGTGCGCCACGTAACCCAAGAAGATGATCGGAGTGAGAACCGCCAACACCAAACGCAGCCGCTGCGAAAAGCGCCGACCAGGTGGACGCGCCAGGCCCACCCACAAAATCATCGCTTGAATGATGCCCCAACCGGCAGCTCCGATTAGCGCCGCGCGGAACGTACCGTCAATGCGTGGATTGGCACGCGTGAGCCAGGCGAGCACGCCGAACACACCGAAAGAGAGCGCGAGCGACGCGAGGAGACGCTGGCTCGCGGGCACGCAGCGCTTCTGTCCGAGACCGCGCGTGCAGCCTTCGCGGATCGCTCGCGAGCACTCAGGGCTCGGCGCAGCCGGCTTCGGCCACGGCAGATCCGGCGGATCGGTGTCAGAGGTCGTCATACGGTTCGGTTGAAGCGCTCGAGCTCCTTGCGGAGCTGGGTATAACCACGATGAACTCTAAGCTTGACCGCGGTTTCGGTAGTGCCAAGCACGTCGGCAGCCTCCGCGATGCTGAGCCCGGAAATCTTCGTGAGCTGGATAGCTTCGCGATAGCCTTCCGGTAGCTCGTCGAGCGCACGTTCGAGCGCCGCGGACAAGTCTGCGGGCACGGAAGCGTCTTCGAGTCTTGGCTCTGGAAGGTTGCCGTCGAAGCTGAGATCTTCACTGCGAGTGCTCGCGTGACGCCGCTCGTCCAGAAAACTGCGCCGCGCAATCGCGAGCATCCACGGAAGCACCGGCGCGCCGCGCAAATAGCTGCCGCGCGCGCGGTGCACTTTGGCGAACGTTACCTGCAGCAAATCTTCAGCACGCTCGCGTTGGCGTGTAAGGCGGAGTAGGTAACCAAACAGGTTGGGAGCGAGCCGCCTATACAGCTCGTCGAAAGCATCCGCATTTCCGTCGACATAGGCTTCCATCAACTCCTCGGGGCGCGCCGAGGGAAGATGGATGTCGCGGCCTGAATCCACGCTGGGGATTCCTATCGCGGGCAAAGCGCTAACGCTACCGAGAGTCACAGACCTTCCGCCCATTACGAGCAGGCCGGCCCCGGGGTTTCGGAGCGCGGCTAAAACCGCGACCGGACCGTGAGCCGGTACTGCTCCGAGGCTCTTGGCTGTCTAGATCAGGCTCTTGAGGTCGAGCATTTCCTCGACATCGGGCATGAGCACGAGCTCGACGCGGCGGTTTTGTTGACGGCCATCGTCGCTGTCGTTCTTCATGACCGGATCGGTTTCGCCATAGCCGGCAGCGTGCAGGCGCAACGGGTCGAGGCCACCGCCGCCTGTCTTCGTTCCGAGCGGCGCAATCAAGTAGAGCAACACTTCGCGAGCGCGCATGACGCTGAGGCCCCAATTGTCGCCGAAGCGGCCGCCGGCCAGCGGCTTGTTGTCGGTGTGACCAGCGACCTGGAAGTAGCGACCCGAAAGCTGCTTGTCGTTTCGGATCACGTCGGCGACGGCGTCGAGCACCTTCTGACCTTGCTCGCGCAGCTTGGCTTCGCCGGAAGCGAACAGCACGTCGCCTGGCAAGCGAATCACCATGCGGTTCCGTCGAATCTCTACCTTCAAGCCGAGCTCAGTGAGCTTCTTCAGCTTGTCGCGCAAGAGCTCGAAGCGCTGACGAATGCGCTCGAGTTGCGCTGCGCGTGCCTTGTATTCCTCGAGAGCGCGCGTGAGCTCTTGTAGGTTCTTCGACAGCGCTTCCTTCTCGCTGCCAGTCTGCTCGAGCTGTTGATTCACTGTCTCGAGGTTGACACCCATCTTCGCGAGCTGATCACTCAGCGTGACGACCTGTTGCTTGGTCTTTTCGAGCTCGGCGCGCGCCGCGGCGAGGTCAGCTTCGTTCTTCTTGTTCTGGCCCGCGAGCTCCTCGTACTTGTGGAGCTGCGCTTGCCATTCCTCCTCCGAGTGACCGCAGGCAACCAGGGCGACACTGGCAAGGCCCCAAATCCATGAGCTATTGCGCATCCGAATTCTCCTCGAGGCCCTCACGCGGGGCACTTTGGCGGATTAGGTCGAGCCTTTCAGAATGTCAACCCGAGTGCAATCGCAGGCCGGATTGGCTTCTCTAGCGAAATCATTGCCCAAATCATCGTGACGAAACGTTCCTAACGCGCGCGCGGGCGGAACCTGTCGAGCGCCGTCGCGACTTACTCGTCACCACCGCTACCGCAACGACGATTCTGCTACGACACCGTCACTCGCTGGTCACTGCGGCGCGTTACGTGGGGCCCAGCATGGCACGCATTCTGGTGATCGAGGACGAGTCCGATATCCGTGAGGTCCTCGACTACAACCTGCGCACGGCTGGTCACGAAGTGATTCCCGCGGAGCGAGGCAAGCAGGGGCTCACCCTGGCTCGCGAGCAACGCCCGGATCTGGTGCTGCTCGACCTGATGTTGCCGGACGTTTCGGGAACCGAAATCTGCCGCGCGATCAAGGACGACCCCTCGACGCGCTCGACGCCGGTGGTGGTGCTCACCGCGCGCAACAACGAGATTGATCGCGTCGTTGGCTTCGAGCTCGGCGCGGACGACTACGTGACCAAGCCGTTCAGCGTGAGGGAGCTCTTGCTGCGCATCCGAGCCGTGTTGCGGCGCAGTGAATCCCGCCCGGTCGAGGCAAATTTGGTGGATTTTGGCACGCTGCGCGTGGATCGCGATGCGCACCGCGTGTGGGTCGACGGCGAGGAAGTCGAGCTCACGTTGCTCGAGTTCAAGCTGCTGGTCACCCTCTACGATCGGCGGAACCGTGTGCAGTCGCGCGGTTCGTTGCTCGACCATGTGTGGGGCATCGATACGAAGATCTCGACGCGCACTGTCGACGCCCACGTGAAGCGTCTGCGTGAGAAGCTCGGCTCGGCGCGCGATTACATCGAAACCGTGCGCGGTGTCGGTTATCGCTTCGCAGAGATCCCGGCCCTGAACGGCAGTTGGTAGCGCGACGACCGGCGTAAACCGGCGTGCACCCGCGCTTCGCGTGAAGCGCCGCGAAGTTGCGCAAGCGTTTCGCGCTCGTCAGGCCTCCTTCATCTGAATTGGGGAGTGTCAGTCGGCAGAGTCATGCACGCTCTGCTCACGATTTGCCTGGTGCTGGCGCTGATTTCGCTGGTTCTCACGCTGGCCACCCATCTTGCCGTGCGAGCCCACTTGCGTCGCGCTCCAAGAGCGCTCGCGGTTGCGCCACCGATTTCGGTGTTGAAACCCCTAAAGGGCGTGGACGCGGATTTGTACGAGAACTTGGCTTCACTCGCGCGTCAGGACTACCCCAACTTCGAGCTGGTGCTGGGCTGTGAAGACGCTGCCGATCCCGCCCTGGCGCTCGCTCATCGCTTGCAGCGCGAGTTCCCGCACGTGCCGATTCGTGTGCTGGCAGGCGCCGATGCACGCGGTTTCAACCCTAAGGTCAACAACCTACGCATGCTGAGCTCGGGCGCGACGCACGACTGGCTGCTGATTTCGGATGCCAGTGTGCGTGCCCGGCCCGACTACCTGCGCGCGATGGCCGCCGAGCTCGAGCCGCGGGTGGGATTGGTTTCGAGCGTGTTGGTGGGCGCTGGGGAGCGCAATTGGGGAGCGCGGCTCGACAACTTGCAGATGAATTCGTTCGTCGTGCGAGGCGTGTGCGGCGCCGACACGTTGGTGTCGCATCCGTGCGTGGTCGGAAAATCGATGCTGTTTCGCAAAAGCGATCTTTTGCTGATCGGTGGCTTCGAGTCGGTCGAAAATGTGCTGGCCGAAGACTATGTGCTCGGGCAACTCTTCCGTGAAGCGGGCTTTCGGGTGGTGCTTTCATCGCATCTATTGTCTTCGGTGAGCTCCGAGCGCTCGCTCTCCGAATTCTGTTCGCGTCACGTGCGCTGGGGACAGATGCGACGGCGCCTGGCCCCGGCTGTGTACGTCGCCGAGATCTTGCAAAGCCCGGTACCGTGGCTTTTGTTCGCGCTGGGCTGCGTGGGTTGTGGGGCGGCGCCGGCGCGCAGCGGTTTGCTGTCGCTGGGGATCGCGGCGGGTCTGGTGCTGCGGCTCACTTCGGACGGCCTTTTGATGCGCGCGCTGCGTGGCGCCGCGCCCTCGCTGCGAGACTATGCGGGTATCGTCTTCAAGGACCTGCTCTGGTTCTGGATTTGGGCGCAGGGGGGCCTCAAGCGAAGTGTCAACTGGCAGGGCAACGCGCTGCGCATCGGTCGCGGTTCCGCACTCACGCCACTGAGTGTCGACGGCGCACCACCTGAAGTCCTGGAAGGCGCCTGATGGACGAGCGCGGTGAGGTCCGAGTTGGGAAAGTCGCCGCACATTGCGGAAAAACGCATTCGTGCAGAGTACCCGCGTGGGGGGCGGCGCGTGCCGCCCCCATAAACCAAGGCTAGAACGACCGGCGCGAGTGGCACGCGTCTACTACAGTTGTGTCACCCAAGTGTCACACCCGCTCGCTACCCGGAGGACGGGATGGCAAAAATCCTGATCGTTGAAGACGAACCGGACCTCCAGCAGGTCCTCGAGTACAATTTGAAGCAGGCGGGCCACGAGGTCGTCGCAACGAAGCTGGGCCAGGAAGGCATTCGTCTTGCGCGAGAGCACCGGCCGGACATCGTCCTACTCGATTTGATGCTGCCCGACAGTTCGGGGATCGAGGTGTGTCGGGCACTGAAAGAAGGTGCAGCCACCAAGACCATCCCCGTGCTGATGGTTACCGCGCGCGGCGAGGAGATCGACCGGGTAGTGGGGTTCGAAATCGGCGCGGACGATTACGTGACCAAGCCGTTCAGTGTGCGCGAGCTGCTTTTGCGCATTCAAGCGGTCTTGCGTCGCGGCAAGCAAGAGCCCGATGGCGCCGAGCCAATGGTCGACTTCGGCAGGTTGCGCATCGATCGCGGCGCGCACCGTGTTTGGGTCGACACTCAGGAAATAGAGCTGACCGCGCTCGAGTTCAAGCTGCTGGTTACTCTCTACGACCGCCGCAATCGCGTGCAAACGCGTAGCGCATTGCTCGACGATGTCTGGGGGATCCAAGCGGACATCACGACTCGCACCGTCGATACGCACGTGAAGCGTTTGCGCGAGAAGCTCGAGGGAGCGCGCGACTACGTCGAAACCGTGCGCGGCGTGGGCTATCGCTTCGTCGGCACGCCCGAAGAAGCCGTCAGCTGACCTGTCGCGCGCGCCGAGTCGCCGACGTGCTTGCTCCATTCGCAGCCGGTGAGTCGGCCGATTCTCGACGTTTGCGATTGAGAATCGATTGATTTGGTCGGTTCCGGGCCGTCGTCACCGTGTTGGGCGACGAGCTGCGTGCGACTCGCGGAGGGCTGACTGGCGTCATTGGGATATTCGCAAAACTCCACACGGCCGCGCCGCTGGCGTGATACTCACGGCGTTTGGCACTGGTGTGCCGTTTGCTCCTCTCCGACAGCTAATCGGCGGTCCCCAATTGTTCTGATTCGAGGACGCTTGGATGACGAATTCGTGTTCGTCGGAGTGACGTCACGAAGTTGTCTTGAAGTTGACACCGAGCTGGTGTCTGTTCCCGCCCGGAAGGAAGAATTAACATGCGAAAGCTTCTCGGTTCGCTGACTGGGGTGGCACTTTCTCTCGCGGCGCTGCCTGCCTTGGCGCAAGCGCCCGCTGCGCCGGCTGCACCTGCTGTCCCCCCTCCACCAGCTGCGCCCACGCCCGCTCCTCCTGCGACGCCTGCAGGCACTGATCCCACGCCCACGCCGGACAAAGCGCCGGCTCAGCCCGCTCCGCCTGCCGCTGCGGCGCCAGCGGCACCAGCCGAGCTACTGCCTCCGCCGGTTCCACCTCCACCAGCGGCCGACGCGAAGGCAGCTCCGCCACCTGTGGGTCCCGACAAGCTTGCAATCGGCAAGGCGCTGCAAGGCATCTTCCAGCCGAGTCTCTTGATGCAGTTTTGGGGCCTCTACGGCAGCAATCCGAACACCAAGGTTGGGGACAAGAAGACTTCTACATTTCGCATTCGCCGCGCAGAGATTCGCATCAAGGGTGACATCATCCCGAACCTGCTCTCTTACAACGTGATGTTCGATCCCGCGAAGGCGTTCACCTTCGGATCGCGTAACATCCCGGTGACCGGTGAAACGCCGCCGCCCACGACGGCTGGTCAAGTCAACGTGCTGCAGCCGACGTACACGGATCCGTCGATCCTGCAGGACTACTTCATCACGTTCAAGTCCGAGTTCGTCGACGTGTCACTCGGTCAATTCAAGACGCCGGTGAGCTACGAAGGCTTCAACGGCGCCTCCAAGATCCTGTTTCCGGAGCGTGCGCAGGTGGCTCGCTACTATGGCGACAAGCGCGAGCTCGGCGTGAAGGCTGAGAAGAAGATTGGCGACTACTTCTTCTACTCACTCGGCATCTTCAACGGCTCGGGCATCAACACGAACGACAACGACAACGAGAAGGATGTCGCTCTACGTTTGGAGGCATATCCGATTAAGGGCCTCACCATCGCCGGCGTTGGCATGCGCACTTTCGGCGAGCGCGACGGCGGCTACCGCGACCGCTTGGAAGGTGACATCAAGTACGACGCCAACGACATCTTCGTGCTGGCCGAGTACATTCACGGCTGGGATGGTCCAGAGGCCAACAAGTCCGAAGGCCACGGCGCTTATGGCGCATTCGGCTACACCTTCCTGAAGCGGATTCAGCCGATCGCGCGCTTCGGTTTCTTGAACCCCAACAACAAGCAGCGCGGCGATCGCGTGCGTCACTACGAAGGTGGCGTGAACTACTACCTACAAGCGCTCGAAGCGCGCGTTTCGCTCTCGATTTCGGCGTTCGAGCTGCAGGATCTGCCGACGCAGGAGCAGAAGACGCGTTGGGAAGGCATCCTGGCCTTCCAAGCAGGCTTCTAGCCGCTCGCCCTGTCTGCGGCGCCGCAGTGTGCGCGGCGTCGCAGCGTGGCAGTCTGGTTAGCGCGCGGCGGCGAAAAGCACCCTTGCCGTCGCGCGCGCCAATCATCGAACTGTCACCCATCTGTTGCCCGCCCGCCCCGCCCGTTTTCCTACGGGCTGTTAGGGAAATGAGAGTGGTGCGTAGACGTCGCCTCCTGCTTTTCGCTGTTTTAGCGGCGACAGCCTGCGACGTGCCACGCGCATTCTCGGAGGTCCGTGAGCGACGGCAGGAGAGCGATGGTCGCGCTCTCAAAACGATTGCGTTGAACGGAGCTGGCGCAACCTTTCCGTATCCGCTCTATTCGAAGTGGATGTCCGAGTACAACCGGATCAATCCGCGCGTTCGCATCAATTATCAATCGATTGGATCGGGCGGGGGGATTCGGCAGGCATTGGCGGGCACGGTCGACTTTGGCGCGACCGACGTGCCAATGAAGGAGGACGAGCAGCGGCGCGCGAACAATCGCTTGCTGCACATACCAACCACGCTCGGCTCGGTCGTCCTGAGCTACAACTTGCCCGGCGCCGCGCGTGCATTGCGCCTGAACGCAGAGGCGCTCGCCGCGATCTTCTTGGGCGAGGTGAAAAGGTGGGATGACCCACGCCTCGCGAGCCTCAATCCCGAGCTTTCGCTGCCAAGTCGCGATATTGCCGTCGTGTTCCGGACTGACGGGAGCGGCACGACCGCCATTTTCAGCGAGTACTTGGCGAGGCACACACCGGAGTTCGCGCGTCGCGTCGGCAGCGGCAAGAGCGTGCGTTGGCCAACCGGTTTTGGCGCCAAGGGCAACGAAGGTGTCACCGGTCAGGTGAAGTCCACTCCGTTCTCGATTGGTTACATCGAGCTCGCCTACGCCGTGCAAAACAAGCTGCCGACGGCAGAAATTCAGAATCGCTCGGGCAAATTCGTGGCGCCTAGCGTGGATGCGGCTACCGCTGCCGCCGATTCCGTCGAGATGCCGGATTCGTTGCACGTATCTTTGGCGGATGCGGCGGGCGAGTCGGCGTATCCGATCGCTTCGTACACGTATTTGCTCGTGCCCGAAGACGTGAAGGACGTCGAGAAGGGCGAGTGGCTGGCGCGCTTTCTGTGGTGGGCGGTGCACGACGGGCAACGATATTCGCAAGACCTCGACTATGCGCGGCTGCCGGAGAAAGTGGTGGTGCGCATCGAAAGCAAGTTGAAATCGTTGCGCTCGGGCGAGAAGAGGCTGCTCGAAGGGGTGTGAAAGGCCTCGACGATTTCACGTTTCGGGAGCTGACTCGGCTCTGCGCTCTGGGCGTTCTGCTGGTGCTCTTCGCGATGGCCTTCGAGCTCGCGCGCGCGTCTTTGCCTAGCTTGAGCGAGTTCGGTGCGCCCTTCGTCGTCGGTCGAGTTTGGGATCCAGTCGGTCGTGTCTTCGGTGCGCTGCCTTTCGTGTGGGGCACCATCGCGTCATCGCTGCTGGCTCTCGCGCTGGCATTGCCGATTTCGTTGGGTGCGGCGACGTACTTGGCGGAGCTTGCTCCTGCCTGGCTGCGCGCGCCGCTCGGCTTTCTGATCGAGTTGCTGGCGGCCGTGCCGAGCGTTGTTTACGGCCTTTGGGGTACAGCCGTCTTGGCGCCGTGGTTGCGCGACAGCGTCGAGCCGGGCTTGGCGCGAACGTTCGGCTTTTTGCCGTTTTTCGAAGGGCCGTCACACGGAGTTGGCCTGTTGGCGGCCGGGATCACGCTGGCCATCATGATTACGCCGACCATCTCCTCGGTGAGCCGTGAAGTGTTGCGAGCGGTGCCGAGTGAGCTGCGAGAGGGCGCGCTGGCGCTGGGCGCCACGCAGTTCGAGGTGCTGCGCATCGCGGTGCTGCCCCATGTGCGCGCCGGTTTGTTTGGCGCCGCCATGTTGGGCCTCGGGCGTGCACTGGGTGAAACGATGGCCGTGACCATGCTGATCGGCAATCGCGCCCAGATCAGCGCGTCTCTGTTTGCGCCGGCCTACACCATGGCGAGTGTGGTCGCCAACGAGTTCAGCGAAGCGAGCGACGATCTGCACTTGGCGGCGCTCGCCGAGATCGGTTTGCTGTTGTTCGCCGTAACGCTGCTGCTCAACCTAGTTGCACGCCTGTTGGTTTCGCGCGTTGGTCGCTCGCTGTTCGGGAGCCGCTCATGAGCTATGCGCGGCGCAAGTTGGTGGACAGGCTGCTGCGCGGGCTGTGCCTCGCCGCGGTGGTGCTCGCGTTGGTGCCGCTCGTCAGCGTGCTCGGCTACGTGTTCGTGCGTGGCATCAGTGGCGTCAACCTGTCGTTCTTTCGTGAACTGCCGCGACCAGTGGGCGAGGCGGGCGGCGGCATGGCTCATGCGATCGTCGGCAGCTTGAAGCTGTTGGGAATCGCCTGCCTATTCGGCATTCCCATCGGAGTGCTGGCCGGGATTCACTTGGCGGAGGACGGAGGTTCACGCATTGCGCCAGTCGTGCGCTTGGCCTCCGACGTGCTCGCGGGAATACCGTCGATTACGGTTGGGTTGTTCGTTTACGGCGTCATGGTGGTCACTACGGGACACTTCTCGGCGTGGGCTGGGGGAGCAGCACTCGCAATTTTGATGTTGCCTACGGTCGTGCGCACCACCGAGGAGCTTTTGAAGCTGGTGCCGGCGTCATTGCGCGAAGCGGCATTCGGGCTAGGGGTTTCGCGCTTTCGCACCATCCTGCACGTGCTCTTGCCCACCGCGGCACCGGGGATTGCGGTGGGTGTCATGCTGGCGGTGGCGCGCGTCGCCGGTGAAACGGCACCTCTCCTGTTCACGTCGTTCAACAATCGTTTCTGGGCCGAATCACTGAGTGAGCCGACGGCGTCGCTTCCCGTCAACATCTACACCGATGCGATCTCGCCGTACGCGGAGTGGCATCAGCGCGCGTGGACTTCAGCCCTGGTGCTGGTCGCGCTGATTCTGTTGCTGAGCGCGCTAGCACGTTTTCTGGCGCGACGCCGTGTGAGGGCAACGTGAGCGGCGTGCTACCCGGCTCTGGTCCGCCGAGTGCACCCACGCCACGTGCGGCCGAGGGCAGCGACCCTTCCGAGTCTCGACCCTCGGCGACGGGTTCGGAGCGCCGCATGCGCTGGGACGATCTGAGCGTCGGCAGCATCGCGGCCAAGATGCAGACTCGTGAGCTACGCGCCTTTTACGGCAAGACCGAGGTGCTGAAGAGCATCGACCTGGCCATCGCCGACAAGCAGGTCACTGCCCTGATTGGACCCTCTGGTTGCGGCAAATCCACCTTCGTGCGCTGCCTGAACCGCATGCACGAAGTCGTTCCGGGGGCACGTACTTCTGGGCAGGTTCTGCTCGATTCCCAGAACATTTACGAGCGTGGCGTCGATGTAGTGCGGGTGCGTAGGCGGGTCGGCATGGTTTTTCAAAAGCCGAACCCGTTCCCGACCATGTCAATCCGGGATAACGTGCTGGCAGGGCTGCGCCTGAACGGCACCCCCATCGAGGACCCGAACGCGGTGGTGGAGCAAACCCTGCGGAAAGTGGCTCTTTGGGAGGAGGTGAAAGATGGCCTGGGGCGCGCCGGGACCAGCCTTTCCGGCGGCCAGCAGCAACGCCTTTGCATTGCCCGCTCCCTCGCTCTGGAGCCCGAGGTCCTCCTCATGGACGAACCCTGCTCGGCGCTCGACCCGATTGCGACCGCCCGCGTGGAAGAGCTCGTCCACGAACTCAGGAAGAGTTACGCTATCGTGATCGTGACCCATAATTTGCAGCAGGCAGCGCGGGTCGCCGACTTCACGGCGTTCTTCTACTTGGGCCGTGTCGTCGAACATAACCGCAGCGACGTGATCTTCACGCGCCCGCGAGACCCGCGCACTGAGGACTACATCACGGGTCGCTTCGGCTGAGGTTGCATGCAAGGGCGCCACATCGATCGAGAGTACGAGAGGGAACTCGAGAAGCTACGTGAGCTCGTGTTGCTGATGGGCGCCCGCGTCGAGGAAATGCTCACGCGAGCCATGGCCGCGTTCGAGCAAAACGACGCGCGCGCTGCACGGGCCACCATCGACGTGGATAGCTCCGTCGATCGCCTCGAGCTCGAGATCGACGAGCTGTGCTTGCAGATCTTGGCGCGCCGCCAGCCGGTTGCTTCCGACCTGCGTTTCATTACCACCACGCTCAAGCTCGTCACTGATCTCGAGCGCATCGGTGATCTGTGCGTGAACTTGTGCGAGCGCGTCGTCGAGTTCGCCTCTGAGCCGCTGCCGCGCGGCACGACCCCCATCCCCAAAATTGCAGACGCCGCCCACAGCATGCTGCACGACGCGCTGGACGCGTTCGTGGCTCGCGACGCCGCCCGCGCCGAAGACGTGATGGGCCGCGACAAGGTCGTCGATGCGTACTACGCGCAGCTTTTCCCCGAGCTGATTGCGCGCATGATGGCCGATCCGCAAGTGGTGTTTCGCTCCACGCGGCTGCTCTCGATAGGTAAGTACCTCGAGCGCATCGCCGACCACGCCACCAACATCGCCGAAATGGTGGTGTTCATGGTGCGCGGAGAGGATGTGCGTCACTCGACGCCGTCGGACCCACCGCCGCGCAGCTGAGCTACTTCTTCGCGTCGCTCACCAGCTTCTTCAGGCGCGCCACGGCCGTGTCGATCACGCTCTCGGCGGGACCAAACGAGAAACGCGCGTGGTGCTTGAAGCGCGACGCGCGCCCAACGCGGCGCTGCCCCGGATCGACATCGAAGAACTGCCCCGGCACGGTGATGACCTTGTGCTCGAGGGCCGCTTGAAACAGGCCCTCGCCCGTATCGAGCGGTGCAGGCAGGTTCGACAGATTGCCCCAAACGTAGAATGTACCTTCCGGCTCTCGCTCGAGGCGCACACCGATGCTGCGCAGGCCATCCATCAGCTTGTCGCGCTTGCGACGGAACGCCTGCCGAATGGCTTCGGCTTCGCGCAGCGCGTGCTCGCGCGTCAACACCTCCAGCGCCGCTTGTTGCATCGGACGCGAGCCCCCGCCGTCCAGAAACGATCCCGCGCTCGCCAGGGACTCGATCACGTGTCGCGGCCCGACGGTCCACGTTACCCGCCAGCCCGGATAACGCCAGTTCTTCGTCAGCCCGTCGAAGATCACGACCGGATCCTTCTCCACGTCTTCCACGAACTCGGCTGCACTCGCGACGGGCGGCCCGTCCCCCCACAAGTAGTGCGAATAGAACTCGTCTACCAGCAACGCGCACTCCAACTCGCGTGCGGTGGCCACCCACGACTCGAGCTCCGGCCCAGTGATGGCCTTGCCCGTCGGGTTGCACGGATTCGACAGCAACAACGCGCCGAGTCCGCGGCCTGCGATTTCACGCCGCAGCTCTGCCAGCGAGAAATCGTAGCCGCGCGCCGGATCGAGCAAAATCGGGATGGGCGTAAAGCGCCTGAAAATGTCCAGGAGCTCCTCGTACGCAGTGTAGTCCGGCAAGAAGTGCCCCAAATGAATCTGCCCGATCGCAGCGCACGCACGCATGATCGAAACGCGCCCGCCGCCGCACACCGCCACGTTCTCGGCCGAATACTTGGACGGCATTCCGCGTCGGAACAAATCGTTGTACAGGTTCGCGACCGCTTCGCGCACTTCCCACAAACCGGCGACCGGCGCGTACTCCTGATTGAACTCGGTGATCGTCAGCTGCTCCACGCGCGGCGGCGCGCCTGGTAGCGCGCCCGTCTCCGGTTGCCCTTGGCCCAAGTTGCACCAATCCGGGTCTTCGGAACGAAACCCGCGGCGCTGCGCCTCCACAGTGACGTAGATGACCCCCGTGCGCGGAACAGGGCGAAAAGCACTGGCTTGCATGACGTACAACGCTAGCACTTCATGCTTCGGCCAGGCGAGCCCTCCGCGTCGGCCGATGGTGCAGGCCGAAACGGAGCGCAACCAGCCATTGCCCCAGCGACTCGACTAGGTCTGAGCTCCGCTCCGAGCGGTTAGGCTAGCGGCGCAATGAAGCTGGCTGGAATCGACGCAAACCTGCTCGTGGCGCAGTGCACCTTCACCGATTCAGAAGGCCCGCGCTGCAGCGAACGACGCTTCATCACCGTCGAACACAAGACGCCGTTCGCGCGTGGCGGCGCTCCGACTTTCGAAAACTTGTGCCTTCTCTGCTCGCCCACAATTCCTGCACAGCGGAGCCAGCGTTCGGCGAAAAGGTGCGCCGCTCGTTCGCTCGACTCGGCTCAGAACTGATGGAACGTCGTGCCGTCGAACCAGAGCATGAAGGCGCTGCCGCACGCGTACTCGTTGAACTTGCCGTCGTTCTCAGAAACGCTGACGAAGACCTCACGCTCGGCGCGGCCCCAGATCGATTCGAAGTGCGCTCCAGCCGATTCCTTCACCAATAGCTCTGCGCGGCCGTTCTGAACACGGCCCATTTCGGTGTAGGTGATGAAGTAGAGAGTGGAACCGGCACCCCACAGCGCGGTGATTGGCAAAACGCTGCCGGTTTCTAGCATGGTCCACGACTTGCCGTCGTAGTGGACCAATTGTCCGACGCTGTTGCCAGCCCAGTAGTCGTCAGCGGCGAAGCCCCACGCGGAGCGATAGGCGCCGACGGGAACGTTCGTGAGTGGCGCAACGGGCTGCGTCGAGGACGTTCGCGCGTAGGCGACGTCGTCTCCGAAAGCGGCGAAGACGTCGCCTTGAGACCATAAGCCGAAGACGGGAGTTGCGAGCGTGGCGAGCTCGCTCCAGCTGCCGTCGCGATACTCGACGATTTGGTTGTCCAACGCGAGATAAGCGTGGGCGCTGCCGGCAACTGTGGTCGCAATGGCGCTGACTGACGCGTTGCTTGGATAGGACAAGCTGCGCCGCGTGCCGTCGACGAAGAAGAGGCCTGACTCCTCGCCGATGCTGCCAGTGAGTACGAGCGGACCACTCGGGAAACCGCTGAGTTGCCGCGGAAACACGTCGGACTGGTCGTAGCTGAGCCACTTCCATCCGCTGCCATCGTTGAATTGAAGCGAGACGCCTGGATTCACGCACCCGCCGCGATCGAGGCCGCAACGCACGCCAAACAAGGTGTAAACGCCGCGCGCGTCGGCCCAGGTTGCGAAGCCGAGCGGGAGGCCGCTTTGTGGCTCGCAGAGAGGAGTAGTGCTTTGTTGCCAGCCCGGCGCGCCGAGTGGGATACTCGGCACGCGGTTCTGGTTCTTGGGACGCGTGTCCACCGGCGGGGAAACGGAGGCACCTGCGACTCCCGCGCCACCGCCGGAGTTTGCGTTGCCGCCAGCGCTGGCGCCGCCTTTGGCAATTGCACTGCCAGCGCCGGATTGCCCGCCGTGTCCGGCGTTTGCGCTGGAACCTCCCGATGCGCCGCCGAGCCCGCTCGCTCCACCCGAAGCGGAGCCCTTACCGTCCGCTTCGCCGCACCCGAGGGCGCCGAGAGCGGCAAGCGCTGACAAGCACACGACGATACTGGCTCCGCTTTTGATCATTCTTTGTTCCTTCCTAGGGCCCGCGAATGAGGAAGTCAGTCGCGAGCGGGCCGAGACCGCCGCGGGTGGGCGCGTGGGGAGAGAGCACCGCAGGCCTGCTGAAGCCGCTGAAGCAGGTCGAGGAGCGCAGCGACGAGCCCGCCCTTAGTCCCCGCGGTCCTGAAGCACGACCTGCGAGCCTGCGTAGCTCACTTGCTCTAGCATGCGGGTGTACTTTTGCTTAGCGAACTGCATACGCGCGCTGGTGCCGGGGTCGACGTTTATCTGCTGGCAGAGGTGCGTGTTCACAAAGGTGTCGCCATAGATGGCAGGGCCGAGCAACCTCGGGTTCAAGTCGGACGGATTGATCGGAGTGCCCTGAGGAGGAGCAGCAAAGACGCCCGAGCCCGATGTACCGTGGCAGATGCCGACGTTCGTCGAGGCGTACGGGTACGTGCTGCCGTTCGTCGCCGTGATATAGTACTTCTCCGAGGACACATCCATATACGAAACGATGGGCAGCAGCTGGAGGTCGTGTCCGGTGCTCTTGTAGTGCCAGTTCGCTGAAGAGTCGGACGTCTTCCAGTAGTAGTGCTGATAGTTGAACTCGGGCATATACGCCGGATACGGGTCTTCGGAGATCGATAGATTTACGATCTCGTGGAACCACCAGACCTCGACGGTGTTGTTGGTTGCCTCGACACTGGAGGCCACTTCGCTCCAGTTGTTGCCGGTTTTGGGCCGGTTCGGGCAGTAGATTAGCGCGATATCTACGACTTCGTTATTGAACAGCGGCTGGTTGTTGGAGTCTTTTTCCGGGCAATTGCAGCGACCGAAGTGCAATTTAGGATCTGTTCCGTTTTGGTTGTCGCAACGGGCCCGCACGTAGCAGGTGTAGTCGCCAGAGATGGTGTAGCCCTCGGCAGCAGTGAGCGGATCGGCGCGTGTCCAGTTAGGCCAGGTTCCGCTCACGCTTGTTTGATCCGAATACTCACCGATGTTCAAGCTCGTCGTATTCAGTTGCACCACCCTGAGCGGAGTGCCCGGGCTGGTTGAATTCGACCAGCAAGCGGGCAACTCCCATTTGTCCACGCAGTGCGCCGCGGTGACGGCGTAACGGTCAGAAATGAAGGTGGCACCGCAGGTGTGCTCGAGCCCGCTGTACCCCCAAGTATTGTTGTAAGGCCGCACGTAGCCTACCGACTTGGCTTTGCGACCCGAGCCCCACGTCGTTACCAAGTGCGCTCCCCAACCAGCGGCGGTTTGCGAGGAGGAGACATAGATCGACTGAATCAGATTCTGCCCGCTGCCCACCTGTTCCGGAGCCGAGCTACTCGAACACCCGTAGGCCCAGCCGAGTGAAGCAGCCACGGCACCCAGTAAGACTGCATATGTGCGATTCAGCATGACAATCCTCCCAATCCGAAGAGACACGGGCTCCGGCACTGCGGCCGCGGATTAACACGCTTCGCTCGCAAGTGGCATCAAACAGACCAAAGGGTTACGGCGCTCGATAGGCTTAGTCAGCCATTTGCCGATTTGTCGTGCAGGAAACAGCGACTGACGCCGCCTTCGACGGGATAGAGTTCGGGTGCCTCGGTGGGGCAACGATCGAAGCGGGCGGGGCAGCGGGGATGGAAGCGGCAGCCGAGGGGTGGATTGGCGGGCGACGGGACTTCGCCGCGGAGGAGTTGGCGTGCGTTGGCTTCGGGGCGAAGGCGCGGGACTGAGGCGAGGAGGGCTTGGCTGTAGGGATGGGTGGGGTTTTCGAAGAAGGTTTCGCTAGGTCGTAGTTCGACGATTTGGCCGAGGTACATGACGGCGACGCGATGGGCGATGGAGCGAACGACGCCGAGGTCGTGGGCGATGAAGAGGTAGGCGAGGCCGAGTGAGCGCTGGAGGGATTTGAGGAGTTCGACGAGTTGGGCTTGGACGGAGACGTCGAGGGCAGAGGTGACTTCGTCGCAGATGAGGATGTGGGGTTCGACGGCGAGAGCGCGCGCGACGCTGATGCGCTGGCGTTGGCCTCCAGAGAATTCGTGCGGGTAGCGGGTGGCCCAGGCGGGATCGAGGCCGACGGCGTTCATGAGGTCGGCGATGCGAGCGGCGACTTTTCCGGAGTCGGCGCGTTGGTGGAGGCGAATGGCTTCGCCGAGGGTGTCGGCGACGTTGAGGCGGGGGTTGAGGCTGGCGTAGGGATCTTGAAAGACGAGTTGGATTTGTTTGCGGAGAGGGCGGAGTTCGGAGCGGGTGAGTTTGGCGAGTTCGCGTTGGCCGAGTTTGATGCTGCCGGCGGTGGGTCGGTTGAGGCCAACGAGAGCGCGGGCGAGGGTGGATTTGCCGCAGCCGGATTCGCCGACGAGGGCCAGGGTTTCACCGGGGAAGAGTTCGAAGCTGACGCCGTCGACGGCGCGAATGGCGGCGGTGTTGGCGGGGAAGTGGACTTTCAAACCATGGACGGCCAGCAGGGGTTCGCGAGTGACTTCGGGATTGGCTTCGCGAGTCGCAGCGGAGGTGGTGGCTGAAGTCATGGCTGGAAGTCTTCGACGGGCACGGGTTGGAAGTCTTCGAGCGGGGCGATGCAGCGGCGGCGGCGGGTGGTAGCGATTTGAACGAGCGCGGGTTCACCTTCGTGGCAGGCGTCGCGGACGCGCGGGCAGCGCGGAGCGAAGGTGCATTCGACGACAGGAGTGAGGCCGAGGCGGGGCGGTAGGCCTCCGATGATGTGGAGGCGCCCGCCGCCGGGTTGGTCGATGCGCGGTGTGCTCTTGAGGAGGGCTTCGGTGTAGGGGTGCAACGGTTCGCGGAAGAGGTCTTGGGTGAGCGCTTCTTCGACGATGCGGCCGGCGTACATGACGAGTACACGATCGGCAAGCTCGGCGACGACTCCGAGGTCGTGGGTAATGAACAGGATGGACATGTTGCGTTCACGCCGGAGTTCGCGAAAAAGCTCGAGGATTTGAGCTTGGATCGTGACGTCGAGCATGGTGGTGGGCTCGTCGGCGATCAAAAGATCTGGATTGCAGAGGAGCGCCATGGCGATGCACACGCGTTGGCGCATGCCGCCGGAAAATTGGTGTGGGTAGCCGCGCATGCGCTGGGCGGCTTCGGGAATGCCGACGCGCGTGAGCAGTTCGACGGCGCGTGTGCGAGCGGCGCTGCGTGCGAGGCCGAGGTGGACTTCGGCGACTTCACAGAGTTGCTCGTCGATGGTCAGGTAGGGGTTGAGACTGGTGAGTGGATCTTGAAAAACGAGTGCGATGCGGCGACCGCGCAGCTTGCGTAAGCGATTGGGCGCGAGCTGCAGCAGGTCGTCGCCGTCGAAGAGAGCCGTCCCGCTGGTGCGCACGCCGCGGTCGCCCAAGAGGCCCAGGATGGCGAGCGTACTCACGCTTTTGCCGCAGCCGGACTCTCCCACCACGCTGACGATTTCCCCTGGTTCGATGTGGAAGCTGACGTCTTGGACAGCGCGCACGCCGTCTTCGGCGTTGTGAAACTCCACGCTGAGGTTGCGCACGTCGAGGAGCGGCATCCGATTACTCGGGCGATTTGGGATCGAGGGCGTCGCGCAGGCCGTCGCCGAGAAAGTTGAGGCTGAGCAGGGTGGTGCCCAGAAATAGGCTCGGCCACAGCAGGATCCACCAGAAGGAGTGCACCGGGTTTACCACCGCGACGCCGTCTGCAACGAGCTGGCCCCACGACAGCGCGACACCAAGCCCGAGGAACGACAAGAACGCTTCGAGTATGATGACCGAGGGCACCATCAAGGTCGCGTAGACCACGACGACGCCGATGATGTTTGGAAGCACGTGGCGCAACAAGATGCGTGCGTCGCTGGCACCGAGCAGCTCAGCCGCAGCTACGAACTCGCGCTGGCGCAGGGACAGCACTTGGCCGCGCACGATGCGCGCCATGGTGAGCCATTGCACGAGGCCGAGCGCGAGAAATACAGGTAGCGGCTCGCCGCGCGCACTCTCGGCGAAAAGCAGCATGATCAAGATGACCAGGAACATGTACGGGAGGCCGTACAAGAAGTCGACGATGCGCATCATCACGTCGTCGACGCGCCCGCCGAGGAAGCCAGCCACACCGCCGTATGCCACGCCGACCAACACGGACACCAAGGTGGCGGCTCCGCCAATGGCCAGCGAAGTGCGCCCGCCGACCAGCACACGCGCGAAGATGTCGCGCCCGAGCGCGTCCGTGCCAAACCAGAATTCCGCCGAGGGTGGGCGGTTGCGCGTTGCGGGGTGAGTGATGCGCGGGTCCAGGCCGAGCAAGGGCGGGAGCAAGATGCACGCGAGTGCGATGCAAACCAACAAAAACAGGCCCAGCAGAGCGGCGCGGTTCTTCACTAAGCGTGTGCGTACACGCGCCCAGGGACTTTGCGAGAGCTGCGTGTTCATGTGCGCTCTCGCACGCGCGGATCCAGCCAGGCATAGGCCAAATCGACGAGCAGATTGAACAAGGTGATCAACGCGAAGTAGACGATGGCCGTGCCGAGCACCACCGAGTAATCGCGGTTGATGGCGCCCTTCACGAACCACTGACCCATGCCGGGCACGTTGAAGAGAACCTCGACGACGAACGAGCCCGTCATCACCGCTGCACCCGCGGGACCCAGATACGAAACCACGGGCAAGATGGCGCCCTTCAACGCGTGTCGACCGATGACGCGCGACTCGGGCATGCCCTTGGCGCGTGCTGCGCGCACGTAGTCCTGTTGCATTACCTCCAACATGCCGCTGCGCGCGAGCCGCGCGATGACGGCGGCGGTGGGCAGCGCGAGCGTCACGGCGGGGAGCAACAAGTGCTGATACGAGCCCCAGCCTGCCACCGGAAACCAGCCGAGGCGTAGGGCGAAGACGATGCAGAGCAGCGTGCCAATTACGAAATTGGGTAACGACACGCCGAGCAACGACACCCCCATGCTGACGTGATCCCAGAGTGCATTCGGCTTGAGGCCGGCGCGAAAACCCAGCGCGAGGCCGAGCGCCAGCGCGAGCAGCAGCGCTAGCAAACCGAGTGAGAAGCTGACGGGCAGAGCGGGCGCTAGCAGATCTTCTACGCTGCGACCTTGAACCTTGAGCGAGGGACCTAGTGTGCCGTCGATCAGCAAACGTCGCATGTAGACGAGGAAGAACTCCGAACCGCTGCGCGGCACGCCGTAACGCACGCGTAGCGCTTGCTCCACGGCGGGGCTCACTTGGCGTTCGCTGGCGAACGGATTCCCGGGCGCCTCGAACATGAGTAAGGTGGTCGCGAAGACGAGCAGCAACAGCGCTGGCAAAAGAAAGGTCACGCGGCGCAGCACGAGCAGCGGCGCGAAGCGGTAGGCCAACGCGCTCGTTATGCATGCCAGCACCAGTGCCAGCGGCAGGCTCAGCGCGAATCGCAAGATGGCGAGCAGGAGCAAACCCGAGAACAACGCGCCGAGCGCGCGTGCGAGCCAGGCGGGTACGAACGTGACGCCGACGAGGCAAGCCCCGCCGAGCAGCAGGCACAGCAGGTTAATGCCGGTCATCGACGTACACGTCTCGCAAGGGGTGAATGTCGCGTGGGTTCGGGCGCACGCTGCCGTCGGGCGATTCGAGCCGAGTGTAGAAGCCCTTTACGCGCGGGCGCACCAAGCCGCTAATCGTGTAGAAATAGAGCGGAATGATGGGCAAGCCGTCGTTGATGAGGTGCTCTTCTGCGGCTCGCAAGAGCTCGAGACGAACGCGCGCGGCTTCGGCCAGGCGTGCACGGGGTTCGCTGGTTTGCCGCACGCGTTCGAGAGCGCTGGTGACTGCTTCGGGGTGCGGAAGCGCCGAAAGTAGCGCCTCGGGTGCCGCGATGAAGTCGTCGATGTGAGCCGCCGCCGAGATCAAGCGATCGTAAAGCGGATCGCTCCAGCCGGTGTTGTTTTGTCCACCGTTGGTCACCCACATATCCATGAACGTATTCGGATCTTCGTAGTCGCCGACCCAGCCGGAGCGCGCCACTTCGTAGTTTTTGGAGTGAACGGCGTGCAGATACGCTTGCCACTCCTGATTGTAGGCGGATACGTCGAGGTTGAGTGTGCGGCGGAGCTGATCGGCGAGCGCCTCTGCGACCTTTTTGTGTGCCTCCTGCGTGTTGTAGAGAATGCCGAATTTCGGAAAGCCGCGGCCGTCGGGAAAACCGGCTTCCGCCAGCAGGCGTTTGGCTTGCTCCACGTCGCGACGCAGGAGGCGCTCGGGTGGGTGATAGCCGCGCAGCCCGGGTGGCACCAACGAGTAAGCAGGAAGCTGCCCGAGTCCGAGCACCTGATCCGTGATCAGCTTGCGATCGACGGCGAGGTTCAGCGCCTTGCGCACGCGAACATCGGTGAACGGCTTCCGTTCGCAGTTGATGCGGTAGAAATAGAAAATTAGCGCCGGCGCACGGTAGAAATCCGCGCGCGTCTTCAAGTAATCGGAGAGATCGGTCGGATAGCTGTTGTTCGGCAACCAATCGATTGCGTTGCTGAGGTACAGGTTGAGCGACGCGGTCTGGTTCTCGACGGGTAAAGCGTCGATGGTGTTCAGGCGTACCTCGGCCTTACCCCAATAGGTGTTGCTCTTGACCAGCCGAATGTGATCGCCGACTTGCCACTCGGACATGCGAAACGGGCCGTTGGAAACGATCTTGTGCGGCAGGAACCAGTCGTTGGTGTTGCCTTTGGCTTCTGCGATCCAACGCGGCACGGGGTAGCAAGCATGAAACGCGGTGAGCTCGAGGAAGTAAGGAGTAGGTGCCCGCAGCTCCACGATCAAGGTGTGATCGTCTTGCGCGAATACACCTCGGTCGATGCCGAAGTGACGTTCCGCTTCTTGGGCTTCTAGGCGTCGCCGCTTGGCTTCGCGCAGCAATGAGTCGCGTAGGCGATCGAGATCGCTGCGTTCGACGTCACTGGCAGCGCCGAGTCGCTCGGCGAGCCAAGTGTCGGGTGTGTCTTTGCAACGCGCGAAGAGCTGATTTTGCTCCACGAATTCGCGAAAGGCGCGCACCGGCACGCGTACGGGGTGCTTGGCAGCGAGCGCGTTCAGCCGCGGTGGCACCTCCTGCTCGAGAGCCTTGGCTTGCGCCGCGTAGGTGTTGAAGGCTTCGGCGCCGCTCAACAGGTGCAAAATGTAGGCGTACTCGGAACCTTGCTTGGGATCTTCCAAGCGGCGCCACGCATACGCGAAATCGTGCGCAGTCACGGCGTGCCCGTCGCTCCAACGCGCGTTCTTGCGCATGTGGAACACGTAGCGACGACCGTCGGGCGAAACTTCGAAGCTTTCCGCGGCTCCCGGTACCGGCTCGAGGCTCTTGGCATCGAGCCGCATCAAGCCTTCGAATAGCGACATCGCCAGTCGGCTCTCGGGCTCGCCGGTCATCAGGGTGGGGTCGAGCGTCTTCGGTTCGGCGTTGTTGACGAAACTGAAGTCTGCGCGCTTGCGTGCCGATGCCGAGAACGTGAGCCCTACCAGCAAGAGGCCGGCGAGCAACACCACCAGGGCAGCAACGGCGCTACGAAGCATCCGTGTACAGGTGACAATGAACGCGGTGTTCGGCTCGCTCGCCGCGCACGAGCGACGTGACGGGCACGACGCTGGCGCAAGGCTCGAAAACTTCCGGGCAGCGCGGATGGAAGCGGCAACCGGAAGGTGGATTGAGCGGCGACGGGATCTCTCCAGTCAGCAGCACGGGCGCCAGCGGTACGCTCGGATCGGGCAGCGGATTCGCTGAAATCAGCGCGCGTGTATAAGGGTGTTTGGGCTCTTCGAAGAGAGCCTTGGTCTCGGACAGCTCGACCAGTTCGCCGAGGTACATGACCGCGACGCGATCTGCCAAATGGCGCACTACATTCAAGCTGTGCGTGATGAACAGGTACGCGATACCGAGTTCTTGCTGCAGATCGCGGAGCAGGTTCAGAATTTGAGCTTGTATCGAAATGTCGAGCGCCGAGACTGCCTCGTCGCACACGATAAAGCTCGGTCCGACAGCGAGCGCGCGCGCGATGCCGATACGTTGGCGTTGCCCGCCGGAGAACTCATGCGGAAAGCGTGTGCGGTAGCTTGCCGGTAAGCCGACTCGCTCGAACAGCTCCGCCACCCGCCGATCGACGTCTTTGTTCGGCAGCAGCTTGTGCGCGCGGATCGGCTCGGCCACGGCTTCGCCCACGCTCATGCGCGGGTTCAGCGACGAATACGGATCTTGAAAAACGATCTGCATGCGGGTTCTGAGCTCACGCAGACGCGCTCGCGACGCTGTTTTCAGATCTTCACCGTCGAAGCTGAGCTCGTCCGCTTGTGCTTCGATCAGGCGCAAAATCGAACGGCCCACGGTGGTTTTGCCGCAGCCCGACTCGCCCACCAACCCCAGCGTCTCGCCGCGTCCGATGTCGAAGGACACACCATCGACGGCTTTGACTACGCCGGTGACTTTGCTGAACACGCCGCCGCGCACTGGGAAGTATTTGCGCAGGCCACGCACTCGCAAGAGCGGCGCGCTGGGATCGGCGGCGGGTGCTTTGGCGACCGCTAAACTCATGTCGACTTCCCTTCCAGCAGCCAACACGCGGCTTCGTGCCCTTCTTTGGCAGGTATCAACGGCGGTTGGTCATGCGGGCAGTGCTCCATCACGAACTTGCAGCGTGGTGAGAAGGCGCAACCCTTCGGCAAACGTGACGGTGCCGGCACGCGGCCGGGAATGGCTTCCAGGCGGGCGCCTTCGTTGCCGGGCTTCGGCAGCGCGGCCAACAAGGCTTGGGTGTACGGGTGTTGCGGGGCCGCAAACAGATCGCGCGTCGAAGCGTGCTCTACGATTTTGCCCGCGTACATCACGTGCACGTTCTCCGCGAAATGCGCGACTACGCCGAGATCGTGCGTGATGAGCAGCACGGCCATTTTCAGCTCGGTTTGCAGATTCTTGAGCAGGGCCAGGATTTGCGCCTGGATCGTGACGTCGAGCGCTGTGGTGGGTTCGTCGGCAATGAGCAGCTTCGGTTGGCAAGCCAGCGCCATTGCGATCATGGCGCGTTGCTTCATGCCGCCCGAGAGCTCGTGCGGATACTGTTTGGAGCGTTGTTCGGGTGAAGGAATGCCAACGCGACCGAGGAGCTTCACGACTTCGGCATCGGCGGCGCGTCGATCCAGACCGCGATGCAATGTGAGCACCTCCGCAATTTGATTGCCGATGGCGAACACCGGGTTCAGCGAGCTCATGGGCTCCTGAAACACCATACCGATTTCGCGCCCGCGAACGCGGCGCAGCTCAGGCTCCGAAAGCGCGCTGAGGTTACGGCCATCGAACATCAGGAGCCGGCTTCGGATGTGGGCGCTGGCCGGCAGCAAACGCAAGAGCGCCATCGCACTGACCGACTTTCCGGAGCCGGATTCACCGACCAGCGCGGCGGCTTCGCCCTGGGCCAGGCGGAAGCTCGCACCGCGCACGGCTGGCACCGCACCTTGCTCGGATTCGAACGTTACGCTCAGTTCTTCGATATCGAGCAGCACGACTTGGCTTCGCAGCTTAGAGCCCCTGTTCGCCGTGGGCTAGGGAGGGAACACGATTCGAACGCATGGTACGCTCACGGCAGCATGGTGGATAAATGTTGGAATATAAACAAAAATATCCTCTCGCGAAGATTGAGTCGGCAGCCGTCTTTGGATAGGCTCGCGCCGCCGCCCACTCGCTCGTATTAGCTCTGCGTGGGCGAGCAACGCGCATGACGATATCGACCGGTCCGGAAGGCAGTGCGAGCGCGCGCGTGACGTGCGTGGAATGCGGGCAAAGCTTCGAGCCGCGTGAAACCATCCGCTACCAAGGCAACTACGTCTGCCGCGGTTGCAAGGACATCTATTTCGAGCGGGTGCACGCCAGCGAACCGAGCGCGCCCGTCGAGACCAAACCGAAGTACGCAACATTCGGCAGCCGTTTTGCGGCCAAGTTGGTCGATACGCTGATCTTGTACGTGCTGCAGCTACCGCTGACCGCGCTGTTGGCGCTGACCGTTCCCAAGGCGCAGCTTGCGGAGCTCGGAAAGTTTCCCATCGTGTGGTCGCCCGCTGTTGCAACGGTTTATGCGTTGAGTTTGGCGATCTCGGCGGCGTATCAGATTTACTTTACGGGTCGGCACGGCGCGACGCCCGGCAAGATGGCATTGAAGATTCGCGTGGTGTGCGCCGATGGCAGCGCCCTGAATTATTCTCGAGCGGCGGGGCGTTACTTGGGCGAACTCGTGAGTAGCCTGACCTGCTGGCTCGGCTACTTGTTGGCTGCTTTTGACCAGGAAGGGCGCGCTTTGCACGACCACATTGCGGCCACGCGCGTGGTGCAAAGCTCGTAGTCGCGGCGTTCGATTCCTCGAGGGAATTCCGCCTCGCTTCACTCTCGAGGTTTTCGGAAACCGCCACGCGTGGGCGTGCGACATGGTGCAAGCACCGTTCCCGAAATTTCTCAGCCGGCTCGACCGTCAACGGGGCTGTCTCGTGTTGAGCCGCGCATTGTGATCGACATCGGCGAGAGGGCGTGGGACCTTCGTAGACGATGCTGGACGCTGAGGCGAATCAGCTGCTCGCGCGCGCCGATCAGCTGGCGCAGGAAGGGCGGGGAGAAGACGCGGCGGGAGCGTTTGAGTCGGCCGCGGATCGGCTGCTCGCACAAGGTAATGCGCTAGGCGCCGCCGTCGCTTATCAGCGCGCGCTGCACCAGCTTGCGAACGAGTCTTTGCCGCGCGCTCAGAAGCTCCGCATTTCGGAGCGTTTGGCCAACACGCTGGTGGAGCTCGGTATGGCGAGTGGGCTCTCGCGCGAACGTCGCGTCGACTGTTTGTTTCGCGCTGCAGGGCGCTATTGGTCGAGCGCCGACTACGTTGCACGCGGTCATCGCGCGGTTTGCTTCGCCTGCGGTGAAATCAAGGCCGCTAGCTGGATGCGCTGCTCCGCGTGTCGCAAGGTGCCGCACTTCTCGGAGCAAGTAGGTTTGAGTTTGTTGGTCTCCGAGCGCGCCTGCCCAATCGAGCGCTTGCAGGAGGTCGCACGCCGAATTCGGACTGGGGAAGAGCCCGTTGCTCACGATGTGCAACGGTTGTTCGCGACCGCCCTGTATCAAAGTGCCGTCGAGAGCGAGGAGAGCAGCGGTCGACTTTTGCCCGGCACCGTCACGTGCGCGGAGCATCCGAATCAACGGGCGGCGGTGCTGCTCGAGGTGAGCACCAGCGCCGACTTCGTGAGTGAGAAGTCGGCTTTCACGGAGTTCGTGCAAACCGTGTGTGTGCGCTTGCTGGATGCGCCGGAACACAGCGTCGTCGACGAGCTCAGTTTGCACGAAGGGCGCAGCGTGCACGAGCTGAAGGGCGAGCTCGGGCGGCGCCTTGGCTCGAAGTTGCAATTCGAGCGCTGGCAGCGCGTGCAAGTGGAGCGAGGCGCGGTAGCCAGCGCCGTGGTGGGAGCCGGCGTTTCGGAAGCGGGCGAGAGGAGGCCTCATCACGTGCGATTGTGCGGAAATTTGGCTGCCGCCGTGGTTGCCCTGGCGACCCCGGAGCTCGAAGTGACGCACCCGGCCGTGCGCGATTTGGCGTCGCAGCTCGCGTCGCAGCTGGTTCGGCCGCACGTTGGCGACGCAGAGTCGCAAGATTGGATCGACTCTCAGCGCGACACACGCTTGGACTTCGCCGCCGAACGTTTTGCGTGTGATCCGTCGTTGAGCGTAGCGGAGGCGCTCTCGGTATTGAGCACGGCGCTATCGAGTGAGGTGCGGCTCGAGAGCGTGGTTTGCTATTTGCGGCGTCGAGTGAGCGACGAAGATCCTTCCACCTTTCCGGGTGAAGCAGCGATGCACGGCTAGTGTTTGCCGCAGACAGGACTAGTTGCTGATGGGCGCATGTTCCGCGCCGCTCGCTTCGCTGCTGTGGCCGCGCTCGAGGTGGCGCATGAGTGCGATTACGAGCGGACCCATCTTGGGATGATCCGGCATGACTTGTACGCGCACGCCGTACGCATGCAAGATGGCTTCACAGGTGGGACCCACCGCGGCGACGACGACGTGCTCGTTCAATGCGCGCACCAACTTGTCCGCGAGCCCGGCTTGTGCGGCCACCTCGTAGAGATGCCGAAACTGAATCTGGCACGTGATGGCCAGCGCGTTCACGTCGCCCGCCAGCACGCGTTTGGTTACGTTGAGCAGTGGTGCCGCGTCGTCGGGCATCAGCCATCGATACAGCCAAATTTCCTCGAGCTTGGCCTGACGCGCCAACAACGTTTCTGCCAAAGTCTCGCTGCGTTCGCCGTAGTGAAGCAGAATCACGCGGCGACCCTTGAGCTCGATGCCGCTCAACGCATCGATGATTTCTGCAGAAGTATAGGGATCGCGTGCGCTCAAAGTGGGCGGCACGCCGAAACCGCGCAGCGCAGCGGTGGGTTTGGGTCCACGACATACGGTGGTGAGCCGGCGTAGAGCAGCGACTAGATCCGGCCGGCGACCAATCTGTTCGGCGGTTTCGAACAGTAGCGAAACCGCCACGCCCGTCATGAACACCACCACCTCGTGACGATCTCCGGACAAATCGTCGATCAGCTTGTTCGCGAGTTCGGGCGTGAACTCGGGACACTCTTTGACTGCTGGCACGCAGATCGAATCGCCACCGTGTTTTTCGACCAAGCGAGCCAGCTCGCGGCTCATGCGGGACTCGAGCAAGGCAATGACGGGACGTGCTGACATGGAAGTCGGCAACCTGGAGAGAGCGCCCGCGTTCATTCGCGGAAGCGCGTGGAGTCGATGCGGTACTTGCCGGCTTTGTAGCGCACGATGCGCTCGGTGGTGCCCAGGGCGCGTGCTGCGCGAGCACAGTTGCCGCGCGCGTGACGCAGCGCCTCTTCGATCATCTGGCGTTCGAGGCGCGCTACGGCGTCCGCCAACGTGAGCCGCTCGACCGGGCGATCGCGCGTCGCCGACAGAATGTTTTCCGGCAAGTGATGCTCTTGAATCACGAAGCCGTCGCACACCACCACGGCGCGCTCGATGACGTTCTCCAGCTCGCGCACGTTGCCGGGCCAGGCGTACTGGCCCAAGACTTCTAGCGCGCCGCTGGAAACACGCGCGATTTTGCGGCGATGCTCGCTCGCAAACTTGCTCAAGAAGTACTCGGCAAGCGCGGGAATGTCAGCGCGACGTTCGCGCAACGCGGGCAGCGCGATGGTGAACACGTTCAGGCGGTAATACAGGTCTTCTCGGAAGGTGCCTGCCGTGACCGCTCGCTCCATGTCCTTGTTGGTAGCGGCCACGATGCGCACGTCGGTGCGAAGCGTTTCGCTGCCACCCAAGCGCTCGAACTCGCGCGACTGCAGCACGCGCAGCAACTTGGCTTGCGTCGTGGGAGAGAGCTCCCCAATCTCATCCAAGAACAGCGTGCCGCCTTGGGCCAGCTCGAACCGGCCTTTGCGGCGCGCGTGGGCACCCGTGAACGCGCCGCGCTCGTGGCCAAACAACTCGGACTCGAACAGTGTCTCAGGCAGCGCCGCGCAGTTCACCCGCACGAACGGTTGGCGCGCACGCATCGAGTTGTTGTGAATGGCGTGAGCCACCAGCTCTTTGCCCGTGCCGGACTCGCCGCGAATCAGAGCGGTCGCGTTGGTGCGCGCGACCTGGCCCACCTGCTCGTAGACCTGGCGCATCGCAGCGCTCGCGCCGATCATGTTCGAGTACTCGAACACCGCGCGCTGTGAGCGCTGTTCCACTTCGTCCGCCGCGCGATCGTCCAGGCCGCGGCTTTCGAGGCGCGCCGCACGCAGCGCTTGGCCCACCAGCGAAGCCGCGATTTCCAGCACGCCGAGTCGGCCGTTGAAGTCGTCGTTCGCGGAGCGCGGGAAGTACGCCGAAAGCGCGCCGACGTGGCGACCCGCCATCGTCACTGGCACGCTCACGAGGCTCCAATGACCGTCCGACCAAGCGGAAAGATCCGACAACTCCGACAAGGCCATCGGTTCGTGTCGCAACACCGGCACCACGATCGGGCGTCCGCTTTCCGAAACACGACCTGCGACGCCCTGCCCGAAGCGCAAACGGAACTGATCCGCTGGCAAACCATGAGTGGCTTCGATCTCGAGGGTGCGCCGTTCGGGATCGGCAACCGACAACAACGAACGCAACGCAGCGAGACGTCGATCCAGCACACGCAGAGCGCGCGCGATTGCGTCTGGCACATCACCCCCAGAAGTGAGATGACGGCCTACTTCAGCGAGCGCGATCAGATGCTCGGGTGCAGAAGCCGCTTCCGATTCGTTCGATGCGCTGGAGCGAATTGGGGTTTCGAGCAGAGAGGCTCTAATCAAGCCGAGCTAGTATCACTCGCCGCATCTTGCGGCCACGTTTCGTGGATGTAACCGGGTGTGCATCATGACAGCGTTGTCGTTTGGAAACTTGACGGAAACCGACACTTTTCGGGCGGCCGGCAAGAGACGCACGCACGCGTTCCGAGGCAACTTGGTCTTCGAGCACAACTGCCACGATTCGAGACGAATCGACAGCACCCATAAGGGTGACGCGCTCCTACGTGAGGGCAAGGGTCGCTACAAAAATGTCGGGAACTCGGCGAACTTCTAGGTTCTTCGAACCACTCCACGAGCCTCAGTTTCCTCCGGCGCCGCTCGGAATGAAGGGACGGGCCCGCGAGCTTGGTACACTCGTGCGAACCATCGAAGCAACGCGTCCAGCACGCATCGCGCTAGTGGGTTCGGGCGGCAGCGGCAAGTCGATGTTGGCCGCGGCGCTTGGCCACCGCTTGCGTCGCTCGTTCGAGGGACGCATCGATTGGTTTCGCGTCGGCGCCTGGGATTTTCAGACGGTGACCGAGATGCTCGCGCTGCGCTTCAACGTTTCGCGCGGCGAGGGCTGCGTGAAGCGTTTGCAGCGCTACTTGGCGGACGGGCCCGAGCGCCTGATTGTGCTCGATAATCACGAAAATGATTCGGCGATGGCGCGGGTCTTGGCCGCCTTTGCGAACTCGAAGGTGACTTTTGTCATCACCGCGCGCCGCTGCCTACTGGGCGGAGTGTTGGTGTTCCCGGTTACGGCTCCGCTCGTCACCTCCGGCGCGAGTGCGTTCCCGCGCGTCGCGAAGCTCACACGCACGTTGCGCTGGAACCCGCTCGCGCTCGACATCGCCGACAGCATCGTAGGCGCCGGCGACGCGAGCGTTCGAGAGCTCGATGAGTATCTGCGAACACATGGCGTCGCGGAAGTGCGCGCACTCGAACACGAGGACGACGTTCCAGAGCTCGCGTTGCTAATCGGTTGGGCGTGGCAACGTTTGAGCCCTCCCGCTCATCGTGTTCTCGGTGTGCTTGCTCATGTCGAAGGTGACAACGTCGATGCGAGGTCGCTCGCCGTGCTCGCGAGGATGCGCCGGCCCATCGACGCGGCCATCGCCGAGCTCAGCCGCTGGCACCTGCTACAAGAGCCAGTGGTTGGTCGCTACACGTTGCATGCGGTGGTGCGTCACGCGGTTGCTCGGCGCACACGCCCCATGCCGGAACGCTTGTTCGAGTATTACGTGAGCCTGTTGGAGCGCGATCCGGCGCGTTTCGAGCTCGAGCAAACGCACTTGTTCGCTGCCATGGACCACGCCTATCGCGAGAGTAACATGACCGCCATCCTACGCGTGGACGCGCTCGTGCGCCGGCTCGAAGGCGCGGACGACTGAAGCCGGTTGACGCGGAAAGCATCAGGGAGTTTGCTTCGAGGCTGGCAGAGCGCCTCGCATGCTCACCCGTCGGCTTCTTCTCTTTCTTCCGATCGTGGTTTTGGTTGCCCTCTTCCAGTCGGCGCTATGGGTGCCGAGTTACGGCAGTCAATCGACCAACGACCATCCAGAACGCCTCACTACCTTCATCGAGGCGCACATCGGCGACGCCAAGCTATTGAACCCGGTGGTTGCCGCCGACAACGTCAGCTCACAGCTGATCTCACGGCGCTTGTTCGAGAGCTTGCTCGACGTGGACGAGCGCCTGGAAGTCAAAGGGCGCCTCGCGGAGCGCTTCGAGCTCAGTGAGATTGCGTACCTTGCTGCGATTCCCGAACGGAAGCTGCCCAACGGACGCGCGGCCACGGCGCAAGCGTTGCTCGAAACCATGCGAGGTGCCTTCGATGAAGGCAAGCTGCCCGAGCTCAAGGCGCTCGTTACGAGCCTCGCGCTGCTCCCGGCGCTCGAGCGCCCCTTCAGCGAAGAGGTGGTGCACACATCGGCCAAGGGCAAGCCGGAGCCCTACGAGATCAAGGGTTTTATCAGCGTGCCCGAGCGTGTCGAAATCAAGCTGACGCGCGTCACGTCGAGCCTTTTCGATCAGCTGAGCGAGATTTTGGGAGCGGACTACTTCAAGGAGTACCCGTTTGCCGCGCGCTTCAAGCTGGAGAAGCAACAGGATCTGGCTGAGCTCCGCCCCAAGATGCCGGCGATCTTGCCAATCGGGGAGCACAACCCGAAGTTGACCTTCTACTTGCGTCATGGCGTGCGCTTTCACGATGGCAAGCCGTTCACCGCTGCCGACGTGAAGGCCACCTACGAAGCTTTCATCGACGGCAAGACCGCTTCGCCGCGCGCGGCGTCTTTCGAACCGATTCGTGAACTGCGCGTCATCGACGACTTCACGGTGGAGGTCATCTACAAACGCCTGTACGCGGGTGCCGTCACGGATTGGATGCTCGAAATCGTGCCTGCCCATTACGTGAATCCGGCGGCGCTCGAGCGAGAAATGAACGAGCGCAAGTTGTCGGCAAACGAGCGCGCAGCGTTTTCGTTGCGCCAGTCGCGTTTCAACAAGAACCCGGTGGGCACTGGGCCCTTTCGCTTCGTCGAATGGCGGCCCGACGAGTTCGTGCACGTCGTGCGCAATGACGACTACTGGGGCAAAAAGCCGGAATACCGCGACCTCTATGTGCGACCGATTCCGGACTATGTTTCGCAGGAGCTCGAGCTTCACGCCGGCGCCATCGACATGTACGAGCCGTTGCCGCACCAGGTCGCTCGTTACAAGAAGGACGACCGCTATCAGGTGGTGTCAGGCTCCGAAGGGTACTACGTGTACATCGGCTACAACCTGCGGCGGCCGCTGTTCCAAGACGTCAACGTGCGTCGCGCGCTCGGGATGGCCATCAACGTCGACGACATCATCAAGTACGTGTTGTACGGCGAGGGCAAGCGCACGAGCGGGCCCTACTATTCGTACACGCCGTTCTATGATCCCGAGACACCGCTAATTCCCTACGATCCGAAAGCGGCCGCAGATCTCTTGGCCAGCGCTGGTTGGGTCAAAAACAAGGACGGCTGGCTCGAGAAGAACGGCAAAGTGCTGGAGTTCACGTTGATCACCAACAACGGCAACCCACAGCGCAAGGCCATCATGACCATCGCGCAAGATGCCTGGCGCAAGTTGGGTGTGAACTGCACGGCGCAAGCCTTCGAGTGGACGGCCTTTCTCGAGGACTTCATCGAGACCAACAAGTTCGACGCCTATGTGCTCGGCTGGGTCGGCGGCGACATCAATCCCGACAAGTTCGACATTTGGCATTCGAGCCAAACCAACGCCTATCAGCTCAACCACGTTGGTTATCAGAATGCCGAGGCGGATCGCATGATCGAGCAACTGCGCCAGGAATACGATCGGCCTACGCAGATTCGGCTGGCGCGCGCGCTGCACCGCAAGATCGCTTCCGATCAGCCGTACACCTTCTTGTACGAGCCGACACGGCCGTATGTGCTCGACAAGCGCATCTTCGTTGTGAATCGCGGCCCGGATGGCAAAGAGCACTACGAGAAGATTCGGCCAACGCCGAGCGGGGACATCTCCTATTACTTCGACAACTGGCGCAAGCTCGCGGCGAGCGCACACGCGGCGGGGAACTGAGCATGTGGACGTTTTTGATCCGCACCGTGCTGCAGCGCTGCGTGCTCTTGTTCTTCATCTCGATCATCGCGCACGCGGTGGTGCACCTCGCGCCGGGTGCGCCGACCGAGGTCGATCCACTGAACCCGCGCATGAAGGCTGCGGACGTGGTGAAGATCCGCAAGGCATTCCACCTCGATGAGCCCTTGCACGAGCAGTACTATCACTGGGCACGCGACTTGGTGACCGGCGAGCTGCGCTCATTCAAGGACGGCGCGCCCGTGTTGCCGCGCATTTGGCAGCGCTTCCTCAATTCGCTGCCGCTATTTGCGTGCAGCACACTCATCACCTGGACGTTGTCGTTCCCTCTCGGCATTCGCGCCGGCAGGTTACGCGGAGGTTCATTCGATCGCTCGACCACCGTGCTCGCTTACGCGTTGATCTCTGTGCCGAGCTTCTTTCTGTCCTATTTGATCATGATCGGGGTGGTGCGCACCTTTGAGCTGCCAGTGCTGGGTATGCACACCTTCGGTACGCAGCGCGCGGGTGGTTGGACGCGTTCCGCAGATGCCGTGTGGCACGTTGCCATTCCCGCGGTGATGTCCGCTCTGACCGGTATCGCCGTGCTCTCGCGCTACGTGCGCTCGCAAATGGTTGAGGTGCTCGGCCAAGACTACGTGCGCACTGCGCGCGCCAAAGGCCTATCCGAAGATCGCGTGGTGTACGGACATGCCCTGCGTAATGCACTCTTGCCGTTCGTCACCATGTTCGGCTTTCTGCTGCCTGGCCTCATCGGCGGCTCGGTGATCTTCGAGAGCATCTTCGCGTGGCCTGGGCTCGGCCGCCTCGGCTACGAAGCCATCCTGGCGCGCGATTTTCCCATGATTTTGACGCTGAACTTCATCGCCGCGGTGCTCACCCTGCTCGGTGTTTTGATCTCGGACATCCTCTACGCGGTTGTAGATCCGCGCATTCGGCTCGAGTGATGCAACCGTTCTCAATTTCCAGTCCGCCCGAAGCCGAAGCCGAGGCGCTCGGCGCTCCCGAGACCCCGCTGGAGCAAGCAGTGCGTCACTTTCGGCGCGACCGCTTGGCGATGACTGCCTTGACCGTGTTGCTCGCGCAAGTGGTCATCGCGCTGCTCGGAAAGCTGTTCACCTCCTGGTGGGTGCTCTTCGATCCCAGCGTTGTACGCCTAGTCGACAAGCTGCGCCCACCGCTTTCCGCACCCAGTCGCGACCTGCTGCATCCTGACCAGCTCCCCACGTTCGGCGTTTACTTGCTCGGCACGGACGAACTCGGGCGTGACGTGTTCGCGCGCATGTTGCAGGGCGCGTTCGTTTCGCTCTCCATCGGCATCGTGGCGGTCAGTATTTCGATTGGCATCGGCATCCTGCTCGGCGGTTTGGCTGGCTACTTCGGTCAGCGCAAGCTCGGCTTCATCAGCATCGATACCCTGATCATGCGCTTCACCGACGTGGTGCTGTGCTTCCCCACCTTCTTCTTGATCCTGACCGTCGTCGCGCTGCTCCCGCCCAGCATCTTCTACGTCATGATCGTCATCGGCGTCACCAGCTGGATGGGCACCGCCCGCTTCGTACGTGCCGAATTCATGGCCCAACGCGAGCAAGACTACGTCATTGCGGCGCACGCCCTCGGCCTCTCGGAGTGGCGCATCATCTTCCGCCATCTCATTCCCAACGCCATGGCGCCCGTCTTCGTCTCTGCCACCATCGATGTGGCCTCCGCCATCCTCACCGAGTCAGCCCTCTCCTTCCTCGGCTTTGGCGTTCAACCTCCGCACGCTACCTGGGGCAACATCCTCGCCGACGGGCGCGTCTACATCTTCGACGCGCCATGGCTCTTCGCCATCCCCGGCGCTGCAATCCTCGTCCTCGTGCTCGCCTTCAACCTAGTCGGCGAAGGCCTGCGCGAAGCCCTCAGCCCGAAGTTGCGCCTGCGATAGAGCTAGTGCTCCGTGCAACGCTCGTTGCCGATCGGTGCTCGTACTAGCTAATCGCGCTCGCGCGATAAACTTCGTCCACCACCAGTTCCGCCGCGAGGCTCTCGATGGCTACACGGCCCCCGCTGATAGCGACACGCGTCACCCACTCGCTCTCACCTCGGCGCGAATGAACACTGATCCGCCGTTCACGGTGAGAAACAATGACGTAGTCGCGCAGGGACGGGATTGTTCGATAGTGCATCAGCTTCTCGCCGAGATCGTATTCTTCGGAAGAGTCGCTGGTCACTTCCAAGAGCAACGTCGGATTGAGAGCAGTCGCTCTAGGGCTAGGCGCATGCTGCTCGAGTGCGCCGCAAATCACAGCGCCGTCCGGAAAGGTCGCAAGCCCGACGGATTCGACGTAGATGCGCAAGTCGGAGGTGTGGACGCGACAGCTTCCGCCCTGCACTGCGTTGCCGAGCACGCGCAAAACTTCGGCAGCCAAAGCCGAGTGCTCCTCCGAACCGCCAGCCATCGCATAGATCTCGCCATCGAGAAACTCGTGCTTGGTCGGGCTTTCCAGCTCGAGCGCGACGTAGTCGGAGTAGGTGTATCGATGAAGACGCCGAAGCTGGAGCATCGACCCAACGTTAGCACGCCGCCGCGCCCGGCCGCAGGAATAGCTCCAGCAGAAGCGTCGTTGCTACGCCATGCCGAAGCGCGGCGTCCGCATCGTAGCAATCGGCGCGCTCATCGCCGTCGCGGCGGCAGTAGCTTGGTGGCGCGGTTACTTTCGCACCGATCGCTCTGAGGAAGCTCTGAGGCGAGTCGGACCCGGACTGGATCGGGCGTTGCGCGCTGGGAAGCTCGCTGGGATCGGCTGCGTTCATGCGAATTTTCAAAGAATCGAAGACACTGGAGTTGTGGGTCGAATCCGTGTCTGAGTCGCGTTTCGTTTTGTTCAAGAAGTATCCGATTTGCCGCGTTTCGGGAGGTCTTGGGCCAAAGGTTGCGAGTGGCGACGAACAGGCGCCCGAGGGCTTGTATTCGGTCACACAAGCTCAGTTGAATCCGCGCAGCCGCTTCTATCTTGCGATGAACCTGGGGTATCCGAATGCGTTCGAGGTTGCGCGGGGATGGACCGGTGAAGCGCTGATGATTCACGGCGGATGTGCGTCCATCGGCTGCTACGCAATGGGCGACGCTGCCATCGCCGAAATCTTCACAGTGGTTCGCGAAGCGCTGCGCGCCGGGCAGCCATCGGTCAGCGTGCAGGCGCTCCCATTTGCTTTGACCCCCGAGAACTTGGCGACACACGGTGATGCGCCGCACCGAGAATATTGGCAAACTTTGGCTCCGGCATACTCATCCTTCGAGACAGAGCACCTTCCGTCACGTGTCCGCGTGACCGCGAGTGGCTACCGCATCGAGCCCGCGCGATCCGGTATGGCAGTCCCATAGCGCCTCCGGGTCCGGTGCGCCTCGTGTTCGTGGCGGCGAGCAGTGCGCGCATCGCGCCCAGCCGGGCTGGTCCTTCGTTTAACCGCGACGAGAACCGCTGCCGCAAGCGATGCCACAAAAGTTATCGCCCCCTTGCCCAGCAAACAAACTCTTCCAACTGCGCAACACGCCATACTACCGGCTCACTCAGCACCGGTCCCGAGCGTCCCAATCATCCCGTCCCCCCGAGCCGCCTCCCCGTCGCGTTCGCTGGTTCAGCGGCGAGGCGCTGACATCGTAGTGGGTACGAGCCGCCCCAATGCACGCCGCAGCAACGTCGTTTACATTGTCGTTGCCATCGAAGCCAAGCTGTTCAAGCGCTCGCGTCGCCTCCCTCCGGCTAAACCCGATCCCGCACAACGCGGAGAGCACCCGCGCGCGATCGTCGATCTGCCCGTTGATCTCGACCTGCTCCAAGTCAGCCATCTGCTTCCCACTCAACGCCTGCTTCAGGCTCGATCCCTCTATCCCGCTGAAAGGCTGCTTCACGCTCAACGCCTGCTTCCCACTCAACGCCGGCGTTACGCTCGATTCCTGCTTCCCACCCGATTCCCGCTTCATACCAGCCACTCGCCGAAGTCGCCGTGCTTGCGTCCGTCGGCTTTCTTGCTTCTTCCTCTCGACATGTTCTGCGCCGAACGCCAACTGCGCGGTGTAGGAATTGTGCGGCGAGCACAGTAGGCAGAGGTTTTCGACGGTAGGCGCACCACCACGCGCAAACGGTACCTTGTGTTCGATCGTGATGAAACGCCGCTCGCTACAAAGCCGGCCTTCCGAATCAGTGAAACTGCATTGCGCACCATCGCGCTGCCACACCGTGCGCGCCACCTCCACCGGAACATGCCGCGACCCCTCTTTGAGAGCTCGGCGCTTCCGCGGCACACCCGCTCCCAACCGACGCTTCTCTTCCCGCTGAATCAGCTCCTCCACTGCCCGCTCCAAGACAGCTGCCAACTCGCCTCCCGGAATCGAATGACTGAGCAATTTCCGTGCGCGCTCGATCTTCGCGTAAAGCTCGCTAGAGGCAGTAAACTGCACCAGCACTGTCGACGCCGAGAGTGGCTTCAGCCGCTCGGCGCCTGTCGCGCTCGCGGGTGTGATCGTCGGCGTGACGCTCTCTTCCACGTCTTGCCGCGGAAAGTGTGCCGCAATGAGGCGCTCGATTTCGCGCCGCGACTTCCCACGCGCCTCGCCGAGGAGGTCGTCCGCGTTGTCGCGAGTCACGTGCGGAGCCAAGAGAAAGAGGCCCGTCAGGTGAATGCGCCCACCCCGGAGCTCATCCAACGCTTGCGGCACGTCCCGAGCCAGCCTCGCTACGCGCACCCGCTTGCCAGCCTCGTCTTCGGAATAACGGAGACGCTCACGACAGTATGCGCTCAACGATGAACACGCCTGCCCCAAGTACAACTTGCGGCGATCGATTTCCATTAGATGCTCGATTACGTCCGCCGTGCCACCGCGTTCGCAACTTGCCAACACAGGCATGCGTGCCAATAACTCAGCATTCGAGAGAGAAGAATCGAATTGCATGCGCTACTGAATAGCACGCACATTTTCGATCTCGCGCGCGCCCCGTAGCGCGCGTTTCGCCCAGTAAGGTGACTTCGAACGCCTATCGATCGTCACTCGCGACTCATTGCGGCTGCTAGCACTCGAAACACCAAAGATTCGCGAGACTCGTCATCTGAGACGCGGCGTCACCCGAAATCGCGTCAAGAGAAATCATGGTCCAAACCGCGCACGGCCAACACCTCACACGGCGCGCGACTGACGCTCCGCCGCATGGCGCGCTCGGATGCACGCGGCGTCTCAAGTTGGATGTTCATTGGGTATTGGAAGGCGGTTTCGCGGAAAGGAACGCGTCGGCAGCCCGTCGATGGACGGCTGCAGCACTGAGCGCTGGGTTCGCGTGGATGTACTCGGTCGTCTCGGTGAGCTCGGTGGCTGCTGTAATGTTGTTCGTTCTTGCGCGAAAGGAACGCGCGTCGCTGCGGCGCGAGGAGCCGGCGCTGCGCGAGGAACCGGCGCTGCGCGAGGCAGCGGCCGAGGCGGACGGAACCGACGAGCGCGCGGACGAACCGACGAGCGTGGATGGCGCTGAAGAGACGCGACGTTGATGCGCAGATAGACTTGAGATGTGAGGGCGAGGTGGCGAGTAGCGTCCGGTAGTGAAGTTTGGTGGGCGAGTTGGTGAGTGAAGTTGGACGAGTGAAGTCGTGCAAGTCGGCGGTTGCATTGCCTTTCACGACAGCGCGCCCCGTGCGCGGCTGCTGATCCGTACGGCGTGCGCGGGGTTGCCTGGGGACTAGCGGCGGGAGCGGTCGCGCCTTTTTCGGCGTGGGGGCCAAAAAATCAGGGTTTTCAGCGGGGTTTGGTGGGGCGCTGCTTGACGGGGTCAAAAGTGAACGTAGCATTCGCGTTTGAGATGGTGCAGCGGCAAAAGGATGAGGTGCGGGCGCGGTTGATTGCGGCGGGGCGAGGGGTGTTTGCCGAGGTCGGGTTCGAGACGGCGACGGTGGCGGCGATTGCGGAGCGGGCGGGGGTGTCGACGGGGAATGTGTATCGGTACTTCGGAAGTAAGGAGGAGTTGTTGGAGGAGGTGTTGCCGGCGTCGTTCGTTAGGAAGTTTCGTGGGTTGGTGCGGGCGCGGGTGGATGCGTTGGCGGGGGTGCGGGATATTGGGTTGTTGGCGGCAGGTGCGGAGTATTTTGCAGCGGCGGATCGGTTGTTCGAGTTTTGTGTCGCGGAGCGGGAGCGGGTGGTGTTTTTGCTTTCGGGAGCGCGAGGGACGGAGTGGGAGGGGTTTGCGCAGAGTTTGTGTAGGGATTTAGAACGGTGGGCGTTGGTGTATGCGCGGCGTGCTTGGCCGAAGTTGCGACCGTCGGCGGCGTTGCGGTTTACGTTGCGAGAGGTGTATCGGAGTTACGTGGGGTCGCTGGCGCACGCGTTGAAGACGTACACGTCGCGCGCGGCGTTGGAGGACGCGGTGGCGCATCTGAGCGGCTATCACTTGGCCGGGATGAAGCAGTTGTTCGAGACGGCGATGTTGGCCGCGGAGGTGCGGCGTCGGCGACCGATGGGCGGGGTTGGAACGCGCGGGGTTGGAACGCGCGGGGTTGGAGCGCGCGGGGTTGGAGCGCGCGGGGTTGGAGCGCGCGGGGTTGGAGCGCGCGGGGTTGGAACGCGCGGAGTTGGAACGCGCGGAGTTGGAGCGCGCGGGGTTGGGCGGAAAGGAGGAGCGGCATGAAGGCGAAGGGGTTGGAAGGGGCCAAGGGAATGGAGCTGTCTCGGGGCGGATCGCGGCGCGAGGTGGTGAGGGGGTCGACGTCGAGGCAGTTGTTGGCGCGTTTGCTGGACACGCCGAATTTGGCGCGGCGGGTGGCTGAGCTGTCGCCAGCAGCGCTGACGCGGGTGATCGATGAGGTGGGGTTGGAGGATGCGGGGGAGATTGTGGCGTTGGCTTCTACGGAGCAGTTGGTGGGAGTGTTCGATGAGGATTTGTGGCGGAACGATGCGCCAGGGGAAGAGGAGGAGTTCGACGCGAGGCGTTTTGGGACTTGGTTGAGTGTTTTGTTGGAGGCGGGGGAGGGTTTTGCGGCGGAGCGAGTGAGTGAGCTGTCGTTGGATTTCGTGACGTTGGCGTTCAACAAGTTGATGTTGGTGTTGAACGTGGATGTGATGGTGGAGGAGTTCGATGGTGGGGGCGAGGAGGTGGATCAGGTCGAGAAGGCGTTGTCGAATTGTGTGTATGAGGAGGTGGACGAGTTTCAGTTGGTGGCGCAGCAGGCGGACGGCTGGGATGCGATGTTGACGTTGGTGTTGGCTCTGGATCGAGATCACCGAGGGTTTTTGCGTCGGGTATTGGAACGTTGCTGCGACATGAGTCACGCGTTCATCGAGGAGAACGGTGGGCTGTATTCGGTGTTGAATGATGAGGAGATGTTGGAGAACGATGCGCGCGCGGAGCGGGAGGATCGGCGGGCCGCCGCGGGGTATGTGGCGGCGACGCAGGCGAAGAGTTTTCTCGCGTTGGCTGCGGCGGAGTCGGGTGGCGCTGAACGGGATGGGGGGATGGAATCGGGTGGCGCTGAACGGGATGGGGTTCGCGACGCGGTGACGCGGGCTTACTTTCGTGAGCTTGGGGACGAGTCGAGGAATGTGGATAAGGCGCAGGTTCATGCGGCGCGAAGGGTGAGTCGCATCGAGCAGTTGTTGACGCAGGCTGAAGGCGGCGAGCGCGCTGCGCAGCGGTTGGCTGCGGTCTCGGCGAGGGCGGTTGAAGGTGAGCTGATGTTGGTGCGGGCGTTGCGCGCGCTAGAGGCTGACGCGTCGGAGGTTGTGGCTGCGCGGCGGGAGGAGCTTGCGTATTTGGCGAACGTGTTGGTGGCCGGCGCTTCGTTGGCTGGTCGGCGTTTTCGTCCGGTCGAGGCGCTGGAGGCGGCGCTTGCTGTGACGAACTTGGGTTTGGAGCTGGCTCTGGAAGTGAGCGATCGAAGGAGCGCTGAGGTGAACGGTGACGCGACGACGGTGTTGCAGAAGTGCAGCGCGGATTTGCTGTTCCGGCTTGGGTTTGGTTGTTTGCAGCGCGAGGTGGTGTTGCCCGCGCGGCGTGCCAAGTTGGAATCTGCGTTGGTGGATGATGTGCCGCAATTAGCCGACGGGAGCGGGCGCGGACTTGGTTTCATCGCTACGCGCGCCGAGCTGGCGCGAGCCAAGGCGCAGGCGGCTGGAAAGCGCGCAACGGCGAAGCGCGGCGGCGATCAGCGAAGCGGAGAGCGCGGGTGAACGGACCGCGGAGAGCGCGGGTGAACGGTCAGCGAAGCGCGCGGGTGAAGGGTTCGAGCCAGTGAAAGAGGGTGTTGGCGAGATCTGGGTATTGTGCCGCTGCGACGCCGAGGAGGGGGACGATGCCCCAGGCGAGGACGCGGAGGGCGAAGGTGCCATTTAAGGTGAGGTGGCCGGGTGTGGTGCCGGCAATGCGGCTCAAGAGGGCGTTGCGATCGAGTTCGATGTAGACGAAGAGGCCGGCGAGGACGACTGAGCCGACGACGATCCAAATCCAGGTGAGGAGCAAGCGCTGGGGCTGAAAGGGGTAGCTGACGATGGCTAGGAGGAGCAGGAGCGCCGTGCTGGTGAGCGCGTAGAGGAAGTATTGGAACTGGCGCACGTGGCGGTTGATGAGGAGAGCTACGACGGTGGCCACGAAGGCTTCTGCTTCGCGGAGCCAGGCGCGTTCGAGTTTGGTGTAGCGATAGGACTCGGCAGAGAGGGCGTCGTCGGTGGAGTCGATCGGGCGATCGATTTCGCTGTCGGGTGGCGCGGGCGGATCGGAATCGTCGTCGTCGTGGTTGACCGCAGCGGCGCGAAAGGCGGGGAGGCTGCGCGTGATGCGGCCTTCCCAAGCTTCACACAGAAGGCGCATGACTTCGCTGGCGGCGGTGATGATTTCGCGGCCGAGATTCGCCTCGTGGTTGGCGGCTTCGCGAAGATCGGTGTGGGTCGCGGCGGTGAGCGCTATCGAGCGCATGGAGTGCACGGTGAGCGCGTGGGCCTCGAGCTTCTTGCGGCGATCGCTGGCGAAGCCGCTGGCGTCGAGGCGTTTGCCGGAGCGTACGAGCTCATCGAAGCGCACGGCGCAGCCGCCGAGGCGCAAGAGATCGTGGGGCACGCGTGACACTTGTTGGCTGGTGGTGTCGCGGACGAAGCGCGCCACGTGATCGAAGGAGCGCCCCAGCGGATGCTGCAAGATACGTTTGAGCATGAGTTCGAGCGCGAACCAATGCTGGAGGAGTTGTAGCAGGGTGTTGCCGACGAGAACGGTGCACAAGCCGAGGCCTGCGACGAGTAGTGATGTCGAAAGCGGGCGCTCCAATGTCGATGGGGGCTTGAGCGTGAAGAGCACTACCGGAATGAAGATGATGACGACCAACGCGAAGAAGTAGTTGGGGCCGGTGATGGGGCGGAGGATGGCGTTGATGGTGCGTCGTTCCACGCGCGTGAAGGATTCGTCGGCGCGCTGCCCTTCGCCGTGGTGTGGATACAAAATGACGCGGATGGGCGTGGTGGCTACGTCAGCGACGCCGTCGTCCGGCGAGATGCGCGAGATGCCGTGGGCGAGACGGATGCGCGCCATGCGCCCGACGCACCACACGTAGATGGTCGCCACGCACAGCAGTGTGGGAGCGGCGGGCGAGATCGTATTTAGGAGCGGTAAGCTGCGCAGCGCGAGCAAAATGGTGCTCTGTACGGGGTGGCCCTCTTCGAAGAAGGTGACGGCGCGCCCGGTAAACTCGACGACCTCGCCGGCGCTGAACGCAAGCGCGACGACCAGCGCCAAGTTGGCCAGCAAGCGCAGCTGGGCAAACGAGGTTAAGGCAGCAGGAATGCGACCTTCGGGGCCCGCGAAGCCGAGCGGCGCTGACCAGCGATCCCAACCCCAGGGGCGCGGTGGTTTTTCGCCTTCCAACGCCGAGTCTTGGCTTTGTTCGTCGGAGAGCGGCGACGCGCGCACACTCATGGGCGGCGGCTTCGATTCACGTGCTCGTCGCATACGCAGGCTGAGCCACGTCAGCGGTGAGAAGCCGTTCACGCAACGACCGAGCGCGAGGTAGTCACTGCCGAAGATCCACGCTTTGAGCGCGGCGCGATACACTGCCGCGAGCGCCAGAAAGCCGAGCAGCGCGAGCACAGCGCGGTCGCCGAAGCCACGCCGCAGCGTGAGTGGCAACGCGTACAGCAAGGTCATGTAGCCGATGCCGAAGGCCAACACGAACGTGCGGATGGCTGCGTACAGCGACCATTTGGTGCGCACGATGGCGAGATCTGCTTGGCGATCTTCGCGGCGACCCATGCGCCCGGGGATAGGTAGCGACGAGAAGGTGTCGAGCGTGCGCTTTTGCACGATTTGGTCGATCACGAACACCAACAGCAACAGCGCGTACAGGAATTGCCAGAGCCGGGGCAGATGCGGGCTCTCGGCCAAACGTAGCTCCGCGCGGGCGAGCTTCTGCCAATCCTTCGGTTCGCTCGAGTTCGCTTGCGCTGCTCGTGGCTTGTTGGGAAAGATGGTCGCGTTGGGATCGTTGGTGACGCTCAACGTGATCGGAACGAGCCCGCTGGGCCCAATCGCCGAGATCCACATGGAGAGCGGCTGCACTTCCGTGAAGCGGTAGTCACGCAGCTCGTTGATGCGCGCGCCCCGCGCAACCAGCGCAGCGTTGAAGATGCCTTCACTCGCCGAATTCTCGAAGCCGATGTGCGAGTGGCTCGGCTCCGCACCGAATTGCGCAAAATCGGTCGAGCCGAGGAACGGATACGGCGTGATCACGAGCGAGCCGCCGAGGTCGCGGCGAAAAGCTGGATGCAGCATCAACGTATCGGCGGCAAAGAATGCCAGCCGCACGTCGGGTGCGACGTCACGGATTTTGCGAGCCAGGAAGATTGCGTCGCCGACATCGGTTGCTTGGATGGCGACGTGCCGCACTCCTTCGCGCGAGATGGCTGCCAGCACGTTGGAGAGCGCGATGTCTTGCGCGAAGGTCGTTTTGGGCGAGGGCTCTGCGCCGAGGCTGAGCGGCGAGTTCTTTTCGCGTAGCGAAACCGCAAGCGCAGTGCGGCGCGCCACCAAGTCGCGGTCGCCGCCGTTTTGCCGCGAAAGATCCATGGCTTCGTACGCATCACGCAAGCGCGAGACGTGTACGGGAAATGAGATGTCGACCGCGGGTACCAGCGTACAATCGGTGCTGGTCGTGCTCTGGCGGGTCCCGAACTCGGTGCCCGACTCGTGAAGCAGCGCTACTCCTTCGAGTGGGCGAGGTGAACCGCTAGCGTGCGTCTGTCGCAAATCCCCGCGATGAAAGCCAAGGAAATAGTGCAGAAAACGCAAGTAGCTGCAGCGCGCCGCGGCTTCGGGCGCTGTGGTGGCCGCAAATTGCACCTTCGGTCCGATGCCAGGGCTTTCGAGCACTGATTTCAATGCCGCCCCAGTCGCGGAGCCCGTAACGATGCGCACCTGCTCGACTCCGATGAACTGCGAGACACCGAGCCGCAGCGAATGCGCGCTGCCAGAAAAGGTGGGCCCTACGATCGAGAACGGTGTCGCGGCTGCGCCGAGCTCAGGGTCGAACGCCTTTGCGATTTCCGCGGCGCGCAGCAGGGCTTTTGCGTGCACACCGCTGGTCGGCGTTTCACCCACCAGGAGCAGAGCGAAGAGCTTCGGATCTTTTGCGTCGCTGCCACGAAACAGGACGAGGCCCGGCAGCGTATAGCGGCACGCCTCCGACTCCTTGTTTTTGCCTTCTGGCGCCGAGCGGTCGTCCCAGGGCAAAAAGGCTCGATCGCGGAAGTAGCGTTGCTTAGCGGCGAGAACCGGCGACTCGATCGCGAGCCGCAGCGCAGCCAACGACGTGTCGAACTGGTAGCCCATGCCGGAATCGATTGGATCGGCGATGGTGGCGACGAGCGTCGTGATGGGTCCGGGAAACACCCGACGTACGTTCGTGAGCGTGTTTGCGAGGCGCGCCTGCCAATCTGGTGAAGCGGCGGCAACATCGCTTGCGGCGATTGCAGCCAGCGGCTCGAGAAAGCGCTCGAGGCAGTAGTCCGCGGGCGCCGCCAGCTGGCTTGGCACGCTTGTCGTCGGCGTACTCGCGGGCGCTTCCTCACGCAGCGGTTCGCTGTGAGCGCTGCCGCCGAGCATCAACGCGAGGGCGGGCGCCAAGACAACAACGGTTATGAGTGCAAGGATGCCGCGTGTACGGCTGGCGTTCGAACCTCGCGTGGTTTCCATTTCCCTCAATTGTCGGCCGCAGAGCCCGAGCAGTCGTTCAACCGTTATCTCGCTGAATGCGGCGCGCGGCGATAGTCATTCCTACTCAAGCTCGCTTCCGCGCCGCACACGTTGTGTAGTAAGGGGAAAAGCCGTGATCGACGGCAAAAAAGTAGTGGTTGTGATGCCGGCGTACAACGCCGAAAAGACGCTGGAGCGCACGGTCGCCGAAGTGCCGGCGTTGGTGGATCAGATCATCTTGGTAGACGATCGCTCGAGTGACGACACGGTTGCGGTGTCGAATCGGCTGGGCTTACACACGCTGGTTCATCCCAAAAATCGCGGCTACGGCGGCAATCAGAAGACTTGCTACGCGGCGGCTCTACAGGCTGGTGCGGACATCGTGGTGATGGTCCACCCCGACTACCAGTACACTCCGAGGCTGATTCCTGCGCTGGCGCATTGTATCGCCAGCGGGCTTTACGACGTCGCGCTCGGCTCGCGCATTCTCGGTGGGCGCGCCTTGAAGGGCGGCATGCCCGTTTATAAGTACGTGGCGAACCGCGTTCTCACTTTGGTCGAGAACATTCTCTTGTCAGAGAAGATTTCTGAGTACCACACTGGGTATCGCGCTTTTTCACGGCGTTTGCTCGAAACGTTGCCGCTCGAGGAAAACGACGACGACTTCGTGTTCGACAATCAGATGTTGGTGCAAGCCGTTCATTTCGGCTTCAGCATCGCCGAAGTGACTTGCCCAACCAGTTACTTTCCGGAAGCGTCTTCCATCAACTTCAAGCGCAGCGTCAAATATGGTTTTGGTGTGTTGCGCTCAGCGCTCGACCATCGACTCACGGTAATGGGTCTTCCCGCGCCCGCCTATCTGCGGGCTGACGGCAAGCGCTTGGCGGTAGACCCGAAGTAGCGCGACTTCACACCTAGATTTTACGTCGCTTGACGCCCGCGCGGCGCTGCCTAGCTTAATCCGCATGGGTTTCTTTGGAGGTAGCGGGCTGCGCGCGGGTCTTATTCTTTCCGTGGCTCTGACGCTGGCTGCAGCCTGCGGTGGGAACGCCAACCAAGGGCCGGACGCGACGGGTGGCGCGCTGGGTTCTGGCGGCTTGCCGGGCACTGGCGGCGTTAACGACGTCATTATCTACCAGGGCGGGGCAACGAGCGGCGGAGCGACGAGCGGCGGTCAAGGCAGTGGTGGCAACGAAGTGCTGGCGGGTGCGGGTGGACAAGGTGACGTCGATCTCGGACTCGGCGCCGGCGATCTCACGATGCTGGTGGTGTTCGATCAATCGGGCAGCATGGCTGGTGGCTGGGACGGTCGCTCGAAGTGGCAGGTTGCGAACGAAGCGTTCATGAAGGCGATCGTTGATGTGCTTGATAACCTGACGATTGGCGCAATCTTTTTCCCGATGGGGGGAAGTTGCAGCGTTGCGAGCCTGGATAGCGGTTCGCAAATCAACTTCATGGGCGGCCGCGCGCTGTACGACCATTGGCAAGCAACGGCGGAGTCGCGTGGGCCGAGTGGCGGCACTCCGCTGGAGCAGGCGCTGCAGACGGCAGATATCGCGATTCATCGAGCTAGCGAGCTCGGCTTGCTCAGCGATCGTTTTCGAGTGGTGTTGGTGACCGATGGTGAGCCGAGCTGCATGGATGATTTGGCGCAAATCACGGCATTGCCAGCGGCATGGCACGAACTCGGCGTAGAAACTTGGGTGATGGGACTTCCTGGTTCGAGCTCGGCTCAAGAGTTGCTCGACGCCATCGCTGCGGCAGGCGGCACGGAGAAGGCGATGTCGCTGGGCACGCCCACCGAATTGGACGACGGTTTGTTCCACGCGGCCCGTTAGCTCGAGCTGAGCGCGAGCGAGCGGGGCAAGATTCCCCGCGTCTCCATTTCTGCCCCGAAACAGCCCAACACGCGGTACACGAGATTGCCGTGAATTCAGCTGTGTGCGCTGGCACGCGTTTCGCTGGGCACCGCGTCTATCACTGCCATCGACGAGAACAGTTCAGCTGAGACTCGTCTCCTGAATACGCTGCAGGAGCTCTTGGCGTTGCCTGCCCTCGACTTGACCGAGGCGCTGATGGCAGCAGCTCAACGTGTGGTCGAAGCGCTGGGCTGCGACAAAGTGGACGCGTTCCTATTCGACGAATCGAAGCAGACGTTGCGCGCTGTGGGCACCAGCAACACCCCCATGGGGCGACGGCAACGCGCGCTGGGCCTGGACGTGATTCCGCTCGCGAATGGTGGACGGATGGCGGAAACGTTCAAGAGCGGCGTCAGCCAATTCGATAACCAGCTCGACAAGGATTCAGAAGAGCTGCGCGGTATCGTGGTGGAGCTCGGGGTGCGTTCCTCCATCACTGTCGTGCTGGACGTCGCCGGCGCGCGGCGCGGCATATTGAGTGCGGTCTCCGCGCGCCAGGACTTCTTTACCCCGGCGGATCTGCAGTTTCTGACGGCGGTCGCGCGTTGGGTCGGCGTGTTGGCGCACCGCGCGGAGCTGGTCCAGCACGCACGCCAAGCCGAGGCCGAGCAGGGGCGGCGCGCCGGAGCTGACGAGATCATCACGGTGTTGGCGCACGACCTGCGCAACCATTTACATCCGTTGCTCGGACGCTTGCAGTTGATGCGTATGCAGGCGTCTGGTGGACGCCCTGTGGAAGTGAAAGACGTCGAGCTGGCGCTGCGTTCGGTGCGGCGGCTGTCGCGACTCACCGCAGACTTGCTGGATTTGAAGCGCCTCGACGAGGGGCTTTTCAACTTGGATCTGGCGCCTGTCGACCTGGTCAACATAGCGAGCGAGAGCGCTGCGACGCTGAGCACTCCCTCGGTGCCGGTGCAGGTGACAGGGCTCGATGCCTTGCTGGTAATCGCGGACGGCGAGCGCTTGCGCCAAGCACTGGAGAACCTAGTCGCCAACGCCGTCAAGTATTCACCCGCCGGCAAGCGCGTCGAAATCCGGATCGGTGTGGAACTCTGCGAGGGGGACGAACGCGCGTTGGTCGAGGTGATTGACGAAGGCCCGGGGATCTCACCGGAGCTTTTGCCCGTCTTGTTCGAGCGCTTCACGTCGAGCCGCGATTCTCCTGGGCTAGGGCTGGGGTTGTACCTGGCTCACCGAATTGTGCGTGTGCATCGCGGCGAGCTCCGCGCGGATTCCAAGCCCGGTGCCGGCACGACTTTCCGCCTGGAGCTGCCGCTGGACGCCGCGTGTGCTGCCAGCCCGCCGAGCATTCGTGGCTAGCCATGGTTATCAAATCGTCGCGCGCGCTTCCGAACAACGCTGATATGGTCTCGGCCCTGAGCCCTGCGACCCTGCACAGGGAGGGCAAAAGGATATCGCCATGCAGACACAGCGTAGACTTGGGTTTCGCGGCGGTCTCGCGTTGCTGGGTTTCGCGAACGCGCTCAGCTCTTGCGCCAAAGCGAAAGATTCGGCTCCGCCTGCCACTCCCGCAGCAGCGACTCCAATCCCGGCTGCGGTGGTTCCCTCGCCAGTCGCCAGCGCGAGCGCCGACAAGGCCTTGCCTGCAGCGCCACCTGCGATCCAAAAGGCCGCTTTCGGTAAGCACGAGGACAAAGACGTGGAGCTTTACACACTGACCAACAAGAACGGGCTCGTCCTCAAGGCGACGACCTACGGTGCCGCGGTGACCGAGCTGTGGGTGCCGGATCGTTCGGGCAAGCTCGGCGACGTGGTGATCGGCTTCGATACGCTCGAGGGCTACGAAACGGGAACCGGCTTTTTCGGCGCGACCGTTGGGCGCGTCGCGAACCGCATCCGCAACGCCAAGTTTACGCTGGAGGGCAAGGCGTACACGCTCGCCGCCAGTGACCCGCCGCATCACCTGCACGGCGGAAAGAAGGGTTGGGACAAGGTCGTGTGGACGGCGGAAACATTCGAGTCGCCGGAAGGGCCGGCGGTCGTCTTCACGTACGCCTCGAAAGATGGCGAAGAGGGCTATCCGGGTAACGTGACCGCCAAGACCACATACACGTTGACGCACAAGAACGAATTCAAAGTGCTGATGGAAGCGAGCACCGACAAGACGACGCTCGTGAACATGGCGCACCACACCTACTGGAACTTGGGCGGCTTCACTTCCGGGCCCATCTTGGAGCAGGAGCTCACGCTGCACGCCGATAGCTACACACCCGGCGATCCCGTCGTGCCGACCGGAGCTGTCAAAGCAGTGAAGGGCACGCCCTTCGACTTCACGACGGGCAAACCCATCGGGCGCGATCTGGCGGCGGTTGGAGGCAAACCAATTGGCTACGATCACAATTTCGTGGTGAATGGCGATCCACACACGCTACGGCCGGTGGCGCGCCTGCGCGATCCGAAGTCGGGGCGTGTGCTCACCCTCGAGGCTGATCAACCCGGCGTGCAGTTTTATTCGGGAAATTTCCTGGACGGCAAAGCCAAGGGCAAAGGCACGAGTTACGCGCAGTACACCGGGCTCTGCCTCGAGACGCAGAAGTTCCCCAACTCCATCAACGTGCCCGCTTGGAAGGACGAAGTGATTCTTCGTCCGGGCCAAGCTTACAAGCACACGATGATTCATCGCTTCAGCGTCGAATGAAAGCCGAGCTCGGTTGGGGCATCATCGGGACCGGCGGGATCGCAGCGGCGTTTGCGGAGTCGTTGGCAGCATCGCGCCGCCACCGCGTCGTGAACGTCGTGGGCAGCTCGGCGGCGAAAGGTGAGTCCTTCGCGAAGCGCTGGAGATTGCCGCGCGCGGCGTCGAACCTCGTGGAGCTGCTGTCGGATCCCGAGGTCGAGGCAGTGTACGTGGCGAGCCCGCATCCCTCGCACCTCGAGCACAGCTTGGCTGTCATCGCTGCGCGCAAGGCTGTGCTGTGCGAGAAGCCGCTCGCCACGAACGTGCTCGATGCCCAGCACATGATCGAAGCAGCGCGCGTCGCGGGCGTGTTCTTGATGGAAGCGTTCATGTACCGCTGCCATCCGCTGATCGCAGAGACGTTGAAGCGCTTGCGCACAGGCGCCATCGGGCGGATCCGTCACGTGCGCGCCGATTTTGGATACCGTACCGAGCACGACCCGCGCGGTAGGCTGTTCGACCCGGCGCTCGGGGGCGGCGCCATTCTCGACGTGGGTGGCTACCCGGTGTCGTTCGCGCGGCTGATCGCCGGCCTCGCCGAGGGCAAGCCGTTCGCCGAGCCTGTCGAATTGAATGCCCATGGTCACCTCGGGTTCACGGGTGTGGACGAGCTGGCCTTTGCCGAGCTGGCGTTCGCCTCAGGGGTGACGGCTGAGATAGCGTGCGCGACGCGTCACGAGCTCGGCACGCGCTGCGTCGTTTTCGGCGATGAGGGCCGGCTCGAGCTGCCGAACCCGTGGCTGCCGCGTGGCGATCGCTTGGGCCTCGAAAGCGACTTGGTGGTGGTGCGCGATGGTGCCGAGCCTGAGCGAATCTGCGTGACCACCGAGCTTGCGACCTATGCCATCGAAGCCGATGTGGTGGCCGACACGCTGCCTGCCCTGGAGCCGAGCGAGCCTTCGATGAGCTGGGCCGATACATTGGGCAACATGCGTGTTATGGAGGCCTGGAGTCAGGCGCTGCGCTCGGTTTGAGCCCGATCGCAGCACGCTCTCGACGCTCGGAGGACGTGACACCATGACCCTATCTCGCAAAGCCCTGTGTTTCGGCATTCTGTGTGCGCCGCTCATGCTGTTCGGGTGCAACAAGAGCGGCGGCGCCAGCGGCTCCCAGCCTTCCGGCAGCGCCGCTGCGCCGAAAGACAAGGTGGTGAAGCTTGCGTTCGTGACCAACAACGCGAGCGAGTTCTGGAAGATCGCCGCCGCGGGTGTCCACAAGTACGAGAAGGAGGGCAAGGTCCAGGTCGACATCAAGATGCCCGCCAATGGCACGACCGAGGAGCAAAACCAGATCCTCGAGAACCTCTCCAGCCAGGGCTACGATGGCATCGCCGTGAGCGCGATCGCGCCGAACGATCAGGTGCCGGTGCTCGATCGCGTGGCGCAAAAGACCAAGCTCATCACGTTCGATTCGGACGCTCCGAAATCGAAGCGCCTGCTCTACATCGGCACGAACAACTACGAAGCCGGCAAGGCGCTCGGCAACGAAATCGTCAAGCTGCTACCCAACGGCGGGAAGATGGCCGTGTTCGTGGGCACTCTGGCAGCGGACAACGCGCAGCAGCGCCTGAAGGGCATCGAAGACGTCGTCAAGCAGCACAAGATCGAGATCGTGGACAAGCGCGAGGACAACACCGATCGTGCCAAGGCGCGCTCCAACGTCGAAGACATCATCAACGCGCACGGAGATTTGAAGCTGGTTGCTGGCCTTTGGTCCTACAATGGGCCCGCCATCGCGGCTGCAATCGAAGCGTTGGGTAAGAAGGGCAAGGTGCTTGCCGCCGTGTTCGACGAGGAGGACGGCACCTTGAATGCGATCGGCGCCGACACGATCTCGTGCACGGTGGTCCAGAAGCCGTTCCAGTTCGGGTATTTGGCGAGCAAGTGGGCCCACGATCTCGCGACGCGCCCCGACACGGCGCTTGCTGCGATTCCGCCGAACAAGAGCCTGGATACGGGCGTCGAGGTCATCAATAAGGCCAACGTCGCCGAGTTCAAGTCGAAGCTCGCCGAGATGAAGAAGTAGTGTCCGAAGCGCCTGCGCCACTGCTCGCGATGAGCGCGATTACCAAGCGGTTCCCCGGGGTGGTCGCGCTCTCGGACGTTTCGTTGTCGCTCACTGCGGGTGAAGTGCTGGCGCTGATGGGGGAAAACGGCGCCGGTAAGAGCACGCTGATGAAAATTTTGGGTGGTGCGCAGCCGCCCGACGCTGGGCGCATCAGCATCGATGGGCGCGACGTCGCGCTGGGCTCAGTCAGCGACGCCAAAGCGCTCGGCATCGCGCTGATCCATCAAGAGCTGATGTTGGTGCCGAACCTCGACGTGGCCGCCAACATTTTCCTCGGTACCGAAAAGGGTCGCGAGTTCTGGCTGAATCCGCTGCAGAAGAAGCCAATGCGTGAGGCCGCAACCAAGCTGCTCGCGCGCGTTGGTCTCAGTGTTTCGGCGGACACGTTGGTGTCATCGCTCACCGCCGGCCAGATGCAAATGGTCGAGATCGCCAAGGCGCTGGCCCTGAACGCCCGCATCATCATCATGGATGAGCCGACGTCGTCGCTCACCAGCGCTGAGTCGGAGCACTTGTTTCGCATCATTCGTCAGCTCAAGGCGGACGGCATCGGCATCATCTACATCTCGCACCGCATGGAAGAGGTGCTGAACCTCGCCGACCGAATCACGGTGTTGCGCGACGGTCGCTACATCGGTGATTTGTCGCGCGCCGAAGCCACGCACGACAAAGTAGTCGCCCTGATGGTGGGGCGTGAGCTCAGCGGTCACTACTTTCCAGAACATGGCGCCGACGCCGACGCGGAAGCCGTGCTCGAAGTAGAAAATCTGCTCGTGCCGGGAGCGCCGGCAGGTGTTTCCTTCAGCGCATTGCGCGGTGAAATTCTAGGCTTCGCAGGCCTAGTCGGCGCTGGTCGCACCGAGCTGATGCAAACGTTGTTCGGCGTCACCCCCGCGCTGGGCGGCAACGTGCGTCTCGAAGGCAAGCCCTTCATGGCGCGCTCCCCGCGTGAAGCCATCGAGCGCGGTGTCTACCTCGCGCCCGAGGATCGCAAACGACACGGCTTGGTGCTGCCGATGTCGATTGCACAGAACACGTCCTTGCCGAGCGTCGCCGGCTACAATCGGTTCGGCTTTTTGGATCGCAAGCAAGAGCGCAAAGTGGCTGAAGCCGAAGTGAAGCGCTTGCGCACGAAGGCTTCCAGCATCGACCAGCGTGTAGTGAACCTTTCGGGCGGCAACCAGCAAAAGGTGGTGCTCGGCAAGTGGCTCGCGATGACTCCGCGCGTTCTGATTTTGGATGAGCCGACGCGCGGCATCGACGTTGGTGCCAAGGCGGAAATTTATCGACACATGGCCGAGCTCGCGAAAAAAGGCATCACCCTCATCATGGTCAGCTCCGACATGGAGGAAGTCATCGGCATGAGCGATCGCGTCGTCGTCATGCACGAGCGACGCATTCGTGGTGTGCTCACTCGTGACCAACTCAGCGAGCAACGCATCGCACAGCTGATGACCGGCAAGAGTGAAGGAGCCGCGGCATGAGGCGCGAGCTCGGTATGAGCGTGGCACTGCTCTTGATGTGCCTCGGGCTCTTCATCTCCAACCCGGATTTTCTGGGGCAATCGAACTTCATCAATACGATTCGTCAGATCTCGATGCTGGGCATCTACGCCATCGGCATTGCGTTCGTGATCGTGGCGGGCGGCATCGATCTTTCGATTGGGTCTGTGATCGGCCTGACCGGTGTTTTGATCGCGAAGATTTCGTCGCCGGCGGCGGGCGGTCTCGGCCATTCGTTATGGATTGGAATTCCGCTCGCGATCGTGATCGCGTTGCTGATCGGTTTGGTGCAAGGGCTGCTCATCACGCGGCTCAAGTTGCAGCCGTTCATCGTGACGTTGGGCTTCATGTTGCTCCTGCGTGGCGTTTCGCAGACGATCGTGGAGGGCGGCACATTGAGCCTGAGTGGCTCCAAGCTGCTCGATCTCGCGAACGGAGGGTTGTGGTTGCATCACGGCGACCCGCTGATTCCGTACCCATTTTTGATTTTCTTGGGGGTGGTCGCGCTGGCCACCTACGCACTGCACTTTACGGTGTTCGGGCGCTACGTGTTCGCGCTCGGCGGCAACCGCGACGCTGCCGAGTATTCGGGCATCAACGTGCGTTTGGTCGAGACCATTACGTACGTGATTTCCGCGGGCCTCGCAGGGGTCGCCGGTGTTTGCTACGCCGCATACATCGGGCAGATGTCGCAGCAGGTTGGCATCGCTTACGAGATGTACGCAATTGCTGCGGCGGTCCTGGGTGGCTGCTCTTTACGCGGTGGCGAAGGCACCGTGCTCGGTGTGATCATCGGTTCGGCGGTGATGCGTGTCATCGACAACGGCATCAATATGTTCCAGCTGCCTTATGCCGATGCCGATGGCGTAAATCGCATCTGGCGGCTCGACCCGAATTGGACTTTCATCATCATCGGCGGCGTAATTTTGGTCGCCGTGATCCTCGACCAAATCGTCCACATCGTTCAGGCCAAGCGGCGCATCCGTCGCGCGGGCGCGCCGAGCGAAGCCGGCTGAGCGTTCGTGTTCCGACGCGGCGAGAGCGATTTCGCCGCGTGCGCAGCGCCGAACTTGCATTGGGCGTCTGGCCGAAGTCGCACGACCGCCTCAACCTTTCGGCGCGGAATTTGAGAAAATCATTCGCTCCTCGCCACTTACAGGAAGCAGGATAACTGTATGCAACGCGCTCTCGCATTTCTGTCACTCTGCGTCGCTCTCCTGGTTGCTTCGCCGGGGTTCGCTCAGGCCGTGATCAAGCAGCCGGGAGCGCATCCGCGCTACTCGGTCGAGCTCGAGCCGCACTTCACGTTTCAGTGGGACAACGGCCCCGATTACTACGCGGACGATGGCATCGGGCTCGGCATGCGCGCCGGCATCCCGTTGTTTCACAACGGACCCATTCCGCAGATCAACAACAACATGGCCATCTCGTTTGGCTTCGATTGGGTGCACTTCGGTTACGACCGGAGCTCAGCCTGTCGCCGTTACGGTGGCCGCTACTGCGACGACTGGGATTTCAGCGCAACCTCGCTGTGGTTTCCCGTCACCTTGCAGTGGAATTTCTACGTTCACAAGCGCATCTACGTGTTCGGCGAAGTGGGCTTTGCGATTCGCCATTCTCGCTACTCGTGGCTCGAGGGCTGCAATTCACCGAGCGGCTGGTGCGAGTACACGGATAGCACCACGCGCTTTCCGTATTTCGTTTTCTATCCCGGCGCACGCTTCATGCTGAGTGACACGATCGGCATCACCGTGCGCGTCGGTTACCCGCACCTCACCGCGGGTGTGTCCTTTCTTCTCTGAGCGCGTGACTTAAAGCTCCGTACGAATCGGGCGCCCGCTCTTGTTGGTTTTGACGGGCTCCGGTTCGTGCGGGCGAGGGGGCACGGGCTGCGCTTGCGGTGGGCGGCGCGGTGCCGGCGGGCGAACGCTGACGGGCGCTGGTCTCGCTTGAGATGGCGCACTGCTGGGCTCAGCGGTTGGAGCAAGCTCAACGTTGGGAGTCGACGGGTTTGGCTCCGGAGTGGTGGCAGGTGGTGCTTGCGAAGGCTCTGGCGGCACCGAGGAAGCAGCGTTTGCAGCCGCTGAAGCCGATGCAGCAGCCGCGGCCGCTTCGGCGTTGCTACGCCGTCCGCTGATGAGCAGAAAGCCGCCGGCGCCGAACACAACCACTACGATCGCAAGGGTCGCGAGATAGAGCCGCGTGCGGTTGGGCGGTTGGGCGGCGTTCAAGCCCGCTGGCGCGTCAGTCCAATTGCCGGGAGTGAGGCCGAGCTGAGGAGCGCTGGCTCGTTGAGAAACCGCGATTGCCGCATGGCGGCCACTGGCGTCGGGCGCAGTCATGCCAGCGCCGCTCGCCCATTGGTCGAGAGCGGCGCGAAACTCCGCTGCGGATTGAAAACGCTCGTTCGGTTCGCGCGCCATGGCGCGACGCACGATGCCACACAGGTTCGGATCGACGCCGGGAACCAGCTCTTCGATCGGACGCGGTGTTTCCAGCACGATTTTGAAGAGCAGCTCGTTGAATGTTTCGGCGTCGAACGGCACTTTTCCGGTGAGCGCTTCGTAAAGCACGACGCCGACGGCATACAAGTCGACGCGGTGGTCGAGCTCGCGTGAACCCTTGGCCTGCTCAGGCGCCATGTAATACGGCGTGCCCATCACGACGCCCGTGCGGGTCATGCTGAGCCCGCTGCCGATATCGGCAAACTTGGAGATGCCGAAATCGAGGAGCTTCACGAAATCTTTGTTGCCGTGCCGGCTCGTGAGCAAAAACACATTGTCCGGCTTGAGATCACGATGCACGATGCCGGCGCCGTGCGCAGCGACCAGCGCGTCGAGCAGCTGCCGCGCAATCGGGTAGAGTTCGTGCGCCGCCAGACGCCCTTGCTGCTTGATGCGACGGCTGAGACTGTCGCCGTCCATGAACTCCATCACCAAGTAGCGCGCGCCGGAAGGCAAGGTTCCGAGGTCGAGCACCTCCACGATGTGCTCGGAACCGATACGCCCGGCGGCCTGCGCCTCGCGTTCGAAGCGTGCCACCGCATCGCCGTTGCTGGCGACCTCCGCATGCAACACCTTGATGGCCACACGCCGGTGGATGCGCGCATTTTCGCCCTCGTAGACCGCGCCCATGCCGCCCTCGCCGATCAGCCGAACGATGCGGTACTTGTCGTCGATCAGGTCGCCCGGGCTCAAGGTCATGAAGTCTTGGCGTAGCACGAAACTCGCTGCAAAGGCGTCACTGGCCGGCCGATGTTGGGCGCTGGCGAGCCGATGTAGCATGCTGGCTCGCGATGAATGCCGCTCATTACGACCTCGTCGTGCTTGGCGCAGGGCCTGCGGGAGAGAAGGGAGCTGCGCAGGCGGCGTACTTCGGCAAACGCGTGCTCGTGATAGAGAAAGAGCTCGAACCCGGTGGTGCAGCCGTGCATACGGGGACGCTGCCGAGCAAAACGCTGCGCGAAACGGCGCTCTACCTGTCGGGTTATCACGCGCGCGAGCTGTACGGTGTCGCCGTGGAGCTCGATCCGCGGGCCACGCTGCAGCACTTGATGTCGCGTAAGGCGGTCATCGCCGCGGCAGAGTCGAATGCATTTCGCGACAACTTCACGCGTCACGGCATCGAGTATCGGCGAGGTGACGCGAGCTTCGTCGACGCGCACACCGTCGCCGTGAAGAGCGCCGACGGAGAGCAGCGTGTGACAGGCGACTACATCCTGATCGCCACGGGCTCGATGCCTTACCGCCCGACCGATATCGATTTCGACGGCCCCCTCGTTCACGACAGCGACGAAGTGCTGACCATCAACAGCATCCCGACTTCACTCACGATTTTGGGCGGCGGCGTGATCGGCTGCGAGTACGCCTGCATGTTCGCAGCATTGAGGACACCGGTGACGCTGGTCGACGCACGCGACGAAATCCTACCGTTCCTCGACGCGGAGATCGTCGCGCGCCTGAAGCTCGCGATGCAGAGCGCTGGGATTCGCCTGGTGCAGGGCAAACGTTGGAAGGGAGTGCGCGTCGGCGAACGGGACGTGACCACCGAGCTTAGCGATGGCTCGACCGTCACCAGCGAGCAGCTGCTGTTTACGGCAGGGCGCACAGGGCGCACCGATGGCTTGAACCTAGCCGCGATTGGCATCGTGCCCGATTCGCGCGGCTACTTGCAGGTCGATGCGCAGTTCCGAACCGCGCAGCCTCACATCCTGGCAGCCGGCGATGTGGTGGGCTTCCCAGCTTTGGCGTCGGTCTCGATGGAGCAGGGGCGCGTCGCCGTGTGCCAAGCCTTCGGCTTCGATTACAAGCGCGCCGTGGCCGCACTGATGCCGTATGGGATCTACACCATTCCCGAGGTGAGCTCGTTCGGCGAAACCGAAGAGACCTGTCGCCAGAAGCAGATCGACTACGTCGTTGGGCGTGCGCTCTCTTCGAACAATCCGCGTGGCAAGATCACCGGTGACCTTGGGGGCATTACCAAGCTCATCGTCGAAGCAGCGACTCGCAAGCTGATCGGCGTTCACGTGATCGGCGAGCGCGCGAGCGAGCTGGTGCACATCGGACAGCTGGCTGTCACGTTGGGGGCCACTGTCGACGTGTTCATCGACATGGTCTTCAATTATCCGACTTCATCGGACTCTTATAAGTACGCAGCCTACAGCTGCCTGGACGCTTTCTCGCGCCGCTGATCAGCCGATTCGGCTGCAAACGCGCAGCTCCGTTACCTGCCGGAAAAGCAGTCGAAAGCGCGAGGGAACAGGGCTTCCTCTACACAAGGGGGTCAAAGCGGATGAAGGCTGTCAGTAGGAGCGCGCTCCGGCGCGACGTTGCCGACTTTCTGAAATCGATGCCTGCCGCCTACGCGCAGGACTTTGCGCTGCGCGACATCGAGGAGCACGCACAAATCGTTGCGCGTCGCGGTCAGCTTTCGGCGCACGCGGAGCCTTGGCAAGGTGCGCTCGGCACTGCGTTCGTGTGCGTCGTAGCCGACGATCGGCCAGGCTTGCTTTCGTTCGTGACCGACGCCTTGCTCGTGCATGGTCTGAACATCAAGAGCGCGCAGATCTATTGTCGCTGCCGGCCGGACAGCGTTTGGGAAGCCGTTGATTTCTTCTGTGTCGAAGCAGCGCACGCCCAGCCGGAAGCGGCTTGCGTCGAGCCGGGCGAACTGGCTGGCTTCGCGCAGACGCTGCGCGAGCTGATCGCCGAGGAACAGGTAGTGGAACGACACGCCAGTGAACGCGACACGATCCCAGTGCCGCGTCCGCGCCCGTCGCGTGTGTACTTCGATATCGACGCACTTCGTCGCAACGAGCTTTTGTTGGTGGTCGATACGCCAGACTTTTCGGGGCTCTTGTTCGGCATTTCCAGCGCGCTGCACGCTCAAGGCATGCGCATCATGGCGTCACAGATCCGCACTGAGGACGGCATGGCGCGCGACCGATTTCACTTGGCCGCGCTCGAAACCCAGCAGCTTACGGGCGAGCGACTATGCGACATTCAGCAGGCGGTTTGGGCGGCGGTGCGCGCCGGAGGCAAGGCTTAACGGCGCCGCTGCCGCATCAGCGCATACAGCACGGCATTACGCTCGAGCGGCGGATTCTCAGAAAAGCGTTGCGCCAGAGTCGGAGCGACGTTCAGTAACCAGCGCAGCACGCTGACTGGCTTCATTTCACGACCGAGGCGCGCGGCTTCCCGCAACAACGAGCGTTCGATCAGGGGCGCGAACCCATGCCGCTCGAAAAACGCGAGCCCGTCCGCCGGAGCGAACTTCATTTCGGCGTGGGCAGCTTCCAACGTCTTCGCCAGGCTCGCCTGCAACTGAGCCAGTATGTCCGGTGAGACGACGTCCAGCAGCCACAGTGCGCTCGGGAAAAACGTATGCAGATCGTCCGCCAGTGACCCAACTTCCTGTGCATCCAGATAAATCAGGAAGCCCTCGGAGACGACCAGCACCCGCGATGATTCACGGTTCACGCGCGCGAACAGCTCGCGCCGTGCGTCGACGTTCCTCAAATCCAGCGCGATGCGCTCCAGCTGACACGTCGCCGGCTCATTGGCAAGTAGGGCACCTTTCGGTTGGATGATGCCCGGCTGATCGACTTCGATCCAACGCACTCCGCTCGGAACGCTCAAGCGCTGCGGCCGCGTGTCGAGCCCGGCGGCAAGGTTCAGTACCGTGTGTACGGCGTGCTCGCGAAGCGCGAGCGAAATCAGCTCGTCGAACACGCGCGTGCGGATTGCGATGGACCAAGCGAGCGGCTCCTTCACCATCTGCTCGGCCACCGTACGACCGCGCTCGCCCGCCAACCGCCGCGCGTAAGGATCACGAAAGAGCGGCTGGTCTCGCTCGGACTCGAGCGCGCGGAAGTGTGCCACCCAGCGCGCTGTATCGGATACGTCCCGAGCGACTCCGATTGTCACCCTTACGTCTTGATGCATTCCGGGATGGCTCGCAACCCCAGCCAGCCTAACAAACGCGCCCCCGCCGCTTGCCAATCGCTCCGCGCTCCGCAAAAAGGTCATATCGGAGTTCCCATATGGCCTGGCTTGCGGTGCTGTTGCTGATCGTATCGAACATATTCATGACCTTCGCCTGGTATGGGCATCTGAAGAACCATCAGCATTCTCCACTCTGGCTGGTTGTGCTGCTGAGCTGGGGCATCGCGTTTCTCGAGTACTGCTTTCAGGTCCCCGCCAATCGTATCGGTGCGCAGGCAGGGCTCGTTACCGCGCAACTCAAGACGATTCAGGAAGTGATCACGCTGGTCGTTTTCAGCGTCTTCGCAGCCCTCTACCTCGGCGAACCCCTGCGCTGGAATCACCTGGTCGGCTTTGCCTTCGTCGCCGTGGGCGCGCTGTTCGTGTTCAAGCCCTGGTGAGGCGCGTTGCGCGCTGAGAAGCCAGGGCTCGCCGCGTAAGGCTTGCAACAATGCGAACGGCGTGTAGGAGCGCCGCGAGCATGAGTCCGCAGCTGACCACGACAGCAAGGCGCAAGAACGTGCCTACCGCCACGCTGTGTCGCTGGACCTCCATCGCGTCGCCGTGAAAGCAAACGTAAAGTTGCGACAAGGTGGTGAGCACGAAGAAAATGCCGAAAAGCCCCAAGACGCGTGTGGGCGCCGCGCGTCGAAGCAGCGCTGCGGCGCTCACCACGCCTGCCGCAATGCAGGCCGCCAGCGGAAACCGCGGCAGCCAGTCAGCGACGATCCAAGCGTCGATCTCTTCGCCGAGCGGAGCGGCTGGTCTGCGCCGGTCATCACTGAGACGGTAGGCGACCAAAAACGGAAACGCCTCGTAGGCTTCTTGCGCTGTGAGCAGCGGATGATTCACGAGGTAACGTTGGTACGCAGTGTAACCACGCGCCGCGATCCAATCGCGGAACGCTTGTAATGCTGGTTCTCGAAATGCATACCGCTTGTGAGAGGAGGCGAAGGTGCCTCTACGCGATAATAGCTGACGGTTCAGCGGCATGCCGAGCTCGCGCGCGAAGTAGTCGAGCTTATGTGGATTCGGTAGCACGCGCCTGAAGATCACGTTCATCAATGGGAAGTCGTAGCGCCCGGACGCACGCGAAGTCGCCTGTGCTGCGAAAGCTGCTGCCAGTAGCGTGAAGCAGAGCACGACGAGAGAGCTTCGCAGTGTGCGCCGGCTCACCAAGAGCGCAGGTTGGATCGCCCACACGCTCGCACACAAGGTCGGTACGAGCAGGAGCAACAAGTAGGAGTTCGTGTCACGCGCGAACGCAGCTACCAGGCTGAACACGCCCGTGGCGACAGCCCAGTAATGCGTCGCGCCGGGACGCGAAAGCAGCGCACGCAGATAGTACAATGCGCAGGCGAGGGACAGCACGACCAGTGAGTGAGACGTCGACTCGGCGCGGATGATTGCATCCCAAGCGTGCACCGGCGTGGAGAGCGCGATCAGCAGCGTCGCCGCGCAAATCGTGAGCGAAGCGATACCGTGCGCGAATCCAGACAACGCGAGCGCCAGCGCCGCCCAGCACAGCGTTGAGAAGCCGAGCTGGAAAAGCACGATGTGCTCGTCGGAGAGGCCCGTCTTGAACACCAGTGGAAACACGATCGGTCGTCGTGCAAGCCAGAAGTCGCGGCTCAAAAGTGGGTACTCCGCAATCGCCGCCCAGATGCGCAGGTCGCCGCTGTAGATCGGGGGCCTACCCACGATTGCTTTGATCTTCAAGTACCCAAACCCCAAAAGGAGCGCCGCCTTGAGCGCAAACCAAAGTCTGCGTGTGCGCGGCGGCTGCTCCGGGCGCGAACCGCGTTCGGATTTCATCACACACACCTGCCGCGGCTGCTCTAAGCACGAAGCCTGCCGTGCACGGCGCATAGGAGCCGCCTTCATTTCGGCGAGTCACGCGTGTGTCAGCCTGTGCCGCGACGCACCGATGCGTGGACGCGTGTGTCAGGTTGTGCCGCGACTCACGCGAGCGAACAGCTCTGCGTGCTCGTCAGGTGACGAGTGCGACGGTTTTCACCTGTGCGAACACGCGAGCGCCGGCTCGCAAGCGCAAGAGGTCGCGCGAGCGGCGCGTGATGCGGGAAAGCACGATGGTGTCGTCGTTGCCCACTGCCAAACGTACGTTGACGCGATCCGGGCCATGATCGGAAAGTGCCACGATACGCGCGGGAAGCACGTTGAGGATGCTCGAGGGCGCTGGTTGTTGGATGGCAATGCTGACGTCGCGGGCAAGTAAACGAGCGCGGGCGAGGGCTCCGAGTGAGCGCTCGATGCGGCTCACCCACAACGATGCGGAGCCAAACTCCAAGCGCGTGAGATGGTGTTCGGCGTCGTGCTCTGCCACGTGCGCTTCGATGACGACGCCGGCCTGGTCTCCGAGCGAGAGTGGTAGGTCGATGCGCCCGAGCAGCTCTAAAATCGGGCCCTGTGCTGCTACGCGGCCTTGATCGAGCAGCACGAGGGTATCGGCCAGGCGCGTCACTTCGTCCAGCGAGTGGCTGACGTAGACGATGGGAATGGAGAGCTCGTCGCGCAGGCGCTCGATATAGGGGAGGACGTCGGCTTTGCGCGGTTCGTCGAGTGCGGCCAGCGGCTCGTCCATCAGGAGCAAGCGAGGAGCAGAGAGAAGCGCGCGTGCGATCGCAACGCGTTGGCGCTCGCCTCCGGAGAGGCCGGCGAAGGTGCGATCGAGCAGCGCTTCGATGCCCAGCATTTTCAGCACGGACGCCAAGGCGAGGGCGTTCTTCGATGATCGCTGCCGTTTCTGTGCGTAGGCGAGGTTGCCGCGCACGCTCAGGTGCGGAAACAGGCTCGCTTCTTGGAACACGTAACCGATCGAACGAAGATGCGGCGCTACGAACGTTCCGCGTGCGTCGTCTTGCCAGCACTCACCGAAAGCGTGCAGGCTGCCCTGGCCCCGATCGAGGCCCGCGATGAGTCGAAGGCAGCTGGTCTTGCCAGCACCCGAAGCGCCGAACAGCGCAGTGACACCGGTCGCTCGGAGCTCCAGATCTAGCTCGATTGCGAAGCCCGGATGCGCCTGTCGCAAGGAGAGGCGAATGCCGGCTGGGTCAACGCAGCTCGGGTTTGGCACGGAACGAATAGAGTGCAAAAAGGACCGCGAACGAAAACACCAGCATTCCAGCGGCCAAGGCGTGCGCGGCTGGGTATTCGAGGGCTTCGACGTGATCGTAGATGGAAACTGAAAGTACGCGCGTCTTCTCGGGGATGTTGCCGCCGATCATGAGCACCACGCCGAATTCACCAATCGTATGCGCAAAGCCGAGCATGGCAGCCGTTACGAAGCCACGCCGCGCCAGCGGAACCGCCACGGTAAAGAAACGATCCCAAGGCCCTGCTCCCAGCGTGGCAGCGACCTCGAGCGGACGCTTTCCCACGCTTTCGAAGGCATTCTGTAGCGGCTGAACTACGAACGGCAGTGAATACAGAGTGGAGGCGACGACCAGACCGCCGAACGTGAATGGTAGAGTACCGAGCCCGAGCGCCTGAGTGAGCTTACCGCCGGCACCGTTGGGTCCCAAGAAGTACAGCAAGTAGAAGCCGAGCACGGTTGGAGGCAGCACCAACGGGAGTGCCACGACAGTGGCGATGAAGCCTTTGAGCTTCGAGCGCGTCGACGCGAGCCAGAACGCGAGTGGCGTGCCGAGAACGATGAGCAGCAACGTGGTTAACGTTGCCAGCTTCAGCGTGAGGCGAATGGCGGAAAAATCGGCTGCGGTCACGGCGCCGCTTTGCGCTGAGCTGAAGGAACAGGAGCCAGCGAGTAACCCGAGCGTGCGATGATTTGCCGCGCTGTCTCGGACTTCAAGAATTCGATCAGTTGTTTGGCCGCGACCTTGTTTTCGCCGCGTTTGAGCAGCACAGCGTCTTGGCGGATGGCTGGGTACAATGACTCTGGCACGAGCCAAAACGAGCCCGCGCGCGGTTTGCCCTCCACGAGCAGCTGGGACCAAGCCACGAAACCGAGCTCGGCGTTGCCGCTGGCTACGAATTGCAGCGTTTGGGCGATGTTCTCACCTTCCACGAGCTTCGGTCGAATTGCCGCCAGAAGTCCCAAGCGGGTGAGCACGGCGATGGCAGCACTGCCGTAAGGCGCGACCTTGGGGTTCGCAATCGCGAGGTGCTCGAAAGACTTGGAGCGCAGCACAGCGCCTTGGTCGTCAACGAGGTTCTGCTTGGCGCTGTACAACACCAGCTTGCCGAGTGCGTAGGTGAAACGCGAGCCCGGCACTGCCAAGCCGTCATTCTCGAGTTGACGCGGCGCCCTATCGTCTGCCGAAAGCATCGCGTCGAACGGTGCTCCGTTCTTGATCTGTGCGTAGAGCTTGCCCGTAGCGCCGCTCACGATGGTTGCGCGATGCCCACTGGCTTTGAAAAACTCGTCGCCCAGCACCTGCATCGGGCCGCTGAAATTCGATGCTACCGCGACCTGCACCTCGCCAGCGCGCGCCGCCGAGCCGAACGAGAACAGCAGCGTTGCGAAAATAGCCGCAAGGATTGCCTTCATGTGATCGTGCCTGCCTGAGTAGCCCGCAGTTTCAAGAGAACAACAGCTCCCCGGTGTGGGCGACGCCGTAGCCGTATTCATCGCGTAGTCGCTTGCGGAAGCTCGCCGTTTGCGCCGTTTCGCAGACGCGCACGACACGTGGATCGCCGAGGCATTCCGCGCCCACGCACAAGCCATAGGCTTCCGCGCTCAGCGCATGAAAAGCGAGGCCGGCGGCGACCGCCCAAGCATGCGTGGTCAAGCCAACCTCCGCTTCGCCTCCAGCGACCGCCAAAGCGACGTCACGGTGTGAAGCGTACTCGTGCGCATGTTCGTAGGCTGCTCCACTCGAAATCCCGGCGCTCTCGAGTGCGGCATCCAGCGCCATGCGAATGCCTGCCGTGGCTGGGCGCAGCGCAAGGCGGCGACCACAGATCGAGGACAGCTTTTTGAGCGGCTGACGTGAGTTCGTGGCGAGACCGATCTCCCGCGTGGCGAGATGCAGGCGCACGCGCTTCGCTCGCCCATTTGCGTTGCTCTCAGGGTCGACATCTTCGTGGTTGCCAGAAAACAAGACGCGACCATTCTGTAAGTGCGACTGGCCGGTGGTGTGGTCCGCCAGCACGAAACCCAAAAAGGGTCCTCCGCTCGTGTGGAGTGCACGCAGAAGCTCATCGATTACCAAGTCGCCGTTGGCGGCGATGAGTGGCGGCGGCGCAGCATCGCTCGACGCTGACGGTGCACGCGCTGCACTCGCTTGCTCACCGCGACTCCACGCGAGCACGACTTCGCGATCGAAGCGCCACTCGCTGCCAACCCGCGCTGCCGGAAGACCGCGCTTCATCAGCCGATAAACGTGCTTCGGGTGCACGTTCAGGAGCGCGGCGACCTGCTTGCTGGTGAGGAGCATACGAGGCCCGTATGTTACCTATTGTTACCTTTAGTGGCAAATGGAGCCAGGATGAAGCCCGCTGGCTGCTGCCGACGCTGAACCGCGTGTCCAGCTTTGGGCGCCGGCGAGGTTACGGCAGAGTTGCGGGGCTGCATGCGTTCGCCATGTCGCCTCCTGTTTCTCTACGCAGTCGTGGTGATCGCATTCGTCGCCGCGCGGCTCGTGCGTGAACCCTACGATGACTCTTACTTTTTCAAGCGCATCGCCTTGCACCTGCTCGATCACGGCACGCTCGCCTGGAACGTCGCGGAGGGCCCGGTGTTCGGTGTCACGTCGCAATTGTTTCAGCTGGCAGCCGTCGTGATAGCGGCGCTGACGCGTGACCACTACATTCTCAGCGTTCGCGTAGTGCTCAGCGGGTGCTTGCTGTTCGCTTACTGGCAGCTTTGGACGCTGACTCGCGACCGGGACCGGGGTTTGGCTGCGACGTATGCGATGTGCTCCGCGCCGGTTTTGTACACAACGCTCTCCGGCATGGAGACAGCGCTGCTCTTCGCCTTCCTCGCGGCGTTTCTGTGCTCCGTCTACGCACAGCGTGGGGAACAGCGCCTCTGGCTTGCTCCGGTGCTCGCGCTGGCTGTGGGACTGATTCGCCCCGATGCATTGTTGCTCGTCGCGCCAGTTTTGCTGATGGAGCGCTGGCGTGGGACGCGACGCTTGCCATTGCGAGAAATCGCAATCCTCGCGGCCGGCGGGACGCTGGCTCTAAGTGTGTTCCGCTGGGCGTACGGCAGCTTCTTGCCGCTGCCGTTCTATGCCAAAAATTCGATATTTTCGCCGTACGATGCGCACTTTCTGAGTTTGTCGGCCCAGGTGCAGCACGTGCGCTTCGGGCTGTTCGTGGCGGTGGCGCTGCCGCTGGTAATCGTTAGCTTGCGCCGTTTCGACGCGACCAATCGCGTTCTTCTCGGCAGTGTGCTCGTGTACGAGACTTACTTGTATTTCACCATCGTGGAAGTGATGGGCATGCAGGCGCGCTTCTATGCGCCGGCCCTTCCGCTGCTAGCGCTGTCAGCCGCGCGCGCGTTAGCGCTGCCCTCGACTTCGCTGCCATCACTACGGCGCGTCACACTGATCGGAGCCGCCTACGTTGCATTGTTGGTGCTGATGACGTTTGCCAAGTGGTCACCGGTGACGAGTCGCTGGGGAGTAGATCGCGTGGACGCCGGGCTATGCATCGCAGCCGTGCTCAGCGCATTCTTGTTGCTCGCTGCCTGCGCGGAGCGCGTGAATCAGTTTACGTTGGCCACCGGCGTCGCGCTGGTTACGACGTGCTTGGCGGTGCCCGGGCTCAGGTTCGTGGGTTGGTCAGAGCTGAGCGACAACGCATACCTCAATCGCCACGTCGAGCATGTGTCCTCACACCGAGGCATGGACGCGCTGCTGCGCTGTGTGGGTGATCGCATCCACGTCTATCACTCGGAGGTGGGAGTCACCGGGTTGCGCTTTCTGGAAGGCAACGTCACCGATCTGGCTGGATTGCTGAGTCCGCGCTGGCTTTTCAGAGGGGATCGACGCTTCGATGACTTCTGCGAGCAAGACCGTCCGGAGGCGATTTTTCTGCCTCATAGGAACTATCGCAACTTGAACCGAGAGATCCTCAGCGGGAGCTGCATCACGCACTACCAGCGTGTCATCGAACGTTCGAGTTCGCCGCTGTACGTACGAGAGGATCTGGTTGGCAAGTACCGCGCTTGTCATCCGTGAGCATCACCCAGCGGTAAACGCTACTTTCGCACGCTCAGCACTCTTGGAGTCGGCACGCTCGGCACTATTTGGATTGACGAGCGAAGGTCCGCGCTGGCGACGAGCTCCAAGTGCGTATGAAGTCGATGTTTCGACGACTGGCCTCGCCCAGATTAAACAAGATACCGGTTACCGCCCGTACACGGACGTGCAGAACAACACGTATGAGGCCTTCTTCTGCGCGTGCAACCGCGCGCTACCGTAGATGGTCTGCGCGCGAGGGCTTCGCGCTAAGCAGTGTTGGGCAAGTGTTCGCGGATGACCGTCAGCCAAAACTGGTCACCACGAAACTCGCTCATCTTTCCGAGGCGCTTTCCGTCGCGGAACAGCAGGAAATGCGGAATCCCGAAGACGCCGAAGCGTCGCGCAAAGTCGGGCCGCGAGTAGACGTCCACCTTTACGAGCACGAACGGAGCGCCTGCCAGTTCTTCTAACAGCGCAGGCAGGCGCTTCGCGAAAAACTCACAATTCGGACAATCTAGCCCCCACATATAAGTGACGAGCAGCACGTTCGTGCGCGTGGTGAGCAAAACGTCGAATTCTTCCGGAGTCGCGTTGATGACCTCCGGCAGTGCCTTCGATGCCTGTACACCTTCGATCGAGCTTGCTTCGTCGGCCATGGCGTAGCTTATCTCGCCTCGCCAGCGCTGGAGGCACGACGCCCGCTCGAACCCCACGTGAACCCCGCGCCGCAGCACCGCGAGATCTGGTTGAAGGACCCAGATGGATATGTGGTCGTGGTGGCTAGTCCCGACGGCGAGGCTGAGGAGGAGCCGGACGACGAATCCGAGGACGAGTAGCCGTTTTTCGAGGCCGCATGCGATCGTCGAGTGGTGGCAGCTTGCCGCTCCCGCCCACATAGTTCGCGCGCTCGCTCAGCCTCTCCCCGAAGGCCAGCGAAACCTCCACCGCTTGGGCAATCCGCTTCTCACGTGTCACCTCGTGCGCTGCCTTCTCAATCCACTCCACGATGTGCCGTTGACGCCCAACCGGCATGCGCTCGAACGCTTCCAGTGCGCCCTCCTGTCGCAACTCACGCCGCAAATCAGCCGGCATCTCCTCCAGCGCCGGTGCTAGATCGGCACGCAACCTCACGTGCACGCGATCGCCCACCTCGATCGCTGCACTCATTCTTGTGCTCGCGTTCAGTCGCAAGCGATGCCGCCCGCCACCAGCAGGAACCAAACTCGCCCTCACCTCAGCCACACCGTTGATCTCGGCGACCACCGGCACATTTCCGCGCTTGCCCAACGCCTGACTCACTCGCGCCGGGATCGCGATGGCATAAAACGCACCCTGAGCCACACGCTCGAGTCGCGAATGAAACGTGAAAGTACGCGCCGTGCTCACAGCATCCTCCAGGCTATCAAACGGGTTCAAGTGATGGCTAGCGAGCTGAGTCTATGGAATGCGGACGATCCCTCATCCAGAATTGGCCGGCGAGGTTGAGCTCAGCGCCCGCGAAACTGGCGTGCTGACGCTCTTGACGCGCGTACGGTGCAGTGCAGAATGCACTGCATGGTCCGACGAGCCGATGCGCAGCTCACGTTTCGCCTACCGAAGAAGATAGCGGGCGATCTATCCCGCATTGCCGCGCGTCGAGGGCTCCAACGCTCCGACCTCTTGCGCCAAGTCGTCGAGCAGATGGTCGCTGAGGAAGCGGTTGAAGCTCGTCCTTTTGAACGGGTAAAAGATCTCATTGGCGCCGCGAAAACCGGTCAGCACGATCTAGGCAGTGAACATCGCCGTCACCTGAAGAACGGCTTTGGGCGTGGCCGCTGAGCTGCTTCTCGATACGGGTCCCCTGGTTGCCCTTCTGGACGCATCGGAACGGCGACACGGCGACTGCGTCGCGACATTTTCGGCGTGGCGTGGCGCGGTGGTCACAACGGAAGCTGTCGTTACGGAAGCCGCGTACCTGCTCTCATCCGCTGGCGCTGACGGCTCGCTCGCGATCCAATTCTGTCTGCGTGCCGGTGCTGTGTTGAAGCCTTGGACGGACCAGCGCGCAGGGCGAGCCGCCGAGCTGATGCGGAAGTATCACGATGTGCCGATGGATTACGCGGGCGCGACGCTGGTCTCCCTCGCAGAAGAGCTTGGCTCACCGAATGTCTTCACGCTCGACTTGCGGGGATTTCGCGCCTACCGCTGGAAGGGGCGGCGAGCGTTCAAGATCTATCCCCCAACTTGATCCGGCATTTATCCGGGCGCGGATCTGGCGGCTGGATCATCCTTGGCGAGCCAGAGCTCAGCGGAGGGCTATCCGGTGGCGGTCCTGCTCGAAGACGGCGTGGAAGTGACTCCGGTTGGCAGAAGCTTGCTGAGCGCAGCGGTGATCGTGTTCGGATCGTAGGGCTTTGCCAGGTACGCAACGGTCGGGCTCGCGTTCAGCAAAGCATCGAGCTTTTCAGCTTCTGGAGTGTATCCCGAGGCCAGCAAGATTGGCGTTTGGGGAGCAAGCTCGAGGATTTCATTCGAGGTCGCTACGCCGTCGGTGCCGGGCATCACCAGGTCGATGATGGCGAGCGAAACGGAATCGCAATGGGCTTTGAAGGTCTCGATTCCGTCGCTGCCGTTGTTTGCCGAGAGAACCTCGCAACCCAGGGCCCGCAACATGCGGACTGCTGCTCTCAGCACCAAGGGTTCGTCATCGATCACGAGAATGGTCAAGCCCGCGAGCGAGCACGACTGAGCAAGCGGCGCCGTTGAAACGCTGGGAACTGGCGTTGGTTCAGCGACTCGCGGGAAGTTGAGAGTGATGGTCGTGCCGGCGCCCACCTTGGTAGAAAGAGTGATGGTGCCTTGCATGGCCTGCACCGTCCCGTAGACCATCGAGAGTCCCAAGCCGGTGCCCTTGCCGACTGGCTTGGTGGTAAAAAATGGCTCGAAAGCGTGCTCGCGGACTTGCTCGTCCATACCACTGCCAGTGTCCGATACGCTGATCGAGACGGTCTCGTCTCGCGTTACCGTCGTAATCGTCAACGTACCGTGGTCGCCCATGGCGTCGAGCGCATTCAAGCACAGGTTCATGATAGCGTGCTCGACTTGCGCTTCGTCCCCGCGCATCAAAGCGGCTGGCTCGGCTAGCCGCGTTTCGACGCGAATGCTCTTCTTTATGGTGCGGGTGATCAACACCTGTACGTCCCGCACCACCAAGTTGAGAGAAAATGGTTCGTTCGGGGAGCAGCTCTTTCTGGCGAAGCCGAGCAGGTTACGCGTCAACTGGGCCCCTCGATCGCAGGCGAGAGCTATGTTCTCCAGGTCCTGAAATGAGCGACCGTAGCTCACCAATTCGTGGCGCAACGCAAAGGTCGATCCCATGATCGCGTTGAGCGTATTGTTGATGTCGTGAGCCACACCAGCGGCGAGCCTTCCGATCGCCTCGATCTTTTGGGCTTGATGCAGGGCATCCTCCATCGCCCGGCGTTGTTCGATAAAGTGACGCAGACGGTCAGCCCCCCAGCAGATGATGGCGGTCACGAATAGCGATACCACCGCTTTGGGTCGGCCTTCTTCCCCCGACATACCGAAGTGCGTGAATATGACACCGCTGACAACGGTGTTGATGAAGATGCAGAGTACGCCAACCCGAATGCTGAGCAGCAACGTAGCGATGACCGGGCCAGCCAACGCCAGCAAGTTGCTCGCCTCTCCCACGATCGGACGAAGCCCAAAGAGCAGCGCCGGGTGAGCAACCGTGAGTGCGACCACGATGCTCCACCTCGCGCGTCGCGAAAGCGGATTTCTGCGTCGTCGCGCGGCCGGGCTAGCGCTGGGATCCAAGACAGCTTCGAAGTGATCGGCAGTCGTGGACACCTCGGCTCCATCGCTGCGCCCCCAAGAGAGCATCAGCCGGAGCAGGTTCCGCACGCGGTAGGTAGGCATTTTATTGGGTGGGCTGTGAGCTTCCGTAGGTCCCCGCGGCAGGTGTCATGTGCTTGCGGCCAAGGTGCCCCTTTGAGGCTTGCGGCCAAGGTGCCCCTTTGAGCACCGACACGTCAGGGGATCGCTGCCGAAAAATGGGGCGCACTAGCTGTGATCGGCCAAAGTCCGCCGCGGGTTTAACCCCCTCGCGCAACCGAGTCCCAATTCAGCGCTTTGCCCGGCACACCTGGGCTTTTCTGCCCAAGGTCGTGATGCGCTCGCGCGTGACGTTAGGGCGACTGGAACTGCGGGTTGTAGGAGAATGCACCCCAGCACACGAGCCGTCCCGAGCCGGAGAGCACGCCACACGCCAACGTGTCGTACAGGCTGATGCGATCGAAGGCGATGTTCTTCGGCGCCCAGAGCACCTGTCCCCACACGTATGGAGTCCCGTCGCCCCAGCACTCAAGGTTCTTGTTGTCGGCACGGATGCCGCAGGCGCCGGCGCTGCTAACGGACACGGAGGAGAAGCTCGTGGTGGGAAGGGGCGTCAGGGCGTTGATGTCGCCCCAGCACTGAACTCTTCCATCCGAAGTGCGGAGCGCGCACGCCTGATACACGTCCACACTGAGTGAATCGAATGCCACGGTCGTCGGAGCATTGGCCACCGTTCCCATGTAGTTCGTTCCCCAGCACATGACCTGGTCGTTGTCGGCGCGGAGCGCGCACGCGAAGTTCACGCCGATATCGACTGCCTTCATGGGAATGCCCACTGGCACGCCCGTGAGGTGCGCGGCCCCGCTGTATCCCCAGCACTTGACCGTACCGTCGTCCGCGCGAACACCGCAGCCGCCGAATTGGTTACCCGCGATGGATTCGAAAGGAACGTCGAGAGGAGCGTATCCGGGCATTCCCCAGCACTCGAGCAATCCGTTGTCGGCGCGGATAGCGCAGCTCTGCTCGTAAGATCCCAGGCCTATGAACTGGGTGCCTTTGGGGATCTCGCTCATGAGCTTTCCGCCGTCGCGATTCCAGCACATCGGCTGGCCATCGCTGCGCAACGCGCACACTGATACTGGACCCGTGATGACTTCAGTGTATGCGTTCGAATCCTGGCCGCCTTCGGTTTTGCCCGAAGTGTTGTGGCCCCAGCACTGGACCTTGCCGTCGAGAGCGCGGATGCCGCACGCGTGATCCCATTTCTCCTCGCTGACGCCCAGGTTCTGATGGGAGGACATGCTCAGCGCGATGAAGGCGACGCCTCGCGGCGCGTGGAACGCCGCGTTGTCCGCCATAAGGCCCCAGCACACGGCTTCGCCATTGTCAGCTCTTCGTCCGCAGGCTGCCGAGTCGCTCACGGAGATAGAGCCTAGCGCTACTGCTGGTTTGTCGTTCAGGTAAGCGAGCGCTGGGGCGAACCCCCAACACTCGGCTTGCCCGTCGGAGATCCTCAAGCCACAAGCAGCATCAAGACCGACACTGACCTGGGAGAAGGTGACGCCCGTTGGCACGTTGTTGTTGACGTAGCTCGAGTTGCCCCAGCACTCGACCTTGGAAGTATCCGCGCGCACGCCACACCACTCGGATCCGGCGCCGCCGTCGATGCTCGAGAACGGTACGGTCGCGAGCGCGGTGGGAACGATATTATAAGGCCAGCACGTCACCCGAGAGTTATCCGTCCGGATGCCGCAAGACGTGGCGCTCCCCGCGCGCACGCTCTTGAGCGGGGTGGCCGGCGTATTCGCGATCTCGCCGTAATAGTCGCTGCCCCAGCACTTCGTGGCACCGGTCGTGAGGATGGCGCAGTAATGGGCTGTGCCGCCGTCGATGGAAGCCAGCGCGGACGTTGGTGGACGAACCGTGCCCGTCGCTGGATACGTGTGACCCCAGCAAATCGCCACGCCGGTATCGGCGCGGATGGCGCACGTGGAAGCGTCGGAGGTTGCGACGTGCGAGAAACTCGGGCCACCCGTCCAGAGTCCGCAGGTGGATGCGTTCACTTCGAAGGCAGCGTAGTTCGCCGGGCACGTGGCGCAGGTGCGATCGGTGATTGAGCTACCGGCGTTCACCTCGTGCTCCGTCAGCTTACAGTTCTTGCGCGTTACGCACGCCGTCGCGGGATTTCCGTCGCTGTCCCACGTCGTGTTGGCGCACGCAACCGGAGCCGCGGTGCCACCGGCGCAGTACTGGCCTGCGGTGCACGCAGTGCAGACTCGATTCGTGCTGGACGTCGGTGCTTGCGTCTCGTACGAGCCCGCGGTGCACACCGTCACGGCTTTGCAGTTCGTGGCGTTCGTCGTGTCGCTGTACGTCTGGCTCGGACAAGCCGCGCACCCGCGATTCGCCGTCGCACTCGGGGCGCTCGTCTGATAGCTGCCGGCCTGGCAGATCGCCCACGCGACGCAAGCCGTCGCCGGATTCGAGTCCGCGTCGTAACTCTGAGTGCTCGCGCAGCTCACCGGTGCAGCGCTGCCGCCTGCGCAGTATTCGCCCACAGCACACGGCGTGCAGTTCGCTCCGGCGGTGCCCGCAGCGCAGACGGTCGAACCGCTGCCGCCCGTGCCTGTCGCGCCGCCCGTGCCTGTCGCGCCGCCTGTGCTCGTCGCGCCGCCTGTTGCCGTTGCGCCACCAGTGCTCGGCGTGCCGCCCGCTGCTGTTGTGCCACCAGTTGCTGTCGCAGTACCGCCTGTTGCCGTTGCGCCACCAGTGCTCGGCGTGCCACCCGCTGCTGTTGTGCCGCCCGCTGCCGTTGCGCCACCAGTGCCCGGCGTGCCGCCCGCTGCTGTCGTGCCACCGGTTGCTGTTGCGGCACCGCCTGTGTTTGTGGTGCCACCTGTGGCCGTCGAGCCGCCCGTGCTGGTCGTGCCACCTGTAGCTGCCGCGCCGCCCATTGCCGTTGCAGCACCGCCGGTACCTGTCGAGCCGCCTGTGGCTGCCGCGCCGCCCGTCGCGTTTGCAGCACCGCCCGTTGCGTTTGCAGCACCGCCCGTTGCGTTTGCAGCACCGCCCGTTGCGTTTGCAGCACCGCCCGTTGCGTTCGGGGCACCGCCTGTGCTCGTCGCGCCACCCGTTCCTGTCGCGCCGCCGGTGTTCGACATCGTGGAACCGCCTGTCGCAGACGATCCTCCCGCTGACGTCGCGCCGCCTTTACCTGGATTGCCACCGCTATTGTTCGGATCGGTTCCGCTGTCGGAACCGCTACTGCCGCAGCCTATCGGGCCGGCGAGCAAAGTAGGCCCTGCAAGAGCGAAAGCAATCAAACGAATAAGCGAGCGAGGCGCCCCGAACATTCCGATTTTGAGCATTGAGTTGGAACTTCTGAATAGAACATGATCGATCAGACCTCGCATCCGATTTCCCGTCGACTCCAGATCACGTGACGAAGAAAGGTGGTCGAATCAACGCAGATGTCGGCGCTCACGCGCTTTCCGCCGCGCGCTCCTTGACCGACATTGCTCACCTCGCTTGAACATGAACTCGCGATGTCGCTTTTCGTAGAAGTCGCGAGCGATCCGGAAGTCTCTAGTATGTACGGTGGGGCGCCTCAGAGACGAGTCGCGGGACTGATGGCGCGAGGCGGGTTGCGCAAGCGCGGACTTGAGCATTCCGAGATCGCGCAGACCATGCGTTCCGCCCGAGCTGACCACGACCGATCGCGACGCGCATGCGCTCATGCTAGCGCGGGGATGGGCCTCCGAAATTCGCTGGGCGGTGGGCTAACGGCGCGGCGCCTCCACGCGCGTTCACCCAGGATTCCTCCACGCGGCAGCTTTGTCGGTCAAGCGGCAGCTGCCCGACTCACGTCAGCCGTGCGTGCGATGGCCGAAGCCGGCATCCGCGAGCGTCACCCCACCGCGACGAGCGAAACCGTTCGAGCGCATGTCGCAGCCCGAATGTATGGCAGTGCGGTAGCAGCGCGACTGTTCCCGAACGTGAAGCGAGATGACCAATAACCCTGCGCGCGACGTGATTGACGTCGCTTTGCTGGTGGCGAAATCGCTCGAGGCGGTGGGCGCGCAGATTTCGTTGGCGGCAGTCTTGCGAGCTCTCTTCAAGGTGAGCCGCGCGCCACGAACGACATCGACTTCGTGATCGAAATCCCCGTTGATCGCATCCATGCGTTCCGAGAAGCGCTTTGCGGCGCGGGAACCTAAATCCGGTTGACGTGTATCGAGATGCTGCCAATTGCAGGCAAACCGGCTCTCGCTCCAGTTCGCTACGCGTGGTGGACGATTGGTAGACGATTCGGGGCTGAGTTGCCGGAGCGCCGACACCAGAAAGTTGGTAAATCAAAACCAGTTTTGCTTTACTAGCGGCGGTGGCAAGGTCGACATCCTTTACCAAGGCCACCAACGTTGCAGTATTCGAGCACCTCCGCGCGAGAATAGCGATACGTGTGCCGGAAACAGCAGCAGCGCTCGGCACCACCAAGCCCACCGTCGCCAGAGCTCTTGAAGACTTGGAGCGCCTGCAGATTGCGCGCGAGGTCACCGGCAAGCCGCGCAATCGAGTATTCGTCTACCAGGAGTACCTGGATATTTTGAACCGCGACGATGCAGATGACCTCGAGGGCAAAGCTTAGGCTCGCACTCCGCACGTGACGCTCTCGTGCGCAAGCTCGCGACTACCTTGCTCGGAACCATCAGGTAGAGAGGAGTTGCGGGCGTCAGTCGGGGTGCACGAGGAGGGACTTGGTAGGCGAGGCGAAGCCGAGACGGAGGCCGAAGCACGAACGAGTACACGAGCGAAGCGAGTGCACGAGGAGGGACTTGAGCCGGAGGCGACGCCAGAGGCGGAGACGCAGGCCGAAGGCGCTGCGAGTACACGAGCGAAGCGAGTGCACGAGGAGGGACTTGAACCCCCACGCCTTGCGGCGCCGGAACCTAAATCCAGCTCAATGCGCGGTCGGCTTTGCGGCAATTCGTCGAAGGAATCTCAAATGGGTCGGCTCTGGCGGACGAGGAGGGACTTGCACCGGGACGACCCGGCAAAGCGGAGGCCCGCCGCGAAATGGCTGCGAGGACACCGGTGAGCTCAGCGAAACCCTTTCGGCGATGGGCTCCCGGACTGCCTGTACCAGGCGGTGAGCCGCAGGACGCACAGCTGCTATAGTGCGCCCGTTCGATGCGGGACACGTCCGAGCAAGCACAACGGCGATACTACGAACTGCTTCGCGCGCAGGCGCCCGTCACGCGCCTTGCGACGGCGGTTCGATTGAGCTCCGTTGTTCGCGAGCTTGCCGAAGCGGGCGTTCGTAGCGCGGACCCGCAGGCCTCACCGGAAGTCGTGAGAGCTCGCGTCGTAAGCCGGTTATATGGCCGAGAAGCAGCCTGCCGACTGTTCCCTGGCGTGAATTGGGATGTCTAACAATCAAGGCGATGACGCCCTCGATATCGCGCTGAAAGTTGCGGTTGCGCTCACGTCCGTCGGCGCCGACTACTTTCTTGGCGGCAGCCTCGCGAGCTCCATTCAAGGCGAACCGCGAGCTACAAACGACATCGACTTCGTGATCTCCCTTCCCGCGGGCAAGATCGGAGCGCTGCGCGCGGCTCTCGGCGAGGACTTCGAAGTGGACGAGGACATGTTGCGCGATGCGGTTCTGCATGCGCGCTGCGCAAACGTCTTCTATCTTCCTGTCGTCACGAAGGTCGACCTTTTCGGGCGTGCCTACGAGCCCTTCGATGAGAGTGAATTCGCGAGGCGGCGGTCTGTGGTCGTGCGCTCGAGCGGTGAATCACTCGTCATCAAGTCTGCGGAGGACACCGTTCTCCGCAAGTTGCTCTGGTACCGCGAAGGTGGTGAGAACTCCGAGAAGCAGTGGCGCGACGTGGTTTCGGTGCTCCGCATCAGCGGCAGCGCGATGGATCACAATTACCTTCGGACCTGGGCAGAGCGTCTGAAGATTGCGAACCTACTCGAACGCGCGCAGAAGTGAGCACCAGCCGGACTGTGCGGTATTTGCGCTGCATGAGGAGGGACTTGCTCCGCAGACGACGCCTACCGGCGGAGGCGCAGTCGAAGTGCGCGGCGATCGGGTAAGCGCAGCGAAACCCTTTCGGGGATGGGGCCCCGAAAGTCAGGGGTGGGGCTCCGATGGATTCACTCCATCGGGGCGGGGACGAAGTCCCCGACGACCGGTGCACGAGGAGGGACTTGAGTCCGGAGACGACGCCTACGGCGGAGGCGCAGGCCGAAGTACGAACGAGTACACGAGCGAAGCGAGTGCACGAGGAGGGACTTGAGCCGGAGGCGACGCCAGAGGCGGAGACGCAGGCCGAAGGCGCTGCGTGTACACGAGCGAAGCGAGTGCACGAGGAGGGACTTGAACCCCCACGCCTTGCGGCGCCGGAACCTAAATCCGGTGCGTCTGCCAATTCCGCCACTCGTGCTGGGCGGGCGCAGCATAGCACTCCGGTAGCTCACGCAAGGTGCACGTTTGCGCGGGTTTTTGTGGTGGTCACGCCGGTCGGCGAGCAGGCGTGGGGAGGGGAGCGGGCGAGGAGTGGCCGGGAGCGGCGACGGGAAGCGCGGCCGGTGGTGGGATGGAGGCGGTGGCCGGCTCCAACTGCACGGCGCGGTGGAGGAGGCGGCTGCGTTCGTGGCGTTGGAGTTCTTCGAGGAGGCGCCGGTTCACTCCGACGAGGTCGGCGAGGATGGCGAGCAGGAAGGTTTGCACTCCGACGAGGAGCAGAACCGCGGCGAGGATGAGGGATTGGACGTGGCCACCGCCGGTTCCCGAGAAGAAGAAATAGAGGAAGCGGGCGCCGAGTGCGAGGCCTGCGCAGAAGGGGATGAGGCCAACCGTCAGGAAGAATTTGAGCGGCTGATACACCACGAAGATGCGGAACATCGTCAAGATGGAGCGCTTGACGTAGTTCGGAATGCTGCGCACGAGGCGTGAGGGCCGGAGCTCGCCGTTCACGCGGATGGGCACGGAGACGATGCTCATGCCCTTCTGGCCGCATTGAATGATCGTTTCGAGCGTGTACGTGTAGCCGTTGAAAACGTTGAGGGCGAGCGCTGCCTCGCGCGAAATTGCGCGGAAGCCGCTGGGCGCGTCGGCTACATCGGTTTTGCTGACTCGGCGTACGACCCAGCTTCCGAAGCGTTGGAGCAGCTTTTTGATCGGAGAAAAGTGGGCAATCTCGCTGATCGGTCTTGCACCGATGACGAGATCAGCGCGGCCGTCGACGATGGGCTGGACCAGCTTCGGGATGTCGGCAGCGCAGTATTGGTTGTCGGCATCGGTGTTGACGATGACGTCCGCACCGCGTTCGAGGCAGGAGTGGATGCCCAGCATGAATGCGCTGGCGAGGCCTTGATTGGCGCGAAAGCCAACGACGTGGTGCACGCCGTTCTCGCGCGCGACGCGTACGGTGTCGTCCGTGCTGCCATCATCGATGACGAGCACTTCTACGCTGCTGAATCCAGGTACCTGTTTGGGAAGCTCGGCGAGCGCGATGGCGAGCGTCGCGGCCTCGTTGAAGCAGGGGATTTGGATGATGAGCTTCATGAAATTCGCGGTCAGCTCGTAAAATTCGCGGTCGGCGGCGGATTGTGCCCCGCCGAGCAGAGTTTCGCACGTGCGTTCGCGCAAACTGCGCTCGGAGCCCTGAGTTTCTCGACAAAAACCGCTCGCTCGGAAAGGCACCCGGCACTAGAGTTCGCCCGCGATGGATAAAGGGCCCAAGGCGGAGGTCGAGACAGCGCAGGCGCTGCAAACAGGTGCTGCCCCATCGGCAGCTTCGAGCGACGAAAGCGCCGACGCTTCGGGACCAGCAGCGCCCGTGACGGAAGGCAGTGCGGCCGAAGTAGAAGCCAGCCAGGCGGGCCAGGTCGCGGAAGACGCAGGCAAGGGCGAAGCAGCGGGCGAGGCGGGCGCTGCTCGTCGCGGTGAGCGCGCGCGGCGCCGCAAGAAAGGTGCGACGGGCGACATCGCCAAAAAGGCCGAGAAGTCTGAGAAGACCTCGAAGAATAGCGACTGGGCCGACTTGGTGGCGGGGCGCACGCCGCTCACGTTCCTGTTGATCATCGTGGGCCTTCTGATGGCCTTCGCGTGGCGCGGCATTCGTCAAGACTCGCCGACCGAGGATGAGTGGGCGCATTTGGTGCGCGGCATTGGTTACTACCAAACGCGCGACATGCGCATGCACGTGCAGCATCCGCCGCTCGCGAACTTGCTCGACGGCCTGCCCTCTGCGTTCGACCAGAACCCGGACGTGACGCAGATGAAGACTTGGCAGGAAGGCTATGCGCCAGGGCTCGAGTACATCCGCAACGACTACGAGCATGCGCGTGCACAGCTTTTCCGTGGCCGCTACGTAGCGACGCTATTTTTTCTGGGGCTAGTCGTCTACGCGTTCTATTTTTGCCTTTCGATGTTTGGTTGGCCTACGGCCGCTGCAGCAGCCGCGCTGCTGGCGTTCAATCCAACCTTGATTGGGCAGGCACGCTACGTCGCGACTGACATGCCGGTGACTACCTTTGCGGTGATTGCTACCGGAGAGCTTGCCCGTTATCTGATCGATAAGCGACGTATTTACACTTTGGCATTAGCGCTCGCTGGCCTCGTGCTGAGCAAACATAGCGGCATCGTGTTGCTCGGCATGGTCGTGTTCTTGGCGTTTTTGGCCGCGTGCTTCGGGCGCGGATTTTTTCGCGACGAAGCTTCATTCCCGAAGCGGCTGCTGCGCTGGCTGGGTCACTTCGCGCTGGCGGGTGCGATCGTGCTGTTGGCGATCAACGTGGTCTACAAGTTCGATCGCACCTTCATGACGGTGAGCGACATCTTGTCGGCGCCAGAGCCGCAGCATTGGGTTACGAAGAACTACAAAGGCGAAATGTTGGAGCAGCGTTCGCCGCTGCCGCGTTTGCCTGGTGAGTTACGCATCCCACTTCCGTACTCGTACTTGTTCGGTTTGTTCGCGGTGCAGGAGCAAAACCGCGGCGGCTACCCGACGTACTTCATGGGGGTGCAGTCCCACGACGGCAATCCCTGGTACTTCCCGGTGCTGCTGCTCACCAAAAATCCGCCGGCTACTTTGGCTCTCCTAGCGATCGGCGTGTTTGCTTGGCTGCGGTTGCGCAAACGAAAGACTCCGGAGCGCGCCGGTCCGGGCGAGGCCGGTCCGGGCGAGACTGTTCTCGGACTGAGCATTCCGACCGCCTGTTTTCTGGCGATGTCGGTCCTCTTTCTTGCGTTCATCATGCGTTCGCGCCTGAACATGGGCGTGCGCCATGGCATTCCGGTAATGGCGCTTTGTAGCGTGCTGGCGGGGCGTGCATTCGCGCACGGCCTCGAGCTCTTCACTTCGCGCAATGCTCGCATCGCGCTCACGCTAGTGACCTTCAGCGGGGTGGCCAGCGCGCTGATCTCCGGTCCTCACTACCTGAATTACTACAACGTGTTCGCGCTCGGGCGCGGCTCGTGGATTAACGTCGTCGGCGACGACTGGGGGCAGGATCGCGCCGCCTTCGTAAAATTCGTGAAGCAGCGCGGGCTCGAGCCGCTCTACTATCACACGCAGACACCAACTCGAAAACTCGAGGTCGACTACTTGGGGCTCGCGTACCGCGAGCTCAATTGCAAGACCAAGCCAGAGCCCGGTAGCTGGGTGGCCATTCACGCCCAATATGTGCATCGTTTCGAGGCGACGCCGAATTGCGTGACGTGGATGCGCGGGCTCACGCCTGTTTACAAGTTCAACGAGAACGTGTGGGTCTACAAGATCCCCGAGAAGAGCTGATGTTGCGAGCACTCGCCTGCGTGTGTTTGTTGCTCATCCTCGGCTGCGAGGAGCGCCACTCGCCCAAGTGCCAGGCCGAGTGTCAGAAGAACGGGCGCTGTACGCTGAAAAGCGGCGCCTGTGTAGCAAGCACGACCGATGATTGTCGGCGCTCCAGCGCGTGCCAGAAGCTCGGGCAATGTTCACTGGTGGGAGACGCCTGCAGCGCGACCGAGGAGATCTGCAAGAGCTTCGAGGGCTGCCGCGTCGAAGGGCTGTGCGGCGTGGCAAAGGGCGTGTGTGCCGCGACCAAAGCTGCGCATTGCGAGCCGACAGAAGGTTGCCGCGATGCCGGTCGCTGCACAGCGGTGGATGGCGCTTGTTTGCCGCGCGGCGACGACTGCAAGCGTGCGCTAACTTGCAAGAAGTTCGGTCGTTGCACGGCCGAGGTTCACGACTGCAAGGTCCAGAGCAGCGCTGACTGCGCGCTCAGCGAGATGTGCACGCTGCAAGGTTACTGCAGCTTCGTCGGCGGTCGCTGCCAGCTCACTTCCGACGACGACTGCAAGAAGACCAGCGCCTGCCGTCGTGTTGGTGCTTGCTCCTTTCGCGCGGACACCGGGCACAATCGCATGGAGCCAGTTCCCGGTTGCGTCGTTGGAGGCCCAGAAGACTGTAAGGGTTCCGAAAGCTGTCGTAGCGACAAGAACTGCATCTTCAAAGCTGGTAAGTGCGTGAAGAACCCGTGAACCGTCGCCCTCAGACTCGAGTGATACTTGCGAGGCGGGTGGCGACTCGGGGCGGAAGCCTGCGCCGCAAAAAAGCGGCGGGGCGCGGCGAGGAGAGTGGGAAGGTAAAGGACCGCGCCCCGCCCAGCGAATCAATGCGTTGCTTGGGCCGAGCGACCTCCGATGGTGCGCGCACCGCTCAGCGAGCGAATCTGTGAATCGAGCTTCAGTAGCTCGGAGATCGCAGCATTCGCGTTAGCGAGCTCGACGACGACGTTCGGCGCAGGCCCCTGGCTGTCGATCGACGGCGGGGTGGCATCCTCAGTTTTTGCCGCGGCTCCTCCGTCCGGGATTGGCGGGCGGCCCGCGCGCCCGAACGAGCCGGCTACGTTAGTGGCGCCGCCGTTGCCAGGGCTTCCACCAAACCCGGGAGCGCCGCCTCGGCCCCCGCCGCCCTCGTTTTCGCAGGGATCCTTGACGATGGGCACACCGACCAGCGCTGCCAACGTGTTGAGCCGGCTAGGTAAGAAGAGCTGCTTGAGAGCTACCGAGGTCGGGAAACATTGCCTGCCTGCGTTACGCGCTCCGCAATCGGCCGATGGGGACTCGGTTACGTGCGGGAAGTCGAGCGACGGCGGCGCGACAACGCCAAGCCCGAGGATCGCGCCGCTCGATTCCATATGGCAACCGATGCAGGAACCCGCGAATTGCGCGCGGTTTGCGAGCTCAATCGCGCTGATCCCGGTGCCGGCCAGACGTTCCTCGAGCTGCGCACTGAAACCTGCGGTCATGTGGGCAGCGTAGAATTGGCTCTTGTCATTACGGCTCTCCGAGTCGCGACATTGCTGATCGACGATGAACGACATCTGAGTTGTGTCGGGCGTGAGTAAGCCCTCGAGCGCGTTGAGGAAGTTTGCGCGGCAGGCTTCTCCCTGCGGGAGCTGATTGTTTTCGTTCCACAGCTGCCCGTTCGGCGCCTCGGCGGTGGGAAACGGGATCGTCTTCAGCGTCTCGCCGTCTTTCGTCAGCTTGAATTCGCGTAGCGTCCACGGATCGCTATCGAACTGGTTCGTGCGGATCTGCCCGCTGCCTACCGTGAGATTGTTGGGATTGTAGAATGGGCCGAAGCCAGCCGCGCTGAGCCCGGGATCACCGGTTAGAAACGCACCAGCCAGACGGTCGCCGCGCACGCCGGCGTCTTCGATCGAGTTCTGATCGAACCAGAACTGTGCGAGTGGCAAACAACCTTGGATGCCGAGCTCTGGTCGGGGATTGGGAATTTGGGCCTCGACGATCATGAACGCGCGGCCCTGAGTGTTGGTTCCGAAGATCATGCGCTGCTGACCGCAGTTCGCGCCGTTTTGTGGCGCCAGATCGATGCGGTTTACGACGGCGAGCGCCCGGAAGTTGTCGAGATCGCCCACGTGCAGGCGCTCGCGCCGATTGCATGCAATCGGATAGCCGTTGAGGCTCGGCACACCGTTGGTGACTTCGTCGCCGCAATGCACGGCGTCGGGCAATTGAGCCACGTCGGCGGTAGCGTAACTATCGTAGATTTGGTTGAACAGTACGTCGGCGTTCCCCTTGACGTCGCCGTTGTTCGCGAGCGCCAGGAAGACATTGCGTAGCGAGATCTTGGCCAGCGCTTGCGTATCGTTCTCCAACAGCACGCGCTCGGGCCGCGTCACGTTGCTCGGAGTCTCGCACTGCTGGCCGACTTCAATCACGTCGATGTTGATGTTCACGCGGCCTTGGTTGAACTCGAGCACCTCGCCGCCAACTTGGAACGTGAACGTGACGAAGGAATCGTCGCGCGAGAAGATCGTGAAGGGCTGCACGGCGTTGCTCACGAGTTCCGCACGTACGGGTACACTGACGCTGCCGGTCGAGCCGCCGAAGCCAGTGCTCGGCGCGCCGCCGCTGGGTGCACCTCCGAACAAAGGCGGGGGCTCTTCGAACGCTCCACCGACGCCACCCGCTGGCTCACCCGCGCTGCCGACGTCGTCGCCCGGTGTTCCGGCGACGCCTGGCCCTCTGCCACCTGAAGCCTTGCCAGGGCCGCCTGCCGCGATCGCGCCACCTGCGCCGAAGATGCGGCCGCCCGCGCCTGCCGATGGTCCGCTCCTGCCGCCCGCGCCTGCTGATGGCCCGCCACCCTTCGCAGTAGAGCCGCCCGTGCCGGAACCGCCGCTGCCATCGCCCGATAACACGCGCTCGAGCGTCCAGCCCGGCAGCAGCGTGAGCGTGTATTCACCAACGGTCAGCACACTCGACAGCGTGTTGCGCGTTGGATCGTCTTCTGTAGAAAGAGTGGTTACGAACGAAGCGTCTCGGCTGTTTACGACAGTAAATGTAGCGTTGCGCAGCCGATAGACCTTGCCCGATGTGCTCACCGTTTGAAGCGGCAAGCGCAGGGTTCCCGTACTTTCCTGGTCGGTCGAGGGATCCCTCGAATCCGACGAACACGCAACCAATTGGGCTAGCCCAATGCCCACCATCAGCGTGACGCTAGAAACTAAACGTCTCGTTTTCATGACGATCTCCTTTGGCAAAGCGCGAGCGCAGGCGATAAGCCGCTGCACTCCTCCGAAGCAGGACTCACGAACACCGAATCCAACTCGAGCGCAGAAGTCGCCGGACTCGTTCTACGCGTCGCGCGCAGCGTGGATCAGTCCCGCGTCGAGTCGCGCTCGCGCGGAGGCAATCAGCGAGTTAGCGAAGCCTCGGCCTGCTCGCTCGCCGTGCCACAGCTCGAAGCGGTGCTCGCGAAAGATGCTCTCGAAACACAGAAGTCTGGTTACGAGCGCGTTCGATCAACTACGCACGCAGCGCAAAATTAGTCTCGATTAGCGAAGCTACACCTCTGCCCCAAAACACACATACACACGACCTGCCCAGGCCGTATTCGTACCGCATCCACTTCTTTCGGTCAACGAATCTCGCAAACGCGCGCGACGATCCCTCGAACGAAGCGCGCTCTGCGAATGGGTCGACTCGGACTCGATTGGGATCGAGCATGAGTCAACGCAGAGTTCGGAGTTCGGCCAGCACGCGTTGCATGTCGCTTGGCATCTCCGAGTTGAACAGCAGCGGCCGCCGTGTAGTCGGGTGATCGAAGCCGAGCTCGAAAGCGTGCAACATGACGCGTGGTGCCTGTAGCACCTCACCTGCGAAACCACGGTTATACACGCGCTCCCCCAGCAACGGGTGGCCGGCTTCCGCCAGGTGAATGCGAATCTGATGGGTGCGGCCGGTTTCCAAACGACACTCCGCGAGCGTTGCGCCGCGCAGGCGTTCCAGTACGCGAACGTGGGTCGTTGCGCTGCGACCCAACGTTGGGTTCTCGGTGGAACCACGCAAGCCATCACCGCGGTCCTGCACCAGGCGGCTGCTCAACGTGCGCGATTCGATGGCACCCTGTACGAGCGCCCAGTACCTGCGTTTTACGCTGTGAAATCGGAATTGATTTTTCAGTTCTCGCTTTGCGCTGAGCGTACGCGCGAAGACCAGAAGCCCGCTCGTATCCTTATCGAGGCGGTGCACGATGCCGAGTGGACCTCGGCGAGCCCCTTCGCGTGCGCTCAGGAGGCGAGCTACCAGATCGTCGAGTGTGCCTCGTTCGTTCGATTCAAAGGGAACCGTGCTGATGCCAGCCGGTTTTTCCACCACCACCACCTGGCTGTCCACGTGAACGATCGTCGAGCTGGGCAACCTTCGGTCGTCTGGTCGCCGCGCGTTCCACACGATCTCGACGAGCTGTCCTGCGCGGAGCAGGAGCGTTGGGTCGAGCACGGTACTCCCATCAACCTTTATTTTGCCGGTCTCGATCATACGGCGCACTTGGTTCCACGACGCGCCCTCGAGCTTTTGGCGCAACACGCGGTCGAGTGGAGTGCGCGCCTCGGTTTCGGAGACGCCAAACGAACTCGGTCCTTTCGGAGAGCTAGCGTTTTGTGTCACGACGTGACTTCCACCGGGGCAACACGTGGACCTTGAGTACGTCCCGGAACAGACCGATCTGCGCGCAATGGTCGAGCGTGTCGTTGCCAGCGAAGCCACGCACGTGAAAGCTGCCGCGCGAGTAGCGCGAAATCAGCTCGAGACCCATCGGGTCGGAAGCGCGCGGCTGGGTTCGCATGGGGCGTCCCCCGAGCTTCGAGATGAGAAAGTTGGCGGTCTCGGTGGTCGAGGCGTAACCGGGCGGAATGATCGAAGAGTGAGTCACCACCATGAGGCGCTCGCCATCGGCTGCGCGCGCCGAAAACTCCAGAAACGGCTTCAATTGAGCGGCGTTCAAGCTTTTGCCTTGGTAGCCGCAGTGCAGGCCGTCCAGTAACACGACAGTGTCGACGTGCTCGCGACCCCAGGGATCGCTCAAGATGTTTTGCACCGCGCCGTAGCCCGCGCTCCAGGCGCTCAGACCGAGCCGGCGGATGTGCGCGTTCGGGTTGTTGGTGCGCTTGGCCATCACCTTCTCGACGCTCTCGACCAGCGCTTTGATGGTGCCGTGAGGCGCGAACGCGGTCTCGTATGGACCTGAGCCGATGCCGAGGTCGACCCCGACGAGCACCGTGTTGTGCATGACTTGCACCCACTCTTTGCGCACCGCTTCGTGCCCGTGAAAGTGCACCATCAAGTCGAACTCGGCGTGTGAGTTCAGAGCTCGACGCTTGGGTGCAATCATCTGACCCATGGCGATGCCGCGTTCCCAGCGATCGTAGTCGCCGAAACCGGGATCCTTCGTGTTGCACGGGTTTACGCCGCGCTCCGCCGCACTCTTTTGCTTCTGCGTCCAAGATGGCGGCTTGGCGGTAGGATCGAACACAGCGTTGCTATTGGCGCCACGAGCCTTGGCCGACTCCTCCGCAGCTGCGGGCGAGCCGACCAGCGCGGCCAGGGCGAGCAGCAGTGGGAGATGGGAGACCGGCTTCACGGATCCCCCGAAGATTGGGCGCGCTTTGCGCTTCACGCAAGCATTGTATTCGTAGCGAAAACTTGGGCGCTCCGATTAGAGCCGTTCCCAGTCGACCACGCCGCGTAGCTCGGTCGCGAGCCCATCGAACTTCGTTTGTAACGAGTTTCGGTCGAGCGTCGGTGGAGCCTGGATCACGAAGGCAAACTCACGCTTGATGAACTTGGTCTGCTCACCGATGATCTTACAGCCAGCCTGCTCGATGAGCTGGCGGTGCAGCCGGTTGGACTCCAGCATGCATTGCTCTGCGACGCCGGAGACGCGGATAATCCCGGCGATCTGCTGCTCCAAGAGGTAGATCAAAATCCATCCTATGACCGTGGCCGGCACCGCCACGATGTAGATCTTGAGACCGCAACACAGGCCAACCACGGTTACCAAGATCACCCGGCCCGTGTCCTTTGCGTCCCCCACCATCGTGCGAAAGCGCAACAAGCCACCGATGCCGAAGATCACGAACGCCATCGCAGGCTGCACCTGCACGATGAGCGCGACGACCGCCGCCACGACCGAATAGAGCAGCAACGTCTTCGGTTGCTCGAAATGTTCCAGGGTCGATAGGCGCCGTCGGGTCGATGGGTGGTAAGCGATGATCGCGCCGAGCGCGAGTGCGAGCAGCAGCACCAGCACCATATCGAGCAACAACCAGCCGTCCCCGAAGTTGGACCAGCCATCGAGTAACGCGTCGAGGCCCCGCTTGTGAGGAGTTGACGCCGGAATTTCGAAGTCTGGTTTGGCGCTAGCCGGAGCTGTCCACAGGCTCAGAAGGATCGGCGCGGCGAGGGCCCTAACAACGCGGGCAAACACGGAACTACTCAACCACGCTCGGTAGCCATCGTGCAATCGGCCGATTTTTATGAGGATTTTGGAATGGGCAAACCGGCGCAGCGCACGCCGTGATTCCTTCATGGCTCGAATGGTATCCGCGGCTCGTTCGAGCCCGTCAGGAAATCCGGCAAATCACTGCATCTGACAGCGAAACGCCGCGCGACAGGAGTACACTTGCGCGCGGAGGCCGAGGTTGGCGCTGTTCACACGCTGGTACGTCGCCCCTGTCGTCGTTGGGCTCGTGATGGGCGGGGTTACGGTGCTTGCAGGCGCGCTGCTCGCATGGCTCGGTGACGCATTTCAGGTCTGCTCCGGCGACGCCGGGTGCTTGTGGATGTTCGGCGCCGGCGTCTTCATTGCGCCGTACGAGGCTGTGTGCGCGATGATCGCCTCGGCGCTGGTTTCGCGCCGCCTCGCTCCGATTGGCGCAGTTTCACTCGCTCAGCGCTGGCGATCGTGTTTCGGGGCTGGGGTGTTGGCGTTATTTCCGGCCGGATTTTTGACCATGGCTACGCTGCACGTTTGGGCCCGCTGAGCGCTATAGGGGTTCCTGCTGAGTGCTGCAGTGAATCGTGCCGAGCCCAAGCACCAGATCTACTGCGTGAATACCAACGACGCTACGGTCGCTGAAGAGCTCCGCAAGAATGCCGAGCGCGATGCGATCCGAAGGATCGTTGAAGGTGGGCACCAACACGTACGCGTTGCCGACGTAGAAGTTGGCGTAGCTCGCCGGCAGGCGCTGACCGTCGAACATCAGCGGCTCCGGCATGGGTAAGCGCACTACTTCGATACGACGCCCACGAGCGTCGCGTGCGCCTTGCAGTCGCTCGCGCGCGGATTCCAAAATGCGATGGTTGGGATCGCTCCGGCGGCGTTCCTCCGCCAACACGATACGGCCAGGTCCGGCAAAGCGCGCGAAGTCATCCACGTGTCCGCCCGTGTCGTCGCCCGCGATTCCGCGCTCGAGCCAGAGCACCCGCTCGATGCCGAGATAGTCGGACAACACCTGCTCGGTACCTTGCTTGCCGAGCGCGCGGTTTCGCGCCTGCTTGCCGTCGAGCAAACACTCTTCTGTGGTGAGCAACGTGCCTTCACCGTCGACGTCGATGGCTCCTCCCTCGAGCACGACGCGCTCCGGTTTGCGTTTGCCGTTGGCTAGCGCGCTCGGCTCGAAGGCGGGCACGTCTAGCCAGCCGCTGACCTCGCTGCCGGCTGCTTCGTCGCGGCGATGGTTGGGATAGCGTGCCCAACCGTTGAAACGAAACTTCACCGCGGCCACGCCGTCTTTGCCGCGCGCAGCGAGTGATCGTGAGCCTTTGGGCATGCGCTTGCGGTTTTGCACCACGAAGCTCGGCACGAAGTCGCGCGTCCAAGAGCGATCAGTCGGGTACACCAAGAAATCGACGGCCGACAGGTTCACACCGGCTTGCTCGAACACGGCGCGCGCGCGCTTTTTTGCAGCGGCATCGCGCACGATCAGCCGTACCCGCTCCGCCTCGCTGAGCTTTTTCGCAATCTCTGCGAACACCCACGGCACTGGCTCGAACTTGTTCGGCCAATCACTGACTTCGTGGGGGAACGCGAGCCATGTCGCGGCGTGTAGCTCCCACTCGGCCGGCATGCGGTACCCGAGAGAGCGGGGAGTTTCGGTAAGGTTGGGAGCGGCGACAGACTTAGCCGAGGCGCGTGCGCGCGTTTTGGCAATTGGCATCGTAGCGCTCAGCGAGGATCCAAAAAGCGTTTGGTGATGCCCTCGTAAGCGTCGATGCGGCGATCACGCAAGAAGGGCCAGTTGCGCCGCACGGTTTCCATGCGCGAAAGATCGCAATCCACCACCAAAATTTCTTCGCCTTCGCCAGCCTCCGCCAGCACGACGCCGAATGGATCCGCAACGAACGAGTGCCCCCAAAATTCGAGGCCGCCGTCGCTCGGACCTTCGTGTCCAACGCGATTCACAGCAATAACGAAGACGCCGTTGGCGATGGCGTGAGCGCGCTGCATCGTTTGCCAGGCGCTCACTTGCGCGGCACCGGTCTCCGCCTTCTCGGAGGGGTGCCAACCGATGGCCGTCGGATACACGAGCAACTCGGCGCCGGCGAGCGCTGTGAGTCGAGCCGCTTCGGGGTACCATTGATCCCAACAAATCAAGGTACCGAGCTTGGTTTGTGGGGTATCGAATACACGAAACCCGAGATCGCCCGGCGCGAAGTAGTACTTCTCGTAAAAGAGCGGGTCGTCCGGAATGTGCATTTTGCGATAGGTGCCGAGCGACTCACCGTCGGGGCCGAGCACCACCAAGCTGTTGTGGTAGAGGCCGGGCGCACGCCGCTCAAATAGCGGGACCACCACGCTCACGCGAGCGGCGCGGGCGGCGCGGGCCATCGCTTCGGTCGTGGGGCCCGGAATGGATTCCGCCAAATCGAAGAGCTCGGCGTCCTCGCGTTGGCAGAAGTAGGGCGAGGCAAAAAGCTCCTGCAGGCAGACCAGCTGCGCTCCGCGACGGCCCGCTTCGAGCACGCGATCGGCGGCCTTCTTCAGGTTTTCGGCCTTATCAGCGCTGGTCGACATTTGCACCAGCCCGACCCGCACGGTTCGGTTTTTCATGGCGCCCGGAGCGTAGTACCTCGGCTCACGAATGCATTGCGGAATTTGGCCTTTGCCGACGGTTCGCCGCGGGCGCGTCCCGGCTGGGGCGAAAGCGCTTTCCTTTGCAAATGCGTGGCGTTCGCGGGGCGAGCGTCGCACACTCTCGGCCGTGCTAAAGGGGCTCCGCCGCCCATGGGCAAGGAGTTGTCGGCGTTGAGCGTTGAAAACGAGCTTTTAGACTTATCGGTCGTGGTGCCGGTCTATAACGAAGAGGAGAGCTTGCCGCACCTGGTCGAGGAGCTGCATCGTGCGCTCGCGCCGACTGGCCTCGCCTACGAGCTGGTACTGATCGATGACGGATCGAAGGACCGTAGCTTTACCATCCTCAAGGACATGGCGAAGCGCGACGCGAGCCTGCACGTCGTCCGCTTCCGTAGGAATTTTGGACAGACCGCTGCGATGCAAGCTGGGCTCGATGTTTCGCGTGGCGCCAAGGTCGTCACCATCGATGCCGATTTGCAGAATGACCCGGCTGACATCCCCGCGATGCTTCAGAAGCTCGACGAGGGCTACGACATGGTGGCTGGCTGGCGGCGCGACCGCAAGGACGCCTTCATCAATCGCAAGCTGCCGTCGATGATCGCAAATCGCATCATTAGCTTGGCGACGCGTGTGAAGTTACACGACTACGGCTGCACGCTGAAGGCGATGACGCACGAAGTCGCCAAGGAGCTCCGCCTCTACGGCGAGATGCATCGCTTCATTCCGGCAGTGGCGAGCTGGGTCGGCGTGAGAATCTTCGAGATGCCCGTCAACCACCGGGCGCGTCAGTTCGGCACCTCCAAGTACGGCATTGGCCGCACGCTGCGCGTCGTGCTCGACTTGATGACGGTGCGCTTCATGCAGACGTACCTGGTCAGGCCGATGCAGGTGTTCGGTTTGGCAGGGCTCGCGTCACTCGGCGCGGGCGTGCTGTTGTGCGCTTGGCTGGTTGTCGAAAAGCTGCTCTTCAACGCGCGTTTGGCGGAGCGCCCGCTGCTCCTTTTGGGGGTGTTGTTGATCGTGGTTGGTGTGCAGCTACTTTCGCTTGGCCTAGTGGCGGATGTGATTTCGCGCACCTACCACGAGTCGCAAGGCAAGAAGCCGTACTACGTGCGTGAACGCGTGGTTGGCAGTGGTTCGCAACGCGCGCCGAGCCTGCCGGCTCCTCAGCCGCGCATCGCGCAAGAGGTGTCATGAGCTCGAGCCCTGGCTTGCTTTCGCCCGGTTTCTTCCGACGGCACGCGCGCGCCATCGTGGCATCCGTCGGGCTCGCGGGTGGGCTCGGTTACATCCTTCACAAGGGTGCCCTTCCGCTGACGCCGCCGCCCGGCACGCTCGATAAGGTGATTTGGTTCAAGGTCGTGCTGATGGCGTGCGGCTTGATAGTCAGCATGATCATTCGCTTCGCGCGTTATCAGCTGTTGATTTCGCCGGTCGCGCACGTGCCGTTGCGTCGCATCATGATCATCTCTTGCATCGCGCTCGGGCTCGTCACCTTTTTGCCGTTTCGGCTAGGTGAGTTCGTGCGCCCTGCGATGCTGCGGGAGAGAGGCAAGCTCTCGGGTTGGGCAGTCACCGGCACAGTCGGCGCCGAGCGCGTGATGGATGGCCTCGTCTTCGGCGTCATGTTGATGACCGGTCTCGCCTTCGCGCAGCCGCACGAACCTTTGCCTGATCACATCGGTGATTTGCCGGTGCCGGCCGCGCTGGTGCCGCGCGCAGCTCAACTGTTCACCTTGGTTTTCGCCGTAGCTTTCGTGGTGATGGCGGCCTTTTTCTGGTGGAGGAAATTCGCTCGCAACCTGACTGAGGCTGTCATCGGCGTCGTTTCCAAAAAGCTCGCGGCGCGTGTGGCCGAGGCGGTCGAGCGCATGAGCGACGGTTTGCGCTTCTTGCCGAATCTGCGCATCACGCTGCCGTTCCTGGCCGCCACCCTGGTCGCCCTGTATGCGCACATCTGGAGCATGCAGCAGCTCGCGATCGGAGTTGGTCTGCCTGAGCTGAACTTGGCGGAGGCAACCGTCGTCGTTGGCGTTCTGAGCTTAGGCTTTGCTCTTCCGAACGCACCGGGTTTCTTCGGTGCGGTTCAGCTCGCGCTTTACGCCGGCTTGGCCGTGTACGTCGCACCCGAGAAAGTCGTGCACGAGGGCGCCGCCTTCGTGTTCCTATTCTACACGGTTTATCTGGCCATCGTCGTGGTCGTAGCCCTGATTGGAATCACGCTCGAGTACCGAGATCGCGCACAGGAGAGCGGCGCGACTCAGGCCAACCAAGGCAACGAGGTCAACGGGAGTTCTGCGTGAAAGGCATCATCCTAGCCGGCGGTAGCGGCACCCGTCTGTATCCGCTGACACGCGTCGTGTCCAAGCAGCTTTTACCCGTCTACGACAAACCCATGATCTACTACCCGCTCAGCGTGCTGATGCTGGCGGGCATCCGCGAGATCCTGGTGATCTCGACGCCGCACGACCTGCCTTTGTTCCAGCGCCTGCTCGGCGACGGCAGTGATTTGGGTTTGCGCTTTGTGTACGCGGAGCAGCCGCAGCCGAACGGCTTGGCCGAGGCTTTCATCATTGGCCGAAACTTCGTGGGCAACGACCCAGCGGCGCTAGTGTTGGGCGACAACATCTTTTACGGCGCCGGCTTGGAGGGTTTGCTCGAATCGGCACGTACCCAGAACGAGGGTTGTGTGTTGTTCGCGTATCGCGTGCACGACCCGGGCCGCTACGGTGTGGTCGAGCTCGACGCGCGCGGCGGCGTGCTCTCGATCGAAGAGAAGCCGGCGCGACCCAAGTCGAATTACGCGGTCACCGGCCTGTACTTCTACCAAAACGACGTGGTGGAGATCGCTCGCGGTCTCCGGCCGTCGGCGCGCGGTGAGCTCGAAATCACCGATGTGAATCGCACGTATGCCGAACAGGGGCGCGCCCGGGTCGAGCAAATGGGTCGCGGTTATGCTTGGCTCGATACGGGTACGCACGAGAGCATGATTGCCGCGAGCCAATTCGTGCAAGTGCTTCAAAACCGTCAGGGCACGAGCATCGCGTGCATCGAGGAAGTGGCGTTTCGCAAGGGCTTCATCGACGCCGAGCAGCTGAGCCGCTTGGCCCACGCGCACGGCAAGAGCAGCTATGCGGACTATCTGCGTAGCTGCTTGGAGGAAGCGCGCCACTGATGCAGGTCGATCGCCTCAAGTTCGAAGGGATTCTGCTGATCTCGCCGCGTGTCTTCAAAGACCAACGTGGCTTCTTCGTGGAAACTTATCAGCAGGAGCGTTATCGGCAGGCTGGCATCGACTGCGCGTTCGTGCAGGACAATCATTCGCGCTCGGCCGCTCGCACCTTGCGTGGGCTTCACTTCCAGTCGAGCCCGGGTCAGGCGAAGCTCATCCGGGTCGGTGAAGGGCGTATTTTCGATGTGGTGGTCGACATTCGCCCCGACTCACCCACGTTTGGGCAATGGGACGGCGTGTACCTGGATTCCGAGCGCCATCAACAGATCTTCATCCCAATCGGTTTCGCCCACGGCTTCTGCGTGATCAGCGAGATGGCGGATGTCATCTATAAGGTTTCGGCGCCGTACGATCCCGCCACGGAATGCAGCATTGCATACGATGATCCGACGCTCGGAGTAGAATGGCCCGTGAGCGATCCGATCCTTTCGGCGCGCGACCAGAAGGCAGAATCATTCCTGGAATACGCTCGGCGTCTCGGACGGAAGCTGGGCTAAGAGCAAAGGAGAGGGCGTGGCAGCGCACGGCTTGGCACAGGGACCGATTTGGATCACCGGCGGTCGCGGCATGCTGGCAACGGCGCTTGCAGCTTGCTTGCAGCGAGCCGGCGTTGGGTTCGTAGCCACTGACTCGGAGCTCGACGTGTCCGACGCGGGCCGGGTGCTGGCTTTCGCGCGGAGTGAACGTCCCAGTTTGATTGTCAATGCGGCCGCCTACACGCGCGTGGACGACGCCGAAACTCACCGCGACGAAGCGTTTCGCGTCAACGCAAGCGGCGTGCAGTACCTCGCCGAGGCGGCGCGTGCTCTCGGTGTGCGGCTGTTGCACTACTCCACGGACTACGTGTTCGACGGCGCCGGCTCATCGCCGTACCGCGAGGATCACCCGATGGCGGCCGTCAGCGTCTACGGCGCGAGCAAGCAACGCGGAGAAGAGTTGGCCAACAAGGTCTTGCCGGACTCGTGCGTGATCGTGCGCACTTCCTGGTTGTTCGGCGAAAATGGCGCGAATTTCGTCAAGACGATGGTCCGCTTGATGCAAACCCAAGACGAGGTGCGCGTCGTCTCCGATCAACAGGGGCGCCCGACGTACACTCACGATCTCGCGGAGGTGTCTCTCGCGTTGTGCGGAGCTTTCGGCGATCCGCCCGCGCCCGCCGGCACTTATCACTTCGCCAACTCCGGCCCCACCACCTGGCACGGCTTCGCCCAAGGAATTCGTGACGTTTGCCTGGAACTCGGCATGAAGCTCGCCGTGCAGCGCATCGTGCCGGTGACCACCGCGGAGTTTCCGCGGCCGGCGCCGCGCCCAGCTTATTCCGTCCTCGATACCCACAAGATTGAAGCTTATCTAGGTGGTGAAGCGCGCTCCTGGCGAGACGCGTTGCGTGCCTACCTTTTGAACGAGAACTCATGAGCAATTCCAGCCCCCAAGTTGCTTCACCGCGGCCTCTGAATTCACTCCTCGTCACCGGCGGCGCCGGCTTCATTGGATCGGCCTTCATTCGCTGGCTATTTCGCCAAACTGATTTTCGCGGGCGCATCGTGAACTACGACGCCCTGACCTACGCCGGCAATCTGGAGAACGTCGAGGGCGCCGTCGATCCAGCGCGGTACCATTTCGTGCGCGGCGACATCTGCGATCGCAACCTGCTCCTTTCCACCTGCGAGGCGCACGCCATCGATACCATCGTCAACTTCGCAGCTGAAAGCCACGTCGACCGCAGTATCTTGGGCCCGGGCGCCTTCGTGCAGACCAATGTCAACGGCACCTTCGCGCTGCTCGAAGTGGTGCGCGCTCGCCCGCAAACACATTTCCACCACGTCTCCACCGACGAAGTATTCGGCTCGCTTGGGCCGACGGGCGCTTTCTCTGAAGAGAGCCCGTACCGCCCCAACTCGCCGTACTCAGCTTCCAAAGCTGCGTCGGATCACTTGGTTCGCGCCTACGCTCACACCTACCGCATCTCGACCACGCTCTCGAACTGCAGCAACAACTACGGTCCGTACCAGTTTCCCGAGAAGCTCGTCCCGCTGATGATCTCCAACATGCTCGAGGGCAAGCCGCTGCCCGTCTACGGAGACGGCAGCAATGTGCGCGACTGGCTCTACGTCGACGATCACGCCGAAGCCATTTGGCTCGTGCTGCGCCGCGGAGCCGCTGGTGACACCTACAACGTGGGCGGGCGCAGCGAGTGGCAAAACCTAGCCCTGCTCAAACAACTGATCGGCGTCGTGGCTGCAGAAACCAACAAGTCTGTCAGCGAGCTCGAGGCGCTCATCACCTTCGTCAAAGATCGCCCTGGCCACGACCAGCGTTACGCCGTCGACTGCAGCAAGATCGAACGCGAGCTCGGTTGGACACCGCGTCACGATCTCATCTCTGGCTTGCGCGAAACCGTGCGCTGGTATCTCTCCAACGAAGCATGGATCCAACGTGTCCGCTCCGGTGCGTACCGCGAATGGATCCAGGCTAACTACGCCGCACGTTGACCTCGGCGCGCCGAGCCGGTTGCGCTTACTTGCGAAGCGCGAGCCAGCTGCCCAGATCGGCGATGAGAGAGACGACGCGTGATGCCACGGCAGCTCCGATTGCCGCACCACTTCCGATGATGGGACCCAGGCCCGCGACGAGCACGGCTTCGCGTACGCCCACGCCGGCAGGAGCGGCGAGTGCAACGAAGCCGAGCACGTTGGCGAGCGGTGAGAAGCCCATGCTGGCTCGAGCCTCTCCGGAGTTTGCACCGAGCGCGCGCGCCAGGAAGTAGCCGTGAGCGGCCCAGCTGAGCCAGTAGAGGAGTTGCCAAGCGAGCAGGCGCAGCGGTACGAGGGCACCCTCACCTTCGAGCCCGAGCGCGCGTTTGAGTTTTGCGGGCGCGTGGCGGCGATCGATGGCGACGAGCGCGAGAGCACCGAGCAGCGACGCGATCAGCAGCGGGAGCGCTAGTTTGCCAGCGACCGCACCGAGGCCGTAGCTGGGCGCGTGTGCAAGGCTGAGCAGCAGAAATCCGGTGACGGCGCCGGTCGCAGTCCACGAGAGCATCTCGATGAGAACCGAAATGCCAACGAGACGTCGCGACAGACCGAGCTCGGGTGCGCCGTTCATGCGCACGATGGGCAGCCCAACTTTGCCGGGTGTGTAGCGCGCGAGTTGCGAAGCGAAGTAAAGGTCGAGCGCGCGCCGACGAGGAACGCGGGTGCGCGCCATGCGTTCGACGAGAGCGATCCAGCCCACGCCTTGCAGTACGCTGCCAGCGATCACGGGCAGCAGTGAAACGGCGAGCCAGGCGAAGTCGACGTCGATACGCCGGCCGTTCCAGCGCCGCACGAGATCGAGGGCCGTCCAACCGACGAACGCGGCGGTGACGGCCCACATCAGCGGCCGCAGCCAACGTTTGAGCTGCTTGGCGCCGCCGAGCGCGTCGCCGCTAGGCCCCGGCGCGTCGCCACTGGGCCCCTGTGCATCGCCCCTGGGCGCCGGCGCATCGCCGTGGGCGCTGCCGTTGCCCGCGCGCTTCATGCTGACCTATTCCGGTCCGCGCGGTTCGGGCGGAGCTTCTTCGGGTGGAGGAGGTGCGCCCTCCATTTCGGGTTGACGCGCCGGTGCCGGTTCGGCGGCGCTGGGCGTCGGTGGGCGTGCCTCGGTGAGGCGCCAGTCGCGGATCAGTCGCTCGTTTTCGGCCGTGTCATAGCCGCGCTTCAGCAGTGCCATGTCCGCGATGCGTGTCACGACGCCGTAGTCGCCGCTGCGGAGCGCTTCGAGCAGCTTGGGGCGTGTTCGCGAAAGCTTGAGCTCGCGGCTCGACGCCAGCGCGTACTCGGCGCCCTGCGGCCCGTGGCGCATGGTGTACATCTTCACGCGCGAAGACACGTGCGGACCGAGCTTCTCCGTCGCGGCGACCGAAGCATCTTTCGGAATCATCGCGATGAGCTTTTGCAGGTTTTGGTAGCGCTCCTCCTCGGCTTGGGAGATGCCGAAGTCCACGCGGTGAAAACCACCGCGGAAGCTGCCGTCGCGCTGCGGGAAAGCGCCGTAGTTGTAACTCAGCACCAGGCTCGCCGTGGCCATGCCCAGCGCGGCCGCCACTCTGCGCTCGCCGCCATTGTCGGGACGCTTGCCAATTGCTTCCAGCGCGAGCACAGCCGCCGCGAACAGGTATGGCGCCCAGTGCATTACGTATTGGAACGAGAACGTGATGGGCGGGTCGTAATTCGTGACGAGCAGAGTGAGCAGCAGCCCTGGCACGAAAGCGAGCCAGAGATACCAGCGCCGCGCCGGCAAGAAGGCAAGCGGCACGAACAGGTGCAACAGGTACCAGACCTTCTTCTCGGTGAAGATCTTGGTGATGACGAACAGCGGGTTCGTCAACATCGTCTTGATCACGCTCTTGAAGCCGCGTTCGCCGTCGGCCCAGAGCTCCTTGTACATGTTGGGGAACCACCACTCCCCCGCCGAGTCCATCACGTAAAAGCGAAGCACCACGAAGTAGATGCTCGAGATCAGCGCCATGACGAGGCCGGCTGCCGGCCGGTGCCCACTCAACAGCAATCCGGCGCCTACCACTGCCATGCCGATGGAAATGTCCTCGCGCAGGGTGAGGCCCGTCAAAAAGATGATGCTGAACACCACCCAGCGGCGCTCTTCTGCGGCCCAAATCGTGCCGAGAACGAAGAACCCAGCGATAGGTACGTACTGGAACTCCGAAAAGCTCGCCCCGTGCATGGGGTAGTAGGCGAGATAGGCGAGGGCCACGACCGTCGCCATCCAGGGCGAGATGTGCCGGCGAGCGAAGCCCCACAACGGCAGCGCACTCATGCCGATGAACGTGGACTGCATTACCAGTAGCGTTTCGGCGCGCGGGTACAGCGCGTAGATCGGCAGTAGCAGATAGCCGCCGAACTTCGCGTGGTTGGCCAGGTACTTCTTCGGATCCTGCGGGAACACGACGGTGCTCTCCAGGAAGTGCCCGTGGAGGCCGCCGAAGATTAGGTTGTTATTGATCGACAGATCGAAGTTGCCGGTCTTGAGCTTGTGATGCCAGCGCAGGAGGAGCATCGAGAAGAAGACGGCGTAAAATACCGAAGCGAGCAGCACCACCACGAATGGGCCGCGTCGCCTGACGATGTCCGGTATTTGCTCGCGTGCATCGCGCCACCACTCCTGAGCGGTGCGCGGCGCTGCTACCAACGCTTTGAAGGCGAGCACCTCCAACACGATCGCGATTACCAACGTGATCGGCAGCAATCTCTCGTGCGCGTTGACCCAAGGCCGAAAGCGCAGCACCGACGCGATCGCGGGGGCTAAAATCAGCGGCGAAAGGAACCACATCCAGCGCTCTAGCGGCGCCATGCCGGTTCCCTTCTTGAAGCCGTTCCAGACGAAGTACGCGACGATGGCGACGCCAACGGCTGCCGCGCCGAGGCAGACCTTGAGCGTCATCATGCGCTGCCCATCAGGCAGCTCGTTGCTGGCGAGCAGCTCACTCGCGACGCGACCACTCAGGCCGAGCTGAATCCAGCCGGCTGCTGCAAAACCCAGCAATCCACCCAACGCGAGACAACGTGCGATCGGCGCCCACTCCGCTTGGCCCTGCACTGCGCGCGCAACCAGCTCCGAGAATTTGGGACGCGGTCCCGTGGGTCCGGGCTTGGATTCAGAGACCTCAGCATCGGCGGCCTCGTCTTCAGCGTCGTCCTCGTCCTCCTCGTCCTCCTCCTCGTCCTCTTCGTCGAGGTCGTCAGGTTCCGGGGCGCGCGGCGCCGCAGGCTGCGATGTGGCGGCCGTCGACTCCTTGCCAGCCGAACCAGTCGACTCGGAAGCTGCGGGGGACGGCTCGGCGTTGGGTTCCGCCTCGGCGGGCGACGGGCGGGGTTCTTCCCGCTCCCGGGGCTCACTCATGCCGCAGGCGTCTACCACGGAGGGGGCTCCCCGGGGAGGGCCGGACTTCTGAGGTTTCCCGGGCCTGCCTGGCGGTCTCGACGCCCGCCGCGTACGTTTATGGAGTGAGATTTCGCTGGCTGCCGTGCTCGCTCGTCGTTTTGCTGCTTCTCGACGCAGCGCCGGCGGCCGCCCAGTTCAATCCTCAGGGAAGAGGCCGCAAACCCAAAGCCGGAGCTCCCGCTCCAGCCAAGCCTGCCGGGGGCGCCAAGCCCAAGCCACGCTCTGCCGCGCCGACCGAGAAATCTGAACCATCCGTTGCACCCAGCGAGGCCGCGCCTCCGAAAAAGCCCGAGGCTCAAAGCCCGAGCCAAGACGCGCTCATCGCACGCTACACGGCGATAGCGCTGGCTCAGCCCGGTGCGGATTTTCCGCTCCAGCGCTTGAGCGAGTTGTATCGGGCACGCGACGGCAAGCTCGACGCGCTGATTGCGGACATGAGCAGGCGAGCCGAGCAGCGTGGCCCCGAACGCTTGGCGGCGCTGCTGGCATTGGCTGGCGCGTATCAGCACGACGGTAAGAGTGCGGAAGCGGCGCAAACCTACGAGCGGGCTCTGGCCGAGGCCCCGAATTCACCGGTGGCCGAGCTCGGGCTTGCGCGGCTTTATGCAGAAAAGGGCGAGCGCGCCAAAGCGCGGGTGCACTACGAGAAAGCGCTGCCCCTCATCAACGAAGCGACCCAACGCGAGCAGGTGCTGCGCTCGCTGATTACGCTGGCGCTCGACTCCGGCAGCGTGCCCGACGCGAAGAAGTATCACGAGGAGTTGGTGCGCAGGCAGGGCGGCTCGTTCTTCACGCGTGCTGAGCTCGGGCGGGAACTCTACGCGCGCGGCATGTACCCCGAAGCAGTGCAGGAGCTGTCGCAGGTCGTGAAAGCCGGTGCCGGAGACAACCGCGTGCTGGCGCCGGCGTTGCGCGACTACGGGCGTGCGCTCGCCAAGGCGGGTCGTCGCCAAGAAGCCAAAAAAGAGCTCGAGCGCGCTTTGGCGGTCGCGGGTGCGCAGGCGGGGGTGCGCCGTGAGATCTACGAGACCATCGTGGAACTGTACCGCGCCGACGATCGAATTTCGGACCTGGTGCAGGAGCTCGAACGGCGCGGCGCGCGCGACCCCGAAGAGCAGCGCATGCTAGGCAGCCTGTTCGAAGAAACTGGCAAGCTCGACAAGGCGCTCGCGACGTATCGCAAGGTGCTCGAGCGTGAACCGAAGGATATCGGCACGCGTTTGAAAGTCGTGCACATCTTGGAAGTTCAAGGTGAGCTCGAGCAGGCGATTCGTGAGTACGAAGCGTTGGCGCAGGCCGCTCCGCGCAACCCCGATTACGTGTTTCGCCTCGCTGACGCCTTGATTCAGCGCGGGGATCGCAAGCGCGCGCTCGATCAGTTGCGAGCACTCGAAAATCGTTCGGGAGACGACGACGAGATCTTGTCCGCGCTGGTCGGCTTTTACGAGCGCATCGGCGAGAAGAACGCGAGCCTCGGATTACTGCAGCGACTTTCGGCGCGCGCCGCGGGCGATCCACAACACCTGGTCGAGCTCGGTTCGCGCTACTGGCAAGAGGGCGACAAAAAGAAGGCGGTCGGCATTTGGCAGCGCATTCGTGTGGTCGCCAAGGATCGCGCGCAAGGCCTACTCACCTTGGGCGAGCTCTACCTCGAGCACGATCTGGTGAAAGAAGCGCTCGAGGCGCTCGATGAGGCCGTGCGGCTCGATCCCAAACAGGTGCGGCTCCGCAAGGCACAGGCGATCGCACTCGAGCGCGCTGGAACGTCCGCGGGCAGCCGCGATGCACGTCTCGCCTACCATGAGCGTGCGCTCAAGCTGTGGGAGCAAATTCTGAAGGAGAGCGCGCAAAATCCGCAGCTCGCACGCGAGGCTCGTCAGCACGTGGTCACGTTGTGGAGCTTGTCCGGCACTTTGGTGCCGCGCGCTGCTGGTCTCGAACGCCGGCTCGCTGCCAAGCCGCCCGATCTCGACGCGGGCCGGCTGCTCGCCGAAGCGGAAATGCGTCAGCGACGTTACTCCGAAGCCGAACGCACCTTGCGTCGCATCGTGGCAGCCGCGCCGTCAGACGTGGAGAGCTTGGCTTGGCTCGAGCGCGTACTGGGTTTGCAGCACAAGCTGGCCGAAGCGATCGAGGTGCTGGAGCGACTTTCGCGCGTCGAGCCCAAACGCGCCCGCGAGTACTACCGGCGCATGGCCGAGTACGCGGCCGAGCTCTATCGTGACGACGATGCGATTCGTTACGCCTCACGCGCCGTAGAACTCGCGCCCGATGACGCCGAGGGCCACAAAGACCTCGGGCAGATGTATCGCAAACGCGGCGACACGGCGCGAGCAGTGGCTGAACTGCGCCAGGCCATCGCCAAAAACGATCGGCTGTTTCCTGTCTACTTCGAGCTGGCTGAGCTCCTACTTGGACAGGGCCAAGCCGAAGAAGCCGACTTGTTGTTGCGCCGTGTCGTGCGCGCCGCGCCTGACGAAGAGCTGATTGTGCGCGCCATGCGGCTCAGCTTGCAGGTGAATCTCGGGCGCGGCAGCGTGGACGTTCTGGAGCGAGACTTGTTGCCGCTCGCGCTCGATAACCCCGATCGCCCGATTTACCGGCGGCTGTTGGTGGAGCTCTATGGCACGCTCGCTTATCCACTGCTGAATCGCGCGCACAATGCCGAGCCGAGTGACGCCGAAGCCGCCGAGCAGCAACTGAGGAAGTTAGGCGAGCGCGCGGTGAAGCCGCTGCTCGATGCGTTGAGCGATGCACGCGACACTCAGCAAGAGATTGCGACGACATTGTTGATGTACGTGGCGAACAAGAGCGCAGCGCCGGCTTTGCTGGCGTACGCTGTTGGCTCCGCGTCGCCGCGCTTGCGTGCGCGCGCGATGTTGGCGGTCGGCGCGCTGCAAGATCCATCGCTAGTGCCGCGCATCGCCGAGATCGTGGCACCGGGCGGGCGAGCGCGTTCCGAAGAGTCGGATCCGGTGTTGCTGGCAGCCGCTTGGGGATTGTGCCGCTCTGGTGCGCCTTCTGCGCGGCCCGGGCTCGTGGCGTTGAGTACGAGTTCGGCGCCCGGCTTGCGCGCCTTCGGTGTGCTCGGGCTCGGTGTTTTGGGCGACAAACGCAACGCGCCGTTGGTCGTGCGCGCTCTCGCTGCTACCGATGCTGGCCCACTGCCGCGCGCAGCCGCCGCGTTCTCTGCCGGACAGCTCGGTCTTAGCCAGCAAGCCTCCGAGCTCGCCGAGCTGGTGCACTCACCGGACGCGTTGCTCTCGGCAAACGCGCTGGTGGCGCTCGCACGCCTCGGTGCGCCGAAGTCGGCCGACTTGGTCGCGCAAAAGTTATTCACCCAAGATCCGGAATCGCGACCGGCGGCACGAGCAGCAGCGTTGGTGCTCGCGACGGGCCACTATCGGCGCAAGACGCCGTTGTTGCCGATTCCGAGCAGCGATCTCGAGCTCGCCAATGTGCTGGCTGGGCTCGTTCCGGACGGCTTCGATGCTGCCGCTGAGCGAGCTGCGTTGGCTCGTCTGGCGCCAGCGCTCGAAGCCGCAGCCAAAGCTGCCGTGCGCTCGAGCCCGGATACGGCGCGCGCCGTGGCCGAGGCGCTCTCGAGCGATGCCGGCGTTTCGTTCTCGAACCTGCTGGTGCTCTCCGCGAAAGATCCCGCGACGCAAAAGGAAGCGGCGCGCATTGCCGATCGCGTCGCCGAGCACACGGTGCCAGATTTTGCCGCGCTCTCGTCGCATCCAGAAGCCAGCGTGCGCAGCTTCGCGCTGGGTTTCCTGGCGCGGCGTCCCGAAGCCGAAGCCACTGCAGCTTTGGCTCGGGCGGTCGACGATAGCGATCCGGCGGTGCAGCGAGCAGTGCTCGCGGCGATTGGGCCGCATCACGTGGCTGCGGCGCCGGCCCTAGTGCGCCTCGCGCGCGATGGGGATTGGGGTGTGCGCGCAGCGGCGGTGAGCGCGCTGGGTCGTCTGATCGTGCGCGGCGCACCGCCATCCGCTATCGCAGCCCTACAACGTGCTGCGAGCGCTGATGAAACGGCGCTGGTTCGTGAGGCCGCTCTGGCCGCATTTGCGCGCGCGGCTCCGGACTTGGCTCGCCCGGAACTCGAACGAGCTCGTGACAGCGACCCGGAGCCTCATGTAAGAAAAGCGGCAGCGGCGTTGCTGCGAGACGCCGCCGGATCCAAGCGATGACGCTCTCGAAATTGGTGTTCGGCTCGCGGCTGGCTCGCGCTGGTTCGACTCTGTGCTGGTTGCTCGCCGCCGGTTGCAGCTCGCTCGACCGCTTCGACACCAAGGGTACCGAGGCATACTGCGGTTCTTTGGTCGCAGCGCCGCCGTTCGAAGCCGGCTTCGTTCCGGAGAGCTCGCGGCCGAGCCTGAGTCTCGCGCTGACGCTGGACGCCACGGCACTCACTGCACGCGGCGAAGCGAGCGCGGTGGTTGGTCGTTTGAGCAGCGACGACGCGCAGCGGGGTCTGTGTGCGGCCGATGGTCTCGCCTTGTTCAACGGCGCGCCGCTGCGCACGATGCCAGAGCTCGATCGCGACCCGCTCTCGAGCTTGGAGTTTGGCAGCGGTCGCGACTACAACTTCTTCGCTTGGGTCGACTCGACGTGCCAAGGCACGTTGCTCGCGCTGCTGTCGTTGATGCGCAATGACGACGTCGAGCTCCGCTTGCTCAAGCCCAAACCATTGCCGCCCGCGGGCGCTGGCCCTGCAGAGCAACCGGGCTTCGGGTTGTTCTACCTCGCGCGCCAGAAGAGCGGCTGCGGCTTCTGACACATGCTCGTCCTCGGTATCGAAACTTCGTGTGACGAGACTTGCGCCGCCATCGTCGACCCAAACGGGCGCGTTCGAAGCGACGTCGTGCACAGCCAAGTCGAGGTGCATGCGCCTTACGGCGGTGTCGTTCCGGAGCTCGCTTCGCGGGATCATCTGCGCAACGCGCGTCCGGTAGTCGAAGCGGCTCTTGCGCGCGCAGAGGTGTCCCTTGCTGAAATCGGCGGCATTGCTGTGACGTGTCGCCCTGGGCTTTCGGGCGCGCTGCTGGTCGGCGTCGAGCTAGCTCAAGCGTTGGCATTCGCGCGCGAGCTGCCGATTGTGGGCGTGGATCATTTGGTGGGTCACCTGCTCGCGGTGTTCCTCGACTTCGGTGAAGGCGACACGCGCGTTCGCCCCGAGTTTCCCTTCATTGCGTTGTTGGTCTCCGGCGGGCACACCGCGCTTTATCGCGTCGACGGGCCTGATCTGGCCCTGGTGCGGGAGCTGGGCGCGACGCGCGACGACGCCGCGGGAGAAGCATTCGACAAAGTCGCGAAGCTACTCGGTCTTGGCTATCCGGGAGGACCCGTCATTGATCGGCTCGCCAAGGAAGGTGATCCGGAGCGCGTTGCATTGAGTGCACCGATGCCGTCGAAAAACTCGGCAGAGTTCAGCTTCTCGGGACTCAAGACCAACGTGGCGCGCTATGTCGAAGAGCATGGTCGTCCTGGCGACGAACAACGCCTGCGTGACTTGTGCGCCGCCTTTCAACGGCGTGTGGTCGATACTCTAGTGCGCAAATCAGTTGCCGCCGCGCAGCGCGAACGCGTTCCGCGGCTCGTGATCGGAGGCGGGGTAGCCGCCAATCGAGAGCTGCGCCAAAGCGCCGAGGCAGCCTGTGCCCGCGCTGGTATTCAGCTGTTCGTGCCGCCATTTCGCGCGTGTACCGACAACGCAGCCATGATCGCGTACGTGGGCTCGCTGCGTCTGGCGCGCGGTGCGGACGATACTGGCGCCATCGAAATGAGCCCGGAAACAGCGCTACTGCAAGTGACTCGCAAGGGCCGCGGCCGGCGTGGAGCTCGTTTGCCGGGCGCCTGAGCACGCGATACGCCGAAGCGCGGAAAGTGCGCTAGGCTGTTCGCCGAGGTCGGGTGACATCGAGATGTTTTCGGTTCGCCGTGCTGTGTGGGCTCGCGTTGGGCGCGATTGGCTGCCGCTGCGCGAGCTCTGCAGCGTCGAATGAAGTCAGCGAGCTTCGTGATGGGGACGTGATCTTTCAAGAGTCCAGCTCACGTCAGAGTGACATGGTGCGAGTGCTCACGCGCAGCCGTTGGACGCACCTCGGCGTCGTGTTTCGCGAAAAGCATGGTTACGTCGTGCTCGAAGCGGTATCGCCAGTGCGCCGCACGCCCCTGCCAGCTTTCATCGCGCGCGGCCGCGAGCAGCGCTACGTGGTGAAGCGTTTGCGTGACGCGTCGGCGCTCGATTCCGATGAGCTGCGCAGCGTCGCCGCGAGCTTCGTGGGACGGCCCTACGATCTCAAGTTTCGTTGGGACGACGAGACACTCTATTGCTCGGAGCTCGTGCACAAGCTGTTCGAACGCGCCGCATCGATTCACCTCGGCAAGATCCAGCGCGCCGACGAGATGAACTTGAAGGATGCGCGCGTGCAACAAGCCTTGAAACAGCGATTTCAGGGTGCTGCGTTCGACCCAGCGGAACGCGTCGTGACGCCAGACTCAATCTTCAACGATGCGCAGCTCGAGCAGGTGTTTCCTTGAGTGAGACAGGCAGCAAACCTGCCCGTCCCAAATGGGCGTTGCTGCTCGAAGTGCTTGCGCTGTTACAGGCGCTCGTGTTCGCCGCGGCGGCGCTCAGCTTCACGCTAGCTCCTGCCGAGGTCGAGCGCATGGCGCGCCCGCACGTGATCCGCATGGTGCAAGCGGAGGCGCTCGAGCGCTATCCGGCGTTACGCTCGCTGTCGAACTTCTGGGGTTTGAGTGCAGCCCTGCGCGCCGACGCGAGCGAGACACGCGAACTGATAGATTCGAAGCTTCCGGACGAGGTGGCGCGCATCTTCTCTAAATTGTGCCGCCACGACTGCCTGGGCCTGACTGACGCGGAGAGCATCCGCTCTGGCTTGCGGGGCACCTTGGCGTCCTTGGGTGTCGCGCTCGATCGCGTCGAAGAGTGGGCGCGCGGGCGCTATGGCGATTTGGTGCGCCACGTGATCAGCGACTTGGCCATCGTGTGCGCGACGAACGCGCTGCTTCTCGCTTTGGCGGCGGCCGCGCTGCATTGGGGGCACGCCGCGCGCGCCGTACGTTGGATTGTGTTGGTGCTCCTAGCGACGGCCGGCTTCGCCTCCTATCTCTACTTCGTCAAGCAGGACTGGCTCGTCACTTTGGTATTTGCAGACTACGTGGGTACCGGTTACCTGGTCTGGTGCGCCGTGATCGCTGCCGTGCTGTGCGACTGTATTTTCAACCGCGCACGGATTCTGCGGTCGCTGCTCTCCGTCGTCGCCATCCAGTGAACCCGGCGAAAGCTAGGCTGCCCCACGTCGGCGTACACAGACTCCTTCACACCCGGAGCGGTTCGACCACTCCCAGAGTTCGACCACTGGGGTTTCACCCAGTATGCTTCATAAGCGTGCGGCTCCTTCAAATCACGCGGTTGTCGCTGCTTCTGGCATTGGGAGCAGCTTGTTCCCGCCCGGCGAAGGCCCCGAGCAGTGCGGCCGACTCGAATCGCGCTGGAGTAGCCGCCAGCTCGCAGCCGCTGTCCGTTGCGGACATCGCGGCGCGCTCGACCAAGGCCATCGTTTCGGTGCATAGCAACCACTCGCTCGGCACCGGCTTCATCGTGCGCGACGATGGCTGGATCGCGACGAACTTTCACGTAGCTGCTGTTCCCGATGAGCTCTGGGTGTTGCTCTCGGACGGGCGGCGTTTCCCGATCATCGAAGTCGTGAACGCTAGCCGCCGGCACGACTTGGCGATCTTGCGCATCGATGCCAAAGCGCTGCCCACGCTGACATTGGGTGACAGCGACCGCGTGCGCCCGGGAGATGCCGTGGTTGCCATCGGGCACCCGCTCGGGCTCGAAGATACAGTGTCGAATGGTTTGGTGAGCGCGGTGCGCCACGTCGACACCGATTTCGACGTCTTGCAAATCTCGGCGCCGATAGCGCCAGGTTCTTCTGGCGGTCCGTTGTTCAATGAGCGCGGTGAGGTGATCGGCGTGGCCGCTGCCATCATGCGTGGTGGCCAGAACCTAAATTTCGGTCTGCCGGTTAAGTACGTGAAAGCGCTGGCAGCACATCCGCGGCCCGTCAGCATTTCGGACTTCAGCGCAGCCGTGGCGGCGCTCAGCACGCGCGCGCCACGTGTGGAGCGCAACGTGCCGCACCATCCGCTGACCCTGCTGAAAGGTTGTGATCGCGAAGCGCTCGCGACAATTCCCCGCGTGCTGAGTGAAGCGGTCGAGGTGGGTGCGCCGCTCTACAACCAAGGCAACTTCGAGGCGTGTTTTCACATCTACGAAGGTGCCGCCATGGACCTCGAGCGGCGCTTGCCGAAGCGTTGCGCGGGGCCGCGCCGTGCACTCGCCGAGGGCCGTGCGCGAGCAGCCAAGTTGAAGGACGCGAGCGCACAAGCCTGGGCGTTGCGCGATGCGTTCGACGGGCTATTCGAAGTGGTGGCACAGAAGGCTGAGGCCGAGACCGGCAAAGGCGAGCGCAAGTAAGCTCGGCGCCACTTGAGAGGTCGCGACGAGTCTGCTTTGCTCACGCGCCATGGCTCAGGTAGACAAGCGCCGGCTGCTCGACCATTTGCTCGCGAACCTCACGGCAGAGCTGTCGCGCGCCAAATCGCAGGCCGAAGACGCGGCTAGTAGCGCCACTCACGAGGAGAACCGCGCCGAAAGCGACAAGGACATGCGCTCTACCGAGGCCTCGTATGTCGCACGTGGTCACGCCGAACGCACTGCCAAACTGGAGCAAGCGGTGGCATTGCTTTCACGCATGGAGTTGCGCAGCTTTCCGGCGGGCGCGCCGATCGAGGCGTCCGCGCTGGTGACGCTGGCTCAGCCTGGCAAATCGGTCACGTACTTCTTGGTGGTAGCGGCCGGCGGCGAGCGCATCGAGTTCGAGGGTAATGTGCTGCAAACCTTGGCGACCACGAGTCCGTTGGGCCAAGCGTTGCTCGGGTTGAGCCAGGGAGACGACGCCGAACTGGAGTCGGCGCAGGGAACGCGCATCTATCGCATTACTTCGGTGACGTGATGCAGCGACACGCTCTGCGTGATAAGCCCGTCGCAATGCTTTCGCGACGCGCGATGGTACAGGTCTTAGCGAGCGGTGCCGCGCTGTTGGTGGGCGCGGGTTGCCGAAAGAAGGCGCACGGCTCGGATGTGTGGGTGAGCGCCGAAGACAGCGGTGAGCTCGTCTGCATCGATGCAGACAAGGCTGTCGTCGCGGCGCGCGTCAGCGTGGGGAAGCGGCCGCGTGGAGTGAAGGCATCCCGCGACGGAAAGTTACTCTACGTCGCGCTGAGCGGCTCGCCGCGTGGCGGCCCGAATGTCGACGAGTCCAAGCTGCCGCCGGCCGAACGCGCCGCGGACGGCATTGGTGTCGTGGACGCTACGAGTCGCAAGCTCGTGCGCACCCACGCGAGCGGCCAAGATCCCGAGTCGTTCGATCTGTCACTCGACGGCAAGCTTCTCTACGTTTCGAACGAGGAAACGGCGGAGCTCAGCGTGCTCGATCTGGCCGCCGGCAAAGTCGTGCAGCAGGTGAAGGTGGGTGAGGAGCCCGAAGGCGTCACGCTGCGGCCCGACGGCAAAGCCGTGTACGTCACTTGCGAGGCCGACCGCGTGGTCGTGGCCTTGGACACCTCGAGCTTGAAGGAGCTTGCCCGCATTCCCACGGGCATGCGTCCACGTGCGATTGCGTTCGATGTGGCGGGCACGACAGGCTTCGTAAGCTCCGAGCTGAGCTCCGAGCTCACCGTCTTCGACACGAAGTCGCACTCTGTGATTCACTCGATTAAGCTCGAGGAGCCGGGCAAGGCACCGCGCCCGATGGGCTGCGTGGTCTCACCGGACGGTCGCTGGCTATACGTCAGCAACGGGCGCGCCGGTTCGGTGGCGGTGGTAGACGTCGCGGCTCGTCGCGTCGCTGCCATCATTGCCGATGTCGGCGCGCGGCCGTGGGGCATCGGCATCAGCGCCGACGGCAAGCGCGTCTTCACCGCGAACGGCCCGTCCAACGACGTTTCGATCATCGACACGGGCACACGCAGCGTAGTTCAGCGCGTCAAAGTGGGCGGTTCGCCTTGGGGCATCGTGGTTCCGCCCAGCGCCTGAACCACTGCAGTGCACTCACGAGGTGAGCGTGTTCTCACTTTGCTACACCAGAATCTCGTTAATGACGCCGCTGCAGAGCTCCGCGTCGCCGAAGCTCGCGAGCTCCACACCCATGACCGATGCGAGCGTGAGCAACAAATCGTTGTGCGATCGATCGACGACTTCGCTCGTCGCTGGATCGGCGTCGAGGTGCACGGGAAAGCGCACGACGCGGTTCGTCTTCAAGCGGCCGCCACCGCCGCCGAGCAGCACGAACGGGCTCATGTTGTGGTTATGGAGCGCGCCGATGTCGATCTCGCTGCCCCAGCAAATCACGGTTTGCTCCAGTAGGCTCTTACCGCCAACCGAGAGCTCCGACAACGCCTTCACGAGGTAAGCGACTTGCGACGCGTAAAATCGATCAATCGCGCGCAACTGCGACAGAGCAGGGTACAGCTCTGCGGCCGCTGGCGCGTACACATCGGCTCCCAGTGCCTCGAGTGCGTACGGGCCTCGATGTGAGAGGTCGTGGTGTGGTGCATTCTGATCCGAACCGAGCCACGTGTGCGTCACTTGGCTCGTCGCGGTCGAGAACTGCAAGCTCGCGACGCGTGTCAAATCGCACGCCAGCGCCAGCGCGAGAATGTCCATTTGCAGCTTGGCACTCAGCGGAAAGTCGCTCGAAGGAGCAGAAAATCCGGGCGGCGCTGCTGTCGGCACTGCGCAACCCAGGCTCGCCGTGCCCGCGCGCTCGAGCTGCTGGTCGAGGTCGTTCCAGGCGCTCTGCATGGCCTGCACTTGCAAGCGATCTTCGCGACACAGCTTGGACGAAACCGCACCGAGCTCATGATTCAAATCGGCGAGCACGCGTTTGCGCAGCCAAGCGCGCTTATCTACGCCGCCCGGAGTCGCGCTAGGAAACAAAGCCGCGCGCGCTGCCACCGGATCATCGAACGGATCGATGTACCGCTCACGGCCCTCGTAGATCATGCGCGTTTTCACTTCGCGCGTGGTGAAGTCTTCACTGCTACGCACCATCAATTCGAGCGATCGAAACGGTGTTGGCGCCGCCAACTTTTGGGCCACGGCTTGATCAATGCTCGGACCAAGCCCGTTTTCCGTCGTGCGTACCCCAGTCCACAAAGCACCCATGCCAGCTTCGTGTGGACCATCGGCGGCTTTCACATTGAGCCCATCGAGTACGATGACCTTGTTTTTGAACGGCTCGAGCGGCGCCAGCGACTCGCGGAATATCAAAGGGCTCGCGATGCTCGGCGTGCGTGCGTCACTCGGAGCCGCGCACTCGGCGCCCCACAAGTGGTGCACGACGCCGTTTGGCGTAAACAACAGCACCAAGTACTTCGGGAGCTCATCGGCTGCCTGGCTCGGAAGAGCGCGCAAAAACGGATATGCGAGCCCGCTGGCCCCCAACGCCGCGAGGAAGCGGCGACGATTCAGCGAGCGACGGGGCGGCGTTCTCAATCGAGCTCCAGCGGTGCGGTCACAGCTTAGCGCACCGGCGAGTTCGCGTGACGGCACCAATATCAGCGCACCGGCGAGTTCAGCGCGGTGGCAGCAATATCAGCGGATTCCTCCGCTGTGGGGGCAGCTCTCGAGAGAAACGTTCGTGTAGCCAAGCGATGCCGATCAAGATCCCAAGCGACTGCTGGGGCAAACGCGTAAACGGCGCATCCAGCGCACCGGTGAGCTCAAACGTGAGCGCCGTGGTGTCGCGCATCAAACTTTCGACTTCGGGAAATTGCGTGAAGCGCATAGCCGGCAACATGAAGCTGCCCCAAGTGCTGGTTGACTGACGCAGCGCAACTCCGCCACCAAGTCCGGCGCGCAGCGTGCTCAAGCCGAGCGACGTTCCGTCCAAGCGCTCGACCCCGAGCATGGCCGTGCTGTTCACGCTCACGAACGAACGGCTACCTATCCACCGGAACCACGCTGGTCCCAACCCGACAGCAAGCAACTGATTGCGCTCGTTAGCGGCCCCACGTGCAACGAAGTCAATCGCCGGAAAGCTCTTACCGTCGCTGGTTCCTGCCGCCGCGTGCGCCAAAAACTCGGCACCGTACGCCTGCCGTCCACCGGGCAAGTAGTTCACCGCAGGGCCCGCAGCCAGGCGCGTCGCACTGGAGCACCCGCACAATGCCCAGCAAGCAACGACAACAAGCGCCCTGAACCTCACCGACCTTCCACCAGCGCTCAGCGTAGCATGCCAGGGCGCGCAGCTGGCTCGCGGTTTCTACGCCGGTAGCGCTTACCGCTCCGAGTTAGCTTCGGCCGACGGCGCGCGGTTCTGCAGCGACGGTCGGCACCAGCTGTTTCTCCGCGATCTCGTGCGCGATGTCTTGAATACTCGCGCTCCGCTCTTCGAACAGAAGCTCGAACTTCAATACGCTTCCGGCGCGGAAGAGCTCAACCTCGACACCGTCCTTGCGCAAGCCGCGTGCGTTCACGAACTCGACGACGCCCGGAGTTTCCATGCCGTTTACGCGCAACACGATGTCACCGTAGCGTATGCCCGCGCGCGCCGCCGGGCTGTCGGCGAGTGCACCCCAAACGGGCATGCCACCTAAAGTCTTGGCCAGTTCCTCGAGCTCTTTGGGATTTTGCATGAGCGAGTCACTCGCACTCGACTCACGAAACGTGCCATCGCATCGCCAGAATGCCCCTCAGCACATTCAGCTACTTGCGCGCTTTGGCGCGCCGCGTGGTGCGCCCGGATGTCCCGCGTGTGGACATCGTGCGTCCCAGGTTGGACGACGCAGTGCACTAACAGCGGGGAGTACGTCGTGCGAGATAGGACGAATCGGGCTTCGGGATCCCGCAGCCGCTGAGCGCCACAACGAATCGAGGCCGCGGCGTTTGGCGTGTCAAGCGTCGGGTCAGAAACCTCTGCTCGACGGGTTGTCCCGTCACTATCCCACACTGCCCTTGACAGCTCGTGACGCTCCGATCGGCGCGGATTTCACCAAGACTGGAGCGAGCCGCTGAAAACCGGCGGCACTGACCGAGACGCCAAATCCTGGCGCAATTGCTTGCGGAACAATGTGTTATCGAGCTCCTCGCGCTCGATGTTCGCGATACATGGCACGCAACAACCACCGATTTCAGCCTGCCGTTCGGCGAATACGCGCAGCATCTTGAAAGCAGCATGCTTCGTACTCCTCGTCGTGGCGATGATTGGCTGCGGGGAGGAAGCCCAGAACGCATCGCTCGACGTGGCCCCTCGGCTACCACTTGTCTGCAACTCGGACAGTGAGTGCCTGCCACGACGTTGTGACCCGCTCCAGGGCTGCGTGGATTGCCTCTTCGACGCCGACTGCGGAACGGATGGTCGCTGCGCCAATCGAACCTGCCATCCGGTCCTGTCTTGCCGCGAAGACCGCGACTGTGTGCGCGGCGTCTGCAATGCGGCCGCGGAGGAATGCGTCGAGTGTTTACGCGATGGAGACTGTGGGGCGTCTGCACGTTGCATGCGCTCGCAGTGCGTACCATACGCTCCATGTCGAATCGAGAGTGACTGTCCGGGCGATCTTCATTGCAAAGAGTCAGTGCGCGAATGCGTTGCGTGCCGCACCGATGACGACTGCGGCCCCCGTGAAGCCTGCAAAGCCGATCAATGCGTGCGACGTTGCCAGAGCACCGCGGACTGCCCTCCGGAATCGCCTTTCTGTAGCCCAACTGGGTTGTGCGCCCAGTGCCTGAGCACGAGCGACTGCCCAGGCGTGTACCATTGCGCCAGTGATCACTGCGAACTCGACGTCTGCGAACGGGGGACCAGTTGCTCGCGTTCGCGGAACGCAGTTCTTAGCTGTAATCAATTCGGAGATGCTTACGACGTTGCGCCTTGCGCGACGTCCTCGGTGTGCGTGACGGAGGCAGGAAGCAGTGCTTGTCGACCGATCTTGTGCGCCGCCGGAACGTGGTCTTGCGACGCCACAAGCAAGTATGCCGAGCTTTGCTCCGCGTTCGGAGACGCCGTTGCGAGTCGCGTCGATTGTACTGCTCGCGATGGAGTATGCATCGCGGGCTCGTGCGCGCCGCGCGTGTGTGAACCGAATACTCGACGCTGTACCGCAGACGGCATCCGGATCTGCGATGCACTTGGTGCCGCGGAAACGCTTGAACCTTGTGCTGCGACGGCACGTTGCGATCAGACGCTGGGCGAATGCGTGCCATTCGAGCGTGAGCCGAATGCGCTGAGCTGCGATGCCGAAACGGTCACGCAGTGCGCGGCCGACGGATCATCAGTCGAACTGATCGGACCGGATTGCGCGGATTCGGGTCAGGCGTGCTGGTTGGGCGCGTGTCTGCCGCGGCTCTGTCACGGAGACTTTGTCTGCGTAGACGGGGCTTCCATGGCGTGTCGAGACAACGGCACGCGCTTGGAGCTCGCACAAACGTGCGGCTTCGACAACGGGACACACTGTAACGCCGATACGGGTCTTTGCGACGCTTTCACCTGTGAACCGGCTCAGCCGCTTTGCAACGGCGAACTCGCGACTAGTTGCAAGAACGATGGTTCCGGCCCGCGCGACGTCGGAGTGGATTGTACGACAAGCGGCAAGCTTTGCTGGGATGGCAACTGCCTTCCGTCCCTTTGCGACACGCCCTTTCGCTGCGAGTCCACGGGTGACCTCATGCGGTGCGCGAACCACTCCACCGCGTGGCTCCTCGAAAAGCACTGCGGAATCGACACCGTGTGCGACGCCAATGCCGGAACATGCCGGCGCCAGAAGTGCGAACCCTCGCAGCCGGCGTGCGACGGGACAATAGCAACCACCTGCGACGCCACCGGTTTGGGATATGAGGGCGCCGCCATCGACTGCGAAGTCGCCGAACAAGCCTGCGTCGCCGGCGAGTGCTTACCCATTGTTTGCGCCGCGAGTTCGACATACTGCGACAATCGCGAGCTCCGTCGCTGCAGCGCAGACGGCACGACCTTCACAGTACTGGAGCGCTGCGGCGACACCCAATTCTGCCGCGCAGGCGAGACGTCCTGCTTGCCCAGAACTTGCGCCCCGGGAAGCGCATTGTGCGATGGCAACGTGCTCACTCACTGCGCCATGGACGGTTCCGGACCCGAGCCAGGTGGCGTCGACTGCACAGCGTCGGACATGGCTTGCGATCTGGGAGCGTGCCGGCCGCGCGTCTGTACGCCCAATCAACGCCTTTGCCAGAACAGCGACGTCTACGTTTGCAACGCAGCGGGGACCAACGCTTCGATCTACGACAACTGCCTGTCGAGCGAGTACTGCGACACGTCGCAAGCTCCCAATATCAATTGTCAACCGGACGTCTGCGTCGCCACCCGACCCGCATGTGACGGCGAGTTTCTGGCAACGTGCAACAGTAATGGCTCCGGCACAGAAAATCGCACCACTGATTGCGCCGCCTCCAACCGCGTCTGCGATCTGAGCGGAAGCTGCGTACCGAGCGCAGTCGATATCGTTGCGGCCGAATCAACGCAATCATTCTCGACGTTCGCCATTCATTTCGTCCTGCTACGCGTCCTCACCACGCGGCAGCTCAACCAATTGGATGTGCAACTGACCGCGCTCGGCTCGCACTCGCTCACGTGGTTCCTCTACCGCGGAAACAGCCTGCTTGGCCCTTACACGCGTCTCCTGCAAGTCCCGGGAACAGCGAGCGCGAATGCTCCGTACTCGACGTGGGCGCCATCCAACGTCGTCCTCGAGCAGCACGCTTTCTATCTACTCGGCGTGGGCGTGCCAGGGCCGCACGACGTCGCTGTCTCGCGTGGAGCGACGACGGTACCGATCAGTTTTGGTCAGATTCTTGGAAGGTACGCGCTGGCGAATTCGGGAGCAGCGCCGGATGAGATCAGGATCGGGTCGGGCGAAATCTACGACGGGACGGGCGTGAGGCTGATTAGCGGTTCAATCGCGGAGTAGTCAGAAGGAAGGACTTCCCAGGGCGAAAGCCAACCTACCCAAAACCAAGATCCATCTCGACTCCACGGAACTCGGCGCTGAAATCGCCAACATCACCCAATCCGCCAACGAGCAAGCCCTCGCTCTCAACCACGTCGCCGAGAGCGCACTCGACGTCTTTCCGACGCCGACGAACTCGCCATGCGCGCCACTGGCCGTCTGGGCACCGTTCGGCGAGCGCCCATCAATACCGTGTGCCCGTGCCCATTCGCCCACACTCAGCCCCGCCCGCGCAAACTCACCCAGGCATTGAACCGCGTCGCGCTCATCGTCGATCTGTAGCCGCTGCGCCAACCCCATCTCGCGAAGCGCGATGAATGCGTGTACGCCTTCGCATTTCTCCCTTGGTCCACTTCTTCACTGCTGTCGCCGACTGCGACCACGTGCTGTTTGCGTACACCGAGCGGCACACGCAAGAAGCGGTGCGCAAACTCTTCGGCGAGTTCAAAGGCTTCTTGCAGTGCGATGCCAGGAATGTTTACGACATCCTCGATCGAGGCCCACCGCGAGACGAAGATGATGGCGTCACTCTGGTTGGACATTGGGCGCATGCCCGAGCCACTTTTTCCAAGCTGCAATCTGCAGGTATCCTGTCGGCATCCAAGGGCTGCTGCGCATTCGTGCGATCTATGCGGCCGACGACTCATTGAAGAGGTTGCCGCCCGCCAAGCGCAAGCTTGCACGCGACGAATTCGTGTGGCTACTGATGGACACTTTCTTTGAGTGGGTGCGGCAAGCTAAACTCGACCAGCGAGGTCGCAACCTCGCGACGAAGGCACTCGGCTACGCCTCCAATCAGGAGCAAGACCTACGCCGCGTGCTCGCCCAATGGCAGGCTGCCGCTGGACAACACGCGCGCCGAACGAAGCCTGCGAAAAGTCGTCGCCGGACGCAAAAATTGGATGTTCTATGGCAGCGACGCGCACGGAGACACGGAGAGAGCGCCGCCGCATCTTCACGCTCGTCGCTTCGTGTCGCTTGCACGCTTGCAGGGCCTCGACCCGCAGCTCTACCGCGACGAAGTCATGCGCGTCCTCTCGTACTGGCCCAAGGAGCGTCATCTCGAACTCGTTCCGAAATACTGGGCTGCGACCCGCGCCAAGCTCAACCCATCGAGCTCGAAACCTGGCTCTGCCCGTTCACGCGTTCGCGCTCCCAGGTGTCACATAGGTCCCGCGAACGGCGGCCGCTCGGCCACAAAGATGGGTGTGATGCAGCGGTTACTGCACGACGTCGATCCGACCCACTACCTTCGCGAGGCCGTGCGCGCCGCCGACCCCGGCGAGCATGATCGGCTCCCCAGCGCAGACGTCTGGTGAAAGTGCCCAACAGCTAACAAAGTCACCGACTGATCAACATATGATGTTCTGACCAGTATTGGGGTTGATGTAATCCGTTACGGCATCCCCACGATTGAAGCCGTCTATCACACGCACGTCACGATTACTTATGTGCCGATTGATGACTCGACTGATCTCTCCGCCCCTGCGCGGATTCCGTTTACCGCTCAGCTTAAAATCAGCTCCGTGCTTTGAAAAAACTTGTTCAGCTGACGCGCAGTCAATTGAGCCACCCTGCGGAAGGCTCCTTCTGTCGCCGCTACATTGCGGCATCCTACTCGGTGTCCACATACGGAGAACGGAAAGGCTCCACGAACAGCCCGCTGGTGCTGGCGATGTCACGAGTTTGGCTAGTCATCGGCATGCCAACGAGATACACATAAAAATCGTATCCGAAGTGGATCATGCTAGCGTTATTCTCGGATTCTAGCCTACACCACATCATCTCTCGTAGACATGAGCGACTTACAACTGGAAGTTCTCCTCGACGGATGAGCTGCTCCTCCACCAAAGGAGCCAACACAACGTCGCCTGGCAGGTCGGTCTTCAATTCGAGAGTTTGAACATCCCGCGCATAAAGAAGAGGACTGCCTGCGTCGGCGTGCGCAGACATGATCACATCAATGTATGCGTTCTCGAAGCGCAGATAATCATCTATCGTAAATTGCACACCCCCAAAAGACTTCCCTATGTCGTGAACCGACGTCCATTCCTCGCGCTGATAGCATCCATCGGCGTCGCGTAGTGACGGGCAGTATTTAGATACTCTCCAATTCCGCATGGTCAATCTCCGATACGATTCAACTCTCTATCGTAGGTCCCCATGCGCGTCTTCTTACTCCCGAGGTTCTTTACGGAGTCGGCCATCTTCCATCCTCCTGAAACATTGTGCCCGTCGACATCGGGTGAGATAAACGTATCCGCTTCACGCCGCCGTGTAGCGACGGCGAGCGCAGCGCTTCAAAGTGGACGGCGTGACGAGCGAGTCAGCGATCGGCCGCAACTTCCTTCTGCGGCGGAAGCGTCGTATCGAGCGGCTCCG
>JBMOMJ010000067.1:0-229664 GCA_049324695.1 Myxococcota bacterium
TTGCACAAGACGGACGCTCGCCAGGCTCTGGTCCCGGCATTCGACACGACTTTACGGGACACGAGCGCGACGGCGAGCTCATCAACATGCGCGGCAGAATGTATGATCCCGCGCTGCGGCGATTTCTTGCGCCGGATCCGCTCCTTACCGGCGCCTTAGCAAGCCAAGGTCATAACGCGTATAGCTACGTCCTGAACAATCCGTTTCGATTCACGGATCCGTCTGGTTTTAGCGCTACGGAATACGCGCGCGAAAACAGCACTTGGGAAAAGAGCCACTACGGAGCGGACCGCCCGAATCCGCCTGGGAGCGGTTCATCTCCACCGATCACTCCCGCTTGTGCGATCGCAAACGGGTGCAGTGCGCCTCCACCCCCGCCACCGCCTCCGCCGCCTCCCATTACAGGGGCGGGTAGCCAGACGATACTCACTGGCGACGCGGCCGGAGGCTTCTTGTCTGGATTTAGGGGAGGAGCGCTGCCGAACGTGTCGAATGGAGCGCAAGACTCCACCGCAGGGAACGGCCGTGACAACGCGTCGGGTCGTACTCCACAGGAAGCGTTCGAGGATCGGTTGCTACAGGAAACTGGAGACCCTGTTCCAACTCCGCCCTCTCCACCTACATTCGATCCCTTAACGGAGCACCTGCTCAAGTCATTGCGACCGGAACTCGAAGTTCTAGCCCGGGAGCACATATTTGCACTCAGGCAAACCGGTGCCGATGCCCGAGTCGTGCAGGGTACGCGAACCTACGCGGAGCAGGCTCGGCGCTACGCCATTGGCCGCACTCGACCTGGCAATATTGTTACCAACGCTCCGCCTGGCACCAGCGCGCATAACTTCGGAGCGGCTTACGACATAGGTTTTTTTGACAAAGGCCAGTACCTCGGGAATTCGCCCCTGTACACAACTATCGGACCTGCGGCTGCACCTGGGGGAGTCGTTTGGGGTAGGGATGTGCCAGGCTTTCCGCCAGGTGACCTTGGACACTATCAACTTCCGAACTGGGAAGGCCTTCCTCCTCGTTAGACTATGCGAGCAATTGCAATGAGCAAACGTGGGATATTGCCAATTTCAATTGGCGTCTGCTTCCTAACTATGAGCGCCGAGGCGAGAGGGCCGATCGCAAAAGGCTCTTTCCCAAAAGGCTCTATCGCGTCGATCAGTGCGCAGTTGTTTGATGAAGCAACGGGGCGGTTTGATGAGCAGGATCTCTTCTCCGAGGGGTATGCTCCCATAAACAAGCTAAGCACTGCGTTGCTGGTGGTGTTAACGGTCGATCTAGGGGAAGAGTGTGCTCTCGCGCTGAGGCCTTCACAAAACGCGAGAGATCCTCGTCAACTCGTGTCCCCTAAGTTGCGTCCTGTGTTTTGCGAAAGGCCGAGCGGCAGCGCGTCAGTGACGATCCGGACCGGAAGTGCACCGGCCGAGAAGCAGAGCGTGTCCCTCTCTAAGCTCGCCGCAGGTTCGGATGGAAAGATTCGAGTACCGTTTCTCTTCTTCCGGCGGTCTCCATGCGACCCTCTTGAGCTCCGCGCCCAAGCGCCGGCTGACAGGGCAACCGCGACGCGCCGAGTCGACTTTCATTGCGGAGAATGAGCCCTTCTACGTGATTCACCTGCTCGCAGGCGCCTCTGACGCCCTTGACACCTCCGCCCAACCGCTCATCCTTCGCCCATGACCGAGGAGCACCTCAGCGCACTACTAGCCACGGCCGAAGCCAAACGTGACGACCAGGGTTTCACGAAGCCCGCGGAAGGCCGAACCCTGACGCTTTACGTCGTGTCCGGCTCCGCGAGCCTGACCGTGAGCAAGATTGAGGCCTTGAAGGTCGAAAAAGAGCTCCTCAAGGCGCGCACGACGAAGGGCGAGACGTTCATCGTCGAGCTGAAGGACGTGTACGCGGGCGCCGTCGACGCTGGCTCTGCGTCGTCGCGCAAAGCCGGCTTCGTCTGAGCCGGACGGCGCGAAGCTGAGCGCCCCGATGCCGCGTGCCGGCGGACGCCCGTATGGCGTTCCCGACGCCGGTGCCGGGCGGACCTTGCCATGGCTCAGGCGAGGCGGTACTTGCCTGGCATGACTGAAAACGGTTCGCAGCAGTCGGCGTCCGCATCTAGCTCTGTTCCTGGTCCCGGCGCCGCATCGGGCTCTACGAGTGGCTCGGGGCAGTATGTGGCGGCGGGGCAGGGGCCGGACGATACGCTTCGGCTGGATGGGGATGAGCTGTTGCGGTTGGGGTCGCGGGAGTTTCGGTCGCGGTTGATTGTGGGGACGGGGAAATACGCGAGCGTTGCGGAGACGCGGGCGGCGTTGGAGGCGTCGGGCGCGGAGGTGATAACCGTGGCGCTGCGGCGGGTGGATTTGAAAGACCGGAGTGCTGGGTCGTTGATGGACCTGGTTTTGAGTAAGCGGTGGACGATTTTGCCGAATACGGCGGGGTGTTATACGGCGGATGAGGCGGTGCGGACTCTGCGGTTGGCGCGGGAGTTGGGGATTGCGGATTTAGTGAAGTTGGAGGTGATTGGGGACGCGAAGACTCTGTATCCCGATAACGAGCAGACGTTGGCAGCTGCTAAGGTGTTGGTGAAGGAGGGGTTTACGGTTCTGCCTTACTGCATCGATGATCCGATTATTTGTAAGAAGTTGGAGGAGGTGGGGTGCGCTGCGGTGATGCCGTTGGCGGCGCCGATTGGTTCGGGGTTGGGGATTCGGAATCCGTACAATCTGCGGATCATTTTGGAGAACGCGAAGGTGCCGGTGATTGTGGATGCGGGGGTGGGGACGGCGAGTGATGCTGCCGTGGCAATGGAGTTGGGGTGTGATGGTGTGTTGATGAATACGGCGATCGCGGGGGCGCGGAAGCCGGTGTTGATGGCGCACGCGATGCGTGAGGCGGTGTCCGCTGGGCGTAAGGCGTTCATCGCTGGGCGGATGGCGAAGCGGTTGTATGCGAATGCTTCGAGTCCCGAAGCGGGACTGATCGAGTGAGCGCGCCGCGGGATGTGAGCGCGCCCCACGTGGGTGTCGCGGAATCGGCGAGCGCAGCGGATTCGGCAAGTGCAGTGGGTTCGGCGAGCACAGGTGTCGCAGGTTCGACGAGTGCAGTGGGTTCGGCGAGTGCGTCGGCGAGCATCGGTGTGTCCGGAGCGGCGAGTGCGTCGGCTGGTGATTTGCCAGATGGAGCCGGAGCCGTCGGCGCTGACGCCGGCGTGAGCGTGGGTGCCGCGAAGTTCACTCCCTATCAGCGGAAGCTGTTTTGGTTTTTGAGTGTTGCGTGTTTCTTCGAGGGGTATGATTTTTTCGCGCTGAGTCAGTTGTTGCCGAATTTGCGGGCTCACTTTGGGTTGAGTCCGTCTGAAGGCGGGATTTTGGTGGGGGCGACGAGCGCCGGGACGATGTTGGCGTTCGCGATCATTGGGTTGGCGGATCGGTGGGGGCGGAAGCGGGTGCTGACGCTGACGATCGCGGGGTACACGCTGTTCACGCTGTTTTCGGGATTAGCGCCCAACGCTGTGGCGTTTGGTCTGTTTCAGTTGGTGGCGCGTACGTTTTTGATTGGTGAGTGGGCGACGAGTATGGTGATCGCCGCGGAGGAGTATCCGGCGCAGCGGCGCGGTTTGGTGATTGGTGTGGTGAGCGCTGCGGCGGCGTTGGGTTCGATTGTGTGCGCGGGTGTGGTGCCGGCTTTATTGAAGACGCCGCTTGGTTGGCGTTCGGTGTACTTGGTCGGGGTGTTGCCGCTGGTGTTGGTGGCGTTCGCGCGGCGGTCGTTGCGTGAGACGACGCGGTTCGAGGAGCTTTCGGCGGAGCGGGTGCGCGCTCGTGCTCGTGCCGCGCAGGCGGCGGATGAAGCGGGGTTGATGGAGGTGTTCCGCAAGGGGCATACGAAGCGTGTGCTGCAGATGGGCGCGATTTGGTTCTTCTGTTACGTGTGCACGCAGAACGCGGTGATGTTTTGGAAGGAGTTCGCGGTGGGCGAGCGCGCGTTGAGTGACGCGGACGTGGGGAAGATTGTAGCCATTTCGGCGTTGGGGTCGCTGCCGCTGGCGTTTTCGTCGGGTTACTTTTTGGACAAGGTGGGGCGGCGTGTAGGCGGCACGGTGATTTTGGGGATTCTGATATTGGGTGTGCTGTTGAGTTACACGGCGCACAGTAAACTCGCGCTGACAGTAGGGCTGCTGTTGGCGACGGTTGGATTGAATACGACGTTGACGTTGCTGAATACGTTGACGACAGAGTTGTTCCCGACGGCGTTGCGCGGTGGCGCATTTGCGTGGTCGAATAACTTGATTGGGCGCGTTGGGTATTTGTTGTCGCCGGTTGCGATTGGTTTTTTGGCGGAGCAGATGGGGTGGGGCGCTGTGGTGCGATCGACGGCGATTTTCCCGGTGCTGGCGTGTCTTTTGATTTGGGTTTGGTTGCCGGAGACACGCGGTCGCGAACTGGAAGAGACAGCGGGGCGCGCCGCGTGATTGGCACGGAGCAAACAGCGTGAGTTGGTTGGATTCGCCTGGAGTGCAGAAACTGCGCGTGTTGATGCCGTTCGTGTACGCGCTCGGCGTGTTTTACGGCGGCGTGATCGATGTGGGTGAGTTGCCGCATACTCCGCTGGTGGCGAGCGACAAGTTGCTCCATGCGGCGGCGTTCATGGGGCTCGAGATTTTGGGGGAGTGGGCGCTGTATCCGCGTGATGTGCGGGTGCGGCGCTGGGTAGCTGTGCTGGGCAGCATTACGGTGGGCGGTTCGCTCGAGTTGGTGCAGGCGGCGTTGCCGTATCGTTCGGCTGATTTCTGGGATTTGGTCGCGGATAGCGTCGGCGCGGTGATGGGCGCATTGGCTTTAGCGATGTTGTCGCGAGCGCCGCGCGCTTTGCCGGCGGCCCCGCGAACCAGTGATCCTCCGGGAGCAAGCGGAGAAGCCTCGTGACATGGCTCGACGGGCTCCGGCTCGTCGCCATTACCGATCTCGACGTCTTCACGCCGGATGCTTTGGTGACGCGCTGGGAGGAAGTCGCGCAGCGTGCTCGCACTGGCACAGTTGCAATCGATTTGCGTGCACCCACGCGAACAGCGCGCGAAGTGCTCCATCTCGGCGTGCGCTTGAAAGAAATCGCGCAGCAATGGGGGCAGCGCTTGTTCGTAAACGATCGACTCGACATCGCGCGCCTGCTCGAAGCCGACGGTATGCACTTGCGCGAAGATTCGGTGTCGAGCATCGACGCACGGCGCATCCACCCCCAAACCCAAATCCTGCGCGCCTGCCACCGTGTAAACGACGTCGCCTCGATCGACGCCGACGCAGTGCTGCTCTCGCCTGTGCTCGAAGCGCGCAAAGGCAACACAGCGCTGGGTCTCACCGCCTTGAGTGCGGCAAAAGGAGCACGCAAGTCGATTCGCCTCTTCGCACTCGGTGGCATCGACGCGGCACGTGCGGCTTCGTGCATCGAAGCAGGCGCCGATGGCGTCGCAGCGATCGGCGCTGTGTTTGGCGGCAGCGTGGGGAACGTGGAGGCGTTGCTGACGGCACTCAGAGTCGCACGCGAGGGCTCATGAGGCTGACTAGAGGCTTGCACTGCACTTTTTTTCGGCGTAAATGTGCGCAGTGTGTTGGCGAGCGATGGCGAATGGTGAGCGCTTCGCAGCCTTGAAGTCGCCCGCGGGATCGGCTACCGCATTTGCGTGGCCTCGCTAACACGTCGACTCAAGCGCGCCGAAACCATCGAATGGATCGGCGGAATCGGAACGATGCCCGCTCTCGTTACGGGCGAGGGTGAGCCGTACCATCCGGAAACGTTGCTTTGGCTTTGCGCAGAGGGCGCGATTGTTGGGTCGAGGATGGCGCGGCCTGGTGAGGTGTTGGGGATGGCGAGCGAGAGCTTGTCGGAGGCGATAGAGCGGCCGCTTTGGGGTCGTCCGCATCGGCCGCGGCGGGTGCGCGTGTCTTCGCCGGAATTGGCGGCGGCTCTGCGCGCTGCGAACACCGGGATCGAGATTGTTTGCGCGCCAACGCCGGAATTGGATGAGGTGCTGGCGGAGATGCGCGAAGCGCTGAAGTTGGAAGCGGCGGCTGAGGCGGCTGAGGCGGAGGGAGGCTCGGCGAGTCCGCAGAGTTATCTTTCGGCGGAGGTTAGTCCCGAGTTGGTGGCGGGATTCTTTCGCGCGGCGGCGAGGCTGTTTCGTGCGCAGCCGTGGGCGGTGGCGCCCAATGATCAGAGTTTGTTGTTGATCAGTATCGAGAAGCTTCGCATCAAGGATGCGGCGCTTGCGGTGGTCGGGCAGGAGGGTGACCACTACGCACTGCTTCTGTTTCCCAGCGTTGAGCACTTCGAGGACTACGTTGCGGCGGGTGAGGCGATCATGCGGCGTGAAACGCCGGAGTTGCCGTTTCACATGACGCTCAGTTATGAGCACCGCGACGAGCTGGACGAATCGCTGCGCCGCGAAATCGAGGAGCATGGTTGGGAAGTCGCTTCGGAGAATGCGTATCCGTGGTTGCTTTCGGTGCAGCGCGATCTGGTAGCGCAGCAACTCACGCTCAAGGACATTCGGCTGTTCGAGGCGCTGACGTTGGCATTGCCTGAAGTCTTGCCGGCTAAGGCTGAGCTTCTGGAGGCATGGAACGGTGGCGAGCCGTTCGCGCAAACAGTGACGGTGCCCGCTCACGGTGGCGACTTGGACGTGAGTGTGCGTGTGCACGCCAGCGAGGCATCGAAGTGGATGATCGCGGATCAGTACTTGCCTCCGGCCAACTTCAACGTCGAAGAGGGGTTGCTACCATTGCGCGGTTCGCCGGAGCGCTGGATTTGGGCATTTACTTGTCCAGTTCCCGACTGCGATTGCAGGACAGCTCTGGTCGTCTCGGCTTCGGGTGGTCGCGAGAAGGTTCGCGAAGTTGGCAGTCCCGTTGCGGAGGCCTGGGGCAGGGCTGACGATCATCGTTTTGCAGCGGCGCGGCTCAGGGGCGTGACTGCCTTCGCGCTGGACCTCGACACAGCCGAAGCCTGCCCGCCGATCTCGGACGAGCCCTTCGACCTCGACGACCAGCCGGAGGTCAAAGCCATCGTCGAGCGTCTGGACGACGATGTGCTCGATAGGATTGCTCGCGTATGGCATCGCGGCAAGGGCGAGAAGATCCCAGAAGATCCCGTAGCGACGGAGGAACTAATCGAGTTGCCTGATTGGAAGCCGGATGATTTGGTGGCTTGGGACGTGGCGCACTCGGTCCTACGCACGGACGCCTATGTCGTCGGCGACGACGTGTACGAAGCGGTGGAGAACTACTGCGTTCAACCGAATTGCGACTGCTGCAACCTGCTCGTGAACTTCGTATCGCTGAGTGACGAAGACGCGGAGCCCATCGGGAGCGTCGAATTCTTCGGCGTGAAGGTGGAAGGCCAGAAGGAGGCGATCTATGCCGACAGCCGTCATGACGAGGCAATAGTCGCCGAGCTGTGGTCTGCGTACCGCCAGCGGCACCCGCGCTACCGCGAACGCTTTGTCGAACGCGCCGCCGTGATGCATGGTCTCGCCGGACGTTTCGTGCCCGAGCGCATCGCGCCGCCCAAACCCAAAGTGGGCCGCAACGACGCTTGCCCATGTGGGTCAGGCAAAAAATACAAGAAGTGCTGTGGATTGTCGTGACTGCCGGAGATCCGTGGCGAGCTGTGGATAGGACGAAGCGCACCGATGCTGGTCGCCGGGTTGGCTTATGCAAGTGACTCGCGCCGCGCTGAAAAAGGGCGTATTGCCGGAAGCGTTCCTCGCCTGGGAGCGGGCGCAGCCAGAGCGGCACGAGTATTTCGCAGGTGAGATCTTCGCGATGGCCGACGGCAGTCCGCGCCACGCCGCGATTGCTGCGCGAGTGGCTCGAGCGCTGGCTGCGGGCATTGGCAATGCCGGTGAGGTGTTCTCGAGCGATCTACGGCTCGGGTTGGCGCACGAGCCGCGCTACGTTTTACGCGGACATCACGGTGGTGTGTGGCGCGTTGCGCTTGCAGCCGGGCAGCGACGATGTCGTCGAGAATCCGAGTGTGATTGTGGAAGTGCTGTCTTCCTCGACAGAGCAGTACGACCGGGGGCTGAAGTGGGAGGGCTATCGGCGCATCGCTTCGCTGAACGATTACCTGTTGGTAGCGCAGAGCGTGGCGAGCATCGAACATTACCGACGGCAGGCGGACGGCTCGTGGCTGTATCGCGCGGTGGGGCCGGGTGAGCGCGTGGTGCTCACGGGTGGCGCCGAACTCGCCGTGGAACCGATTTTCGAGGGAGTGTTCGAGCTAGCGGGCGAGTAGCGCGGCGGTAATCGGCCGGCTCGACGCGAGCTCAGGGGTGCGCGCGAGGCGAGCTCAGGGGTGCGCGCGAGGCGAGCTCAGGGGCGCGCGCGAGGCGAGCTCAGGGCTTGGCTCGAACGCGGGCTCAGGAGCTGGCTCGAGGGAACTCGGAGCTCGCGAGGCGAATTTCGGAGCTGGCCGGAGGGAACTCGGAGCTCGCGGTTTCTGAAATCCCCGCGGCACCTAAACGGCGCGGCCTCGTGCCCGCGACAGCGAGACGAATTCGGAGCTCGCGCGAGGGGAATTCGGAGCTCGCGCGAGGCAGATCCGGCGGATCCGGAAATGAGCGATCGGGCGCGAAAACGGCTGACACTCGGGCCAGGCGGGCTGCGGCGCGGGTCGGGTGCGCTGCGGCGCGGGTCCGGCGCGCTGTGGTATACCCCGCGCTCCCATGACCGAGAAGACGCCGTTCGCAACCGTCCCGACAGAGCTCGACTTTCCGAAGTACGAGCAGCAAATCCTGGATTTTTGGCGGGAGAAGGCGATTTTCGAGGCTTCGTTGGCCGAAGGGGCGACGAAGGAAAAGTCGTTCGTGTTTTACGAGGGGCCGCCGACCGCAAACGGGATGCCGCACAACGGGCACGTGTTGACGCGGGTGGTGAAGGATTTGTTTCCGCGTTACCGGAGCATGCTGGGCTACGGCGTGTTGCGGAAGGGGGGTTGGGATACACACGGGCTGCCGGTGGAAGTGGAGGTGGAGAAGGAGCTGCGCATCCACGGTAAGGCGGCAATTGAGGAGTATGGGGTGCGGCCCTTCGTGGAGCGCTGCATCGAGAGTGTGTTTCGCTACACGTCGGAGTGGGAGCGGTTGACGGAGCGGCTGGGTTATTGGGTGAGCCTAGAGGACGCTTACGTCACCTATCATAAGAGTTATGTGGAGAGTGTGTGGTGGGCACTCTCAGAGTTGTTTAATAAGGGGTTGCTCTATCAAGGGCACAAGGTGGTTTGGTGGTGGGCGCAAGGTGGGACGGCGCTATCGAGTGGTGAGGTGGGGCTCGGCTACAAGACAGTGGATGATCCGAGCGTGTATGTGGCGTGTCCGCTCGTGGACGAGCCGGATACGGCGTTGGTGGTGTGGACGACAACTCCGTGGACGTTGCCTTCGAACTCGTACATCGCGGTGAAGCCAAATTGCCGTTATGCCGTGGTGGAGTTGGGTGAGGCGCTGGAAGTGCCCAAGGGGGAGAAACCCAAGGTGGGGCGTGAGATCGCCGCGAAGCGGCTGATCGTTGCGGCGGAGTTGCGCGCGGCGCTGGAGCAGAAGCTCGGGCGCAAGTTGGAGGTGAAGTCGGAATTGAGTGGAACGGAGTTGGCGGGGAAGCGTTATGTGCCGCCGTTCGACTTCTATTATCGCGAGTTTGGCGAGAAGCGGGTGGCGCTGCGCGACGGTGGTGAGACGTACGCGTATTTTCGGGTGATCGCGGCGGACTTCGTGACGCTCGATACGGGTACGGGCATGGTGCACATCGCGCCGGCGTTCGGCGAGGACGACCATGATGCACACCGGCGCGAGCTGTCACGTTATGCGGATCCGTTGAGCGTCGAGCTTTTGTGTGCGGTGTTGCCGAATGGCAATTTCAAGGCGGGGTTCGGCAAGTTCAGCGGGCGCTGGGTGAAGGAAGTGGATCGCGACGCAATTCGCGAGCTCGCTGAGCGCAGGTTGCTGTTGCATGAGGAGGTGTATCGCCACGAGTATCCGTTCTGCTGGCGCTCGGACGACGATCCGTTGATTCAGTTGGCGCGGCCGGCTTGGTTCATTCGCACGACGGCGCGGCTGGATGCGGCTCTGGCCAATAATCAGGCCGTGAATTGGGTGCCGGACCACATCAAGGACGGGCGCTTCGGGGACTTTTTGCGCAACAATGTCGACTGGGCGCTGAGTCGCGAGCGTTACTGGGGCACGCCGTTGAATGTGTGGGTGTGCAGCAAGGACGCTGAGCACAAACACGCGCCGTCGAGTGTGGAGGAGATTGAGAAGCGGAATCCGAAGGCGTTTGCGCATTGGGAGGCGGCGCGGCGCGAGAAGCCGGATTTGAATCCGCACTTGATGGTGCACAAGCCGTGGATTGATGAGGTCACGTTTCCGTGCCCGCATTGCGGCGCCGAGATGCGGCGGGTGCCTGAAGTCATCGATTGTTGGTTCGATTCGGGCTGCATGCCGTTCGCGCAGTGGGGTTTCCCGCACGTGGACGGCTCGCAGCAGCGCTTCGATCAGACGTTTCCTGCGGACTTCATCAGTGAAGCCATCGATCAGACGCGCGGCTGGTTTTATTCACTGCTCATGATTTCGTCGTTGGTGTTCGACGCTGAGACGCAAAAGCGCATCGGGCTTTCGAAGGTGCACGATTTCCCGCTGCCGTTCCGCAGCTGCATCGTGCTCGGGCACGTGTGTGATCGTGAGGGCAAGAAGGAGAGTAAGAGCCGCGGGAACTACACGCCGCCGGAAATCATCTTGGACCGCGTGCGCATGGACTTCGCGGTGCTGGAGTCCGCGCCGGGAATTGAGCCCAAGGCGGGCTGCGTGCTGGTGGCGCGTGAAGATTTGGAAGGCATGGATCTCGAGGACGGCGCCGAGGTCAGCGTTTATCGGCCGGACGCGGACGGAAATGCGCGCACGTTGCGACTGGTGGCGCACAAGAAGTTGCCGCGGCGCGTGGCGCTGCTCACTGCCGACGATCGTGCGGCGTTGGGCTTGAAAGCTGCGCCGAACGGCCTAGGTACGATGCCGGTCGAGGTACCTCGTTTGCTGCCGGCGACGCGTGTCAGTGTGGAAGACAAGAGCAAGCCGGCGCCGGGCGCCGATGCGTTCCGATGGTTCTTTTATGCGTCGTCGCCACCATGGAGCAATACGCGCCATAGCCTGACGAACGTGCGCCTCGCTCAGAAAGACTTTCTGATCAAGCTGCGCAACGTGTATTCGTTTTTCACCATCTACGCCAACATCGACGGTTGGAGTCCGACCGACGCTGCGCATGCCGGGCGTCCCGCGCGCGAGCGCAACTTGCTCGATCGCTGGATGCTCGGTGAGTTGGCCCTTGCGGTCGACAAGGTGAAGAGCTCGCTCGAAGTGTACATGCCGTACGACGCCGCCGCCTGCTTGATCGATCTGGCGGAGAGCCTGTCGAATTGGTACGTGCGCCGCAGTCGAGCGCGCTTCTGGGGCCCTGGGCTCGAGCCGGACAAGTGCGATGCCTACGCCACGTTGTACGAAGTGTTGTGCACGCTGTCGCGTTTGATCGCGCCGTTTACGCCGTTTTTCGCGGAGGAATTGTACCAAAACCTGGTCGTGCGACAGGGCTTGCCTGGCGCGCGTCAAAGTGTGCACCTCGATCAATTCCCAACGGCGGATCTGAGCCTCGTCGATCAACGCTTGTCCGAAGAGACGCGCGTCGTGCGCGAGATCATCAGCCTGGGTTTGCGCGTGCGCACCACGGCTCGCTTGAAAGTGCGCCAGCCGTTGTCGCGCGCCGACGTCGTCTTCGCCGACAGCAGTTGGCAGGAGCGCCTGCAGAGCTACGCCGAGCTCATCAAAGAAGAGCTCAACGTGCACGAAGTGCGCTTCCTGCAAGGCCGCGACGAAAGTGCCGTGTCCTTCCGCTTGAAGCCGAACTTCCGCACTCTCGGACCGCGCCTGGGCAAGGACGTGCAAGCCGTGAAGAAGGCGCTCGAAAGCGCGGACGGCGCTCGCCTTTACGCGGAGCTCGCCGAAACCTCCAAGGCGCGCCTGGAAGTGAACGGCAACGTGCTCGAATTCGGCCCCAGCGAGCTCGAAGTGGTGGTGGAGGCCGCACCGGGTTTTGCAGCGGAAAGCGGCAAAGTCGGCGTCGTCGTGCTCCACACCGTGCTCACCGAAGAGCTCGTGGACGAAGGCATTTTGCGCGAAATCTTGAGTCGCATCCAAGCGGCTCGAAAAGACGGCGGACTCGGCTTTACCGATCGCGTCGTGCTCAGCATCGATGGCAGTGAGCGCGTCGTGCGCGTCGCGCGCCAAGGTGAATCCGAGATCAAACAAGAGTGCCTTGCCACCGGCGTGCGTTTCGGTGAGCGCGCCGACGCCGCTCAAACCCACGAACTCGGCGAGGAACAACTCGTCTTGACGCTGCAGAAAGCCTAGCCGGCTGTCGCTGCAAGAGGCTTAGCTTCGTGCCGTCCGATCCCGATTCCGCTCCGTTCGTGCACCCGACCTCGGTGGTCGACGTGGGAGCGGAACTCGGGCCCGGCGTGAAAATCTGGCATTTTTGCCACGTTTCGGCCGGCGCCCGCATCGGCGCTAGCTCCATGCTCGGTCAAGGCTGCTTCGTAGCCGCCAGCGTGCGCATTGGTGTTGGCGTGCGTGTGCAAAACAACGTGAGCCTGTACGACGGCGTCCAACTCGAGGACTACGTCTTTGTCGGCCCCTCTGCGGTGTTTACCAACGTGATTAATCCGCGGGCAGAGTTCCCGCGCAAATCCGAGTACCGCCGCAGCCACGTGGGTCGCGGCGCGAGCATCGGTGCCAACGCAACCATCCTTCCCGGCGTGCACATCGGCAGCTATGCCTTCATCGGCGCAGGCGCAGTTGTCACTCGCGACGTCGGCGCCTTCGAACTCGTGATCGGCACTCCCGCGCGTCGAGTTGGCTGGATGAGCCGCGCCGGAGAACGCCTGCACTTCGAAAACGATCACGCCGTTTGCCCGAGCAGCGGTGAGCGTTATCAGTTGAGCGAAGGCGCCGTGAAGCTGATCTCGGCCGGCGTCGGCAAGATCTGAGCGCTGCGCTTCCGGCGCCCACTTCAAGCGCACTGCGCTCACTTCAAGCGCACTGCGCGACCGAGCTTCTTGCTGAGCGCATCGGTGAGTGTGGCCCAGAGCTCGTCGCCGGTCTTGCTGGCCAGCCACTGTTTGCGTTCTGGGTTCCAATCGAAATGCCAGGCGCTGCGCTCGGCAGCCATCCAGATCTGCCGAGCGGCGCGGTGCGAGTTGACGACGTACTTGCTGCCATCCGGAAACTCGATCGCCAAGATGTCGGCGGAGAGCTCCGCATCGAAATCGTCACTATCGATTGAATCGAGCGCATCGATCAGCGCGCGGAGCTCGGGGAGGGCGTGTTCGTCGTATTCGCGTTCGTCCATCATGAGTTTCTCTTTTATTGGGCGGGCGCTCCGGGGATGCAGAGCGGTGCCTGACAGCGGTTGCCTGGGTTGCAATCCGCGTCGGTGGCACACGGGAACGCGCACTTGCCGAACTGGGTGTTGCAGCGATGGAGCAGGCACTGAGCATCCGTGGAGCAGGGCAGCGCGGCGGGCCCCGGTTGCGACATCTGTGCGGGTGCTGCAGGAGCGGGCGCTGCAGGCGCGGGGGCGGCCGGCGCAGGTGCTGCGGGAGCGGGCGCCGCGGGAGCAGGCGCGGTCTGCTGTGGATATTGTTGCTGCGGATACTGCTGTTGTTGCTGCGGGTATTGCTGTTGCGGATAGCCGCCCTGTTGCGGCGGAGGTTGGTCCTCGCTCTTGCATGCAACGCCGAGGTTCGCGAGCAACATCGCGATGACATACGGGGTCCGAACGCGCGAGAAAGATCCCTTCATGAAACGCTCTCCTTGGTTTCCGCTTTCGGGTGATTGGAATTTCACGGGGCGACACTAACCCGAATCGAGGCCTCGTACTACGCCCCGAACCGTCGCCTTGGTTTACCGGGTCTAGAGCGACAAAGCGCGACAAAGGGTTGGGAAACGGCGCGCGCCAGCCCCACAAACCAAGGCGCTTCCCCTCACGCGGTGACCGCTGTTATCTTGATAGCCTCGCTGTCGGGACCACTCGAAGCAAATGAGGAGATCCTTCAGGATTCTGTCCGCATGACGCTCGAGGTCGACGCGCTCGACGCCGAAACTCAGTCGCGCTTGCGGGCCGACGTGCAGTCTGCACTCAAGCGCCGACCTGCACACGAGGCACGGCTGGCTGGCGTCGTGCGCGCGCTTTCGCCACTTTCGGTAGGGCTGCAGGAAGAGCTGCTGGGCGCGCTGGACGTGATGGTGCGGCGCGGTTCGTTCGAGCGTCCGCTGTACGCTGCGACCGTGCGTGCGCTCTCGGAGAGCGGGAGCGATGACTGCGCTGATTTGCTCGGACGCGCTTTGACGTTGGAAGACAGCGGTGGCTTGCCCACACTTTCGGCGGCTTGTTTTTCGCGCTCGGCCGCCCTGGCGGAGCCGCTGGCGCGCGCCGCCACGAGTCGTCACGCGCACGTCGCTTTTGGGGCCGAAGTCGCGCGCTTGTGTCGTGGCGAGTCCGACGGAGGCGCGGTGACGTCCATCGCTCCCAAGATCAAGGAGAGCCACCGCATCGCGTTGTGCCTCGAGCTGTTGGTGCCGCTGGTGCCTGCGCCGGCGTTGCCACGCGCCATCGCGCCCGCGCTGGCAGTGCTGCGTGATGCCGAACGCCATCTCGGTCGCTGGCTGGTGTTAGCGGAGATTGCCGTAAAGGCTGGCGATCCGAGCTCGCGCGCCGAAGCTCGCGAGCGTGCGCAATCCGGGCCCGACAGTGCACGTTCGGCCTGGTCGCTGGTGGCGTGGGCTTTGGATCCGACGGCGGGCTCTCCCGCGGTGCGGCCCACGGTGGAGTTGGTGGCGCGCCTCAGCGATCGACCAAGCGCGGACAAGGACACCACGTTCCTATTTCGCTTCGCCGCCGCACGTGCGCCGAGCGCGCGCCCAATGCTGGAATCGTTGGCTCGCAGCAGTTTGCTCGGCGAAGAGTGCGCCGTGCGCGCGATGCTGCATCTGTGTCGCGACTACGGCGAAGATCGCTACCGCGAGCAGCTGGGCCACATCGCGCGCGCGCCCCGCAAAGACGCGCTGCGTGCGCTGGCTGCCGCTGCGCTCTACGACATTGGCGACAGAGAGGCAGCGCTGGGCGTGCTCGCAGAGCTCAAACAAAGCCGCCATCTGGCGGCCGTTGCCTGGAGCGGTTTGGTAGCGGCTCGCGAAGCAGCGCGCTTTGCGGGCGAGGTGGTTACAGAGGCGCGTTATCGGCGCGTGCAGCTTGGCTGGGTAGAGTAAAATGGCTGCATGCTGCGATTGAGCTCGTGGTTGCTGGCTGGGGCCACGCTGCTCTCGTCCGCGGCATTGCGCGCCGAGGCTCACGATCCAATCCGATTGGTGTTGTTTGCCGATCACGATGACGACGATCGCAACGGACTTCCCGATGCCACCGAGGTGCACCTTTCGGAGAGCGCGAGCGTCGACGTGCGTTGGTTTTTGCCGCGCGAGCTGCCGAAGAAACATTTCGTTTCGCCGATCCTGAGCCAAATCGTGCGTTTCGTTGCCGATGGGCGCGCCGTACCGAGCGGCGGAACGTTGTCGGCTGGTCATCGGCGCGTCGGGCTGCAAGGCGTGAGTGCGGGGCGCACGACGGTGCTGATGGGCGAGCGTGCCTTCGACGTCTCGGTGGTGGAATTTGCTGCCTACGACGTGCACGGTTCGCAGGTTGATCTCACCACCTCGCATGCCTCAATTTCTCGCGTTTTGCCGTCGTTTTTGATCAATGACGACGCGGGCGCGAGCGATGCGGACGCGCTGCGTTGGGTTGCGATTGGCGAAGAAGACACTTTGCCGGCGCGCGTCGATGTCGTTTCGACCGGCGCAGACGGGCAGAAGCTCGACACACTGAGCAACGTGGAGCTGTGGGAGCTGCCGTGCCCCAGTCACACGGGTGCCGCCTTCGCGTGTCGCGCGACGCCACTGCTGCGCGCCACCGCCGATCGCATCGATCGAGGCCACCCGGAGTCGTCGGGGCGTTCGTTGCGCGCCGAAGTGGGCGGCCGTCTCAGCGTGCATGTTGCGGGGCGAAAAATCGCGAGCATCTCCGTCGGCGGACCGCGCATCACGGCAGTAGGACCCATCGATCGCTTGCGGGCGCGCTTGAAAGTTCACGTGCTGCGCTCGAGTCCGGGAGGCGCACCATCGGTTGGCTTCGACGATCAGCGAGCGCTTGCGTTGGTCCGCGCGGAGGTGGCAACCGCTAGCCTTTTGTGGGGCCAGTGCGGGATTCATTTCGGACCCAGCAAGGAGCTCGCGGTCGAGCTGGTCGATCCGCCGCCACCCTATTTGCTGGCAATTGGTTGCGGTATGGCTCTGCCAGCGAGCGGCGGGGAGATCCACTTTCGTGTTGGAAGGCACAGCGTGCGTTTACCGCTGAAGCGCGGTGAGCTCCCGCGCAGCGTAGCCGAGCGCGTCGCCCAGTCGCTGCGTAGCGCCGGCTTCCCGGCGATCGTCAGTTACAATGCGCGCATCGAGCCCGCGGCGCTCGGCAGTGTCGACGTGCTGGTGCGTCGCGGCCCTAAGTTTTGGCCGTTGGAGCGCGAACCGGGGCAGCCGTTGTCGAGCGATCCGACGCTTTCGGTGTGCATCGGTTCGGTCGATCTCGGTGATGGGCTCTCGCACTTTACCGATTACGACGCCGTCGCAGGAACGCTCGAAGAGCGCGCGATGATAAAGGCTTACGCCGACGAAGATCCCACCACCATCGATATGTTCGTGGTTCCTGCCTTCTCTGGAACCGGGCGTGTCGGAGAGTCCTTTCTCGATACCGAAGGCGGTGCGATCCACAACACCGTTATCGTCGATCGCGCGGCCATCCTGGCGGGAGCGCGCAGTCACGTGTTGGCACACGAAATCGGGCACGTTTTACTGCAGATGCCGGGCCACCCCGATGACTACGGCGTGGATCAGCCGACGGCATTGATGGACTCGGACGCCACCGATCCGAGCATTTTCGGGCCGCGGCGGCTCTCTGTCGAGGAATGCGAGCGCGCCGTGCGTGAGCGAGGACCCACTTCGCGCGCGCCGTTGCTCGAGGCGTGGCCCTTCGTGACGCGAACAGCGATGAACGCCGTCACTCGGGCACGATGAAGGTGAGCTCCGTGCCACCGGCGTACGCGTAGCTCACGAACGCGTCGAAGCCGTCGACCAACACGCCAACTGGTTCGCTAGCAGAGAGACGATGCACGCCGTCGTCTTGCAAGCCGGGCTCGAGCGGTGAAGTGCCGCTCGCATCGATGCGCGGGAAGCTGAGCTGGCAGCTGTACACCGCCCATTTGCTTGCCAGAGCCACCGCTGGCCCGCCCGCTTCGGCCAACGCGGACGACATCGGAATCGCGCTGCTCATGCATCCGCTACGATCGGCGAGAGGTTCACCGTCGAACACGATTTCCGCACTGGGCGGCGCGATGATGCGAATGAAATCGAAGCTGTACTTGTCCGGCGTCAGGAACACGTAGGTGCTGCGAAATTGCTCGATTGGTGGGATCACCAACAAGCTTGGATCGCCGCCCGGCAAGCCGCGCGGAATATTGGCGGCTTCTTGGCTGGGGGAAACGCTGGTCATCATGACCGGCGCATCACTCACCAACGCGAAGTGCTCGGAGCTCGCGATGTCGACGAAGCTGGCTTTCTCCTTCAGCACGAAGCGCGAAACTTCGCCGTCGACGGTGGTCTGAATGCGGGCGCCCGCGCTGGTCGCGGCGATCACGCGGAAGTATTCCGGTTGCTCGATGACGTCGATCTTGGCGCCAGCTTCGGACAAGGCGCGTGCGCGGTTGGGCGACACCGTGGCGATGTAGCTCTTGCCGGCCGTGCGGATCGGATCGAGCTGCTCCTCCAAGTGATCGGCGCAGCAACGCCGATGCGACAAATCGGGGAAGAAGGGCGCATCACTAGCCTCGCTACCCGTAAACACAATCACCGGGCCGTCCGCCGCGATGCGCGAACCGCTGAAATCCGCGTTAAAATCGCCGGTTTCGAGGTTCAGTACATCGAAGGCGCCCAGCGTCGTTTCGATGGTACCGCCGGGTGGCGTCTCGGGAATTGGACCGCCGGGGATCACGCGTGTGCTCGTTACGACGCGTACGTGGGTGTCGGGGCGCGTGCCGATCACCGTCAGAAACGCGCGCAGATTGATGGGGTCGCTGGCGCTGAAATTCGTGCGCGGGTCGTCGGTAATTGCAATCGTCTGGGGCCAACTCAAAACCACATAAGCGTCGGCCAGTGTCGTCGAATCAGGCGCGACCGCTTCCACCGGTTTCAAGAGAGATGCGTCGTTGGAAAACACGCTCACGTTCTCGAGCGGATTGAACTGATACGCCACGAGCGGCATGCTCGAACGAATACGATACGCGCCGCGCGTGAGCGCCGTGCCGGTGCCAGTATCGAACGTGCCCGGCGCCGAGCCGTCGATTTCGCGCGGACCCAGCTTGAAAACGCGCAGCGAAAAGGGCGGGATCGTTGCGCGCGCCACTTCCACCACGTCCGCTGGACTGCCGGGTGCCGCGTCGTCTTGCTCGATCACGATCTCGGCCGAAACGTCCGGCTGCGGATTGCTGAGCACCACCGCAAACTGCTGCGACGCCGCGTTGGAGGTCGCGCTGATGCGCGCATTGTCCAGATCCGCAGCCCAGTACTCGCACCCGACATTGCTGCGTTGCGTGTGCGCCTCGGAGCAGAGGTTCACGCAGCTGCCGGCACGGCACGCTTCGCCGCGCTTGACGTCACAGGTTTCGGCCGGCTCGAAGCCGCGACCGTCACTACCGCAGGCGAGCGACGTCTGGCCGTTGCACTTCTTAGTGCCGGGCAAGCAAGCCGCGCAGGCGAGCAAAGTCGGCGCGCACACGTGGCCGTCGATGCTGCAGTCGCGATCGAGCTCCCAGGCGGTTTTGTCGCCAACTTTCACGCACAGCTCGAGGCGATCGCCTTCGCAGCGCCGGGTCGAAGCCACGCAGCCGGACGGCTCTTGCAAGTACCAGCGATCGCCGCGCTCCATGCAGGCAGCAGCCACCAGCGCGACGCTCGCTGCCGCAACGAAGCGCGGCGCCATCCGACGCACCGCCTCAACGACTCGCGAAGAAGGCATCGGTCGCATAGGCTGTCCAGCCGCGCTCGGTGAGATCGCGGTAACGCAGGTTCGCGTAGTCGAAGCCTTGAATTCTCGCGAGCGAAACGGCGATGGCTTGCTCGCCCGTGGGCCACGCCAGACTGCTGTGAATCGCGCCGAGATCCGGCAACGTCACGTGGCGCACGCTGGCGGGTGCCACGATGCGCCAGTCGTAAAGCCCGGATGCGGTCACGACGTCCAGCACTGCAAGATCGGCGCTGAGCCCGCCTGGCGCGTAGCTCCAGCTCAGATTTCGCCCGTCCCAAGCACCGTTCGGCTCCGGCGCCGTGAGCACCGGCACTTCCACGAATGGTCCGAGAGCAAGCGGCGCATCCGTCGAAGTCGTGCCCAGTAGACCCAACACTGAACGCGGCAAACCACCACCCGCGCCAGTCATGGCTTGCGCGGAGGCGACGTAGCTAGTGCCCGAAAGGCTGCCGATCAGCGCCGGCACGCCCACGAAGTTCAACGTTTGCGTGTTGCCGAGCAAGGCTTGCTGCTGCCCACCCGGCAGAATTGCGTAGCCCTCGTTGCCCACGCGCACCGCAACGCTCGCCGACAGCACGTCCGGGCCGCGCGGCGTCGGTTGGGGACCATCCACGTTCATCACCAGCGCATGATCGAGCGCGACATCCACGCGGATGAAGACGTCGTTGGCGGCTTGACCGGCTGGCACTGCTACGCCGCGAATCAGGCCCATTGCATAGGCGCTGAAGCTAGCCGGACTGCGCGAGCGATTCTCGATGCCGGCGAGCGCGTACAAGGTGTAGTTGCCGGGGCTCGTCGACAAACTGAAGCGATAACCGGTGGTGCCCGACGTATCCGGCGTAACGGCGTTGGCGGAGCCAGGTAGGCGGAACGGCGCCGTCGGGTTGGAGTTCAGGCTGAAGACGTAGGCAGTCTTGGTTTCGTCCGCCGACTTGGGCTCCGGCACATTGGTGAAGCCGCTCTTGCGAAACTCCTGCGTTTCCGGCCAAACCAGCTCGCCTTTGACCGACGAGACTTGCCCTGTGGTGCCGCCGCGCCGCTCCAAATCGCCATCAGGATCGAAGCACGTCGGCGACAAAACTGGGTCGAGATAAGCCGTCAAGGTATCGACAGTGATGTCGACGAACGTGACCGGCTGGAAGCACTTGCGTGCGATGGTAACCGTCGCTTTAGGGCCGAGCTCACTCGACTGCACCAGTGCGACACCGTTGCTATCCGTGGTGACCACCAGCGGTGCCTCGCTGCCCACGACCACCGCTGCACCGGCGACGGCCTCCCCACCGATGCTGCTGAAGGCCAGCACCTTCAGCTGATGTTGCAGCGGAGCGCCGGAAAGCCCGCCGCGAAAGCCGTTGTCGCTGTTGCCGTAGGTAAATCCATCCAGCACGTCGACCGACACGTTATCGCTGGTGGTGACGCGAACCGGCTTCGCTCCGGGTGTTCCCGCCGGCGCGCGACAGGTGAGGGTGGTCGCATCATCGACGCTCAGCACTTCGCAGGGGTTGCGATCGATCGTGACGAGAGTGTTCGCATCCCACTGCGTGCCGAAACCGTGCAACGTGACCAACGTGCCGCCGCTGGTTGGACCCATATTCGGCTGCGCGTAGAAAGCGTCGTAGGCGTAGCCGCCCGCGAGCGTCACGCGCGTCGAAGCGTCATCGCCGTTTTGCACGACGAGATCCGCGAGCCCTGGTTCGCCCGCGGGCGCGAGCACCTGCACCCGATGCGAATCGATCGGGATGACATCGCTTGCGGGCACTTGGTTCGCGCCGAACCAGACGTTCGCGTTGCTGGCGAAGCCATTGCCGCGCAACAGCACCAAGCTGCCGCCGGAAAAGGGACCATGTGGTGGATCCGCCGCCAAGAGCGCGTGCGGCATCGTCTCCGGCGTCGAAGCGTCCGGCTTGCCAGCGTCGGGCGTGTCGATGATCTTCGTGCCCGCGTCGGTGTCGGTCACGCGTGAGAGGCGAGGGCCGCTGCCTCGGCAACCCAGCGCGAGTAGCGCCGCTACCGTGAGGAACCCTGCCGCACGCACCATCTTGGGCTTGCAACGGTAGCACGCCGTCCGGGGTGCGGTAACGGCCCTCGCTCGGGTGTAAACTTTTCCGCCCCGAGCCGCGTCAGCTGGCCGCAGAAAGCGCTTCTGGTCGGGTGAGAGCAGCGAGCAGGCGCAACGAAAGCCGCTTGCGGACACCGCTGGCATCACTCGGGCCAACGCAGGCGGGGCAGCCGGCATCGCAGGGACACCCGCTGATGAGCACCCGCACGCGACCGAGCAGCTCTTCGGCCCGCTCGTAAATTCGCGGTGACAGGCCAACGCCACCCGCGTGTGCATCGAACAAGAATACCGTCGGATCGAAGCGCCCAACGCGCCCGCCGAACGGATCGCGCCCTGCCGGGGTCACCACGCCGCCGTCACCGTTCGGGTTCGAACCGTCGCCCAAGGTTTGACCCAGATCTCTCGGATCGCACATGAGCGCCAGCGCGGAGACGGTTTCGAGCGCCGTGCCGAGGCCGCGCAGCGCGTCCACCACCAAAGCGCGCGGCTCACCAACATCGACCACGATGGCTTCCGGCACCGTGAGCCAAAAGCTCGTCGTGTGCATTTGCATTTCAGGCAGGTGCACATCGCCGTAGCCGGCGTTTTCGTGCGTGAAGAACTTGATCTTCTTGTATCCGGTGACGCGCTCCAACACCTTCACGTCGCCGTGCCCGATGCTGCCGCGGCCGAGCGGCTGTTGCGCGCTTTCTTCGAGCACACTCACCGTTCGATAGGTGAGCGCTGTCGTGAAGTAGTCTGGCTCGACTTTGCGCACGAAGGCTTTGTGGTTCTCGAAATCGAGCCGCTCCACCTGATACTGCTCGGCGTCGTGTTGATAAATGGCTTGCTCGTGCAGCATCGTGTGCGCGGCGCGATAATCGAGCTCGGCCAAGGTCTTTTCGGTGGCCACGTCGATGATCACGAAGTTATCCCAACCGATGTTGCGCAATGAAACGCTGCTCGCCGGGAAAGCTTCGCCCGCCCAGTGATAACGCCCGTCCGCCTGGTGGACGAGGCCGTGATCCGCCAAGTAATCCAGCGCATCGCGCGTGGCCTCCACATCGAGCCCGAGATGCGGCTCACCGCTTGCTGGCGTGGGGTGCGCCGGCCGCGATCCGCGCGAATTGAGCTCGAACGGCGCTTCGAACACCGCGCACTTCAGGTGCTGAATCGATACCTCCACATTGCCGGGATCAATGCGCGCCTCTTCTGCACCCGCGTTGAACAGGTACCCGGGCTCGCGCGCCAGATACTGATCCAGCGCGCCACTCGAGCACACCATCACGGCGATGCTACGCTCGCCGCGACGCCCTGCGCGCCCGAAGCGCTGCCACGTCGCTGCGACCGAACCCGGGTAACCAGCGCAAATCACCGCGTCGAGATCGCCGATGTCGATGCCGAGCTCGAGCGCGTTGGTGGCGACTACGCCCAGGATTTCACCGTTGCGCAGCCCGGCTTCGATGCGCCGCCGGGTCTCCGGTAAGTAGCCGCCGCGGTAGCCCATAATTGCTTCGGGCTTGGCCACATCAGCGGCCTTGGCGCGGAGGTACTTCAACATGACCTCCACCGAATTGCGCGACGGCGCAAACACGATGGTGGGCACGCGCGCCTTCACCAAATCTGCAGCGAGCGCGACGGCGTGCTTCAGCGTGCTGCCACGCACGCCGAGCTCTGCGTTCACGATGGGAGGGTTGTACAGATACACTTCGCGCGCGGCGCTGGGCGCACCCGAACGATCGACGAGCGCGATGTCTTCCGGCACGGTGCCGAACAGGCGTGCGGCGTGCTCGCGCGGATTGCCAATCGTGGCGGTAGCACCCAAAAATATCGGCGATTTTCCGTGAAAAGCCGCCACCCGGCGCAAGCGCGCCAACACGTGAGCCATGTGCGAGCCGAACACGCCGCGATAGGTATGGAGCTCGTCGAGCACGACGTAGGTGAGGCCTTGAAACAGGCTCGCCCAACGTGCATGGCTCGGTAAGATCCCGGCGTGCAACATGTCCGGATTGGTGAGCACGACGCGCGAACGCTCACGCGCTGCTTTGCGTGCATCAGCCGGCGTGTCGCCGTCGTACACCATGGCGCGGCTACCGAGCCCGGCGCTCTCGAGCAGCTCGTGCAAGCCATGCTCCTGATCGCGCGACAGCGCTTTCGTCGGATACAAATAGAGCGCCGTCGCAGCCGGATCCGCAGCGAGCGCTTGCAGCACCGGCAAGTGAAAGCACAGGCTTTTGCCGCTGGCTGTAGGCGTCGCAACCACAACGTGCCGTCGCGACAACGCCGCCTCGATTGCCTGGCTTTGGTGTGAATACAAACGTTCGATGCCACGCCCAGCAAGTGCACGACGAGCCTCCGCTCCCAGCGCTTCTGGGATTTCGCCGAAGCGCGCCGGAGCCGCCGCCAACGCGCGCTCTGCGGCAAGACAGCGCTTCACGCTACCTTCCGCCTGCCAAGCTTCGAGGACGGCATCCACACCGCGTTCGCGTTTCCAAGGCGGTTCAGGCATGCACGCGATACTAAACAAATGTGCGGTATGAAGCAAGCCGGGCGGCGGGTCGATGTTAGGCATGTGGCCGTGACCCGGCACCTGTCGTAGGAAGAGCCTCGAGAAGCGTAATGAGCGAAAGCACACCCCCCGCCGAAGCCGACACCTCTGCCCCGCTCGATCGTGCTTCGGAGAGTGAGCCTCATTCCACCCATCGTCCGAGCAGTGCGGGCTCACCCCGACCGCGCTTTCTGTTTTTCGGAGTCGTTGCTGCCATCACACTGCTGCTCGACATCGCGAGCAAGGCTTGGGCGGAGATCGCACTGACGGCGCGCCCGGCGCACGATCCCTCGATCCTCCTGGTTCAGGATCATCTCACATTCACGCTCGCCTACAACAAGGGCGGCGCGTGGGGCCTGTTGCAGGACTCGAGCGAGCTCGTGCGGCTGCCGTTCTTTTTGGCGGTGAGCGTGCTTGCGGTGCTCTTCATCGTGTCGCTCTACGGCAAGCTCGGGCCGAGCCAACACGCATTGCGTTGGGGCCTGCCGCTGGTGTTGGGCGGCGCGCTCGGTAACCTTTCGGATCGCATCACGCGCTCCAGCGTGATCGACTTCATCGATTACCGCGCCGATTGGGTGCTCAGCATGAACCACGTGATCGCGCGGATCGCGAAGGGCTGGGCGCTGACTGATCACTGGCCCACGTTCAACGTCGCCGACATCGCGATTTGTATTGGGGTTGGGTTGATGGCAGTCGACATGTTCACATCGCGACGCGGTCATCCACACGCACCGAGCGCAACGCCGGCGCTCTCGAGTCAGCCGCCCACCGGTTGAGCGCGAGCCGATGCACGGCCGGCTCTTCGAGTTTCAGCTCGCTCTGTTTGGCGCGGACTACACGGTTCCGTTCCCGAGCTACTTCGTTTTGCTGCTGGTCGGCTTTCTATTCGCGACGATAATGGGCGCGATTTGGGCGCGGCGCATCGGCCAAAACCCAGATGTAATCGTGGATTTGGGGCTCGCCATGTTACTCGCGGGCGTCGCGGGCGGCCGGCTCTTGCACGTGCTCGCCGACGGTCACTTCTGGGACTACGTGCACCTGTGCACCGATCCGTCACAAGTCTCGTGGCACGTCACTCGCGAGCAGTGCATCGGCGAGTACAAGGGCTACTGGGACATGCTCGGCAATGTGTGCCACCCCAAGAGCAGCAACTGCTTCGCCTGGGCCGAGTTCTACACCGGCGGTTTCGCGTACTACGGCGGCTTCTTGCTGGCGTCGCCCATCGCGTATCGCCTGCTCAAGTCCGATCGCTTTCCGTTTTGGAAAGCCGCCGACATGGCCGGCATGGTGGTGCCGCTCGGCCTCGGCTTCGGGCGTCTCGGTTGCCTGCTAGCGGGCTGCTGCTTTGGGCATCCGTCGAGCGCGCCGTGGGCGCTCAGCTTTCCACCGGGTAGCCCAGCGAGTGAAGCGCAAAGCAAGGCGCACTTGATCGAAAGCGTGGGCCACAGCTCGTTGCCGGTGCACCCCACGCAAATCTACGAATCTGGCGCGAGCTTTGCGCTGGCCGCGCTGCTCATTCTCTGGCTGCACGGCAGAAAACGCTACGATGGCCAAGTTTTCGTGGTGTTTGTTGCCAGCTACGCGGCGATTCGCTTCGCGCTGGAGTTCTTCCGCGACGACGAGCGCGGCGGCCTGCTCGGCCTGAGCACTTCGCAGCTTATTGGCGCTGCGCTGCTGCTCGGGGCATATCGGTTGCACCGATGGCTCGCCAACAAGTCGCCCTCCATCGCGGCCGCGCCTCCCAGCCCTCCCGCCGAGAGCCCTGCCTGAAGCAGCGCCGCTTTTCGGCGATCCTCACCTTCGTGCTGCTTGGCTTCGGTTGCAGCGATCCGCCAACGCATCCGCCGCTCGTTGATCCTTGCGCGGGTACGGCGTGTCCGCTGCTGGGAGGGATCGGGCAGGGCAGCTCGCGCGCGGGAGCGGGAGGCAGCGGAGCAGGCGTGGGCGGCGGTGCGAACGGCGGCAGCGTCAATAACGGAACGCTGCGTGGCAGCGTGGTCGATCTCGTCGATGACACGTTTCGCACCACCATCGCCCGCACCGACGGCGCGATCATCGAAGCCCAGGGTAGCTCCCAGCCCATCGTGAGCGCCGAGTGGAACGGCATCGATCCGTTCATGCTGAGCGGCCTTCAAACGGCGCTCAGCATCACCTGGATCAGCGTGCGCCCGAAGAACGGCAACGCCAGCATTCGCACCATCACGCCGATTTCGACCGGTCTCGCCGCGGAGCTCTCGCTCCCGCTGGTGCAAACGGACGTCATCGACGCCATGTTTCAAAGCCTGAGCACACCCACTACGCGCACCAGCGGTGCCGGCCACCTCGTGGTCTCTTTCGTTTCCTCACGAACCGGCGGCGGCATCGCCGGTGTGAGGGTTACCGCAGGCAGCGCAGCGGTGGTAGCATATCGGCTCGGCGGCGCCTGGTCGACCGATGCAACCCAGACCGACAGCTCTGGTTTGGTGCTGGTCGGCAATCTGTCCGCATCAGCTTTCCCCGGGACGAGCGTCACCTTGACCTTGAGTGGTGTTGTGAGCACGGCCCTGTCATTCGCCGTAGCTAGCGATGCGGTGACCGTGCCCGAAGTGGCTCTGTCGATTTAGCTCGCGGCTGGCGGCCCCGACGACAGGTAGCCCTGCAGTCGCGACGCCCAACTCTTCAGCGGCAGACGTGCGTTCGTGGACGGGGCAGGCCTGCTCTGGTATGCCGCGCCACCGATGGCACAAGTGATTGATGGCAAGGCCGTCGCCGCCAAAGTGCGGGGCGAGGTGCAGAGTAAGATCGCTGCCTTCAAGAGCCGGCATGGTCGCGCTCCGGAGCTGCACGTCGTGCTGGTCGGAGAAGATCCGGCTTCGGTTGTCTACGTGCGCGGCAAGGAGAAGGCCGCAGAGGAAATCGGCATGGGCGGCCGCGTGCATCGCCTGCCTGCGTCGACGACCGAAGCCAGCCTGCTCGGCTTCGTGAACGAGCTGAATCGCACTCCCGAAGTAGACGGGATTTTGGTGCAGTTTCCCGTGCCGGCAGGCATTCGCCAGACCGAAGTGATTCGCACCATTGATCCGCGCAAAGACGTCGACGGACTCAACGCGGTGAATGCCGGCGCGCTCTGGAGCGGACAGCGCGGCTTGGTGCCCTGTACGCCGCGGGGCTGCATGCGCTTGCTCGTCGAGTGCGGCGCCAAGCTCGAGGGCGCTCGCGCGGTTGTCGTCGGGCGCAGCAACTTGGTGGGTAAGCCAGTCGCTGGCCTGCTCTTGGAGCAAAACGCGACTGTCACGATGGCGCACTCGAAAACACGCGATTTGCTGGATGTGTGCCGCTCAGCGGACGTGCTGGTCGCGGCGGTCGGGCGCGCGAAGATGATCAACGGCAGCTGGATCAAGCCGGGCGCCGTGGTGATCGATGTGGGCATGAACCGCGACGAAAACGGCAAGCTGTGCGGGGACGTGGACTTTGCTTCGGCGCAAACCGTAGCGTCGGCGATCACGCCGGTACCGGGCGGCGTGGGACCAATGACCATCGCCATGCTGCTCGAAAACACGCTGCTCGCCGCGGAAGCGCGCCTCGGGGCGTAGCTTTCAGACGCCGTAGCGGCTCGGATCGACGCCGGCGGCTTCACAAATCCGAGCCAACACGCGATCGGCTTGCTCGTGTGTTCGTTCGATGGAGCCCGCGTTGTCGATCACGTAGTCCGCGCGGCGCACCTTCTCCGCCAACGATAGCTGCGAATCGATGCGCTTCTGAACGCGCTCGGCGCTGGTGCGATCGCGCGCCGTGGCTCGCTCGAGCTGCAGCGCTTCCGGCACGCTCACCACCACCACCGGCCTGTATTGGCGGTCCAACCCAACCTCGAACAGGAGCGGCACCTCGTAGCAGGCGAGTGGTTCACCCTTTCGCTCGAAGCTCTCCATGCGCGCCCGAGCCAGCGCGCGCACGCGTGGATGCGTGATGGCTTCCAACTTGGCGAGCTCGCTCGGATGGCCAAAAACCCGCTGCGCCAAGCGCGTGCGATCTAAACTGCCATTGGGTTGCAACACGTCGCTGCCGAACGCTGCCACCACTTCGCGCAGGCCCTCCGAGCCCACTGCGACGGCTTCGCGGGCCAGCTCATCGGCGTCGACCACGGGCAAGCCGCGCGCCCGAAAGTGAGCGGCTACCGTACTTTTGCCCGACCCGATACCGCCGGTCAGCCCGAAAACGAGGATGCCCACGAGAGCGACCTTAGCACCAGCATGCCAGGTTTAAGCTTGCACTTGCACGCGCCGCTCAGTCGACGAAAGCTCGCGGCGTGAACTCCCGCCGTCCCCGCCGCTGTCTCGCTTGGCTCGGCTGGCTCGTGTGGAGCGCAGAGTTGGCTCTGGCAGCACCGTTGCCCGAGGCTCAGGCGGCGCCCGACGGGTGCGCTCGGGCCGCGCCACTTCCCTTGGATTTCCGCTTTCGTACGGGTGCGCGGCCCACCTCCACGCCGGCGGTGAGCGCCGATGGGCATGCCTACGTGGGGACGTCCGAAGGTTACGTTCACGCGCTTGGCCCGGATGGATCCTACCTCTGGGGTTACACGCTGCGCGGGCCCGTCGTGGGGGAGCTCGTGCTGAGCGGGTCGGGTGGGCTCTTGGTGCCAACTCCTCGGCGCATCTACGCGTTGCGCGCGGACGGCAGCTTGGCTTGGGTGTTCGAGAGTCCGATCCCGATCCACGCAGGGCTCGCCGCGGACGGCTTCGGTCGCTACTTCTTCGCGAGCGACGACGGTCGGCTGTTCGCGCTTTCGTCGCGCGGCGCGCTCATCGCACACGTCGCGGGGAAAGCGCTCTTTTCGTCGCCGCCGGTCACGCTCGGGAAAGCCGTCGGCGTCGCGCGCAGCGACGGCAGCGCCGTGTTGGCCTGGTTTGGCAAAAATCAGCGCTTCGAGTTGGGAGCGCCGGCGCGCGAGCTATTTGCCTGCGAAGGCGCGGCATTTTGCGCGTTGGCGGGTGAAGAGCTGCTCGGCGTCGACACGACGGGTGTTCGCTTTCGGCTCAGCGCGGAGCGCGCCAGCGCGGCTGGTGATCGCATCGCGGTGATCACTCGAGCGCGCCGCCTCGAGGTGTATGCCAAGGCGGGCAGCGAGCGCGTCTTCGAGGTGCCACTTCCGGCAGAAGCGAGCGCGGCGCCGCTCGTTGATCCGCGTGGGCGAGTCTTCGTTCCGCTCGAAAACGGCGCCTTGTTCGGCTTCTCCGAGCGTGGTGCGCCGCTCGGCTGCTCACAATTCGCAGAGTCGCCGCTCGGAAGGCCGATTTTCGACCCCGTCCACAATCGAGTGTGGGTTATCGCGCGCGAAGGTTTGCTCCTCGCCGTGGAGGCGCGTTAACCATGGATCTGCGGCAAAAGCTGAGCTTTTTGCGCAGCGCTCCGGTGCCCCGTTCGATTGCGACGGCAACCGATGTCGAGGTCGAGGTCCACGTCGAGGTCGAGGTGATGCAGCCCGCCGAAGCGGCTCCTCACGGTGCTCGCGAGCAAGTCCTCTCCGATCTGCGTTCGAAGATCTCCGAAATCTTGGGGCGCCCGAGCCCTCCGCGGCGGCTCGCGGAACCTAGTGAAACCAGCCTGCCGTTCACGCGCGTCGAGCGTCCGGAAGGCATTCTATATCAGCGCTTGGAGCGCCTCGCTCCGTCGCATCACGTTGGCATCATGCCCGTCGACTCAGCTGCCGCGGCGAAAAGCGAAATGCTGGCGTTGCTGGCGTTGGATCCTTCGCTCTCCGGGTTGCGCTTCGAGCGCGCGCTGTTTCTCGACACCGAAACCACCGGGTTGGGTGGCGGCGCTGGAGTGCTGGCTTTTTTGTTGGGAATGTCGTGGTTCGACGAGGAAAACCGGCTCTTCGTCGAGCAGCTCTTGTTGCGCCGTCCAGCGGACGAACCCGCCTTGCTGGCGCGCCTGCGCGAATGCGTCGAGCGCGCTGACGTGATCGTTACCTACAACGGCAAGGCCTTCGATTGGCCGCTGCTTTCTGGCCGCTGCGTGATGAACCGCCTGCCGCCCTTGCCAGTCCGGCCGCACCTCGACTTGCTGCACATCGCGCGGCGACTGCACAAGAGCCGCCTAGGGCAGTGCCGGCTCGTGACGTTGGAGAGCGAAGTCCTCGGCTTCGGTCGTGGCCCTGACGTCGCCGGTTCCGATATTGCCGCGCGTTATTCGCATTTCCTCCGCACGGGAGACGAAACTTCGCTCAGCGCAGTGGTGCTGCACAACGCCTGGGACGTCGTCAGTATGGCCGCGCTGGTTGGCCTCTACGGCGAGCCCATCGACCTCTTGCCGACGACGGATCTACTCGGGCTTTCGCGCACGCTGCGCCGAGCCGGTGCGCTCGATGAAGCGGCGCGCGTTGCGGACGCGGCGGTCGAACGGGGAGGGGGAGCCGGAGCACGTCGCATGCGTGGTGAAATCGCCAAGGCACGCGGTGATCGTGCGCTCGCGTTGCGCGAATTCGAGTCGGCGCTTTCCGATCTGGACGATCCCGCGCTGCGCCTCGAACTCGCCAAATTGTACGAGCATTACATGAAGGCGCCGGGCTTTGCGCTCACGCTGCTCGCACAAGGCACGAGCGAAGACGAAGACCAGCATGCGCGCCGTCGCGCGCGCCTCGAACGCAAAATCCAAGCAGCCAGCGAGCCGAAGAAGCCACGCAAGCGCCGTTCGAAGGCGCCCTAGCGCAGCTTATTGCGCAACGCCGCGCTGCGAACCTCCTGCAACCGGGCCGGTTTCACCGCGAAATCGCGATGCATTTGCACGCGCGCGCACTATGATTGGCCATGGCTTATGAGCACCGGACCATCGAACCTCGATGGCAGAAGTACTGGGAAGAGCAGCAGACATTTCGCGCCGTGCGCCGACCGGGTCACCCGAAATTCTACGTGCTCGATATGTTCCCCTATCCGTCGGGCTCAGGGCTGCACGTAGGGCATCCGGAGGGCTACACGGCCACCGACATCATCGCGCGCTACAAGCGCATGCGCGGCTTCGACGTGCTGCACCCGATGGGTTGGGATGCCTTCGGTCTACCCGCTGAGCAGCACGCCATCCGCACCGGCACCCACCCGCGCAAGACCACGGCGGACAACGTGGCCATCTTCCGGCGCCAGCTGAAATCGCTGGGATTTGCCTATGATTGGTCGCGCGAAATCAATTCGACCGATCCCGACTACGTGCGCTGGACGCAGTGGATCTTCTTACAGCTCTTCAAGCGAGGGCTCGCGTTCCAGTCAGAAATCCCGGTGAATTGGTGCCCCGAGCTCGGCACCGTGCTCGCCAACGAAGAGGTGATCGACGGGCGTAGTGAGCGCGGTAATCATCCGGTCGTGCGCTTGCCGCTGCGCCAGTGGCAGCTCCGCATCACCGCCTACGCCGACCGCTTGGGCTCCGACTTGGAGAGCCTGGATTGGCCAGAAACTCGCGAAAAGCAGCGAGACTGGATTGGGCGCAGCGAAGGCGCCGAGGTCGATTTCAAGGTCATCGGGCAAGACCAGGTCATCACCGTCTACACTACGCGCCCCGACACGTTGTACGGCGCGACGTACATGGTGATTGCGCCGGACCATCGAGCGACTCTGGCGATTACCGCTGCCGAGAAGCGCAGCGAGGTCGAAGCCTATGTACAGGCTGCGGCGCGCAAGAGCGATCTCGAACGCACAGCGCTGGGCAAAGAGAAAACCGGCGTTTTCACGGGGGCGCACGCAGAGCACCCGCTGACTGGCAAACCCATTCCGATTTACACGGCCGACTACGTGCTGGGTGCGTACGGCACCGGCGCGATCATGGCCGTTCCGGCGCACGACGAGCGCGACTTCGCCTTCGCCAAAGCCTACGGTTTGCCGATTATCGAAGTAGTGAGCCCTGACGGGAAGCTGCACGACGAGGTCACGGAGGCTTTCACGGCGGACGGCGTCGCCGTGCGCTCGGCGCATTTCGATGGGCAGAACACGCCTGTGATGAAGGCGAACATCATCAACTACCTCGAAGAGAAGGGCTTCGGTCGCCGTCGTGTGAACTACAAGCTGCGCGATTGGGTGTTCTCCCGGCAGCGCTACTGGGGTGAGCCGATTCCGATCTACTTCCCGGTGAAAACCTCGGGTGATCCGCGCCGTGGTGACGCCTACGAAATCGACTACAGCCAGCCAATCGCAGTGGAAGAGAGCGAGTTGCCACTGCGTTTGCCCGAGCTCGAGGATTATCACCCCGGTGACGCTGCTGGGCCGCTGGCGCGCGCGCTCGATTGGCGCTTTTTCGAGCGCGATGGGCGCTGGTTTGCGCGCGAAACCAACACCATGCCCCAGTGGGCAGGCTCGTGTTGGTACTACCTGCGCTACCTCGATCCCCACAACACCGAGCGCATCTTCGACCCGCAAGCGTACGCCGATTGGATGCCCGTGGATCTCTACGTCGGCGGCTCCGAGCACGCGGTTTTGCACCTGCTTTACGCGCGTTTTTGGCACAAGGTGCTGTTCGACATCGGGGTCGTCGCCGACAAAGAGCCGTTCACGAAGCTCGTGCACCAAGGCATGATCTTGGGCATCAGCTACCGCTTCTACGTCGTGCTCGATGCCAACGGCGCCGTCCTGCGCACGCTCGATGGCGACTTCGACGGGCTGATTCGTGGCGAGGGCACGCTGTCGTTGCCCTCGGGCGAGGTCGTTGAAGAACGCTGGGTAGCCGAAGCCGAGGCGGAGTTCCGCGACGGCCGCCCCTACCACAAGACGCTCGGCGTGAAGCTCCACGCGCTGCCCGAAAAAATGAGCAAGGCGCGCGGCAACGTCGTGAACCCCGACGGCGTCGTTGCCGATTTCGGCGCTGACAGCCTACGCGTCTATGAGATGTTCATGGGCCCGCTGGAACAAACCAAACCCTGGCAAACCAGCGGAATTCAAGGCGTTCGGCGCTTCTTGGATCGTGTCTACAACGTGGCCACCCGCGTGCCCTCGGAGATCCCCAGCGACGCCGAAACGAAGAAGCTCGCACATCGCACGCTCAAGAAGGTCGGCGACGACATCGAGGGCCTGCGCTTCAACACGGCCATCAGCCAGATGATGATCCTCTCCAATCATCTGAACGGCATGGAGCAGCCGCCGCGCGATGCGCTGGAGCTGTTGGTGCTCTGCCTGTCTCCGTTCGCCCCGCACCTCGCGGAAGAGCTCTGGGAGCGGCTCGGGCATCCAGCTTCGATCGCTAACGTACCGTGGCCGATCTACGATCCCGCTTTGATCGTCGACGATGAGGTCGAGATCGGCGTTCAGGTGAACGGCAAAGTACGTGGCCGCGCCAAACTGTCGCGCACCGCGAGCGAAAGCGACGCACGCGCCGCGGCGCTCAGCGACGAGAACGTCCGCAAGTTCCTCGAGGGCAAAGCCGAGAAGAAGCTCGTCTACGTTCCCGGGCGCGTCTTGAACTTCATTGTTGCAGGTTGAACGAGCGTTCAAGTGAGGGCCCGACGCGAAAATGGCGCTGAGCGGCCCTCACAAAATTTGGCAACGAAACCGCGGCTGAACTAAGGTGGCGCTTCTAGCCAAATCCGACGTTTCGCTTGACGCATGTTACGTGCTGAACGAGCGAAGCGATGTGGATATTTTGTTGTTTCCCGTGAAACTCTGTGCATTGGCGCTGGCAATGCTCTCGAGTGCGTGCGGCTATCGCGCCCAGCACGCCGTAACGGAAGCAACACCCCTGTGTGTGCGCGCCGCACCCGCAAAGGTCCCTGATTTGGAGCTCGTAGAAGCGGTGCTCGACGGAACCCGCAACGAACTCTCGGTGCACGACGCACTCGGCAGCTCCTACCCATGTCTGGTCGTCGAAGTCTTGCGTGTCGACGAGGCGCCAACCGGAATCATGGCGCCGGCAGCAGGCGAGACACAGCCCTTCGCGCGCGGAACCGCTGTCGCCGTTACGGCTCGAGCTTGGGTCGAAGAAGTCGCCGGCGGCGCCGCTTCACGTGACACAGGCGATGTCCGCCGCACTGCTCGTGCCGGTGCAGCCTCCGGCGCTGTTGCCGAATCCGCGCGCCACGGAGCAGCACTGCGCGCAGCAGGTGAGCTCACCGGGCGCGCCGTCGCCGCGCGAGCTCTTGGTTTCCCGGAGCCGAGCGACGAAGCGCCGTAGCTCGGCGGGTGCGCGCACGAAGCTGGACCGATGCGTATGCGCTTCCGTTACGTTCAAGGCTTTACGGATTTCATGACGTAAATGCCCGGTGGATCGTTCAAAGCAACGGCAACATCCGGGATTCCATCGTTATTTAGGTCGGCCACGGCCACGTCGTAGCTGTACCCCGGCAATGCAACCACCACGGAGATCCGCCCGCAGATGCGACCTGACCGCCGTACGCACTCGATGCTCCACCCAGAGAGGCGTCGTCAGAGCGTTGTGAGTCGCCGCAAGCCGAGACTACGATGAGCGGCAGCATCGCGCCGGCTCGACGCATTGTTGTTCCCCGTGTCCACATAGCCAATACGAAACGACGAATCTGGTCGATCCGTCACGAGGATTTTTTCAGCGCTGCGCGGCGGGTGACCGGTGTGTGCGAGCACCCTTCGAAGTAGCCGAAAGAAGTGACGAAACGCGGCGATCTCCCCCCTCGTCTACTCCCGCTTCTGCCGACCGTGCCAGAGTGCGGCGATCTGTATCTGGTCGCCAGCGACGCGGTAGACCAGGTTTGCCGGAGCCGAGCGACGAAGCGTTGTGAAGTCTCGAAAAGAGCAAAGAGGGGTGGCGAGGGCCACTTGTGCTACAGTGCCAGTATGCGCTCTGGGCGAACCAAGACCACGAGCTTCTCGCTGGACGACGCGACCCTCAAGAATCTAAAGGCTCTTGCCATTCGGCGCCACAACGGCAACGTGTCCGCGCTGTTGGCTGAGATAGCCATGCGCGAAGCGAAGTTCGCCGCAGCGGAGGCCTATTTCGAGAAGTACAACGTTCCGCCGCTGACCCCCGAAGCCATCGAGCGAATCGAAGCAGAATGGCAAGGAGTGCCGTCGCCAAAGAAACGGCGCGGAAAAGCAGCGTGACGTTCACTTTCGATACCGGAATGCTGCTTGCGCTCGAGCGGCGCAAGCAGCGCGCCACAGAAGCGTTCCGAAACATCATACGCCGCGGGTTTCTGCCGATCGTGCCAGCGGTTGTCTACGTCGAATGGTGGCGAGGAAGAACCACCATCCGAGAAGAAATCCTGGCTTCCGTCCTCGTGGAGAACATGCCGCCTTCGCTCTGCCGTGCTGCCGGGGAAGCACTGGGCGCCGTCAAGGGCTCATCGCTGGCGGACGCGGTCGTCATGGCATCTGCGGCCCTGCGTGGCGGTGGCGTCGTCTACACCTCCGATATGGACGACCTCAAGCGTTTGCAACGTCACTTCCCAACGGTGCGGGTCCTGCCCGTGTAGGCACCGGGACCGCTTTTGAGCCGGCGGAGAAGGGACCGCTTTCTGCCGACTAGACGAGTTTCATGGCGCGCGCAGCGTGTGTCGCAGCAGGATCGCCTGAAGCCATAACGTGTTCATGGGCGACGAGCTCGCCGCGCTCCAGCTGGGCGACACCAGCGCGAATCGTCTCGCGGAAGGCGGCATCTTCTTCGAGCACCGTTACCCGTTGCTTCTGCTTTGGTCGCATCGAGCCAGCGCGTCGCATGGCTAAGACTACATCCCCATCGCGCGCTTGAAGCGCTTTGCGTCGGCGAACATGTCTACGTTGGTGAAGACGTAGGTCGCGTTCTGGTCGAGGCCGCCTTGGGCAATTTCGGCGAGGCGCTCGATGGCGGGATCTTCGTAGCGCGACTTGTGACCGGCGGGGCCGGGAAGGCGGTAATACGCAATGTCGCGCTTGGAGAGGCCGTGCTGGAGTGGGTCGCGAGCGGCGAGCGTGCGAGTCTCTTCGGCCAGCTCATCCGCTTCGTCCGGCTTCCAGGCCGGACCTGATTCCCATACCACTGTATCGAACTGCTTACGGACGTTCTTCAGGAAGTCTTTGAGAGCGCTCTTGTTGGCACGCGAGTTCGTAAAGTCGGGCGGGCCGACGAACACAGCGGCGCGAGCTTCCAGCTCCTGGGCCACTTCACCGAGGGTGCGCAGGGCTGTCTCGACGACCTTGCCGTCGCGAAAGCCTTCCTGAGCGATCTCGCGCGGGCCGAGCAGTGCAAACTCGAAGCCTTTGGGCGCTTCGCGGCGCCAGCGACGCAATGTGCCGGGCCCAGGCACCGCAAGGTGCGTTTCCTGCACTTCGACGAAAAGGTACTCTTTGAAGTAGCGCGTGGCGGGGACGGCGAAGCCCGCACAACCAACGACCATCATGGCGGGGCCACCGTAACACAGCCGCCCGCGGCACGCCCGGCCCGCGTCGCGAAAAAACCGCGATTGAAGCGGGTTTCAAGCTCGAGTCGAAGGCCGGTGCCGAGAGGGGCAGAGAACCCGGTCTCGCTTCGGGCCGCACCGGACCTTCGTTAGCTCACTCGAGGGACCAGCGGCTGCCTCACTGGGCCGGATCGATGAAGCACTCTTTCTCGCAGCTCAGGTGCATGCAGGTGATGAGCTCGTTCGTGGCGTTGCCAATGACCGCGCCGCACTTCGGGGTGGCGCAGTCGCCCAGGCACTTGTCCTCGTCCGCCGTGGTGTAGTCGCCGCCGTTCTTCTTGGCAGCGGTCACGAGGCACGCCTCGAAGCACGCGAATTCGGAGCCTTCGTCAGGCCCGCCGAAGGCGCATTGATTCTCCGGGTTCATGCCGAAGCAGGCTTTGACTTCGCCACAGCAGGACTTGGTGAGGCACGCGTGACAGAAGGTGTTGTCGCTCGCGTCGAACTCACAGGTCGCGGCGGGCGTGCCCTGAGTCACGGTCGCGGTGTCGCAGACCACATTGATGTTAGGCCCGCTGCCGCCGGTTCCGCCGCTCGACATGCCGGCGCTGCCGCCTTTGGCCACGGCGCCGCCAGCCGCGCTGCCGCCGGTCGAGGTCGTTCCGCCCTTCGCCGAGGTGCCTCCACTCGCGCCGCCAGTGCCGGTGCCGCCGTTCCCCGAAGAGCCGCCGAGGGCGGTGTCGTCATCGGTCGTCGTAATCGTGCAAGCGGTTGCGATTGAACACGCGATCCCAAGTGCGAATAGACTGAGCCAAGCGGTTTTCATTTTATGTGTCTCTCCGTCGAAGTTCAGCGGACTCTGCCCCGAGTTCGCTGAAAGATTATCACCACAGCGCCAGGATGCTTTGTTTTACGAAAGCACGCTCCGGTTTATTCGCTCTCGACTTGCAGGGGCGAAAAGGTCACGCAATTGGGCCCGGCGGTCGTTCGCAAATGGCTGGAATCCAGCCATTTCGAGCGTTCGTACACTCATCCCACCTGCCCCGCAAATACCCTCACTTGTGCGTCGACGCCTCACTCGCCGATGGTCTTTTTGACCTTGTTCAGCACATCTTCGATCTTGAACGGCTTCTGGATGTAGTGGCGCGCGCCGGTTTGAATGCCGCGAATGATGTCGGTTGGTGCGGTGCGCGCGGTGAGGAAGATGATGGGAACGTGCTTCAGCTGCTGAATCGTTCGGAGCTTGGTTGCTACCGCGAAACCGTCCAGGTCCGGCATCATCACATCCAGCATGAAAAGGGCTGGAGCGGGTGGTTCCGCGGCCATCTCCAGCGCTCGGGACCCGCTTGCGGCGTGCGAAACGTCGTAGTGCTGAGAGAGCACGCGGGTGAGCAGCGTAGCGATGGCCGTGTCGTCCTCGGCCACGATGATGCGCTTGCGAGCGCCGGCAGTGGGCTTGGGTGCAGACAAATTACGGCTCGAAGAGGTAGCACGGAATCATACGCTTCGTGCTCGAAGTTTGCCTCTGCGATCAGCGTGTGGAAAGCCGAGCCCGCTGGTAGTAAAGGGTCTCCCTAGATGCCCAAAATCCTCCACATCGAGGATGATCCCGCGAACCGCCTGCTCGTCCGGAAATTGCTAACGCCGGCGGGCTTCGAGGTGATCGACGCCGCTGACGGAGTGGAAGGCGTGCGCCGAGCGCTCGAAGAGCGACCGGATCTCGTGCTCGTGGACATCGCGATCCCCGGTCTAGACGGCTACGAGGTGACGCTGAGGCTGCGTTCGGAGCCAACGCTTCGTGGGGTGCCGATCGTCGCCATCACGGCGGAAGGCAACCGCGATGCGAGTCTCGCCGTTGGGTGCGACGGTTACCTACAGAAGCCAATCGATGCGCGCTCCTTCGCGGATACCGTCGGTGGCTATTTGCGCGGCAAGCGCGAGAGTGCGTCGCCGGACGCAACCGGTCAGCATCTGCGCATCCAGAGCCAGCGCATCGTTTCGCATCTTGAGGAGAAGATCGCGCAGCTCTCGGCCGCGAATCGGCGCTTGGTCGAAGCCGATCAGGCGAAGAAGGAGTTTTATCGCAACATCTCGCACGAGCTTGCAACGCCGATGACTCCCATCGTCGGATACATCAAGCTGCTCGTCGATGGTGAGCTCGGGGATCTGACGACGCCGCAGCAAAAGGCCCTGCGCGCCATGGACGACTGCGTGCAGCGCCTGCGCCGTCTAATCGACAATTTGCTCGACGTGACCGCGCTCGAAACAGGTCGCATGCGCTTCGCTCCGCGCGAATACGATCTCGGCGATGTGGTGCGCGCTGCCATCGCGCGGCAGCCTGCATTCGACGACGGTCATCTGCGGCTCGTCGCCGACTTGCCGAAGAAAGGCGCTCTGCGCGGCACTGGCGACGTCGATCGCATCGGGCGCGCCTTGGATCAGTTGTTCGACAACGCAGCCAAGTTCGTGCCCTTCGGTGGCGCAGTGGGTGTGCGGGCGCGAAGGCTTCCGTCCGGGCACTTCGAGATCTGCATCGCCGACAACGGTCCCGGCATCGTGCAGGACAAGTCGTCGCGGCTCTTCGAGCCTTTCTACCAGGTGGACGGCTCCCCGACGCGTTCGCATGGCGGCACTGGAGTTGGCCTCGCCATAGTGCGCGGCGTTGCACAGGGCCATGGCGGCGATGTGCGCATGGCTTCACCGGCTGACGAAGAGATCGTCGGAGAGCGCTTCAACGGCGCCGCTTTCTACTTCGTGATGGCCGAGGTCTCGATGGGGCCGGTCAGCGAGCTGCCTTCGCGGCCGTACTCGTCCTGACCCGCGGCTTGGATGGCGAGCATGCCAGCGGAGTCGCCGAACCAAGACGGCGTTTATCTCGATTGGAACGCCACCACTCCGCCGCATCCGCAGGTGCTTGAAGCGATGCTGGCGGCAGCCCAGACCGCGTGGGGCAACCCCGCGAGCACGCATGCGACAGGGCGCCGTGCACGGCTCGAAGTGGAGGAGCTGCGCGAAGCGCTGGGCGCAGCGCTTGGAGCACATCCGCGCGATGTGGTGCTCACGTCGGGTGGCACCGAGGCGAACAACCTTCGCTTGGCCCACGCTCCCGGCATCGTGACGAGCCGGCTGGAGCACCCGTCCGTGGTGCGGGTAGCCGAAGCCTTGGAGGTGCAAGGTCGGCCGGTGTGCTGGGTTTCGGTGCCTGCTAGCGGTTGCCTCGACCCGAGCGCCGTAGCCAACGCCTGCCAAGGCATGCCGCCGGGGACATGGGTCGCCGTCCAGGCTGCCAATCACGAAACTGGGGTGATCCAGCCGCTCGTTGCCATCGCTGAGGCCGTGCACGCTGCTGGCCTATTGCTGCACGTGGACGCGGTGCAGGCCTTCGGTAAGTTGCAGCTGAGCGAGTTAGCTGGCGCCGACAGCATCGCTGTGACGGCTCACAAGATTCGCGGCCCCAAGGGGATCGGCGCGCTGGCGTTTCGAAAATCCGCGCCCAAGCCGTTGCTGCTCGGCGGCTCGCAAGAACGCGGCTTGCGGCCCGGCACGGTTGACGCGGTCGCCGCGGCAGGGTTTCGCGCCGCACTCGCGTTGGTCGAGAGCGGTCCGCGCCGGTGGGCCGAGCTCGCCGTTTTGCGTGACGAACTGGAGCTCGCTCTCGACAACGTGAGCGTGGGCAATGGCGCCGGCCCGCGCTTGCCACATGTGAGCAACCGCTCCTTTCCGGGTTGGCGCGGTGACGAACTCGTTGCCGCTCTCGACCTGCTCGGCGTCCGCGTCTCGAGTGGGAGCGCCTGTGCGGCGGGCACGGCCGAACCGTCGCCGGTGATCACCACGATGCTGGGGCGCGAGCGGGCGACCAGCGCGATTCGGTTCAGCCTCGGGGACGAGACGCGCCGCGAAGATCTCGAACGCGCAAAGGCTGCATTGTTTCGCGTGCTTGACTCGCCGGGGCGCTGAGCTCGGCCAAGAGCTCGAGTAAGCCTTGATCCGCGCGTCCATTCATTGCGTGGCCACCTGAACGAGAACGCGTAGGTGTGGGAAACGCGTGCGCTATTCGTCGAGGGCTCGTCACGCACAGCGCGTTCCATTCAAAGGAGCGCCGAACGTTCGGTTCGTGACGGGTGTTCAGGGGTGTTGGTGGAAGCTCAGCCGTTCCCTGAGAGACAATACTCAACTACTTGAAACTGTTCGCTGTCTGCTCGCTTCGTAGAGAGCAATCGCAGCGGCGACGGAAGCGTTGAGCGACTCAATCGAGTTGGGAGCGACCAGGCGTGCAAAGCCCGTGCACGCCCGCCGCACCGCCGGCGTCATGCCGGCTTGCTCGCTGCCGATCACGAGCAGGGTGGGGCCACGCAGATCCCAGCTGGCGAGCGGCTTGTCAGCCTGCGCGTCGAGCCCGATCACCTGCACGCCTTGCTGGGCGGCATCGCCGAGCGCGCCGGGCAACGAGGCCACGCGGCAGAGCTTAGCGAACTCGGCAGCGCCGGCTGCTGCTCGCAACGTGGCAGGGCCGAGCGGCGCTGACGAGTGCTCACCCCAAACCACACACCCAGCCGACAAACCGACGCTGCTGCGCACGACGGCGCCGAAATTTTGCGGGTCTTGAATCCGGTCGAGCACGATGCCGAGCAACTGTGGATCGCCGAGCAACGCGCTGAACTCGGTGTTCACCAGCTCGGGCGCCCAAGCCGCGACTCCCTGGTGCAGCACACCTCCTGCCAGCCGATCGAGCGACGCGCGCCCAACGACTTCGATGGAGGCCACGCCTTGATCGCTCGCGAAGCGTTGCACCGCGGCCAGGCGTGGATTGTCGCCGTCCTCGACGAGCACGCCGCCGAGTCGGCTGCCGTGAGCTCGAATCGCCGCGCGCACCGCCTGCAAACCGAGCACCAAGCGAGGGCCGCGTTGAGGCGGCAACGGAGCCGGCGGCTTGTCACCCGCGCGCCGGTGAGCGTCAGGACGCGGTCGATTCACCGCTGGCCTCGGCGACCTCGAGCAAAAGCTTGCGCGCGGCCGTCGCCGGATCGGCAGCGTCGCGAATGGGGCGGCCCACCACCAGTAGGCTCGAGCCGCTTCGGATCGCTTCAGCAGGAGTGCCAACGCGCTTTTGGTCGTCGGCGCTGCCACCACTCGGGCGAATACCGGGAGTCACCAGCACGGCGCTGGGCCCGAGTTCGCGGCGAAGTGCGGCGACCTCTGCAACCGAGCACACCGCGCCGCCAACCCCTGCTTCGCGCGTGAGACGAGCCAACGCGAGCGCCTGCTCCGCCGGAGAGCGTGTAACGCCGACCGCGCTCAGGTCGGCCGCGTCGAGCGACGTGAGCACCGTCACCGCGAGCAGGATGAGCCCGGTATTTTCGCGCTGCGCACGCTTCGCGGCCGCTTCCAGCATGCGCGGGCCGCCGCTCGCGTGCAGGGTGAGCAGGCGCGCGCCGTGCTCACACGCGGAGGCGACGGCTCGCTCCACGGTCTCCGGGATGTCGTGCAGCTTCAGATCCAGGAAGACATCACACCCCAGCTCGCGACCCATGGCGACGGCGGCTGGGCCCGAGCCCACGAACAGCTCGAGGCCCACTTTCAACACGCCAACCGATTCGCGAACTAGGTTCGCCCCACGGCGCGCTTCGTCCAGGTTGGGGTAATCGAGCGCAAACGCGAGCCGCGCTCGGGGATCCGTGGTGGTCACGCTGGGCTCACAGGCAGGAGCACAGCGGATCGCCCGGAGGGCAGTTGCAGGGCTTGCTGGCGCCGCCACCCGACTTGGTGGCACCGCCGGCTGCCGCACCGCCACCACGCACGCGGCGCTGAGCGGTTTCGGTGTCTTTCTTGGCGCTGGCGAGCTCGGCTTCGAGCTTGGCGCGGGTCGCCTCGTCCTTCGCGCTGGCGAGGCTCTGGCGCAGCTCTTCTTCCTTCTTGGCTGCCGCTTCGAAGTTCGACTTGAGCTGAGCGAGCTCCGCGGCTGCGGCCTGCTGCTGCGCGAGCAGAGCCTGCTGCTCCTTCTGATGCTTCTCTTGGGCGCTGGAGTACGCGAGGCCGCCGCCCACGAGGGCGAGCACCATCACGGCGCTGCCGATGCCCACGATGAGCTTGAGCCGCTTCTTCGATTGATCTTGGTTCAGCGCGGCGAGCTGCTGCTCGTGCGACTGCTGGGCGGCGAGCGCTTCCATGCGGGCGCGGTGTTCCGCCTCGGCACGTGCCTTCTCGATCTCGCCGTGGCGAATGGCCTCGAGGCGAGCCGCCTCTTCGCGAGCGCGTTGCTCTTCGGCGCGGCGCCGCTCTTCTTCTTCGCGTAGCGCCCGCTCTTCCGCCTCGCGGGCGGCTCGTTCAGCCGCTGCTCGCGCTTCCGCCTCCTGGCGAGCGCGGCGTTCCTTCTCCGCCTCTTCTTCTTTGATCCTGTTCTCCTCGAGGTTCATCAACTCTTTGAGCGAGAAGAGAACCGAGCTTTCCTTCTGTTCGGCCATGGGGGAGTCTTCCTCGATCGGGCGGCGGGCTGGAGGATGCTTCGCGAGCCGCCTCACGCGGGTAGCATCCGGTCATTGTAGGAGTCAAGGAGGAGGCGGGCACCAATGTCGGGAGCGCGGAGCTCCCGAGTGCGGCTCGAGTGGCCGGCGAACGGTACTCGATGTTTCGGCTGGTGCCCAGCATGGACACACTTTTACTAGCTGCGCTTGGGTCGAAGTTTTCCGACGGATAAGTATGCGCCAAGCGGCGCGCGAGACACGCGCGATTAAGGGGTTCGCACCCATTTGTGCGAATGCGTCGAACGAACGCAGTATGCTGCCGCACCATGGCCGTCGACGTCTGTGCGCACATCACGGGAACCGTCTGGAAAGTCGAGACCAAAGTGGGCGACTCGGTGAGCGAAGGGCAGACCCTCGTCATCCTCGAGTCGATGAAGATGGAGATGCCCATCGAGGCCCCGGAGTCGGGCGTCGTGGCGGAAGTTGTCGTTGCCGAGGGGCAGTCCGTGGAAGAGGGCGATGTGGTGGTTCGGCTCAATCCGTCGGGCTGAGTTTGCGGGAAATGGCGCACCTGGTGCGCTGTTCATAACGTTTGGGCCAATGGGCGCGCAGCTTGACCTTTGAATCCGTTCACGTAGCGTCAAGCTTGAACATGCCGAAGCTCGATTCATCGCGCTGGCTCGTGCTGTTGGTGTGGGGCATGGCGGCGTGCGGCGGTCCGCAGAAGGCGGCCAAGAAGGGCGCGGTGTGCTTTCGAGATGACGACTGCACCCTCGGCCTAATCTGCGCGGTTCCGCAGGGCGCAACCGGTCGAGTTTGTACTGATGACGTGGCTGCGCTCATCTCCGAGGTAGACGCTGGGATCCCAGCGGCCGGTACCTCCGCCGGCGGCGGCGTTGCTGGCTCTGGGGCCGGAGCATCGGCAATGGCGGGAACGGCCACGACGTACGGTGGAACTACGAGCGCCGGTGGAGCGCCTGCAATGGGCGGCGGCACGGCGACCGCTGGGGGAGCGCCGGCCGGAATGGGCGGGGCTGCGACTGCGATGGGTGGGGCACCCGCTGGGACGGGCGGAGCCGCTACAGGCGGCGCGTATTAGCGGCCCCTACGCGCGACTCGCTCATTCTTAGCGTAGCGCTCACTGCCTCCAGAAGAACTTCCAGGGGTTGTGCTTCAGGTCGCGGAGCATCTCCTGAAGGTCATCGTAAACGGCTTCGTCCATGACCAGCGCGCCGAGCGTGCCCTTGCCTTTTTGCACGTGGCTCACGACCGCCTGCGCACCTTTCGCAAGGTGTTTGGCTTCTGCTGCGGCGTCGGTCAGGTCGCGCGTAGCCGTGCGGTATCGCTCGAGCTGTTCGTCGCTGCCGAGCGCGTGCGCGATCTTTTTCCCGCTGGCGACGAGCTCGCGGCCGTCGGACAGAAGCGGATCGACGTTTCGACCCACCGAAGCGGCGGTGCGCTCCACGTCGTTCATGATGCGTGTGACTTGCGGTCCGTCGACGTAGCGCTCTCGAGCCGCGGCCAACGTTTCCTTCGCCTCTTTGCTGAGACCCTCCACGTTATCCATGGTGCGGCTGAGCTTTTCCTCGTTTTTTTCGAAGAAGTCGCCACTGGCTTTCAACGTGCGGTGCAGGCCGTCGAACGTCTCCTGGAGCTTTTGCTCGTTGTTGGTGATGCCCAAGTACGCGCGATGCAAGAGCTCGTAGCTCTCGCTGAGCAACAAATCGAGCCGTGGCGGGCTGATGCCCTGCACCACAGCCCCGTCGGCGAGCATCGGCTTGTCGAAAGAGCCGGGCTCGACCGCGAGAAACATTTCACCGAGCACACCTTGGCTCGTCACGAACCAACGAGAGTTTTCGCGGACGGCTTCTTGGTATCGCTTCTCGAGCTTGGCCACGGCGCGAATCAGTGGTTCGCGCTGGTTGGTCTTGGGATCGATCTGCCCGCCGCGAAATTCCATGCTGCTCACGCGGCCCACCTTCACGCCCGAAATGCGCACGGGCGCGCCCGCTTGTAACCCTCCTGGGTTATGGAAGGAAACGTAAACCGTAAACGTTGGTTCGAAGGAGAGCCCTCCCATCACCACCACAAACGCGCCGAGCAGTCCCAGCGCTACCAAGATCAGCGCGCCGACTTTGACCTCGATCGACCGCTGGCTCATGCGCCTGTCCTCGACTCAGTGTCTCGCATCAAAACTCCATCGGCCCTTCTGACTCGCCGCGAATGAACTGCCGAACGACCCCATCCTCGCTCTCCTGAAAGGCCTGGCGCGTGCCGAGAAGTCGCACCTTTCCCTTGTACAGCATGGCGATACGGTCGGCGATGGTGAAGATCGAGGTCAAATCGTGTGAAACGACCACGCTCGTCACGCCGCGTTCATCGCACAACGTGCGAATCAAGTGGTCGACGCGGCGGGAGCTGACGGGGTCGAGACCAGTCGTGGGCTCGTCGAACAGCACGTAACGTGGCTCCAACGTCAACGCGCGTGCGATGGCGACGCGCTTTCGCATGCCGTCACCGAGCTCGTTCGGAAAGCGCTCGGCGAACGCCAGCATCTGCACCCGGTCGAGCTCTTCGCGGGCTCGATCGAGCGCTTCCGGCTTTTTGAAGCCGCGATGCTTCTGGAGCGGCAATGCAACGTTCTCGGCGCAAGTCATCGAATCGAACAACGTCGAGTGCTGGAAGACGAGCGCGCACTTCTTACGGACAGGGTAGAAACCGGCTTCGTCGAGCTGCGTGAGCTCCTGATTATCCAGCCAGATTTCACCCGAATCCGGGCGGAGCAGCCCAATCAGCTGCTTGATGAGCACACTCTTGCCAACACCCGAGGCGCCGATGATGAAAAATACCTCACCCGGGTGCACCTCGAAGCTGACACCGTCGAGCACGCGCTTCGTGCCGAACGTCTTCGAGATTTGCCGGAACGCGATCATTTACCGCTCAGGGTAGGGAGCCTCGAAGGGAGCCTCAAGGCGATAGCGTGGCAAAAGAGCGGGTGGCGCTTTGACAAGTCGAACCCATCCGGTATACCGAAGCCTGCTGGCGCAAGCCAAAGTCGGGCAAGGTCGGGTGTTGAAAAAGCGAGCTGTCTCCGGATGTGCGCTGGGACTCTTCGTTCTGGCGCTGGCGTGCTCGAAATCGGAGCCGAAGCCGAGAAGCGCTCCGGACGCCGAGGTCGCGTCCGTGGAGTGCGCCATCGATGAGGTGCGCGAGTCGTATTGCGAAGGTTTGGTACCCATGTCCACCGGGGTTGGTGCGCCGCCCCCGTACGAGAGCTGCCCCGCAGGCATCGAGGTGCCCGCGTCGGGCGCCTACCCAGCACGCCATCGTGTTGCTCGCTTCGACGCCAAGTACACGGAAGCCACGCGCCGCCGCGTGCAACCGGGTCATTCGTGTTGTTACAGCTGGTGCGCCAAGCTCACCGTCGCCGATCCGAAAGATGTGTTGCCGTACGCGGGCTGCACACTGCCTGGCGCAGCGCGCGAGACCTACTGCTTTCCAGAGCTGGAAAACGGTACCAATAGCCCCGGACCGGAACCGTACGCGCGTTGCCCATTGGCGATTCGCCCGCCGGAAGCAGTCTCGTTTTCCGTACCCAAGGCAGCCCCGCTCGACTTAGCGACGACGCAAGCGAAGCGCGGCTCGGGCGACGCCAGCTGCTGCTATGGCTGGTGTTCAAGGATGCCCGCGGGCATCTGAACCGTCGTTTCGGCTGGTGACCACGCCCGCCGATTTTTGGTTTTGGCAGCGTTTTCGCTGCGCTCCGGTGCTCACGTACTGGTGTACGTTCCGCTCCGGTGCTCGCGAAAGCCTCGCCAAAACGCAAAACTTGGCGAGCGGATGTGTTTAGACGTCTACGCGTGAGGGGACTCGCCTCATGAATGACGCCCGCCGATTTTGGGTTTTGGCAGCGTTTTCGCTGCGTCGACGTCAGGGGCCGAAGATGAAGTAGCCGAGGCCGCTGATGGCGAAGTCGAGGGCGATGACGGCGAGGGAGGAGTTGACGACGGCGCGCGTGGTTGCGGCTCCGACGCCAGCGGAGCCGCCGAACGTGGTGAGGCCGGCGTGCGCGCTGACGACGGGGATGGCGGCGCCGTACGCGATGCACTTGGCGATGCCCACGCAGATGTCGCCCACGTCGACCAGGCTGAGGTTGGCGAAGGTGCGTGGATTGATGCCGAAAAATGCGTACGCCGCGCCCATACCGCTCGCAAAGGCGACGCTGCCCGCGATGACCACCAGCACCAAGGTCATGAGCAAGGACGCAACGAAGCGTGGCTTGACCAGGTAGTCGATGGGATCCGCAGCGCACATGCGGAGCGCGTCGATTTGTTCGGTGACCACCATCGAGCCGATTTCCGCGGCGATCCCGGCGCCCACGCGCGTGGCCAACATCAGCGCGCAGATGGATGCCGAGAGATCGCGCACCAAGAGCTCGAGAAACTGCGCACCGAGTCCCGAGAGATCCGGCACGACGCGCTGGGTTTGCAGGCCGCCTTGGAACACCAAGATCATGCCGATGAAGCCCATCACTACCGAGACGAAAAGCAGCGAGCGGTTGCCCACTTCGTACATCTGGTAGACGATCGCGCCGCGATCGCGACGGCCCCGCGCGACGCTGTACAGCGTGCGCGCGAACGTGCCGTAGAGCTCGGCCGCGGCGCGCAGCAAAGCCTGCAGCACACCTTCGGGCTCGATGCGCGGTGCGGCGGGACGCGCTCGAGCAAGAGGTTCACGCGAAGGCAGGCCAGTCGTCATTGCAGCGCAAAGGAGACGAGGTAATCGAGCCCGAAGATGCCGGCGGCGCTGACCACTACGGTTGCGTTGACGCTGCGGCCCACGCCGGGCGCTCCGCCGCTGGTCGTGATGCCGAAGTGGCAGCTCGAAAGGCCGATCACGATTCCGAACACGACGCTCTTGAGTAAACCGTGCAGCACGTCGCCGAAGCCCAGGAGCTCACCAGTGAGCCCTTGGTAGAAGATGCCGGGCTCGACGCCGAGCAAGAGGTAGCCGCACTGCGCGGCGCCGAACAGCGCGAGCGCGTCGGCGAACAGAGTGGAGAGCAGCAGCGTGATCACAATCGCGCAAAAGCGTGGACCCACTAAAAATCCGATCGGATTGATGGCGAGGGCGCGCAGCGCGTCGATTTGCTCCGTGACGGCCATGGTGCCGAGCTCGGCGGTGTTGTTCGCGCCGACCCGCCCCGAAATCATCAGCGCAGTGAGGAGCGGACCGATTTCGCGCAGAGTGCCGAAACCCGCGCCCCAACCGAGGAGACCGTGCGCGCCGTAGCGCTCCACGATGGGTCCCGCTTGAATCACCATGATACCGCCGGTGAACAGCGCCGTGGTGACGACAACGGGCAGGCTTTTCACGCCCATGCGGTGCAGGTTCATCAAGAGCTCGTTGCGATCGAAGTCGCCCTTACCGAACGAGCGGAATATGGCCGTGAGCATGAGCGCCAGGGTGCCTACCAAGCGCGCTTGCTCGGCGGCTCCGAGCGCGGCTCGGTCGAGCTTGCGAACAGCCTCGGCGCGAGGGGGCGCGGTCATGCGAACCCGAGTTTATACCGAGCTCGGGCCCATTCTGCGAAACTGCCCCGCCTGGCGCGAAAGCGCCCTGGTTTTCGCTGGCGTAAGCCGAGGCCTGTGACTAGGGTCCCACACTCTTTGGCGCGCGAGCTCGGCATTGGCGTTTTAGGTCTCGGTAGCGCGGGTGCTCGACACGCCCGAGCGCTTGCTTCCGGCCGCGTGCAGGGCGCGTTTCTGGCTGGCGTTTGTGATCCGCTGGCTGACCTATGTGCCGGCTTCGACGCTTTTGGCTGCGGCGAGGTGGCCGAGCTGTTGGGGCGTGCGGAGGTCGAGGCGGTGGTGGTGGCGGCGCCGCATCGCCTGCACGTCGAGCTCGGGTTGGCCGCGTTGCGCGCGGGGCGGCATGTGCTGATCGAGAAGCCGCTCGGCGTTCACAAGGCCGAATGTGAACGCATCGTGCTCGCGCACCGCGCGGCGCAGGCGTCGCGCTTGAGCTTCGGTGTGGTGCACGATTACCGCGCCGATCCGCGCTTCCAATGGCTGCGCGCGCAGCTCACTCGAGGTGATCTGGGGCGAGTCGAACGCGTGGTTTGGCAAGCCACCGATTGGTATCGCACGCAGGCGTATTATGTCGGCAGCAGCTGGCGTGGCCGCTACGCCAGTGAGGGTGGCGGGCTGCTCGTGAATCAGCTTCCGCACTTGTTCGATACGTTGGTGTGGTTGTTTGGCGCGCCGCAAAAGGTGCTGGGGCAATGCCGCTTCGGGCGCTTCCACGAAGTGGAGGTGGAGGACGACGTGACCGCGCTGATCGATTTTGCCGGTGGGCACAGCGCGGTCGTGATCGCCGGCACCGGCGAGTCTCCCGGCACGAACCGCCTCGAAGTTTCGTGTGATCGTGGACGCATCGTGTTGGAGGACGGAGCGGCGTTGGTACATAAGAGCCGCGAAGCGGCGAGCTCGCATCGGCGTCGCGAAAGCAGTGGCCGTCCGCTGGCCGATGTGGAGCGTGTGGAGCTCCCCGCGCGCGGGCAAACAGGGCTCGCTTTGCTGCAGAACTTCGTGGCGGCGATTGCGGGGCGTGAAGCGCTGCTTGCGCCTGCGGAACAAGCCGTTTTGGCGGTCGAGACAGCAAACGCCGTCTTGTGGTCGAGCTTGCTCGGCCGCGCGCTGGAATTGCCGATCGATGGCGGTGCCTTCGAGGACGTGCTGGCGGAGCTCTCCGCAAGCCGCGCCAACCAGGCGCTGAGCTCGGGTTGATGCGCTCGAGCCGTGCAGATGGCAGCCGTACCACGACGCGGAACGTCGAGGCGGCCGTGGTACATCGGGAACCGTACTAAAGCGGTCCGTTCAAAGCGCCGCGTAGAAACTGGCGAATCAGCGGATTGGTGCTTTCGCGCGCTTCTGTGGTGGTTCCGTCGAACACGATGCGACCTTCGTGCATCATGCCCACGCGATCCGTCACCGCGAGCAACCGATCGACGTCGCTCGAGACCATCACCACCGTGCTGCCCGCGGCGCGTTGTTCGGCGCGCAGCAGCTCGAAAATGCGCAGGCTCGTAACCGGATCGAGCCCTGCCGCGGGCTCGTCGTAGAGCACGATCGGCGGCGTCGTCACGGTGGCGCGAGCGATGCCGATACGCCGCTTTTGTCCGCCGCTCAAGCCGCTCGGTGAGCGCTCTTCGAAGCCGGCGAGCTGCACGCGCTCCAATCGCTCAGCGACCTTTGCCTTAATTTCGGCTTCAGAAAGTCGAAATAGCCGTCGCAGCGGGAAGGCGATGTTTTCCGCGACGGTCATGAAGTCGAATAGCGCGTTGTTCTGAAACTGCATGCCGATCTTGCGGCGATAAGCCTCGAGCTCGATGGGCGACAGCGCTCCAACGTCTTGCCCGTCGCACACGACGCGCCCGCTGTCGGGTCGCATCAGCCCCGAAATCGCTTTCAAGACGAGCGTCTTGCCGGCAGCGCCAGGACCGATCAAGCCGTACAGGCAGCCGCGCGGAATCTTGAGGTTGACCTCTTCGAGCGCGGATCGGCCGAAAAAGCTCTTGGAAACGAATTCGAGCGCGATCACTTGCGCTTCTGCGGCGCGTCCGCCTTGCCTTGCGCTTCGAGGAGCGCGCCCTCGCTCTTCTTCAGCCGAGCCCACAAATACAAAATCGCTGCCAGCAGCGTGAGATTCAAAACGACGATCAGCGCCGCTGAACCGCGCAGCACGCTGCCGGTGCCGCGACTCACGCTGATCGGCCCGATGCGCACCGCGTCGGCCAGCGCGACGCGCGAACCCGGACTCGGCGTCATCACCACGCTGACTTGCTCAGGCCCCAAACCGCTCACCGCGCCGGCAACCAAGCGCTGCACCTCGGCAGCAGCGATCGGCGGCGTTGCGTTGCGATGCCGGATCAGAACCGAGGCGCTCGGCCGCTCCGGTTGCGCGTCGGTTTGCAGCGCGTCTTTTACAGGAACCGCGAGGTGCACTCGCGCCGTGAGCACGCCGTCCAGCGTGCGCAGAGAACGCTCGAGATCGCCTGCGACGCCGGCTGTCCAGCGCGCTTGCTCCGCCAAGCGACTCGGGATCATGCCGCCTTCGCCAAGCGCTTCGAGGACGCCCGGGCTGGCTCGCGGAGGCAGGCTTTCCCGCGCCAACAGACCGATTGCCGACGCGGCGTCCGCGTTGATCACGCTGATTCGATAGCGCCCTTCATGCTCCGGATCGCGCTCCTTGCTCGCGGAGAGATTGGCCTGCTCGAGCAAGGTGACCGCCTGATTCGCGTCCGATTCGTCCAGGTTTGCGGCGACGGGAACGCTGCACGCAGCGGCGCATAGCCCCAGGATCAGCGCGGCATGGCGTGCCATGGCCCGACCATACCTCAAGGGGGCGCCGAGCGAGAATGCCCAGAGTGCTCGGGACGCGTGCGGCACGCCGCAGCGGGGGCCCCCAAAAAAACCGGCGACTCGGAGCGCGCGACCAAGGCTTCGGGCGCCGTTCCGGGCTGGGACGTCGAGCGGGTTCTGTCGACTAGAACTGCGTGCGCGTGACGTCGAGCTTCGGATGGCTGGGGAAGCTCAGGCCACGCACCGACGCAGAGACACACGATTCGACGCGGCGGTCGTGTGGCTTGGCGACGACGGTGACGCCCACGGCGCGCCCGTTTTGAACCGCCGCGCAGATGTTGAGGTGCATCGAGTCAGGCACGCCGCAATGCGCGAAATAAGAGCCGCGATTGAGGATCGAGCCGTATTGGCCGGCCGTGATGTCGGCCTGACCGCGCGGGCCGCCCACGTTCATTTCCTCGACGTAGGTCGCCTGGGCGGCTTCGCAGCTCATCCCGCCGCCGAGAATCGGAACGCCGCCGGCGCGGCCGACGACGCGTGAACCGCCGCCTCCGCCCGGGCGCTTCGTGCCCGACAAGCCACCGTCGATTTCCACGTTGGATGCTGTGTCCCCGTGCACAGCGATGTCGTCGCTGCGTTTGCCGCGAACCGTCAAAAACCAAATTGCCGCGCCCACGAGCAAGCTGCCCACGAGCAACATGCCGATGAAGGCTTTGCCGCGGGTGCTGCGCGCTTCCTGCACCACAACTCGGTCGATGGCAGCCTTCTCCGCCTTGATTTCGCGGTGCAGCTTGGCGTGCTCGGCGAACGGCGCGAACTCTTCCCAATCTTTGATCGCGCGCTCGTCTTTGCTGAGCGCGTCGCGCACCACATCCGCCTCGGTGAAGGTATGATTGGCGATCTGCTGGAGGAGCTCGACGGCATTGAACGGGCCATGATCCATGCCGTCCTTGACGACGACGTAGCGCGGCCGCGGATCGCTCTCGAGACGCGCCTTCAGCGAAGCGAGCTCGGTGGTTGCGTCGACGCGAGCAGGGCGCGCCGCTTGTGCCGGCATGGGTGCGGCAGGTCGCGCGGGTGCCGCGGGAGCGGGCGGCATCATCGACATCGATACGTCGACGTCGAAGTGCTCGTCGTGATCCAAATGTGATGTGTCCGCCGGGGGAGGTGGCGGAACGGTGCCGGGCGGTGCGTACTGGTGGAGCGCCTGAGCGAGCGCCAACAAGTCGTCCGGGCGATGCTTGGGATCGGACACCAGGGCTTTCGCCAGCACCGATTCGAACGCTTGGGGCAGACCCGCTGCGAGCTCGCTCGGGCGGCGCATGCCCGGGCCCACAGATTGCCCGGTGAGCAGCTCGTACAGGATGGCGCCGATTGCGAACACGCTGGCGCGCGCGCTCCCCGGGCGGCCGCTGCGCTCTTCCGGCGCAAGGCAGGCCTTATCTCGCGGCAGAATCGGCGCGTTGCGCGCCAGCTCGGGCGAGATCGTGAAAAAACCGTACTCGTCCTCGATCAGGCTCGAGGGGTGCAAGAACAGCACAGCGCCGGCTCGATGCAGCTCGGCCGCCTGCACGCAGAGCGGGACACAAATGCCCACGGCCTGCTTCAGATTCAGCTGAGTGCCGCGTGCGCGCAGCTCCTCGATCCGTGCGCGGAGGGTGCCTGGTACGACGCTGGTTCCCACGGGGATGGGCGTGATTAGGTGCTGCTGCGAGCTCGTCATCCGGGGGGCGGATACTAGCAAAGTTCAGGTTGTCGCGGTGGAGCTTGTCCGGAGAGGACGCGAGCTTCGGGGGCGAATCCCTGTAGGCCTCGTGGCGTCGGGAGTCGCAGCGACAGTCGAATATTGGGCCAAGGAAGTACGACCGCGTGGTTTTGATCTTTAGAGCGCAGTTTCGTCGGCGCGTTCTTCGCCGCGGAAGCGGTGACGCCGCACACGGTATTTCCCCTGGATAAATGCGCCGAGAACCGGGGCGATGTTCTGCGCGATGTCGGCGTCCCACTCGCCTCCGTCTACGTAGTCGCTCACACGGCGACCTCCGGCAATCAGAGCAAAACCAGGAATTGTATCGGTGGGAATTCCGAGCGCGCTGAGCTCGGGTGCGTATTCGTTGGCATCGACGCGCACGAGTCGGACTTGTCGCAGCGCGCTCTGCATGCGTTTGTCGCCGAGCGCCAGCATGAAGCCGTTGCACGGCAGGCAGTCCGCCGCGACCACGAACAGAATCAGGCGTTCATCCGCGTCGCTCGCGGCCTTGTGTTGAGCTTCGAGAATGCGTCGCAATGATTTGTCGGCCGCGGGAGTGACATCCACGACGCGCACGCTGCCGAACATCGCCTCACGCACAGCCTGCTCGCGGCTGGCGTTTTCCGGCGGCGTACGGTTCGGCCGGCGCGAAGAAGGCACCGTGGTCGGAACTGGTACGGGTGCAGGAGTGGGGTGCGCCATCGGTGCCGGGGCTGCCGGACGCGCCAAAAGCGCAATGCCCACCGCAACTCCGATGATGCAGCTCGCGATGTTCACACCGCCGAGCACGATGCCTACGATGGCCGCCGCATTGCCTCCCTCGCGTCCGGCCGATCGGGCAATCTCGGCGCGTGCCGCCAAGCCGAGCACGATCGCAAGTACGCCGCCGATTCCCCAAAAACAGAACCCCAAGACCCCCGCGAATGCGGCGAGCAGCGCCGTGGTATTCGTCTTCAGCGGCGCGTTGGCGTTCACTCCGTCCAGTATAGACCGGTCGCGGCGCGTGGGGAGCCTGAGCTATGCTGCGCGCCGTAATGTCGGAGCTCCGCGGCGTTGGTCCGCATTTCTGCACGTTCTGGCGCTTTGCTGCGCTGTGCACGCTGTCGAGCTTCGGCATCTCGACTCCAGCGTTTGCGGACGACGCGCGCCCGAACGACGAGGAGCCGCGCGCGGCAAGCGGTGAGGGCACCTCCGCGAAGCACCATTTCGACGAGGCGCTCGCACATTATCGTGAAGGCCACTACCGCGCGGCGATCGCCGAGCTGAAAGCCGCGCTCACGTTCGATCCCACCAGTAAGGACTTGGTCTACAATCTGGCGCTGGTTTACGAAAAACTCGGTGAGCTCGATCAAGCCATCGCTGCGCTCGAGCGCTATGCCGAGCTCGAGACCGATCCGAAGGAGCTCGCACGCGCTCGCCTAGCGAGGACACGCATGCTGGGCGCTCGCGAGGAACTTTCAGGCCCCGTGGTGCTTCCACCGCGCATGCCGATTCCGCCGCTTTCGATGCCAATCAACGAGCGCGGCGCGAACCCGTGGCTCGTCGCGAGTACCGCCGTGGCAGCTGCCGCAGGCGTCGTTGGTGTCGTGTTCGGAGTGCGTGCTTTGGTTCAAGCGCCGGGCGAGACCGCCTCGACTAACGCGTCGACGAGCATCGATGACTTGCGCGATCAACAGGCGCGCGCGGAAACTTCGGCGCGCATCGCTGACGTTTCGTTTGCTGTTGGTGTGCTGTCGGGTGCGATTGCCGGCTTTCTTTGGAGTCAGGAGCAGCCCAAAATCGCGCCCGCCGCCGGCGCACAACGCGCGCCAATCGGGCTGCATTGGAGAGCCGCGTTTTGAAGCGGTCGCGCGTGCTAGCGCTCGGGCTTGGTACGTTTTGCGCGCTCGCGCTCCGCTGCTCGATGATCGTCAACGATAACCTCGAGAACGTGCGCTGCAGTCAACCCGGACAGGTTGGTCCGCCTGCCTGCGAATCTGGCTGGTTTTGCGGTAACGGGCGCTGTCGCCCGTGCGGAATGAGTGAAGCCTGTGGTGATAAGCTCGACAACGATTGCAACGGACGGGTCGACGACGGGTGCAATGCGGACGGAGGTTCGAGCAGCTTGGATGCGGACGATCGGGCGGGGCAGGGGAGCGGCGAAAGGCGGCAGTTTAGCCAAGCTGGATTCGAAAATTTGGAGGTGGCGCCCTTGAGCCACTCGGCTAAAACTGGGCAGGCCTGAAGCGATCCGCGAATCAGATGCCGGCCTTGGCCTCCGAACTGGACCAACTCGAGCGCGTCTGTCCGAGCTGCCGTCAGCCCGTGGCGGCTTTTGTGGACATTCCGCCGCCGTCGGGCACCGTACCAAGGTGCCCCGAACACGGTCTTGCGTTCGTCGAGCGTCACGAGCTTGCCGTGAGCGACGGCGATCCGTTGCTCGGTAGAACCGTCGCAGGGCGCTTCACGATTCTTGGGCGCATTGGGCGTGGCTCGATGGGCTCGGTGTATCGCGCGCGACAAGAAGCCATGCGCCGCGACGTCGCGTTGAAGATCGTGCGCCGCGATCGGGCGTACGATCCAGAAACCAAAGGTCGCTTCGAGCGCGAAGCACGTGCCATCAGCTCGCTCACGTCGCAGCACACGATCACTGCTTTCGACTTCGGTGAAGCGGAAGACGGCTCTTGGTACTTGGCGATGGAGATGCTCGAGGGCGAGACCGTTGGGGATCGCCTGCGCCGCGAACGGCGCATCGACTGGCTCGATGCGGTGCGCTTTGCGCGCGACGCTCTGAAGTCACTCGCCGAGGCGCACGGCAAAGGCATCATCCACCGCGATTTGAAGCCAGATAATCTCTTTTTGGTCAGGTTGCCGGAAGAGGGCGGCCAGCGCCGAGAAATTTGCAAAGTGCTCGACTTCGGCATTGCCAAGTGGCAGGGCGGGCCGGAACAAGCCCCCATCGATCAGCTCGAGACGCAAGCGGGCACGGTGTTCGGCACGCCGCGCTACATGTCACCGGAGCAAGCGCAAGGCGTAGGGCTCGACCCGCGCAGCGATCTGTATTCGCTCGGCGTGCTGCTCTACCAAATGTTGACCGGGCGCGCTCCGTTTGTGGACGACGACGCGGTGGTGGTGATGGCCCGCCACATCAAGGACATGCCGCCGCCGTTCAGCGAAGTGGCTGCGGACGCCAAAGTGCCCGCAGCGATCGAGCAGGTGGTGTTTCGCACGCTCGCCAAGATCCCGTCGGATCGTCCGCAATCCGCGGAGCAAATGAGCGCGGAGCTCGATGCCGCCGTGGAATCGGCGCGCGCCGCCACGAGCGGCGTGCAATCTGCACTGGCAGAGACAGCGGCCGCTGCCAACACGCGAGGTGGGCGGCTGCTCGCTCTCGGCGCCGCGCTCGCGCTGGGTGTCATCGCGCTCGCGGTGTACGCGTTGCTGCTTCGACCCGAAGCGGAGCCGACGCCCGCGCCCGCTGCGCCCGCGCGAGGGGCTTCGGTCGTCGTCGAAGAACCTGCCGGTGCGAACGTGACTTCGGACACGACCGCGTCGACGCACACGGCGACTGAAGCTGCGCGCGCGCCGGCTGAACCGTCGCAGCCGGAAAGTTCCAGCGTTGGCGACGCAACGATCGAGTCGAGCACAGCCAACAATGTGCGCGCAGGTGCGAAGGCGCGCCCAGTGCGATCGCAGCCAGCAAGCTCAGCGCCGCGGCTGACACGCAAGCGTAACGAGCGCTACGGCCGCTTCGATTGAGCAACGCGCGCCCTGGAAAAACTGCGAAATCCGACGCGCTGCGTTACTGACGCAATGCGCGGAGATTACAAACAGGCTGTTGTTCGCGTTGCGGCTCGGAGTTTCCAAATGTTAGCGTCGCTGCAACAACATGGACCCTCGGCAAATGGAGACGCTGGTACAGCGTCTGGTCCAAAATCCGCACGATCAGGAAGCGATTGCGTATGCACACCAAGCGGGCCAAGCGGACCCCCGCTCGTATGCGATGCTACTGGAAAAGGTAGGGACGGCCACCGCCGATCCCGCGTTCGCATCGCATTGGCTTACTGAAGCAGCGAATGTTTGGTCGACATCGCTCGGCGACGCTCATCGCGCCGCACGAGCGCTGATGATTGCCATCGATCGCGATCCCACGCAGCCAACTCCGGCGGAGCGCCTCGCGGATCTCTACCGCGAAAAGGGCGATACCAAGGCGTTGGTCGCGCTGCTCGAGCGCCGCGCCAAGGCGCTGGCACCCATCGCTCAGCAGGCGCCGGAGATGCGCGCGCACGTTGCTCTAATCCACGAAGAGCTCGGGCGTTTGTGGTCGGAAGCGCCGCTCTCGCAGCCGAAAAAGGCGATCGAGAACTTCCGGCGCGCGATCGAGTTCGATCCCGGAAGCCAGTACTCTATTTATGCGCTGCGCGAGATGTACAAGGCGCAGGGGCAATGGGCGGAAGCGATTCCGCTTTTCGATTTGGAGCTCAGGCTGGTCGAAGACAACGAGCGCCGCGTGGCACTCTTGATCGACGAAGCCGAAGTGCGCCGCAGCGCTGGAGATTTAGCGGGCGCGACGGCTGCTTACCGCTCCGCGCGTGAGATCGAGGGTGGTCAAGACCCGACGCTCAAGCAGCAAATCGCGGCGGTGGTTTTGGAGCGCGTTCAAGCGCGCCATGAAGTTGCGCCCGAAGAGCGTGAAGAAGCCGCGCAGTTGTTCGTCGAGTTGGCGGAGGAGTATCCGGGTGAGCACGGTTTTTCGTACTCGATGTGTGCGCTCGAGCTCGCGCCGGCTAACGACCGCGCGATGCAACTCGGAATTTACTACGGCGAGCAGCTCGGTCGGGTGAACGAAGCCGCACCACATGCGGCCAATTATCTGCGCTCGAATCCGCAGGGCGCGTTGGCCCAGGAAGCGCGCGCGGTGGTCACCCAAGCCATGGAGCTCGGCGGCGACGAGTCGCTGTTGGACGCGTTGGGGCCGGCGCCCGGCGCAGGCGCCGAAGAGCAAGTGGCGAGCCTTATTGAGGTGGCGCAGGCGCTGGCGCGTAAGGCAAAGAAAAACGAGGCAGCCGCGAAATATCGCGAAGCGCTGGCCATCGATCCCGACAACCTCGATGCGATCGGATTCCTCGAAGGGCATTACCGCCAGACGCGCAAGTTCGTGGATCTGCGCGATATGCTGCTCACCGCGGCGCGCAGCGAGGATGCCGACGTCGATCAGCGTAAGGCTTGGCTGAAAGAGGTCGCGACGCTGTGTGAAACGCAGCTTCGGGATCCGGGTTCGGCGATCACTGCCTTAAAAGAGAGCGTCACGCTCGATCCCGACGATGAACCGGCGCGCGGTCAGCTCAAGCGCTTGCTCGAAAAGTCTGGGCAGTGGGACGCGCTCGCGGAGGTGCTGGCGCAAGAAGCCGAGCAGACAGCGGACATCGAGGCGCGCATTTCGCTAGAAAAGGCGCTCGCCAAGCTGCACGAGCAGCGCCGTAAAGATCCGATCGCTACGGGTGAGACCTGGGCGCGCATTGCGTCCCTGTCGCCCGATGACGAAGAGGCGATTCTCACGGCGGTGGCGCACTTCGAGCGCGCGCAGCGAGGTGACCTTGCGGCGCAAGCGATTGCCGACAATCTCGAGCCGATCAGCAATGAGAAGACGCGCGCGTCGCTGCTCGAGAAGCTGGGTGGTCTGCGCTTGGCACAGGGCGATTTGGTTGCTGCCGGCGAAGCGTTTGCTGAAGGCGCGGCGCTCACCAAAAACGACAAGCTGTGGCAGGCCGCCGAGAAGGCCTTCGTGCAAGCCGAAACGTGGGACCAAGCGGCCACTGCAGCCGACGAACGCGCGCAGCTAGCACGCACCGATCCCGAAAAGGCCGTGCTCTACGCGACGGAAGCGGAATACTTGGCGCGAGCAGGTGACGACTCCAGCGCCGTGTTGCGCTTGGAGCAAGCCACGGATCTCGCACCAGAGAACGAAGAGTTCGCGGCAACCTTGGAGGAGCGCTACGAGCGCGCCGAGCGCCGCGAGGACTTGGCAAACTTCCTGTTGAAGCGAGCCGATCGCCTGAAAGACAGGGGGCAGCGTGTGGCGCTGCGCAAGCGTGCGGCCACGTTGCAGCGCGACGCGCTCGGCGACGTGGAAAGTGCGCGCGCAACGTTGGTCGCTGTGCTCGACGACGGCGACGAGCCGGAAGCTCTGATTTGGCTGGCAGACGACGCGCAGCAGGGCGGAGAGCCTCGCGCTGCGGCCGGCTACCTGGCGCGCCTGATCAAGGTGACGAAGGAGCCAGAGAAGAAGGTCGAGTACGCGCTGCGTGAAGCAGGCATCGTGGCGGATGGCCTCGACGACTTGGAAGGAGCGATCGAGCGTTACACCCGCGTGCTGAATGAGCTCGACAACAAGAACGCGGGCGCGCTGGAGCGCATTGCCGACTTGAACGATCGTCTGGAGCGCCCCGACAAATCTGCCGAGGCCCTCGAAAAGCGCCTGGCTCTGCTCAGCGAGACCGAAGCCAAGCTGGTTACGGCCGAGCGTTTGGCGGCGCTTTACGAAGGTCCGCTGGACAAGCCCGAAGCGGCCATTCGTGTGCTCGACATCATCCGGGAGCTCGAGCCCGAGAACTTCGACGCGGTGCAGAGGTTGTGCGAGCTCTGCGAGCGCACCGAGAACTGGCCGCGCGTCGCCGAGCTCACCGCGATTCTGATCGAGGTCGAAGGCGATGAAGAGGAAGTGAGCCGTATGACTCGCCGCCTCGCCGAGATTCTTCATCAGAAGGTCGGCAAAGGCGACGAGGCGCTCGCCGCGCTGATGGGCGTGGCGGACGCCGGCGACGAAGCTTGCCGCGAAGAGTACGTGCGGCTGGGTGACGAGCTCGGCTGGAAGGGCATCGTCGCGAGCAAGCTGGTCGAATGGTACGTCGACGCGCCGGCAGGCCCGAAGCGCAACGAAGCGCTGCGCGGCGCTTTCGAGCGGTTCATCGGCGTCGGTCGCGACGCGGACGCGGCTTCCGTTGCGAAGGAGCTTGCGCGCACGCGCGGGGCTGACGTCGAGCTGGCTCACGAGCTCGAAACCATCGCGGTCAAGCTCAAAGACCTGGACGCGCTGTCCATTGCACATGACCTCATCGCGCAGCCTCTCTCCGGGGCGGAGCGCGCAAAGGAGCTGGTGCGGCAAGCTTCGGTGCTCGCCGACGCTGGAGTCGAAGCGGGCGAAGCCGTGCAACACGGTGAGCAAGCGCTCACCAGCGTCGCGCCGGCAGAGGTCGGACCGCTACTCGAGAGCTTGGCGGCGATAGCCAAGGAACCCTCCGCGATCATCGACATCTATGAGAGGCAGGTCACGCGCTGCAAGGCGCCGCCGGATCGGTTGCGTGCGTTGTCGCGGGCCGCTCAGGTCGCCGCCGAACACGGCGTTTACGATCGCGCGCGGCAGTTCCTCGACGTGGCCCTGGGCGGCAGCGTGCAGGAAGAGACGCTGGCGGCGTTGGAGGACGCTGCACGTGAAAGCGATTTCGAGCAGGGCGGCGATCGCTTGCGGCGCACCTTGGCCGAGGCGCTCTCCGCGGGCGGGCAGGGTTCACGCGACGGCGGCCGCACTCGCGGCGCGTTGCTGGGCCGTGCGGCGCAGCTCGCGTATCACGACCTCAAAGACACCGATCAGGCCTTCGTCTGGCTGGGCGATGCCATCGTCGCGCATGTCGACGACGAGCGCCTGGCAGCGCTCGAATCCTTGGCGCAAGAGGTGGGCGAGCCCAAGCGCGCTGAAGCGGTGTTGAGTCGCGCGCTCGAAGAGGTCTTCGATGGGCCCCTCGTGCGCAAGCTGCTCGCGCGTCGCGCGCTGGTGCGGCGCGAGAGCTTGAACGATCTGACTGGCGCAGCTACCGATTTGAAGCGGCTGCACGACTTGTCGCCGGCGGACACGGCCGTGATGGAGCAGCTCTCGCAGCTGTACACAGAGCTCAGCGATTACCGCGGCATGGTGCAGCTCTACGAAGACCAGATCCTGCGCGGCAAGGATCCGGCTACGCGCGCGGAGCTCGCCCGCAAGGTGGCTCGGCTTTGGGAAGAGGAGCTGAGCGATCCGCGCGAAGCTGCAGACGCGTGGCGTCGCGTTTTGCGCATGAAAGCGGGTGACGCGGAGGCGACCGAAGGGCTCGAGCGTGCCAAGCAGAACATGCTGAAGCACAAGTCGGAGCCGATGTCCGAAGCTCCGGCTCCCCCGCCAGTGAAGCCTGTAGTCACGCCCGCTGCCGAAAAGCCCGAGCCCAAGTTCGAGCCTCCGCCAGCTCCAAAGGCTGAAGAGCCCGAAGAGGAAGACGAAGGCGAGGCGCCCGTCGCGGCAGCTGCTGGTGAAGACGCTGCAGAGGCCAGCGAGCCCCCGCCCGCGCCAGACGCGTTCGGCGATCCGAGCGTCGAGGACGAGATCGAGGTGCCACCCAAGCTGGCTGCGCCGGAACCACTCGCAGAGGAGCCCTCCCAAGTGGCACCACCTCCGCCCCCTGCGGCCGCGAGCGACGAGCTCAAAACCTCGTACGACATTCCGATGGAGGCTGACGAAGACCTTCCGCCGGCCGGGCTTTCCAATGGTCCAGCAGCTACGCCTCCGCCTTTTGGCGCGGTCTCGCCGCCTGGCTCGGCTCCTTCTTCCGGTCGGCCTCCGCCGCCTCCGCCTTCAAAGTCGCGCAGCGCGGGCCCGCCGCCGGCACCGAGCGGTTCACGCTTGCCACCACCGCCGCCGATTGGTTCGCGGACGCCACCGCCGCCTCCGCCCGGGGCGCGTCCTGCGGGCGCCAAGCCGCCTCCACCGCCGCCGCCAGGGCTCAAGCGCTCTGTGGTGCCTCCGCCGCTCGAAGCTGCCGCCGTTGGAGTGGCTGCCGGTGCCGGAGCAGCAGTGCTCGACGAAGACGACGAGGAAGAGCTCAGCGTCGATGACGATGAGCTCATCGACGACAGCCCGAGCTGAGCGCGGCTTAGTCGCCGATGCTGAAGCTGCCTCGGTCGGCGTCGATGTACGCGCGTCGGCCGAGGTAGAGCGGCTCGTTGTGCTCACCGTGACCGAAGGGCAGCCCCGCCACAATCGGGATTGCGAGCGTGCTGAGCCGCTCCTCCAGCACGGCTTCCACCGGCACGCCGTGCGGCCCTGCTGGGCAATCCGTGAAGTCGCCGAGCAGCACGCCGCCTAGGCCGGAGAACGCGCCGCTCTGCAGCAGTGCAGTCAGCATGCGATCCACGCGATACGAGGACTCAGTCACGTCTTCGAGCGCGAGCAGCGCGCCGGGCGGAACGTAAAGGCGCCCGGATGCCTGTGCCGTGAAAAGCATCGTCAAGTTGCCGCCCACGAGCGGCCCTTCGGCGCTACCGGGCCACACGCAACGCAGCCCTGTGAAGTTTCGATGCGAAAGGGGATTCTCGAGTGCGTGGACCCAACGCTCACGCATGCGCGCCGCACCGCGACCGAGGCCCGCCGCGTTTTCGGCGTGCAGCGAACACAGGCCGATGCGCTGAGCTTCCTGATGCAGCAGCGTGACGTCCGAAAAACCCACGAGCCACTTCGGAGTATCGCGCAGCGCTTCCCAATTCGCGCGATGCACGATGCGACCCGCGCCGTAGCCACCGCGCGCTGCCACAATCGCCTTCACGTTGGGATCTTCGAGCGCGGCGTTCAGATCAGCAAGGCGCTCCTCGTCTGAACCGGCCAAGAAGCCTCGGCGGGCCAGCACGTTGCGACCGAGCTCCACACGATAACGTTCAGCGAGAAAGCCCGCTCCGCGGAAAAACAGCGCGCGATCGAACGGGCTCGCCGGGGCGATCAAGCGAATGCGGTCGCCCGGTTTTAGGGCTAACGGCAGGACGAAGTCGCCCACAGCGCGGTTTTGCCCACTCGGCTTGGGGGCTGTCAAGCAGAGCCGTGGCCCGCTGTCCGGTTTGAAGCGCGCTCGGGCGTCATCGTGTAACGTTCGTTCGCACCGCCCCCGGACCATGGAAAAGCGAACCGCGCTCGCCCGACTCTCGCAGGTAGCAGCCCAAGGTGGACCGCTCCTGGCGCGTCTCGTCGATGGGGCGCGGCGGGTGCGCGATGAGGTTTCCGCGCGGGTGCTGGGCGCCGACTTCGACGAGCGCGTGGCACTGCTCGAAGCGCGTTATCGGCTCGCGCGCGATCCGTTTGGCTTCGATATGGAGACGGCGCGCAAAGCGGTGGCGACCTGCGCGCTGTTTCATCGGCTCTACTTTCGCACCGAGGTGTTCGGCATCGAGAACGTGCCAGAGGGTCGGGCGCTCCTCATCGCGAACCACTCCGGGCAAGTGCCGATCGATGCCGCCATCATCGGTTGTGCCATGTTCCTCGACGCCAATCCGCCGCGCGTGATGCGCGCGATGGTCGACAAGTGGACGGCCACTTTGCCGTTCGTGTCGATGTTCTTCAACCGCGTCGGTCAGGTCGTCGGGCTGCCGGAAAACGGGCGGCGATTGCTGCGCGCCGAAGAGCTCTTGCTGGCGTTTCCCGAAGGCACGCGTGGCATCGTGAAGCCGTTCTCACGTCGCTATGAGCTCGAAGATTTCGGGCTTGGCTTCATGCGGCTCGCCATCGAAACCGAAACGCCCATCGTGCCCGTCGCGGTGATCGGCGCCGAAGAGCAGTACGTCAGCCTAGGGAACATGAGCTGGGCGGCGCGTGCGCTGAATCTGCCAGTGTTCCCGCTGGTTCCGCAGGTGTTTTTGCCAGGCGGACAATTGCCGCTGCCCACCAAGTATCGTCTCCATTTCGGCGAGCCGATGCGCTTTCACGGCGATCCGGAGGACGACGAGGCTGTCATCGCCGACAAGGTGTGGCTCGTGCGCCAAACCATCATGCACCTGTTGGGGCAGGGGTTGCGGGCGCGACGAGGAGTCTTCGTGTGATGTCGGAGCGCCCGAGTTCGCTCGATGGCAGCGTGATCGTAACGGGTGCTTGTGGTCGGCTAGGTCGCTTGCTGGTGCGCGCCCTGCATCGAGAGATCGGCGTGATCGCGCTGGATCGCCGCGAAGCGCTGGGCTTTCCCGAAGACGTCGAGCACCAGCGCCTGGATCTGCGTAGCAAGCGTGTGCGCGAAGTTTTTCGCCGCGACGTGCGCGCCTTGGTGCACCTCGGCGTGATGCATGATCCCAGCCGCAGCGCAGAAGAGCATCACACCTTCAACATGCTGTCCGTGCAGCAGCTATTCGAGTGCGCGGAGCAATTTCGTGTGCCGAAGGTGGTCGTGCTTTCGAGCGCAAACGTTTACGGGCCACGTCCAGACAATCCGCAGCTATTGCAGGAAGACGCGCCGTTGCTCGCGGGGGGGCGCTTCAGCGACATTCGCGATTTGGTCGAGCTCGACATGTCGACGCAGAGCTTTCTGTGGCGAAACCCCGACACGGAAACGGTGATTTTGCGCCCGTCGCACATCCTCGGGACGGTTCGCAACGCGCCGAGCAATTACTTGCGCTTGAAGCGTGTGCCCACGCTGCTCGGCTTCGATCCAATGGTGCAGGTGGTGCATCAAGCCGACGTCGTGCGCGCGCTGCGTCTCGCGTTGAAGCCTGGTGTGCGCGGCATGTTCAACGTCGCGGGACCGCCGCCCGTGTCGCTCTCGCGCGCCATCGAGTTGCTCGGTCGCACGCCGATGCCCATTCCGCATGGCGCGGCGCGCTTCGTCGTGGATCGCTTGTTTCGTTGGCGTGTGTCGTCGTTTCCGGCGCCCGAGCTCGACTTCATCCGCTACGTTTGCATGGTCGACGACTCGCGGGCGCGGCGCGTGTTGAACTACGCGCCCGAATACGATCTGGCGGAGACGCTGCGTGCGGTGGACGCTGAGCGCTGGGTCGACTAGTGAAGACGCGTGGTGAACCAAAGCTTGCCTGCTCAGTCGAACCCGCGTCGGTCCGGCTGCGCGTGGCTGCTTCTGCTACTTGCGTGTGCGTGCGGAAAAACAGCGCCGGATCCGCCGCCACCCAGCGCACGCTCGGAGCTCGCCGCAGCGCCGCCGGGAGCTCGCGGAGCACATCCAGCGTTCGCCAGCGCGCGTCCACCCGTGCTCGAGCCGCCGCCCCAAGCGAGCCCTGGGCTGCCCGGGAGCGAACCCGATGGCGAAAGCGAGTCGGATGGTACGGGAGCCGATCCCGAGACGGCGCCGGCACCACCCAAGCCGGATGGAGTTGCGTTATGAGGCTGGTTCGGCCCGCACTTTTGACCCTCGTGGTCGGCTTCAGCATGGGGGCTTGTTCGGCTACGCGGACGCTTCCGCCGGGGTTGCCGCCGCCCGAGTATGAGCCGGCAGCGAGCCCGAGCAGCGAGGCAGTTGCCGCGCCGGGTGCGGTTGAATCCCGAACCACGCCAGCACCCGTGAACGATGGAGCCGCCGGCGCGCAGGCCGAGTGAGGTCATCGCTGGGCGAACGCCAAGCATCTGCTAAGGATCGTCCGAAGGACCAGTCGGGGCAGCGCGTTGACGTTTGCTCGACGGGTCAGGAGAACCCCGGATTTGAAGCAACGTACGAAAACCGCTCAGCGCGTCAGTCGAACGAGTCCACCCCCCGCCCGCAGCACGCCCCGTGAAGCCGCGAAAGACGCTCAGCGCATTGCGCTGCTCGCCGCCGAAGCCGGGCTCGACAAGAAAGCTTCCGACGTAGAAATCGTCGATGTCACCGGCAAGGTCGACTACGCCGATTTCTTGGTACTCATGAACGGCCACAGCGATCGGCACGTTGCAGCCATCGCCGAAGCCGTCGACGAGTTGCTCGCGAGGAAGGGCTTTCACAGCATCTCTTCCGAGGGCCTGCCGCGCGGTGAATGGGTGCTGCTCGACTTCGTCGACGTGGTGGTGCACGTCTTCCAAGAGCGCACGCGTAGCCTCTACGATCTCGACGGCTTGTGGATGGATGCGCGCCGCGTGCAGCTGCCAGCCAGCGGCTCCGCGCCCGCGTGAAGCTGCAAATCGTCGCGCAGGGCAAGCTCAAAGATCGCGGCTTGCGCAGCCTCGTCGACGACTACTTGGGGCGCATTCGCCGCTACGTGCGCTGCGAAGAGCTCGAGTTGAAAGACGCGAGCGGCTTCGACAGAGCGCTCGACGGCGACACCTTCTTGGTGGCGCTCGAAGTCGACGGCGAGGCGCTCTCCAGCACCGAATTGTCGCGCAAGCTCGAGCGTTGGTTGGCGCAAGGCAAAGGTCAGGTTGCCTTCGCGATCGGTGGCGCCGAAGGTTTGCCGCGCGACTTCTCCGCGCGCGCCAACTATCGCTTCAGTTTGTCGCGGCTCACTTTGCCACACCGCTTGGCGCGCCTGATCTTGGCCGAACAGCTCTATCGCGCGCTCAGCATTGCGCGCGGTGAGCCCTACGCGCGCGAAGACTGAGTGCGGCTTCGCTCAAGCCTTCTCGATGTTTTCGGAAGGTGGCGTGCGGCGACGCGCGAACACGTAAGCCACCAAAATCGAGATGCCGTAGAGCACGCACAAGGGCACTGCCAGCATGAGCTGACTCAACGGGTCGGGCGGCGTGAGAATCGCCGAGATCACGAAGGCGAGCACCACGAAGTAGCGGAAGAAACGGATCAGCGCCTTGTGATCCACGATGCCGGCGATGGAGAGAAAGAACACCAACACCGGTAGCTCGGCGGCAAAGCCGAAAGCCAACAACATGTGGGAGACGAAGTCGATGTATTCGCTCACCATCACGGTGGGCACCACGTCGATGCCACCCACCTTACCCGCGAAGCTCAGCAGGTACTTGAAGGCGAGCGGAAACGCGAAGCGCCAACCGAACCAGCTGCCCGCTGCAAACAGCGAGCACGACGTGATCACGAAGGGGATCGCGAACTTCTTCTCGCGCGAGTATAGCCCTGGCGCGATGAAGGCCCACACCTGATACAAGATCAGCGGCAACGCGAACACGAGCCCGGCGATCGCGGCGAGGCGCACGTACGAAATGAACAGCGCCGCGGGGGAGGGGAAGTGCAGCGTCGCTCCGCCGGCGTCCACGTAGGGCTGTGTCAGCCACTTCAGCAACCGCTCGCGGTAAATCCAGGCGATGATGCCGCCGAGCACGAAGGACAGAATCATACGAACGATGCGCGACCGGAGCTCTTCGAGGTGCTCCCACAACGTCATCGTGCCGTCTTCAGTCTTCGCTTCGTCCTGTTGCGAATCGGTGGTTGGGCTCGGCTGGGTTTGCTCGGCGCTCATCTGGCTTCGTCGTCAGGCTGCCGGGGCAGTGCGGGGAGGAGTCGAGGGATCGCCAGTAGCTTGGCCTTCGCCGTTGGAGTCGCTGGCAGGGGGTACCACTCCAGCTGGCGCTTCTAGCGGAGCCAGCGCGTCCACAGGAGCTGGCAGCGGATAAGGCGACGTGGCTTCGGCGGCGAGATCATCCGGCAGCGCACCGTAGGAATCAGCGCCTTCCGGTGGGTACTCCTTGCTGACGTCGATGTCGACGCCGCCATAAGGATCATCGTGGCTTGGCGGCGCGCTTGGCGGCGCTGGGATCACCGGCGCGGGCGACGACATCAAGTCGGTCGGAAACGCCGTGTTGGAACGCACCAAGTGGCGCAGCTCGTTTAAGCCGCCGTGCAAACCTTCGGCTCGCAGGATCTCGTCGATTCCGCTTTGGGCCCGCATGTCGTGCAACATGGTGCGCGCTTTGCGAATCCACTGACCCAGCGTGCGGAGGAGGCCTGGCAACTTCTGTGGCCCCACGGCGACCAGCGCGACCACGCAGATCAGCACGAACTCGCCGAAGGAGAAGCCGAACACGCCCGGAACCTAGCTTTCCCATGCCGAACTAGCAACCGCCGGGGCCGGAAACGCGCCGCGAGGCACGTAGAAAAGCGCGCTCTCGCACCTTTGCCGCGGTCCTCGCACGAGCCGCTCCGCCCTTATGAGTTTGGCGCTCGGGAAGGTAAGGTGTGCTGGTGCTGTGGTTCTTCGCTCTCTCGGTGATTGCTCCGACGGTGCTCGGTTACTTCGTGGTCATCAAGTCGACGGACCGCTTCGAGCCGGAGCCACTCTGGCTGCTGACAGCGATGTTCCTGTGGGGCGCGGTGGTGGCGACGATGTTGGCGCTGGTTGGCAACGCCATCGGGGAAGGGGCCCTGAGCGCCGCGTTGGGAGCGGGAGCCGCCGACGAGCTGGTTCAACGCTCTACTGCCTCGTTCGTGGCGCCGCTGGTGGAGGAGACCACCAAGGGCACCGGGTTGCTGCTGCTGTGGCTGGTGTCGAGGCTCGCTCTGCGCGAGCTAGATGGCGCGCTCGACGGCGCCATCTACGGCGGCGTCATCGGTCTCGGCTTCACCCTCACGGAAGACGTGCTGTATGTCGCGCGCGCCGGCGAGCAAGGAGGCTTTGCCGCGTTCTTCAGTGTGTTCGTGCTGCGCACGTTGTTTTCTGGGTTGGGGCACGCATCGTTTACGGCCATGACCGGGCTCGGCGTTGGGATCGCCGCGGAGGCTGCGTCCGGTCCGCTCAAGCTGATTGCGCCGATCGGCGGTTGGCTCGCCGCAGTGGGCCTGCACGTGATGCACAACTTCCTCGTCACGTTTCTCTACGAAGATGGCGCCGGCCTCGGCATGAAGCTGGTCGTATTCTGGCTCTTCGACGCGCTGTTCTTCATCGTGATCGTGGTGCTCGCCGTGCGCGATCGCGCCATCGTGCTGCGCGGCTTGATCGATGAAGCCGGTCGTTTGCTGCACCCAAAGGAGCTTCACCGCACGACGAGCTACTGGATGCTCGTGCCGCTCTGGAACTTCTTGGCGCTTTTGGGGAGCCCAGCCGGATACAGAAAAAGCCGGAGAAAGCAGCTCGATTTGATCGAGCTCGCTTTTCTGAAGCAACGCCGCCGACGCGGCGAAAGCGACGTGGGTCTCGAACGCGACGAGCGAATTCTACGCGAGCGCATCTGGCACGCGAACCAAGCAGGGATCTTCATTGGTCCCCGTTGAGAGCGGCGTTGGTTTGTGGGGGCGGCCCTCTTCCGAAGTGAATTCGGAAGAGACTTGTCGCTCTAAGCCGAGCCCTTCAACAAGTTGCGGGCAATGACCAATCGCTGAATTTGGCTGGTGCCCTCGTAAATCTGCAGCACCTTCGCATCGCGCATCAGCTTTTCGACCGGATAGTCACGCACGTAACCGTTGCCACCGAAGATCTGCACGGCATCGAGCGCACATTGCATGGCGCGATCGGCGCCAAACGCTTTGGCGAGGCTCGAAATGGTGGGATCGCGCACACCGTTGTCGAGGTTCCAAGCGGCCTTCTGGTAGAGCAGCCGAGTTGCTTCGGTGCTGATAGCCATTTCGGCCAGCATGGCTTGCACCAGCTGGTGCTCGCCGATTGGTACGCCGAATGTTTTGCGCTCGCGCGCGTAAGCCAAGCTTTCGTCGAGGCAACGCTGCATCAAGCCAGTTGCCATCGCGCCGATGTCGGGTCGGGTTTGGTTGAAGGTTTCCATGGCCAAGCGGAAGCCTTCGCCTTCGGGCGCCAGCATGTTCGCTTTGGGCACCCGTACCTCTTCGAAATGCACCGCGGCGGTGTCGCTTGCGCGTTGCCCGAGCTTATCTTCGTGTTTGCCCACTTTCAGGCCGGGTGTGTCGCGATCGACGATGAACGCAGCAATGCCCTTGTGCCGCTTCTGCGGATCGCTGGTGGCAAATACCGTGTAGAAGCTGGCGAAGCTCGCGTTGGTGATCCACGACTTTTCGCCGTTCAAGACGAAATCGTCGCCGTGTTGTTTGAACGTCGTGCGCAGGCCCGCGACGTCGCTGCCGCCGCTTGGCTCGGTCGTACAGTAGCTCGCGAACAGGGGCTTCTCGGTGAGCATGCCGAGGTACTTCTTCTTCTGCTCTTCGTTGCCCGCGAGCAGGATTGGGGTGAGCGCGAGGGTATTCGCCAGCATGCTGGTTTGAATGCCGGTGCACGCATACGCGAGCTGCTCTGCGATGAGCGCGTTGGCCATTTCGCCCAGCTCTGCGCCGCCGTAAGTCGTCGGAACTGTGGCATTCACCAGTCCGAGCTCGTGCGCGGCTTCGAACACATCGCGTGGGAAACGCGCCTCACGGTCGCACTCGGCGGCGATCGGGATGACGCGTTCGCGCGCGAAGCGCCGCGCTAGCTCGACCAGCGCCTTTTGTTCATCGTTCAGCGAGAAATCCAGCATTCCGGCTTACTCCCTTGCTCGTCGCTTGAGGCGCTCGAACTCCGCGCGCACGGCGCGCGAGCCCAACGTGTATCCGATTATCACGCCGATCAGCGCCACTCCGGGGATGAAAATGACGTGTTCGATCGTCATGGCAAAGTCCTCGCTCAGCGTGGCGCGCGAGCCGCGAGCGCACGGTCGAGCTCGGCCAACCGCTGTTCGATGCGACGCTGACGCCGCATGCTCAGCAGCAGGAAGCCGAACACCAGTGCCCACATGGCGGCATACGCCACGACCATGAGAGCACTGGCACTGGTGGTTTCGCCACCTCCCTCGACCGCAACGAATTCGGTGGAGCGGCTCTCAGGCGTGGATCGCGAATCTGACGGTGACTGCACGGTTCGATCTCCAAACTGCGTTTCAGGCGTCGAGCAAGCCGCGCGCGGCGGCCTCTTCCTCGGTGCGCATGAGCTTCGACGCCGAAATGGCGAGACGCGAGCGCGACCACAAGAGCAAGATCGCGAACAGGGTCATTGCGACGAAGCCCATCAACAATGCGTGCTTCATGTCGGGGTGACGCAGCCCGCCGCCGCCCTTCGTCACGACCGTGGGATGATTGCCGCCCCATTTTTGCACCGAGTAATGGATGATCGGCAGGTTGACGGTGCCGAGCACACCCAGCGCGGCCGCAAACCGGCGCTCCGCGTCACCGTTGCCACCGAACGCGCGCAGCACCACGACTGAAATGTAGATGAGCACGCTGAGTAGCGTGGTCGTGAGGCGGGGATCCCAAGTCCAATAGACGCCCCACGCTTTCTTGGCCCAGAGTGGACCGCTCACCAGCATCATGCAGCCGAACATCACGGCACATTCGGCGCTGGCCTTGGCGACGGCGTCGCGCGCGTCGGTTGCACCGAAGAGGTACAGCGCGCTCGCCACCATGCAAACCGCGCCGCACAGGTACATCGCGTACGCAGCCGGAGCGTGGAAGTAGAGAATTTTTTGCGCCACGCCACCGGCCTGTAACTGCGCCGTTGGCGCCTTCAGTACGATGAACGCAATCAGGTACGTGAAGGTGACGAACGTGAGCCCTACGAGCACTTCGAATGCACGGCGATGCACGCCCCGGAGACTAGCACGGCTCGGTTCCCGGGGTGCGAGGACGCTTCAGACCTTGCAGGTGGCGAGCGCCAGCAGCGCGCTGATCTTGGCTTGGAGCAGCTGGAATTCGCGTACCGCCAAGTCCAGCTCCGCTTGCCGCAACACCTTGGCTGCGTCGACTAGGTCGAAGCTGGTCCCTGTGCCGTTTACGTAGGCAATGCGTGTGAGGCGCGCGCGCTCCGCTGCAATGTCACGGCCTTTTTGCGAAACCGTGAGCCTCGCCTCCGCAACTTGAACACCGCGCACGGCCTGGTTCACTTCGATGAGAGCGCGCCGGCGCGCATCCGCGAGGCGTTGCTCGGCGACGGTTAGATCGCTGCGGCGCGCCGCACGTTGGCCGTAGCGCGCGCCGCCGTCGTAGATGTTCCAGTTGAGCACGGCGCCGATCGTCCAAGTTTCCTTGCGCCAGTTCGGCGACATGTACTCGCTCGAATAACCGGTCAGCGTGGAGACCGCATCGATGGTTGGTACGAACGCGTAGTCGACCGATTTCACGTTGCGTTCGGCGATGTTCCTGGCAGCGCTGGCGGCGCGTACGTCCGGGCGCAAGTCGACGCCGGCTTCGCGTGTGCAGCTCGCTGCTGCGTCGTTGGCGAGCGCGTCGAGACGAATGTCCGGCGTGACTCCCCACGGCTCCGGCGAGCCGAGTGCGTCGCCCAGCGCTTCGCGCGCACGCCGCAAGGCTTCGTCGGCGGCAACGACCTGAGCGCGCGAATCCGACACCTCTTGCTCGATGCGCAGCACATCCACCGCGCTGGCAGCGCCGAGCGCCGCGCGTCGCTTGGTCAAGTCGAGGTTTGAGAGCCCGCTCGCGAGTGCGACGCGACTGACCTCTACCAAGCGCTCGTTGGTGACTACTGACACGATGTTTGCTGCGACCAGCGCAATCAGCTGCCGCTCCACGTCCTTGGCGGTTAGATTTGCGCTGTCGATGGCGTCGCGAGCCGTTCCGTAGTCGTACCAGGCGCGCGACGCGAGCAACGGCACTGTGAGCGTCAGCGCGGCCGAGAGTTGTACCGGCGGACGCGGCAACTCCACGGTGGTCGTCGCGCCGAAGGCGGGGCCGGTGTTGCGAATCAAATGATCGGTCAGCACCGCGCGCCCTGCGAGCTGCGGCAAGGCTGGGGCGAGTGCACTCCGCGCCTGCGCGCGCGCTAGCTCAATCTGTGCGCGCGCCGTCTTGAGCGTGGTCGAGTTCTGACGCACGATCTGCAGCGCTTCTTGCCAAGTGGTCAGCATGTGCGCTGGCGGCGCCGGCGTGACCATCATGGGGTCGTCGACTTTGGGCAGAGCTGGTTCGGCAGGGTTGGTCGCAGCTTCAGCGGGCTTGGCAACGGGAGCGGGCGCGTTGGCAGCAGGTGCCTGCGCTCGAACAGGAGCCGTGATTAGCCAAGCAACCGCCCCCAGGCGAAGGGTCTGGCCGAATTTCATGGCCGGGTGAATAGCACGGCTCGAGCCGTGTCGAGCAGCAACGCCGCGCGATGAAATCTGCGCGGCAGGCCGAAAATGCGCGATCGTCCAGAGGGCGCTAGCTCGGTTTGTTCAGGGCGCGCTTTCGCCCAGCCAACTCGCGAGCGTCGCCTGCGCGCGGGCTCGATCACCGCTGAAAACCTCGATGAGCAGCCGCTCCGCTTCTCGACGGCGACCCACGCGGCAAAGTGCATGCGAAAGAGAGCTCTTTATCTCCGGCTCGTCCGGTGCACCTCGTAGCGCGCGGCGCAGGTGCGGCACCGCCGAGAGCGGCCGATTGAAGGCTACGTCGAGCAGATGACCAAGGTTGTGCTCGTGCTCTGGCGAAAGGGGAGCGAGCTCCAGCGCCCGCCGATGAGCGCGCAGCGCGGAACGGTAGTGTCCGAGAAGGGTGTGGGCGATCCCCAGCACGCTCCATGTTCGCTCGTCCTCGCGACATCGCAGCGCGTCCGAAGCCATGCGCGCCGCGAGCCAGGGATCACTCTCCAACAACATGCTCGCGAGCTCCACGCGCGCGAAGCGTCGCTCTTCGGAACCCTCGGGGGCGGCTGCAACGAGACGCCGCAACATCGCGGCTAGCTCGCGCGGAGGAAAGCGATGGGCCTTGGCCCACTTCACATCTCCGACCATTCGCTCGAGCTCGCGGGGCATCCGTCCCCCTCATTTTCGCCGAGTCGCCGGATTTTTCAAACGCTCTCGTCGATTTCCTGCTCGTCGTCGGCGAGGCCGCGCTCTTGACCACCCCCGCGAGATGGCTCAGCCTTCAGCGTACGCCCTGCCAAGGTGGCGCCATCCAGAGCTTCGATCACGCGGTCGAGCTCGTTGGCCACGACCGCGACGAAAGCGTTGCGCTGGCGTACGCGAATGTAGACGATCGACTCCGCTGGCACGCCACGTGCTTCCAACAGGCGCTCGTAGTCACTCGGCTTCGCGCCGTTACGCCGTCCGATGTTCGCGTAGATTTCGGCCACATCCGGCCCCAGCCCAGGCCCGGATCCACGCTCGTTCGCAACCCGTGCAGGTTGCGCTTCACTCGGTTGCGGCGCGCGGGGCTCCGGCTGTGCAGCGCGGGGCTCCGGTTGTGCAGCGCGGCGTTCCGGGGCGCGCGCTTCCGAAGAAGGCTCCAGCTGGCGCGCTTCTCGCGCTCGCGGCGCGGGCGGCTCTTCGGCGCTGGGCGCCGCACCTTCGTTGCGCTGATCGTTCGTGCGATTGCTTGCGTCGACTCGACGCGCCTCGGGCTCACGTGCTCGCGGTGCTTTCGCGCGTCGTGTCGCCGTGGCGTCCTCCTGCGCGTCGGGGCGAGCACCGAGGTGATCGCGGAGAAGACCTGCAACGATGAGCTCGGCTTGTTCGTGCGTTAACAAGCGGCGCGCAAGCGCCAAATCGTCCGGGTGGTGCCGGCGTTGCCCGAAACCTTCGGCGAACCAAGTAACGAGATCCGTTTCGGCGCGCGTCTTGCGTTCGCTCGCACTAGGTAGCTGTCGCTCGATTGGCTTCAGCTTGTAAGTGAGGCGCAGGATGTACAGGTTGCCGATGTCGCTCGGTTCAATCAGCGAAATCGCATTGCCGGTGCGGCCTGCGCGCCCGGTGCGACCCGTGCGGTGCACATAGCTCTCGGCGGATTCGGGAAAATCGAAATTGATGACGTGCGTGAGATGCGAGATGTCGATGCCGCGCGACGCGACGTCGGTGCAAACCAAGAAACGCAACTTACCTTCACGCGTGGCGGCCATCACCCGCTCGCGATCGTTCTGCGGCAAGTCCGCGTTCAACCAATCCGCCGAGTAGCCCTGTTGATTCAGCTCGGCGGCGACGTACTTGGTTTGGTCGCGCGTATTGCAGAAGATAATCGCGCTCTCCGGGTTCTCTGTCTCGATCACCTGAATCAGCTCACCGAGCTTGTCGCCACGGCTCAAGTAGACGAAGTGCTGAATCGAGAGGGCGCCGATGTGATCGCCACTCAGCGTGATGAACTCAGGATTGCGCAGGCGCGTCTCCGCCATGCGTCGGATATCGGCGGGCAACGTCGCGCTGAACAGCAAGGTTTGACGCGACTCGGGAAGCTGCGAAAAGATCTCGTTGATCTGCGGCAAAAAGCCCATCGAGAGCATTTCGTCGCTCTCGTCGAGCACGACGGCGCGCACCGCCCTGGGATCTAAAGTGCCGCGCCCGAGGTGATCGAGCACGCGACCTGGGGTACCCACCAAAATCTGCGCGCCCGCGCGGATCTGATCGATCTGGCGAGGCATGGGTGCGCCGCCGTACACCGCCACGACACGGGTGCCGCGATACTTGGCGAGCGCTTCGAGTTCGCGCGTCACTTGCAGCGCAAGCTCGCGGGTTGGGCAGAGCACCAGCGCCTGCACGCTGGCTTCCTTGCGGCGCACGATCGAATCGATCAGCGGCAAGCCAAACGCGGCGGTCTTTCCGGTCCCCGTGCGCGCTTGCACCACCAGGTCGCGCCCGCGCGACGCGGGCTCGAACACCGCGCGCTGCACCGGCGTTGGGTGCACGTAACCAAGATCATCAATCGCGCGGCGCAGCTCACCTGAAAGGGGAATTACGTCGAAGGTGGGCGGCGGAGTGGCGTCGGTTGCTGAGGCCATCGATCAATCAATCTTTGCTGGGGGATGCCGAGTGGCCCGCGAGCTCGCGCCGGATGGCGTCCGCGCGACGGCGCTGGTTTGCAAGGGCGCCCGCCTCATACCGCACCGCGTGCTCCTCGGCATAGCGCAGCGCATCGATGTCCGAGAGGGCGCGGAGGGCGATTGCGTCGCCCTCACAATCTTGGTCGAGACGGGGACGGGCATTCCATTCCGGCATCAAAGCCTGGCGGAAGCGGTCGAGCGCCGCTCTTTCGTGGGCCTCTTCGGCGGCCGCGCGCCTGGCGCGCCGAATTGCGCTTTCTAGCCCTAGGACTCCTTGCCGACAGTCGCCCTGCGGCAGTAATCGAGGCGGCCAAAACACCTGTCCCAGGATTTGCGCCGTCCAAATCGCGGTGGCACCAGCGACTGGGATCGCAAACGCCAGGATTCCTAGCCGGCGGCCCAGACGGCTCGCGCGGGGGCGGGACTCAGCTGTTGGCACGGCTCGCATTTGCCTATATCGAGGCCCGCCGTCAAACGCGCGCCCAACATCGGGTCCTCCGTTCACTAGAGCAGAGCGGGTCCCGCGTGATTCCATCTACAGTGCACGAATGGGCTCATGGGCCTAATTCTGGTTTGCGCGCACAAATGCCCGAGCCTCGTTGACCTCGGCACCGGCCTCCCCCATAGTTGTTTCACAACAATTTGAAACCTCAGAAACTCGAAAGGACTTCGCCTCTGGTGCTGGACGCCGCGGTGAGTACATTGGTGACCTCCAGCAACGTGACTGAGGCAGGCCCGCGCGTTTCCGAGCGCCTAGCGTCCATCCAGAGCCTCTTGGCCGACGACCTGGCGTGGGTGGAGGCCTCGCTCGAAAAGGTTTGCGGCGATGGTCCGCAGCCGGCGGTGGACGCGGCTCGTCACTTGGTTTTGCGCGGCGGCAAGCGCGTGCGACCGATGGCGCTGTTGTTGGCAGCGGCGTGCTTCGGCCCGATTCCAGCGGCCGCGCGCGAAATGGCGCTGGTGTCGGAGTTGGTGCACTCCGCGACGCTCCTACACGACGACGTGATCGACGACGGAATGGATCGTCGTGGCGCGAAGGCCTCGCGCCTGATCTGGGGCAACGCGGTCAGCGTGTTGTCGGGCGACTTGCTGCTCGTCCACGCGCTCGAACGCACGCAGCGCTTCGCACCGGACGTGATGCCGGAGCTCATCGAAACGCTGCGGCGCTTGGTGGACGGCGAAATCATTCAGCTGCGCGGCCGCGCCGAGCTCGACATGTCCGAAGCGACTTACGATCGCATCCTGCGAGACAAAACAGCGTCGCTGTTCGATTGGTCCACGCGCACCGGCGCGCGCATCGCGGGTGCGAGCGTCGCCGATCAAGAGCGCCTGGCGCGCTTCGGAGCGATGCTCGGCTTCGCGTTCCAGCTCGTCGACGACGTGCTCGACTACTCCGGGCCGCTGACGGGCAAGACTCTGCTGACTGACCTGCAAGAGGGAAAGCTCACACTGCCCTTGGTCTTGACGGTCGCGCGCATGCCCGAGCTGGTCGCTCCGCTCAAACGCATTCACGCCGGCGATCGCGAAGCGGTTCCACTCGTGAGCCGCGCCGTAGTCGAAAGTGGCGCTTGTGATGAAGTGCGCCGCCGCGCCATCGAGTGCACCCGCCAAGCCGTCGCAGCACTCGTAGAAGTCGACCCCAGCCCCGCCCGCAGCGTACTCGAACACGTCGCCAGCGAGCTCGCCAGCCGCGCCGCGTAGCCGTTCGCAACGCTCTCAGGCGTGAAGGCCCTTTGGGGTTGGGGCCCCAAAAGGTGGGGCCCCGAGCCGGCTTCGCCGGGCGGGGCGGAGGACGGAGTCCTCCGACAAACTGGACTGAACTAGGTTAGCGCGTGATCGGAGATCACGCTGGCTGACCTAGTTCAAAGCGCGTTCGGGGTCGCTTGCGAGCTCGGGCTCGAGGAACGTCGCGGTGATTTCGCGTTCGAGTGCGCTGAGCACTTCGGCTTCGACCTGTTCGACCGAACCCGCCAGGCGCTCCACGTTGCGCTGATAAACGAACACGCGGGCGCTCAGAGTAGAACCAGCGGTACCAACTCCATCGATGAGCAGCAGCGCGCGTGGATCGACGCCGTCGACCACTACCTCTACGCCGGGCACGTCCGCGACGTAGATTTCTTCTTCGCGCAGGTACGAGCGCAAGTGATCGTCCAGCGAGGCGAAAGCGCGCTTGGCAGTGAGCTCGAACGTCTCGTGCGAGAGCGTCCAGGGCGGGGGATTCACTTCCAAATCGAGCTCGCGTGAACGCAAGAAAGCTTGCGTGGCAGCGCGGGTATCGCCGCGCTCATCGCGCACGAGACCGAGATAGTAGAAGGCCTCTGGATTTTTGGGGTTCGCACGTGCGGCTTCTTCGATCAGCGGTTGCGCATGCTCGATGTCGCCGATTTCGTAGTAGGCCCGCCCAACCAAAAAAACATGGCTCGGGTTCTCGAACGGACCTTCGGGAAAACGCGCGCACACCTCGGCGGCCTCGTCGATCTCGCCTTTACCGAGCAGCGCGTCGAACTTCAAAAGCAGTGCGTCGACGGTCTCGTCGTCGGTTTCGGCCAAGTCGAGCGCCTGATCGCACATGCTGATGGCTTCGTCGAACTCGCCGAGTGGATGAATGTAGACCTCGGCGGCGTTCAACATCGCCTCGAGGTACGTGTCGTCGAGTGCGATGGCTTGACGATAATGATCGATGGCTTCCTCGTACTCGCCCTTCAGCGCGGCGACATAGCCGAGCAGGTTGTACGCCTCCGGCGATTGGCTATCGATCTCGAGTGCGCGGCGCGCAGAGACCTCGGCACCGCGCGGGTCACCGCGCTGAACCAGATCCCAACCGCGATCGAGGTGAGCCGAGAATTGATCCATGGAGCCGAGGTGATGGTCCGGAGGCGAGTCTCCGTCAACTCCATCCGGCCTCGAGGCGCGGACCTTAAGGGGGCGCGCGGCGCGGGCTTTTTTCAGGCTCGGCCAAAGGGCCGTCGGTTCAACAGTCTCCTACGCTGCTCGCAACACGCCACTCCACGGAGTGGATGCGCTCACTCGTGGATCACGATGCGCGTGCCCGGATGTGTTTCGTTCGACCAAACGCCATGAAACCCCACCGGAATCGGAGGATCGGCGAAGAAGAACAGGTACTTTGCGTCGAGCGGCGCGAGGTTCACGCAGCCGTGGCTCATCTGCACGCCGAAGTTGTTGTGCCAGAAAGCGCCATGCAGCGCGTACGCGCGGTGAAAGTACATCACGTACGGCACGTCCTCGATGCTGTAGGGCAAATCGCCTGCAGCCGTGCCATCGCCGTCCATCGTGGTGGTGATGTGCTTTTCGCGGATCCGCCACTCACCGGTGGGCGTGCTGTGGTCCTTCTCTTTGATTTTCGAGTGCTTTCCGCTCGAGATCAACGTCGCGTAAATCGGGCGCTCACCAACCAAGGCTACGAGCGTCTGCGTCTTCAAATTGACGTCGATCCAGCGCTCGTTGGCGCCGAGTCCTTCTGGCAATGAAGGCATGCGCGCGATGCGAACGTGCGACTGTTTCACCCAGGTTCCGTCGCTCAATTCTTCATAGCGAGTTCCGCCATGTTCCAGCGTTTTGCCGGTGAGCGGCAGCGCCTCAAAACGCTCGTAGCTCTTTGCGTTCTTGACGTTCTTGGCGTCCGCGTCGATCGCGTAGGTGCCGATGTTTTTGCGTCCACCGTAGACCCACGCGATGGGCAGCTTGAGGTTCACACCGTCGAGCTCGACGCCCTTGAACTTTGGCCCGGCTGCTTGCCAAAAGCGATCGCTCGGCGCGACCAAGCCCTTGGTCGTTTTGTACCAGCTGCGGTTGTTCCAACGAAAGGTCTTGTCGACGGCAACGTAGAAGCCAGCCACCATGCGCTTCGCCAGCACGTCGTCCGCATCGGACTCGAGCTCCTGCAGCTTCAGTTCGTGTAAGCGATCTTTGCTGTCTTCGCGTTGCCACCACGGCTTGTCCGGACTCGGATCGGCGCTGGCTGGTGATTGAACCAGGCCTCCGTCAGCAATTGCTGCGGCTAACTCCGTGGCGCTCGGCGAGCTCGTCGACGCCGTCGGAGTCGTCGTGCTCGCGCTACCACCACTGCCGTTCGCGGCAGTCTTCTGCAGCAACGTGCGCTTCTCGCTCCGTTCGTTTTTGGCTTCGCTCGCTTCACGGCTCTCGAGCAAGTACGGCTCGTAGCGCTCCATCTGCTCACGCGAGGGCACGCTGTGGTAGAGCGGCGTGCCGTTCTTCGCGTTGCGCGCGTAAGGGTAGGGAAGGATGTCGCCCAAGTTGGGCGCGCCGCCTGCGAACTTCACTTCGGGCCGGTTCAAGTCAGTGGTGCCCAAGTTGCCGCACACGAAGCCGCCGGTGGTGATGCGATACCAACCTCCGGTGCAGTTTTTCTTGGAGGTTGCTTCGCCCGAAACTGGGACGCGACTTCCGTTGCGCAGGTAGCCGATCTTTTTCGAGTCGAAGCTCGCGTCGACGTACACGCCAGCGGCGAGTGAGGTGACGACGAAGAGCGCGCCCTTGTAGTCCGTGGGTAACGTAGGCGCGACGGACCAAGCCGCGGGCGCCTCCGGAACGGCAACGGCGGGCGCTTCGAGCGGTGGCGCAGCGCTCGCTGGCGCGCGCGGATCTTCTGCGGCGCGAGCCTGCCCAATGAGCTCACGTGGCAGCTCGGGAGTACCTGCTTGTGTTGCGACGCTCACGCTGCGCGATGGTGCAGGAGACGGAGGAGCTGCGCGCTCGCAGCCGGAGAGCATCGATGCTCCGACCACAAGGCCGACAGACGCGCGAAGCGAACGGGCGGTCATTCTGAGCTCTCTTTCCACAGTGGGGCGGTTCTGGCCACTTTCTTGGGCCTTTCCTGCCTCGATTGGAAAACTCGTGCCAGCGCGTCCGCGTCGAATTCGCGCGGCAAGGCGCTCGGTACTATCTTGCTAGCGTGGATCTTCGGACGCTTCAGCGTGTTGCGCGCGCCACGCGTCCTCGTACCTGGACGCTTTGTCTGATCGCGTCGCTGGTGCTCCACCTACCATTCACTCCACTGGCTGGTGTGCTCGCGCTGCTCGGCTTTTGGACGCCAAACAGCGAAGACGACGAGCCCCCGCTTCCCGCCGTCACCGAAATCCCCATCGATGTAGCCACGGATTTGGGTGAAGCCGAAAGCGCACCGGCACCACCTCCGCCGGTTGCAGCGCCGCCGGCAGCGGGTGAGACCGAACCTGCGCCGACCGTACCGAAACCCAAGCCGAAGCCAAAACCCAAGCCGATTGTAGATGCCGGTGTTCCGGACGCTTCGGCTGACGCTGGCGCCGAGATTGCCGATGCCGGAGCTCCGGATGCAGCGCCGCGTGATGCCGCGCCCGATGCGCCCGCCGACGCAGGAGTGCCGGACGCTGGTGGCCTTGCGGACGCCGGTGACGCCGGACGCAGCACCGGCGATCCGATGGCCGATAACCCCGCCGTGCGCTCTGTTTCGGATCCACACGCCAACGTGCGCGTCACGGTGGACACGGAAAAGCTGCGCGCACATCGCTTGGGTGCGCGAGTAGGTGGCCTTTTGCGCGGCATCTACCAATGGCGTGATTTCCTAGGGCCGGCTGGAATCGATCCGGTGCGGGACATCGATCGCATCTACATCGTCGGACCACAGCTGCGCCGCTCCGCGAATGTGACCGTCATCATCCAGCACCGCCTCGGAAAGGAGCTCATGCACGAAGCGCTGGATCGCCTGGTGCAGCGCGATCCGAGCGGCGGTTGGGACGAAGCCAAGGTACCCACGGCCCACGCGACGGCCGATGGCGCGCCGCGCTTCTTCGTTCAACCATCGCCTGCGATTGTGATCGTGACGCCGCCCGAGACGCTGGCGAGTTCCCAGCGCTTTTTCCCACGTTACCTGCCAAAGCTGAAGGGGCAGGTGATTGCGCGCACATACATCGCCACGCCGTGGCGCGCCGTGCGCGGCTTGCCGTTTCGCGTGCCGCAGAGCATCGCTTGGGCGGAAATCCAAATCGAGGCTGCAGAGAGCGGTGGCGCAGTCGTTCACATCGAAGCTCAGGACGAAAGCGCCGAGACGGCATCCAAGAATGCCAACGAGCTCACGAGCGCGGTGCTTGCCGCGACATCGTTGAACTTGGGCGTGCTGGGCGATTTGCTCGGCCAGCGTCCACGTCAGTTCGTGCAAAGCGTCGAGTTCGAAGCGAAGGGCGATCGCATCCTTGGCACCATCACCGCCAGTGAGCAGCAAGTGCAAGACGCGCTCGACCTCGCCAGCGTGTGGCTGGTGCCTCCGCCGCCGCGCAGCACTGGCAGCGCGCGTTCGACGCCCACGTCTCCCACGACCTCGGCGTCGCCGACGACACCGCGGCCCGGGCCGCTACGCTGAGCTCGAGGCGCGAGTCGAAGCAGCGGCTTCGGAGTTCGCAGGTTCTGCCGGCTTTTCCGACGGCTCAGCCAACGTTGCTGCCGTGCGAGTGCGCTCTGCCAACGCCGACAGCAGCGAATCGGCGCGTTGAGGATCGAGCGAGCCGACACACACAGTTGGGCCCGTGCGCGGCACGACCACGACACGGCAGCGACCGCGCAATGCGTCGGCACCGGTGGAGAGCACGAAATCGACGCACAGCCCGGCCACCACGAAGAGCACAGCCAAGCCGAGCAGCGGCCACGAGCCGCCCGGAACGCGCACGCCATCGACAAAGAAACCGGTGCCGAAATAGGTGCCCAACGTGAGCGCGCTGAGTCCAACGTACAATCCAGCGCGCGAGTACTTCACTTCGCGCGTGACGCGGGCCAGATTCGAAAGCGGCACCACCGTGGCGCGATCCCGCAGCACGCGGCCCATGAGCTCGATGCGCTGCGACAGCTCGAGTCCCTGCGGCCCCAAACGAATCGCGGCAGGGCGCCGATACGCAAAAGCATAGCGCCCGATGACTCGAACCAGTTGCCCTAAAAATAGCAGCAAAGTGAGCGCGAGAATGATGGTGAGCACGGGGCCGCGCGGGGGGGCTTGAACTTCGCCGAGCAGCTCACCGCCGAGCTCTTCGGCGCGCGGTAACAACAGCGCCAGCAACGCGGGATCGGTAACTTGGGCAGCCGCGAGCGAGCGCTGCTCTCGCGCGACGTCCGAGGTGCTGCGGCGCAAGCTGGCAGCGGCAACCAATGCCTCGCTGAACCCAAAATCGGCGGGTAGCGATTCGGTTTCGGTGAGAAGGCTCGCGATGGCTATCCACAGCGGATCGGCGTCTGCGCCCAGGGCGGCATCGAGCGGGGTCAGCGCGTCACACGGGGTGTGCGCGGCAAGCCAAACCAAGTGCGTTGCGAGCTCCCGCGTGGCGTCATCATCTGCCGGCGGAGAAAATTTGATCGAAAGCGCGAGCAGGGCGCCGAGCAACTCTCGCTGCGCTTCGTCCGTGGCGCCACGCTCCAAAATCGTGAGCACGTTGCCGTACGGTGTGTCGGCGTCCTCCTCCGTCAGGCCCTCGGGGATGTGCCCTCGGCCCAATGCCGACGCGCGACCGTCACGCTCGCGAGCGGCATAGTCTGCCCGGCGCGCGAGCGTTGCATCGACGGCCGAGGCGCGCACCAAACTGGCGATGGCCTCGAGGTGTGGGTGCCCAGAAAGGGCTTCGATGAGCGACGCGCTATCCATTCCGAAGGCGAGGGCCCGAAACGGGCCGCACCCTGCTTACCACGGAACGTCTAAAACCCCCGACGAAACGGCGACGGTTTGGCGACGCTCGAAAGCTCCGTCAGGCCGATAGCTCAAGCCGAGAGGCCGAGCGAGTTCAACACGGGACCTGGCAATTCCGGGCCAGCATCGGCCAAAATGCGATTTTTCGCGTCGACGCGCACCACCGTGGGCACGTGCTCGCGCGCTTCCTCGCGCGTCATCTCGGCAAAGGTCGCCAAGATCACCAAATCGCCCGGCTGATTCAGGTGCGCGGCAGCACCATTGATACAGATTGCGCCGCTTCCGCGCGGGCCCTGCAAGGCATACGTCACGAGGCGAGTGCCTCGCGTAACGTTCCAGATGTGGACGGCTTCGTAGGGGGCAATGTCAGCGGCGTCGAGGAGATCCGAATCGACGGTCACGCTTCCCTCGTAGCTGAGATCCGCGTGCGTCACCGTCGCACGATGGATCTTCGATTTGAACATGTTGAGCTTCATTCGAGCCCCTGATGCGTCGCGTCATGGCGGCTCGCGTCGTGCGGGTCCACCTGACGGACTTGCGAGAAGTGTAAGGCCCTCGCTTTGGGCCGTCAAACTTGGCCCGCCAGCGACGGTTCCTATAGGCGTTGGGCTGGGTTCGGTCGCACACCGCGCCCACTTGGAGATCTCTCTCATGGCCAATCAGTCGAAGGCTGAACTGCTCGATACCCTGCGGACTTTGCTGCGCGAAGCTCTTTCGCTGCGGCAGGAAGGTACCGCGCACCCGAAGCTCACCCGCGCGGGAGCGATGGTGGACGGGTACATGCGAGCGTTGCTCGACGCGGGCCTGGTAGGACAGGGTGAGCTGCTTGCGCTGGTCGCCGACGAGCGGGCGCGCGTTTCGGGGCCCGCTACCAGTAGCCGAGCTTCCGATCCGGCTTTTTTAGCGGCCTGACCGCATTGTCGCGGCCCGTCGATTGACGGGGCAGCGCGCGTCGGGTCGAAAAAGAAACGAGCCGCCGAAACACGGCGCTGCAGTCTGCTCACGCGACGCTAGGACTTCTTGGCGACCACCCAAACCGAGACGCCCATCGCTTCAGGCAGGCGTGCGATGACACTCAGCGCGAGCTCGCGCACCCGTGGGTTCTTGATCTTGTCGAGCGGCGCGCGGATATATCCGGAGTCGAGCACCGAGAAGCCAGCGCGCGAGACCAGCTGCTCGATTTGACCGCGCGTGTAGATGCGCGCGTTGCCGTAGCGATCGTACACCGCCTTCGGCAGCAAATTCAGAAACGGGATTCGGTGGTACGGGACCACGTTTTCGAGGGGAAAACGGAAGCCGTGCGTTTCCATCAAGTAGTACTTGTTGGGCACGCTGCACATGAAGACGCCGCCATCCTTCAGGCGACGAAAGATCTCGCCCAGGCTTTCGGCGTCTGACGCGGTGTGCTCCAGCACCTCGAAGGAGACGACCGCGTCGTAGCTTTGCTCGCCAGGGATGCTGCGGCCGTCGTAGAGCCGATAGCTTACGTTGGCGTGTGGGTTTTTGGCGTTCGCTTCCGCGATGCGTTCGGCTTCGACGTCGATGCCGTCGACCCGCTCGAAATCCTGCGCGAACAGCGTAGTATTGGCGCCGTTACCACAGCCGTAGTCGAGCAGCGCCCCGCGACCGGGCGCGAGCGGCATGGCGTGCTGCAGAAATAGCTCGCGGCGCCTGCGCGGGAGCGAGAACTCGTAGTCCGTGGGGGTGCCGAGCGTGACCATCCGCCGGTGTTAGTCGGAGAAGCGCACCAGACCGCGTAGCTCCTCGAGGCGCGCTGCAACGTCGTTGCGCGTGAGCGCGCGCGTGCGCCGAGTGCCCACGCCTTCGACGCAGAAGGAAGCAACCGCGGTCGCCGTCATCAGGCCGCGCTTCAACGTACCTGCGTCGAACTGAGTTTGGCTCGCGACGAAGCCGATCAGTGCACCCGCGAAGGTATCGCCAGCACCCGTGGGATCGATTTCGTTTTCGAGCGGATAGGCCGGCGCGAAGAAGACGCCGCTGCCATCGAACAGCATGGCGCCAAACTCGCCGCGCTTGATGATGAGGCGCTTCGGACCCATCGCCAGAATGGCGCGGGCGGCGCGCTTGATGTTGTGCTCCTCGGCAAGCTGGCGTGCCTCTTCGTCGTTGATGACGAGCACGTCGATGCGCGAGAGCACCTTCATGAGGGTGGGGCGCTCACCCGAAATCCAGAAATTCATGGTATCTGCCGCCACCATTTTCGGGGCGCGCGCCTGCTCCAGCACTTCGAGCTGCAGGCCCGGCTGGATGTTGCCGAGCAGCACGAACGGGCTGTCGCGGAAAGCATCCGGGACGCGCGGCTTGAAATCGGCGAACACGTTGAGCTGCGTATCGAGCGTGGTTCGGCTCTGCAGGTTCGCGGCATAGCGACCTGCCCAGCGGAAGGTCTTGCCGTCTTTGCGCTCGACCCCGCTCACGTCGACACCCCGACGGCTGAGCTCATTGAGCTCACTTTCGGGGAAGTCGCGGCCGACCACCGCGACGATGCGAGCCGGCGCGAACAAGCTCGCGGCGTAAGCGGCGTACGTGGCCGCGCCACCCACCACGTCTTTGGCATTTTCGCTGGGCAGCTCGAGGTCGTCGAACGCCATCGAGCCGACGATCAATACGGGTTGGGCGTGGCCGTGGGCAATCTGCGTCATTTGTCGCTCGCTGTGTTTCGGGTTCGGTACTTGGTTCAGATCTTCTTGGGAGGCAGCACGCCGCCGAAGCCGCGGCCTTCGGCGAGCAGGCGTTCGGCGCGACGCGAGGCTCGGGCCCGGCGACACTCCTCCGCCAGGAAAATCGAAATCAGCTGATTCGTTGCTTCGTCGAGGTCATCGTTCACGAGCACGTAATCGAAGAGGCCGTAGTGAGCGATTTCCTCGAGCGCGGCGCGGAAACGCCTGAGCACCGTGGCTTCGTCCTCACTGCGCCGGCCGCGCAAACGTTGCTCCAAAACCTGCATGCTCGGCGGCAGAATGAACACCGCCACGCAGTCCGGCGACGAGCTCTTGATCTGTCGAGCGCCCTGGTGGTCGATGTCGAAGATGATGCCGCGTGAACCACGCGAGCGCTCGATCTCCTGACGGCTCGTACCGTAGAGGTTGCCGTGCACTTCCGCCCACTCGAGGAAGGCACCGGCTTCGATCAACTCTTCGAACACGCTGCGCGTGACGAAATGGTACTCGCGCCCGTCGACCTCGTTCTCGCGCGGGCTGCGCGTCGTGTGTGAAACACTAAAACGCAGGTTGGGCACACGCGTCAAAAGCCGATTCGTCAGCGTGGTTTTACCCGCACCGGACGGCGACGACACGATCAGCTGAAGCGGCGCATCATTCGACATTGTGCACCTGCTCCCGCATGCGCTCGACCTCAGCCTTCAGCTCGACCACCAGGTGAGCGATGGGCGCGTCCTGGCTTTTGGCGCCAATGGTGTTCGCCTCGCGCCCGATTTCTTGCAGCAGGAATTCTAGACGCCGCCCAACCGGGCCGTCCTCGGCGGCGATGCTCGCGAATTGACTGAAATGACTTTGCAGGCGCACGACCTCTTCCACGATGTCACTGCGATCGGCCAGCAACGCGAGCTCGGCCTCGAGTCGGCTCGGCTCGGCTTGCATACCTACGCTGGCTAGCAAACGCTCGACGCGCTCTCGCAGGCGCGTCCGGTGCACTTCCACAACCGAGTCGGCGCGCTCCTGAATCGAATCCAGCAGGCGCCGGCAATTGCCGATGCGCAACGCGAGCTCGCGACTCAGCGCTTCACCTTCCTGACTGCGCATCTCGTTCAAGCGCACGACTGCGTTCGAAAACGCCCGCGTCAGCGCGTTGCGCAGCCCCTCCGAGTCGACCTCGGGTGGTGCCGTAACGAGCTCGGGCAGGGTGGTGACCGCGCTGATCGGCACCTCAGTTCCCGGTGCGAGACTGTCGCGCAGGTCGAGCAACATCGCGTACACCGCCCGGGCTCGCTCGCGAGAAAAGCGCGCCACCGGCAGCGCAGGTCCCACCAGGCGCACACCGACTTCGAAACGACCCCGCGAGAGCCCGTCGCGCGCCAGCTGCTCGATGAACGAGCCGTGATCTGCGATTTCGTTGGGCACGCGCACACGTACGTCCAAAAATCGATGGTTCAAAGCGCGAAGCTCGAGCGTGACGCGCCCATCCCCCAGGGCGGCTTCGCCGATCCCGAAGCCGGTCATGCTCTGCATGCAGCTAGAGCCCTTTCCGTCGCTTGATGTCCTCCATCATGCGTCGGTACTCGACTTCCCAAACCGAGCTGCCTTCTTTGACGTGCTTCAACTGCGAACGCACCTCGGCCTGCAGCTCGTCTTCTTCGGCGGTCAGACGGCGCAACGGCTCGCGCATCTTCCGGCGCAGCACGTAGTCTTCCACGAAGACCTCACCCACGTTCGCCGAGTGGAGCAACATCTCGACCAGCTGATCGAGCACGTAGTCGATCGCGTCCTCGCCAATCTTGATCTTGCGCTCATCCGCGACGAGCTTCTTGATGCGGCCGAACTCCGTCTGCGGCAGGTTCCGCTGCGCGACTAGCTCCTTGGCGCGATCGGAAACGGCCTGTTCGTCGCGCATGTACTGATTCAGTACTGCCGCGATGTCCGCCTCCACCTCCGCGGGAGATTCGGCTTCGATGTCGCCGTCCTGGAGGAGAGGACCGACCATTTCTTTCGCAAGCTTGGGGATTCTCGCGCTGTAGAGGCGCATGCGGCTTCACTACCCCATTTCTTTCGTCAGCGGGGCGTCCAGTTTTCGAAGTTTACGTCGACATCGGCCTCGGGGCCAAATTCGAAAACGGCAGTGTCTCAAGATTGGGCAGGCTCGAGCAGCGAAATGAGCCTTTGGGCGCCGCTACTCTACTCTCTGGGAGCACCGCGTCGTAGACGGCGGAACACGGCCGCGCGCTGGCGCTGCTTATAGCGGTCGTGACTCGCGTCGCCGGTCTCGTTCGCGGCTTCGCTTTCGGCGTCGAGCACCTGAAATTCGCACAACACGTAGACGATGGGCCCGAGATTGTCGGAGCCGGGCGGCGCAAGCTCCATCAAATGCTGCGGCACGCGCACGGGCACGTCAGTCACGAACTGAATCACCCGGTACGTCGGCGCGCTGAAGCGATTATCGTTCGGGATAATCGAGTCGTCCTTCGGGCCTTGAAAACGCGCGACGAGCTCGGCCAAGTGGGGATGCTTCGCGCACAGGCTGCCGAAGTGGAAGATCGTGTTGGTGCTCTGCTTCGGCACCACGTAGTTGAAGGGGAATAACTGCTCGGTGAGGTACAGCAGCACCGGCAAAATATCATCGCGATTACGCGTGACGATGCGAAAGCGCAGCTTGTCGTAGAGCGCAGCGGCCGTGGCTTCTGGCTTGGACAGCAGCTTCGTGTAAGTCGAGTCGAGATTCTTACGGCCACCGATGAACTCGGTGATGGGGAAGCCCTCGCTCAGCATCGTGCCGACGACGCGATAGACCTTCTCCTCCACCAAATGAAAGAGGTCGCGATCGCTGACCGGCAACCGAAACAGCAGCTCACGGCCGGCCATGTGATTGATGATCTGCACGACCTTGAGAATCGTGCAGGCGCAGACCTGCCGATGGCCGTGCCCGGACGCCATCAACAAGAGCTCTTCGATGCTGGCGCGTTCGACCGGCTTCGGAATCGCGAACGCGAAATGCCGCCGCAAGTAGCTGACGGCTTCACGCTGAACGTGCTCGGCGAACTTACGGTCGCGCTGCTCGGACAGCACGAGCTCGTGATTCGTGAGGAAGCGAGCCGCGTGCGCCGCGTCCTGCAAATTCAGACGGTGCCAGTCGACTACGGACCCGCCCGTCAAGATGAGCTTCACGGCCTCCAGGTCTTGAAGGGAAAACTCATCGAGACGCTTGAGCCGTGGACCTTGCGGCAGCGTCGAGATGCGCTCCGAAGAACGCGGCGGCTCGCTTTCGGGCTCTGTCAGTGTTGCGTCGTGGTGGCGTCACCGGCTTGGGGACGCCGGAGAGAGAGTGTACCGAAGAAGATGCCCAGGGTGACCCCGAGAACGACGAGCTGAGCGCCGAAAGCGCCTTGCGACGCCATGACGGCGACAGGGATCGGGGCAAGAAGGTACCAGGGGTTGAACTTCATTCTGTTCGGGTCTCCACGGCTGACGGCTCATCTCGAGCCCAAGCCCCCTGCTAGTCGGCGGAAGTTAAGCGAACCCTAGGTGCGATAAAGTAAGTACAGGTAAGGAATGCTGCCACAGATGTCGTGGGCGGGGCAAAGAGTTACCGATGCGCGACGACGCGTTCAAGAGCCTGTGGCGGAGCCTGCTTATTTATGTGGGTGGATGAAGGTCTGAGTGAGCAAAGGTCAGCAGATAGGCGAAGCCCGCGGGAAAGTTCGGGAATTCGTGGCGAATGCTCGCGCTCAAACCAAAGAACAGTGTACCGTCGTGGGGCGTGATGCCCCCGTGTTGTCACCGAGTTCTGCGCGCAACGATAGTGGCGTTGTTGCTGGGTGGATGCGGTGAGCACGGGCTGCTGCCTACGACGGTCGATCCGGGACCGGACTTCAGCGTGGCGGACGTCGTATTCGATTCGGGCTTCTACTACTGCAAAGTCGAACCGATGTTGATGGAGCAGCGCTGCGCCGGGGGCGATGCTTCGAAAGGCGATGCCGCGAACGGCTGCCACGCGACCACCACTAGCTTCCGGCTTAGCGAGTACATGCCGCTCGTGGCGGACAGCTGTGGGGGTGGCGTGATGCCCGGAACCGTGACGATTCCGCAGATTGCCCAGCAAAATTATCAGAGTGCGCAGGCTCGTATGCGGCGCACACCCGACGGACCGCCCCCGGCGCCGCTCCTCTCGCGGCCGACGGGTAAGGCTCAGCACCCGCGCGTCATCTTCGAGTCGATGAGCGCCGAGGCAGATCTGATTCGACAATGGGCCACGCAATTCTCAACGCAGTGAGGGCGCTGGCTCTGGCGAGCCTTCTGGTGGCGGCGCCTGTGGTAGCGGCGTCCGGAGATCCGGAAGCGTTTGCGCGCGTGGTCGTGTACGAAACCGATCTGCGATCCGGTCCCGGCGTTTCGTATCGCGTCGTTCATCGGGCGCGCCGCGGTGAAGCGTTTGTCATCAAGACACGCGAAACCAAAGGTTACTGGTTAGAAGTCGAACTCGCCGACGGTCGCACCGCCTATGTTTTGGGCGACACGGTCGAGACGGTGGGCGTCGATGGCGACGAGCAGCAGGGTATGCCCAAGCGCTTTGGTGTGTTCGCGCCGCCGGCACTGCAGCAGGCGCGCGGCGGCTTTGCGTTGCTCGCTGGCATCTACGATCGACAGGGTTACACGGAGGTGCGTCCCGCCTTCGTGATCGCGCCGGCGATCGCGTTCGAGCCGTACGTTGGGCTCGCGTTGCAGTCGGATAGTCGCCGCATCATGTACGGCGCCGCGGGGACCTTGAACCTGGCTCCTGATTGGCCGATAGCTCCCTTCGTCGAACTTGGCTTTGGCGGTGTTCTCGAGTCTCCGAAGGACGAGTTCGTGCGGCGCGAACGCAAGTGGTTTCATTCGCGAGCGGGCGGAGGTTTGCTGCTTTCGTTGCGATTGCGCGTGCTGGTTCGGCTCGAAGCCACGAACGTGGTCTTGTTTGGTGAGGACAGCTACCAAAACACGCAGGCGTACGTCGCCGGGCTTGGGACCTACTTTTAAAGGAGGCGGACATGCGGGGATTCGCGGCCATTCAAAGACTCTCAACTCGCGTGAGCGCAGCATTCGTGCTGGCGAGCCTCGCGGCGCTGGCGAGCGGCTGCGCCACCGTGCGGCCCGAACAGCGCGCGATTTTGGCCGATCCGGTCATGCAGTTCGACGGTGACTCGAGCGAGGCGGCGGGGCGGCAACACGTGCTGGAGAATCGCGAAGCGGCGATCGGCAGCGGCTCGATCAAGGGCGGCGGCTGCGGCTGCAACTGAGGTGGGGCACCAGCGCGTGAAGCTTTCTCCCGACCGGCGCCGCTCGAGCTCACGACTTCTTTCTGGGGTCGTGCTGTGCGTGCTTGGCCTTTCGGCGGCGCCGGCGGCGGCTCAAGTGGTGAACGCCGACGTGCGCACCAATGCGTTCATCGAGCCGAGTCCGTCGAGCAAGCTCATCGTGATCAATCCGGAGGTCGGTGTGAGCGCCGCGCCGGCGGAGTTTCTGAAGATCAATGCTGGCTACCAAGCGGACATCGTGAGCGGCGCGAGCGAGTCGGTGAAAGCGGGGCGCCTTGCGGGTGTGGACGTCGTGTCTGCCGCGACCTCGTTTCACGATACGCGCCACGAAGCGCGCGGTGGTTTCAGCCTGATTCGTGAAGCGACCGAGCTCACCGCGGGCTATAGCTACGGCACCGAAAGCGACTATCGCTCCCAAGCCATTTCGGTGAGCGCCGCCACGAACTTCCTGCAGCGCAACACCGAGCTCCGGCTTTCGTATGCGCGCGGTTTCGACAAGGTCTGCACGGCGCGTTTCGCCAGCGCGGACGATCCCAGCGTGCGCGCACCACTCGACAGCTCCAAGGGCTGCTTCACGAGCGCGGCGGATCGTTCATCGCGAAGCGTGGACATCGACAGCTTTCAGGCCGGCTGGACGCAGACGTGGACGCCGGTCATCGCAACACAGCTAAACCTGACCGCGTCACTTCAGCATGGCTTTCTCGGTAACCCGTATCGCGGCGTGGTGATCGCGTCGGCGGGCGACGTGGCGCTCGAAAATCATCCAGAGAACCGCGCGCGCGGGGCAGCTGCCTTTCGGCTACGGCTTTATGCGCGCCCGATCAAGACGGCGTTCGGCGTGGGTGCCCACGTTTACCGCGACACTTGGGAAATCCTGGCGGGAACACTGTCGCTAGATGCGGAGCGTTATTTGCTCCCCGGGTTACGGCTGCAGGTGCGAGCGCGCTACTACGCGCAGAGCGCGGCCCTCTTTTATAGCGATGACTACACCGGTGGGGAGCCCGAGGCTGGCCCGCGCGGCCAGTACTGGACCGGCGATCGCGAGCTGTCGCGGTTGCAGAGCTACGCGCTGGGGGCGCGCCTGGCGTATGCCAAACGTGGCGCACCCGGCGCTCGCATCCTCGGAGCGCTGCTTGGGATCTCCACGTCGTTGAGCTTCGATCTCATGAAGACCAAGCTCAATGACTTCACTTGGGGCGGCATCGTGCCGAACGACACGTTGGCGCTGCTCGGAAGCCTCGGGATCAGCGGCGACTTCTGACTGGAGCGAGCGGAGCGCAGCACTGTCGCCGCGCGCCCCGCGTCTTCGTCAGCCGCGTTCGCCGCGCAAGCCGTGTTTACGGGCCAAGTCGTAAAGGTGCTTGCGGTCCATCTTGGCTTCGCGAGCGGCGGCGCTGATGTTGCCGGCGTGCCGATCGAGCAACCACGAAACGTAGCGGCGCTCGAAATCGGCTTCGAAATCGGCGCGCACTTCGCGGTAGCTCTTGCCAGGTTCGAAAGCGGGGAAGGGCGCCTGCACAGTGCCGACCGGCGTCGCCGAGACCGGTACATCGACGAGCCGCACGTCGCGTTCACCACCGGCGGCGGCCACGTAGATGGCTCGATCGAGAACGTTTCGGAGTTCACGCACATTGCCGGGCCAATCGTGTGCGCTGAGCGCCGCCAACGTCTCGCGGCTGAGCGTCACGTTCGCTGCCGAAGGCACGCGTTTGCGCGCCTGGTCTAGAAAGCGCTCGACCAGCGCCGGAATATCTTCACGCCGCTGACGGAGCGGAGGAACCGTGACCGGTACCACCGACAAGCGGAAGTACAGATCTTCACGGAACTTGCCGCGCTCGACCTCTTCACGCAGGTTGCGCTTCGTCGCCGCGATGATGCGCGCTTCGGTGCGCATCGTCTTGTTCCCACCGACGCGCCGGAACTCACCCGACTCCAGCACACGCAAGAGCTTCGGTTGAACGTCGAGCGGAAGCTCGCCAACTTCGTCCAAGAACACGGTGCCGCGACCGGCGAGCTCGAACGCGCCTTGGCGTGCCGCGACTGCACCCGTGTATGCGCCGCGCTCGTGACCAAAGAGCTCGCTCTCGATCAGGTTGTAGCTGATGGCGCCACAGTCCACGACCACGAACTCACTGTCGCGCCGCGCGCTCTGTTGATGAATCGAGCGCGCCAGCACGTCTTTACCGGTGCCGGTTTCACCTTCGATCAGCACACACGCATCAGTGGGTGCGATGCGCTCGAGCAACCCGAAGATGCTGCGCATCGCCAGGCTGGCGCCGATCACGTCGCCGAACTGCGGCGACTCGCTGGGTAGGATCTGTGCGCGGTTCGGCTCCGAACGCAGCACGAGCTCCACGTTTCCCACCGTGATCGTCGAGCCGGGTTCTATCGTCGCTTCGCGCACGGCGGTGCGACCAACGCGAGTCTGATTGGTGGAACCCAAATCGCGCACGACGATGCCGTCGGCGCGGCGCTCCAAAACACAGTGATGTCGCGACACCGTGTCGTCGGGGAGGACCAGGTCATTGTCGGGCGCTTTGCCCACCGTGAGCTGGTCACCCACTTTGAGTTTTTTGCCACGTGCGCCACCACTCACGACGAGCAATACGAGCTCATCCGGTAAGGGTGGAACGCTGCCTTGAGCGCGCGTCGAGATTTCCGGGGGCTGTGAGGGTTGAGTCACTCCGAACCTTCCGCTTCGAACACCACGAGGGTCTCGTCTGCCGTCAGAGTAACCCGACGCGCGCGGCTTGTCTCCGACTTCGTGGGGGCGGAAGGCCCCGAATTGGCTCCATACGTGAGCTCAAGTAGGACAATGTAGTCACCGTCTGGAAGGTTAATTTTTTCACGTACTTCGCGCGGGGGAGGGTTCGCGAGCGCCACGGAGAGACCGTGCGACGCCTCCGCCTCGCCAACCGGTGTGAAGCTCGCGGTCAACCGGGTTGCTCCATCCGAGGAGGCGGCACCGCCGGGCAGGCGGAAGACCACGACGTGCTCGCGGGGAACGGATCCCTTGAACCATTGGGTCACGACCAGCACACCAACAACGACGACGACCGCGCCACCCAACTTGCGGAACCGGTTCCTGTCACCCGCTTGCGAGGTCATGGGGCCCGCCCACGCGATGTCACGTCACTTCTGTTCGGCAGCAGCATTTCGCCTGCGCGCATCGAACAGTCGCACCAACTTGACGAGGCCGTTCACGGTGCTGTCCGGCAGCTTGAATCCCGGCATCATGCCTCGCCCTTGCCGAATCGCGGTTGCGATCGCTTCGTCATTGGTTGCCGCCTGCCAGCTCGCGTCGCTCAGGTTGCGGGCGCGGGTCATTGGTCCTTGGGGACCATCGCCCATCCCCATTGCGCCGTGACACTTGGCGCAGTTCTCGCGCCAGGCTACCAGCGTCACCTCATCGATGCCGAGTGACGAGAGGGTGTTGGAGCCATCGACCTGGCCCTCTTGCGCGGGGTTATCGGATTGATCGTGATCACTGGCTCGCCATTCGCGGAGATCGCTCGGCGAACGGTTGCACGCTGCGGTCGTGAGCAAGCCAGGCAAAACGACGGCGGCGATGAGCAATACATGCCATCGCCGCGCGTACCCTTCGGATTCTCTATTTCGCAAAACGGACCTGAATCACTACTCGAAGACCTTGCCGCCGCCCGTCGCGTCGCGACCGAGATACGGCTTGCCGCTCAGCTCGGCGATGCGGAACTCGGTGCGGCGGTTCTTGGCGCGCCCCTCTTCGGTGCTGTTGTCCGCGATTGGGCGCGTTTGGCCGAAGCCAGTGGCGAGCAGGCGTGCCTTGTCGACGCCTTTTTCGATCAAAAACTTCTTGATGGCGAGCGCGCGATCGCCCGAGAGCTGCTCGTTCGCTGCGGCCGAGCCGACGTTATCGGTGTGGCCCTCGATGCGGAGCTTGGTGATACGCGGGTTCTCGTCCAAAAACTGCTTGAGCTGCGTGAGCGTCGCTTCCGAGGTGCCGCCCGCCTTGAAGGTGGCCTTGCCCGTTTCGAACTCAACCGCACCGGGCAGATTGATGACATCCTTGCTGATGGTGGGCTTCTGCTCCGTCGTGGGCGTGGCAGGAACGGGCGTAGCCGGAGTGGGTGTGGTTGCGGTCGGCGTCGGCGTGGGCGTTGTGACCGGATCAGCAGGAGGGGGAGGAGGCGGGGGAGGAGGAGCCGCCGAGGGCTGCGCTGCGCCGCCTCCTTGAAACGATGCTGATGCGGTGCACCCGAGAGCGATGCACGGGATCGTCAAGGCAAGCAGTGCAGCAGTCGAGAACGCTTTTCCGGTCATTAGTTTCCTCCTAAGCCTGCGACGGGGTGCGATGGGTTCCCCGCCGCCCAGCAAATTGAGCGGTAGTCCAAGTGGACGGCGGGGCGCAAGGGGCCGAGGCTCCTCAACGCACCGCCATTCGATGGACGAGATACGCACGGAACTCCTTCAAACTCCCTCCGCGGGCCCAGTGGCCGGCCTATTTCCAGCGGCGCTGTGCGCTTGGCGCGCTCACGCTGCTAGGCTGCGCTCCTTCCGCCGCATGTCTCACACACGCCATGGCAGCTGAGTTCGTTCACCTTCACGTGCATTCGCAGTTCTCGTTTTTGACGAGTGCCGTGAAGCTGAGCTCGCTCGCCGAGCGCACCAAGTCGCTCGGCATGAAAGCCGTTGCGCTCACCGATCTCGCAAACATGTTTGGTGCCGTGCGGCACTACAGCTCGTGTCGTTCGGCGGGAATTCAGCCGATTTTGGGCTCGGAGCTCAACGTCATCAGGCCAACGGGCAGCGTCGTCGACCATCTGGTGCTGCTGGCCCAGAATGAGGTCGGTTATCGAAACCTGGTGCGCCTCGTTTCCGAGGGGCACTTGCAGCCTGTCAGCGAGCAGGCGCCCAGCGTGACGCTCGATCAGATCACGGCGCGCAACAGTGGTCTGATCGCACTCACCGGTTGCCTCGGCGGAGTGGTGGCGCAGCGCGTGCTCGAATTCGGAACCGATGCCGCTGACAGCCTGCTCGGCGAGTTGAAGGATCGCTTCGAGCCAGGACACTTGTTCGTCGAGCTGCAGGACCATGGCTTCCCAGAGCAGCCAGTGGTGAACGACATCTTGGTGCAGGCGGCGCGCCGAGTGGGCTTGCCGGTGGTCGCTACCAACGACGTTCACTTCACGAGCAAGGACGACGGCGAGGCGCAGCTCTACCTCGAGTGTGTACGTCAGGGGCGCACGCACGAAGAAGCTGCGCCGCTACACCACAATAGCTTCGAGATGTACTTGAAGGGGCCCGAAGAGATGAGCTCGCTCTTCTCCGGCCTTCCCGAAGCGCTCTCCAACACGCTGCTCGTTGCGGAGATGTGCAAAGATCTCAAGCTGCAGCTGGGTGTGCCGATGCTGCCGCGCTTTCCGTTGCCGGAAGGCTACGACATCGACACTTACTTCCGGCACGTTTCGCGCGAAGGTCTCGAACGCCGCTTCAAGGAGTTTCAAGCGCTGGGGCGTAGCTTCGACGAGGCGGCTTACCGTGCCCGTCTCGAGCGCGAACTCGATGTGATCGTGGGCATGAAGTACCCCGGGTACTTCCTCATCGTGTGGGACTTCATCCGCGAGGCGAAGGAGCGCGGCATCCCGGTGGGTCCGGGTCGTGGCTCCGGCGCTGGCTCGCTCGTGGCGTATTCGCTGGGCATCACCGAGATCGATCCGCTCCCGTACAACCTGCTGTTCGAGCGCTTCCTGAATCCAGAGCGCGTCAGCATGCCCGACTTCGACGTCGACTTCTGCATGGCCAAGCGCGACGAAGTGATTCGTTACGTTGCCAGCAAGTACGGCGAGGAGAGCGTCGGGCAAATCGCGACGTTCCAGAACCTCAAAGCGCGCAGCGTGATCAAAGACGTGGCGCGCGCCATGGGTATGCCTGCGCCCGAAGCGCAGCGCATCGCGAGCCTGGTGCCCGAAAAGGGCCAGGGCAAGATGTACACGATTGATGAGGCGCTCGAGGTCGAGCCGAAGCTCAAAGCTCTCGCCGATTCCGATGCTCGCGTCGCGGAGCTGTTGCGTCATAGCCGCAAGCTCGAAGGGCTCACGCGCCACGCCGGCATGCACGCCGCGGGCGTCGTGATCAGCGAAGGTCCACTCGCGGATCACGTGCCGTGCTTCAAGAGCGACGCGACGATTGTCACGCAGTACGACAAAGACGACGTCGAAGCCGCCGGCCTCGTCAAATTCGACTTTCTCGGCCTCAAGACGCTGACCGTCATCGATATCGCGGAGAAGCTCGTCAACGCGCGTCCCGATCGAGTCGACCGCCCGCTCTCGCTCGCCAAAACACCGCTCGATGACCGTGAGACTTACCAACTCATCACCAGTGGTGAAACCACGGGCGTGTTCCAGCTCGAGTCGAGCGGCATGCAGCAGCTTCTCCGGCAGCTGAAGCCCGATTGCTTCGAAGACGTGGTCGCCGTGGTGGCTCTGTACCGTCCCGGCCCGCTCGGCACGGGCATGATCGACGACTTCATCGGGGGCAAGCACGGCAAGAAAGCCATTCGCAAACTGCACCCGCTGGTCGACGACGTGTTGGCGCCAACCTACGGCGTGCCGGTTTACCAAGAGCAGGTGATGCAGATCGCCCAACAGCTCGCCGGCTACACGCTCGGCGGCGCTGATCTGCTGCGCCGCGCAATGGGCAAGAAGAAGGCCGAGGAAATGGCCAAGCAGCAGAAGACCTTCGTGGAAGGTGCTGCTGCGAAGGGTGTTCCGGAGGAGAAGGCCGCCTCGATTTTCAAGGAGATCGAGGGCTTTGCATCGTACGGCTTCAACAAGAGTCACTCGGCTGCGTACGCCGTCGTCACGTATCAAACGGCGTATCTCAAAGCGCATTACCCAACCGAGTTCTTTGCCGCGGCGCTCACTGCCGACAAAGACAAGATCGAAAAGGTCGTTCGTACGATCGCTGAGGCACGCGCGTGGGGCGTGACCGTGTTGCCGCCCGACATCAACGCCAGCGAAACAGACTTTACCGTCGTCTACGCGCACCCAGACGGGCGCGGACCGCTGGGCGGCAGTGGCAAGTTGCGTGACCGTCTGGGGCCGCGCATTCGTTTCGGGCTCGGCGCGGTGCGCGGCGTCGGCGAGGCTGCGCTCGAAACGGTGTTCGAAGCGCGCCAAAGTGGAGGCCCTTTCCGCGATCTGTTCGACTTCGCGACGCGCGTCGATGCGAAGCGCTTGAACAAGGGCGTGCTGGAAGCGCTCGTGCAGTGCGGTGCCTTCGACTCGGTGCTCGATCCGCGCGGCATAACCCGTGCTCGCGCTTTCGCCGCCATCGATCGGGCGCTCGAGCGTTCACGCAGCGCGAGCCGCGATCGGGAACGCGGCCAAACGACGCTGTTCGGCATTTTCGACCAGGCGCGTGCGAACTCCGGAAACGGCACTGCCGGCGACGAATACCCGGCGCAAGCGCCCGAGTGGGACAAGATGGAGCTTCTGCGGCGCGAGAAGGCAGCGCTCGGTTGCTACGTCTCGGGGCACCCGTTGTTCCGCTACCAAAGCAAGCTCGGGCGCTTGCAAGTCGTTGCCAGCCCCAAGGTCGCCGATCAAGAGCCGTGGTCGATGGCAATCGTGGCGGGGATGGTCGAAAACTACCAGGAGCGCTTGTTCAAAGGCGGCGCCGCCGGTCGTGCGGCGTTCTTCGAAATCGAAGACATGTATGGCCGCGTGAAAGCCAAGCTACGCGGCGATCGCATCGAAACGTACGCGCACCTGCTCACCTCGAACGAGGCCGTGATCGTGTCAGGCAAGGTGAGTTTCCCCATGACCGAGGAGCCTGATGAAGAGCGCGAACCAACCCTGCTCGTCGACCAGGTCGAGCTGCTTTCGGATGCGGCTCTCAAGGCTACCCGCAGCGTGACCATTCGGCTCGACGCGCAGAAGACGGGCCGCTCGGATTTCAGCGCCCTGAAGGCGCTTCTCGACGGTTCGCCAGGGCCGTGCCCGGTCGAGCTGGTGTTGGCACTGGGTGAGGGCGCGGAAGCCGTGCTCGACCTGCCCGGAGCGCGGATCACCCCCTCTGACGCCTTGCTGGGCGGCCTCGAGCGGGTCTTCGGCGATCCCGTCGCCGAGCTGCGCTAGGCCGTGCGGGCAAACTTGGCGGGTGCCCCCGAGTGCCCGTAGAGTAAGGAGCCAATGCGAGATCCGCGCGCAGAGCTCGTTCGCATCGACTCGCACGGTCAGGCGCACGCGATTGGAAACGTCGCGAGTCAGCGTTTGCGTGCGCGCGAAGGCATTTATCGCGTGTTGCCGGCGCCCGATCACGTCGTGTTCATGCGCTACACCGGCGAGGATGGACGCCGCGACGCCCACGACGGCGCGGTGGTGCGTCTGGCAGGGGAGATCACTGCGCCGGGTGCGCTGTGCGACATCGTCGCGCTTCTCGGCCAGACGGGCTGGCGCGGCGAGCTGGTGGTGCTCGACAGTGAGCACTCCCGCAGCATCTTCTTCGACGGCGGCAACATCGTGGGAGCATGCACCTCGGCGGAGCCCGAGCGCATCGGTCAGGTGCTCTACAAGTTCGGCGCCATCGACGCCGCTCAGCGCGATCGCGTGCTCGAGGGACAGAGCGGGGGCAAGCGCTTCGGCGAAGTCTTGCTCGAACTCGGCTGGCTGTCGCGCGAGCAGCTGTTTCAGTTCATGTCGCGCCAGGTTGAAGAAATCGTGTTCTCGGTGCTCGGACTATCCGACGGCACCTTTTTCTTCCTGGATGGCTTCGACGATACGCGGCTAGCAGTGCGGCATGCGGTGAGCGCCAGCGCAGTCTTAATGGACAGCGTGACTCGCATGGACGAGGTGCGCTTCTTTCTCCAGAAGATCCCTTCGAGCGCCCACGTTCCGGTGCGCATCGAAGGAGCCGCCACGAGCGAAGACTTCGCCGCCGTGTTTTCTGCCATCGATGGTAAACGTAGCGTCGAGGAAATCGGGCGCGTTACCGGTCTCGGCGAGTTCGAGACCACGAAGCAGCTCTACGCACTCATGCAGTCCCATCGGGTTGCGCTGCATCCGCCGCCGGTGAGCGGTGGCCCGACGGCTATCGTCGCGGCTGCCAACGCGGCCCTCTTTGCTCTCTACTCCGCGGTTGGTGCTCGGGGCGGCGGGGCCGATCTGCGGTCGAGCTTGGGAGCCTTCGCGGTCGGGGCCGGTGTGTACGACATCTTGCTGCGCGGCGCTGGCCCTGGGCCGAACGGAGAGCTCGATGCGGACGCCGTGGTCGCGAACTCCGCGCTGGTCGCGGCGGGAGCCGATCCGGTTCACGTGATGCAGCAGATGCTGCACGAATACGTGAGCTTCGCGTTGTTCAGCGCGGGAGCGATCATGGGCTCCGACGCCGAGAGCGAGCTGGCCAAGCAGGTCGCTCCCATGCTTGCCGTGCTCAGGCCCGTCGCTTGAGGCTCGAGGTGCTCGGCCGGACGCTCGCAAGCTCGCGGTTGTTCGAACCGACATTTTTGCGCCTCACTGCCGTCAAACGCGCGGCCGCCGTTGACCTCGCGCCCGTCTCGTGTGAAAGAGCTCGCCCTCACCGCACGGGTCGATAGCTCAGCCGGTTAGAGCAGCGGATTTTTAATCCGTTGGTCCAGGGTTCGAATCCCTGTCGACCCACCAACATCCGGGCAATCTTGATCGATTGATTGCCTCGCTCAGCGCGGAAAATTCTCGCGCCTCGCGTTTTCAGCAGTCGGCGCGCGACTCCGGCGCACCGGTTTTGGTCTTGCATGTCGATCCGCGGCCGAGCAAGCTACAAACCGCTGATCTTGAACTGTGCGTGTGAGCCGCGCTCTCCTTCCGAAACGGGAGCGGCGCCCTCGGAGGAGAGACCCCATGTTAAACGCTCGAGCTTGGGTGACGTTGTGCGTCGTCGCGGGATCTGTCGGGTTGCTGTCGACCAGCTGCGGTAGCGATGAGCTAACTGGTAAGGGCGCGGGCGGTGGCGGCGTCATCGGCGGCGCGGCGGGCGCAGCGGGCGCGGCCGGTCGCGGCGGTGGTGGTGGGGCGGGCGGCACCGCCGGCGCCCCAGCAAAGAGTACGAATCTCGGGAAAGCCTGCGTCAACGATTCTGGTTGCGGCGCTGCTCCGGTGTATTGCTACACGGGCACCGACGTCCCGCAGGGTTTCTGCACGGCGGACTGCCTCGACGACTCGGATTGCGAGAAGATTTCGTCGGGCTCGATGTGCGCCGGCCAGTTCTGCATCCAGGGCTGTGAAGTTGGCGCAGCTTCGCTCACGCAGAAGTGCCAAGGGCGCGATGACTTCACTTGCCAGCTCTTCGCGGTCGACGAGAGCGGTATCACTTGTGCCCGCGACGCTGACTGCGCGCCTGCAGGGCCCGCATACTTCTGCAGCTCGAAGCGCTGTTTAGCCACGGCGTGCCTGCCTACGTGCGCCAACGATGTCGAGTGCGGCGACGCTTATTGCAATCTGGGCAGCGGCTTCTGCGAGCAGGAAAAGCCCACAGGTCTTCCGCTCGGAACGGCTTGCGACGTCAACGCTCAGACGGATCCCTGCGCTGGCATTTGCATCGGTGATTCGGAAGGGACTTTCTCGCTCTGCAGCGGCTTCTGCAACCTGGGTTTGGCGACGGCTTGCGGTTGGGACGGCATTGGCAAGGCCGACGCTGCGTGCCTGTTCGGGCAAGCATTCAACACATCGCCCGACGTGGGCGACGCGGGTTACTGCGCTCAGCTCTGCGATTGCTCTTCCGACTGCCGCAATCCGAAGTTCGGCTGCGTCGCGCTCTCCGCGAACGAGGCCAAGGTCGTCGGTCGCCTCGGGTATTGCACGATCACGGACGCAAGCGACACGGTGCTCACCCAATGTCCCGCGGGCGGCAATGGGGCCGGCGGTGGTGGCGGTGAATCGGGCGCTCCACCCACGTCGTCGGGCGGCACTGGGAGTGGAGGCACGACCAGCAACGGCGGCAGCGCGGGCGCGGGCGGTTCAGGCGGCTGACGCTTACGGCTGAGGCGCATCCGGCGGTGGGCTCGAGCTAGGCTCCGAGCTCGCCGGCTCGGACGCGGACGGCACCGTGATCGGCGCCTGCACGGGTGGATGGCCGCAGCGCAGTGCCAACATGAATTGCGGCGGCACTGGCGTTGGCAGCGCTGGGAGGCGGCTCAGCGCTCCGCGCATGCACTCGCTCGCTTCGTGGTCCGGGAAACGACTCTCCACTTCTTTGCTTGCGATCACATTCCCTGCTGCGTTCACGTCCACTAGGAATGCGAGGCGCCCCCATAGCTTTGCGTCGCGCGCGAGCGCTTCGGCGCAGCATTGCGCGAGCTCCGCGGCGTTCGCAGCCAACGCGTTCCCGAGAGGCCCTGAGTTCCACCCCGGAGTGCCCGGCTCGTTGCGCGCGGGGAGCGGAGCGTCGCCGGGCCAAAACTTCACGCTCAAATCCACGTCGACTCGTCGCGCCGGTGGCTTGCGAAACGTGAGCGCTCCAGCAGCGCGCAACACGCAGTCGGCAGTCGCACGGCTCGGAATCTTGGCGGCGCGCAGGCGCGCTTGCACGACGCGCCCGCTCGCTGCGATGCGAAGGCGTACCTGAACTTGACCGTTGAGCTCGGGTGTGTTGCGCAGGCTTTGCTCGAAGCAGGTGCGAAATGGCCAGTAGCCCATGTTGCGGGCCTCGGCGAGCAACGAAGGCACCGTTGCGAAGTTGCTGCGTGATGCGCGTTCCGAAAGCGTGCGTCCAACGCCTTTCACATCCACCACGACTCGCGGCGCCGGGTGATAATTCGGTCGATTGCTGCGCAGCGCGGGATCGCTCGAACCGCCGTCGTTCCAGCGCGCGAGCTCCTCATCGAAAATCGAGGCGGCCATTTTCCCTGTTGGGCGAGCATGTTGGCCGGCTAGGTAGGGTGGTTCGATCTCGAATGCTGGCAACGGCGTCGAAGACGGTGGTTCCGGCGCAGCGGGCAGGGGAGCCGGCGGTTCGTTCGTCGCTTCGGTCGGCACGCTGGGTTCCGCTAGAGGAACGCTGGGCGTGCTTGCAGCCCCTGGCATGGAAGCGGTTGAGGTGGGCGCGGGTGTGGGCGAATGCGCGCTCGCTTGAGAGCGAGATGTAGGTGGCGCGCAATGCATCAAGACAGTCGAAAGCGCGAATACGGGGAAGCGCTGCACGCGCGGAGTATAGTCAGAAGCCACAACGATACGCGCTTCTGCATTTCGATTGAACGCGGGAAAAAGCTCCCGTAAAACTCGCTGATTACGTCGGCACGGGTAATCCGACGAGGGAGCCTACATGAGCGAAGAACTGGCGCGGGACGCAGGCTTTACGCACGATCAGAATTTCGTTGGAGGCGAGGTGTCGGGTGCGCTCGGCCTCGGTCCGCTGGAAATTCAGTACGAAAGCCTGTTCGCCGAGGCGCTCGAAGACGGCGTGATCACAGCGGAAGAGAGGGCTCGCTTGGAGCGCGCCGCCGACAACCTCGGGCTGGATCGCGCGCGCCTGGTACGCCTCGAGCAAGCCATGCTCCACGCTTGGCAGGCGCGTCACAAAGTCGAGATCATCGAGCACTACGAAGACACGCCACGCTCGCTCGCGCCGCTGAAGGTCGAAGCCGAGGGCGACGCGGGCCGCGCGCTGCTCTTGAAGCGCATCGAGCAGCTCGAGGGGCGGGTGCGCGATTTGGAGGCGGAGCTGCGGCGCGCCCAAGCCGCAGTCAACGTCGAGGTCGATCTCAGCGCCGTCGAATCCGCCGCCGAGGCAGCCAGCGAAGATCCCGAAGCGGTCTGGCGTCGCATCCGGCGCGATCCAACCAGCGTGGATGCTCTGCACCAGTTGTTCGCAATTTATTGGGCACGCGCGGACGTGGATCGTTCGTTCTGTGTGGCTCAAGCGTTAGCGCTGTTGGAGGCCGCCACACCTGAAGAACGCGCAGTTTACGAGACTCACCGGGCTCACACGCTGATCGCGCCGCGCAGCGGGATCTCTCAGGCCGCGTGGCACGATCTGTTGTTTCATCCGGAGGAAGAAATTCTCACCGGCCAAATCTTCGCGACGATCGCACCGGCTGTGTTGGTCGGCCGGGTTACGGCCTTGCGCCGCGATAAGAAGCTGCACCAGCCGCCCGCCGACTCTCGCCAAGACGTGCAGAAGTCGACACTCACGGCCGTGCGCGCTTTGCCTTGGGCGGCGGCAATTCTCGGCGTGCAGGCGCCGCCAATCTTCGCTGAAAAGGAGCGCGAGTGCGGCTACGAGCACATTCCGGGGGTGCCTCCCTTCACGATCGTCGGCAAGGGCGTGCTCAGCGGGCGCACGCAGCTCGAGCACGCCTTCCTCGCGGGTCGCCATCTCGCGATGTATCGCGCCGAGCACTACATCAAGACGCTGTTTCACGCCGTTCAAGATCTCGAGGATCTGTTTCTTGCCGCGCTCACGATTGGCAGCCCGGGACTACCCATCGCCGATGACATGAAGCGCCGCGTGCAGCCGATCGCAGATGCGATCGCGCCGATGCTCGAGCCCCCTCAGATCGACACACTGCGCGGTTGCTTCCTGCGGTTCGTGGAAGAGGGCGGCCGCACGAACTTGCTCCGCTGGGCCACCGCGGTCGACAAGACGGCGTGTCGCGCGGGATTGGTGTTGAGCAATGATCTTCTGACTGCCAGCCGCATTCTGCAGGCGGAGGAAAATGGGCTGGGGGATCTCAGCAAGGACCTTGTGTGCTTCGTCACCAGCGAGCGCTACTTCCGCCTACGTCGCCAGCTAGGGATCGCGATCCAGGTGTGACACTTTCGCGTGACGCGTCAGCGCTTTGACTCGCGTATCATGCTCAGGATTGACGTGGTGTCGCGGCGAGCGGCGTGGGCACAGTTGAGGCAAGCCTGCGTCATGGTTGCGAGTTTCGACATGGCCGCTCTCGTTTAACAACGTGCATTTCCCGCAAAGCTGTAGCCGCGGCAATGTCATCTGCTCGGCACGGGTCTCGCATCATTGATTTCGCATGAGCGATTCACGTGTGTGTTCGGCAGAGTCTCGCCAGTCTCCACTGGTTACCGAAAGACTCGAGCAGGCACGCCGTCGGCGGTCCAAAGGCGATCACCGTCGGGCGCTCGTTCTTTTGCGTGAGGCCTGCTGTCTCGCAGTTGACGATCCCGTGCTGTGGACCCTCTTTGGTGTCCAATGCTGGCGCAGCAATCGTCGCGATGAAGGCCGCCAGGCGCTGCGCCAAGCCTTGTGGTTGCGCGAACGCATGCGAGACGAGCCTCGCGCGCACGTGCTCCGCGCCTTATTGCTCGCGATGGAATCTGCGTGTGCCCAACACAGCGTCCGCGCAGCGTGAACATACGAAACAGCACTTACGCACCACACGCCCCTATCTATCGTGCTTCGTTGATCACGGCTGCGAAAAAACGTGGGCGTCAACGACGGAAAACTCGCGCTTCCGCAAGTTCACAACATTCAATTGCCACCCCGCCCTAGGGGTCAAGCTGGCGGGGTTTGGGTTGGGATAGGACAGCGAGCTGACCCACCGTGCGGGTGACACGGCGACGGGGTGGCTCCGGCAGGCTAAGACCGGGATTCTCCGCCCCTCAATCAACCATCGGATTGCCCGATCAACTCGATGGGATTGTGTGGCGAAGGTCGCCAGAGCACGCCCAACCATGACCCGACGGGGTTGCCGTCGTCGCGCGCAAGCAGAGTCAGCGCGCAGCGCGAACGGACGCGCCGACGACGGACCCGCAGCGCGCTTCTTGCCTATCACGCCGCTCGCTCGCGACGCGCAGAACCAGCGATTCGCGACAGGGGTTACGCTACCGGTGCGGCGACTTCCCGATACGCGAGCGCACTCGCATCAAACGAGCGCAGCACATTGCGGGTGCAGAAGGGACATGCCCAACCAATGTCGAAGCGCGTGCGCTCGGGACCGATCACGTTCGCCGGTGCCAACTCTTCGCGGCCGCGGCGAGGGTCTCGCGCCCAACCGCGGAGCACCACACGACGTTCGTCGAGTTCGGCGCCGAGGCGCGCCTGGCATTCACACGGAGAATTCACGACGGCTGTTTTCATGGCAAGGAGGGCGGGCCCAAAGGCTTCGCCGCGACACGAATAACGGCTGCCGGTACGCCCGGTCAAGCCCATCCGGCAACCTGCGACGGGGCCTTCCCTGGGCGGATGCCCCGTGCTACACGCTCAAGGCACTGCGGGACTAGCTCAGTTGGTAGAGCACGAGCTTCCCAAGCTCGGGGTCGCGAGTTCGAGCCTCGTGTCCCGCTCCAAAATAGGCAGCTTCGAGGGGGATGACGCCCCCAAGCACCTGCCGTGCGGTCGTCGAGAGAGCGAGTCGCGACCGCCGCACGCCTCCGCCGCAGCAGGCGCCATCGAGTCCCGGAGCAAGCGCAAGGTGATGAACGCCTGGATCGGTAGGCGCTGCTTGAGTCGATTTTGCGCACCTAGTTCGGTCGCTGACCGATGAGAGGGCGTGTCAGCCCATCGTTTGCTCGATCCGAGGCTCGACCTGGTCTTCAAGATGCTGCTCGCCCGACCCGAGAATCATCCGCTGTTGATCTCGTTTCTCCGAGCCGTGCTGGGACTTCCGATCACGTTCGTGGAAGTCATCGAGTCAGAGTTGCCCAAAGAAACGGTCGACGACAAGGGCGTGGTTCTGGATATTCGCGCGCGTCTTGCGGACGGAAGCCAGGTCGACGTCGAGATGCAGTCTCAAGCGCGTCGGGCCCGCCGTGAACGCGCTCTCTATCACTGGAGCCGGATGTTCTCGAGCCAGCTCGTGCGCGGCGGACAATATGACAACCTGTGTAACTGCTACGTGATCTTCATTTTTGATTTCGTGGAGTTTTGCAACTGAACGCTTCCACACCACCTTCCGGGTGCGCGAAATCGAGGAAAACCTCGAGTTGTGTCCCCATCTCGAGCTCCACTTCGTCGAGCTTCCGAAGCTTGCCCGTGCGCCGATTCAAAAGCGAGCGCCTCCTGCGTGGTTGGGCTAGATTTCTCACGGCTTCGAACGAAGCTGTGCTCGAGGAACTGGCCATGACAGATCCAATCTTTCGCCAAGCAAAGACCGCCCTACAGGCTCTGAGTGCCGACACCAAAGCTCGGATCATGGCGGACCGCCGCGAAGCGGAGCTCCTGTTTCGAAATTACGAGGTAAACCTCGTTCGGCGCGAGGGCGAGCTCAAAGGACGCGCGGACATGCTGGTGGAACAGCTGACTGAGCGCTTCGGTGAGTTGCCTGCCGGCGTGCGTGAGCGGGTGCAGGGCGCAAACGTGGATGAGCTTCGCGCGTGGACGAGCCGCGTGCTCACCGCTGCTTCGCTCGACGCGGTATTCGCTGGCTAGTCCATCTTTGGCGCGACGCTGGGACGGGTCAGCTCGCAAGCCTGTCGAAGTATGACTTGAGCTCGCGGCGGAAGGTTTGAGCTAGAGCGTTGATTACGGCTTCCGTGCTCGGCGTTTCGGGGTTTTGGTGTCGACGCGAGCCGGCCGCGAATGTGAGGGTGAGCAAGCGTTCGAGGAGAGCTAGGTCGACTTCGCGAAGTAGTTCGCAGCGGCGCTGCATGAGCGTGACGAGGGCTGGCGAGAGGCTTCCGCTGAAATCGAATTCCGAGGACAAACGTTGCGCGTCGGCGCGCACGCGCGCTGCGGTGGGTTCTGCAGCGAGGCGTTGCCAAGCGTTCGGAGCTAGGAGCTCGTACGCAACTGGCAGATTTTCTTCGAGCAACAGCATGTGCGCGTGCTCATCAGAGAAAAGCTTGAGCGCGAGCTGGCCGCCGAGTGCATGGTCGTATTGCATCTTGCTTGATTGGTAACAACGGATGAGCGTGCAAACCAGCTGATACAACTGGCTCTCGAACGGACCCTGGTCGGCGACGACTCTGCCGATCACGCAACGCTCGAGTTGTGCTCGCACGAACGGCGCGTCGTGCAGCACCTGTTGCCAGAACAGTGACGTTACATCTTGCCCGGCGTACGCCTTGAGGATCGACGCGCCGCCAGGGTGTTTGTGGAGGTACGCGCTCACATCGTGCACATGCGCGTCGATGATCAGCCATAGGTCGTCGTCGCGAAAGTGGCGAGCAACCTCGAGCCGCGTATAGGCTGGTAGCGAGCGGTCGGGTAGTCGTGAGTCGACTCGTCGCTCGGAGTGCTTCGGCGACGCAGTGTGATTTGCTGCGAAGGGACAGCGCGCTGAGCCGCGTTCGATACGGGATTCGTGCAGTTCGGCGCTCGCGTGAACCCACGTCTGTTCGCCGAAATACCGTTCGTCACCGCTCACGGATGCATTGCGACCAGTGATGGTCGAGACACACAAGTAGTTGAACACCTTGGAAGCGTGGCGTCCCAACCAGCCGCGCTCGCCACAGTAGGCGCCTGCCACCGCTGCGAGCGCTTCGGTAACCTTTGCGCTTGGGCGCTCGCTCGCGTAACGCGGTACCTGCAGCGCGGCCACGTGGTCTGCGAAGTCGCGCACCGGGCGCGGAATGAAGTATCGCACGTGGTTCCACACGAATTGACCGTAGCGAGACTCGTAACTCGTGCGACCCAGCAGCCGATCGAGCACGTAGAGCATCGGAGCGCAGGCGCCGCTGGTGGCACCCTGCGGCGTGCCCTCGGGCGGTACACCTAGGATCGCCGCCGTTTTGGACCACAGCACGGGATCGCAGCAAACGCGGCTGCCGGTACGTGCACCGATTTTCTGCCAAACCGCCGTCGCCCGCTCCAGCCCGACAACCACGCTCGCGAGCGCGTGCACAATCGCATCGTCATCCTGCCGCTCGAGCGCAGTTTCGATCTCGCACACCGCGCTCACGAGCGGGGCCAGGTGAAAGTGCATCTCCACGAACGACATGTAGAACACGCGTTCCGCCTCATTCTCGAAGGAGGGCACCAGTACCTCCATGTTCTCGATGATGAGCGGCGCCGTCTGAGCGAGTCCAGGTCGAAGTCGGTAGTTTGCCAAAAACAAATCATAGAAGTTCTGAAACGGCCGCTCCGGTTCGTGTCGGCCGAGCCGGCGCACCACGCTGCGCCACGGTACCAGCAGAGCACGCGGTAGCTCGTTTGGAATCTGCGTCGTGCGTTGCGGGTAGAAACGCGGAATTCCAAAGCGCCAGTAGGCGTGCGCCAATGCGGACAACACCACCGCTGCGCGCGTTAGTTCGGCGTTCGGCAAATCTCCGTCTTCGGCAGCCAAGGACGGGGCGCGTTCCAGTACGGTTTGGGTCCGATTGCTCACGAACAAGCGCGGAAGATCGTCCGCAAGCTCGTCCCAGATGGCGTGACTCGAGACGAGCGAAGATGCCGTTGGCGCTCTCGGAATGAACCCGCGTTCGCGTGAGACTCGCCCTTCCAGAGGCGGCGTGCGCGCCTGAGCCTCGAGGAAAAGTTGGACATTCCCCAAATCTGGAATCCTCCGCAGAAGTGCTCACACATGCGCCCGCTGGAGCTCGAAACCCTGCGGACGTGCACTCCGAGTTGCGCTTCAGTTCCTAACGCGCGCTCCACACCGACGTCTTGTACGTGGGTGCGTTGGCACTTCTGCGCGCCCGCAAATCGGTGGGATGCGTGCGAGCGCGCGAGATGAACGGAGAGGCTTACGCTGCGTTCACGCGGTCACAGCGGGTTCGCTGGATTCCACCAGCAGGGGCCCTTGTCGCGGATCGCGGGTTCGGCGCGCTGCCGTACCTCGGCGAGTTCAGTCGGTGAGAAGGGTTGGAAACGAGCGGCGGCGTGGAGGGCGGCGTCTTGTTCGTTGGGGAAGCTCATGCCGAGGAGCGCCACGTCCGGATCGAGCGTGAGCGTGTAGCGCACGCATTCTTCGACGCTGAGGCGGGGCAGGGTGGGTTCGGCGCTATCGGCCCCACCGGAGCTGAGTTTCCCTCGGGGGCGTTGCGAGAGAGCGCGGCCGTAGCCTTCCGTATCGCCGAGGAGCTTGCCGGCGCCAAAGGTTTTGAAGCAGACGCTGCCGACACCGCGTTCGCGGGTGAGGGGGAGGATTTCGTCCACGTAACGCGCGTCGACATAGGGACCGACTGGGAACATGAGGATGTCGGCGCGGCCGGCGTCGAGAGCGGCTCTGAGGACGCGGGGATCGTGGGAGGAAAGGCCGATGAAGCGGCAGTGGCCGGCGCCGCGGCAGTCTTCGAGCTCCGACCAGGGACCGTCCGGTCGCATGATTTGCGCCCAAGCTTCGAGCGAGGAGACGCTGTGAAAGACGAAGAGGTCGACGTTGTCGAAACCGAGTCGTCCGAGACTTGCGCCGACTTGCGGCAACACAGGGCGATCCCAGTGGTCGACTTTGTCGATGACGAAGATGCCTGACCGGCGACCTGCCAACGCCGCGCCGACTACTTGTTCGCTGTAGCCGTCCTCGTAGTTGGGCGCGGTGTCGACCAAGTTGAGTCCGGCGTCGAGCGCGCGGCGCAAGGTCGCGACACACGTTTCGAGCGGTACGCTGCGATCGGCGAGATCACCGATACCAATGCGGGTAACATCGAACCCGGTGCTGCCGAGTGGTCGGCGTGGACTGAAGCGCGGGAGCTCGCTCATGCGACGCCTTACACCTCGAACGAGATTGGGGGCGCTTCGTTTTTCACCAGGTACTCGAAGCGCTGCTTGAAAGCTTCAGGGCTCAGGTGCGCCACGGCGGCGTAGCTGGCAATTTCGGCAGGATCCTCGAAGTCGTCTTGCCGCAGGCGCAGCATGTAACGCCGGGCGATCTTGTAATGTTCGGTGTTCGTGTCCACCATGCGGACGCGCGTGCGGCCCGTTTGCGGATCCAACATGTCCGAGAACTTGATGGGTTTGAAGCAACCGCGCTGAATCGTGACCATTGCGCCGGAGCCTCCTTCGATGAGGTACTTGGCGGCGCAATAGCCGAGGTCGCGTGTGTACTCCATGTCATAGGGAATCGGATCGGTGCAGCGCAGCTCGTAGCCGATGTTCTTCGAGACGATGGTGGTCTTGATGCCGAGCTCTTTGAGCTTTTCGCCGACTCGCGCCTTGATGATCGGCCCGAACTCGACCTCGGAAATGCGAATGTGATCGTGCTCGTCGCGTTCGACGTCGGGCACGTACTTCTCCAGTTCCTTTTCATCGAGGTGCTCGACGAGCCCCTCGGCCAACACCGCGACGCCGTCGGGGCGGCCGTACGCAAGGCGTTTGACGATCGAAGCCACCAGAATGTCGGCCATCTCGTCGAGCGAGATACGAGTGCTCGAAAACTCTTCTGGGATGATGGTGAGTGTGGCGCCCGCGGCCTTGCCGATGCCGAGCGCCAGGTGGCCTGCCTTGCGGCCCATCGCGACCACGAAGTACCAGCGCGACGTGGTCTGTGCGTCCGTGAGCAAGTCCTGAACGAGCCCGGTGCCGACGTGGCGCGCGGTTTGATAACCGAACGTGGGAATGCCTTCGGGCAAGTCGAGATCGTTGTCGATGGTTTTGGGGACGTGCACGACCCGCAACGCGCCCTCGGAGTGCTTGGCCAAGTTCATCGCGGAGAACGCGGTGTCGTCACCGCCGATGCTGATCAGATAACCAACGTCGAGCTTGTGCAGCACATCGAGCGCGGTGCGCAGATGCTTCGGATCTTTCGTGGGGTTCGCGCGCGAAGTGCCCAAGCAGGAGCCGCCGCGGAAATGGATGCGCGACACCGATTGGATGTCGAGTGGACGCGCCTTACTGAGATCCCCCTTCATGATCCATTGATAGCCGTCGCGGATCCCGAGAACTTCGTAGCCCTCGAGGTTCGCGCGAATGGTCGCTGCGCCGATCACACTGTTGATGCCAGGAGCGGGCCCGCCGCCAACCAGAATCGCAACCTTCTTTTTGTCAGTCATGGAGCGGCAGCAGGCTACCAGAGTTCGGCGTCCTGCAGCGTGCCTTCGAAAGGGCCTGCTATAGCTGCCCGCGAGAGCTGTCCACAAGGCGGCGCGGCGCGTTACCTACTCTGCCACACCTTGCTGTCGCGACCCGATTTCGCCTCAGACGGGCAGGCCGTTCGCGTCGCGCGTGCGGTTGGTGGCGACGCGCTTGCCGGTCTCACCGGGTTCGAAGAAGTGAACTCGCGCGAGATCGACGAACATCGTCGCGCGCTCGCCCGCCGAGATCCCTCCGTAGGCGTCCACGTGCGCGACCACGCGCGGATGATGCTCGGTCGCGAGATAAACGTCCATCTTGTCGCCGAGCGGTTGCACCAAGGTCACCTTGAAATCGAGCGAGTTGTCGCTGCACTCGAAGCGCGCGTGTGTGCGATCCGAAATTGCTTCCGGTCGGACGCCAAGCACCAGCGCTTCTCCGACGCGTGGCCGCAGCTCGGCCTCGGCCCACGTTGGTACCGGCAGCCGCCCGCTGCCCTCATCGAAAAGGAGCCGCCCCTCGCCCTCGATTAGCCGGCCTTCGAAAAAGTTCATCGGGGGGCTGCCGAGAAAACCCGCCACGAAGCGATTCGCTGGGTGATGGTAGATTTCGAGGGCCGCGCCCGCTTGCTGCGTGATGCCATCGCGCATCACCACCACGCGATCACCCAAGGTCATGGCCTCTTCTTGGTCATGCGTCACGTAAACGGTGGTGGCGTTCAGGCGCATGTGAAGCTGCTTGATCTCCGCGCGCATTTCCACGCGCAGCTTGGCGTCGAGGTTCGACAGCGGCTCGTCGAAAAGAAAGCACTTCGGGTCACGTACGATCGCGCGCCCGAGTGCGACGCGCTGGCGTTGGCCGCCCGAGAGCGCCTTCGGCTTGCGCTCGAGCAGATGCTCGATCACGAGAATCTTAGCTGCCTGGCGCACCTTCTCGTCGATGACCGCCTTCGAGAACTTACGCAGCTTGAGCGCAAACGCCATGTTCTCGTACACGGTCATGTGCGGGTAGAGCGCGTAGCTCTGAAACACCATGGCGATGTCGCGATCCTTCGGCGGAACATCGTTCACGACTCGATCCCCGATGGCGATGCTGCCGCTCGTGATCTCTTCGAGCCCCGCGATCATGCGCAGTGTGGTGGACTTGCCGCAGCCGGACGGCCCCACTAAAACCACGAACTCTCGGTCCTTGATACCGAGGTTCATGCGATCGACGACACGAACGCCGTTGTCGTAGACCTTAACCACATCCGTCAGGGTGACAGAAGCCATTCGAAGTGCCTGATTTCCCGGGAAATGCGAGCGTTCGTACGCGCGCGACGGGCCATGATAGTAGATTCGCCTCTCGAAGCTAGAGTCGCGTCGAAAGTCGTAATCGTTTTGCGGTCGCCGCCCCAAAACTCGAACCGGGAAGGGGCGCTTCAGCGGCACGGCCTCTCATGATAGCGTCGCCGCCCTCGTTCGGACCAAGGCTTCCATGATCGATCGCTTCCCGTACGGAAAGGCGCCGTTTTGGCTGTTGGTCCTGGCGCTCACGTCCACGTTCGTTGTCGTCTTCCTGCGCCATCGCGTCTCTGCCGAGCGCGCCGATCTGACGATGGCGTTGTTCGCGCCCAACCACCTGCCCGCATACCGGCGCGTGGTGCCGGTGTTCGAACGCAAACACAACATCCGCATCGCACTTCAGCTGGTGCAGCAGCGAGCTCTGCAGACGCGCCTGCAAAACGCGATGTTGTCGGGCACACAAGTTCCCGATCTGGTGGAGCTTCCCGAAGGCGCTCTCAGCTTCTTCACGCGCGGCCCGCTCTCCGACGTGGGCTTTCTGGATCTCACGGAGCGCCTCGAGCGAGAAGGGCTGCGCTCTCGTTTGGTTGAATCACGTTTGAGTTTGTGGACGTCGCGCGGCCATATTTTCGCGCTGCCGCACGACGTGCATCCGGTGATGTTGATGTATCGAGCCGACCTGGTCGAGCAGCTCGGCATCGACGTGAACACGCTCACGACGTGGGACGAATTCGCGGCAGTGGGTCGCAGGATCGTGAAAGATCTCGACGGCGATGGCGTCCCCGATCGCTACATGATCGATTTCCCGGCTACGGCGAACTGGGGCATCACGCTGCTCCTGCGTCAGCGCGGCGTTAACCTGTTCGATGCCGAGGGCAAGGTCGTCTTCAACAACCCGAAAACCGTGGATACCATTGTTTGGTACTTGCGGCAGAGCTTCGGTAAAGATCGCATTGCTTACGAATGTGGCTTCGGTCAGCCGCTGATCAAAGCCATGCGCGACGGGTTGGTGCTGTTCTACTTCGCGCCGGACTGGCGAACGTTCCTCGTCGAGCAAGAAGCGCCGAAGCTTGCCGGTAAGATGAAGCTGATGCCACTGCCGGCGTGGGAACCGGGCGGGCGCCGCACGAGTGTCTGGGGTGGTAGTGGGCTCGCCATTACACGCAACAGTCCGCGCCGCGAGCTCGCTTGGGAGTTTGCCAAACTGCTCTACTTCGACAAGGCGGAGCTCGGGCACCGCTTTCTCTTTAGCAACATCATTCCGCCGCTGCGCGATGCTTGGAATTTGCCTGAGTTTCGCCGCAAGAATCCGTTCTACGCGAATCAAGAGATCGGCGCGTTGTATGCGGCGATGGCTCCCGAAACTCCGCCTTCCTGGAGCAGCGCGTATTACATGACGGCCGAAGGCAAGCTGAACGAGGGTTTCCTTCGCGCGGCGCAGTACTTCAAAACCCAAGGGGACGTTGGTTTGCACGAGCTCGTGCAACGCGAGCTCGACATAGCCGAGCGGTACCTGAACACCGTGATGGCTCGCAACGTGTTGGCGAGGCGTTGACCATGCAGCGAACGCGCAGCCTGGCGCCGTACCTCTTCTTGTTGCCCTACATCATCGTGGCGGGCGTATTCACCGTATACCCGCTGCTGAACGCGGCCGTGTTGGCCTTTTATCAAACCAACGGCCCGGCCTCGCGCGCGTTCGTAGGCATCGACAACTTTCGCTTCATTTTCAGCGACGCCATGTTCCACCGAGCTCTGTGGAACACGAGCGTGTTCGCTTTCTGTTCGGTGTTTCTGCAGCTGCCGTTGTCGATGGCGCTTGCCCTGCTGCTGAACTCTGGCGCCAGTCGCGCGCGGTCGTTTTTTCGACTGGTCCTTTTTTCGCCGAACTTGGTCGGTCAAATCTTCGTCGGCATTCTTTTCAGCGTAATGTTTACGCCCCGCTACGGGCTCATCAATCGCTTCGTGCACGCGCTGACGGGTTGGGGGTTGGAGGAACGCTGGCTCGGTAACCCAAGCCTCGTGATGCCCGCGATCGTGCTCACGTCGTTGTGGGTGTGGGTCGGTTTCAACATGATCTACTTCTTGGCGGCGCTGCAGAGCGTCGACAAAAGTTTGGAGGAGGCCGCGCGCATCGACGGGGCCAATCGCTTCCAGGTGTTTTGGCACGTGACGTTGCCCTCGATGCGGCACGTGCTGGTGTTCGTGTTGGTGACGTGCATCAGCGGGTCTTTCCAGCTCTTCGAGCTGCCGTTAGCCTTGCTGCCGGAGACTAGCGGGCGCGGGCCGAACAACGCCGGAATGACCGTGATCGCGTATCTGTATCAGGCTGGTTTCGAAGCGGGCGATCTGGGGCTTGGTTCTGCGGTGGGTTGGGTCGTTGCCGCAGTGATCTTCGGCTTGAGCATGGTTCAAATCCGCCTTGCGCGAGCGACCGAGGACTGAAGGCATGAACCCGCTGCGCTGGATTCTGCTCGTCGCATTGCTCGTCTTCGTTGGCCTACTACTGCGCTCGCCCAAGCAACCACGGCTGGCATTCACGTACCTGCGGTGGGTGGCTCTCTTGTTTGCCACCTTGCTGGTGTTAGCGCCGTTCTTCTGGCTAATCGCGGCGGCGTTCAAAGACAAAAGCGCGCTCAACGAATACATCTTCCTTCCACCGCCTGGCGAGTGGTCGGACAAGACCGTGAACTTGAGCAACTTTCGTCGTTTGTTTCGCGGCGACGACACGGTTCAAGGCAAAGTCTTCTTCTGGCAGTACGTCCTCAATTCGATGTTCTTCGCGAGTGTGGGCACGGTGGTTCAGCTGGTGTTTTGCTCGCTCGCCGGCTTCGCGCTCGCCAAGTACGAGTTCTACGGCAAGCGCGTCGTGATGACGTTCATGCTCAGCTCGATGATGATCCCGGCAGTGCTGTTGTTTGCCCCGGTCTACCAGATGATGGTGAAGCTCCATCTGGTCGACACCTACCAAGGCTTGATTCTACCGAGCATCGTCAGCGTGTATGGCATCTTCCTGTTTCGGCAGGCGATCATGGCCGTGCCCGACGAAATGATCGACGCGGGTCGCATCGACGGCTGCAGCGAACTCGGGATCTACCTGCGCCTAGTCATGCCCCTCGTGCGACCTATGAGTGCCACGTTTTGCCTGGTGACGTTCCTCGCCAGTTGGAATGCCTTCTTCGGACCGAGCATCTTCCTGCAGTCGCAGGACAAGCTGACGTTGCCGGTGATCTTGAACCTCTATATCGGCGTGTACAACAACGACTACGGCGTGTTTCTGGCGGGCACACTCCTTGCGATCATTCCTCCCGCGATCCTCTTTTTCGCACTCGAGAAGGAATTCATCAGTGGGCTCACGAGCGGAGCAGTCAAAGGCTGAAGTCGCTGCCCAGCCGGCGGTAGATCCGGCGCGCGTCGTGCGTGCATTCGTGGATCGCTTCGCAAAGGCGCCACGCCTGTTCTCGGCGCCCGGGCGGGTGAATCTCATCGGCGAACACACCGACTACAACGACGGGTTCGTCTTGCCGATGGCCATCGAGCGGCGCTGCTACGTCGCCGCGGCGGCGCGTACGGATCGCCGCGTGGTGGTCCACTCACAGAACCTCGACGCAGAGTTCGAGTTTTCGCTCGACAACCCTGGACCTCCCCAACGTGGGATCTGGGGTGACTACATCGAAGGCGTTGCGCAGGCGCTTTTGGCGCGTGGGGTCGCCGTTTCGGGTGCAGAGCTATTGGTCGAGAGCGAAGTTTCACCCGGCGCCGGAATCTCCGCTTCTGCTGCGCTGGAAATTTCTACTGGGTTTGCGTTGTCCGCGCTCTCGGGAAAGCCGGACCCAAAGCTCATCGCCTTGGCCGGTCAAGCTGCCGAGCACGAATACGTTGGGACGTTGTGCGGCATCATGGACCAATATATCTCCGCGCTGGGTGAGTCCGCGCACGCGCTGTTGATCGACTGCCGCTCGCTCGAACCAACACGAGTTCCGTTCGAGCTCAGCAACGCGTGCCTGCTGGTGTGCGACACGCGGGTCAAACATCAGTTGGCGTCGTCGGAGTACAACGTGCGCCACGCAGAGTGTCGCCAAGCTCAGCAGGCGCTCGCTGCGGTGTTGCCCAACGTAAGCGCGCTGCGTGACGTCGGCTCCGAAGCGCTACAACGAAATAGCCACGTTTTGTCGCCAATTTTGCTGCGTCGCAGCCGTCACGTGGTGACGGAGAACGAGCGCACCTTGATCGCGGCTGCTGCGCTGCGTCGCGGGGACCTTCGCGAAATGGGACGTTTGATGGTCGACTCACATCGCTCGTTACGAGACGACTTCGAGGTGTCGTGTCCCGAACTCGACGCAGCCGTCGACGCGGCGCTTGCTGTCCCCGGCGTGTTCGGAGCGCGCATGACCGGAGGTGGGTTCGGCGGTTGCACGATAACCCTCGTGGAGCAACGTTCTCTCTCGGAAGTGATGGAGCGAATACGTATGCGGCTGCGTACCGAGTTCGGCAGCGAGCCCGAGCTCTTTGCGACCAGCGCGTCGGACGGAGCGAAAGAGCACGCGGCCGTGAGCCTGGGATAAACTTGTGGATGGCTGAAGCGCGCAGAATGGCTCGCGAGTTTGTGGGGCGAGCGCCGATGGATGCCGCTTGAACCAAACCTCCGTGTGGGTAATGCTGAAAGCGTGACGCACCGTTCGCGAAACTTGGCAGTCGTGCTGGGCGCACTGACCGCCGCTGCGTGTTCGGTGTACAGCATCAGCGACCTGCCGCCCCTGGAAGGCAAGGGCGGTGGGTCGAGTGCAGGCAAAGGGGGGAGTGCCGGCGGCGGAGGCACAGCAGGCGGAATTTCCGGTGGAACCTCCAGCGGCGCGGGAAATGCTGGAGAGGCCGGCCAAGGGGACGCCGGAGGCGAATCTGGGGGGGCACCTTCGGGAGGCACCGTCGGTGGGGGAGGCAAGGCGAGCGGTGGCAGCGGCGGGACGCTGGGTTCGGGCGGTACCGCGGGCAACGTCACTTCCGGCGGGAGCACCGGCGGCGTCACTGCCAAGGGTGGTGCACCCAGTAGCGGCGGTGCTCCTCCAGCCGCTCCACCCGAGCTCATCGACAATATGGAGGATACTAACGGCCAAGTCTTCCTCCATGAGGGCCGCGACGGCTACTGGTACACTTCCGCGGATACTGCGGGGAGCAGCGTCGATCCGCCGCAGGGCAAGAGCATTCCCATGGCCATGTTTCCCATGGGCGAAACCGGAGCGGCCGGCGGCAGCAGCTACGCATTCCACTTCACCGGCAAGGCGGCGCCTTCTGGAACGCCCGCAGTCTGGGGCGCTCTTGGCGGTGTGGATCTACACGTCACCACGCTGAGCGGCTCGACCCAGGTCAAGCGTCCCTACGACGCCAGCGCGTATCGCGGCATTCGTTTTTGGGCCAAGGCAGCGTCCGCGCTGAACATCGCAGTGCGCCTGCCAATTCGCGATACCACACACGGCGCCGTAGAGGCGAAGTGCGATCCCAGCGCGTGCGAAGATCACTGGTCGAAGAACGAGATGTTTACGACCACCTGGGCGCTCCACACGATGCTCTGGCCCGACGGCAGCAACAAGATGGGCTGGACGCAGGCGAGCTGGGGCTATCAGACGGCGTTCGATCCGGCGACGTTGGTCGGAATTCAGTTTTTGATCCCGCCTGGGTTCAGTGCGGACATCTGGATCGACGACCTTTCTTTCGTGCCTTAATTAGCTAGCGCCGCGTTTTCGCGTAGCCGCGGCGGAGACCATGGGCGTCGAGCTGTAACTCTCTCGGCACGACGGAAGCTGGGTGCGCTCGAGCATGACGGAACACGTCCGCGTCGAAGTTCCGGTTTGCTCGCCCGTAGGCTTCGTGTTTAACGTGAGCCCGTTTTTTCTTTCTTCGGTTACCGGGTTTGTTCCGAGATGCAGTTGCAAAGGCGTTCGTGGTCGCGCTGGGGGAGCAGAGGGGTATTCGCGCTGGGGTTTTGCCTCATGTGGATTCGAGCTGCGCACGCCGAACCACAGGACGCCGAAGCCAAGCGCGTGGGCGGCGGCGCCATGACTCAGGACTACATGAGCGGCAAGTTTGCAGCGGCTCAGCAGAAGCTCGAAAAAGCAATCAAGATCTGCAAACAAGGCAAGTGCTCCGGCAAGGTGCTCGCACGCCTGTATCGCGATCTCGGTGTCGTCTATCTCGGTGGCTTGAACAAACCGAAGCAGGGCAAAGAAGCCCTTGCGCGGGCCGTGCAGGCCGACCCCTCGATACAGCTCGAAGCAGACCTCATGACGCCGGAAATCGCGGCGGCGTTCAAAGAAGTCGGTGGTGAGCAGCGCGGCAAGAAGAGCAAACCCGAGCCCGCCGACAAACCCGAAAAGAGCGAGCCTCAACGCAAAGCCGAGCCCGAGCGCGACGCGGACGGCGCGGAGAAGATCGAACTCGAAGAAGAGCCCGAAGCCTCGAAGCCAGAAGCCGTTGCGCCCGCCGAGGAAACTGCAGACGACGGCAGCGCGCACAAAAATTGGTTTTCCCTGGGTGTGCAACAAGACTTTTTGCTGCACAAGGAAACGTCCAAAGTCTGCTTTGGTCAGGACTACACCTGCTACGGCCCCGGCGGAGTCGAATACACGGGGAACATCGACGAAGGAGCCGGCAATCAAGCTTCCGGTGGCTTCGGCCTAGCCACCACGCGCATCCTGCTCGGCTATGATCGTTTGCTCACCGATAAAATCCTCGCCGGCGCGCGCCTCGGCCTCGCATTCGGCGGCGCACCAGCAGGCTCAGCCGCGGGCAAGTTCCTCCCTCTCCACGTCGAGCTTCGCGGCGCGTACTTCTTCGGGACGCAGCCATTCGTTCAAACTGGCTTCCGCCCCTACGCCGGTATCGCTGCGGGCGTTGCCGAAGTCGACGGTCACATCGCCGTCGACTACTTCGACAATGGCAATCGCAGCGTGCTCGACGCCTGGCGCAAGACCGGCAAAATGTTTGCAGCGATCAACCTGGGAACCCAGTTCGCGCTCACGAAAACTTCCGCTATCAACGCCGAAGCACGCGTCATGTTCATGCTCGGCACCAGTGCCATCGCGCCCGCGCTCTCAATCGGCTACGTGCACGGCCTGTAAGCTAACTGCAGGGTACGGTTCGTTGACTGTGACCTCCGACCTGGGACCGGTCCCGCATCGCCGCCTTGCGACCCAATCACGAACCCAGTGGTGCAGGGTGTGACAGACTTGTCATAGGGCAGTTTTGGTATTCTGCCTTGCCCCTCGGTACGGACTGAACTACAGGGGCAAGCTGCTTGACGATCCCGAGCGCGCCGCGGATACTCTTGCGGCCCGCCGATACGAGAGGGCGACCCCTTCCATTAATCCTGCGAGGCCTCGATTAGATCATGAAGAATCACGTAACTGCACTCTTACTGGCAATTAGCGCGGGTGCGATGTCCGTTGCCTGCGGTAGCGACGACTCCAACGGCAGTGGCGGCTCCGGCGGTATGGGCAATGTCGGCGGCAACGGCGGCATGGGCAACTCCGACCTCGAGCTCAAGGCGGACGCGACGGGCTACGTTCAGAACGACGCGATCGGCATCAAAGGCGCCTGGTACGCCTACGCTGACAGCATCGGCTCGAACGGCATGCCTCCGGGCAACTGTCAAACGATCGGCATGCACCCCGATTCGGAGTGCGCCCAGGTGACTTCGCCCGCGCCGGGCAGTTTCCCCAACACTGACAACAAGCTCTGCACCGAGGGCACCGTGGAAGCGGTTGGTATGCTCAACGGCATGCCAGACTACAGCAACCAGTGGGGCGCCGGCATCGGGCTCGACTTCAACAACGCCGGCATGGGCGCCACGAAGATGCCGTTCAACGCCCAGGCGGCCGGTGTGAAGGGCGTGAGCTTCGAAATCGACATGCCGCCCGGCACGGGTCTTCGCGTTGAGTTCCCCGACGCTGCTACCGATGGCAAGAGCGCCGCTTATTGGGGTGCCACGAGCTCCTACGGTCCGTCGCCCGTCAAGGCCGGCCTGAACACCATCACCTGGGACAAGGTGGTGCCGCCGGAAGCCACGATTCCGATGCTCGACACGACCAAGCTCATGGGCATTCAGTTCCACGTGCCGACGAGCTCGACCAAGGCAACCTACAAGTTCTGCATCAGCAAGCTCTCGGTCATCAAGTAAGCAAAAGCGCTCAACAAAAGCGCAAGCTGCGACGGCCCGCTGGTTTCCCCCGCGGGCCGTCGTGCTTTTGTCGGCAAACTCCTCAGAAAAGCCATGTGGAATCGGTTCCAGGTCATGGCAGGGGGCTTGACTTCGCCGAGAAAGCAAGCGAAATCCCACCGCCAAAGCCGGGCCTCCATCTACGGCTCGGGTTCGGGAGCGGCGCCGATTCGGGAGCGCCCAGGAGAAGCCATGAACAATATCTCAGCCTTGAAGGTAATTGCTTTGATCGGCTGCGTCGCGCTCGGCGGCTGCAGAAAGCGCATCGATCCGGGTTCGGCCGAAGCGCGTGAATCGCCAGACGGGCGCGCCTGTCCGCCAGCCATCGGCATGATTTCGGACGCCGAGTCCAACAGCAATCAAACGAACACGATTCAGGGCCGTGGCGGCTACTGGTACACGTTCGTCGACAAGGCGGGGTCGAGCGTAGTGCCCACCGCAGGCGAGCAGGGTGGCACCTTCACGATGACCGAAGGCGGCGCAAACGGCACCAAGTACGCCGCGCGCATGACCGGTTCGATCGGCGGCGCTGACATTGTGTATGCCGGCATGGGTTTGAACTTCGTTGATCCCAAGGGTCAGTACGACGCCAGCAAGTTCAAGGGGATCTCGTTCTGGGCGAAGAAGGGTCCGGGTTCGACGGGTACTGTGCGCCTGAAGGTGCCGGACAAGAACACCGATCCGGACGGCAAGGTGTGCACGGCTTGCTTCAACGACTTCGGTATCGATCTGCAGCTCACGGAGCAGTGGACGCAGTTCACGGTGCCGTTCACCTCGATGAAGCAGATTCCGGGTTGGGGTTCGCCGCACACCTCCGGCATCGTGCCTTCGACGATTTACGGTATGCAGTTTCAGGTCAACGAGAAGAACTCCAAGTTCGACATTTGGGTGGACGAGATTCAGTTCACCGGCTGCCAGTGAGCCGCTTCGGCTGAGAGCGGCTCGGGGCGGTCGGCACGCTGGGCGACACGTCGGGTAGGTGGGTTCACCAACTGCTTCGATAAGTCGGTCGAGCGCGCAGCTCCCTGGTGAGGGCGGCAGACGGCGCAAGGTTTCGCGTCGCTGCCGCCTTTCCTGCTGTTGGCACTTCCACCCGGCGCCCCAAGCGGCTACTGCCGCTCGCTGCGATTGATCCAATGAGCCTAGCTTCGTCGCCTCTGCCTGCCGCCTGCGCTCGTGTCTATTGCTTGCTCGGGTCGCTGTTCGCCGCTGCGTGCTTCACCCCGGGTACTCCCGCGACGACACCGTTGCCAGGCACGAGCGCTGCTGAACGTGCCGTGACGATTGGGCCGGCGAACAACTTGCTTGCAGCGTCGGACTTCAACGACGGCAAGAGCGTACCGTGGACGACTTCGTTCAGCGCTCCAGCGGACGGATCTGCGGAGGTCAAGAACGGCGCCTACTGCGTTACGGTCGCCAACAAGGGCGTCAAGCGCTGGGACGCGCAGTTTCGTCACCGCGACATGGTGATTCAGCGCGGTCACACGTACACGATTCAGTTCAAAGCGTGGGCTTCTGCGCCCACGAAGGCGCGCCCCAAAGTTGGCATGTCGGGTCCGCCTTATGCCGAGTACTGGTCGAGCCCAATCGAGATCTCGACGACGCCGCAAACATATGTCGGCAAGTTCACGATGCTCGCCAAGGACGACGATCCCACGGCAGAGCTAGCTTTTCATGTGGGCGGCGACATGGCATTGCCCGCGACGCCCTTCGAGATTTGCATCGACGACATTCGCCTCGATGATCCGGAGTTCACGCGGCCGGCGGCTGCAGCGAGCTCGGCGCAGGCTGCAAGCGTGCCCGCGCCGACCGTCGCGGTGAACCAGGTCGGCTACCTGCCGCGCGCGACGAAGATCGCAACTGCCAAGAACGCAGCGAAGTCGCCGCAGAGCTGGGAGCTCGTGGACGCAACGGGCAAGGTGGTTGCGAACGGCCAGACGAAGGTATTCGGTGACGACGCCGCTTCGGGCGAGCACGTGCACCTGATCGATTTCACGAGCGTGAAAGCGACGGGCGAAAGCTTCGTGCTGCGCATCGGCAACGAAGTGAGCTACCCATTCGATATCTCGCAGAACCTCTACGAGAAGATGAAGTACGACGCGCTTTCGTACTTTTATCACAACCGCAGCGGTATCGAGATTGCGATGCCTTACGCTGGCGACGCTAGCCTCGCGCGGCCTGCGGGGCACCTGAACGACAAGAGCGCAAAATGCCTGCCCGGTAGCGGTTGTGACTACAGCCTCGATGTCTCGGGAGGTTGGTACGACGCGGGTGACCACGGCAAGTACGTAGTAAACGGCGGCATTTCGCTGTGGACGCTGCTGAACTGGTACGAGCGCAGCAAGTTCCTCGGTAGCTCCAGCGCGGAGTTCGGCGATGGAAAGCTCGCCATCCCCGAGAACAAAAACGGTGTCGCCGATATTCTCGACGAGGCGCGCTGGCAGCTCGAGTTCATGCTGCGGATGCAAGTGCCGGAGGGCAAGCCGCTCGCGGGAATGGCGCATCACAAGGTTCACGACGAAGCCTGGACTGCGCTCGGGCTCGCCCCACACGAAGACAAGATGACGCGCTACCTGCACAAGCCGAGCACGGCGGCGACGTTGAACTTGGCCGCAACGGCAGCGCAGGGTGCGCGCATTTGGAAAGGCATCGACGCGGCGTTTTCAGCCAAGTGCCTGCAAGCTGCCGAGCGCGCTTGGGCCGCTGCCCGCCAGAACCCAGGGCTCTTGGCGTCGGCCACGGATGACAAGGGTGGGGGAACCTACGCGGACGCAAACGTCTCCGACGAGTTCTATTGGGCTGCGGCCGAGTTGTTCGTGACGACGGGCAAAGCCGAGTACAAGCAGTTCCTGGATGCGTCGCCGTTGAACGCTCGCTTTCCAACGGACGCGGGCGGTCACCTCTCCAGCGTGAACTGGGGTACGACCGATGGCCTCGGGATGATTTCGATGGCCGTCGTGCCGAGCAAGGCAGACCAGAAGACGCTGCGCGCCCGCATCACACAAGCCGCCGATCGCTTCCTTGCCGTCAGCGAAAAGGAGGGCTACCGCACGCTGCTCGCGCGCACTGCCGAGGGCAAGTACCTGTGGGGCTCGAACTCCTTCGTGCTGAACAACATGCTGGTGGTCGCGCTCGCCTATGACTTCACCAAGCAGCAAAAGTACCTGGACGGCGTAGTGCTGGGCATGGATTACCTCCTGGGGCGAAACCCGCTCGCCCAGTCGTACGTCACCGGCTACGGCGAGAAACCGCTGCAGAACCCGCACCATCGCTTCTGGGCGCACCAGGTGAACGCCAAGTATCCGAAGGCGCCGCCCGGTGTTGTTTCTGGCGGCCCGAACTCCACCATCGACGACCCGTATTCGAAGGGCGCCGGTCTACGCGGCTGCGTGCCAGAAAAGTGCTACATCGACCACTGCGAAGCCTGGAGCGTCAACGAGATCACGATCAACTGGAACGCTCCCTTCGCTTGGACCACTGCTTGGCTCGACGAAAAGAGCAAGAAGTAACCCCATTCCCCGAAAGCTCGAACCCGAGGCATAGAACGATGCGTTTTGGCCATTTCGACGACGAAAACCGCGAGTACGTGATTGAGACCCCGAAGACTCCGTACCCGTGGATCAACTACCTCGGTACCGAGAGTTTCTTCGGCTTGGTCTCACATCAGAGCGGCGGTTACTGTTTCTTCCGTGACGCGCGCCTGCGCCGCCTGACGCGTTATCGCTACAACAACGTGCCGGTCGATAGCGGCGGCCGTTACTACTACATCGTCGACGGTAAGGATTACTGGACGCCGAGCTACATGCCGGTCAAACGCGCGCTCGATCGCTTCGAGTGCCGTCACGGCCTCGGTTACACGCGCATTACCGGCGTTCGCAACGGCATCGAAGCGGAGACGTTGTTTTTCGTGCCGCTCGGCGAAACCTGCGAAGTGCATCAGGTCACGTTGCGCAACAAGTCGAAGGAGAAGCGCAGCCTCAAGCTGTTCTCCTTCGTGGAATGGTGCTTGTGGAACGCGTGGGACGACCAGACCAACTTCCAGCGCAATTTCAGCACTGGCGAGGTGGAGGTCGAAGGCTCGACCATCTATCACAAGACCGAGTACCGCGAGCGCCGTGAGCACTTCGCGTTCTTCCACGTGAACCAGAAGCTTGCTGGCTTCGATACGGATCGCGAGAGCTTCCTTGGCACCTACAACGGCTTCGGTGAGCCGGACGTGGTGGCTGAAGGGAAGTCCAAGAACTCGATGGCGAGCGGTTGGCACCCGATCGGCTCGCATTGCGTCGAGGTGGAGCTCGCGCCGGGCGAAGAGCGCTCGATCGTGTTCGTGCTCGGCTACGTCGAAAATCCGCGCGACCAGAAGTGGGAGAAGCCGGGCGTCATCAACAAGAAGCGCGCCAAAGAGCTAATCGCCAAGTTCTCTACGCCGGAGCAGGTGCAGGCCGCGCACGCTCGCATCAAGAGCTACTGGCAAGAGCTGCTCTCGAGCTTCCAAGTGAAGTCGAGCGACGAAAAGCTCGATCGCATGGTGAACGTCTGGAATCAGTACCAATGCATGGTGACGTTCAACATGTCGCGTTCGGCCTCGTACTTCGAGTCCGGCATCGGTCGCGGCATGGGTTTCCGCGATTCGAATCAAGACTTGCTCGGCTTCGTACACTTGGTGCCGGAGCGCGCACGCGAGCGCATCATCGATATCGCCTCCACGCAGTTCCCGGACGGCAGCGCGTATCACCAGTACCAGCCGCTCACCAAGCGCGGGAACAACGATATCGGCAGCGGCTTCAACGACGACCCGCTGTGGCTGATTTTGGGCGTCGCCGCCTACATCAAGGAGACCGGCGATTGGGGCATCCTCGATGAGCAGGTTCCGTTCGACAACGATCCCAACAACAAGGCTTCGTTGCTCGAGCACTTGAAGCGCAGCTTCGATCACGTCGGCAACAACCTCGGCCCGCACGGTTTGCCGCTGATCGGCCGCGCCGATTGGAACGACTGCCTCAACCTGAACTGCTTCTCGGAGACTCCGGACGAGTCGTATCAGACGACCGGTAACCGCACTGGTCGCACCGCGGAGTCGATCTTCATTGCGGGTATGTTCGTCTACATCGGCCCCGAGTACGCCGCGATCTGCGAGAAGAAGGGCCTCGCCGACGAGGCGCGGCGCGCGCGCGACGAGGTCGCCAAGATGGAGAAGATCGTGCTCCAGCACGGCTGGGACGGCGATTGGTTCCTGCGTGCCTACGACTTCTTCGGCAATAAGGTCGGCAGCAAGGAGTGCGAAGACGGGCAGATCTTCATCGAGCCGCAAGGCTTCTGCGTGATGGCCGGCATCGGCGTGAAGACTGGCGAAGCCCAGCGTGCGCTCGACGCGGTGAAGCAGCGTCTGGATACGCCTTACGGCATCGTGCTCCAAAACCCCGCCTACAAGGAGTACCACATCGAACTCGGCGAGATTTCTTCGTATCCTCCGGGCTACAAGGAAAACGCCGGCATCTTCTGCCACAACAATCCTTGGATCATCATCGCGGAGACGGTGATCGGACGGGCAGATCGCGCCTTCGAATACTACAAGAAGATCGCGCCGGCTTACCTCGAGGACATCAGTGAGATCCACCGCCTCGAGCCGTACATCTACGCGCAGATGATCGCGGGCAAGGACGCTGTGCGCCAGGGTGAAGCCAAGAACAGCTGGTTAACGGGTACCGCGGCGTGGAACTTCGTTACGGCAAGTCAGCACCTGGTTGGCGTGAAGCCGGAGTTCGAAGGTCTCAGCGTCAAGCCGTGCCTGCCGGCAGCGATTGCTGAGTTCACGGTGCAGCGCAAGTGCCGTGGTGCGACCTACCAGATTCGTGTGAAGAACAAGGGCGGCACGACGCCGAAGCTCACCGTGAACGGTAAAGCCGTGAGCGGCGAGCTCGTGCCGTACGCGCCCGCGGGCAGCACGGTCGAAGTGCTCTGCGAGATCTGAAACCGCTCAAATGACGAACGCGCCGCACCCGGCTTCGGGTCGCGGCGCGTCGTCGTTTTTGGGCGAGGAAAGCTCAGGCGCTACGCGCAGCCTTGCGACCTTCACCCTTTTTGGAGCCTTTGTTGCCCGTATCGGCGCCGAGATCTTCTTCGATGATGTCGTCGGCGGTGACCACGTCATCGGCGCTGAAGGTCGAGTCGCTGCTGGCACCCATCGAATCGGGCGACGGAGCCAAGCTCCACGATGAGGTGATCTCTTCGCTCTCGGTGCGCTGCGCGCCGGCTCGCGGAGCATAGTCGTGTCGCTCCGCGATGAGCGGCAGCACTACGCGCGTCCACAAGTAGTCGAGCGGCAGATGATCCACCAACGTGCGCGGAGGCACTGCGCTCAGCAGGTGCTCCTCGGTGAACTTCTCGCCCTGGCGGAGCGCCGTGGCAATGATGGCACCGAGCTCTTCGCGCGGGAGCAGAGCGGCAAGCTTCTCCACGGTGATCGCGGCGGCGAGCTCGGCATGGCTCAGGAGTAGATTCGAGAGGCCGCGCTCGATGATGTAAGCGACATACGCCTTGGCGCGCTCGAAATTCGGTCGATTGCTGGCGGTGACCTTGGAGGGATCGCCTTCGACGTCGAAGGCCCACAGAGCCTTGCGATCGAGGTAGCGCTGGCGATCATCGGGCTGGAACAGCTTGACGACGTCGGCGGCGGTGGTGACCTTCTCGTCGAGCGCGATCTGCAACGCTTCGCCGGACGCTTCCGGCGACATCTTCAGCGCGACCTTTTCGTTCACGCCAGTCGCCTGGCTCACGATGCGCGCGCGTTCCATCGGGCGGCTCGTGAGTGCGCGCATGATGTGCCCCGACGAGAAGTGGCGCATGAAGTCTTCCGGCGAACGTTCGCCGATGCGCAGGCAGTACTCAGTTATCTCGGAATGAAACGCCTCGCGCCCCGCGCCAAGCCCTGAGACGAAACCTTTCGATTCCTCGTATCGCTTTGTGTCTTCCGACATGTCACCCATCGTTTCTCGATTCCTTCGCACCCCGCCGCTCGCGGTGCCGCGTGAAGAAAAAGCATACTCGCGATCTCTCGTCGTGTGCGCGCGGAATTCGCAACATCGCGAGGGTGCAGCTTGCTCACGTCAGCGCACCTCACGGCGCAAAGGGCACGAGCTTGCGAGCGCAGCGCCGCCAGAAATCAGCTCTCGAGTGCGCCGAACCGAAGGCCGGCGCTGTGAACTCGGGGAAGTTGCGGGTTGGCAGCGCGGGCGTGCGGAAATTTGCGGCGAGGAGTCGTAACACTCGCGACAAGGAAGTTGAACGCGCTGTAGGCAAGCGCGCACAACCTCGCCACTGAAGTTGGCGTTGCCTTCGGAGAACGCGCGGTTTCCGTCTCGAGCGCTTGCAGGCAACCTCGTTCAAAGCGCGAACGCGATCGACAAAAACGCATGCGGCGGTGACTCCCGAAGGAACCACCGCCGCGAAGCAGCGAGGCTAGGCCGCGCTCACCACCACATGCTGGCTTCGACCTTGAACACGTTCACGTCGGGAGCGAGCGTCGGGGCACCGCGGAAACCAACGTCCTGGTTCTCGTAGTGCGAACCGAAACCTTCTGCCGAAGAGGTCGCTGCCGGCGGCTGCACGCAGAGCAGCTGCTGGTCGGTCCAGAGGTGACCCTGGATCAGCGGATCCGCCGGTAGGCCCCGGCCACCCGCGTTGTACGCAGGGCTCGCGCCCACCGCGCACTCGCGCTGGTTGTAGAAGTAGCGCGAGTAGGAGAACGCGATTTGTTCACGCGTGACCCACTTGGACTTGAACACCAAGCGCGGCGAGAGGATGCCGAAAGACTGCTCGGGGATGTTGCTGTTCGGCTGCACGCGATCGAAGCGCACCGCGCCGGTCAGCCACGGCAGAGCTGCGTACTGCAGATCGACGCCGTACTTCAGCTTGGTAATGCCGTCGAACACGTCTTTGTTGTTGAACTGGTACTTCACGTCCGAGTTCACGAAGTTCAACATGCCGTAGAGGGTGACCTTCAGATCCGAGCCTTCACCCCAGAACTTCTGCCCGCCCGACGAGATCTGCTGGAAGTTCGTCAGGCTGAACTCGTACTGAGCGAGGATCGTGTTCACCGAGCCGGTGCCCATGCTGCACTGGCCGGGAAGCTTGCCGTACCCGGAAGTCTTCACCGTGTTGGTGATGGTGCCGTTCGGCGCGATCCCGTTGGTCGTGTTGTCGGCCGAGGCACCCATGGCGTAATCGCCGGGCGTGTTGCTCGCCTGACAGCTCGGGCCCAGGTAAACGTCAGTGACGCCGAGCTGGTACTGGCCGCCGCCGAAGCCGTGCAGCACTTCGAACGCGGGGGCGACGCTGATCGCGTCCTTGGCGCCGATGTGGCTGAAGCCCGCGTAGAAGTAGCCAAACGCGCCGAGTTCGAAGCGGGCGTCAGCGCCCGCGACCCACAGCTTGCCGTCCGGCACGCCCATCAAAGTCGAGGGGTAGTTCGGGGGGTTGTAAGCATCCATCAACGTCGAGCCACCGGCGGGCACGGTGTTGGCTTGACGAATGATGCGATCTTCTTCCTGGGTCCACGCGTGCATGTAGTGCGCGCTGAACTCGATGTCCGAACCGAAGTGGATGCCAGCGTGTGCGTGATTCAACAGCGTGAAGCGCGCGTTGTTGAACTGGCTCGGATCCGGTCGCTTGGTGCCGAAACCGTGCTCGAACCAGAGGCCCGTGGCATCGTCGATGTCGTAGTCGAGGTGGATGAGCTCGCCCATCACGTGGGTGCGGCCGAACAAGTAGGTGTCGTACTCGCCGGCGTCCCACTTACCGGCCAAGCCGTAGCGAGCCCAGAACGAACCGGCCTTTGCCCAGAGGCGAACGTTCTCGTAACCGAGGTCCGGCGTGAGGGTAATGAAGCCTTGCGAAATGCCGAACTGCGCGACCTGATCGGCCCAGGCAGCATCCGTGAAGTTGAAGCCCTGCAGAGCCAGAGTGCCCTTCGCCCAGGAGTTGCCGATGCTGAAGAACATCTCGGCCCAGTCCTTCTTGTTGTGCGAAGTGAACTGCCAGCCGAGGTACTGATCATCCGGAATGACCGGGTAGTGGAGCGTCGTGTTGCTCTGGCCGCGCGTTGCGGCGGGGCTACCCACGCCGCGCTTGCCTAGACCAATGCGCATCGGGGCGCGCACGTAGCCGTGGAACTCCATCTTCCAATCCGAAGCGCCCGGCGCCTCGACACCACGCTGCGACGGCGAGCTGGTGGTGGGAGCCACCGGCTTCGGCGGCTCGGCGGCCTTTGCGCCTTCCATGGCGACGACGCCGCCGGTGCTGGCGTTCGAGGTGGCGGCGGGCGCGGTCTCAGGGGTGGCTGCAGGCACCGCGGGCGTCGCGGCCGGTGCGGGCGCGGTCGCGGGGGCAGGAGCGGCGGGCTTTTCCTCGGCGGCCTTTTCAGCGGCGGGTGCGGCGGGCGGCGTCGGGCCACCTTGGGCTTGGGCCAATGCCGGCAGAGCGACGAACAAGCTCGACAAGCTAGAGATAACGATCGGTAGGGTGCTGCGCATCGTGGGTAGCTCGCTTCGGTGGGGCTCACCCGCCGGACCGCCAAATGGCGGCAAGGTAGGCAAACGCGGGCGCCTTCATACCAGGGTCTCTTCCGTCAGGGAAGCTGCAAATGTGGGAACAGTTCCACATGCAATTTCGACGAAAATTGCGCGAAAGGGCGCTGGGATCTGCGCATTTTCATCGAAATTGGCCCAAGCGTCCGCGGCGGGTAGCGCATTGCGCAGTGCGGCGCCACCTACGATTTCACGGTGTTTTGGCTAAAAGCACGTACAAAGCCGGTATCAGAGCGCCGAGTCCAGCGAGCAACGCGCCGCGCCCCAGAATGCCTTTCTTGCCGGGAATCATGAAGAGTCCCGAACTCGCCAGAAAGAGCAGAAAAACGGCGTAAGTGTCCGCCACCAAGGTCCAGGCTTTCTTCCCGCGATTGAGGTGCAGGAAGTTTGCGGCGCGCAAAAAGAAGCGTGGCTCCTGACCTTCTTCTTCGACGATGCCCCGCTGTGTGTCGACGTGCAGCGTGCGATCCTTCAGCACGATTTCGAGCCGCGCGTCGCTCGCCCGGTAGAGCTCGCGCGGGGACTCGTGAATCGAAAGCGCATCGAGCACCCGCTTCGAAACCGGTGCGTCGTCGCCGGCGAGCGGCACGCCCAGCTGGTGCACGCGAGCGACCTGACGAAAGTTGGGATCCCAATCCGCGATGTGATTCACGGCGAGACCCGAGAGCGCGTAGATGAAGGTGAAGCCCACCGCGAGGTAGCCGATATCGCGGTGCAACGCGCGCAACCAGGGCCGCAGATTGAAGCGCTTGCGAGTGGAGGGCAGCGGCTCAGGCATAGCGTTCTTCGCGCCAAGGGTCGGCGTGGTTGTTGTAGCCGCGCGTCTCCCAATAACCCGGCTCGTCGCGTTCGCTGAAGCGAATGCCTTCCAGCCACTTGGCGCTCTTCCAGAAGTAGAGTCGTGGAATCACCGCGCGCAAGGGTCCGCCGTGAGCACGCGGCAGCGCGGCGCCCTCGAGCTTCTGCGCGATCAGCACGTCCGGAGCGAGCGCTTCGCGCAGCGGAACGTTCGCGGTGTAGCCGTGGGCGGCTTCGAAGATCACGTAGCGAGCTTTTGCAGTAGGTCGCGCGCGTTCGGCCAGCGTTTGCAAAAGCACGCCTTGAAAGTGCGCGCCGAGCACACTCCAACCGGTAACGCAGTGTACATCGAGCGCGCGTTCGACTTGCGGCAGCTTCAAGAACTCGGCAAAGCTCAGCGAGAACGGCGCTTCCACGGCACCGTGCACGCGCAAACGCAGCCGCGACGGATCCGGATCGCCCGGTTCGCCGCCCATCGGTTTGAGAGCGCGAATCACGCGCTGCCCCGGTGGCAGGCGCTTGCGACCATCGGGCAATGTCTCGGCGTGCGCGGCGCGCGTGAGATCGTCGCGAAAGACATATGTAATGCCGCCGAGTGCAACGAGCGCTGTTCCATGCGCGGCACTTCGAATGAAGGCGCGCCGCGTACGCAATCTCTCGAGTTCGGGAGTGAGGGTCGGTTTCGCCATTGCTTCGGTAGAGGCAGCTACGATGCCGCCGCGTTCCGGTTACTCTCGGGGGTGTCGGCCCCCAGGTCAAACTCGCGAAAAATACGTGACTATCAAGTATGCGGTGGCTCGGCCGTTATGGCAGGCTGAACGGAAGTCTCGATCGGCTCTCCATGTGTAGGCTTTTTGGCTTTCGCAGCGTCATACCGAGTCAGGTTCACCGCTCCTTGCTGGCGGCGGAAAACGCGCTGGGAGTCCAGAGCAACCAGCACCGCGACGGCTGGGGCGTAGCGTTCTATGTGGAAGGCGCGCCGCATGTGACGCGCAGTCCTCTCACGGCCGTCGGCGACGCGCTGTTTCATCGCTTGAGTGGTGTGGTGGCGTCGCAGACAGTGTTGGCCCACGTCCGGCGTGCGACCCATGGCGAAAAGACAGTCTTCAATTGCCATCCGTTTCAGTACGGGCGTTGGGTCTTTGCGCACAATGGCGACGTGGCACGCTTCGGAGAGATGCGTGAGGCGCTGCTCGGCTACGTCTCGCCGGCCCTGCGTCGCTTCATTTTGGGCGAGACCGACAGCGAAGTGGTGTTCTTCATCTTCCTCACGGAGCTTTCCGCTTTCGGTGCGCTTTCCGGTCGTTTTGCGCTCGACTCGGCCTTGAGCGCGATGCGTTCCACGGTGCAGCGCGTGCGCGCCGTTTGCGACCAGCCCGAAGCGAACCTGCACTCCTCGCTCACGCTGATTGCGACCGATGGTGAGATGTTGCTCGCCACGCAGGGCGGCAAAGAGCTCTACGTTTCGACCTACAAAACTCGCTGCGCCGATCGCGATCGCTGCCCGAGCCTGTCGGCTTCGTGCGAAGCGCCTGCGACAGGCAGCGTGAACCACTTGGTGTTGTCGAGCGAGCCGCTCCATGGCGAGAACGTGTGGTTGCCCCTCGAGCCCGGCGACATGATTGGCATCGACGCGACGATGCATCCGCGGCGTTCACACATCGAGCGCACCTGCTTGCCCGTCGCCGTTTGAGCGTGCGGCTCTAGTCGCCTTTGCTCTCAACTAACACTGCGAAGTCGTAGCGCGCTGCGAGCTCCGGCGCGGGCTTTTCGGTGCCGAGCAGCAGTGCCGCAGCTTTGCGCGCGCCGCGCCGTTGAAGTCGCTTCGGAATCGCCGAACGCTGACAATGGGCCTGCCCGGCTACAATGAGCAGGCGACGCACCGGCGTGTGCAAGTTCAACCAGCGCGCCGAAGCCTCCGCCATGCTTTCATCCCACAACACCTGGGCGGCGTAATAGTTGTCGAGGTTCTCCGCATCGACCCCGGGGTGCTTTTGCATTCGGCGTTCGAAGTCGGCGCGGTGCTCCGCATCGGAAAGATCGAGCTCTGGCAGGCGACTTGCGGTCCAATGATCCAAGCCTGCCAGGCCATTCTTTGCGACGCGCTCGGTCAAGCTGGGCGCTGTGTTCAGCGCAACCAGCGGCAACGAGAGATCGCGGGCGCGATTCACGACCGGGCGGTAGTAAGCGAAGTCGTAACCCCAGACACGCTGATAGTTGGTCTGTTTCAGCAGGCGCTTCTCGCTGATCTTACCTTTCGCGTAGGTGCTCACCACACCCTGATCTTTGGTGGACCACATCTCGAAGCCAACGCCGAGCTCGAGCCCCAGGTAGGGAGCCTGTGCGCTCAAGCGCTCGACCAACCAAAGCTCAGCGAAATGTTGCGCTGCCGAAGTGTGCTCTTCACCGGCGCACAGCGCGTCGTAGCTCAAGAGCTCGCGCGCCAAGAGATTGCTGGGTAGCTCTTCACCGTCCGACAGGCGCACCACGCGGACGGGTCCGGCAGCCTTCGCAACGACGTCGTCCGGCACCACCGGTTTTTCCGGCGCCTCATCAGCGTCGGGCGGAGCGGTGCTGGCGCCCACCGGGGTGTTCGCGCTGCGATTGGGTGAGCACGCAAACGCAAGACAGAGTGAGCAGACAACAGCGAACTTCATTGAGCTCATGCTCACAGACTTCTTTCCAGCAGGGACTCGGGCAGTAGCGGGCTCGGCTTGCCCGTAGCAATTACCCACAGCTGATGCGCCGAGCGAGTGGCGCCGATGTGCAGCAGGTGGCGCGCCTCGTCATCACTCGGATAGGAGTTGTCGTTCACTTCGGCGAGCACGACGTAGTCGAACTCGAGGCCTTTTACCTGACGCACGTCGGTGACGTCGACGCCGGCCTTGAAGGGGAAATCTTGGTCCGAAATGCGCCGTAGGCGCGGCACCTCACCGCGATGCAAGCCGTCGTAGTAGGCGTCGGCCTGCTCCGGAAAGCGCGTCACCACCGCGATCGATGCGTTGGGTTCCTCGTTCAAGAGTTCACGCAAAGCTTCGGCCAGGAACGCGACAGCATCGCCGGTGTGCGCGAAAGTGAACAGCTCCACGGGGGCTCCGCTGCGTGTTGCCTGCGGCGCGTCGGGGCTGCTGAGCGGCCCGAGTACGTCACGCGCGAACTCGATGATCTCATGTGTCGAGCGGTAGCTCAATTTCAGGGGCTCGATCTCTACGTGAGAGAGCCCGAGCTCGCCCAAAACCTCGCTCCAGTTCGTGAAGCCGTTGTCCATCAAAAGCCGCTGCTGCACGTCGCCGGCCAACGTGATGCTCTGGGCGCGACTCACGGTGCCGAACACCACGGCGAGCTCCACCGGGCTCAAATCCTGCGCTTCGTCGATCAAGATGTGCTCGTACAAGACCGGCTCTTTACTGGAAGCATTGCGTGTGAGCGGCCCTCGCAGGCGCTGGCTCAAGCGCAACAACAAGGCATCATCCTCTAGATCGAGGCGAGCGCCTTCCTCGATTTCGCGACCATCGATGCCCTGATTGCGATCCTCTTCGGGAGCGTCGTCGTCTTCGTCGGAAGACTTCTTCTTGGGCCGCCGCTCTTCTTCGGGTTCCGCGTCGGCGCGTTCCGCTCGCCGCTCCTCTTTTTGAGCGAGCTCCTCGAGCACTTCGCTGATGCGCGCGCTTGCATAGGCGTGCGCTCGCGTGAGCTCCGCCGTTGAAAGCGGAAAGCGGCCATGGCGTGCGAAAGCGTCCTTCAATAGTTCGCGATCGGTGAGGAGCTCCGCCCAGTGCTGGACCACGTCACGAGTCTGCGCGAGGCCAACCTTGATGATGCGTTCGAGACCGACGCGCGCGTTGGTGCTGAGCTTTCGCCCTTCGCTTTCGAGTCGCGTCGAGAGCGCGTGCAGCCGGTGTGCTGGAACGCGATCCTTGGTTTGCTCCCAGTGCTTCAAGAACGCTTCCGCAGCCGGATCTCCTTCCAACGCCGCGCGCACTTCGGAGTCGAAGCGCGCGTCGAGGCGCGCCGCCAGCGTATCGATGGCGAGCAACATCGCCGGGTGCTTCTTCATGCGCGTGACGACCGCGGGTGTGTCGTCGCGATAACGGCTCGGCAAGCGTGGGAACAGCGCCTGACGCAGGCGTCCGGCGAAGTCTTCGTAGGTACGAATGCCAACGCCGTTGATGCCCAACGCTGGCAGCACGCCGCCGATGTAACGAGCCAGCGCGTCGTTGAACACGATCACCAGCATGCGATCTGGGCGGAAGCGGCGTGAATCCTGGAACGCCAGGTAGGCGAGGCGATGGAGACCGATGGTGGTCTTGCCGCTACCGGCGCCGCCTTGGATCACCACCAGGCCCGAATCCGGCCGCGTGATGAGCTCGAACTGGCGCCGATCGATGAGCGGCGTGATCTCCTTGAGCTGCTTTTCCTCGCCGCCTTCCTGACCGGTGCCCAGCTTGCCCGGGCGGTGATGTTGCTCGGCGCGGATCGCGCTGCCCGCACCACCCGCAAGCCGCGTGGAGCTCTCGCTCAGGCGCCGAAAGCTGCCGTCGCGATTGCGCGCGAAGTTGCCTTGGGGCGCGCCGATCCGCTTGAGCTCGGCGTCACTGATGACGACGCTGCGCCGCACCGCGATGGTGCCTGACACCTCGCGTCCGCCGAACTCCTCGTCGTAACCGTCGCCTTCTTCGTAACGATAGAAGAGCCGGCTCACCGGTGCGTCGCGCCAGTCGACGATACGAATGCCCGAACGCGTGTCGAGGTGGGTGCCACGACCGATCAGCACTTCACGGCGCCGATCACCTTCCTCCAGAATCAGCCGCCCGAAGTAGGGCGAGCGTGAGTCGATTTCGCTCTCGGTGACTTGTCGCAGCCGCGCCGCCAGACTCTGCAGGCGCTCCATCTCTTGCACGAGCGGAGGAATGTCCTCGAGGCGAGCCGAAGCGATTTGATCGCGCAGGTCGAGCAAGCGAGCGTCGTAGTCGCCGCTCTCGTGTCCCGAGCGCGCTCGCTCTTTGAGCTTGTGCTCACCGAGGTGCTGTAGAACCTTCGCGAGACACTGCTGCTCCTCGGCGACGATTCGGTCGCGTTCGGGATCTGCCTGGTCGGTTTCGGGGGTCGGAACGGACATCGCCATGCTTAGGCTTCGGGGCCGGTTTGGGGGAAATCTGGCAGGAAAATCGAACCAGCCGGGGCGCGTAGCACGAACCGCCCCTGCGGGCACCGGGTTAAGCGATTGAGGTGGGGAAAAGCAAAGGCTATCCTCGTTCGGCTCGAAGAGGGAACTATCGGCTTGGCACACACGATGCGAGCCATGCTGCTCGAGGCTGCACGTGCCCCGCTGACTTTGCGGCGCGTGAATGTGCCGGAGCCGCGCGGCGATGAATTGCTAATTCGCGTACGATGCTGCGGCGTCTGCCGCACGGATTTGCACGTTCTCGATGGTGAGCTTCCGGGTCCAAAGCTGCCATTGATTTTGGGGCACCAAATCGTGGGCACGGTAGTCGCTTTGGGGCGAGATGTGGATGGTCTCGTCGAAGGCCAGCGCGTCGGAGTGCCTTGGCTTGGGCGTGCGTGCGCCGATTGTCGTTTTTGCATGGGTGGTCAGGAAAACCTCTGCGAGCGTGCGGCGTTCACTGGCTACCAACTCGATGGCGGGTATGCGGAATACGTCGTGGCGCAAGCTCAGTTCGCGCTGCCACTCCCGGGTTCGTTTCCGGATCTACAAGCCGCCCCGCTCTTGTGCGCCGGCCTGATTGGGCATCGCGCTCTCGTGATGAGCGGCGACGCGGAGTGTGTGGGACTCTACGGGTTTGGATCTTCGGCTCACATCGTGGCGCAGGTGGCTCGTTACCAGGGGCGCCGTGTGTTCGCCTTCACGCGTCCGGGGGATACCGCGACTCAAGAGTTCGCGCGGCGGCTAGGCGCGGAGTGGGCGGGCGGTTCGGACGAGGCGCCGCCCTGCACATTGGATGCAGCGCTGATTTTCGCGCCAGCGGGCACGCTAGTCCCGCGTGCGCTGCGCGCGATTCGCCGCGGCGGAACGGTGGTGTGCGCAGGCATCCACATGAGCGACATCCCTTCGTTTCCGTACGAACTTCTGTGGGGCGAGCGCAAGCTGTGCTCCGTCGCGAACCTCACGCGCCGGGATGGCGTGGAGTTTCTCGAGCTGGCGCCGCGCGTGCCCGTGCGCACCGAAGTGCGGTCCTATTCGCTCGAGGACGCGAACCTTGCGCTCGACGACTTGCGTCACGGACGTTTCCGCGGCGCCGCGGTGCTCAACGTCACTTAGCGGAAAAGGCTTTCTTCAAAACCACGCCGGCGCGTTCCAACACACGCTGCGGAATGCCGTGTCCGCCGTTGAACTCCACCCAATCCACATCGAGCCCTGCCGCTACGAACATCTCACGAAGTTCCGCGGCGAGCTCGATCGGCAGAATCGGATCGGCGCGCCCGTGGCTCTGCAATACCGGTAAGCCGCGCTGTGCCGGCAGCAGCGCCTTCCACTCGCCGCGCGTGAGCAGGGTGCCACTCAGCACCAAGAGCCCAGCGTAGCGCTTACTGCCGCGCAGCAGCGTGTCAGTAGCCAACATGGCGCCCTGCGAAAAACCTCCCAGTACGCAGCGATCACTCGAGACAGCGAGCTCTAGCTGCATCGCTTCCAAAAACGCTTCGAGCTTCTCGCGGGCAGCATCGATGCCGTCCGGCTTGCGCTCCACGAGATCTGCGTATTGACGCGTCATCACCGCGACCTGCAGCGCGGCGATGTCGATCATCCACCAGGCGCGACCGGCCAGATCTGGCGGAGAGTACGGATCGACGATGTGCGGCGCCATCGGAAATACGAAACGCACGCCGCCTTCCACCGGGATCTCCGCGCCCAGCGGAAGCAGATCAGTTCCCGGCGCACCAAAGCCGTGCAAGAGCACCACGACGGGGCCATCCCCGCCGCCGCTGCCATCAGTACCGCCCGTCACGTGAGCTGTGAGCCCGGCCAGCGTGAGTTTTCGCATGGCGCCCACGTTGCCGCGCGTTGCGTCATTCGGCAATGACCCAGTGACGGTTCTCTGGGTTCACGCCAGCTGATTTGCGGTTCGCCCCTGTTCGTGGTTGTTTTCTGGGGATGGACCTAAAGGGCCTCGTGAGCGAGCTTTTGTCGGAGCTCGGCAAGGTTTCGCAAAGCGACGCGGTTGTGGGTGCCGTGCGCGATGCGGGTAAAGCCAAAGTGTTGCCGCTCAGCCGCATCAGCATCGGTTTCGGTACTGCCACCGGTGAGGTTGGTGGCTCAGCCGAAGCTTCCGGCGCCGCGGGAGCTGGAGCTGCGGGTGGCGGCGCCGGCGGCGCGGTGATTGTCGAACCGCGTGCGTTTGTCGTCGTTGGTGAAGATGGTGTGCCGCACATGTTGGCTCTCGAACGCGGAAAAACAGCGGTGGCGCGCGCCGGGGTGCGAATTCTTCCGAACGGTGGCGCCTCCGCCGAGCTTGCCGGCGGCGCGTTGCCCGCCCTCGAAGCCCCGAAGAAAGACGGCGGCTGACAGGCGCTGGTCGTGCAGCTTTGGCTCGTTCTGTGGGCGAGTGCTGCGAGCGCGCTCGTATTATTGGCGTTTTCGGCGATCGATTTCGAGTTCGACGGCCGCGGTTTCGGTGATGCCAAAGGGCAGTGGGCGGCGGCCTTCGGCGTCGTTGTGTGCGGAGTCGTGCTCTCGGGCGTCTGCGCGAAGCAGGCGCCAGCTCGTTTGGAGCTGCGAGTGTTCGGGCGAACCATTTCCTTGAGCAAGTTGTTGCGGCGAGGCCCTCGAAAACGACGTGAGCCGAAGCCGACGGCGCAGGAAGAGCGTGAGACGCCCTCCAAGTGGCGTTTCGGCAGCGCGGAAGTGTTGGAGCTTCTGTTGCACAAATCAGCGTGGCTGCGGGTGCACTCCGTGAAAGCGGAGCTGAGCTACGGGTTTCAGGACGTCGCGCTCACCGGCCGGCTCGCGGGCGCTCTGTATGCGCTGGCCGGCGCGTTGCCTCCCCAGGTGCAGCTCGTACAGCACGTGAGCTGGGACGGTGCCGAGCGTTGGGAAGCCAGCACTTCCGGCCGCGTTGCTGTGTGGCCCGGTCGCGTGCTCGTCGACGTTCTTTGGGCCATGCTTCGAGCGCGCCGCCGTGGCTCAGCGCAGCCGGTGACCGGCGCCGCCGCGAACGAAATCGAGAGGCATTCAGCATGAGCAAGAGCAACATCTCCGAGATCGTGAGCAGTTTGCTGTCGGGTGTGCACGGCATCTCGCGGAGCGAAACCATCATCGGCGCACCGCAGCAGGCTGGTGAAGCCACCGTGATTCCGGTGCACCGCTTGAAGATCGCTTTCGGCGCTGCGAGTGCGAGCGCCGGCGCACACGGCGGGCGCTTGGGTGGCGACACTGGGGGGCACGGCGCTGGCGGCGCGGTGGAGCTCGAGCCCGTGGCCGCTATCGCCGTTGGCAAAGACGGTGCTGCCCACCTGCTCACCGTGGAGGGCGACACGCGCGGCGCCTGGTCGCAGCTGCTCCAAGACGCACCTGAGCTCATCAGCAAGGTGCTCAACTCGATGGGCGAGCGAATGCGTCACGAGCTTACCGCGCGCAACACCGCGCCCGAAGCCGCCCGCGTCGCGGAGGCGCCGAAGGCCGAAAAAGCGCTGCCCGAGAGCAGCGAAAAGTAGCTCAGCGCTTCGCGAGCTGCTCCAGCACTCGGCGCAACCGCGCCAGCGCCGAAGCGACCTCATCCGAGTTCACGACCAACGGCGGTCGCAAGCGAACGCTGTGCGGACCGCCAGGGAGCACCAGCAATTGTTCCGCGTAACACGCCTTCACGAGCTCGGCGCGTTCGCCCGGCGTCTCGAGATCGAAAGCGCACAGCAGCCCGCGTCCGCGGACATTACTCATCTGCTGCGGAAAATCCGCGCCTAGCGCGTGCAGGCCTTGCAAGAGCTCGTGGCCGCGCTGCGCGGCGTTTTCGACCAAACGCTCGTCAGCGATGGTTTCGAGGATGTACGTCGCGCGCACCATGTCTACCAAGCCGCCGCCCCAAGTGCTGCTGATGCGGCTCGGCACCTTGAAAACATTGTCGACGTCGTCGATGCGAGTCGAGGCGAAGAAGCCACCCAACTGCAGCTTCTTCGCGAAGCAAATGATGTCCGGGCGAATCCCTGCGTATTCGTGCGCCCAAAAGTTTCCCGTAACGCCGACACCGGTTTGCACCTCGTCGAAGATCAGCAGCGCTTCGCGGCTATCTGCGATGCGCCGCAAGGCTTGCAGGAACTCCGCGCGAAAATGGCGATCGCCACCTTCGCCCTGAATCGGCTCCAGCAAGATCGCGCAGATGCGATGCGGTCGCTGATCGAAGGCTCGCTCAATGGCGGCAATGGCCGCGCTTTCTGCGCCTTGGGTCCGCTCTAGATTATCGCCGTCGAGCGGAAAGTGAGCCGCGGGTGAGGGGACGCGCGGCCAATCGAACTTCGGAAAGTACAGGGTTTTGGCGGGATCCGTGTTGGTGACACTCAGCGTGTAACCGGCACGGCCGTGGAATGCATGCTCGAAGTGCAAGACTTCGGTGCCGATTTCGGGAAGGCCACGCGCGAGGTTCTTGCGAACCTTCCAGTCCATGGCCGTCTTCATCGCGTTTTCTACAGCCAGCGCACCACCCTCCACGAAGAAGTAATGAGGATGCGTCTCAGGTGCCGCGATGCGTTCCAGCGCGTGCACAAAGCTCGCGAGCTCGCTGGTGTAGAATTCGGGATTGCCGACTTTGACCAAAGCCGACTGCAAAAGCCGCTCACGTACTTCCGGTGTTTCGAGTCGCGGATGATGAAAGCCGAGCGCGTTCGAGGCGTAGAAGCTCGCGAAGTCGAGGTACTCCGCGCCGCTTAGCGCGTCGCGTAACAGCAATCCTCGGCTGTGTTCGAGGTCGAGCACCAGCGGGTGTCCGGCGACCATCGAGTGCCGTCGCAGCATCGCATGGACTTCGGAAGGCTTTAGCGTCGGCATGAGTCCTCCAGCCTTTAGTTTGCTTCAATTTCTCGCGCTTCGCCTGCTCTGCGCGGCGCTAGCTCGGCCACTTGGCCGCGGTCACGATACGCTCGCTCCGAGACGCGAGCTGTGGCTTACTGCGTGCGCCTCGCGTCGCCGCGTGCAGCGGCGCGCTGCGGCTCGGAGTGAGCCCTTTCGTGAAGAAGACCTACATGGACGCAGCGATTCAGGTCGTCGAAGCCGTCTTTTCTTATCTGAAACAGCACCCCGAAGAGCTGGTGCACGTCGCCAAGAACGCGGTTGGTCTACGTTTCGGTGTCCCGATGGCAGCGCTTCGCTGGCTCGCGGGCAAGGCCAAGGGTCGCAAGGCGCCGAAGGACATCGAGATCAGTGCCGTGCCGCCCGGTGTGCGCGTCGCTGCCAGTTTCGAACTCATGGGGACCCCACTGCGCGCGTCCGCCGAGGTCTACGTCGAAAAGGTGGCGCTGGAGCGAGAGCGCTTCCTGCTCGATATTCGGCTCTCCAAGGTGAGCCTCAAGGTGCTCGACGACAAAGTGGAGAGCCCGCTCGCGGCTCTTCTGAAGTCCGGTGCACTCGACTTAAGCAAGCCGGGCAACCTCGTCGCTTACATGCCGAAGCGCCCGCCCATCCTGGTCGAAGCGCGCGACGATCGCATCAGCTTGGATCTGTTTCGGCACCCCAAGTTGGCGAAAGATCCACGCTTGTCGCGCCTCGTGCGCTTGATCGCACCGCTCGTGACCGTTTCAGCCATCGAGACGGATTCCGAGCATTTCGAGGTGGCCCTGCGCGCCTTGCCCGGTGGCGTGCGGCCAGCTATCGAAAGCGTGCGTAGCGCCTTCACCGCGACCACCACATGATTTCCGAACGTCCCGTCGTCGTCGCCAATTACCACTGTCAGCTGGGCGAAAATCCGCTGTGGAACGCCGCGGACGGCCACATCTACTGGGAAGACATCGACCGTGGCCGCCTGTTTCGCGCCGATCACGCCACGCTCGAACACGAGTGCTTCCACGAGGGCCCAGTGGTCGGCGGCTTCACGTTCCAGGCCGACGGCAGTTTGCTTCTGTTCGAGCAGAACCGCATCGCCCGGCTCGATCCACATCGCGGCGGCCGTCGCGTGTTGGTCGAAGGTGTGGACTCCGACATGGTACGTTTCAACGACGTCATCGCCGATCCGGAAGGGCGGGTGTTCGCCGGCACCATCGGGAAGACACGCGAGAGCGGAGGCCTATATCGAGTCGATCGCGACGGCAGCGTGCGTTGCGTCTGGAAGGGCACGCAGATCGCCAACGGCATGGGCTTCACCGCCGATTTGCGCCGCTTCTATTGGACCTGCAGCACGAGCGGACGCATCTTCATCGCGGACTACGATCGCGAGCGCGGCGAGCTAGCCAATCGGCGCTTGTTCTACGCCGTGCCTGAGAGCGAAGGCTCGCCCGATGGCATGTGCGTCGACACGACAGACTGCGTTTGGACCGCGCGCTGGGGTGGAGGCAGCGTGCTTCGTTTCGATCCAGAGGCCAAGCTGCTAGGTCGAGTGGAGCTCCCAGTGCCGAAGGTGTCGTCGGTTACATTCGGCGGACCGGAGCTCGACACGCTCTACGTTACGACCGCCGGTGGTGACGGGGCGCGCAGCGTGGAGGGAACGCTCTACCGCGTGAAGACGTCCGCGCGAGGCAAGCTACCGTTTCTGTCGCGAATCGCAATTTGAGATGCTCCCGGCGGAGGCACGATGTCCTCCGCCGACGCAAGGCTTTCGCTCAGCCTGCCGTTTCCACCGTCGACGGTGGCAGTGCACGCGGCTTGCTCTTGGGTTCGGGTTTGCCGTCCCACCACGCCTTCAGGCGCTCCAAGCTAAAGGGCCGCGAGTAGCCTGCGAGCAAGATCAAACAAAGTAGGAAGTAGAGCCAACTCTCGGCGACCCAGCGATCGTCCACCCAATAAAAACCCGCTGGAGAATACTGCAGCATCTTCCCAATGCCGCTCGTGACGAGGAACGGCACGCCGAGTTGGGGTCTCGCGGCGACCAACACCCCACCAATCAAGAACATACAATAGTAATAACAGGTGAGGTTCGTGAGGCACATCACGATCGGGAGGCTCAACGCCGTACCGACCCACAAGAGCTTGGTGCGACGCAGCGCCCAAACCGTCCAGGCAAACACAGCCAAGACGATTCCGATGAATAGTGGCTTCAGCTTGCGGAATCTCTCGATGCGACCCTTCTTCCAACCCTCGAAAGGATCGCTGAGGTTGTCGTCGCGCCCGAAGCGCATACGACCCTCCCAGTTGTGCACCACCATACTCTCGAGCCCCATGTGATTCGTGAGGGGCGTGTTTTGGTGAGTCTTCAGGGTGTGGTGATAAAACTCTTTGTAAGACTCAGCGCCACAGACAACGATGCTGGCAGGCACCAAGGTGGCAAGCGCGACCACGCAACCTGCGATCACGCGGCGGTGATCGGGGTGTAGGTAGCGGAGCAACGGCGGAGCGTTGTCACCCGGAATCTTGGGTGGTCCGCGGCGAATGCTCTGGATCAGGTAGAGCCCAATGATGATGGCCCAGCCGACCACGAACACGCCGGGGAAGATGCGCAGGAGCGCCGACCAGGTCAGCGCAAAACCAGCCAGGAAGAAGTAGCGCTTACGGGCGCAGCAGACTGCCGCGACCAAGAAAAATAGCCAGTCTTGCCGCAGGAAGGCGCCGCCCGTCCAATAGAAGTCGGCGGGAGCGTTGGCGCCCCAGAACACCGTGCAAACGGCCATGACACGCCAGCCAAAGGCCCAGTTCAAGAGCAACACGATGCCGAGGTGCAGCAGCACATCGATGCTCGCGAGCACTTTGAAAAATCCATCACTCGCTTCGTGGAAGCTGCCGAAGAACTTGCCGGTCATGCTCCAAACCGGCGGCGGGTTGTACCCGTGGTCCTTCTGCATGCCCTCCCAGTAGCTGCCCGCGGCGGAGCGATAGAACCAATCGATTTCGCGCTTGAAGGTGTCCCAGCGTTCCTTAGTGAAGTGCTTTTTGCACTGGTCCGGATCCTTCAAAATGTAGGTTTCGGAGACCGGCTTGATCAGGTTCACACGCAGGTCGCGCACCTCGCGGTTCTTCACCTGATCGAGGCGCCCATTCTCGACCTCTGCAATTAGCGAACACTCGTAGAGGCGTGTGTAGCCGACCTCCTGGAAGTACTTGGAACCGAGGTAATAATGATAGAGCTCGTGGCGGTGGTAGTACTCGGAGTAGCGTGTATTCGGGTTTCCGAAGTCGAAGTACACGCCGAACGCGAGCACGGTAAACAGCCACGCTAGGCGGCGGCGTGTGCGCTCTGGAATGCGCTCGCCCATGCGCCGTGCACGAATCTCGTAGATCAGCGCGAGGGCGCCGGTCATCGCGAGGAAGATGCGAAAACCCCTGGTTAAAATTTCCCAGGAGTCTTTTTCGAAGATTGGGTTCCCCCAGAAGAAGTCGTTAGGACCCGAGAGCCAGCTGGTAAGCGAGGCGGAAACAGCCGAAAGCAGCATCATAAGGGGCCAAGACCTCCCGCCGCACACCGCGGCGCACGGCTCGCGTTCGTAGACCAATGCGCTGCATCCGGCAACCCACTGACATGCACGCGGCGTTTGCGACGCCGAAATTAAAAACGGGCCGGGTGACTCGGTTGAGCACCCGGCCCGCCGTAGCGAGCCCAGAAACCCCGAAGGTCCCAGGTAAGGTCGGTGGTGGCAGAGCGCGATCCACGCGCGACCGCCGACTCACCGCCCTGCCAGTCACGAACGAAGCACCCGGCCTCGCTCGAACCGGCACGCCTGATCGCTGCTCAGGCGGCTCGGATGGTTTGCATCAGCCAATGGCTGGCAACCCGTCGAGCTAGGTTGGGCGCACCTCCGGTCCAGGGATACAACTACTCTTCATTGTTGCACTACCTCCTCCGGCATATGCCGGACGCCCACCCGGGCGCTCCGGAGAGCAGACAAAGCTCGATCGGCGAGCTCCGGGCCTGCGGGCGCTTCCGAAAGGGAGTCCGCCACAAGGCGGCCTCCAGCCCTGTGCCGCTACGGGGGTGCTCCCCCGCCGGAAAATTCCGGGAGACTTGCTCCGCGCTGACACCTTGAGCACGAACATAACACGCCGCGGGCAGAGCACCACTCGGACGCGCGGCCGCAAAGCAGAAACAAGCGCTACTGGGTGGTCTCGACGCGCGCGCCAGCCAAGCCGTAGCTGAGCGTGCAGGGAAGCTGCTGAACGCCGCCCGGGATGCCAATTATTTCCAGGCACTCGGAGCCGGGCTTCGCTTCGTATCTAAACGAGAGCGTTGCGGTGAGCCCAGCGACGTCCTCACCGCTCGCGGAAAGCTTTCCGTCCGCTTGGTCGTAGCGAGAAACCGTGCAGCCAGCGGCGCCCTTCGCCGCCGGGGAAAGCGGCACATCGATGCGCGTCTTGAACTGAAACGACGTGTCGTCCGCGGCAATGTCCCCCACGATCGCTTCTCGGCCGTTTAGCCAATAGAGATCGCGCTGGAAGCGGGACAGCTTCACCTCGAACTTCCACGGATCGGGAGCGCCCAAGAGCTCGGCGCCGCAGCTGTCGGCCTTGAGCACACCGCTCATTGCATAGGTGCCCAGCAAGTCTCCCGGAATCTTCGAATCTTTATCGGGATCGTAGGGCGCGCACGCAGCGGCTACGACCAAGGCACAAAACGCGAACGCCCGCGCGGACATGCTCGCCTGATAGCGAGGCTAGACCGAGCGGGCCAAATTCGAGCGAAACGGAGCTCAGCTGGCTGCCGGCGTCGAACCGGAGTCCGACGGAGCGGCCTTGCGCTCACGCGCTTGCTCGATGCCGATGCGGGCGCGCTTGCGCTTCGTGAGGCGCTTGCCTTTGAGAGGGGTTACGAGCCACTCGTGCCGCATACGCACGTTCCAGATTGCACGGTTTGCCATTCGGGATGCAGCGTTTAGCGGAGTTTCCAGAGGCGCGCAAGGGATCACCCGGATTTGGCGAACTGCCCTCCACCCAACAGGACGCTTGCGCGGGGGCGTTGGCGCCCCAATCATTCGCGGGCCAGCTTCCACACAAAGCGGGCAGCCAGGGACCCCAAGATGCGCGTAACGATGGTGAAAAAGCAGTTCCTAGACGGCTCCACCTGCAAGAAATGCGAGCAGGCGGAAGACTTGCTGCGTCGTCGCGGTCTCTGGGAGCGCATCGACGAGGTTGTTTGGGCCAACGAAGGCGACGCGAATTCCGCCGGGATGCGGCTGGCAGCGCAACATCACGTTGAGCTCGCGCCGTTTTTCGTCGTTGAAACGCCAGAACGCACGGACGTCTACACGAGCGTACTCAAACTCATCTCGGCGTTACCGAATGCTGGCGCACCAACCACGGCGCCGTTCGACATGGTCGAGCTTCAGCGCTCACTCGAGAACGCGAGTCCGCAAGAGATCGTCGAAAGCGCGCTGTCGCGCTTCGGCGCCGAGTGCGTCATCGCGTTCAGCGGAGCGGAAGACGTGGCCCTCATCGACATGGCCGCGAAGAGCGGCAAGCCGTTTCGCGTGATCACGCTCGACACCGGGCGGCTCCACGCCGAGACCTATCGCTTCCTCGATCGCGTTCGCAGCCATTTCGGAATCGAGATCGAGGTGTGGTTTCCCGACGCGATCCGAATCGAGGAGCTGGTCCGCAAGAAGGGCTTGTTCAGCTTCTACGAAGACGGCCACGAGGAGTGCTGCAACATCCGCAAGGTGGGTCCGCTCAATCGCGCGTTGTCCACCTGCCGTGCGTGGATGACCGGACAACGCCGCGATCAAAGCCCAACACGCAGCGACGTTCGCGTCGTGGATTTCGACCGCGCTCGCAGCTCTGAGAGCGGGCCGCTCGTGAAGTGGAATCCGCTCGCAGCTTGGTCGCTCGCGGATGTATGGGCGTACATCCGCGAAAATCAGCTGCCGTACAATGAGCTGCACGATCGCGGCTTCGTCTCGATCGGTTGTGAGCCTTGCACGCGCGCGCCGCGCCCTGGCGAGCACGAGCGCGCCGGCCGCTGGTGGTGGGAGGAAGCCACCAAACGCGAATGCGGGCTCCACGTCGTGAAGCCCTGAGGAGCGCGTCAGTCGGAGTTGATCTTGGCGCCGTTGGCACGCAGCGGAGCCACCGACATCACGTCTGCGTCGAGCGGCGAACCGCCGATGTAGACGATTTTGATCTTTTTGAGGCCTTTGAGGGCGCTCACGTCTTTGACACGCGTGCGCTTCAAACTCAGTGTCTCGAGACCGGTGAGCGCCGCCAGCGGCGTCACGTCTTCTACTGACGTGTCGTCTAGTTGTAGTTCAGTGATCTTGGTGAGCTTCGCGAGCGGCTTCAAATCGCTGACCTGCGTGCGACCGAGATCCAGACGGTCGAGCTTCGTCATGCCCTCGAGTGGCTTCAGATCCTTGACCTGGTTGATTGAAGCGCGCAGCGATTCGAGCTGAGTGAGGCCGGCAATTGGGGAGAGATCGGTGTAATCGCCCGGGCCGAGGAACAGCTCCTTCAGCGCTTTCATGCGCGAGAACACGCACACGTCGAGCTCCGCTAGCTTCACTTGGGAAAGGTTCAGCGAGCGCAGCTTGCCGAGATCCGCGTAAGTGATCGGGCCGTCCGCCTTGGGCAGCTTCTTGCGAACCTCGGCCTCGATCTCCGGTTGCAGGAACTCTGCGTTCGGACCCTTGGGGCAATCTGCAAGCTTGCGCCCCGCTTTGGGAGGTGCAGCTGCTGCCGCTTCGCTCGCTACTGGTGCCGGCTCGGGCTTTGGGGGCGGGGGAGGCGGTGTTGGTGCGGCTGGGGGAGCACTGGGAGCCGCCGTAGTTGATGCGGCAGGCTTTTCGTCACATCCGAAGGCCAGTAGCGCAACCAAGAGACACGCAGTGGGGGCGAAGGGGCGTCGCATGGGCGCAGACTCTACTCCGACTCTCGCCAGCCATGCCAATCCCCGCGACCAGCGCGCTCGGCCTTTAAATCTTCATCGTGAACGGCCGCGACGCTACGCGAACAGCTCGCGAGCCGAAGGCGTCAACACGCACTCGATGACACGCGCCCGAAGCTCCGAACGCTGCCGACGCGGTAAGCGGCCGTGGCGCAACCACACCGCGCCGTCCTCGCTGATCTCGGCGCGCGGCTCGCCACGAATGCGCCCGATGGCTGCATCGAAGCCTACCCGGGCGCTCTCGCGCACCGGCTTGCCACCCACGGTGATTGCCCAGCGCACGAAGCGATAGGCCAGAGCCGCGTGCTCGCTTTCGTCGCGAGCAATCGAGCTGAGCACTGCGCGCACTGCGTCGATCTCGGCGGCTTCCGCTGCGGCACTCGCTTCCGCGGCTGCCAAGGCTTCTCAACACAACCCTCTTCACTCGCCGCCTGCGCCGCACTCGCCAAGTCCACGCTGCGAAGCTCGAAACCGTTCAGGTTCAGGGGCCAGGGCCGAAGTCGTCGCCGGCGTAGACCGAAGCCAGGGCGAAGCAAAGTCGCGCATGACGAACCTCGTCGAGCGCGGCTCGATTCGCGCGCTCCACCAAATCCCCAGGTGCACCCAGCGCCAGCAGCTCGAGTGAAAACCGATTGAACGACGCAATCGAGGCATGCTCGAAGCACGCAGCGCGCGCCCATTCATCCGAGAGCGCGTTGCGAAGCTCGCTCGGCGACGTAGCGACGTGTCGACGTAGGTCATCCCACAGTTCGGCGGCGGGCTCGCCGTCGAGATCCACTGGGTGGTTCATGAGTGCAGCGCGCTCTGTCGATGAAAGATGCCCCAATCACTGCGGCGCACTCTCGCCGCCACGCGCCAGGAGCCTTCGACCACGAGTGGGCGCCCTTCGCATTCCATGGCGCCCACCAAGTAGCAGCAGTTTCCCGTGGTGAGCGGCTTTCCTGCGGGATTCGGCGCATACGGTCCGCTGACCATCGGCTCATCGTCGAGGTAGCACGTGCAAGTGCCGGAACCCGGCGGAAATTGCTGGAGCAGTGTGTCCAGCTTCACGTCGTCGGCAGCGACGCAGTCCGCACCTACGGGGGGCTCGTAGCACTGCGCGTCGATGCAACATGCACCCGTTTGCCCGCTGGAGCCTGACATATCGGAGCAGCGGATTCGGCTAGTCGAGTACGGTTGAAGCGCCGAAGTACCGCCGCTCGTAGGGAGTGCACCGCCTTGCGCGGTCGTGCCGCCAGCACCTCCGGACGAGCCTCCTTGTGCCGTCGTGGCCCCACCGGACGCGCTACCTCCGCCGTAGGCACCACCCTGAGCATGATTCGCGCTCGACTTCGACTCTCCGCCGCATCCGCTTGCGAGACTCGCGGCGCCCAGCGCGGCGCCAGCGTACGTTGCCGCTCGGAACTCTGAGGCGAGCTCGCGCAGCGCCAGTAAAAACCGCGCATTTGCCATGCGCGAAGCATAAGCAGAAGTCGTACCTTTGCGTAGCCATTCGAGAGCCGCGGAACTAAGAAACTCCGACTGTGCCAGTGTGTGCCGAAGTAGCACGCGACGTCATACTCCGAAGCGTGGTTTTCCCACCTACACGCTTCGCGCTCGAAAATGCGAGCTCGTCTTTGGCGAGCGATCGGACTTCGATGCTAGCATCGGGCGATTGCTGCGCGCTCGCTTCGCGCCAAAGGCTGGCGCTCGGATGAGCATGCAGCGGGTAGTCGTGAAGACACTTGGCATCGAGTTGGTATCGACTGACCGCACGGGACTCGCGCATCCGCTCCGTTGGTTGGCTGTCGTGCTGTGGGCACTCTACGACAAACCAGTCGTCGCTCTTGGCATCATCGCCCTAACGCTGATTGCGCAGCCCTTGCTGCGCCGTCGTGTGGTGCTCGCAATAGGTGAACACACGGTCGAGGTGCTCGAAGACGGCTTGCTCTCGTCTGGCGCCGTGCTCGCAGACTTTCGACTGGATCGAGAAGTGTCTATCGAGCTGGCTCGTCGTCGCTGGGGTGCGGACGTCACGTTGCTCTCACAGTCGGACGTGTTGTTGCGATTGCGCATCGACCGGGTTGACGTGGAGGGCTTGGTCAAGGCGTTGAGCAGCGTGCTGCGCGTCACCTCCGTGCGGGACTCGGAGACGGCGAGCTTTGCGACCGCCTTCGAGACGCGCTCTCTTGCGGCTCGGCTGCTCGCAGCAAGCTGTTGGGCCCTCTCGGTCGCGGCGGCCTGGAAAGTCGATTGGAGCTTCGGAGCGTTGGCTGCCGCTGTGGCGGCGCCGTTTCTCGTGCGCAACCTCGCGTGCGCCCTCGACATCCGGCGCGGCGCCGATTTCGATGTGAGCGCGCATCCGGTCGACTTGCGCTAAAAGGCGCATGGCGGGCGGCGCAACCAAGCCGCTCACGCGAGGATGCCAGCCCCAAAACCATTGACTTGCATCGCGCTCGGCCTCATCGCCGCGAGCGTCTCGCTGATTTGGTTGTGGGGTTTCACCGTCGACGACGCGCTCATCACTGCTCGTGTGGCCCACCAACTCGCGAGCGGGCACGGCTATCGCTTCAACCCCAGTGGTCCCATCGTCGATGCCGTCACACCACTGGGCTTTGCCTTCGTGCTTGTACCGTTCGCTGCCGCCGGCCCACTCGCTGCACACGCTGCAGCCAAGTGGCTCGGTGTGTTCGCCTGGCTGTTTGGCGTTGCGCTGCTGTCCCGGCGTCTGGCCACGCTGCAGCCACGCGGCGCCACGGTGGGTCTGCTCTTGCTTTCGACGACCATTCCGCTCGCAACCTGGGCCGTTGCTGGCATGGAAACCGGTGTCGTCCTCGGCTTGGCCACCGTCGGTTTTCTGCATCCCAACTGGGCTGGGCGCATCGCGCTCGGCGTTGCGGCAGCTTGGCGCCCGGAGCTTCTCGCCTGGACACTCGTAGTTGGTGCCGGACACGCTTTTGTCGGCGGCGGCAGTGCGCAGCAGCGCTCCCGACGGGTCGCCATGGCACTCGTTCCGTTGCTGCTGCCGTTTGCGTTGGTCGCCATCATTCGGAGCTCTGTTTTCGGAGCTGCGTATCCGCTCGCGGTCCTAGCGAAGCCGTCTGATTCCGGATCCGGCCTCCGCTATGCACTCGGCGCCTTGGCCTTTAGTGGACCCGCCTGGGGTGTCGTCGGTTTGGGCACGCTGCGCCGCTTGAGCCCGTTTGCGCGCGTGCTCGTCGTTGCGGCGCTAGTTCACGTGTTCGTACTCATCTTGGTTGGCGGCGATTGGATGCCGTTCTACCGCCTGTTCGCGCCAATCCTGCCCAGTCTCATCTATGCCGCCGCGGAGCTCGCGCAGGACGAGCCGCTCTACAAGACCTGCCTCCGCATCGGCGTGGCGCTCTCTGCATCCGCGCTACTCGCACTCGGCCGCAGCCGCGATGCGCGTGGTGTCGAAACGCAACGCGCCGAACTAATTCTACGAACCCGCCCCCTGCTCGCCGGCGCCCAGCGCATCGCCAGCCTCGACATCGGCTGGGTCGGCGCCAGCACTAGCGCTCATATCGTCGATCTCGCCGGTGTCACCGATCCAACCGTCGCGCGCCTGCCCGGTGGACACACCACTAAGCGCCTGCCCGACAGCTTCATCGAGTCGCGCGAGCTCGATGCCATGGTGCTCCTCGTCGACAACAGCGGCCTAGAACACTGGCCCAACCGCCACTTCGCCCGCCGAGTTGAAGCGCACCTTTTGACTCTCACCGGCGCCGAAGCGTTCACTCCGGTTGGCCTCGTCCCGCTCTTGGGTACACGTCAGGCATATGTAGTTGCGCGCAAGCTGAAGCAGCTGCACGCGCCATAACGATTCTCGCTCGCGTTCCGGGGACACTCTCGCAGTGCCGTGCCGTACACGCGTTGTTGTGCAGGTCGCCGCAAACTGGCTGCGCCGGCCGAGTCGCGCGGCGCTTTTGAAGAGCTTGGTCGGGGTGGCAGGATTTGAACCTGCAACAGCCGGCACCCAAAGCCGGCCCTCTACCAGGTTGAGGTACACCCCGAAGGGGAGGGCCTTATAGCAAACGCGGTGGAGATGTGCACTGCGTTTGCTTGCGCCGGACCGGCGGTCAGGCCACAAGGAGCGTTTTCAGTCGGGCACTGGTTCCATTGTGACGTCGAGGGCGATGGGCTGGTTGGTGGCGACGACAAGGCGGTCCCACGGGAAGTAGCCCTCCTTCTGGACGGTGATGCGGTGTTTGCCCTCGGGGAGGCGGACGCCGTGTGCGGCGACGTAGCTGAGGGGGCCGATGAATTCCTCGTCGATCCATACGCCAGCGTCCCAAGGGGTGCCTTGGACGCGTTTGAAGCTGAGGGAGACGCTGGGGATTGCGGCGGGCTGGCAGGCTGAAACGCCGGGCAGGATGGTGATGCTGGCGGAGAGCAGAAGGCACGCGACGGTAATCGCATGCGTGGGGGAGCGCGCTGAGGAGGTGGCGCGAGGAGTCATTCCCATTCGATGGTGGCAGGTGGCTTGGAGCTGATGTCGTAAGCCACGCGGTTGATGCCGCGTACCTCGTTGATGATGCGGCTGCTGATTTGGGCGAGGACTTCGTGGGGGATGCGTGCCCAGTCGGCGGTCATGCCGTCGCTGGAGCTGACGGCGCGGACGACGCAGGTTTCTTCGTAGGTGCGGTCGTCGCCCATGACGCCGACGCTGCGTACCGGGAGGAGTACAGCAAACGCTTGCCAGAGGCTGTCGTATAGGCCAGCGGCGCGGATTTCTTCGTCGACGATGCGATCGGCGCGGCGCAAGACTTCGAGTCGGGTGTCGGTGAGCTCACCCAAGCAGCGGACGCCTAGGCCAGGGCCAGGGAAGGGATGACGATAGAGGACGTCGGCGGGCATGCCGAGCGCCTCGCCGACGCGGCGAACCTCGTCTTTGAAGAGCTCGCGCAGGGGTTCGATGAGCTTGAGCTTCATGCGCTCGGGCAGGCCGCCCACGTTGTGGTGGCTTTTGATGACGGCGCTCGGGCCGCGCACGCTGACGCTCTCGATGACGTCTGGGTAGAGGGTGCCCTGCACGAGGAACTTGGCGTTTTCTACGCGCGCGGCGTGTTCCTCGAATACTTCGATGAAGACGCGTCCGATGACTTTGCGTTTTTGTTCGGGGTCGGTGACGCCGCGCAGCGCATCGAGGAATTGGCGACGCGCGTCCACGGGCACGAGATTGAGGTGGAAACTCTGGCGCATGGTGTGGACGACGTTTTCGTATTCGCCCGCACGTAAGAGGCCGTTGTCGACGAAGATGCAGACGAGGCGATCGCCGAGTGCGCGGTGACATAGAACCGCAGCAACGGAGGAGTCGACGCCACCGCTGAGGCCGCAGATGACGCGCTCGTCTGGCGCGACGCTGGCTGCGATCTTTTCGATGGCTTCGTCGACGAACGAGCCGGGGGTCCAGCTGGGTTCGAGCCCAGCAACCTCGAAAAGGAACGCGCGCAGTAGTTCGCTGCCGCGCGGCGTGTGCGCAACTTCCGGGTGGAACTGAATGCCGTAGAGCTTCTTCTCGGGGTTTGCGATCGCAGCGAGGGGCGCGTTGGCGCTGGTTGCGATTCCGCGGAAGCCGGTCGGCGGCGCCGTCAAGCGATCACCGTGACTCATCCACACCGCAAGCTCTTCGCCGGGAGCGAAGCAGCCGAGCACGCCGACGCTTTCTCCGACGGTGACTCGAGCAGGGCCGTATTCGCGCTCGCTGCTCGGCTCCACCTTCCCGCCGAGCTGGTGCGCCATGAGCTGTTCGCCGTAGCAAATTCCGAGCAGCGGGATGCCCAATTGAAAGATGCCTGGGTCACTGCGCGGCGATTCGGGATCGTAGACGCTCTGGGGCCCGCCGCTCAGAATGATGGCTTCCGGATTGATGCGGCGAACCGCTTCCAGCGAGATGGTACCGGGGTGGATCTCGCAATACACTCGGCTCTCGCGTACCCGCCGCGCGATGAGCTGCGTGTACTGGCTGCCGTAGTCCAAAATCAGGACGAGCTGTCGCTTTCCCATGGTTTCGGCGTGGGAGCTATCACGAAGCGTCCGGCGAGCAAACCGCGGAGCGCCCGCGCGGCCTGAGTCCCCGGAATCAGGGGGTACGCCCGCTGGTAACCACCCAGTGCGAGCTCGACGTGAGCGTACTCTGCGCCGCGCGGAGGCTGGCCGCGTCGGTCTCCAGCGGACGCACGCCGCGGAAGAGCTCCACGATGCGCCGCCGCGGGTCGAAACGCGCCGCGGTCTCGCGCTCGGCGAGGCGAGCGGCTGCCTGAGTGAATTCGTCGGCGCTGAGCTGACCGCGCCCGAGCTCATCCAAGGCTGCCCGCACCGCCGCGATTGCGTCGTTGAGCTGCTCGGGCAGAGCTCGGATTTCGACGACGAGCGCGGGTCGCCGTGTGCCGCCGAGTGCACGAGCCGTGGCGCTGGCGGCGGGAGCTCGGGCAGCGAGCGCTCGTTGCAACGAGCTGCGACCCTGGTTGAGAACCAGCTCGCTGAGCTCGGCAGCGCGTGCACCTGCAGCTCCGCTTTCGGCAAACACCGCACCGACGTAGGCTCCTTCCGGAGCACCGCTGCTCTGCACGACACGTGTTTCGCCGTGGCGTGCCGGTTCAGCACGGGCGCGCGGGCACTCCGAAACGTGACCGCGCGTCGGCATCAGCCAAGCTTCCAACGTTGCAGCGGCGACTTGCGTCTGCGCCTCGCCGCGGTTCGCGAGCACCGACAAACGCAGCGGCCCAGTGAGGAAGTAGCGGCGCGTGCGCTCCAGCTCATCGAAAGACAGCTCCGAGATCGCAGCCCAAGTGCCACGTGGCTCGAGCCACGATAGGTGCCCGGGCGCGAGCCCTTCGAGTAATGCGCTCCAGCCCGAGAAGGGTCGTCCGCCGAGCTCTGTCAGCAATTGAGCGCGCGCGTTGCCGATTTCGCCGCCGCCGAGACGCGTACCAAGCGCACGCCCGAGCGCCGCAGCAACACGTTCGGCTTGGTCGCGAGCGCCTTCGCTCGGGGTTTTCCGCGGCGCATGGGCGAGCAAGCCGGCACCGTCCGCGCTGACCCACGGCTCGACCCCGACCGCATCAGTTCCTGCGCGCAGCGCCATCGCGCGCAACGCTAACGCCAACGCACCGGCATCGCTGCTGGCTTCCCCGAGAGTGCCGCAGGGGCTCGCCAGCAACATCCAGAGCTCACCTTGGCCCGCCTCCGATTTGGAACCGACTTCGAAGCTCGAGCGACCGCGACGTCCGCGTAGCGCGGTGAGTGTGGCGTTGAGTTCGGCGCTTGCCACACCGTCGTGTGCCTCGCCCAGGTAAGCTACCAACGTGCGCAGCGGCGCGTCGTCGCTTGGTCCGAGCAGCGCGCGCCACGCCGCTAGGCTCGCGGCTTTCAGCGGATTGCTTGGCCGAAGTACACTCTCGTCCAAAGCTCCCGGTTCGGCTTTTTCGAGAGCGGCGAGAGCACTCAGCTCTGCGATGGCCGCGGCCCGTGCGATCTCTTCCGCTGAGGGACCTGCATCGCCTTTCGGAGGCGCGAGGTCTAGGCGGAGGCAGGCTCCGCGCACGCGGGCGACAGCGCTGGTGCGTTCGAGGCGCCAGGGAGGATTCAGCGCCGCCAGGCGCTCGCTCAACGCGGAGCCACTGGCTCCCAGCTCGAGCCCCCCCGCGAGAGCGGCTTCGGCGTTGGGTGAACGCAACGCGAGGCTCAGACGGCGCGGGCTTGCACCCGAGTCGACGAATACAGCATCGGCCGCTGGCCAAGCATCGTCGTCGGCAGAGCCGCCGGGCCAAGCAGCATCTGCGGCGAGCGCGCGCGTTGCTGCTTCGAGCACGGCAGTGGTGCCGAGCGCGGCGAACGCAGCGGCACCCACGCGAAAGACTGCAGCGCGTGTGGCTTCGAGATCAGCGCTGCCAGCCGGCGTCGTAAATTGGGGGATTGCGGCGTTGCGATCGAAACCGAGCTCTCCAGAGCAGGCTAGAATGGCGGCTTCGCCGGGACCCGCGAAGCTGAGCGAGCGCATCGCGTCGACCTCGCGTTGCACGCGGGCGAGGTTCGCGTCGCCAGAGCGCACTGGCTCGGCGAGCGCGGAGCGCAACGCCCCAACGAAACGCGGAACCTCCGCGACGTCGGCGACTGCGCGTGAAACTTCTATTCCGAGACCGTGTGCACGCGCTTCGATTCCACTCAAGCCTTGCGCTTCGAGTCGCATGCGGAGGAGCGCGACGAGCCCCAACGAGAGCACGCTGCCGCGCCCGTGAGCAGCCACGAAAGCGATAGCCCCACGTGGATCGCCCGTGCGAGCAACCAACGTGAGGGGAGGGCGCTCAGGCACGACGACTCGCTCGATCGGTGAGCCGCCGAGGACGGCGCGTTCTTCGGCTCGCTTCACGCTCGCAGACGGACCACCCGCGCACGCCGTGAGAGCCGCAAAGCACCCGAGTAGACCGGCAAGCGCAACGGCCTTGGCTCGTGCGGGGACTCTCCCTGCGGTCACGCCGCCCCGTTTACCACACCATTCCCCTGAGCCTCCGCTCTATTTTCGAGCTTGGATCACGCGGCCAAGCGACCCGCGGCAAGCAGCCCTTGCAGGCGCGCCTGAAGTTTGTGCTTCTTCGTGTAGACCGTCTTGATGTTGATGCCCATTCGTGCAGCCACTTCTTCCGCTGGCAGGCCGTGGGCGTAGAAAAGCTCGACGAACATACGATCCTTCTCGCTGAGCTCGGCGAGAGCGCGCGCTAGCAACTGCGCCTGTTCGCGCAACAGGGTAGTCTCAGCCGGGTCGGGCGCGCTGGTGCTGACCGACGCGGCGGTCGTGAGATCGTCATGTTTGGGGGCGCGGCGAACAGAGCGCAAGAAGTCGTATGCCGTGTGCGTAGCCAAGAGGCCGAGCCACGTTCCGAGGCGCGTGCCGCGACCGGATTCGAAGCTGCGCAGCTTCTTCTTGTCGTTGCTCAAGAGCTGCAAGCACAGCGTCGCGTAGATTTCCTGCACATCGTCCGTACCGGCGTAACCGAAACGAGCCGTAACGCGCGTGATGCAGCTCAACACCAGGCGCGAGTAGCGGCGGTTGAACTCGCGCCAGGCGCCCTCGTCGTCCACCAAAAGCGCATCGATCAGCTCCTGTTCTTCGCCAAAACGCGCGACGGGGAAAATACCGGATTGGCCAAGAGCAGATTTTTCAGCGGACTTTTGCATCGGGGTCTTTCTTTCGGGAGCGCCTGGTCGCGCTCGAAGACCCCTAAGAGCACGTGCCGTGCCTGCCAGTTATATCAATAAATTCAGTAGCTTAGAATGTGTAACAGGCTCACGTTGCGGTGACGCGTGACGCTCGCTAGTTACGCTCCCCAATTGGATCTACGCCCCGCAGCTCGAGTTCCTACCTCGACTGATGGTTGAGGGCGCGGCGATGTCCTACGCTCGAGGTATGCGCGGTCGCATCAAGGCTCTGTGGCTTCTCGCGTGTGCGCTGGTCGTGACGTTGTTCCGTCGAGCGTTGCGGCGCGGCATGACCGGGCTCAGCGCGTTTAGAGCGAACTACGATGCCGACGGTTTACCCCCGCTCACGCCAGTCGAGCGCGAACGCATGGCTGGGTTTCAACGCTGCATCGCTTGCGGCCTCTGCGATCGAGGTGAAGCCGAGCGCATCGCTGCCTCCGGCGGCGCGTATCGCGGCTTGATGGCGCTGGTATTGAGCGGCTCCCGCAGCATGCCGGACTTTCGCGCAGCGGCTTACAGCTTCTCGTTCGTGAGTGAAGCGGTGCTCGCCGAGAAGGAGCCGATCTGCCCAACGGGTGTACCGTTTCGCGAGTTGGCGCGTTTCGTACGCGACAAGGCGGACGCGGTGGGTGGCCCGCTGCCATTGCCCGCCCGCGTTCCGTCGCTGCGCCCGAAGCTCGACGCTTAGTTCTGATTGCGTTTCAGCGCACGAGTTCGAGCTTGGGTGCGACGCCGAAGGCTGCCAGGTGACCGCTTTCCTCGGCCAAGTACACGCTGCAACGTTCGTCGACGCGCAGTAAGTCGGGGATGAGATCGCTCGGCACGCTGCCGATGATTTCGCCGTCGCGTGGTCGCACCACGTGAACGCGGTGTTGCGGCACGAACAAGGCGCCGTTGCGCAAGACCGGTTCGAGCCGGCGCGGCTGATCGGCGTCGACATGTCGAGAGAAGACGTGATTGTACCGCAGGCAGCCGCTCTCGGCTTCGATCGCAAGCAGCGCGCCCGCGGCGGTGTTGGCGACCAAGGTGTCGTCGACGGCAAGCCAGGCAGTCGTGGCGGAGCCGAGACCCGGCTCGTGCCGCCAAGCGACTTCGCCGGTGTCGCGAGCCAGCGCTGTGACGCCCACGCCGCGCCGATCACGCACTGGGATCATCACGCGATTCGAGGCCACGAGCGGCGACTGCGCGGCGACAGGGCGCTCGTCGAGCTCGCTGCTCCAGCGCACGAGCCCGCTCCACAAGTCGACGTGAAAGAGCCGCGCCGGACCGATGGGGCCCCCCGCGATGGCGAAGGCACTATCCTTGTCGACGCACAGATCACCCGTGAACGGCAGCCGATCGCGAACGCGCCAGACCAGCTCGCCCGTGACGACGTCCAACGCGACGAGTGCCGAGTCGCCGCCAGCAGCCAGCAGCAGTTTGCCAGCGCGTCGCAAACGATAGCTGGTTGGTCGTCGTGCGCTGTAGCGCCAGCGCACCTCGCCCGAAACCAGATCCACGGCGGTGACGGAGCGATCTCCCTCGGCCAACACCAAAAGGCGCGGCAGCCCGGGGGCGTTCACCAATGCGCCGGCAGCACCGTTGGCGGCGCGGGGTCGCAACCGCGTCGAGAAGCGCGTCTCGCCGCAATCGATGTCGAGCAGCTCAAGCAGACCATCGGGATGGATGCGTGCGATGCCGAGCGGCGTTGCGACACACGCGGCGCGTTGACCTGGTGAGCGCCACAGCAACTTGCCGCTGCTGCTCTCGAGGCACGCCGTTTCGCGTTGGCTGCCGACCACGATGCGATCGCCGCAGTGAAACGTCGCACGCAGATCGATGCCCGGGACGCTTGCCACCCAGCGCGGCAAGAAACGCATCTTGCCGCTGTGCTCCCACATGCCACGTTCCACACGCGAGCGTGGCAAACCAAAGGAGCGATAGCTGTCTGGCTCGGGGTTGGTGAGCGAGTCATCGAGCGTGGCGTCGGCCACGGCGCTGTCGAGTTCGGCAGCGGCGCGACCGAGTTCGACCAGTCGCAGGTTCTTGGCCTGGCTGCGATCGAGCTCGATGAACTTTTCGTACAGGCCGCGTGCGAAGCGCGCAATGGCTTTGACCACGCTGGGTGGCTTCAGGCCAGCTAGTGTGACGCCGCCTTCGTCCCGACTCGCTCCGCGAGCGCTCAAGGTCAACGTGAGCGGACCATCGCCCGGACCGCGCTGCACGCCAATCCAAGCCCCGTCGATGTTGACGCGCCGGACCAACGCGCGCTCCGAGCGCCATGCGTCGAGCACTTCTTCGGCCAACGCGAGCAAGCGTTCGGCCACGAGAAACGGTGCCACGTCGTCGATCTTCAGGGTGCGACCGCGCGCGCACGCCGAGACGCTGCCGCGCACCAAGAGCGCATGCAGATCCGCGCGCTCCACGTGCGGAGAGCCCGAAGCGAATTCCGAATCCGTGGTGGAGCGGAAAGCCGCTTGTGCCGAGAAGCTGAGGCCACCAGCCGGCTTCGGATTGATCTGCGCCACGCTGCGCTCGAGCGGTCGCCGTCCGTAGCTGGGCCAGGGTGCATCGAGCAAGCGCCGCGCCGCCGCCAGGCTTCCTGCGGTGCCGAGCGGCGCATTCTCCGAGCGCGTCTCGTCGATGGCTCGTGCGATCGCCGCACGCAAGCCAACCAGATCCACTCGGCGTTCGTGTACGGCCACCTCGGGCAGCGGACCCGTGCGGTAGACGCTCACCAGCACGTCCGTGCCGTCCGCTTCCAAGCCGAGCTCCCACGCCTGATCGTCGGTGTAGATCGGCAGCGTGGCGCGATCGCGCTTGCCTCGGCTCAACGCCGAAACGGCGTGACCCAAGTCGGACAGAATGGAGAGCGCCTGGCCTTCACCGAGTCGGGCGGTGATGTTCACGCCGTCCACGATCACGTCGAAGAGACCATGGAGAGGCGCGAGAGCGGTGGACGGCGCTGCCTGGGGGCGGGGGCGGACGACAACCTCGATGGCTGACATCAAGACGGCGCCCATCGTAGAAATTCCCGCGCGCGATCCTAAGTTTTGCGAAGCGATCGCCCAAGAGTGGACAGCGCTCGACGACCTCGCTAGCCCCCACGGCGAGCGTCCAAATGCAACTCGACGAGGGCACCCGTTGTCACGAACCTGGCGGATTTTGCCTCGTGATTCGCGCTGGTGCGCTCGCTTTCAGTGATGCCGAGCCCCGTCAACAAAATGGCTGAGTGCACTCGACCGGAGCGCACATGCTTCGCAACCGTTTCCGTCCGCCGCAGCGCGCTTCATTAAGCGGATTGCAAGCGCGCTTCGGGCGTCGCCAGCAGCGCCTCGCGGAACGCCCGCGTGTCCGGGAAGCGGTCGCGCGGCAATGGCGACATGGCGCGCTCGATGATGCTTCGCCATTCACTTGGAATTGCGCGCAGCGCCGGTTGCACGCCGCTCTCACCGGTCGATTCTTCGGATGAGCGGTCCCACGATTCACCCGAACGAGCCGGTGGTGCACGCCCCGATAAACACTCGTAGAGAGCAGCGCCCAGCGCGTATACGTCGCTGCGAGCGTCCACCTCCTGACCATCGAGCTGCTCCGGCGGCATGTAGCCGGGCGTTCCAAGCGGCACATCGGCGTTGGTCAGACGTGTCTCCGCCCATTCCACTCGCGCTACGCCGAAGTCGAGAATTTTGGCGTGCTCCGGCGCTGCACCAGGCGTGTCTTTGGTGCCCGGCGCGCTCGAGAGGAAGATGTTGCTCGGCTTTACATCGCGATGGACGATGCCCGCGGCATGCACCGCGCCAAGCGCCTCGCACATCTCCAGCGCGATCGGGAGCACTTCGCGCGGCGTGAGCATGCCTTTGCGACGCAGGCGCGCCGCCAGAGACTCGCCGTAAAGGCGTTCCATTACCAGGTAGCTGGTGCCATCCGGTAGGTGCCCGTCGTCGTAGATCTCGACCACGTTGGGATGCCACGCGAGACCGAGTGCCGCGGCTTCGCGACGCAGACGATCCGCCGCGATGGTGTCGTGGGCCACGGCGGCGCGCAACAACTTGATCGCGACCAAGCCGCCGTCCGAAATGCGTTCGGCTTCCCAGATCGTGCCGTTCGCGCCGACGCCCAACTTCTCCGTGAGGCGATATTGCCCTGCCACCACCTGGCCGGCGTGAAAACCTACCGCGCCGTGTTCGCGCGCCTCGCGCAGCGTCGCTGCGCGCTCGAGAGCTTGAATGCGCATCAGCTGTGCAATCGATTGTGCTCGTCGGCGACTTTCGTGGCCCGCTAGCACCGCAATCGTGCCCGCGCCGGCAGCGCCGAGCAGTGCACCCGCCATCCAGTCGGCGCGCCCACTCATGGCCAAGTTCCAAATCGCGCCAACCGCGGCGCCGCCTGCACTGCCGAGCACGGTCATTCGCCCCGTGGACGACTCGCGCCAGCGCACTTCGAACTCTTGATTGCCGCTCACGCTGACTGCGGTGAGAGCGCGCACCTGAGCTTTTTGCGCCCCGAACAATAAGGGGACACTCGCGAGCTCAGCTTGCCGCGCCAGCGCGAATAACCCATCGCGCTCGAGCCCAGCGTCGGACGGAGCGCGCAGCGCGCCACGCCAGTACCCCGGGCGATGTTCGAGCGTGCGCCAACGCTCTGTCCATACGTGCTCCCCGCCGAAGTGATCGAGCCGGCGATACGCAGACGCAATGTCCGGCGCACCTCGCAGTACGTGCGTCCATACCCCGAGGTTTTCAGGGTGAACGGCCGCCTTAGCCATCGACGGAATGCGCTCTCGACCCCAGCGCGAAGCAAACGCGGCGAGCGCCGTATGCCAAAGTTCGATCGGAACCAGCCGGGTTTCGTCGCTGAGAAAGTCGCGATCGAGCCGCGTGCTCAGAAGAAATGCATCTGCAGCCGCCGGCCCGTGCTCCGTATAGAGGTGCAGGTACAGCGTCTTCAGTCGTGACGCTGGCGTCTTCCCTTGCGTTGCCCGACGCTGCACGTACTAAAGCCTCCCGGACCTGAGGGTCGCGGTCAAGCGCCTAGCAATATTCTTGGCGCCCACGAGCGGAAACGATCACGACATGCAAAACTGAAAACTAGTTTGGTCGTGCATCGGTGGTTTTTGTGGAAGGTCGCGCCTGGACCCGGCGTAGATCGTGCTAGGATTGGCAAGTGAAAGTTTTTAGCCCAGCAACAATCCGCAGAAGCACTTGGTTAGTGCTGTCTGCGTGCCTGTTGGGGCTGTCGGTGCCCGCAGCACAAGCAGGTACCTTGGCAGTCGTCGCTGGGGAAACTCTCGACATCAAGGCGGACTCGCTGGAAGTCGACATGTCGCGTGGCTCGGCGCTTTTGGAGGGGAAGGTTCGAGCCAGCCTCGGCGAACTGCAGGTCGAATGTGCCCGCGTCGAGGTTCGCTACGACGAGGCTCCGAACGTTCGCTGGGCGAGAGGCACCGGCGGAGTCAGCGCGCGAATCAAGGGTATCGCGGCCACTGCCAATATCGTTGAGGTGGACGTATCGCGCCGCAGCGTTCGGCTGGAGGGCGCAGTCAAGCTGAGCCGCGGCAAGGGTTGGGTGACCGCCGACAGCGCTACGATCGACGTCGCCACGCGAAAAGTCGTGTTGAACGACGTGCAGGGGTCAATCCCGGTTCAAACCCCGGCCCGTTGAACCGACGTATGACGGATGCCAACCAGCCTTCGGGGCTTGTGCACTTTTTTGATTTGAGGCGGATTTCGTCAGTCCCGGTTGATGCTCCCGAAATCCCTCATCTAGATCGTGCCAAAGTTCTGCTCGTGGGCCAGTTGGCCGATCAAATCGACCTGAATCATGACTTCGTGGAGGCGCGCTTTTTGCCTTGGGTGTTAGACTGCCTTGAGCTCCCGCCAGAGTTGGCACGGAGCGACGGGTCGCGATGGAGATAAAGCAGCAGTTACGGCTGTCCCAGCAGCTAGTCATGACGCCCCAGCTGCAGCAGGCGATCCGCTTGTTGCAGCTCTCCCGACTCGAGCTGATCGAGGAAGTCCGCAAGGAGCTCGACAACAACCCGGTGCTCTCGGACGAAGAGTCGTCAGAGGGTAGGAACCGGGCAGAGCCCGGCGAGCCGAGGGCGGCGGCCGAGCCCCAGATCATCGAAGATCCGGGCTCGTACTACAACAAATCCAACGAAGACCAGAAGGCGAGCGAGCGAGCGACGCGCGAGGTCGACTGGGAGAAGTTCCTCGAGAATCGCACGCTGCAGCAAGCCCCTGGCACGAGCCGCGGTGGCTTCGAGGAGCTGCCGCCCATCGAGCAGAACCTAACGAAGCCGCGCAATCTGCCGGACCACCTTTTGTGGCAGCTGCAGATGAGTGACTTCACCGAACCCGAGCGCAAGTTTGCAGAGCTCGTGATCGGCAATCTCGACGAGAAGGGGTACCTCGATCTCGCTGGCGTGGAGCGGCCCGATGGCACGCGCACTCCCGATCTCACGATCGAAGACCTAGCGGAGGAAGCGGGCTTGCATCCCGACGACGCGCCGCTGGTTCTCGAGATGATTCAGAAGTTCGATCCCGTCGGCGTTGCATCGCGCGACCTACGCGAGTGCTTGCTGGTGCAGGCCTACACCGCCGGCTACGAAGACGGTGAGACGGTCACCGAGATCATCAAGAGTCATCTGCATCAGCTCGAGCGGCACAACTATCAGGCGATAGCGCGTGACATGAAGTTGCCCCTCGAAGACGTGTACGAGGCGGCCAAAGAGATTCAGGATTTCGAGAGCCGTCCGGCGCGTAACTTCACCGATCAGGACGAGCGCACCATCGGAATTACGCCCGACGTCTACGTGATCAAGGACGGCGCCGATTTCGTGGTGCTCGACAATGATCGTGGCGTGCAGCGCTTGTTCATCAACGAGTCGCTGACCAAGCGCATGATGAAGGATCCTTCTGCCAAGGAATTCATCGGCGAAAAGCTGCGCAACGCGCAGTGGCTGATCCGGGCCATCGAGCAGCGCAGGAAGACGATCATTCGCGTCGCCGAGTGCATCGTGGAGAAGCAGCGCGAGTTCTTCGAGAAGGGCGTGTCGTATCTCAAGCCCATGATCCTGCGTGACGTCGCGGAAGCGGTGGGCATGCACGAATCGACGATTTCGCGTGTGACGACGAACAAGTACATGCACACCCCTCAAGGCTTGTTCGAGCTCAAGTACTTCTTCAACTCGAGCATCCGCCGCGTCGCGAACGAAGACATCGCGAGCGAGAGCGTCAAACAAGCCATCAAGAAGCTCATCGACGAAGAGGACAAGGTAAATCCCATCAGCGATCAGCAGATCGTCGAGATGTTGGAGAAAACGGAGGGCATCAAGATCGCCCGCCGAACCGTGGCCAAGTACCGCGAGATGCTGGGCATCCTCGCGTCCTCGAAGCGTAAGCGCCTTTTCTGAGCCGGCGCGGCCTACCGCGCAGGCACGTCCCGGGTCGACTCGGACGCCGAGCCAAGGGAGGCGTGCGCGCACAGTTGGGCTGGCCGGAGCGGCATGCGCGCACGGTAGGGCTGGCCGGGAGCGGGCGGGGTCGGAACCGGGTGCAGGTTTTGCCCGCGTGTTTCGGGCCGAGACGCGGCCGGGTGGGATGCGGTGAGCACTGCGTTGCCGCGCCGGGCGGCTGAGTTTTCCGAGCACTAGGGCCGGCTATTTCGCCTCGCCGTTTTGGGCTTCGAGTAATGTAAGAGGTGCCGGTCTCGCGCCGGCAGGAGGCCAAATGAACATCAGCATCACCTTCCGGCATGTTGCGTCGAGCGAAGCCATCAAGAAGCACACGGAGGACAAGCTCGCCAAGCTGCAGAAATTTCTGCGCCAGCCGATGACCGCGAAGGTAACCCTCTCGATTGACGGCCTCAAGCAAATCGCCGAGGCGCGCATCTCGAGTGGAGGGGAGCATCTCGAAGCGAAGGAGAGCGGCGAGGACATGTACGCGTCGATCGACCGCATCATGACCAAGCTCGAGCGCCAAATTCGCGGCGCGCATGGTGCCGCGCAAGCGAAGCGTCGCGGCGCAACGAGTGTACGCTCCGAGCCAATGGCCCCCGTGGTTGCGGCGCAAGCTTCCGGCGCTAAGAAGAAAGTAAAGGCGAGGACCGTGGCGAAGGCGGCGAGCGTGGCGGCGCGCGCCAAAAAGAAGACCCGCTAATCTGCTGATTTCAGGCTTCCGGGGAATGGAGCCAAAGTATGCGACTCTGCGATATTCTTAGCGTCGACCGCATTCTGGTCGATGGTGATGGAAGCGTCGTGAAGGACAAAGCCACGGCGCTACATCTGCTTTCCCAAATGCTCTCGCCCGCGCTGGGCATCGATCAATCCCAGGTGGAATCGCTCCTCCTCGAGCGCGAACGACTACAGAGCACCGGCATCGGTGACGGCGTTGCGATTCCGCACACTGCCGTCGAGGAAGCCGAGAGCCAGGCTGCTGCCGTCGTGCTCTGCCCGAAGGGCATCGACTTCGAATCGATTGATGGGGAGAAGGTGCGCATCGTGTTCGGCGTCGTGGGTCCCAAACGTGCCACTGGTGAGCACCTGCGCACGCTGGCGCGCATCTCGCGGCTGCTGCGTGACGTTGCGACTCGCGAGAAGCTCGTGAGTTCGCCGAACGCGGTTGCGGCGCTGGAGCTGATTCAATCCAACGACGCTCGCAGCGAGGGGAAAACGTGAGGCCATCGCCCGAGCCTCCGGAGGGCGCGCGCGGGGTTTCCGTGCGTGACTTGTTGGACGACCCGGCGCTAGGCCTCAACGTGAGGCTGGTGGCCGGCGCCAACGGGCTCGGGCGCAGCATCGATCACCCGCGCATTCAAAAATCTGGGTTGTCGTTGGTGGGCCACGTGCGCGGCGTCGTGCCATCGCGCATTCAAGTGTTGGGCGAGACCGAGCTCAGTTACGCCGAGACGTTGAGCGCTGAATCGCAGCGTTTGGCGGCGGACTGCTTGTTCTCGCTGAACCTCGCTTGCGTGCTGGTCACGCGCGGAGTGGATCCGCCGCGACCCTTCTCGGATGCGGCTGAACGCACCGGCACGCCGCTGGTGGTTTGCGCAGAGCGTTCTTCGGCAGTGATCGCCGCCGTTCACGCATTGCTGGACGAGCGCCTGGCGCCACGCACGCGAATTCACGGCGTGTTGGTGGACGTGTTCGAGGTCGGCGTGATGCTGCTCGGCAAGAGCGGTATCGGCAAGAGCGAGTGCGCGCTCGAACTCGTGATGCGCGGGCATCGCCTGGTGGCGGATGACGTCATCGAGTGTGACTACCGGCCTCCGGGGATGGTCTTCGGGCAACCGGCGGCGCTGCTACGGCATCACATCGAGGTGCGCGGGCTCGGTGTTCTCAACATCAAAGATCTGTTCGGCGTCACCGCGATTCGCGAGCGCAAGCGCATCGATCTCGTGGTGGAGCTCTCGTTGTGGCAGCCCGACGCGGACTACGATCGCATCGGGCTCGAAGACCGTCATCGTGAGATCTTGGGAATTCCCGTGCGCGAGGTGGTGTTGCCTGTTCGCCCCGGCCGCAACATGAGCAGCATCATCGAGATCGCCGCGCGCAACGAGCTTCTGCGCCAAGCCGGGCACCATTCGGCGCGCGAATTCGTGCAGCGCCTGGAAACTGGGCTGCTTCGCTCCGACGACATCCCGCAAACTTCGCGCCCGCCGAGCTCGCAGTTCCGGTCGCCGTTGCCTCCCAACGAGAGCTCTGCGCCGCCGCCGGTGTTGCCGGTGGAGAGGCGTCGATGAGGCCGTCGACGCGGCCACCGGGTCCGATGAGGCCGTCGACGCGGCCACTAGAGCCGACATCCGTCATCGTGGTGACCGGCGTGAGTGGTGCGGGCAAATCGACGGCGGTACACGCCCTCGAGGATCTCGGGTTTTTCTGCGTGGACAATTTGCCCTCGCCGGTGCTCGCGAGCACGATGGACGCGCTCTCTCGAGCCGGGCTCACGCGCGTTGCCTTCGGCATCGACGTGCGAGTGCGTGGCTTTCTCGAAGATGCGGCTTCCGCCATCAACGAGCTGTCGCGGCCGGGCGAGCGCAACGTGGAAGTCCTGTTCCTCGACGCAACCGACGAAGCAATTTTGCGGCGTTTCAGCAGCACGCGAAGGCCGCATCCGTTGAGTACCACCATCGAACCGGGTGGTGAGGTGTCGGCCATCGCCGTGCTGGATGGGATTCGGTTGGAGCGAGAGCTTCTGACCCCGCTGCGCGCGCGAGCGACGATCGTGCTCGATACCACCAGCCTCTCGGTAAACGAGCTGCGGCGGCAAGTCCGTGAGCACTTTGCTCCTGGGGCGGGAAGGTTGCCCCGCGTTTACGTCCGAGTGGTCTCCTTCGGATTCAAATTTGGAACCCCGGTGGATGCCGACGTCGTGCTGGACGTGCGGTTTCTGCACAACCCGCACTTCGTTCCCGAGCTACGGCCTCTGTCTGGCCTCGACGAGCGCGTGCGCGACTATGTGCTGGGCTCGGAGGATGCGCCGGGGTTCGTCGAGCGGGCCACGAGCTTGCTCGAGTACTGTCTGCCGCGGTTCGAGCGGGAAGGCCGAAGTTACGTTACGATTGCCGTAGGTTGCACGGGTGGTCGACATCGCTCGGTCGCCCTCGCCAGCTACTTTGCCGAGACGATCGGGAAGAAGCTGAACCTGCCGATCGAGGTCATGCATCGTGACGTCGATCGGGTCAGCATGAAAGGTCTCGGCGCCGACCCCGATCACAGCCTGGACACTGCGCCTTCAGGAGGAAATCGATGACGCCAGCGAGGGGGACCTTCGAGGTAAGAAACAAGCTTGGTCTGCACGCACGTGCGGCGACGAAGCTCGTCCAGTTGGCGTCCAGGTTTCCTTGCGACATCATCATTAGTCGTGCCGGGCAGTCTGCCAACGCGAAGAGCGTGATGGGCGTGCTGCTCCTGTGCGGCTCGAAGGGAACGAAGCTCGACGTGGAGGCGCGCGGTGCCGATGCGGAACAAGCCGTCTCCGAGATTGGCAAACTGATTTTCGATCGCTTTGGAGAAGACGAGTAGTTCATGTCGGATCGCCCGGGCGCACCGGCCTCGTCGCCGGGATCTCAATGCGTGGTGCTGGACGGCATCGCGGGATCGCCTGGCTACGCCATTGGCAAGACGCTCGTGGTGGACACTCGCCGTCACGGGTTTTCGCGGCGACACATTCCGAAGCACGCTGCGGACGACGAGGTCGAGCGTTTCACTCGCGCAGTAGAGGCCGCCGCGCACGAACTGCGCGAGGTAGAGGAGCGCACTCGCGCGAGAGCAACTCGACTCGAAAGTTCGATTCTGGCGGCCTACCTGTTGATGGTCGAGGACGAGACTCTTCACGATGAGGTGGAGCGGCGCATTCGCATCGATCACCTGTGCGCCGAGTGGGCGCTGTCGGCCACCATCGAAGAGATGACCGCGCAGTTGCGCATGGGGGGCGATCCCTATCTCGCAGAGCGCAGCCATGACTTCGAGTTCGTCGGCGATCGCATCTTGGGGGCATTGGCGGGTCGCGCGTCGATGCTGGCGTTGCCCGGCGACAGAGCACCATGCGTGTTGGTGGCACATGATCTGTCGCCCGCAGAAACAGCTGGGCTCACGCGCGATCGCGTGCTCGGCATCGTGACCGAGGTGGGTACGCGCACCAGCCACACTTCGATTCTGGCGCGAGCCCTGGAGATCCCGGCAGTCGTAGGCGTGAGCGGCTTGCTCAGTCGCGTGGGCGACGGCGACTTGTTGGCGGTCGATGGTGTGCACGGGCGCGTGGTGGTCAATCCGTTCGCCGAGTTGATGGCGGAGCACGAAGGACGTTCGCAGCGCTTCCAGGCGGCGGTGCGAGCGCGCCAGAAGCTGCGTGACCGTCCGATCGTGACCCGCTGCGGTACCGCCGTCGATTTGCGCGCGAACATCGAACTCCCGAACGAGGCCGAGCTTGCGCTGGCGCAAGGCGCGCGCGGAATCGGGCTTTATCGCACCGAATTCCTGTACGTCGATCGCTCCGAGCCTCCCACTGAAGACGAGCACTACGAAACCTATCGTCGCGTCGTCGAAGCCGTAGCGCCGTTACCCGTGACACTGCGCACATTCGATATCGGCGGCGACAAGTTCGTTTCCTCACTGCAGCTGCCGACGGACATGAATCCGGCGCTGGGCCTGCGCGCCGTGCGGCTCGGTTTGGCGCGCCCAGATTTGATGCTGACGCAGCTGCGCGCCATGATTCGCGCGTCGGCGCATGGTCCCATGCGCGTGATGGTTCCGATGATCGCCTCCATCGGCGAGCTGCGCGCCGTGCGAGCGCTGTTCGAACGAGCTCGCAACGAGGTCGATGCAGCGGGACACAAACGCGCGGAGCACATCCCGCTCGGCATGATGGTCGAAGTGCCGTCTGCGGCGATCTTGGCGCACGAGTTCGCCAAGGAAGCCGAGTTCCTCAGCATTGGCACGAACGACTTGGTTCAGTATTCACTCGCCGTGGATCGTTCGAGCCCGGAGCTCGCGTATCTTGCGTCGTTCTTCGATCCGGCGATCTTGCGATTGATCCAAACGGTAGTGCAGGCGGGGCGCGCCCACGGTCGACCGGTTACTCTTTGCGGTGCCATGGCGAGCGATCAGCTTGCAGCCGTGCTGCTGCTTGGCTTGGGCCTGCGCGAGCTGAGTATGGAGGCTTCGGCGATCCCCGCAGTGCGCGAGGCGATCGGTGAAGTCACTTTGGCCGAGGCAGACGAGCTGGTGCGCGACGTGGCGTTGTTGCTTACCGCCGCGGAGATTGAGCATTGCCTGCTGGATCGTTTCGCGGAGCGCTTGGATATCGACTGAACCAGCTAAATCGGCCCGGCGACCGAGCGATTCCTGAGTTTCTATAAGCAATTGGCAGGCGCGTTTCTGATTGGTATGCACGCGGGTGCTGAGAATGGAATGCCGCGGTTGACCGATCGATCGCCCGGCGTATACTCGGCGCCCCTAAACAAACGAGAAGGAAAAGAGAGACACATGCCCCTCCAGCCCGAAGCCAAACAGGGCGTTATCACCAAGTTTCGCCTCCATGAGAGTGACACCGGCTCTCCCGAGGTTCAGATCGCGTTGCTGAGCCAGCGCATCGACTACTTGACCGAGCACTTCAAGGTGCACCGCAAGGATCATCACTCGCGCCGTGGCCTGCTGAAGCTCGTCGGCCAGCGCCGTCGTCTGCTCGACTACCTCAAGCGTTCGGACGTCGAGCGCTATCGCACCGTGGTGGGTTCGCTGAGCCTGCGCAAGTAGCCGCCGTTAGAAACCTGGTTCCGAGCGAGTTGCCGAACGCCTTCAACTTCGCTTCGTGCTGCGGAATCGTCCGCCGCAGGAATCGAGGCTGAAGAATCGGCGGCTGCGCTCGGCGTTTTTTGCTGCACGCAGCAGCAACGTCGCGCCAAGGAGCGCACAATCACATGTTCGTACGTGAAACCGTCGTGGTGGGGGGACGCCCACTCACGTTCGAGACGGGTCGTTTGGCGAAGCTCGCTCATGGTGCGATGCTCGTCACGTTCGGAGAAAGCGTCGTGCTGGTGACCGCAGTGTCAACCGACGAACGGCCCGGTATCGACTTCTTTCCGCTTACCTGTGAGTACGTGGAAAAGACTTACGCCGCCGGCAAGATCCCGGGCGGCTTCTTCAAACGTGAGGGCCGTCTGCGCGATGTCGAGGTCTTGGCCTCGCGTTTGATGGATCGTCCGCTGCGCCCGCTGTTCCCGGAGGGCTTCCGCAAGGACACGCAGGTCATCGCGACCGTGCTGTCTTCAGACAAAGAAAATCCCACGGATGTGCTCGCCATGTGTGGTGCCAGTGCGGCGCTGCACGTGTCGGACATTCCTTGGGAAGGGCCGATCGCTGGTGTTCGCGTGGCGCGCGTCGATGGCGAGTTCATCGTATTCCCGTCGTTCGAGCAGTCCTCCAAGGCGGATATCGAGCTGGTGGTGGCGGCGAGCAAGAACGCCATCGTCATGGTGGAGGGCGGCGCCGAGGAAGCTTCCGAAGCCGACATCATCGACGCGTTGATGTTTGCGCACCGCGAAGCGCAGCCGATCATCGAGCTCATCGAGCGGATGCGTCAGGCGGTGGGCAAAGCCAAGCGCGAGTTCATCGTGCCCAAGCTGGAGGAGCACGTTGCGAAGCGCGTGGCCGAGCTCTGCGACAGCGAGCTCAAGACGGCGTGCGTCATTCGCGAGAAGAAGATTCGCTACGAGACCTACGGCAAGATCAAGGAACAGCTCGTGAAGAAGCTGACCGAAGAGCTCGGAGCAGAGCGCTTCGCGGCTTCGGAAAAGCTGATCAAGGCCGAGTTCGAGGAGCGTAAAGCCGTCGTTGTGCGCAGCATGGTGCTCGACGAAGGCAAGCGCATCGACGGGCGCGACACCCGCACGATTCGCCCTGTCAGCTGTGAAGTCGGGCTTCTGCCGCGCGTTCATGGTTCGGCGCTGTTTCAGCGCGGTGAGACGCAAGCCATCGTCACGACCACGCTCGGCACCTCCAGCGATGAGCAGAAGATCGACGCGCTCACCGGTGAGAGCTGGAAGCGCTTCATGCTGCACTACAACTTCCCGCCGTTTTCGACGGGTGAAACCAAGCCCATGCGCGGCCCCGGTCGCCGCGAAGTGGGCCACGGTGCACTCGCCGAGCGCGCCGTGGTGCGCATGATCCCTGGTCACGAGGCGTTCCCGTACACCGTGCGCATCGTCAGCGAAATTCTCGAGTCGAACGGCTCGAGCTCGATGGCGAGCGTGTGCGGCGCAACATTGAGTTTGATGGATTGCGGTGTTCCGATTCGCCGTCCTGTGGCTGGCATCGCGATGGGCTTGATTCAGGAAGGCAGCAAGGTGGCCATCCTGAGCGACATTCTGGGCGATGAAGACCATCTCGGCGACATGGACTTCAAGGTCTGTGGCACCGAGCGCGGCGTGACCGCGATTCAGATGGATATCAAGATCGCAGGGCTCGACCGCGCGATCTTGGAGCGAGCTCTCGACCAAGCGCGCGAAGGTCGCCTGTTCATCCTCGGAAGGATGCTCGAAACGCTGCCGCGCGCTCGCCAGGAGATCAACCGCTGGGCCCCGCGCATCACCAGCATCAAGGTGAAGCCGGATCAGATTCGTTTGATCATCGGTCCCGGTGGCAAGACCATCAAGGGAATCGTCGACCAAACCGGCTGCTCCATCGACGTGGAGGACGACGGGACCGTCAACGTCGCGAGCGCGGACTCCGATGCGGTGCAGCGCGCACTCAGCATCATCGAGGGGCTCGTGGCGGAGCCCGAGGTTGGTCGCGTTTATCACGGCACCGTGCGGCGCATCACCGACTTCGGCGCTTTCGTCGAAATCCTCCCGAACACCGAAGCTCTGCTGCACGTCTCCGAAATGGCGCACGAGCGCGTGGAGTCACCCGGTGACGTTCTTCGCGAAGGCGAAGAAGTCGACGTCAAAGTCATCAGCGTCGACCGCGACGGCAAGATCCGTCTGACTCGTCGCGAGCTGCTGCCGTTCCCGGAAGGGGAAGAGGGTGAGCGAGCACGCGAGCGCATCGCCCGTGCGCGTGAAGGCGGTCCTCCTCAGCGCGGCGGCGGTGGTGGTGGTGGCGGTAGCCGCGGTCGCGAAGGTGGGCGCGGTGGTCGTGAAGGCGGCGGCGGTCGCGGTCGCGAAGGCGGCGGCGGTGGCGGCCGTGAAGGCGGCGGTGGCCGTGAAGGCGGCGGTGGTGGTGGCCGCGAAGGTGGCGGCGGTGGCCGTGATCGCGGCTCACGTCCGCGTCACTGAGTAACTCCGGAAAGCAAAAGGCAAGCTCCGCTCAGCAAAACCGAGCGGAGCTTGTTTCATTTCAGGTCGAGACACCTGCGCGAGATTCGCGCGGGTAAGTGGCATCATGGCAGCGACTAACTGCTCTTGCCGCCGCTGCCACCGGTGCTCGTCGTGACGGTGCACTTGGCAGTGCAGTCGTCGTGCGTCGTCTTACAGCTCGCCTTGCAAGCGTCGTCGGTGCACTTCGCGACACAGGTGGTTTGCGCGTTGTCGCAGTTGGTGACGCAGGTGGTGTCGCCCTCGCGCCCGGTCTGATCTACCTCTGGATTTTCGACGTTGGCGGTGCATGCGTAGATTGGGCAAGCCACAAGCAACAGCGCGAAAGCGCGACTCACGATTCGACTCATGATGATCCTCCGTCAAGGCGGCTCTTGGCCGGCTGAAGCTCGTATCAGCAAGGCGAATGCCATCCTCGATTCGGCCACCGGTGGATGCAGCCAGCCGCGTCCAAAATTTCCCGTAGCTACGCGGGATTTTGCGGCTTGCCATCGCCGCGATGCTGCCCGGTACAACCATTGCTGAGCGCAGTATCGTCGCTGCAACCGTGCCGCAGGCGTGGCGCGAAGTCCTGCCAATATGCTGCGCGAATTCGAGGCACACCACTGGCGCAGTCTGGCGTTCGACAAACACGATATTGCGCGATGCGGCGTTGCTGCCCGGGCCCGACTACGCAATTGCCACAGCAGTAGCCTGAGAGGCTACGCGAATAACACCGATGAGTTATTGGATATGTGGCCAGATAAGGCCAGATTTTCGCTGACTGAAGCGCGCGGCATTGCGAGCCGAAACGCTGGATCGCGCGCACGTCGAGCCTGAGCGTTTTTGCAAACTGGTCAGCGCTCGCAAAATTCGACGCGACCGGGGAGTCGCCACTCAGAAAAAGAGCCGACTGCTTCCATTAAGCACGTTCTCGAAACTCATGTTCGCGCGCCACGTCGAAGCCGAATGGCGTGGCCTCACGCGCGACGAAGAAGCGCTCGAAAGCGGTTATAGAAGCAATCGCGCTCGCCACACCGGTTCGACCAGTGTGGCACTCTGCGCGCTTTGAGTATCGAGTGATTTCAGCGGGGCGGACGGGACTCGAACCCGCGGCCTCCGGCGTGACAGGCCGGCGTTATAACCAACTTAACTACCGCCCCGAAGCGGCGCGCGGGTAATAGCACAAGGTGCCCGGTCGTCCACAAGTGGAAAAGCACATTCGAAGATCGCACGAACGTCACGCCGTAGGCCATTTGGCCGGCCGTTTTCCGAGAAGGCGATGAACGGCGAAGCACGTTCGACGACGTCCGCCAGCGCGGCGCTGGTTGGTGCGGCGCTCGTGATCGTCTCGGCGGTTGGCTTCTCCGGTAAAGCGGTGCTCGCCAAAATCTTGTACCGCGACGGAGTGGACCCGCTGAGCGTGATCGCGTTGCGGATGGGGTTCGCGTTGCCGATCTTCGCGGCGTCGGCGTGGCGAGAAGAGCGGCGAGCTGTGCGCGCGGGTGAGAGCCTCAATGTGCGCGACGCAGGCGCGGTGCTGGTGCTCGGCGGGCTCGGTTACTACGCGTCGGTCTACGGAGACTTCGCCGGGCTGCAGCACATCTCTGCGGGGCTCGAGCGCTTGCTGATGTTCAGCTACCCGACGCTGGTGCTGTTGATGTCTGCGTTGGCTTTCAAGCAGCGCATCCATCGCGTGCAGATCGCCTGCCTCGTCCTAACGTACGCCGGGATCGCGCTCGCGTTCAGCGCCGAGACGAATCTGGGCGACGGTGAGCAGGGCGACGTGTGGCTCGGGAGCGGGCTCGTGTTTGCGTCGGCGTTTTGCTACGCGGCGTACTTGGTGGGCGGCTCGCGCTACATCAATCGACTGGGTGCACGCCGCTTCACGTCGCTTTCGCTGAGCGCCGCGTGCGTGGCCGCGCTTGTTCATTTCGCAGCGGCGGGCGGCGGGCTGCTCGACTTCTCGCCGCGGGTCTACGTGCTCGGTGTGACGATGGCGCTGCTCGCGACGGTGCTGCCGGCATTCGCTTTGTCGACCGGCATTCGTCGCATTGGTCCGGCGCGAGCCGCGGTGCTGGGCACGGTGGGTCCCGTCTCGACGCTGTTTCTCGCGTACCTGTTGCTCGGGGAGCCGATCACTGTCTCCCAACTACTCGGCGCGGCTTTGGTGCTCGTGGGCGCTACGCTGGTCGCTTTCCGGGGCCGCTGAGTCCGCATGGCGCGATGGAGAGTGCTTGCAGGGGCCCGGCTTCCCGCGCTACGACTCGCTGCCCCCGGGCGGGTAGCTCAGCGGTAGAGCGCTGGCCTTACAAGCCGGATGTCGCAGGTTCAAGCCCTGTCCCGCCCACCAAGAAAAACATGTGATTGCAATTGGGGTGAGGGCGGGAACGGGTGTCTGGATCGGGCGATTTGCACACCGCGCGGCGTGCATGCGGGGCTCTGCTAACCGCGGTTTTGCTTCTCCAGCAAACGCATCCGCGAGAGCGCATCGGTATCCGGAGACGCGACGCGGGAACGCGCAGCCCAGTTTTTGGCGCGCGCCCAGCGCATGGGGAGGGGAACCACAGCCGCGAATGTACCGCTGCGGCTGGGAGACTGGGCCAGTTTGACTCGGGGCCCGAGTGTGCTCGTCGTCATCATGCACACAGCTTTGCGGGGCCACTGTGTCCACGACGTGATCGGCACGTAGCGCCGAGGGAAAATCGAGGCGGTGGCGCTCGTCGGCGCTCAGGTTGATTGGGCACTGCGGCGTTTGACGACGGCTTCCGCCAGCACTTCGAGCAGCGGGCGCGTCTCGTCGAAGCTCAAACACCCATCGGTGATGCTTTGTCCGTAGGTCAGGGCGCAACCTGGCTTCACGTCCTGACGACCGGTGACGAGGAAGCTCTCGATCATGATACCGAAGACGGAGCGACTACCCTCGCGCACCTGGCGCGCCAGCTCGCGAGCAACGATGGGTTGGCGGCTCGGATCTTTTCCGCTGTTTGCGTGGCTGCAGTCGACCATCAAGCTCGGCCGCAGACCGGCTTTTTCGAGCGCCGCAGTGGCGACGGCAACACTTGGCCCATCGTAATTGGGGCCATGCTCACCGCCGCGCAAAATGATGTGGCACTGCGGGTTGCCGCGCGTCGCAACGATTGCTGCGAGGCCTTGTTTGGTCACCGACAAAAAATGGTGAGGCGAGGTGGCCGAGCGCACGGCGTCGACCGCTGTCTGCACGGCGCCGCTCGTGCCGTTCTTGAATCCGACGGGCATCGAGAGACCGCTCGCGAGTTCACGATGTACTTGGCTTTCGGTCGTGCGCGCGCCGATCGCACCCCAAGAGACGACGTCGGCCATGAACTGTGGAGTGATGGGATCCAAGAACTCGGTGGCGGTGCCGAGGCCGAGAGTGACCACGTCGCACAGGAACTTCCTCGCTACGCGCAGTCCTCGATTGATGGCGAAGTTGCCGTTGAGATCGGGATCATTGACGAGGCCCTTCCATCCGACCGTAGTGCGCGGCTTCTCGAAATACGTGCGCATCACGATGCACAGCTCGCGTTCGAACGCCATGGCGCATTCTTTGAGGCGGCCCGCGTAGTCGAGCGCGGCGATGGGATCGTGAATGCTGCAAGGTCCCACTACGACGAGTAAGCGATCGTCTCGCCCTTCGACGATCGCTCCGACTTCCGCACGGGTAGTTGCTACGCGGGCGGTTTGCTCTTCCCCGAGTGGCAACTCCTCCATCAAGATCGCTGGAGGGATGAGGGGGCGAAGGTTTTCGATGCGAACGTCGTCGACCGCGATGAACATGGCGCGGGAGTCTACGGGGAGCCGTGGGCTCTCGCCACCAGGGTTCTCGGCCGACCAGGCAGCTCTTTGGGTGTGGTTCTGGCCGGCGCGGAAGGCCGCCCGTACGCACCTTGTCGCCTAAGATTCCGCGGCATTCGGTCGCAAATCGCGAAGTAAGGGCGTGCACGTGCGCGGCCGCTCGCGCTATGGTTGCAGCCATGGAGCCACGACCCGGGTCTTCCGCAGCCCTGCTGGAAACCCTCGGCCAACTCAGAAGGAACTGGATCAAGGGAGGCTGGAGCTGGGACAACCGCTTCAATTGCTTGGCTTCCTCGTTCAACGTCGAGCTCGACGCTGACGCGCGGGCCGTGGTCATTCGATACCTGCCCCACGAGTACAATTCGAAAACCATTTCCGGCGCGCCTCCTCAGGTGCGTGAAGTCGCGGAGAGCACCGGTGGCGTCCGCGTTGATCAACGGCTTTACAGCTCGGACCTTGGCGGACGCCTGTTTGCATTTGGCTTGTGGTGGCCGTGGGGAGACGAAACGACGATCTCGATGCGGATTGGCTTGGGCGGATATGTCGCCGAGGCAGACATCGTCCGTCTGCGCGACGCATTCGACGCGCTGGAATAGGCGCTCGGGTCTCGAAGACTCCAAGCTGCAAACGGCCCGCGCTCCGAAGAGGCGGGCCGTTAGTGTTTCTCAGAGACCGTTAGTCGCTTTCGGTCGAGTGTTTTCGGTCGAGTGGATAGCGGCGAGCACGAACGATCAATCCAGGCTAGGCTGGGCGGCCAATTTCCCCTGAAACGCGATGTCTCTCGTTCCTCTTCGCCTCTCCGAGCAGCGCGGTGCGCGCCTGCCAAGCTCCGCATTCTTGCCGACGACCCGCGCCGAGATGGAGGCGCGCGGCTGGGATCAGCTCGATATTCTGATCGTTACTGGTGACGCTTACGTCGACCACCCCGCATTTGGTCCCGTTCTCATCGCCCGCTTCCTCGAGGGGCGCGGTTATCGCGTTGGCATCATCGCGCAGCCGGATTGGCGCAACGTCGATGACATCTCGCGCATGGGGCGGCCACGGCTGTTCGTTGGGATCAGCGCGGGCAACCTCGACTCGATGCTGAACAAGCTGACGGCGCAAAAGAAGGTGCGCTCGGAGGACCAGTATTCGCCGGAGGGTCGCACCAACTGTCGCCCGAATCGCGCCACGTTGGTCTATTCGAACCTGTGCCGCCAAGCGTTTCCGGGACTGCCCATCGTGCTCGGGGGCATCGAGGCATCGCTGCGTCGTATCGCGCACTACGACTACTGGTCGGACTCGGTGCGGCGCTCGATTCTGTTAGATGCGAAGGCCGATCTTTTGGTGTTCGGCATGGGGGAGCGCGCCGCGTGGGAAATCGCACGACGCCTCGACGCCGGCGAGCCCGTGAGCGCGCTCAACGACGTGCGCGGCACCGCTCACGTCATCAACAATCGCGCTGGGTGGCAGCGTTTCGTCGACGATCCCAGCGTGTACACGACCGATGGCAAGGTAGTGATCTTGCCATCGTATGAAGAGGTGGCGAGCGACAAGGCCGCGTTCGCGCGCATGTCACGGCTATTTCAGCTCGAGACCAATCCGTTCAATGGTCGGGCGATTTTGCAGCCGCACGGCGAGCAAGCCGTTTACTTCAATTCACCAGCGTTGCCCCTCGAAGAGAGCGACATGGATGGCTTGTATGCACTCCCGTTCGCGCGCTTGCCGCATCCGAGCTACTCCGGTGCGCGCATCCCAGCGTACGAGACGGTCAAGCATTCGATTGTCACCATGCGTGGCTGTTTTGGTGGTTGCACCTTCTGCAGCATCACGGAGCACGAGGGCAGGGTGATTCAAAGCCGCTCGACCGACAGCGTGCTCGCAGAGATCCGCCAGCTCTCGCGTATGGAAGGCTTCCACGGCGTGCTCTCGGACGTCGGCGGCCCCACCGCGAATATGTACAAGATGCACTGCCGCGATGAGCGCATCGAACACGCGTGCCGACGGCTCTCGTGCGTGCACCCGGGCGTGTGTGAGAACCTGGTTACGGATCACGGCCCGCTGCTCGAGTTGCTACGTGCGGTGCGGAAGACGAAGGGCATCAAGCGCGCCCTGATCGCGTCTGGCATTCGCTACGATTTGGCCGAACGCAGCCCTGAGTTCATCCGTGAGCTCGCGGCGCATCACACGGGTGGGCAGCTCTCGGTTGCACCCGAGCACAACAACCCCGAAGTGTTGAAGCGCATGAAGAAGCCGGGCATTCAAAGCTACGAGCGCTTCGCCACCGCTTTTTGCCGCGCTAGCGACGAAGCGGGCAAAGAGCAGTACCTGGTACCGTACTTCATCACGGCGCACCCGGGTTCGACGTTGAAGGACACGGTCGAGCTCGCGCTGTACCTCAAAAAGAACAACCTGCGCCCGCGCCAGATTCAGGATTTCATCCCGACGCCGATGGCTGTGGCCACTACCATGTATTACACGGGCGTCGATCCGTTGAGCGGTGATCCGGTGCCAGTAGCGCGTGAGCTGCGCGACAAACGGCGGATGAAGGCGCTGATCTTGTGGTGGGATGAAGCGAGCTGGCCTCTCGCGCGGGAAGCATTGCGAGCTGCGGGCCGTGCCGATTTGATCGGTTTGGGTCCGGAAGCATTGGTACCACCGGCGCATCATCGTCCGGCGTTGAGCGGGCACGCCGGCGGTAAGTCGCGACCACGCTTTGGTGCGCAGCGTTCTCGCGGCGCTCGCTGAACGACCGATGCGCAGGCCGCAGACAGTCGTGATTACCGGCGCCGCCAGCGGGATCGGACGCGAAACGGCGCTGGCTTTTGCGCGACAAAATGCGGTCTTGGAGTTACTCGACATCGACGCTAGCGGACTCGAAGCGGTTGTCCGCGACGCGAGTGCTGCGGGTGCCAGGGCCGCCAACGCGAGCCAAGTCGACGTAGCTGACGCGGAGCGCGTGCGTGGCTTCGGCAGTGAGCTGGAGCAGCGCGGGGTTCAGCCAGACGTGCTCATCAACAATGCGGGCGTGTTGGTGGCGGGCGGGTTCCTGGAGACTGAGCTCGAGGATTGGCGCTGGATTCTGCAAACCAACTTACTCGGCGTCGTGCACATGACCCGAGCGCTCTTGCCAGGCATGATCGCGCGCCGGCGCGGACACGTGCTGAATGTCGCGTCGGCGGCTGCGTTTTGGAATCCGCCGCCGCTCACGGCGTATGGCGCGAGCAAGTATGCGCTGGTGGGCCTGTCAGAAGCGCTACGCGAGGAGATGCGGCCGCACGGCGTGCGCGTTACGGCGGTGTGTCCGGCCTTCGTCGTCACTCCCATTGTCGACCACATGCGACTACGTGGTAGCTACGCGGCGCGTGATACGCGACGGTTGGCGCGCGCGTACGCCGAGCAGCGAGGCGTACGCGCCGAGGTCGTCGGAGAAGCCATCGTGCGGGCGACGGAGCGCAATGTCGGCGTGCTGCCGGTAGGTAGGGAGGCGTGGGCGCTCTCGTGGCTGAAGCGCCTTTTCCCGGGCATTTTGTCGCGTGTGGCCGGCGCTTCCGCCGAGCTCTTCAGCGAGCAAGTCCGGTGAAAGCAGCGCGCGGATTGATGGTGTTCATCCGCTCAGCCAGCGGAAGCAGTTAGATAAGTTGGGCCCGGCGCAAAACGCAGGACGTTTTGGCCACAGCGTCCTTTACTCGCGCCCGTGATGCCGGCAAAAATGGGCATTCAACGCGTTCTCGCGTTGCACCGCCAAATGTCGACGTTCCCTCCGAAGGCCGAAGCTCGCCGCCGCCCGGTCAGCGTGCTCGCACTGAAACTTTGGGAGATGGCCGAGGCGCTCGAAGAGCGCTTGGACAGCCCCATCGAAGTCCTAGAAGTTCTGGTCAACTCCGCAGCCAAAGGCGAGCAAGCAGTCGAGACTTGGGAGCGTCTGCACGAAGCCGCTGAGCGCTTCGAGCGCACGGCGGATCTCGCTCTCGCCTATGAGCAGGTGACGCAAGACAAGCGCATCAAGCTGCTGCCACCGGAGCAACAAGCGTTCATCTTCTTGCAAGCGACCGGCTTCTTCGCACGCTTGGGTGATACCGAGGGCGCTGCTGGCTACGCAGAGCGCGCGATTTCTGCCGTTCCGGGCCATCCGGAAGCGTTCGCACAGCTCGAAGCGCTGCTGACGGCTTCGGGCAAGCTCGGCAAGCTCTCACAACTGTACCTGGACGCGAGCCAGCGCGAGGCCGATGCCGAGCGACGCCTAGCCCTGATTCAAAGAGCCTTTTCAATTGGGGTCAGCATCGACAACCCGGAGCTCGTGATCGAAGCGGGTCAGCGTTTGTTGAAGCTGACCCCCGAGGACGCCGGGGTTCGCGAAGAAGTAATGCGCCGTTTGCTTTCGGGTGGGCGCCACAAAGAAGTGGTGGAGCTGCTCGAACAAGTGCTCGCGGGGGAGCCACCGCCGCCGCCGGACGAAGCCAAGTTGCATCGCGAGCAGTTGGTGGATCTGTGCTTTACAGTGCTGAAAAGCCCGGAACGCGCGCTGAACCACATCGAAGGTTTGTTGCGCTTGGACCCGGCGCACCAGATGGCGCAAAGCGCCGCGGAATCGCTGCTCGAAAACAAGCAGCTGATGTTGCGCGCTGCGGCCGCGCTGTCCGATGCGTTCGAGCGCTCGCAAGACATCGAGCGCGCGGTCGCCATGCTCACCTTCGAGCTGCGCCACGTCCGCGGGCTGCGCCGCATCGAGGTGCAGCGCCGGCTCGGCATTTTGAGGCAGGACGCGCTGAACGATCCGGCCGGAGCACTCGAGCTGTTGGCCCCGGTTGTGGCTGGTGATCCGGGTGACGACGATTTGCGTCGGCGTTTCGTCGAGCTCAGCTTGAGCTTGAACCAGCCCGCGGAGACGGCGCGCTTGCTGTCCCGCGCGCTGCAGAGTCACCGCGATCCCGCTGTGCGAGCCCGGGTTGGTGTGGACGTGGGTGACGTGTACCTCAAGTCCGGCGACGTGAAGCGTGCACAAGCCGCGTTTCAAAAAGTCTTGGAAACCGAGGCCGACGATCGCGCCTCGCTGGCGGCGGCGCATCGGCTTACGGATCTGTCGGCCGATAGCGGAGATCTGCGGCAGCTCTCGAACGTGCTCACCACCATCGTGCGGCTCGAACCGGAGAAGGAGCCGCGCCAAGCCGCGGCGCGACGGCTCGCCCGCCTTTCGGATGGAGAGGTGCCCGATCCAGAGCGTGCGATCTTGGCCTATCGCGCGTTGGTCGGCTCGCCCTGGACCGATGAAGCCCTTACGCGACTGGAAGCGCTGTACACCGAAGCTGGCGACGACGTTGGGCTTTCGGACGTGCTCGCGTTTCGCGCCGAACGTTGCAAAGATCCAGAGCAGGCGCGTGATCTCGCCGCGCGTTCACTCGAACTACGCACCGCACGCACGCGCGACCCGGAATCTGCGATCCAGGCGTACGCGAGCTTCATCCAGACCTTCGGCGCGACGCGCGAAGTGCATGCGCGGCTGTTGCCGCTGCTCGAGCAGACGGGCCGTTTCAGTGAGCTGGCGGAAGTATTGGAGCGGGAGCTCGCGCTCGCAGCGGAGAGCGAGCGTGCCAAGTTGTGGCTCAAGCTCGCCAATGTGCGCGCGACGCGGCTCGCTGATCCTGCGGGCGCGCTCGATGCTCTGGCGCGTGCTCTGAGCAGCGATCCAGGCGACCGTGCGGTGCGCACCGCTTTGGAAAAGCTGCTGACGGTGCCGGAGGTGCGTTTGGCCGCGGCGAACTTGCTCGAACCGTTGTACGCCAACGAGGAGCCAAGTGCCGGATTGCTCCGCGTCCTCGAGGCGCGCGCCGACGCCGGGCCGGACGTAGGTTCTCGCCTTCAAGCCGCCGAGCGAGCCGTCGCCCTGGCTGAAACGTTGCGTGATCCCGAACGGGCGCTCGAGATCGCGGCGCGCGCGCTGGCCGACTCCGTCGCATCGGCTCCAGAAGCAATCGACTCTTGGTTGATGCAAGTTCAACGCTTGGGCGCGAGCAGTCACGAGCGACGTGCGCGGCTCTTGTTCAACGCGCTGGGCGGTCGCAGCGTCGACTCGCGCAGCCTGTTCGATCTGGCTCGCGCAACCGGCGACGCTGCGCAGGCCGCCGGCGACTTGCCGCACGCAATCGAGGTGTATCGGCAAGCTCTTTCGTTCGATCCATCGTCGCGCGAACTGGTGCAAGCCATCGATACGCTACTCGCACAGCAAGGATCACCCAGCGAGCGCCTGTCGTTGTACGAGGCTGCGCTGGCGGAAGAGCGCGAACCCCAACGGCGGCGCGATCTGTTGCACGCGATGGCGCGTTTGCAGCGTGTCGAGCTCAAGGATGCGCTCGGCGCGACAGTGACATTGCGTCGAGCCGTAGCGGAGGAACCACGAGATCTCGCCGCCCACGATGCCTTGCTGGACGCGCTGAACGAAGCTGGTGATTTTGCGGGTGCCGCGATGGAGCTGGAGCGGGTGTTACCGCTGCTGGAAGGCGACCGTCGCAGCTTCGCGTTGTTGCGCTTGGCAGAGGCTGCCGAACGAGCCGGCAACGCCGCGACGTCATTGGCTCGTTATCGCGAGCTCCTCGAGTGCGCCGACTTGTCCGATGACGTGCTGGCCAACGTCGAGCGCTTGGCGTTGGAGCAAGCCGACGGCGTCACCCTGCGCAGCGTGCTCGAACAGCGCCTGCTCGGCACCAGTGATCCCCAAAAGCGCGTGCAGCTCTTGGAACGGCTCGGCAACGCGGCGAGCTGGCAGCTCGGCGACGCGGTGTCCGCTGCGCGCTTTTGGCTGGAGGGCGCACGGCTATCGGAAGGCGCAGCGCTCGATCGCGTTCGCGCGCGCAGGCTCTACGATCGCGTGCTCGACGCGGATCCGAAGAATCGCGAAGCGGCCGAACGTTTGCTCGAGCTTTGCGCTCAAGACAAAGACTGGATTCGACTCGGTGAAGCATTTGCGATCGTGCTCGACGGAGGTGACGAGCGCGACATCGTGAGCACGTTGCTCGGGCTCGAAGCCCAAGCGCTCGAAACGGGCTCGGCGAGCGACTTCGTTGCGCTGGTGGATCTCACGTTGGCACGCGATTTGGAGCCGCAACGCGCACGTCAGCTGGTGCTTGGCAAGGCGCGTGCGCTCGGCACGTTGCCGGATCGTGCGGACGAGGCGGCGCAGCTCTTCCGCGGATTGATCGAGAGCGCTCGCGACAGCGCCGACTCGGAGATCGAGGCGTTTGCTGAATTTCTGAAACGCAACCCCGCACGCAAAGATGACGTGCGCTGGCTGTTCCGCTTTCGGGCGCAGCACTCCGCGGACGCGGTTTCCGTGCTGCTCGATTGGGCACGTTGCGAGGAGCAGGAGCTCGGTGATCCGGCCGCGGCGCGCAAGATCTACGAGCGTGTCACGGCGCTCGATCCGGAGCAGACCGAAGCGTGGACAGAGCTCGCCCGCTTGCAAGCCGCCGGCGGGGATCCGAGTGGAGCACTCGCTTCGTTAGAGGCTCTGCACTCGCGTGTTGAGGGCGATGTGCGATCGGGAATCGATTTGCGCATCGCTGGCCTGATGATCGATAGCCTTGGACGCGCGAGCGAGGCTTTGCAGCTCGTGCGACCCTTGATTGAAAAGACGCCGAGCGATCTCGACGTGCTGCGCATAGTGCACCGTGCGTTGGCGCTGCCGGAGACGCGCGCCGAAGCGGCTCAGCTCTTGGAACAAGCCGCCGAAGCGTTCGATGATCCAGCGCGTCGCGCCGACGTCATCGAGGCGCTCCTGGCGGTGAGCGCCGAAGCGCCCGAACTTACGCTGGCGCGCAGTCGCTGGCTCACGCAGCTCTTGGAAACCAAGTCGGATGCACCCGAGGAGGCGCTGCGCATTGCGCTGCGCGGAGCCGAAGCAGCGCCGGGCGAGAGCGAGCTCTGGAAAGTCGCCGAGCAGATGGCGCGCCGACTCGACAATCCAACTCCGGTGGTGGAGGCGTATTCACACGCCTTCGAGCGCAACCTACCGCCGGCGGTAGCCTCCGAGCTCGGCGAGCGCATGGTCGAGTTCTACGGCGAGTGGTTCGACGAGCCTGAGCGCGTCATTCAAATGCTGCGCCGCGTGCTGGAGCTGTCACCAGAGGCTGATTGGGCCTTCGATCGGCTCAAGTTGGCGTTCAACGGAGCTGGTCGTTGGCAAGAGCTGTTTGCGCTGTATGACGCGCGACTGGCGGCACCGCTCAGTTCATCGGCGCGCATCGAGCTTCTGCGTGAAGCGGCCATGGCAGCGCGTGATTTCGCGGCCGACTCCGAGCGCGCCATCCACTACTTGGAGCTCTTGAACCGCGAGAATCCAGGCGACACGCGCGTGGAAGCGTCGCTCGAAAGGCTCTACGAACGGCACGCCAAGCGGCGCCCGCTGATCGACTTGTTGTCGGCGCGTTTGGCGAATGCGCGCCCGGCGGATCGCAGTGATCTGTTGGTGCGCATCTCCTCGCTGTGGCTCGATTTGACCGAGCCCGAGCCAGCGCTCGAGCTCTGCGAAGAGCTGTTGAAGGATCCCGAGCGCGTGAACGAGACCGTGCAGCTTCTGGAGCGGCTCATCACGCTGCCGCCGAGCGCGACGCGGCGAGCTAGCCAAAGCGGCGCGCAAGTGCCGCTGCTGCGTGCGACGGCGCATCTGACGCGCCACTACCGCACGGTGGAGAGCACCGTGGACGTGGTGCGCATGTTGGAGTTGGAGGAGAGCGTCGCGGAGACCGCCGAAGAGCGCCGCACCCTGCTCGAGGAAATCGTCAAGCTTCGACTGGACGTGCTGGGCGACGCGCTGGGCGCCTTCGAGACGACTGCGGAGTTGGTTCTACTCGACCCGGACGCCAAGAAGTACCGGCCGGCGCTCGCGGAGTTGGCTCAGCGCGTGGGCCTCGCGAATCGCCGTGCAGAGGTGCTGGTGCTGGCAGCGCGTAAACACGAAGCACCTGAACTGCGTGCCAGCTTGTTGAACGAGGCGGCCGCGGTGCAGCGCACGGATCTCGGCGCGCCGCACGTGGCGGCGGAGCTGTATCGGCAGGTCATGGCCCTGCCCGAGGCGCCTCCCAAAGCTGAGCTCGAGGCGGCTCGCAACCTGTCGCGTTTGCTCGAGGAAGCCGGCGATGCACTCGAACGCGTGAGCGTGCTGGAGCGCCTAGCCGATCTTGCGCCGGAGTCCGCCGAGCGGCGCACCGCACTCGGCGTTGCAGCGCGGCTCTCGTTCGAAGCACTACACGACGCGCCGCGTGCCATCGCAGCGTATCGTAAGCGGCTGGCCGACGATCTCTCCGATCTCGAGGCGATGAACGGCTTGTGCCAAGCGCTGGAAGCGGTGGAGCGTTGGGACGAGCTGATCTCCGCTTTGGAAGCGCGCGCCGCGATCGAGCCGGACGTTGAAGCGCGCGCCGATCGCGAGCGCATTGCCGAGCTGCACGCGTCGACGCGCGGAGACCGAGCCACCGCGATAGAAGCCTGGCGCAGGGTAGTCGCTCTGCACGGCGGCAACGATAAGAGCTTCGGCGCGCTCCGCGAGCTCTTGTTTACGGAACAGCGTTGGGGCGAGCTCAGCGAGCTGTTCAACGCGGAAATCCGAGTCGCCAGCGCACCCGAGCCCCAGCGCAGCTTGTTGCTCGAGCTCGGCGAATTGCACGAGCAGCGCACCAATGATCGCGTTGCGGCGCTCGAAGCTTACGTGGCCGCGCTCGATTGGCAGAGCGCGATTCGTGTTGCTGGGGCGCATCCGCCCGATCGCGACACCGGCCGGCGCGTGTGTGCGCGGCTTTTGCAACTTGCGACCTCGCATTGGCAAGACGCAGGCGAGGGACCCGAGTCGGACTCGGCGCGCACGGCGGATTGGGCGCTCACCGAGCTGGCCCAACGTCTCCAGGAAGACGGCGAGTACGAAACCGTCGTGAAGCAGCTGCTGGCGGCGGCGAAGTTGCCGTTTGCGACGCCGCGCCGTCGCGATTTACGTCGCGAGGCGGCTTGTTTGGTCTCCGACCGGCTGGGAGACGCCGAGCGTGCGATCGAGCTGTTCAATGCACTGCTGAGCGAAGATCCCGGCGACGAGGTTGCTGTCTCGAGTGTCACACGGCTCGCGTTGCTGCTAGAGGAAAAGGGCCGTTTCGCCGAGATCGTGGCTTTGTGGGAAACGCAAGCCACGGCGCGCGGAGCGCAGGGCGACGTCCCTGCGGCGCAAGTGCTGTGGGCGCGTGCCGGCGAGCTCGCGGAGCACCGCCTGAACGATGAAGAGCGCGCGCTCGCGGACTATGGGCGCGGTGCTGAATTGGGCGGCGAGGCTTGCCTCGAAGCGTTGGCGCGCATCCATCAGCAAGCAGGTCGCATCGAGCTGGTGGCGCAAGCACTCGAACGCTTGTGTCAGGAGTCGTCCGCGGATGCGCTCGGGCAGCGTGCCCTGGCGCTGGCTGAAGCGTACGTCACGCTGGGCAAGCCGCAGCGCGCACAAGACACTCTGGAAAGAGCCGTGTCGCGTGTGGTCGAGGGCGCTCCATTGCGAGCGCGCCTCGCGACTCTGTACCGTCAGTCGCGCGACTTCACGCGTCTCGCTCGCTTGGTAGAAGAGGAAGCGAACCGCGCTGCAGACAACAAGCAGCGCCTCGTCCTTTTGCGAGAAGCGGCCGAACTGCACCTGGATCAACGCGGCGAACCAGGGCCGGCGGTCCCCCTCCTGATGCGCGCGATCGAGATCGATGGGGATGACTCGGCGCTACGACTCTTGTTGGCCCGCGCGCTTTACGAGGAGCGGCGCTACACGGAAGCCGCCGGTGTGCTGCGCGAGCAACTGGCACGCTACGGCAGCCGGCGCCCGAAAGATCGTGCTTTGGTACACTTCCAGCTCGCGCGTGCTCTGCTCGCCGCGGACGACCGCGTGACGGCGCTGGACGAGCTCGACGCCGCCGCGAAGATCGATCCAGCGCACCCGAGCATCCTCGAAATGCTGGCGCGCACGGCGCTGGAGCAAGGCGAGCTCGATCGCGCTGAGCGCATGTTTCGCGCGTTGCTCCTGGTTGCTGGCAAAGATCCCGCGAACCCAACGAGTCGCGCTGAAGCCCTGTTCGCTTTGGGTGAGGTGGCCGAGGCGCGCGGCGACAGCTCTCGCGCCGAAGAGTTCACCGAAAGCGCGTTCGAAGCGGCCGCCGAGAATTCGCGGGAAGCGTTTGCGTTGGAGCGCGCGCTCGCCAAGCGCAAACGGGTGCCGCTCTTGGCGCGGGCACTGGAGTTACGCCTGTCCGAGGATCTCCCGTTGAAGGAGCTGGCGCGCGTCTTGAGCGAGCTAGCAGAGATCCGCGCGGCCGATCCCGATGAGCTATCGGAGGCTAGAGGCCCGCTTCTCGAGCGTGCCTATGCGGCGGAGGCTCGCCTCGACGAAGGCGGCTCGTACGATGATTCGGCTTGGGCTGCGCTTGGCCGCACCTATGTAGCGTTGGGCGATGCGGCCGCTGAAAATCGTGTCCTCGAGCGTCGCATCGAGGCGAGTGCGCGCTCCAGCCGTCCGCCTCCGGATGGTGATCTGTTGTACCGCCTGGCTGCGGCGCGTCTCGCGAACGGCAGCGATTTGGAAGGCGGGCTCGATCTGCTCGAGCGCGCCTTGAGCCTGTCACCGGACTTCGAACGCGCCGAGTCGCTGTTGCGCAGCGCCGTGCCCGGTGATCTGCCGCCGCGCGCGGCGCTGTTGCTCGAGCGCATTGCGCGTGAGCGCGGGGACGCACGCGCGCTCCTGACGGCGCTGGAACGGCGTGTGGCCGCAGGTGATGCAGACATCGTGGCCTTGCGCGAAGGGGTGACCATCGCGGAGCAGCTTTCGGAGCCCGGGCTCGCTGCGCGACTATTGCAACAGGCCATCGAAACCGAGGCCTTCGATGCGGTGCCGGAACAAGCGTCGTTCGTCCGGCTCGAGCTCGCTCGTTACTTGCGTCAAAGTGGCGACATCGCCGCGGCGCTCGACAGCGAGGAGAGCGCGCTTCCGCACCTGGAGGGTGAGCAACGGCGCGAGCTTTTGTACTCGCTCTGGCGCGCTGCCGAGAACGATCCGGCGCGTGCGGCGCGCTGCTTGGAAGCGCTGCGCGCCGAGGATCCCGAGAATCCGGATCTGTATCGACCGTTGCTGGAGCTCTACCGCGCGCAAGGCGAGGTGGAACACTTAGCCGAGCTGCTCGACTCTATCGCACCCTTGGTCTCGTCGGCGGAAGAGCGCACCGCGCTGCGCCTCGAGCGCGTGGAGCTGCTTCTGAGTCGCTTGGATCGGCGTGACGAGGCGATTCGCTTGCTGCAAGAGGTCGTGCGCGACGCCCCCGGCGAGCGCGCCGCGCGCCTGACGTTGGCCGAGCTTTTGGCAGCCGAGGGCCGCGAAGACGAGCTCCTCGATTTGCTGTCTGTCGAGTTCGAAGAAGCGCGCCAAGCAGAGGACGTCGATTCGGTGAGCGCGATTGCGCTGCGCCTGGCGACGTTGCTGCAGCGCCGCGGACGCGCCTCCGAGGCGTTCGACATCTGCCAAACCGCGCTGGCGCTCGAGCCGCAGCGGCGCGAACTGCTCGAACTCAACGTGCGATTGGCCAAAGCCACCGAAGAGCCGGAGCGACTGGCGGAGGCCTTCGAGCGACTGCTTTCTGTCGAGCACGGGCCTTCGGCTGCTGCACTGTGCCGTCGCTTGCTGAAGCTCCGCGAAGAGCTCGGCGACACCACGGGCGCAGAACGAGCTTTGGAGCTCGGCTTCGCGGCGTGCCCGTCCGACGTGGAGCTGTGTGATGAGCTCTGTCGCCGCTTGGAGGAGCGTGGCGATCACGAACACGTCGCGGAGATCCTCGCGCGTGCTCTCAAAGAGCGCCCCGACGACCGAGCGTTGCTCGAACGGCTCTTGGCGAGTGAACGCGCACGCGGCAACTTGGAACGCGCGCTGGAGATCGCCGAGAGGTATCTGCAACGGCACCCGGACGACACAGCGTTGAGGCGTGCCCGCGCCGGATTGCTCTCGGAGATTGGGCGCGACACAGAGGCAATCGAAGAACTCGAGCAGGCCGCACAGGCTGATGTGAGCGTCACTGCGGAACTCGTGGCGGCGCTGGAACGCGCGCTGGCGCGAGCCGACGCACAGGAACGGAGTGCACTCGGGCTGCGTTTGATCGCGGTGCTCGAGCATGCTGGCGACGTCGATGCGGCTCGTGAGCGACTCATCGAACTGAGCGAAGCGCAGCCAAACGACCGCGCCGTGCTCGAGCGCTTGGCGAGCCTGGAGTCGACGCGCGGAAACCTCGACGGCGCCATCGAGGCGTATTCGCGCTTGGGAGAGCTATCGAGCGGGGACGAGCTCACGTCGGCGGCACTGGCACTCGCGCGGCTGTGTGCGGCGCATCAGCGCTCGGAGGCTGCGCGGCCGCTGCTCGAACGCGCTCTCGCCAGTAATCCCAGCGACCCTGAGCTCAGGGCAGCGCTGGTATCCGTGCTGGAGCAAAGTGGCGCGCACCGCGAGCTCGCGGTGTTGCTGCTGCAGCAAGCTCTGGAACAAGCGCCCGGACCCGAGCGCGTGCCACTTCTGCTGCGCGCCGCCGAGCTCTCGCTCGCCGGTGACGACTTCGACACCGCATTGAGCGCATTGGAAAGCGCGCGCAGCGACGCACCGGACAGCATCGACGCGGCCGTCCTGATTGCACGCGCATACACCCGCGCAGGCAGGCTCGATCAGGCGCTCGCGCACTTGGGTGCGCTGCTCGACGGCTACAAGGGCAAACGCTTGCGCTCACTGGCCGCGGCCTACGAAGAGAAGGCCAACGTGCACCTGGAAGAAGGCTTCTTGACGGACGCCCTGGTTGCGCTCGGTAAGGCCTTCGAAATGGATCCCAAGAATGCGCGCATCGGCATTCGTCTCGGCAAGCTGGCCTTCGAAGCGGAGGAAGAGGAGGTCGCGCAGCGAGCCTTGCGCTCGGTGGCGATCATGAAGACCGCCGATGTCGATGGCCCAGATGGAGCGCGTCCCGAGACCAAAGCCGACGCGAACTACGCTTTGGCGCTGTTGGCTCAGCGCGCGCAGGATCCACGCAAGGCGAAGATCCTGGCTGCCAAAGCCATCAGCGAAAACCCGGCTCACGAGGCGGCGCGCGCGCTTTTGGCCCAGCTTGACCGGCGCTAGCGAAACCCGAAAAGCTTCGCTATCCTCCGCCCGCTACACCATGAAACGCGAGAAGCGCCTGACCAAGCGCGAGCGCCGCGCGCTCGAACCGAACCGTGTTACTGGGCCGCAAGGCGCAGCTGCTCACATCCACTGCATCGCCTGCGGGCGCCACATCGATCCGCCCGAGTTCACGGGCCCCACGCCGAAGGCCGTGTACCTCTCGTGCGAACACCAGTCGCAGTTCCCTTCGTGCGTCGATTGCCAGGTGACTGCGCGCTACTTGATCGCCGAGCACGATCGCACCGGCAACCCGGTGTCGTCCGCTCAGGCGTGGCACTGAGTCGCTGAGCGTCGCGCTTCAGCGGCTCGCTGTCTTTTCGGAGTCGTCGACCGGAACGTCGCGCTTCTTATCGAGCCCGTTGAGCCAACGCAGTGCTTGCGCATAGAGGAACGGCTTGCGATCCAACGCAAGCTCGTGCCCCATGTCCTTGGGGATCGAAATCCGCGTTGTGACGCGCGCCTTGCGCAACCAGGACTCCACCTGCCGCGTCCCTTCAACGACTTCATCGTGCTCGCCGGTGATGAGGTACACGCGACGGACGCGTTCGCGCGCCGTGTCGAGTGCTTCCAAGCCCGGGCCGCCCCAGTAGCGGGTATTTGCCGCCAAAATCAGCCAGCGATTGAAGGCGCGCGGCTCACGAACGCCGACGTTCATGGCGGCGTACGCGCCTTCACTGAAGCCAACCAGCGTGTTTCCGTAGAGCTGAACGCGACGACCGTAGCGCGCTCGCAGCGCTTGAATTGCCGACATGGTGATCTGGTGCGCGCTGGGCCAATTGTTGTCCCAAGCGCGCCCGCTGCCATACGGCGATGGGCCGCTTGGACACACGAGCCAGCCCAGGTTTCTCGCGACGCTTGCCCATCGCTTGCAATCTTGCTCGGGGTGACCACCGCGGCCGTGCAAATAGACGAGCACCGGACGCATGCCGAGCCGGCCTGGCCCCGTGGGCTCGTAGTAGAAGGCGCGATGCCGGCCGCCTTCGAGCTCTAGTTCTTGCAGTGCGCCGCTCGGCTTTGGCGTCTCTTGCGCTGCGGCAGGCGAGACGTTCTGCTCTTCAGCGGCGCGCGAGCCGTCCTTATCGTCCGGATCGGGAATCAATAGGCGCTGGCCGGGGCGCAGCTTCTCGCGTCGGCTGATGCCATTCGCGTTGCACACGGCCTCGATCGACACGTTGTAGCGCTTGGCAATTTTTCCGAGCACCTGGCCGGGCGCGACCGTGTGAACCTGCGGCTCGGCGGACGCAGAGCACGGCAGGGCAGCCAGGGCGAAGCTGAGCAGGGCGAGGTGCCACCGCATGGTGTTCAGTCGGCTAGCATAGCTCACGCAAAAATTGGAAGTTCTCCGCCTTTTGCGAATTCTGCCGCTCAATTAGGCCGAATTCGGGTGGCCGGACAAAACGTCCGCGAACACGAACCCATCACGCTGGACCGTTTCTCCGACCCGAACAGGAAGGGGCTCGCGCAACATGGGCCCTGCCGTGACCAAGGTGTGGAACTCGCCGTTTTCGCCGCAGGGATCCACATCGGCGGGCAAATCGGCCAAAAATGAGGCGTCCCAGCGCCGACCGGCAAACGATGCGGGCAGCTTGCGCGGATCGACACACGTGACCACGGCGGAGACACCCGCGGCCAACATGCGCCACGAAAGTGTCTGCGTCTCGATTCCCCACAGCGGGAACACCGGCCGCAGCCCGGTGCCTTCGAGGCGCTCTTCGCGGTAACGGCGGATGTCCTCCAGGAACAGATCGCCGAACACCACGACCTCGACGTTTTCGGAGCGAGCGCGCGCAACCAAGCCGCGCATGGCAGCTTCGTATTCTTCGTTCGAGCACGGGCTCGGGATATCGACTTCCCAAAGAGGAAGCCCGGCGCTCGCTGCTTGAGCGCGCAACAGCTCGCGGCGAACTGCGTGCATCGCCACACGATCGTGCACGCGGTTGATCGTCGTAAACAACGCGACAACCTCCAGATCGTCGCGTTCGCGCACGACGTGCAGAGAGAAGGCGCTGTCCTTTCCGCTGCTCCACGAAACGATGGCGCGCGGCTTTGCCGGTTGGCTCAGCGCCACAACTCGACCCCGGTCGCTACCAGGCGCACTTCGCGCGCACTTCCGTCAGCGGCCTTGTGTGCGATTTTTGCGCCCTCGCGTTCCATGTGTTCGACGGTTGCCGGGCTCAGGCTCGCGACTTCGAGCGCCGCCTCGACGCGTGCCGAAGATCCCGCCGAGTCGGTCGGAACGAAGAAACCGTAGTCTTTGAATGTGACGCGGCAGCCTTCGAGATTGGGATCGGCGCCTCCAGCGAGCTCCATCCAACAGCCCTTGCGAGAGCAGGCGCGACGCACGTAACCTTCGACGAGCACAGGTTTGCCTTGAAAGCGCTCGGGCGCAGCCAGAACATCGCCTACGGCGGCGCTCTGAGCTCCCGCGCTGATTGCGCTCCCAAAGCGCTGCACTGCGCGCCCCGGAGCGGTGGCGGACGCAGCGACGGACGCCGCCCCTGCAGAGGAACCGGCATCAGGCTTCTTCTGGCAGGCAGTAAACAGCGCAAGCAGGCTCAGGGCTAGGAGCCCGATTCGGACGTGCATGGGCTTCGAGTATAGACCGTCCCGCTCGAACGACTACTTGGCTGGGCTGCCAGGCAGGTGAAAGCCAGCGCCAATCCAGCCTCCGACGTACTGATCGGTGGCGCCGCCAGCCACATACAACGCACCGGGCTTGATCGGATTGAAGTTGAACCCGTAGCGCTTGTAGTCGCCGCCCACCATGACGCTCACCTTCGACGTCACTGCGTACGACAGGACGAGCCCTGCATCGAGCCCGCGTGAGCCTACCTGCGCGAACCACAAATCACCGCGTTCCAGCTCACCCGTGCCAAGCACGAGACGCGCGCCGACGAACGCTTCCAGCGAGAGCTTGCCGGCATCGACCCAAAAATCAGGACCGAACCTGAGGTACCGGTACTGAATGTCGGGGACCAGCGCGCCCACTTCGTCGCCTTTCAAAAAGTAGCGCTGCTGACCGTACGACGCCGTGAGGCCGAGCCCAGCTTTGGCGCCGAGCGGCAAGCGCCCGCGTGCGCCGAAGTACCACTCGTGAACCTGACTCGTGAGGTTCTTGGGCGCAGAACCATCCGACGGGCGGTACACGGTGGTGGAAGGAATGCCGTACGAAAATCCACCGATCAAACCCAAGTTCGAGGCGAGCCCGTCGGCGCCGAGCAGCGCGCCAGGATACAACTCGAGCCGCGCAAACACGGCGAGATCCAGCCCGCCGTTGTAGTCGCGCAGCGGTCGCTGAACGAGGCGATCCGGATACAGCTGCGAGAGCGTGTCATTGAACGCGAAGCTGCGCTTCGAGAAATGGAGGCCGCCGCGAATGTCGAATGGCTTACCAATCGCGCCGGTCGGACCCGCTGCAGCTGAGTCCTCTTTTTCGCCGTCGCCAGACGCCTCGTCGTCACCCTTGGGGGCTTCGCCTTCTTCTTCGGCAGAAGTCTCCTCATCGGCGGCTTTTTTCTTTTTGGGCTTCTCGTCTGCCTCTTCTTCGCTGCCCTCGTCTTCGCCCGCTTCCTCTTCGGCGATTTGTTTGGCTTCGGCTCGCTTGCGGGCAGCTTCTTCCGGCGTCTCCATGCCAAAAGCGGCGTAGAGCTTCGGCACCATACGCTTATCGATGATGGTCTTCAGTTTGGGCCCGGGAGAAGCCTTGAACTGCAGCGCGATGAGCACGCGGCCGTCGGAGGATTGATAGATGGTGAGGGTGAACTTCGTTTTCTCGACCTTGCCCACTGCGACCGCATCGACGCCTAGATCGGCGCCCATTTTCGCGTAGGCGGCCGCATCGGCCTTCACCTTGAACTCTTCGGCGTCGGTTACTTCGAAGCCGGACTGAAGCGCATCGCGGATCCAGCCGCGCACTTCGGCGTTCTTTTTGCCCTCGAAGGGTGCGAGCGCGAGGCTCTTCTTTTTGACGGGGGTCGCTTCTGCCGCAGCCTTGCTTGCCTTGGGCTTTGCCTCGGCGCCGACTGGTGTGAGGAGAAATGGTGTGACGGCGAGTATGGTGAGCGTGTAACGCAGCGCAGCTCGGATCTTCATCGTGGGTTCTGCTTCGTCAGTGGGGCCAAGCGGCGAACGCCTTCGGCTAAAAGCTCATCACCCAATTTTTGACGCAGTCGAGCTCACCGCCCTGAAGGCCGGTGCTGCCCGGTGGCATCGCGCTGCCATTGCAGCCCGTGGGAGCGTTGGTGACCTTCTTGAGGAAGGTGCTGTTGTTCAAGTCCGACGTGTTGATGAGGGGCGGATTGGCGCTGCAGTTGGATGCCTTGTTGCGCAATCGCTGGCCGATGTTCGGCGAGCTGAGATCCAAGTTGGCGCCGATAGTCGCGGCCACAGACGAGGCATGGCAGGTGTTGCACTTCGCAGTGGCGAGGCTCTTCAGACAATCGGGATCCATGGGGATGTTCGGCATGCCACCCATCGACGTCGTGCCGCCTTGAGCCGTTCCCGAGCCGCCTTGTGCGGTGCCGGAACCACCTTGCGCGTTTCCGGAGCCGCCTTGACCCTGGCCATCCGCGAATGCCCACTCGTAGTCCCTGTTTTTGTCGAGCTCGGCGGCGCAGCCAAGGAAAGCCAATAGCCCTAACGCGAGCACCCCCGCCACGCGTCGTTTGTTCATTCCGTCGTTACGGTGTTTCGACTGCCAGTTGAATATCGTCACGCTGAAGAGAACCCTAGCATCAAAATTCGCAGCTTGGCGTTTGCCGCTGCCAGATCTCGCAGCAGCGAAGACGTCACGACTCCTCATGCCCGCACTCCTCACGTGTAGAGCAAACTTTTTCGTCCCGTACAGATCACACTGGAGAGTTGAAGCTGCGCGCTGACGTCACAAATTTCTACTGTGGCTTATGCGCTCGCGGATGCTCGAATGAAACGAGCCGCTCGCTGCTTTCTTTGCGTACGGCGCTGCGATCGATTTTTCCGTTCGGTAGCGTCACGAAGCTGGGCATGCGTGCGAGGCGCCTCGGCAGCTCGGCTCGTGAGAGGTGCTCGCAGAGGTAACGGCTGACCTCGGCTTCGTCGAAGTTTGGATGGGTGGTGACTGCGCACGCAACGAGCTCGCCATAGCGCTCGTCGGGAACGCCGAACACGATGGCACCGGTAACGCCGGGCGCGCTCGAGAGCACACCTTCGACCCGCAAGGGATCCACGTTTTCGCCCGCGCTAACGATGAGCTCACTTGCGCGACCGAGCACGTAGAGCTCGCCGCTGCCGTCGATGAAACCGCGGTCTTGCGTGTGAAACCAGCCGTGTTCGTCGATGGGTGCGTCGCCATCGACGTATCCCGAACACAGCGTCGGCGAGCGCACACAGATGCGCGAGTCAGCTTCGATCTTGAGCTCAACACCCGGTAGCGCGAAGCCTGAGCTGACAACGCCTCCGTTCACGTTCGGGAAGCCGGACGGGCGCGTGGTGGTTACCTGCGAGCACGCTTCGGTCAAGCCATAGGTGCTGAGCAAAGGGACGCCACGGGCGCGCGCGCGTTGCAGCAGCGCTTGCGAAAGGCCCGCGCCGCCCACCAGGACCGCTCGCAAGCTGGGTGGTGGCGTCCACGTGGACAAGCTAGTGAGCCAAGCGTCGAGCAGAGTGGGCACCAGCGAGATCACGCTGACCAAATTTTCAACCAGGCTCTGCGCGAGCTCCGGTAGCTTGCGTGACAGCCCTGCGCTGCCCGCGTCGAACGCGACCAGTGTGCTGCCGGCGAGCAGAGTGCGCGTCAGGATCGAAAACCCTCCAACGTGCGACGGCGGCAAACACAAGAGCCAGCGATCGCGCTCGCCCAGCGGCAGATTGCCGGAGCTAGCCAGCGCTGACGCAATGAACGCTCCTCGGCTCAACACCACGAGCTTGGGCTTGCCGCTAGTGCCCGACGTGGGAACGATCGCTAGCGGCAGCGCTGGAACCTCTGGCTCTGCAGCGGGGTGCAATGAGCGGCCGGAGCTTGCGAGCGCGCTTTCTTCCGAACTGAGGAGCGCCCGGGCCCCCGCGCGTTCGAGCAAAGCTTGTTGCTCGCTGGCGGGCAGCGACGGGTGCAGCAGGAGCAGCGGCACGCGAAACGCGATCAAGGCGTGCATCAACTCGAGCGACGCCAAGTTGGGGCGCGCAACAACGCCAACCGGGCTCAGGCCTTTGAGCAGACCGCGGTCGGCGAGCTCGGCCGCGACGCACGCCACGCGCTGAGCGAGCGCCGCGTAGGAGAAGCTTCGGCCCTCGGCGATCAACGCCGTTCGTTCCGGGTGCTTTTCGGCCGCAGCGAATAACGAGAGAGTCATGGCAGCGAGGGGCTGGCTGCCCATAGCTTGCCATGTCGCAGACCAAGCTCACTGGCGTCGCTGTCGAGGCCCGAGTGAGGGCCCAGACCGTGTGCAAAGCGACTGGGTGGCATCGCCAGCGCCAGCGCACACAACGCGTGATAGGCGAGCGGCCCTTCGAACGTGTGGGATACGAGCGGGGCGATGCCGAGCTCCCGAGCGCGATCGACGAGCCGGAAGGTCGCGCCGAAGCCGCCCAGAGCCGTTGGCTTGAGCACCAGCGCCGCTACGCGCTGCGCGAGCCAAGTGTCGCTCGTAGCAACGGTGTCTTGGCGCAGCGACTCATCGAGCGCGATCGGGATTTCCGGATCTTCGAGCGAGACTTCGTCGGGCAGAAGTGGTTCTTCCACGAACTCGGGGCGCAACGGTGCCAGCGCCGCGAAGTAGTCGCGCGCCTGCTCGCGGCGTAAGCTGCGATTGGCGTCGAGGCGCAGCGCGAAGCCGAATCCGAAGCGCGTTCGCAGTTGCGTGAGCGCGGCGATCTCCTGCGTGAAAGCGCCGGGGCGTCCGATCTTGAACTTCAGCGTGGAGAAACCTGCGCCGAGCGCGACTTCGGCGTCGCGTTCGGCCATCTCGAGCTCGATTAGCTGAGCGAGCGGAACCATCTCGGGAAATGCGGTCGCCGGCCGCATTGCTCGCAGGAGTTCGTGCAATGGCTGCTGTCTGCGTGCGGCGACGAGCGCGAGCACGGCAGTTTCCAAGGCGAAGCGCGCGGACGGCACGGCAACTCCGTCGAAAAGCGAAAGGCCGGCGATGAGTGTGTGCGGTTCGACAGTGCCGCGCCCTGCGAGCTGTTCGATGTGCGCGAGCTGGACCGGCGCCATCCAAAGGGAGAGCGCCGTTTCGGCCTGCTCTAGCGTATCGTCGGAGTAGCCGGGCAGGGGAGCGGCTTCACCCCAGCCGCTCAGGCGCACGTCGCTCAGGCAAAGCTCGATGCTTTCGCGGCTGAGCCAGCGCCCGCGAGCGTTGCTCGCCGTGCGAGTCAGCGCCCGCTGTTTGCGAACGAGCGAGAGCTCGAGAGTCACGCGCTGTGCCCCGACGGCGCGTGCGCCGCCAGAGCGAGCCCGAGCGCGAACAGCAAGCCGAACAGAAACAGAAGCCGCGCCGTTCCCACCAACAAGGGGTTTAGCGCGCGTCCCTGCTCGCGCACGACGCCGCGTGCCAGGCGCAGCGCGATGGGCGCCGTAACCAGCGGTAGCAGCACGAACGGTTGCAGCCCGCGTGACATGAACAGCCAGAGCGGCACGGCGTAAGCCATCACCAGCAGACCGATGTATTCGGCAAGGCCTCCACCGCGGCCGAAGCGCACCGCCAGGGTACGCTTGCCGGCGCGCACATCGGTCTCGCGATCGCGCACGTTGTTCACCACCAAAATCGCGGTGGAGAGCGCTCCCATTGGCAGCGAGGCTAGTGGCGCTAGCTCTGGAATGGTGCGCGCGTGGACGTAGCCGGAGCCGCACACCGCAACCACCCCAAAAAATACGAATACGAACACATCGCCGAGGCCATGGTAACCGAGCGGATACGGTCCGCCGGTGTACGCCAATGCAGAAGCGATCGAGAGCAGGCCGATGATCACGATGGCAAGCCCTGCCTCGAAGGTGAGGTAGACGCCGACCAAGAGTGCCAGCAGAAACACGATCAGCATTCCAACGCGCATGGCTGCTGGTGTGACCAAGCCTGCTTGCACCGCGCGCGTGGGACCGAGACGCTCGCTCGTGTCGGCGCCTTTTTCGAAGTCGAACACGTCGTTCGCAAAGTTGGCGCCGATCTGCAACAGCATGGCGCCGAGTAGCGCACCGAGCGCAGGTCCCCAACGGAACACGCCCGCTGTGTAGGCGCAGGCGTTGCCCACCAAAACAGGCGCTACGGCTGCGGTGAGCGTTGCCGGTCGCGCCGCGAGCACCCACGCTTTGAGCGAGTGAGGTTCGACCGCGGCGCGCGAAGTCATCGTGCCGCTGGTGTTCATGGCTTGGGCTCGTGCTTCGTTAAAGTCGGCTTGCACTCGCGCTGCGTCATGACGGTGTTCCTCTGGCGATGATTCGAGCCACTTCGCGCGGCTGCTCGATCAGCAGGTTGTGCCCTGCCTCCGAAATGCGGGTAAATCGGGCGTTCGGCAGCTTGCCTACAACGGCCTCGCCGAGCGCGCAAAAGGCTGGATCGAGCGCGCCGGCCACGACTTCGACGGGTAAGTGCAGCTGCTCGAGAGCGTTCCAGTAGTTCGGCATGTGGCCGAGTCCGGTGACGCGCAGCGAATGGGCCAGGCCACGCGCTTCGTGTGAAGTCCGCCGCGAGCGCTCGGCAGCGCGCACCGCTTCCGGCAAGCGCGTTTGCGTGGCGAACAACGGCTGTTGTTCCCAGCTTTCCACAAACGCTTCGAGGGCATCACGCTCCAGCGACGTCGCCAGCGCTTCGTCTTGTTCGATGCGCCGCAGGCGTTCGGCGTCGCTTTCCAGCCCAGGGCGCCCGGAAATCAGGATAGCGCGCGAAAAGCGCTCCTGGTGTCGAACCAGAAGCCCGAGCACCAAGCGTGCGCCGAGCGAATAACCCGCCACCTCCCAGCGACCGGGTGCCAGCAGTTCCGCGAGGCGATCGACCTCCTCTTCGAAGCTCTGCACCTCCAATGCCGTTGCCGGTCGGCCGTGGCCAGTGAGCAGCGGCGTAACGATCTCACCGAAGACGCCAAGCTCCGGGATCAGCGCTTGCCACGAACTCGGCGCGCCCGTGAAGCCGTGAAGCAGGAGCAACCGACGCATGCGCTTCAGCTCGCGAACAGGGTTGCGAAGCGTGTTCGCACTTTTTGTCGCGCGCTGCGAGCGCTGTCGGGCGCGACCACGGCGTGTACCACGCTGCAGCCTGGCCGCGCGAAAGCTTCTCGCAATGCATTCGCCAGCGCGGTTTCGTCCTCCGCGCGCGAGTAAGCAACGCCGAACGCCGCCGCAGCCTTGCTCCAATCGAGATCAGGCGGGGTCAGCCAGAAGCGTGCGAGCTCCGGACGTGCACTGAGCGCTGCTTGAATCGGGAGCTCTTCGAAGATGCGACCGCCAGCGTTGTCGAGCATGCAGATGACCAGCGGTGCCTGCGCGCTGCGTGCAACGTACAAACTCCCTAAATCGTGCAGCAAGCTGACGTCGCCGAGCAGCAAGAGACTCGGCTGCGCCACTGCCTGCGCCGCGCCCGCTGCTCCCGCTACGAGTCCGTCGATGCCGTTCACGCCGCGCTGCGACCAAACTCGGAACCGCTGCTGTGAAGGTCGCACGAAAGCGTCCACATCGCGAATGGGCAAGCTGTTTCCGAGCCCGAGCAGCGCCGCTTCTGGCAAAGCGCCTAGCGCGATTTGCACGGCGCGAGCTTCGCTGAGCGGAGCTGGGGCAGCTTCGGCGATGACTTCGTCCACGAACTGCCAATAACGCGCATCGCGCTGTAACAGCTCTTCGCGGTGCCGATGGCGTGCGCTGGCGAGCTCAGGTTCCTCTGTCCTTGGCAAGGCGCGCACGAGAGCGCTGGCGAACGCTTCGGGATCAGCGGCGATTAGCCATTCGGCGCGGTTGTTGGGATCGAGCCAGCCATGTGCGCTGACGACGGCGCGTCGTGGTGCATTCGCCGCCAGCCAGCGTTCGTACAGTGCTGACGTCGGCGGGATCCCAATTTGAATGATGAGCTCCGGCGCAAGCGAGAGAGCTGCCTCGAAGCTTCCGATCACGCCGAGCTCCGCGTTGGGCTCGATCAGTGTGCGAACCTGACTGGTGGTCTCCGCGCACAACGCGAAGCCGGTTTGGCGGCTGAGCTCCAGCAGGACTTTAGCCGGCGACTCAGCGCTCGCCGGGAGTGGGCCACATACGATTAGCCCGCTTTTTGCGCTGCGACACGCGCTGGCGAGCGTTTCGAGAGCGGCGGGCGCCGGGCTCGAAAGCGTTCGTAGGACCTGCGTCAGAGGTCGCGCTAGCCGTTGTTCCACGGCGCGCTCGATGGCTCGATCGGCGTCGCTGCTCGCGAGCTGCGGTTCGAGAGGCTTTCGGGCGCGAGCGTTCAGATGCACCGGGCCCGGTGCGGGAGCAAGCGTGAGAGCAAGCGCTTGCGCCACGATGCGCGGCAAGGCATCGAGCGCCACGTCGCTCGCGTCGGGATGGCCGAGCTCGGCGTAGTGCCGCACGAAGCCGCCGTAGAGCTTGCTCTGATCCATCACTTGCGCCGCGCCGCAGTCCATGAGCTCGAACGGACGATCGGCGCTCAACACCAGAAGCGGGACGAATGCCTGTGCAGCTTCGACGATCGCCGGAAAGTAGTGAGCTGCGGCGCTGCCCGAGGTGCACAGCACCGCGCTGGCTTTGCCGCTCACGCGCGCTTGGCCCAACGCGAAGAAGCCAGCGCTGCGTTCGTCGGGGACCGAGTGGCAGCGCAGCCCGGGCGTATTCAACGCTGCCCATGTGAAGGGTGTCGAACGTGAGCCAGGGCTTATCACGATGTCGCAGAGCCCCGCTTTGACCAGGCTGCCGAACAGCAGCCGCGCCCAGGCGCTCTGCAACACGGAGCTCACGGGACGACCCCGAACGCTCCTAGTAGTGGCTTCAGCTTCCAGCGCGTCTCGGCGAGCTCGCTCTTGGCGTCGGAGCCCTGCACGATGCCCGCTCCCGCGTAGAGCGTCGCGCGATCACGTTGCAACAAGCCAGATCGCAGCGCGACGGCGAAGGCACCGTCACCTTGGTGGTCCATCCAGCCAATCGGACCAGCGTACCAACCGCGTTCGTCGGGCTCATGCTCGGCGATCCACGCGAGTGCAGCTGCGCTCGGCACGCCGCCCACGGCGGGGGTCGGATGCAGCCGTTCGACCAGATCGAGCACGTGCAGTGGCTCGCGTAGCTGCCCGCGGATCCTCGTGCGCAGGTGCGCCAGGTGACGCAGGCGATGAATCTCGGGCGTCGGTGTGTGATCGAGCGTTGCGGCGATTGGCTCGAAAGCGCGCAACAGCTCGCGCACGACGATGGCTTGTTCTGCGCGATTCTTCGCGCTCTCCATCAAGCGGCCGGGAGGGATCTCTCCCATCGGAATCGTTCCAGCAACAGCCTCGGTCTCGAAGGAGCGACCGCTTTTGCTCACCAGGCGCTCGGGAGTGGCGCCGAGGAACGTGTTCGGGCCGGCACGAAACGCAAAACGCAAGCACTCCGGCGCGATATCCGCGAGTCGTCGCTCGATGCGCGAGGCAAGCGGTGGCTTCTGGAGCGCCAAGGTTACTCGCCGCGCCAGCACGATTTTTTCGAACTCGCCCCGCGTGATGGCGGCATTGATGTTGTCGACGAGCTGCAAAAAGTCCGCGTCCGGGCGCTCTTCCAGGCTCGCGCGCTCGAGGGAAACCGCCTCCGAGCCGCTAGCGGCGTGGAGGGCGACACGAACTCGTTCGGCGAGTTGTAAACCCGCTTCGGCGGCTCCCGGAGAGGCCACTTCGTCAGCCGTGAGCAGAAGCGAAAGGTGCGCTGTGTCGCCGCGCCGTTCATAGGCGACGCGCGGAAGAACGAAGCGAGCTTCGCCGAAGCTCACCCACTCCGGCCCTGCTGCGCGACGCGGTTGAAACGCAAAACCGCCGAACAGGCGCACCCGAGGCGCCGCCGAACCCAGCTCCGTGAACAGTGCTTGGGCGCCGCTGCTGATCTCGCGAAAACGCTCTGGACCGCTGCCGCTCAGAGTGCGCAACGCTCCCAGGCCGACGTATTCGTAGCCGGCTGGCTCCGCCCAGTACGTGACCGCCGTTTCGCGGTCCAAATCGACCAGCGCCTCGGCGTCGCCTGGCGTGACGGGCAGCTGGATCAGCACGAAGCGTTCGTTGGAGGTGCGCGCTCGGGCCGCTTCGAACGCTGCTTGCAGCGTCGGTTCGCCGATTGGGTCCGTTCGTGTTGCCGAAGCCGAGGACGTCATGATCGCGGACGGCCCACGTAGAGATGACACACGCCGAAGGTCAACGGTTTCACCTCGAGCACTTCGACTCCGGCCTCTTCCATGACCTGCGCGAATACACGGGCGGGCGGGAAGGCGGCTATCGATCGCTGCAGGTAGCGGTACTCGTGCGCCCCCGACAACCAAGCACCCAAAACCGGCACCACCGTGTGCACGTGGAAGCGCGCGATGGGTGCAAGCAAGCCGCGCTCAGGCTCCGAAAGCTCCAGAATTGCGATTTTGCCGCTCGGCTTCGTCACGCGCGCCATCTCGGCGAGAGCCTTGGCCCGATCCGGCACATTGCGGATGCCGAACGCGATGCAAACGCCATCGAAGGTATTGGCTTCGAAGGGCAACGATTGCGCGTCGCCCTCGAGCAGCTCGATGCGCTCCGAGAGGCCGAAACGCGCGATTTTCTCGCGCCCGACCTCGAGCATGCGCGATGAAGGATCCAGCCCGGTGACGCGGCTGTTTTCGGCCATGCGCGCAACCATCACCGCCAAATCGCCGGTGCCAGTTGCCAAATCGAGCACACGCGCCTGATCGGGCAGCGCCAGCGCGCGCGCCGTGGCTTTGCGCCAGCGCTGGTCGATGCCCATCGAGAGCACTCGATTCAAAAAGTCGTATCGCGCCGCGATGGCGTCGAACATGGCGCCGGAACCATCCGTGGCTCGCGGCAAGATAGCTTGAGAAGGAGGCGTCATCGTCTTTCGGCGACCCGAAGCAGCGGCGCGGGGTCGATGGATCTGCCGGACACGAGGGCGGAGAGCAAGCTCTCACCCAACTTGGTTAAGTTCTGGAGCTCGTGCAGCCGCTGGCGCTTGAAGGCGACCTCGGCTTCGTCGACCGCGGTGCCTTCGGAGAGCTTGCGATCAGCGGCGGCCAAAACCTCGGCGAACTGCTGCACCAGGGAGAGCTCGCGTTCGCGCAAGACCTTCTGAACGAGCCGTCCAATGCTCGTCTCGGCTTCGTAGTAGTCGCGCCGCTCGCCCGGGCGCCACGTCTTCTTCACCGCTCCCCACTTGGAGAGCTCCGACAAGGCCATGCTCACGGCGCCGGTGCTCATGCGCAGCTGCTCTCCGATTTCGGAGGCGCCGAGCGGTTCGCGCGCCAGATAGAGCAACGCCCAAATGCGTCCCATCGGGCGCTTGAATCCCCAAAACTCCATCAACCGCCCGATGGTGTCGGCCACCTCGAGCTCAGCATCGGTTGAGGAAGGGGGATTCACGTGGGCCATGACGAGCGGGGCGGCTGAGCCGGCAAGCGTCTTGTTTGAGGTTTCAAAATCTCTTGAAACTTTAGGCTCGAGGTCCAGGGGGGTCAAGGGGCGAAAACGCTGGAAAGTGCTGCTGTCAGCCGAGCGGGCGACCGGAAAATCGCGGCCCGAAGGTCAGCAGCGGCAGACTCGGATTGCAAAGTCGATGTAGCCTGGAGCTCTGCCGTCGGTAAACGCATGGCTGAGACAACTGCCGGCCGAAGTGCCGAGGGAGTTCGAGTCGCGGTGGTCGGGGCGGGGCCGGCTGGCTTCTACGCCGCCGACATGCTGGCGAAGCAAGGCGCCGAGGTGCACCTCTTCGAGCGGCTTCCAGCGCCGTTTGGTCTGCTGCGCTACGGCGTCGCGCCCGATCACCAGAACATCAAGCGTGCAGGCGTCGCGTTCGAACGCACAGCGCAACTCCCCAAAGTGCGCTTCATCGGCAACGTTGCGGTCGGCGTCGATCTCAGCGTGACGGAGCTCCTTGCGGACTACGACCAGGTTTTGATTGCCACGGGTTCGGCGCGCGATCGGCATCTCGGCATTCCGGGTGAAGATCTGGGTGGCAGCGTGCCAGCTACGTCGTTCGTGGGTTGGTACAACGCGCACCCGGATTTCTCTGGCGCACATTTCGATCTCGCCTGCGAGCGCGCCGTCGTGATCGGGATGGGCAACGTTGCGATGGACGTCGTGCGTATCCTCGCGAAGCAGCCTGATGAGCTCGCCAACACGGACATCGCCGACTACGCGCTCGAGGCGCTCCGAGCCAGCAAGATCCGCGAGATCGTGGTGCTCGGGCGGCGCGGACCCGCGCAGGCTGCATTCGATTCGACCGAGCTCGCCGACGTGGGTGCGCTCCCTGGAGTCGAGTTGGTTTTGGAAGGCGAAGTCTCGCTCGCCGAACCGCCCAACCTGGATCCACACCAGCACGCCCACACGTTGCGAAACCTGGAGTACCTCGCCACCTTGCCGCGTTCACCGAGTGGCAAAGCGGAGCGCCTGGTGCGTTTGCGCTTCCTATCGGGACCGAAAGCGCTGATCGGCGAGGACGGTCGTGTCGTCGCCATTGATGTCGAAAAGAATGAGCTCGTGGAACGCGCGGACGGCAGTGTGAGCGCGCAGGGCACCGGCCACGTCGAGCGCATCGATAGCTGCCTCGTGATTCGGTCGATCGGCTATCAAGCAACCGCGCTCGCCGGTTTGCCTTTCGACGACGCGCGCTCCTTGATTCCGAACAATAAGGGCCGCGTCGGGCTGGCGGGCGAGAATGTGCCGCGCTGTTATGTCGTCGGCTGGATCAAGCGCGGGCCGGTGGGGCTGCTCGGTACCAACAAGCAAGACGCGCGCGAAACCGTCGACGCGATGTTGGCGGACATTCCGGCTGCACTCGCAGAGCACGCACGGCGGCAGACAGGCAGCGCGCTCACGTTGCTAGAGCACCGCGGCGTGCGCACGTTGGGCTACGCCGAGTGGCAGCGCATCGACGCCAGCGAAAAGCAGCGCGGCGCCGAGCGCGGCAAAATCCGCGAGAAGTACGCGTCCGTGGCGGCATTGTTGGCGGCCCTCGACAGCGCCTGAGCAGAATCGCGAGGCCTGGCTCGTCCAGGCTCCGCGGCTGTGGCAGACTCTGTCCACGTGAATCGTCTTTTCTCGTCCCTCGCGGTGTCGCTCGTGCTGCTCACTGGCGCGGCTCCGGCCGTGTCCGCGCCGGACGGGCACGATCACCAGCAGGCGACCGTCAGCTTCGACAAGTACGTGGCCGGCGCTACCGAGCTCGAAGGTCGCATCATCGCGCCGTGTTGCTGGACGCAAACCATCGATATTCACGGTTCGCCGGTATCGACGGAGCTCCGCCAAGAAATTCGGCAGCGCCTCACGCTGGGCGAATCAGCGGAAGCCATCGAGCGCTCGCTCGTGGAGCGCTACGGAGCCAAAGTGCTGGCCGTTCCTCCGGGAAGCCAACTCGGCAGCGTCGGCATCGGTTTGGGGTTGGTGGTGCTCGGAGCTGGCATCGGCGCTGTGGCGCTGCTCAAGCGCTGGCAGCGTCGTTCGGGCGATCCCAGCGAGGCGCCAAAGCCGCAGCCTGCAGGTCTCACGGACGCGGAGCTCGACGCGCGTGTGGATGCCGAGCTATCACGCCTCGACCGCGAATGACCCAATTCGAGCTTCGGACTCTCAGCGTGCGCGGCACTCCGCGCGAACTCGGCAACGCACAGGGTGAGGCTCTGCGCGAGCCGATTGCAGCCTTCGTGGCGCAGCGGCTGGAAGCGCTGCGCGGCTACCTCGCCGATCGTGGTGAGAGCGCGCGCTTCGACGAATTCGTCGCGGTGGGCCGGCGTTGCCTCGCCCTCGCGCACACCTTCGATCCGGATGGCACGGCTGAGCACGAAGCCATCGCCGAAGCGGCAAAGGTTGCTCCCGAGCTGCTTTACGCGGCAACCAACATGACCGATGTGCGCGACGTGTTGGTGCTGCCGGCAACGCCCGATCGCGAGGGCTGCACCAGCCTACTCGTGCCGAAGAGTCGTTCGCGCTCACACGAGCTGTTGGCGGGGCAGACCTGGGATTTGAATCCAACCGATCTCGATTTCGTGGTGGGAATTCATCGCTTTCCCAAGAACGGCCCGGAAACTTGGTCGGTGACGTGTGTCGGCGCGCTCAGTCTGATGGGCATGAACGAGCTCGGTGTGGCCGTCGGCACCACCAACATCAAGACGCGAGCTTCGCGTCCCGGCGTTGGCTACCTCTCAATTTTGCACAAGGCGCTGAACCAGCGCTCGTTTGCGGATGCAGTCGGGGTCGTGCGTGGTGCGCCACGCGCCGCGGCGCACACGTATTGGGTGGCAAGCGCAGCGGAAGCTCTGGAGCTCGAGTGCGATCCGGCGCTGGTGGTCGAGCGAACGCTGCTCGACGAAGCCGTCGTGCAGACCAACCATTGCCAGGCCAGCGCACTGGTCGCGCGTGAAGGCGAAGCGGCAAGTGCGTCGAGCCAGCGCCGCTTGCAACGTGCGCGCGTGTTGCTCGCGGAGCCCAATCAGGATGTGCAGAGCATCGTGGCGCTGTTTGCGGATCGCGCGGACGGCGTCGATAGCATCAATCGCTACACGGAAGACGCACAAGGCACGACCACCAACGCTTGCTTCGTCTGCTGCCCCGCGCGGCGTGAGATTCACGCCTGCCGCGGACCCGCCGATCGCGGCGTTTGGCGGAAGCTCGAGTTCGGCGCCGGTTAGCGACGTTTGACGGCGGTTTTGGCTTTTTTCTTGGGCTTCGGCTCGTCGTCGGCCTCGAGCGCTGCTTCGGCGCTCTTGCGATAAAGAGCTTCGGCAGCTTCGGCGGCTTTGCGTGCGCGTTCGGTGTCCCCGCGCATTTCCATGAGGAAACGGCTCGGAATGCTGGGCCGCGGCTTGCCCCATTTCATGCGCGCTTTGGCGAACGTGATCGTCAACGTATCCTGTGCGCGCGTGACGCCGACGTAGCAAAGCCTGCGCTCTTCGTCGACGCCGCGACCCTCCATCACCGAGCGCTGGTGCGGCAAAATCCCTTCTTCGAGCCCGACCATGAAGACGTGCGGAAACTCGAGCCCTTTGGCGCTGTGCAAGGTCATCAGCGTCACCGCGTGGCGCTCGCGCTTGTCGTCGTCGCCGAAGTCGCGATCGGAGAGGGTAGCCTCCTCCAAGAAGCCGAGCACGGTGGGAGTTTGCTCGCGTTGCTCGTAGAGCGCGGCTGCGTTCACCAATTCTTCCACCGCCTGCCAGCGCGCTTCGGCCTCGCCGGGCCCGGTGTGCAAACGCTCGAGCTCGGTGCGGTACTCGATTGTCTGCAGTAGCTCGCGCATCAGCTCCGAAAGCGAGGTACTGCCGAGCTTCGCGCGGAAGGAGTCGATCAGCTTGCGGAAGCCGTCGACGCGCTGGACGGCTGCCGTGGGAAGATCGAGCGCCTCCAGAGCCAACGGCAAGGCGTTCCACAGCGGTTTGCCTTCACTCACGGCAAATTCGAGCAACGCTTCGATGGTGGAAGTCCCAATGCCGCGCGCGGGCGTGTTGATGATGCGCAGCAGCGACACTTCGTCCGATGGGTTCGCGAGCACGCGCAGGTAAGAGAGAATGTCCTTGATCTCGCGGCGATCGTAGAAGGAGAGCCCGCCCACCAAGACGTACGGAATCTTGGCCCGGCGCATTTCGAGCTCGAAGGCGCGCGGTTGCTCATTGGTACGAAACAGAATCGCGATGTCGCTGGGCGGAGTGCGTTTCTCGGCGTCGCCGACGATGAGCTGTTGAATCTGCTGCACCACGTGCTCGGCTTCCATCGTCTCGTCCTCCATGCGGAGGATGCGCGGCGGCACGCCACCTTCGCGCGACGGCCGCAGCACCTTTTGATGCCGGGTGGAGTTGTGTGCGATGAGCGTGTTGGCGAGCTGCAGGATCGGCGCACGCGAGCGGTAGTTCGCTTCGAGGCGCACGATTTTGGCGTCGGGCCAGTCCTTCTGGAAGCCGAGAATGTGCGCCACTTCGGCTCCGCGCCAGCCATAAATCGACTGATCGTCGTCGCCCACAACGCACAAGTTTCGGTGGCGATCCGCGAGCGCCTTCACGATGCGATACTGCAGATCGTTGGTATCTTGGTACTCGTCGATTAACAGATGATCGAAGCGGGTGGCTTCAGCGAAACGCGCTTCCGGATGCTCGGCGAAAAGCTTGTTGGTGAGCAACAGCAGATCGTCGAAGTCCATCGCGCCGGCAGCGCGCATCTGCGCCTGGTAACGAGCGTACGCCGCAGCCGCGACTTCGTAGCGCTCACCTTCGCTGGTTTGGTGGGCTTCGTCGACCGAGATCCCTTTGTTCTTCCAACCACCGATGATCGCCAGCAGATCTCCCGGGCGCATGGTGCCGCTGCTGACGCGAATGTCGCGCAGCGCATTGCGCGCCAAGGTTTCCTGATCGCCGCGGTCGTAAATCGAAAATGTTTCTGGGTAGCCGAGCCGCGTCGCGTGGCGGCGCAAGACTCGCACGCACAGCGAGTGAAAGGTGGAGATCTCGGGCGGCTTCGTACCCGGTTGACGGCGGCCGAGCAGGTGCTGCGCGCGTTCGCGCATTTCGCGAGCAGCTTTGTTGGTGAAGGTCACCGCTAAAATGCGAGATGCTGTCGTGCCCGTCCGGATCAGCTGAGCGATGCGGTACGTGATCACGCGGGTCTTGCCGGTGCCGGCGCCGGCGAGCACCAATAGCGGCCCGGACAGCGTGTGCACGGCCTCGTTCTGGGCGGGGTTCAGGTCGGCCACGCGCCTCCCAATACGGAGCGAAGCCGGGTGGGTCAAGCCCGAGCAACGACTGGTGCGGGGCGTGCGCCTGCGATAGATCCCAGCGGACCTTGACCGAGCCTCCCGCGCTGCACATCGAACACTTCGGAGCTGGCCGAAACCTGATTCTGTGTCATGGCTTCGGCGGCAGCGCCCGCAACTTTCGTCCACAAGCGCGCGCATTTGCCGAGCGCGCTCGCAGCGTTCTCTACGACATGCGCGGGCACGCGCGCAGTGCCGCACCCGAAGATCCGTCCGCCTACAGCGAAGCTCTCCTGGTTTCGGACTTTGCCCGCGTGGTGGAGCAGTCGGGTGGGGATGCGGTCGTGGGTGGCCTCAGCCTGGGGGCTTACACGGCGCTTTTATTTGCGCTCAGCGCGCCAACGCCGCCGCGGGCCCTTTTGCTTTCGGCGTTTCCGAGCGGCGGCGAGACCGGCTTTCGCGCGCGTTGGTCGCGCGAATTCGCCGATGCCATCGACGCCGAAGGGCTGGAGCGGGCAGGGGAGCGCTTCGTGTGGGGCGAAACCTCGCGTTTCGATCCCAAAGGCGGCGCCCTGATTCGCCAAGGTTTTCTCGAACACAAGCCGCACGCGTTATCGGCGATTTTGCGCAACGTGCTAAGCCACTTGAAGTCGCCTGACGATCTCGCTGCAGAGCTCGCTCGCTTCGAAGTGCCCGCGCTCGTGATCGTGGGTTCGGAGGACAAGGACTCACTCGCGCCGAGCCAGCGTTTGGCGAAGCTTCTTCCCAAGGCCGAGCTCGTGGTCGTGCCGGGCGCGGGGCACGTGGTGAATCTGGCGGCTCCGGCCGCGTTCAATCAGGCGCTCGGCAGCTTGCTCGATCGCGCCGGTTGAATGCCGCTCAGCTGTTGCTGAGCACCTCCGCGGAAGCCACCACGTAATAGAGCACTGCGGATGCCCAGGTGAGAAACGAGAGCACCGCGCCCGTCACGATTACGATTTTGCCCCACTTGAGCTTGGCTTCTGCGTCGCTCAAATTCCCTTGATCCGCTGCTTGCATCGCGAGAAACGACAAGATCGCACCGATGACTCCCAGGCAGTTGATCCCGCCGCAAAAGAAGAAACTCACGGCCGCGACGATCAGCCACGTTGTGGCTTGCTTCTTGATGTCGGCGCCCGGCCCGTGTGGTGCCTGGGGCGCACCGGCTGGCTGTGCGTAATGCGGCGCGGGATAGCCGCCCGGAGGATCCCCGCCGGGACCACCCTGACCCGGTGGGTAGCCGTAACCACCCGCTGGCGGCCCGCCGGGATAACCCCCACCGGGGGGCGGCGCATGACCCCCGCCTTGGACAAAGACGGCATCGGAAGGAAGCTGCATGCGAAGGGGCTCCGATCAGTGCTGGAGCGCTCTTGCAGAGGCCACGCGGCGCTCGTATCAGCGGATGCGAGAGTAGAACAGCGACCAACGCATGCGCCACCGATTCGTGCTCAGGAACGCGAATGTCGGGTTTCGCGGACTCGTTCATGCGAAGCGACATTTGTGGGTATTGCTCGTGTGGGCCTGCCGTTCGGCGGGAGGGGACGCGCCGACAGCAGCGTCGACGCCCGCGTTGTCACGCGGTGATCATGTCGTCGTCGAGCCACGCGCGGCGGAGTTTTTCGAAGGGCGCGTGCTGTCGATTGGAAAGAACCAGCTTCGCGTCGAACCGGTAGGTAAACACGAAGGGATCTCTGTTTCCGTTTCCGACGTGTACTCGCTGAAAACCAACGCGACCGCGCCGAAGCCAGGGCAGTACGCGATTTGTCGGATCGGCGAGCGCTGGCTCGGTTGTCGCATCGAGCATGCCCGCGCTGATGGCGTGGAAGTGCGTTCGCTCGGCGGCGAGATCGTGAGCATTCGCGAGGGCGCCGTGTTGGCTGCATCGCCAGCGACCGAGCTGAACCTGCGGCGCGCGTTCAGCAAGCTGACGTCGAGCGCTGCGTTTGCTGCAGCGGCTGCGAATGCGGGTCGTCCGCTCGCGCCAGCTGGCTTCCGCTTGGTGGCGAAGGCTCGCGTCGTCGCGCGACGCGGCGCCGGTTGGTTCAGCGGCGTAATTTCCGAAGTGCACGACGACAGCGCGCATGTGATGTTCGCTCCCGACAACATCAGGGAGCAAATTGCGCAGGCCGACATCGTGCCCGAGCCGCCGGCGAGCGTTGCTCCGGGACGCGGCGATTTTGCGTTGGTGCGGCCTGTATCGCCCGCTGAGCCCTGGCAAACGATGCGCGTCGTCGGTCCCGAAGAGCGCGACTACAAGGTCGTCGGCGCAGACGCTGTACCCCGCGTGGTTCCCGCGCGCGACGTGCTTCCGCTGGCTCCCGCTGGCGGTCCGCGTTTGTGACGAATTCACCGAGATGGCGTGAGCATGCGCGTTGCGACCAGTGCCTTGCCGGAGCCAACTGCTACACGCAGCTCCGCGCGTGTCTTCAAGTTCTCGTTGGCGCTGGCTGCGTCGAGTGAGCACACCCGGGCGCTCGCTGAATGAGCTCCGCGCCCGCTCGCGATTTCGACGCCGCGATTCATGGCGAGCAAGCGAATCTCGGCTCCGAGTGCATCCGCACCCAACGCTAACGCGACGTCGACGCAGCGTCCGAACGGAACCGTCAAATCCAAGGTGCGAATGGCCGAATCGGAAAGAGCCATTTCTTGGGCCTGCACGACGTCGCCCGCGCGCCGCAGCACGCCGCGACTCACCACGTGGGCGAGCAGGCGACCCGCCGCGAGTGGTGCCGCCAGGAGCGAAGCGGGCACTTCAGCTTCGGGGTGCATGACCACCGCAAACGGCCCTGGTCGCAGCGTGGCTTCCAGATCGAGTCGCAATGGACCACCCGGCCCACACGCGAACAGAAGCGCGCCGGCACCGCCGCGACCGTGACTTACCAGTTGCTCTTGTGGAGTCCAAGCGTACGCCTCGATGCCGCGCACGGGCCGGGCTCCCACCACATCCAAGCGGACGCAGCCCTTCGGAAGGTTCACTGTGAAAGAGCTGCGGCGCCCCACCTCGAGCGTGCCCGATGCGAGTGATTTGCCCTTCGAGTAACCGGCGTGTTCGTTCAGGCTCGCTTCCAACGCCGCGAGCTCTGCCTGGAGATCGCCGCGCGGAAACACATCCACCTGAACAACGTCGGCTTCGCGATCGATTTCACTACCCGGCCGTGTGCGGGACAAAACCAATACGCCGACTCCGCGCCCCGACTGCGGCCGCACTTCGAGAGAGATCGTCGTTTCGAGCGGCGAGCACACTACCAGCGCGCGCTCCCGCCCCGAGCTCGCGGCTCGGCCGATGATCGATCCGCTGGAGTCGAGCGCTATGAATTCGAGATGGCCGGCATCATCCGAGGGGGCAATGAAGGCGTCCAAACACCGCTCGGCATCGACTTGCGCCGACACACGTGTGGGCACGCGCGCGTCCAACGGAATCGCCACGCGCCGCACGTCTTGCCACTCACCGCCGATCTCACGCCGGTGTGCTTCCAGGCGCTCGTCGAGCCCTGGCCAGCTGCGCACGCGTGACGCGCTGTTGTCGCGATCGCTAATGCCGTAAGACTCAGCCACTCGCGGCGCATCCACCGGTGCGAGTCGCTGCACGCCCACGGCGACCAAGCCATGACCAGCAGCGATGCGCGCCGCGACCCACATGCGCGTGGGATGGGGAGGGCACACGAGCAAGGCGGGCGTCTTGTCCGGCCCTTCATCAGTGCCGATCACCGTGCCGTCTTCGCCGTAAGCGAGCAAATCGACGTCTTCAACGGACGGCCCGGCGCGCGCGATTAGCACGGCGCATTCGTCGTTGGGCACTTCTACCAGGCCCGATACGCGATCGCCCGCGACGCCAGCATCGACTGCGATCACGCTGGTGTTGGGCGCGTTCAAGCCGAGCAGAGGGCTCGATTGCGGCGCGCGCCCCAGTGCTCCGAAGTGTTGTTTGGGCGCCGGTCGAGTCGCGATCTGACGCGGCCCGCAGCTGGACAAGAGAGTCATGGCGAGCAGCGCCGCCGCGCGGCCGAGCGTCAAAGCCGCAGCTCCTCGCCGAGTGGCAAGCGCGAAGCCTCCCACAACGCGAACAACCAAGTGAGCCCGGCGCCGCGCGAATCCGCTTCGACAGTGACGATGTCGTGCCCGCGCGCGCAGAACGAGATCAAGGTTCCGTCACCGGACGAGCCGCCATGATTTTGCACCTCAGCGCCGCCCACACGCGCGGCGAGCGCGATGCCGAAGGCTTGGCCCTGCACTGCCGTCACGGCCGCAACGTAACAATTGCCCGGCACGACAGCGACAGGCATGAGTGTCGGACCTTGCACGCCGAGAGCTTGATCGACCGGCGCATTGCTCACGCGCACACCGTGTCGGTACAAGACGGCAGCCATACGCGCCTTGCCACCACTGCCCCAATTATCGAGCAAGCCTTGAGGCAACGCAAAACGCGAGGCCACCACCCACACTCGAGATTCCGGTGGAGCGCCCGCAAAACGAAAAGCGACTTGTGTGCGGTCGCCGGCGCAAAACGTGAAAGCGGCGCCATGCCCGTCACCACGCTCGACCGAAACCAGGCTTGCCGTCGCGTCGAGCTCGGGCATCACCGCTAGATCTCCAAGCGCGGCTCGATTCGGCGTGGGCTCAACCAGCACGTCGAGGCGATGACAACCCGCGTCCACCTGGCGGCGCACGAGGCCAGCGCCGCGCGCAGAGCTCATTGCAAACTCGCGCTCGATTTCCTCCGAGCCGTTGCGGCGCGCGTTGGCTTCTGCCGCCGCTAGTCGCTCGGGGAGGGGTGGCGGGGTGTTGGGCAGCGAGAGCCCAGTGAATGGGGCGATCGGCCCTGGGTCGCGTTGCGGCAGGATCTCGACCGCGGGTTGCACTGGCTGCTGCGACTCCACCGCGATCACCTCGATGAGTGCGCGTGGCGAGCGCATTTCGACCACCAAGGCACTGAGCCGCGATTTGCGCGAGCCGCAGCGCGTGATCTGCACGAGCCCGGCCAGACTGGCTTGCGGCCAATCCTCGGATGAATCGGGCAGATAAGCGCTGCCCGCGGCGCGCAGCGTGAAATGCGTGGAATGCGGCCCCAGCACGGCAACCGAGACACACGAGCTGGCAGGCCCGGACAAAAGCTCTATCGGCAGGAAAATCACGCTGGGGACACCACGCTCACCGAGTCGCGGTGGCAATCGGCGCACGATGCCGTGTTCGCCCCAGGTGCGGGTGAGCCGGCTGGCGTCCTCACCCAAGTCGGCTCGCGCGGACGATGCGCCGAGCAGCGCGACGACGACCGCCGCACTGCCGAGCACACTCGCCGCGCATCGCCTCACGCGCCGCCCTCGACGCGAGAAAACGGCGCTTCCACGAAGGTGCGCGAGGGCGGATCCCAAATGAACAGCTTGTGATTGGTGACCTCGCCCTTGTCCACCGCCGTCACCAAGTAGGCAAGATCGAAGCTGGGATCGCCCGTGCCGCCCATCGTCATGCTGGCGGCGTCCTCGGCGCTGAAATAGGCGCCACAGTCGAGGTGAGAGTGGAAAAATACCTTCACAGGGCGCCCGCTGGCGTCGCCCTCGGCGATGGCGCGTTCGAACTTGAGCGCATTGATCTTGAAGTACTCCCGCCCCGTCCGCGGATGGTTTTCCGGATCCACCGCGTGATATTTGTTGGCGAGATTTACCAGCTCCACCGCGCGATCGACGAAAAGTGGATCTGCAGCGGGGCCCTCTAAATACCCGCACGCTTCTTCATCACGCGCGTACGCTTCGCGGCCGGCACGCTCGATTTCGGCGAGCACGGCTGAAGGGATTTTGAGCCCTCCTAACGTCCAAGGTTTATCCATGCGTGCATCCTGGATCATGCGGCAGAGTGCGCTGGCAACAAATGTGGCTGAAGCCTTGCAATTCGCGCTCGGTCGGCTGCCCGGGCCGTAGGGAATCACATTTTCTGGCCTCTTTTAGGGTGGATCACGCCACCCTATGGCGGGTCTTCCCGAAGCATTGAGTCAAAGCTTGTTGGTCTAGTGCAGATTCTCACTTAACGTGAAACCTCTTGAATCCACTCGATGCTCCGGCCTAATTGCCCCTGAGTTTCGCGCGTTCGCCGGCCTTCGGCCTGCGCGCACGTCGAGGTAACCCGCGATGCCGCTTTTCATGCTCCGCTGTTTGGCGTGTCTGCTCGTCTTGATGCAGGCGCTGCCCGCTGCCGCGAAGCCAGCTCCGAAACAGCCTCCAGCTCCCGCGCCGGTCGTGTTGGATGCCGACGACGAGGAAGAACCCGAGGCGGCTCCGGGTCCCGCCGGGAAGGCGCCCAAGGCAACCGCAAAGCCTGCTGCTGCACCGCCGCCCCCGCCACCGAAACCCGAAGAGGTCGAGGACGAAGAAGAGAAAAGTGGCAATGGCACAGAAAGCGCTGGCATCGAGTGTGTGCCGGCCATCTCGGAAATCGAGGTGCGCCGCCCATTGCCGCTGTCTTGCACGGTGACCAAGCAGGGGATCTTCCAGGTCGAGCTTCGCTACAAAGCACCGGGCCGCAAGAAGTGGACGAAGCTGCTGCTGCGCAAGAGCGGTTCGGACTACACGGGCGACATTCCGTGTATGGCGCTCACCAAGCCTGGCGTGCTGCGCCTCAGCATCGTCGGAATGGACGCCGATGAGAAGCAGGTCGCGCGCATCGGTGGTGTTGCGATTCAAGTGGTGGAAGCCAGCAATCAGCCGCCGCCAGCGCTTCCCGGGCGCGAGCCGCCCATGCGCTGCTACGACCCGAACGACTGCCCGCCGGAGCTCAAGGGATCGCCGGCCTGTCCCGGCACCAAAGCTGCGCCCGGCGCTCGTAGTTGGGGCGCGAGCTGCGAGAAGACCGCGCAGTGCCAGCAAGGGTTGGCGTGCATCTCGGGCAGCTGTGAAAAGCCCGCCAAATGCGAGTCGTCGGCTGAGTGCGGCACCGGCGAGTGCGTGAGCGGCACCTGCTCCTATCCCGATCCAGACGAAACCGCTGCCAAGCTGGGCCCTCCCAAATACAACTGGATTGGGCTGCACTTTGCTTGGGATTTTGCGATCGGCGCGTCCGCAAACGGCATTTGCGGCAACAAGACCGCTGACGGACGCGACAAATACGACTGCTACTCGGGCAGTGATCTCTACAAGGGCACGCCCAACGACTTCTACGCCGGAACCGCCGGCGGCGGCTTGCTGCCATCGACGTTCCGATTACTCGCTTCCTACGATCGGTGGTTCGGGCGGCTCGGTGCGGGGGCGCGTGTTGGCTTTGCGTTCGGCGGCGCGCCGAAAGATTTCAAACCAATTCATCTCGAGTTGCGTGTTCTGTATTCACCGCGGCCCGAGCCACTGACGAAGCGTTTTCGCCCCTACGTGGGTATTGCCGGCGGCATGGCGCGCGTTGATGCCAAGATCAAAACGACGATCTTCGATTGCGGCAATGCGGCGTGCGAAACGAAGACTCCCACCCAGCTCGTGCAATCCGACGGCGCGGTTCGCAAGTTAGACGCTTATCGAACGGGGTCTTCGGCCTTTTTCGGGCCAACGGCGGGCTTTGTTTACGCCCTAGCCAACGATTCGGGCATTCACTTCAACGTGAATTTCATGTTGCCCGACGGCGTGCTGGAGCCGTCGCTCGGCTACCTCATGGGGCTTTGAGCGGCCCCGGCGTGGGCGTTACCACACGTAGCGTCGTTCCCACTTCAGCGGAGCAAAGTAGCGGTCGCCACGATCGCAAGCGATGGTAACGACGCAGCCGCCGCCTTGCTCGCGATGCAGGCGTTCGGCGATCTTCACGGCTGCGGCGATGTTCGCGCCGGTGCTGTGACCGACGTGAAGGCCTTCGAGCTCTGCGACACGATCGGCCATGTCCCAGCCGTCCTCCGTAGAGATCGGCATGATCTCATCGGGCAGGCTGGCGTCGTAGATCGGAGGCACGATCGAGCTTGCCATGTGCTTGAGCCCTTCGAGGCCGTGCAATGCCTCGGCGGGTTCGGCGGCCACGCAATGAATTTTGCGAGTGTGTTCGTGCAGGCGGCGCGTGGTGCCCATCATAGTGCCGCTCGTGCCGAGGCCGGTCACGAAGTGCGTGATGCGATCACCGAGCGCGTCCAAGATCTCGACGGCGGTGCCGTGATAGTGGGCGAGGGGATTGGAAGGGTTACTGTACTGATCCGGATAGAAGTACTTTTCAGGGTTCTCGCTCACGATTTTGCGCACCAAGCGAATCGCGCCATCGGAGCCTTCCATCGGATCACTGAAAATGAGCTCGGTGCCGAACGCTTGCGTGATGTCCTTGCGCGCCTTGGTCACGTTCTTCGGCATCACGAGCTGCACGCGATAGCCGAGCGCAGCGCCTACCAGCGAATACGCGACGCCGGTGTTGCCACTGGTCGAATCGATCAGGATCTTGTCGCTGGTGAGGCGCTTGTCCTTGATGGCGTCCAGCATCATCCGCAGCGCTGGCCGATCTTTGACGGAGCCGCCCGGGTTGGCGAACTCCAACTTGACGTAGACCTCCACGCTGGGCGCCGAGCGCGCCACGCGTTCCAGACGCAGCAGCGGCGTGTTGCCTACGGCGTCGATGATGGAGCCGAGTTTTCGCGAGCGGTGCAAACGTGCGGTCATGGAAGTTCCAAGCAGCCTAAAAGGTGTTCGAGCGCTGTGTTGGCGCCGCGCGCCACGCGACGCGGCCCTGAAAACTCGAACCAGGCGTCGTGAGCGAACGCCGCGTCGAAGTCGCCGATACTCCCGCGCTCGACGCCAGCGCGCAGCAAGTAAGAAAGCGCTACCCGAGCCGCAGGCCCGCGCGCGATGTGCACAGCCGAGCGCGCAATGCGCGCCTGCCCGTGTTCGCCGACTTCGCGCAGCCGAGCCTGCCTGTCGTAGCGCTCGTGTGTCATCCCGCGCCGCCCGCAATTGCGGGAACGATGCTGATCTCGTCGTTGCTCTTGAGCTGGGTGTCGAGGCCGTCCAAGAAGCGAATGTCCTCGTCGCCCACGTAGATGTTGACGAAGCGGCGCACGCCCTTCTCATCGAGCAAGCGCTCGCGAATACCGGGATGCTCTTTCTCCAGCGTTTCGATCACGGCGCGAACGGTGTCGCCGCTGGCTTGAACTTGCTCTTCACCCTTGGTCAGCGTGCGAAGCGGGGTCGGAATGCGAACGGTTGCCATGTTGTTCTCCTTACAATCAGTCACGCGGCACAGCTCGGGGCTGTGTACCGCGTCTCATCAATCTCGAAAATAGTGGGGTTCTCGCCGCAAAGTGGGCAGCTCGGCCGCGGGCGCACGCGCACTTCGCGAAGGCGGTTTTTGCGTGCGTCCACGCTGATCACGTGCTCGCGATGCGCAGGAAGGCCGTTCAGCGCTTGCAGCGCCAGCTCCGCCATCAATGCGCCACACACGCCGACCAACGGCCCGAGCACGCCGGCTTCCGCACAACCCTGCTGAGCGCCAGCAGGCACGTCCTCGAACAGGCAGCGGTAACAAGGTTTGCCGCTTGCGGGCACGTGCCAGACCGTGCCTTCGAAACGCACCGCAGCGCCGTGCACGATTGGCCGCGCCGCCAAGTGACACGCGTCCGCGGCGAGGAACTTGGTCGCGAAGTTGTCGGAGCCTTCCAGCACCAAGTCCACGCTGCTCGCAAGGCTCAGTGCGTTCTCGGGTAGGAAACGTGAACGCACGAGCTCGATGCGCTCGGCCGGCACGCCTTCGCGGATCAACGCGGCGTGCGCGGCGTCGAGCTTGTCGTTGCCGACGTCCGCTTCGGAAAACAAAATCTGGCGGTGCAAATTGCTGAGCTCCACCGAGTCGTCGTCCGCTAGCAGCAAGGTCGCGCCACTATCGGCCAGCGCGAGCAACGCCGGGCAGCCGAGGCCACCGACGCCAACCACCAAGACACGGCGGCCAGCCAGAGCATTGCAACTCGAGCGTCTTGCCATCGCGCCTACTGCGGGAAATACTCGTCGAGGCTGAAATAGCGCTCGCCGGTATCGCACAACACCGTGACCACCGTTTTGCCTTCGCCGAGCTCGCGTGCGACGTCGAGCGCCACGGCGATGTTGGCGCCCGCGCTGATGCCAACCAACAGCCCTTCGCGCTGAGCGAGCGCTCGCTTGGTGCGATATGCAACCTCATCCGAGACGGTGCGCACCTCGTCCGGTACGCTGGCGTCGTAGTTCTTCGGCACGAATCCCGCTGCGATGCCCTGGATTTTGGTGGGTCCGCGCTCACCGCGCGAAATCGTGGCACACGACTCGGGCTCGACGGCGATGATACGGCAACCGGGAAACGCTTGCTTGAGCACACGCCCGACGCCGCTCACGGTGCCGCCCGTGCCCACGGCTGCCACGAATGCGTCGATGCGTTCGCCGGCCGCAGCGTGAATGATCTCCTGAGCCGTGAGGCGTGCGTGCACCTCGGGATTGGCGTCGTTCTCGAACTGCTGCGGCATGAACGCGCCCGGCGTCTCCGCCACGATCTCACGGGCGCGACGAATGGCACCTTCCATCTGCTCTTGCTCGGGTGTGAGCACCAGCTTCGCACCGAAGGACTCCAGCAGCTGGCGCCGTTCGAGGCTCATGCTCTCGGGCATGGTGAGCACACAGCGATAGCCACGAGCCGCGCACACCAGCGCGAGACCGATGCCGGTGTTGCCGCTGGTGGGCTCGACGACCGTACCGCCGGGCGCAAGCTTTCCTTCGCGTTCGGCGCGCTCGATCATCGCCAAACAAATGCGATCCTTCACGGAGCCGCCAGGGTTTGCCGACTCGAGCTTGCCGTAAAGGTGTGCTCGCGGCGTGTCGCGACCCAGGCGTCGAATCTCCACCAACGGCGTGTCGGCGATGAGCTCGAGCAGGTTCGAAAACACGAGCGGATGCGCCGGCAGCGGCGGAAGCTTGCTCTCAGATGACGTAGACATAACGATGAGTTCCCGGGCGCTTCAAGCCGAGCTCTTCGGCTCGACCGCAAATATCGGCGATCGTGATGGCGTCGAAGCAGGACTCTACGCGCGCCGATAGGTCTCGAAACACAGCTTCTGTTACGCGACGCGCTTCCGTTGCGGGAGAGGCTTTACGCTGACTCGACTCGCGATCGCCCAGCACGATCGGCCCTTCGAGCGCGCGCACCACGTCGCCGAGGCGAATCTCGCCGGCGCGACGGCCCAAACTGTAACCACCCTGGGGCCCTCGTTTTGACCCGACGATGCCTGCGCGTTTTAGATCCTGAAAGATCTGCTCCAAAAATCGCGGCGGGATGTTCTGCCGTTCCGCGATGTCCTTCACTTGAGTTGGACGCCCCTCGTTGAAGAAAGCGATGTCGAAGAGCGCGCGCACCGCGTAGCGGCCCTTGTTCGACAGCTTCATGTGGCTGATCTGCATTTGCACATCGGATTTGTCAAGAACACGGGCTGCCGGGCGGAAATCATGGGTAAAACGCGTTCGGGGTTGCGCGCCGAAAAAAAGCTTGCTCACCTGCGGGCTAGTTCGAGGGCACCGACGCGACTCGTCGCTGCTCCTCAGAATTCCGCACTCGGGGCGCCACTCATGGTCGCCTTTCCGAGCGGGCCTGACCCGAGACATCGAAACTGTCCACTTTGGCCATTCTCTGGGTGCATCCAGGTTGCGTGCTGGTCTCGAGGGTTGGGAAAGACCCCCTAGAAGCCCGCCCCTGCCTCGGGTTAGAAAAGGCGAGTCACTGAAAAGTAAAGGGGAACGAAGATGAGAAAGCCTCTCAGCGCAGTTGGATTGTGTCTCTTCACACTCGTGGGTTGCGCGCCACAAGAACCCGCGGTTGCACCGCTCGCGGCGCCGCCGCCTGCGCAACCTGCGCCGGCTACCGCTGCCACGCCTCCGGCTGCTACTGAAGCACCGAAAGAAGCGCCGAAGCCGGTCGAGCTCACTGCCGAGCAGGGAGCCAAGCTCTACGCGGATTGTTGGGCTGCGTTCAACGCGAAGGATTGGGCGAAGTTCGCTCCGTGCTTCAGCGACACGGCCACGAGCGAACAAGTTGATGGTGGCCCGGCACTCGCCGGCAAGGACGTGGTGGAGAAGGGCGCAAAGACCTTCGCAACCGCATTCCCAGATGGAACCGGCGAAGCTCAGCTCACGCTCGTGAACGGTCCCAACATCGCGGCCGTCTGGTTGATTCGTGGCACGCAGAAAGGGCCGCTCCAGACGCCGACGGCCGAGATCCCCGCTACCAACAAGAAGGTCGGCTACCTCATGGGCCATGTAGTCGAGCTCAAGGGTGGCAAGGCGCAGCGCGAGCAGATTTATGCTGACGCTCACACCATGCTTGGCCAGCTCGGAGTCGCTCCGGGTCCGGTGCGCAAGGCGCAAGAGCAGGGCGCAACCGAGAAGCCCGTCGTGATCGCGACTGGTACAGACGCGGAAAAAGCGAACGTCGAGGTCTACAAAAAGTTCACCGAGGCCTTCAACAAGAAGGATGCCGCAGGCGTCGACGCACTCCTCACTGACGACTTCATCTACTCCGCGCAGTCAGCGCCTGCCGATCTCGTCGGTAAGAAGGAAGCGCAGCGTGGCATGAAGGAGATGTGGAAGGGCTTCAGCGACGCCAAGATCGAAGCGTCTTCCACTTGGGGCGCGGGCGATTACGTCGTCTCCCAGGGCACGTTCTCTGGTACCAACGACGGCCCTGTTCCGTCGATGAAGCTCTACAAGAAGACAGGCAAACACGCCGCGCTCGGCTACCTGTCGATTGCTAAGGTGCAGGGCGGCAAGCTCAAGCAGCAGTGGCTATTCGACAACGGTATGGCCTTCGCGACGCAGCTCGGTCTCGTGCCGCCGGCGAAGGACACGAAGGGCAAGGATGCAGCCAAGCCGGGCGCCGCCGGCGGGGTTGCGGCGACGGACAAAGCGACGGGCAAGCCGGGTGATACGGGCAAGCCTGCTGGCACGCCCGGCGCCACGCCTGCCACTCCGGCAACTCCCGCAACTCCTGCGGGCAAAGCGGCCGGTGCCGCGGGTCCCGGCGGTGCAACTCCGGCCAAGCCCGCTACACCTGCCACGCCGCCTGCAACCGCCCCGGGTGGTGCTGCGCCGAAGGCCAATCCTCCCGGTACGCCACCGGTTGGCGCTGCTCCGGCCAAGCCTGCGGCTCCCGCCGCGCCGGCTGCTCCGGCACCCGCCAAGCCCGCAGCACCGGCCGCTCCGGGTCCGGCCAAGCCTGCGGCTCCCGCCGCGCCGGCTGCTCCGGCCAAGCCCGCTACGCCACCGTCGGCTCCGCCTGGAGCCGCGAAGTAATCGCTCAGCGAAAAGCAGCTAGCTAGATAGCGTTTGCGCGGGCTCGTTTCTCACCGTCACGGTGATAGGCGAGCCCGCTACGCGTCCGTAATCCGCTGGGCGGCGCTTGCGCGCTCGCGATTCGCGAGTGACCCTTGCGCGGCATGCCGAATTCGCAATCCAAGCGCATCCACCGCGAGGCGTTGCTCGCACTGTTTGCCGGCTTGAGCCTGGCCAATTGTCAGAAGACGGAGCCGTCTGCGACTGCCGAGAAGCCGAGCGAGCCGGCGCGTGGCGTCGCCAATGCAGTTGCTTCAGCGCAACCAGCCAAGCCCGCGGTCAGCGCCGTGGAGATTCCGAAGCCCGCGGGTAGCGCCGAAAAAGAATCGGGCTGCGCGCCCGGCGGCTGCTCACCGGGCGCGTGTGCTGGCTCGAAGAAGAAGTAGCGCTTAACGCGCTGAAGTAGCGCTCAACGCACCGCGGAGCGTCGTCGCCGCAAAATCGCGCCAAGCGCTGCCAGCGCAGCGAGCCCGAAGCCGAGTCGCGATGTGCTGCTAGGCACCGTGCGACAGCTGCAACCGGTTTCGCCGACCTCGCGGCGAGCCTGATTGCCGTTGCCCGAGGTCGAGCTGTTGTTGCCGCTGCTGGTGCTCCCGCCAGTGCCAATGCTCAAGCTCCCACCATTGCCGATAGAGATCCCGCCGGCGCTGCCGTTAGTGCTCCCGCCACTCGACATGGGATCGCCGCACACGCCGTTCACGCATTGAGCTCCACCTGGGCACACGACGCCAGCGCAAGGATCCTTGCACACGCCTCCTTGGCACTTCTGTCCCGCCGGGCAGGTCACGTTCGCGCACATCGTGTCGGCGCAGCGTCCGTCGCCACCGCACACGAGCCCGTTCGAACAGCCGCGGCACTTGCAGTCCGAAACGCACAAGCCGCGCTCACAAACGCGACCACCAGGGCACTTGATGTTCGCGCATGGATCGACGCAGCGCCCGAGCTGGCACTCTTGCCCCGCTGGACAAGTGACGCCGTCACAAGCGTTGACACAGGCGCCCTGGCGACACGCTTGGCCCGCCGGGCACATCATGCTCGCGCAGGCCGCATCGATGCAAAACCCGTTTTTGCACTCGAGCCCATTCGTGCACTTGAATTCGCCCGTGTTGCACGCAGCAACGCAGCTGCCTTTGTCGCAAACCTGATCAGCGGGACACAGCCCCATGCCATCGTCGACGAAGCCGTTGCAGTCATTGTCGACGTTGTCGCAAAGCTCTTTGCCGGGCTGAATGATCGGGCGACACGCGGACTTCTCTCCCGCAACGGAGCAGTCCGTGCGACCGAGTGAGCACGCGCCTTGGAGCCCCGTGTCACACGCCTGCCCGCCACCCTGGCAGTTGATGCCCGACACGTAAAACACGAAATCGTTGAAGTCGCCGTCACAACCACCAGCGCCGGGCCCGGCGTCCTTCCAATTCGAAGGCAACATCGGGAGATCCTCGAAGCCGATGTAAAACGCTTCTGGATCGATCGTCGATTGCCAGATCAAGGTTGTGATCCACGGCTGGCCCGAGCTGTTCTTCTGGTTGTGCGCCGCGATGGAGTGCTTGGTTTGCGTGCACTTGCTGTTGGGCTTGCCGATGAGCGCAAAGGCGACGTACTTGCCTTTGTAGCGTGGATCCGTGGCGATCATGCCGGAATCGAACGCCTTGGGCGTCCATGCCACTTGCGACATTTTGTAGGGGTGGTGACGATCCCAGCCAAGGGGACAGAACCCCGCGGTTTCGGCCTGCAGCGTTCCGCCTTGCGTCATGCACTGCATGTACTCCGAAATGTTCGAGGGGAGGAGCTCGTAGATTTCTCCAGCAGTGGGCGGAGTCGGGTTGTTCGGGTCGAGCACATTGTACCAACCGAACGCCAGATTGCAGTCGCCGCCACGCAACACGAGCTCGCCGGAAAATCCGCACGTCGGTGAGAAGAAGCCTGGCGCGGTGCGCGCATCCTTCTCCGGATCGATTTTTTCGTTACGCCACTTGAACAAGCCTTGGAGCGTGACCGCGTCGCCGTCTACGAACGTCGGGAATAGATCGCCGTATGGAACCCCTGGGTGGACGTTGTTGCCCGCCGTATCAACGTTAGTGAGCGTGTCTCGCTTCCACCCATCCCGCATCGATTTGTCTATCTCAGCTGCCGGCACCGGCTGGGGCAGCGAGGTGCCGTCGCCGGTTTGCTTCACCTCGGCGTAGGCGCTTTCTGCAACGAAAAGCGCGAAAGCGGCCGCGGTCGGCGCAAAGAAATGGCGAAGAAACATCGGGGAACCTCCTCGCGGGTGCGGGCCGCGCTGAGCAAGTAAGAGCGTGAAAACCTTAGCCCGAAACCGGTTCCAAGGCGAGGTCTCCCAGGGGAACGCCCGTCTTCGGGCAGCGACGCGCCGCTTCGCGTCACGCGACGGAACGGCGAGCTTCGGCTACATTCCGGGGCGCATGCAGCTGACCGTGAATGGTGAGGCGCTCGAAGCTCCCGAAGGGACCACGGTGCGCGGATTGGTCGAGCGACTTGGGCTCGTTCAGGGCCCTGTTGCGGTGGAACGGAATCGCGAGGTAGTTCCGCGTGCCGAACATGCGAGCACGCTGCTCGCCGAAAACGATGTGATCGAGATCGTTCACTTTGTGGGCGGCGGTTAGGTGTTGAAAGCCGCCCTTCGGTCGTAGACTGTCTCGTTCCTACGTCCGAACTGACGTCGCAAGGAGCGCGAGGGAAGCAGCGACAAATTCGGCGCTGGCGATACGAACCTTTGATGGGAGGGGAGAGCGTCGACAGGGCACTCGGCCGCTTTTGCCCTCGACCCTCTGCTGCAACGCGAGCGCATCGCGCTCAACACGTTGGACCGCATCATCAAGGCGCACGAGCTGCTCAAGCCTGACGCCGAGGTTGCGAGCAAACGCCGGCTGGCATTGGCCAAGGCCTCGGTGAGCACCCAAAACCGGCCAGTTGTGAGCGGCTGAAAACCGGCCAGTTGTAGTCGGCCAGGACGTTTGACGCTCGCGGAAGGGACGTGTTCCCAGCCGCGGCGAGATGAGCAACGTCTTGAGCGAAGAAAAGCGACAGCAGATTTTGGCGCTTGGGCGGCTGGGATGGACGCTCCGGCGCATCGAGGCGGCGACGGGAGTGCGCCGGGAGACGGCGAGCTCGTACTTGAAGGCGGCTGGTATCGCGACGCGACCACCGCGCGGACGGCGTGCGCCAAAAGCGGCCAGTCCGAGCGAGGTGCTCACCGAGATTCGCGCGGGAAATGAGGGCGAATCGTCGCCAAAAGCGGCCAGTCGGAGCGAGGTGCTCACCGACTTTGTCGGCGCTGAAGCAAACGGGCCTACGCGAGCTCCAGCAGCGAGCCGGTGCGAGGCCTACCGCGAGGTGATCGAGCTCGGGCTCGGCGTAGGTCGCAACGCGGTGGCGATCTGGCAGAGCCTGGTGGACAACTACGGCTACGCGGGCTCGTATTCGAGCGTACAGCGCTTCGTGCAGAAGCTGCGGGGCACGGCGCAGCCCGAGGCTCGCGCGGTGATTGTAACGGCTCCTGGCGAGGAAGGGCAGGTCGACTACGGCACGGGGCCGATGGTGCGCGATACGACTGGTCGGTACCGGCGCACGCGGCTCTTCGTGATGACTTTGGGCTACAGCCGAAAGTCGGTTCGGTTGCTCGTCTTCCGCTCGAGCGCGCGTGTCTGGGCGGAGCTTCACGAGACCGCGTTCCGGCGTCTTGGTGGCGCCGTGCGCTTCATCGTGCTCGACAACTTGAAAGAGGGCGTGCTGCTGCCAGACGTGTACGACCCATCCGTCAACCCGCTTTATCGCGACGTGCTCGCGCACTACGGCGCCGTCGCGTTGCCGTGTCGCGTGCGCGATCCCGATCGCAAGGGCAAGGTCGAGGCTGGCGTCGGACACGCGAAGAAGACGCCGCTGCGCGGCTTGCGTTTTCGAGAGCCTTGCCGAGGCTCAAGCGTATCTCGATCATTGGGAAGAGCGCTGGGCGGACACGCGCATCCACGGCACGACGAAGCGTCAAGTAGCCGTTATGTTTGCAGAGGAAAAGCCGGCGCTGTTACCGCTTCCCGCCGAGCCTTTCCGCTACTACCACTACGGCACACGCACCGTGCGGCTCGACGGCTGTGTCGAGGTGGACGCCGCCTACTACGCCGCACCGCCGGGCTGGATCGGTCGCATTGTCGCTGTGCAATGGGACGGCGCCCGCGTGCGCGTGCTTGATCCGAAGACAGGCTTGCTGCTTCGCGAGCACTTGGCTGAGCGCCGCGGGCGCCATCGCATTAGGAGCGAAGACCGGCCCCGACACACGGCACCTGGAGCCGAGCAGCTTCTGCTGCGCGCCATGCGTGCGGGAGCCCATACCGGGCGGTTGTGCGCGTTGATCTATGAGCGCGAGCAACAGGCTGGAATCAGGCGCATCCAGGGTGTGCTCGCGCTCAGCCGCAAGTATGGCGCGATCGGTGTCAACGACGCATGCGGGGCAGCGCTCGAGCTTGGCGTCCCGACCTACCGATTCGTGCGCCGCTACCTCGAACGCCGGCCCGCTGCGCCCCTCAGCCTGCGCCAAGTCGACCCCTTAATCCGACAGCTGACCCAGTACCGCGATCTCATCGATCGCCTCACCCAAGAGGAACTTCGAGATGAATCTAGTTGAGCTGACCAAGTCACTGACCCAGCTACGCCTCGGAGGCATGGCGGAAGTGATCGAAACGCGAATCCTACAGGCCCAGACGGAAAACATGGCTCCAATCGACTTCATCGGCGCGCTCGTGTCCGACGAGCTCGCGCGCCGAAGCACACGCCTGATAGAACGGCGCAGCAAACAGGCACAATTCCGCGACCCGCAGCGTAGCCTCGACAACTTCGACTTCGACTTCAACAAGAAGCTCAACCGCCGTCTGATCTTCGAGCTGGCAACCGGACATTTCATCGCGCGGCGCGAGGACGTCCTTTTTCTCGGGTCGCCCGGCACCGGCAAGTCGCACCTAGCGCAAGCAATCGGCCAGGCCGCGATCCGCCAAGGGCACCGCGTGCTCTACCGCGAAGCGCACGTGCTGCTCGAGGAACTGGCCGAAGCAGCAGAGAACGGAACACGAAAGCAGTACGTCGAAGACATCACATCCGTTGCCCTGCTGATCATCGACGACATCGGCATGCGCAAGCTCCCGCCGAACACCGCCGAAGACATGCTCGAGATCATCATGCGTCGCTACGAGCAGGCGAGCACCATCCTCACCTCCAACCGCCCCGTCGAAGACTGGGGCCAGCTCCTTGGCGACAACGCCGCCGTCAGCGCCATGCTCGACCGACTTCTCCACCACGGTCACGTGATGAAGTGCGGTCCTCGCTCCTGGCGCACGAAGACCGGCGCCGTTACCGCCGAAGGTTTGGCCACCGACGAGGCCTCACGATAGACATCCTTCCACTTGTCCTGGTCCCGCGACTGGCCGGATTTGAAGCGCTCACTCAGGTGTGCACGGCTGCGCATTCGAAACGCGCTCCGAGGCGTACGACGCGATCAGCGATTACATCGAAAACTACAACGCGAAGCGCCGCCATTCGGCCGCTGACAACCTGTCCCCGATCAACTTCGAGCTGGCGCATGCCGCCCAGCTCGCGGCATAGTCACTCTAACAGTCTGTCCGGAAAATCCGGGAAACTCCAGTCGTCGAGGCTTCGCTTCGCCGCATCGCACTCGGCCGTGGAAACTATCTTTTCTTCGGACACAAGGAAGCTGGCGAGAACTTCGCAGTGCTCTACACGCTCGTTGCTTCATGCGAGAAGCACGGCGTGAACGCGATCGACTACATCGCCGACGTGCTCACGCGCGTCCACGACCACCCGGCATCGCGGGTCGACGAGCTCCTGCCGCACCGCTGGCGGCCGCCGGATCCCATGCTGCGGCCCTGACATCGCCACGATATTCAATGCCGTCGATTGCCGAACGGTTACTTTGGCGTGCTCGCGTAAAGCTGAACTGAGCCGCGTGGAAGGCACCGAGGGCGCCGGGATCGCCGCCGCATTGCACTCTGAGTGAGACGCCGAAGCCGTCCTCTGGTTTGCAATGTACCGGTTGCACCACGAGCCACGAGCTTTCTGAGTGAGACGCCGAAGCCGTCCTCTGGTTTGCAATGTACCGGCAGCACCACGAGCTTTCTATCTGTTGAAAGCCGTCCTTGGAAA
>JBMOMJ010000068.1:0-22789 GCA_049324695.1 Myxococcota bacterium
TTCGCCGGGCGGGGCGGAGGACGGAGTCCTCCGACAAACCAGCGGTTGGGGCCCCGAAGGCAGGAGGTGGGGCCCCGAGCCGGCTTCGCCGGGCGGGGCGGAGGACGGAGTCCTCCGACAAACCAGCGGTTGGGGCCCCGAAGGCAGGAGGTGGGGCCCCGAGCCGGCTTCGCCGGGCGGGGCGGAGGACGGAGTCCTCCGACAAACCAGCGGTTGGGGCCCCGAAGGCAGGAGGTGGGGCCCCGAGCCGGCTTCGCCGGGCGGGGCGGAGGACGGAGTCCTCCGACAAACCAGCACCGTTCTTCATTCGAGTAGCCCTTCTGCGTAGCGTTCGACGGCGGGTGCGAGCCCACCGCGGCGCTCTTTGGCCAAGCCTTCCAGCACGCGCCGGCGAAAATCCTCGGAGCGGCGGCGCTTGTTGGCGCCGGGAACGCTGCCTTGCGTCGCCGGCTGCCCGCGATCTTGTTCGCCGCCGTTGCGATCCTGATTTTGGTTTTGATTTTGGTCTTGCTCGTCAGAGGTGCGACCCGGACTTGCGTGTTCGAGTAGACGCTGCGCTTCGGCTTGCAGGTTTTGTGCTTCGTCCGTTTCACCCGAGCGCAATGCGCGCGCGGCTTGTCGCATGGTGCTTTCGGCGCGCTCGAGTGACTCCTGCACCTCTTCCGGCAATTGCGCTTCGCTGTGCTCTCCGCGTCCGGACAGGTTCGATGCGCGGCGCGCGAGGCCGTCTTCGCGATCCGCGGCGGCGTTCAAGTCTTTTTCGAGCGCTTGAGCGCGCTGTTGCTTCAGGTTCTCGAGCGCGCGCTCGGCCCAAGCCAGATCGTCATTGAGCTCGCGCGAAGCTTCGGCGAGTGCGTTCTCGTCGAGCCAATCCGACGCGCTCTCCGGCGCTTGTGCACGTCGCTTGGCCTCATTGAGTTGTCCGCGTGCGCTCTTGCCGTTCTCCACCGCGTCGCGCAACGACAGGCGCTCCAGGTTTTGCGCCATCGCGTTCATGTGCTCGCGCGCAACGGCGGCCGCGGCACGCCCCGACGTTTGACGCGCGCCTGGCTCCGGCAAGGCCGCCAAACGTTCGCGCAAACGCGCGGCGCGCTCACCCGCCTCCCGCCGCAGTTGCTCCGAATCCGAGCTTTGGCTGGCATCCGAGAGCGTGCCGTCGACTTGTCGGATCTGTTCGGCGTGATCCTCGGCCAGCCGCTGCAGCTCGTGCATCAACTGGTCAAACTGCTGATCGGCATCGGACGCGCTACCGGGGCCGCCACTCGAGCCGCGCCCGGATTCGACACCACCGCCGCCACCACCACCTGCCGCGAACGACGGCGCCGGCCTACGCAGGCGTGCCGCCAAGTGACGCGCCGCGAGCTCGGCATCTGAGAAGCTGTTGGCGCTTTCGGCCCGACGAATGCGACGAATTTCGCCTTGCGCCACGCTACCCACATCGACGCCCAGCGAGCCGAGCGTCACCAAGTTGCTCACCCCGCGTTCGAGCGCTGTCATCGCAACGCCGAAGCGCTTTTTGCCGAGCTCTCGCTGCTCGCTGCCGAACGTCGTGCGCGCGGCCTCCGCGACTTCCTCGGCGACGTCGCCGAGGCGTTTGGCCACGCTGGTTGCGTCTCTTTGTGCGAGCGCCATCAAGCCGGCGTCGAAAGCCAGCAGAGCATCTTCGATGCGGCGGCGTGGGTCGTCGCGCTGCGCATCGAGCAGGCGCGCTTGCCCCAACACGAAAGCGGAGAGCCCGCTCGAAATCCGCAAGCCGCCGTACGATGCCGAAACGGCTTCGCGCAGCGCGCTCACCGCTTCACTCTTTTTGCGGCGCAGCTCTGCGCGGCGCTCGCGCGCGTCCGCGTTGGGGCGTGCACGACGTTCGCGCTCGTCGGCGAGCGCCAGGTCCAAGAGCGCGATCAGCTTGCGTTCGGCGGCGCGCAGCGCGGCGTAGCGCTGCGCCTGCGGCAGGCCGATGTCGGGCGGCAAGATCGTGATCGCCTGACTTTCACCCCACTTGGCGCCGTGCGTCGGGTCGTTGTCGCGCGCCTGAATCGTCGCAATCACCGGCAAAAAAGCGCGACGCAGGAACGGATCGCGCGGCGACAAAGCGTGCGCGCCGTGCTCTTCGCGCGACTGGCCGTCGAGCTTCACCAATGAGCGCCGGTCTTCGTGACTGCCAGAGCGCAACACCAAATCGACTTGTCTCAAGCCGTGGTCATCGCTTACCACGTAGCGCAGCTCGAAGCCTTCGAGCTTGTCGAGCTCCAGCGTGCGCGGCGCGCCCTCCAGCGCAATTCGCGGCGCTTCGTCGCGCGTGGCGTGCACCTCGAGGCTCTCTTCCTCTGGAATCAATACGTCGCCGAAACGCGCTGCCACGCGAAAAACAGCGTCGCCTTCGACTTTGAACCGCGCCACCACGCCGCCGGCTCCGTCGTCCACGAAGTCCGTTTCGCGTTTGCCGTCGGTGAGCACCAGCCGGCGTCCCGAGCGCAGGGGCACGCCGCGCACGTTGAGCATGCTGCCTTCCGGTTGCTCACTCGCGAGGCCGCGTACCAGCGAATGCTCACTCTCGTGCAAATACGAGGGTGGCTGCGAGGTGATGCGCACCATCTCGAGCTGCGCGATGCTAATCGGAGCCATCCCGCGGCGCGCCAAAACGACGTCCAAGCCCTCCATCACGCGCATGGGATCGGGCAACGTGAGCACGCCCGAAGCGATCACGAATCCGAGCAGGCCGAAAGAGAGCCGCGCGGCGCGTCGCGTGGCGCTGCTGCGCACCGACTCGGGCGTCACGCGTTCAATTACACGGCGGAAGTGCAACGCGGCGAGTTCGGGTGAACCGGCGTCGGACGACGTTTCGGTCTGACTTACCAGTTCGTGAGCGCGCAACGCTCTCGCAGCGGTCTCGCGGTTGGTCGCGCCGAGCACACGTCGAATCACGCCGCGCGGGGTCAGCAGCAAGCGGCGCTCGCGAATTCCGAGCACCACGGCGCCAATCGCGACGAGCAACACCAGCGCGCCGGCGCTTGCTCGCGTCGCCAACGTGCCGTGTCGGCCAAGGTGGCCAGCCACCACCACGGCGAGCGTGAACACGCCCCAGGCGAGGCGCCGCGCACGCCGTCCGACCTCCGCCTGCCACAGCGCGGAAAGTCGCAGAAGGCCGCTGGAATCGCTCACACCGGCTAGCGTAACCGAGGGGCGGAGGGTGACAAGATGAGGCCCTCGAAGCATGCTGGATCGTGCTGGAAGAGGCGGAGCGCGTCGCCACCGTCCTCAGGTCGTTGCCTGAGGCGTTGCTGCGGGTTGCGTTTCTGCGCGACTACTTGAACGCCGGGGATTCTGCTGCTGTCGCTCGCGTTTTCGACGAGCTGGCCAGCGCTTCGTCCGATGGATCCGACCGCACCGCGGCACTGCTGCCGTTAGTGATGCTGTTGGCCGGCCTGGCTGACGATCCCGCGCTCGATCGTTTGGGTCACAGCGCGGCCGCTCAAGGTTTGCCGCGCCTATCGCGCTTGTTGCGTCGGGGCGCGGAGCTATCGCAGGTGCAGACCACCCCTCCCATGCCTGACTACGGCGCCGGGCGTGAGCTCTCGGTGGGAGAGCGCAAGTCGCTCGCACGAACGCGGAACCGAGCGGCGTTCGACAAGCTGCTGCGCGATCCGCACCCGCTGGTGATTCAACAGCTGCTCGAGAATCCTCGACTGACCGAGGACGATCTGGTGCGGCTCGCTGCACGTCGGCCGGCCAACGTGGAAGCGTTACGCGCGATCGCACGCACGCAGTGGTTGTGTCGTCCGCGCGTGCGCATGGCGTTGATCCATAACCCCGGAACTCCCACCGCGATCGCGGTTCCGTTGCTCGCGGTGTGTACGAGACCGGAGCTTCATCAAGTTCGTGCGAGCTCCGAGTGCTCCGAGCTGGTGCGCGAGATCGCCGAAGAGCTGCTGGTGTTGCGCTCCGTGCGTCCTCCGCGCGCTGAATGAACCGCGTCGCAGCAACAATGCGATAACGCTAGAAGGAACCAGGAAAAATCGTCGAATTCGGGCTCGAAAGCGCCGAAATTCAATCAGCTGATCGGATCACGCGCGCGTCGAGCGGGAATCAATTAGAGGCATAGCTCGCTCTGCGAGCTCGCCGGCTCGGAGGTATTGTCGTGAGCAGGTTCGCGCGCTTGCCGGGGCGTTCACGCCTCATCGTGTCCCTTTTGGCCGCTGGCTTCGGTTGCTCCAGCTCGTCCGGTACGGGTCTGCCCGCGTTTCAAAGCGGTGGTAGCTCGTCGCTCGGAGGTTCTGAAGCCAACGCCGGTAACAGCAGCGGTGGTCTCGTTGGTTCCGGCGGTACTACGGGCTCGGGTGGTCTGAGCAGCATCAACCTCAACGCAGGCAGTAGCTCCGGAGGTAACGGTGGTGCTGACGGCTGTGTTGGCACGAGCTCGACGGCCACGCCGCTTCCACCGGTGCTCGCATTTCTCATCGACACGAGTTTGTCGATGACGTCGGCGCCCACCGGCGCAGCGCAGGGCACACCGACGAAATGGGTGAGCACTCGCGACGCGTTGGTGAAAGCCTTCACGGAGATGGCTGACGGCACGGGTACTGGGCTGCTTTTCTACCCGAATACGCAGACTTCGTTCATGCCACCACCACCGCCACCGCGCGGAATGGGCGGAGCTAGCGGTGCCGGCGGCAGCAATGCGGCAGGCGGCGCCGGGGGGAATGCGTCAACCAACACCACCTGCATCAACAAGCAAGTCGCCGTGTCGATCGCGACGCTCGACATGCCACAGCGCGACCGCATTTTGATGGCGCTGCGCACGAAAAATCCTTCGGGCAACACGCCGACACACGATGCCTACAAGTTTGCGTTGGAAACGGTCGAGCAATCCAGCTTGCCTGGCTCGAAGTATGTCGTGCTCGTTACAGACGGCGCGCCCACCTTCTCGCTCGGGTGCATTGGCAACGGCACCAGTGAGGTCGACGCGAGCCCGATCGTGCAAGAAGCGGAAGAAGCGTTGAAGCGCGGCATCAAGACATTCGTGATCGGCTCGCCGGGCAGTGAATCCGCGCGCGGATCGCTCTCACAAATGGCGAGCCGCGGCGGCACGGCACTCGCCAATTGCTCGGATTCCGGTCCGAACTATTGCCACTTCGACATGACCACCGCGCCGGACTTGTCTGCAGCGTTGAACACCGCGTTCAAGGCCATAACCGGCCAGGTCGTGAACTGCAACTACAACATCCCGAGCGTGAGTGGCAGCAACGTGCTCGATCTGACGCGCGTGAACGTGAACTACACGACAGGCTCGGGAGAGAGCCGCGCGATTCCGCGTGACCCTTCAATGAGCGATTGCAATCAGGGCTGGCAATTCAGTTCGGATCAGAAGCAAATCGTGCTTTGCCCGGACATGTGCAACGCTGTCAAGAATGACTCGGGGGCGAAGGTCGACGTCGTCTTCGGCTGCAAGACCATCACGCTCTGACGTTTCTCGTGACGAGGCGGAGACGCTTGCGGAGCTCGCCGTAAGCATTCCGCTCACGTACTCGTACACGGAACGCTTTCTGCCGGGCGCGCTCCGTGTGGGGGCTGTTCGTTGCGTTCGCGTTTGTGACAAACGTTGCGACAGGCCTGTTTCCACGAATGTTCATCCAGCGGGGTGAGGCGACTTGGCTCCTCGGGTGGCTGCGCTTTTTCGTGGGATTTCGCGGGTTGAACGCCGGGTTTGCCTGGCTCACCCAGGCGGCGCCATGTCTCGTTTTTGAACCGAACGGCTCGACGTCTGAACGAAAGCCGCGAGTCTCTTCAATTTGTCCGGGAAGGTGCCGTATATTGTGCGGTTATGCGACCCGTAACTTTCGGCCTGGCATCGATGCCCGCCCTGGCTTCCGCTCCATGAGTAAAGGGCGGCTCCTCTTTTTGAACTCGGTGCTCGCGCTGCTGATCGGCATTCACGTGTTCGAGAACGTCATCGACGACGAGCACTGGCCCTTCTGCTCGTACCCGATGTACTCCGAGCTCGAGACGGAACGCGCCATCACGAGTTTCAAGCTGGTGGGCGTGCAGCACGATGGCCGCGAAACCGTCGTCCACAAGAATGAGTTCATCCACCCCTTCGATCAATCACGTATGTCGGAGGGTTTGCAGAACGCACACTTCGATCAGGGTGAAGGCGTGGTGGCGTTGAACGACGTGCTGCAGCGCTACGAGCGCCGGCGCCGGGAACGCGAGCACACGGGGCCCGCCTTGGTGCGACTGCGCCTGTATCGGATGAAGCATCAGCTCGAGCCGTGGGCAGAGAACTTCGATCGCCCTGAAGAGCGTGAGCTCTTGGTCGAGTCGGCGGTGCTCGAATGATGAGGTGGTTGCGCGAGCGCTGGCACGCGTTTTGGTTCACTCCCGAGGCTCCCGACAACCTGGGGTTGTGTCGCCTGCTGTTTTACGGGCTCATCTTCTTGCTCTACCTGGACACGAGCTGGAGTGAGTGGAGTGAGGTGTCGCGAGTCTTTTGGGAGCCGATCAGCCTGTTCAAGCACCTGCGCCTCCCGGTGTTCAGCGCCGGCACGCTCACGGTGCTGGGCCTGTTGTGGAAAGTTTCGCTGCTGGCTTCGGCGCTGGGAGTGCTCACGCGCTTGAGCACGACGGTAGCGTTCGGAATCGGTACGTACTTGCTGGGGTTGCCGCACAACTTCAGCAAAACGCACCACTTCGACGCCATGCTCGTGCTCGTGCTCGGGCTCTTGATGTTGGCGCGCACCGGCGACGCTTACGCGCTCGATTCGACGTTGTTCAAGAAGCGACCTTCGCGTGAGCCGAGCGGCGAGTACCGCTGGCCCGTGCGCGCGACTTGGGTCGTGATGAGCTTGGTATTTTTCTCCGCTGGCATCTCCAAGCTGCGCCACGGCGGTCTAGCGTGGATGTTCTCCGAGAACATGGCGGTGGTCTTGCTGCAGCACGGCTACAGCGTGGCGAGCCATGAGCCGTTGAGCCGCATCGGGCTCTGGTTCGCGCAGTATCCGAAGCTTTGCAGCGTGCTCGCGTTCCTGACGGTAGTGGTCGAAGCGCTGTATCCGCTCGCGCTGGTGAGCCGCCACGCACGCTGGATCTTCCCGCCCGGCATGTGCGCTGCGCTGATTGGCATTCGGCTCATGATGGGCCCGACATTTCCGCAGTTCGTGATTTGCCACCTGTTTTGGGTTCCGTGGGATCGCGTGGCCGAGCTCGTCGCCAAGCGCTGGAGAGCAGCGCCGGCCGCGGTGTTGTGATCCGAAAAGGCAACGGGCGGGTCCGGAGAAAACCGGAGCCCGCCCGCTGTGATTCCCCGCCCAGGGCTTACTTGAGCTTGATGTGCTCGGTACCCCAGTAGCCAGTAGACAAGTACACGTCGCTGCCCTCGCGTGAGAGCGACCCCGCGTACCAGCCGCGTACACGCACGGTTTGCTCGAACGTCGGCGGCTCGCTGGCGTTCAACTTGTAGATGTCGAGGCCGGCGTCGTTCCAACCGCTCTGCACGAAAGCGCGGTCACCTTGCACATCCAGCATCCAGCCCCAGCCCTCGCTGGGAGTCGAGGTCGCGAGGCTCGGGTGCGCGGGATCACTGAGATCCGCCTGGTAGAGCTGGTTGCGCGAGGTGCTGCTGCCGTTCGGGTTTTCAATGTATTCCTGCACCGTGAAGTACGCGCGGTCGCCGCGCACGAACACGTCGCCGACGTAGCCCGGAATCGATACGCCGCCCTGGTAGTAAGCCAGGTTCCCTTCGAGCAGCGATACCGCGAGCTCGTTCCCAGAGTGGTTGCCATACCAGCGGTAATCGATGGTGTAGATGAGGTTCGGGTTGGTTTCGGACGCGCCCACCAAGAAGCCGGGCACGTTGATGCGAGCGCCTACGACCGGCTGCTTCGGATCGCTCAAATCGATGCGATCGAGGAAGTAACGCACGGTGCCGGGATTCCAGACATTGTTCGCGCTGTCGTAGAACGGTTCCGTCACGTATTCGTAGTGAGTTGCGTAGAGGCGGTCGCCGAACGCGCGCAAGTTGCCCCACCACCATCTCGAATTGTTGACGATGTTGGTGCGGCCCATCACCGGCTGATCCGGATTGCTCAGGTTCACGGTCACGAGCGCTTGCGTCACTTGCGACCAATCCGCGTTCGGCTCGTACGTTTGGAACGCCAACACGTTGCCCGCCTGGACCGCTTGCGAGCCGTAGTACCAATCCCAAGCGAAGCAGCCCCAATAGCCCCAGCCCCAACCCCAGTGGTTGTAGCCGTAGGTTTCCGGCAGATCGATCGCGCCGCGCAGCTTCGGCTGTGCCCCCGAGCGATCGATGACTTGCACGCGCGTATGCCAGAACTCGCACTCGCTACCATCACCGCGACCGGGGATCGGGTTACCTGCAGAGTCGACGCACGCGCCGCGCCGCACGACTTGCGTCACGGCGTAGCTCAAGTTGCCGTTGTGGAACACGCGCGCGTTGGTGCCCGGAATGTCGAGCTTGGCCAACGTCGCGTCGCTGTTGGTCTCCTCGACGCGCGCGGCATCGAGCACACGCAGCTCGGACTTGCTCACGTCGTTGTCCCAGAAGTCGCTGGAGAGCTCAGCTACGGTGCCGTTCCCCTGCGCACGCGCATTGACGACGTTGCGGGCCAAGGTGAGCTCGGTCACAACCGTTGGTGAGGCGCGGTTGGTGTAATCAATGACTGCGAGCGCCAGGTTGCTCAGCGAGACCAACCGGTTCTTCACGAAGATGCCGCGCTCGACCCAGCCCTTGGTGTGCGCCGCGCCGCTGGTTTGAATGGTGTTCGGCGTGAACTCGATGAGCTGCACACCGTTGTTGTATTGGTAGCTATTGTAGTCGTAGCCGCTGAACGGCAGCACCACGAGACCTTCGGCGTCGTTCTTCGTGAAGGCTTTGAAGGTGCCAGCCGCCGGCGTCCACGCCCAACCTTCGCCGAACGAAGCCTTGCCGAGCGCGTTCGGCGCCGCCGCGTCGGTCACGTCGAGGTAGTGCAGGTCGACCTGGCTGCCATAGGAGTTGTTTTTTGAGCTGTAGCTGTTGCCTAGGGCAAACAGGCGATTGCCAGCGGGCGTGAAGTTCCAGATTTGCCCCGCTACGTTCACGGTGCCCTTCAACGTTGGCGCAGCTGGATTCGAGAGATCGAAAATCTGAATCGGTGTGGTCCCCGATTCGACGCCGCTGTTCGTGTAGATGTAACCGTCGCTCGGCGACAGGTACATGCGGTTGCCATCGAAGCGCACCGCGGGTGACCAGGCGTTCGCCGGGATGGTGACGCGCGACACCATGCTCGGTTGATCTGGGTTCGTGAAGTCGGCCGTGGCGAGCACCAGCGGCTGACCGCTGCCGCAGTAGTAGTTCCCGCTGCACGCCAACGCGTGCGCCGTCTTCTGATCGGCGAAGTCGATGTTCCAGCGGCCGTTGTCGGTGCCCCAACCTTGGATGTAGCCGTTGAACGTCACGCTGCCGCGCCGCACGATGCTGCCGGCAGGATCGCTGATATCGATGTAGTCGAGCGCGGTGTCGCCGGTGGGCTGCGCGTACCCGTTTGCGTCGGGCGCGCCGTAGACGGGGTGACCCAGCATGATTGCGTCGCGCGTCACGTAAAATACGCCACCGCTGCCTACCGACTGGTAGTGGCTCTTCTTCTCGATCTTGCCACCGGCGAAGCTCACCGAGCTCACGCCAACCTTCGGCTGTGAGCTGCTGCTCGTGCGGGCATCGTCCAGCCATCCGTAGTAGTAGGGGTACTCTTCCGTGACCGCGTAGAGCACGTCGCCGACAACGCGCGTGTCGCGCACCTGCCCACCGAGCGGCGCTTCGCCCAAAACTTTCATGTTGGCGGGATCGGTTGCGTCGATGCCACGCACGATCGAGCCGTGGAACGGCGTACCGTCATCCATCTTGCCGTACCAGTCGCTCAGCACGACCGTTGCGACGCCGTTACGCACGATCATCTCGTGTGGATAGCCGTACACCGGTGAGCGACCGAGGAAACGCGGTTGGTCGACGTTGCTGACGTCGAACACCATCAAGCCGCGGTAAGCGTTCAGGTAGTAGAGGCGATCGCCCTCGAGGCGATACAGATCCGTCTCCTCGACCTTCCTTTGCGTGTCGGCGCTGCGGCTGCCGCTGTTCGTCGGGGGGGCAGAGGCGGCATTGTCTGCTGCTCCTTCCAACCCGAAACCAGGTCCCCGCACTCCTTGAGGTGACGTGGACGAGAACTCGGTTTGGCCTTGTGCGCGCGGTCCCGAAGAACCGGGGTCACCCGAGCAGGCAGCAGCGAGTAACGCGAGAGTGGCCGCCAGCAGGGGACGGCGGCGAAGGAAGCCAAAGGTGCGCTCTTGGACTGGCATGCGAAGTCTCCTCGGCCCCACCAAAGAGCATGCCCCATGCCAGCTGAAGGCTACGAAATCTCCAGGAAATCCGAGGGGTGCTGCCCGGCCTTGTGCCAGCGTTGTGCCACGAATCCGCGCGACGGATCAGGTTCGGAGCGCGGCGCGTGCCGGCCATACAAACCGAGCGTTCGAGGGTTCAGCCCTCTTCCTCTTCTTCGCTGCCAAACGACATCAGTGCGCCCAGCGTGATCTTCGAAGCGCACTCGTCGCAAAGCGGGGGCTCCTCGTAACGCACTTCGTCGCCGCGCGACCACACGAACAAGCCCGAGCCAGCGGGTTCGCCCTCGAACTCACCGCCGCACGAGTCGCACTCGTATTTCTTCACGCCGCGCGTTTCGGTTACCCGAATAGCATGATGCTCGGGTTCCGTGCGTTCGACGCTGGGGACGGGGCGGGGCCGCATCGAACCCAGTATAGACACCTGAATCCGCCTGCGTCCACCGGACGAACCAGCCCTTCGGCATTTACGGGGCGGGGCGTCGCTGCGCGTGGCGTTCTGTGACTATTCGCTCAGGCGACCGCCGCCTGCTCCGTTTGGGGCGCGCCACCGTCGTCGAGCCCACAAGCTTCTGCCAAGACCTCGACAACATCCAAATTCCGGAGCTCGTCTTCACGAGATTCGTTCTTGATGCCGTCGCGCACCATCGTCATGCAAAACGGACACGCGGTGGCCAGGGTCTTCGCCCCTGTGTCGATCAATTGCAACGTGCGTTTCACGTTGATGCGCTCTTTGTTCTGCTCCTCCATCCACATCTGTGCGCCACCGGCGCCGCAGCACAGGCCTTTATTGCGGTTCCAGTACTCGACCTCCACCAGCTCGAGACCGAGGCGCGTGAGAATCTCACGCGGGGAATCGTAGATGTCGTTGTAGCGCCCGAGATAACACGAGTCGTGAAAGGCGACCTTCCCGCGCACGGCGCGTTTCGGCACCAGCTTCTTTTCGGCGAGCAAACCCAGCAAATAGTCGCTGTGATGAACGATCTCGAATTTCGCCCCGAAGTTCGGGTACTCGTTTTTCAGCGTGTTGAAGCAGTGTGGGCACGTCGTGATGATCTGCGCGATGCCGCCCTGCTCCTTGTAGCCGTTCAGCGTGGTCGCGTTGGCTTCCGCCAGCATGCTGAACAGGTACTCATTGCCTGCGCGGCGCGCTGGATCACCCGTGCACGATTCTTCCTCGGCGAGGATGGCGAAGTCCACGCCGGCAGCTTTCAACAGACGTGCGGTGCTGCGTGCGATCTTCTTGGCGCGATCGTCGTAGCTCGCCGCGCAGCCAACCCAAAACAATACCTTGGTGGCTGGCTTCTCGGCGAACGTCGGAATCTCGAGTCCCTCGGCCCAGCCCGCGCGATCCATGCGCGAGAGGTTCCAGGGGTTCCCGTTGACCTCCATGCCTTCGAACGGCTTCGCCAGCTCTTGCGGGAACTCGCCCTTGATGACTACGAGGTTCCTGCGCATCTGCACGATCTTGTCGACGTAGGAAATGCTGACCGGGCACTGCTCTTCGCAGGCGCGGCAAGTCGTGCATGCCCACAAGACGTCGGGATGAATTACGTGCGGCACGAGATCGCGCGTCTTACCTTCGTCCTTGGCAGGTTCGGTGACCGTCGGCTCGCCTTTGTCAGCGTCGCTCGCCTCCGACTTCGTAGGAGCTCCGTCCGGCTTCTTTGCGGTGAGCTCGCTTTGGCGCGAGTACAGGTGGTTGCGCAAATCGAGCGTGAATTGTTTGGGGGAGAGCACCTTGCCGGTGACGAACGCAGGGCAATTGTCCGAACAACGGCCGCACTCGGTGCACGTGTAAAAGTCGAGAATGTCCTTCCAGGTGAAGTGCTCGATGCGCGCATAGCCCACACGCGCGGCCAACAGGTCTTCGCCCTCCGTTGCCTTTTCGACCTGTGCCATCAAGGCTTCGGTGCTCTCCGCCAGCGGACGCAACCTGCCCGGCGGCGTGATGTCTTCCAAAAAGACGTTAGGGATCGCCGTGATGATGTGGAAGTGCTTGCTGTACGGCAGAATGTTCAAGAACACGAGCACGAGCGTCGAGTGCGTCCAGAAACCAATGTGAGCGAGCACCACCAACAGCGACGACTCGACGCCAGCGAGCAACACACTCACGAGCGATCCTCCCGGTTCAGCCAACGAGAACGCCGGCTCGTGACCTGGCGCGAGCGGAGCCACCAGCGTTTGCATGCTCTGACACAGTTCGCTCGCGCCTTGCGTCGCGCACTCCGCGTCGAAGCGCGACGCCAGCACCAACCCAGCGCCGTCGTACAGCAAATCCGACAGCATCATCGTCGCGATGATGCCGAGGATCAGAAGCCCTTCCCCGCTCAGTGTCATCCGCTTTTCACGCTTCACCGTGCGCAGGTACACGAAAACCGTTACACCGCTCAGCACCAGCAGCGCGAACACATCTTTCAAAAAGGCGTAGACACTTCCGAGCAACGTGTCGGGCGCCAACACGAACAAATTGAACGGCGGATAGAATCCACGCCCCCACAACACCAGCGTGCGCAGCAACAGCACCAGAAAACCCATGAAGATCAGCTGATGCGCAACACCTGCCAGCCAGTAATAACGCATCTTGCGTTGCGCGAGCGCCAGGTCCCACACTGCCGCCAGGCGTTCGCCCACGCGATCGACGCGACTCTCCGCGGTTGGCTGCCCAATCTTCAACAAGCGCATTCGCCGCGACGCGCTCACGAAAAATAGCCCCCACAGTCCGACCAGGATCAAAGCCATCAGCACGGGGTTCATGCTCGAAACATAGCGAGGAAACGCCGCCTTACCTAGTCGCCGCCCACTTCACGATTCGGCTTGCACTGCCGGCCTCTCCAGCCAGGCGCTGCCTAATGCGGGAGCCGCGAGCTGAAAAGCAGCACCGCCGCGATCCACGCGATGGCCAGCATCAAAAACAGCAGCCCCCACGCCGATCCGCGCGGCCGCGCGCTCGACGCCGGCTCCACCGCTTCGCTCGGAGTCTGACTCACCGGCGCGCGCGAAAGGCGCCGCGCCACGCCGAGCTTCACCTTCGCGACCCCCACATCCGCGTGCTCCGCCGCAACGATCTGCAGCAACAAAAGCCCGCGCGGCAAGTCAGACCCGCGTGGGGCGTGCCCGCCCTGCTCCGGAATCCGCAATACCATCGAGGGCTCCTTCGTGAGATCCTCCGCCGTCCGCTGCGGCAGCGGCACCTTCAACGGCACCACCGCGTCCCCACGCTGCCGCAATGTGATCGCTCCCGATCGCTCACAACGATCACAGCCACCGCCCTTACATGCAGCGCACGTCAGGTTTCGAGGCAGCGAAAGCTCAATCGTGTCCCCGCGCTCCAGCCAAGAGCGCTTCACATTCACTCTATGCTGCACGTCGGGCCCACGTGGAACCTCGTGGACCCCCGTGGCGACGCGACCAAGAACCTGAGACAAGTCTCAGTAGACTAGCCGATCTGCTTCGCGCTGCTCCATGAAACGAGCGGAGACCGTCAGCTCTTCCCAAGAAAAAGTGCGAATGCCGATCGCGCGCCGATGTAGGCGCGGGAAGGGGGAGGTCGCATTGGGGAGCGGGTTGCCTGTGACTACTTGTAGTGCTCGACGAACGCCGCGTCGTTTCCGAAGCCGTTGATGTTCACCGGCGGCGGCGTGCAGTTCAGAGTGCAGCTTGGTCGTGTGTTGAGGTCGCTCGCGCAGGCAGGGGCTCCGGGAGCGAGCTCACTGTCCAAGCAGAGCCGCAGCGGTGGCGAGACTCCCTTGTTGCCCACATTGTCGGTCGCCTCGGCGGCGAAGCACAACCAACCTTCGGCCGCCCCCGCCGCGCCGAGCTCTAGAGCGCTACCTGCGCACTCCTGTGAGTTCTCGGTTCCGACGCCCACGGACCACACCGCGGGTGTATTCTGCGCCATTTCACCGACGAAGACGCGCTGACCCAACACGAACTGCATCTCGGAGAAGCCGGAGCAGATGTTTCGGAGCTCGATGCTTTGCGTCTTGCAAAAGTTGCTCGCCATGGCCGGAGCAGCGCTCCACGTTTCCATATTCGTGTTGCCCACACCGCGTGCGGGGATCGGCGACAGCTGCCAGTAGTGCGTCGCTTTCACCTCGGGAGCAATGTCATCGCAAGTGCCGTCACCGTTGGTGTCGATCAGAATCGGTTTGCTGGTGTCGCGCTGCATGTACAGTCGCGGGCTGCTCGTCTTCACTCCCGCATGATAGAGAACTTGGGAGCTTATAGTTCCGTTGGTCCGCTCCCAAATGAATGTGCGGATAAGTGCGTTCAGTTGGACCTTGGAACCATCCTTGGGAGAATCGCCGAGTGGATCGAACGGTGCAGAGCAATAGGCGTCTGCGGGAGTACTGCCGTACGAAACGATTCGCGCGTTCGGTGGGTCGAGCGACACGATTGGGCTGAAATCGTCCACGTGCAAGAGCCGCGAAGCACGCTGACCAACGTTGCCAGCTTTGTCGGTGGCTTCGACGCTGACGTTCACTTGCGCGACCGAGCCCGTGAACTTCGAACGGTCGATTAGGAAACTGAAGGTGTAGGTCTTGTCATTCACGCCGATCGTCCAGCTCGGATCGTCGGCGTTGTAGCGATATGTAGTGGCGTTGTTCAGCTGCACGAGCACGCTGCTCGGATCTACACCCGAGCCGGAATCAGTGGCTGTGAAGGTGAGCTTGGTCTGCACCAACCCGCTGATCATGGCTTGTTCTACCGGGCTCGTGATGGCCACGGTCGGCCCCGCCCCATCGAGCTCGAACGTGTACTGCTTGGTGCGTGTCGCCGCTTTGGGTTTGCGCTTATTCGTCGCCGTAATCGTTACGGGCATCGTGCCCGCTGGAGTCTCGGGAAATAGCTTCGTGTCCGTGAAGTCGACCTCAGCGACGTAAGTTCCGGGTCGCTTTGGATCCGCAGCAAGCGTCGCGATCGGCACCGTGCCGGTCATCAATGTTGCCATGGCGACGTCGGCGCCGGGATCTGGCGCATCCCACAACGGAGACGCAGCGACGGAGAACTCGAAATGCGTCGGCGAGGCCAGTGGTCGCGATGCTGCCTTTTCTGGCGGATCGACCACGGTGATTGCGGGCCCGCGGTCGACGAATGTTCCAATGGTCGCTTTTCCGGTTACTGGCGGGCGCGACTTGTCGCTCGCGGTGCACATGAACGTGATCGCGCCATTCGCCGCGTTCGTCAGCTGCAGCGTCGTCTCATACTGCGAATTGCCGAGCGGTTGACCGCGTTCTTGATCGAGTTGGACCCCCGCCGCATTCAACGCCGTGATCATAATCGTCGACGTATCAACCGCCGTCGCTCCCGGCGCTTCCGACGCGGTGGCCTTGCAAACGACTTTGACGTTCTCCGTCGCGGCGTCGCCCAACGTGATGATCGCGGACCCGTTCGGATCGAGCACCTCCAACGGGCTGACGATCTCCACGATGGGCGCCAACGCATTCGTATCCGCGCCGCCTACGCCGCCTTCACCAGCTTCGCTGCTGCCCGCGTCGCCGCCGCCGCCGCCCTTGCCAGTGGTACCGCCGTTGTCCGCCTTGCCGCCGGTGCCCGCGCCGGTAGAGCCACCGCGGCCACCAAGGACGTTGACGGTACCGCCGTTGTTCGTCTGGGGAATCGGAGGCGAACGACCATCGTCGCTACAAGCCGCGACCGCCCACGTAGCGAACCCAATGCAAAGCCAGCGCATGCCCTACCTCGCCGAGAAAGCCAAAAGTTCCGAGCGCCTCCACGGTATCGCACGGGGTGAAGCAGCGGCAAGCTCGCGGGAAAATTCGTGCGCCAGCGCGGAGCTTTGGGGCGCGCGGCTCGACAGCGGGGGGGATCCTGACCTATGGGAGGTCGCCCGGTTTTTTCGGCGCCGGGCAAAAGGGAGTCCCCGTGGACGTCATTGTCGGTTTTTGGAAGATCATCACCCACCTCGACAAGCACCTGACGGAGTGGTCCGCGTCCATGGGCGGCTGGCTTTACGCGCTGCTCTTCATGGTGATCTTCTGTGAGACCGGTCTAGTGGTGACGCCTTTCTTGCCGGGCGACTCGCTGCTGTTTGCGATTGGCGCGCTGTGTTCAGCGCCGGGCTCGACGGTGTCAGCCGCGATCATGATTCCGTTGCTGTTGGTGGCGGCGGTGCTCGGCGACGCGGTGAACTACTCGATCGGGCGCCAAATTGGGCCGCGTGTTTTCACCAGCGAAACGTCGAAGCTGTTGAACAAGAAGCATCTGCTGCGCACGCAAGCGTTCTACGAGAAGTACGGTGGCAAGGCGATCATCATCGCGCGCTTCGTGCCGATCGTGCGCACGTTCGCGCCGTTCGTCGCGGGTGTGGGCCAGATGCGTTACCCGCGTTTCTTCCTGTACAATGTGATCGGCGCAGTGGCGTGGGTCGGCTTGTTCATTCCTGCCGGGATGTGGTTTGGCAATTTGCCGGCGGTACAGAAGAACTTCCACTACGTGATTTTTGCGATCATCATCCTGAGCATCATGCCGGCGGCGATCGAGTTCCTGCGTGAGCGCAGCAAAGCTCAGTCCGGCGCGCCGACGGCGTAGTCGCTCGTCGCGCGTATCGCTACGCGCGTATAGCCGTCAGGTTCGCAGCGCCGCGCGCAGTGTACGCACTGCCGCGGCTTGGTTGGGCTCAGCCATGCAGCGAACGAGGAGTTCAGGATCGAGGCCGCTCAGGAGCTCGCTTCGTGGGATTGGCTGGTAGCTGTCGCCGCGTAGAGCGAAGAGTTTCAACGTGCCGCGCTCGTAGAACCAGACCTCGCGCACGCCGAGCTTTCGATACACTTCGAGCTTGTCGATGCCGCCGGGAGTCCAAACCACCTCGAGAGCGATGTCGGGGCGATCGTCATCGGTTTCGGCTACGCGACTCAGCGTGTAACACTCGTCCGGTTCCGCGCCGCGACCTTCGTCCTGGTTCTTCAGCGTCCACGAACCGACGCCTTCGAGCATCACGCCGGCTTCCTCTGCCCACGCCTCGAGCAGCCGGGCAAGCTTCTTCTTATCCGCCTCCTGGTAGCGAGAGGGCGTCATCAGTTCGACGACTCCCGAGAGGTAGGTGATACGGGGCGTGCTTCGCTCGCCGCGCATCGACAGCAGCGCTTCGTACTCTCGCCAGCTCACGTCCCGCAGGTACACGAAATGATCCATCGTGCTGGGATCGACCGGCTCTGGGACGTGCACCGCGGTCATGTCGCGAAGCTTAGCACTTTCGTGTTCACGCCGCCGGAGCCTCAGGGATCAGATCGAGCTGCGCGGTCTTGCCGCTGAGATCCTCGATGCGTGCGACGCCGCTCGCGTCGGATGCGCCCTCGACGACTTTGCCGTCTTCCAGCGTGAGGGAGAAACGTTGGTTCGCGAGGGGCTTGCCTTGTGGATCGACGAACTTGAACTCCAAGAAGTGTTTGTCTTCGAGGATGTCGAGCGGAGGGAGCGGCGGGATCGACGGGAGATCCGGAAGCTTGCTGGGTTCCTTTGCTGCCGGTTTTTCCGCTGCGGGCTGGTCCGCGGGCGCGGGCTCTTCAGCAGGTGCTTCTTCCTCTTCGGCGGGTTCGCCTTGGACGGGCTCGATCACCTGTTCGGCAGAGACGCGGGTCTCGTGGTCGAGTTCGTCGAACTCGGGGAACATGACTTTGGCGGCACCGTCTTGGGTGAAGCCGCGCACGCGCGCCCAGCCTTCTGCGTCGGTGCGACCTTCGTGTTTGGAGCCGTCGGGGAGCTCGATGATCCAGCGCCGACCGATCACGGGGTTGCCGTCTTGGTCGAGTAGGTTCACGGCGATGAAGCTGGTTTCGGGTGGAGGCTCCGGCAGCGCGCGTAGTGGCGGGATGGGAGTGGTGCGTTCGTGCTCCGTGAGGCTGTCGGTCCAGAACGGTTCCAGATCGAGTTCGACTCTGCGCGTCGCGATTTCGCGATCGAGCATTTGTTCGAAGGCCATCAGCTCGAGTTCGGTGGGCGCGCGATCACGCGGACCGAAGCCATGCTCTTCACCACGAAAGAAGCGCCACACGTCGCGTAGGCCGCTGGGTGCGTCGTGGAAGTGCTCGCGGAGCTCGTAGAGTAAATGAAAGCGAGCCTCGAGAGCACGAGCGCGGGCGGCTTCGTCGAGTTTCACCTCCGCGTCCGACGGCGCCAAAACGCGCAGTTTGACTCGTCCGAAGCTGGTCTGAATTGTCCAGCGACGCCCAAACTCCATCGCGCTAGGTTAGCGGTTGCGGCCGCCGATCGCAAAAGGATGAGTGCACGGTGGGTGCGCCAGCCGCTGCCAGTCCCGCCGGCGTCTGCGAGTTGTCCGCGGGGAAGAATCCCGCTGGCTGTCCGCCGGGAGCGCTTCGCGCGAACGCAGAACGCGCCGAAATGGGGTTCTCCTTGCGTTGCCGGCCGGGCTCGGTAAACGTGAGAGAGGAGCACCCGTGGGAGGGGGCTTCGAAACTCGATGGAAAAGCGAATCATTCGTCTACGCCCCAACGAGAAGCCGGAGTCGCTGGTGGTCGAAACCGACAAGGCCTTCGAGATCACTGTGGTTTCGAACGCGCCCGACGTGGACATCATCGAGGTGGGCGACACCCACTTTCGTTTGAACAGCGCCGTGTTCATGCCCAACACGATCGAGAACGTCGAAGCGACGGAAACGGTGCTGTCGCCCGGCATCACTTTGCTCGAGCGGACATTTCGCTTCTTGCAGCTCAGCAAGCGCAAGTTATTGCTCGCGGGACATACCGATACGGTCGGCAGCGACGACAGCAACGTGAAGCTCTCGGAGCTGCGCGCCGATTGCGTCAAGGCGGTCTTGCTTGGCGATCGAGATCTCTTCGCGGAGGTTGCCAACGCACCGCACATTCCGGACAAGGCCAAGAAGGAGAGCACGCTGCGCGACGACAAGTTGCAAATTGCGGATTGGGTGGCGGCCGAATTCAACTTGCCGTGCAGTCGCAAGGAGAACCAGGGCGACCCGATTCGCACTTTCAAGGCGTTTCAGAAGGCGTACAACGACTTCGGTTTTCCAGGCGCCGAGCCGATTCCTGTCGACGGCGATTGGGGGCCGCTCACGTGGAAAGCAGCCTTCGACTTCTACCAACATCGTCTCGCGGATCGCTTGCTGCTCAATGTGGATGGGTTGAAGGCGCTGCGGGGCAAGTTGGGGCTCGACGCCAAGCTGCTCGGCGGCGACAAGAAACGTGTCGGTTGCGGCGAGTTTCAGCCCATCGAAAACCCCAACCAAGACAACATGCTGAGCCGCACCAATCGGCGTGTGGAGCTCTTGTTTTTTCAGCCCGATGCGCCCGTCGACGCGCCCTGCTTGAGTGGACCTTGCGCCAAGAAAAACTGTCCGTTGTTCAAGCCGTTGGCTGAAACACGCGGCAAGGTGGCGGTAGCGCGTTGGACCGAGCCGCTCACCATCGCGGGGCACAGCGAGACACGCGAGCTCGAGGTTTTGTTCCCGGGAATTGCCGCAGGCACCCCGGTCGAGTTTTCGATTTTCCGCGTGTCGGATCAAAACGCCGAGCCCGAGCGCATCGCGAGCGCGGAAGACGTGGTGGTCGAAAGCGGCAAGGCCAAGGCGGCCTTCAACGAGCTCCACGAAGACGTGTTGCGCTCGCTGCCAGAGCGCGACGTGCTGCGCTACAGCTACTTCTTCGTTGCCAAGGGCGTAAACTTCGAAATCAATTCGGCGCGCTTACACGCCGAGCTCGACAACGTGATCTTTCCGTGAAGCCGATGATGCAGTGTTCTTCTCAGCGGGGTGGCGAGTAACATGGCGAAACCGAAACGGCCCACCGGTTACCAGCCCACTCCCGTCAACTCCAAAACCATCAAGTTTTCGGGCACGCGCTTCGATAAGAGCTACATCGCGTTTCACAAGCGCTTCAGCGGCGCCATCGTGATGAGCCGCGCAGACTTCGACGCGCAAGGTTTTCCCGCGGGCAACTTGCACTCGCTCGATCTGGTAAACGACGTCTTCCTCGGTTCGGCGATCCTAATCGACTTCAACTTCATCCTGATGGCGCTGCACACGCTGCAGCCATTTCCGCTCTCGGCGATGAAGAACAGCCAGATTCGCGTCGTCTTCAGCAACGACTTGGACGCCGCCACCGCCGACAACACGAAGCCACCCTTCACCTCACAGCAGCCGCGCCCGTTTGCGTTTCTACGCGGCGACTCGGAAGCCTTCGTTGGCAAGAGCACCGACGAAGAAGACTTCGCCATCGTAAAAATCGACTGGAACCAACGCGGCGGTGTGCCCGACTTCCAACTCGTCGGAAAATCCGCCGTGCTAGCTCCGCCCACCTTCAACCGCACCTCACTCACAGGCAAGTCCGTGGCTAGCTTCCTGCAATACTCGGGAACCAAACAAATAGCCTCGAGCGGCCTCCCCTTGTTCTCCGGACACGTCGCGCAAGGCAAGGTTACCGACATCAACAAGAGCTTGGGAACCTCCTTTGGCACCACCGCCGCCAACCGCGTCGTCGCGGCCCTCGGCGCGCGCTTCGGCAGCTCCGGCAGCGGCTTCTACAACGAGGATGGCGAACTCGTCGGTGTCCTCGGCGGTGGTACCAATGGCACCTTTTTCCTGCCGATCGACGTAATTTACGCTTCAACCAACGTTGCCTTCAAAAGGCAAGCCGGCCAAGTCCTCAAAGACATCTTCAACTTTCGCAAAAGCAAAGGCGAATTCGTCGGAGAGGGCAAAGGCAAACCCGTACCATGACCCCGCGCGCGCACCCGACCCAGCTCCTCCGTGTCGCGAGTGCGATCGCCATCGCCAGCACCGCGTCCCTCGCCAGCACCACCTCCCTCGCCATCATCACATCGCTCGCCTGCCAACCGCGGTCGACTGCACAGCAGACAGCCAGCGCCACACCGTTGCATGCGGGTGCCAGCGCAACGCCGACGCCACCAGGCCCGCCCGCAGAAGCCTGGCTTCGCAGCGCCACCCAAGCATTCGAAACCAATCGCGCGCGTCGCGACGAACGCGCCGACTTCACCTTCGCGCGCGTCCGCTTCGAGCTCCCCGCACTCTCCCCCGCATTTTGGGAACGCCACTGCTCCAGCCCCAGCGACTGCAAACAGCGCACTCGCTACGTTGCCCTTCGTCAAAACGCCGACCAACTCGAAATCAAACCTGACTGCAGCGCCCTCGACGAAGAACACCTCCTCGACGAACTCACAGCCCTCGCTCCCTGGAAAATCCAAAAAGGCGAACTCCGCGCCGGCACCCGCCTCCAACTCCTAGGCAAATCCGGCAAACGCCTCATCGCCCACCTCGAATTCCTCGAAGCTCCGCGCCCCACGCCAGCCGACATCTGGGACGAATGGCTCTACGCACGCAGCATCACCACTGCATTCGCCGCAAGCCAAGGCTTCCAAGTCCCCCTCCTCGGCAAAGACGCCTGCGCCACGCCCAACAACACCTCCGTCTGCGAAGCCGAACTCGCCACCGAAGGCAACCCACTCGCCCTCCTCGACCCAACACCCAACTGCGCCGCCAACATTCCGCGTGAACACTGCCTTCGTCGCCACCTCCTCGCGCCCGTCGACATCGGCTACTTCCAAAACTTTTGCGGTCGCGTCCAAGCACACGCCACCGCTCCCGGCGCCAACGAACGCCAACGCGCCACCCAACTCACCAAAGCCGGACTCGACCTCGCGCGCCTCCTCACTGGCTCCGTTTGGACCGCCTACGCCCACCGCGTTCCACAAACCGACATGCTCGCCCTCGCCCGCATGATCACCGCCCTCGACCTCACCAACACCTTGCGCCCCCGCTTCACCGCCCTCGCCGCGCGCACCGACCTTCCGTGGCGCAACCGACTTCGCGCGCGCTTCCTCGCCGAATCACTCGCCCAATCGCCCGCCGCGCCCCTCGACGACGCCGCCCGCCTCCGCGCCTTCCGCGAACTCGTCCCTCGCTGCCCTACCGACGCAAAACCCGGCCCGTGCACACCCAAACCCAGCGACGACCAACTCGACCGCATCTGCATCGACCACACCCTCGGCTTCGCCAACTTCGCGTGCGCCCACGGCTGATCGAATTCGAGGGGGCCTGCACTGTAACGAGCGCGACCGCTCCCCAGCGCGCGACACCAGCTCAACTCCGCCCACCCCACACGGGTCCGAGACCGCGCACGGCCCGCGTTGTTTGCATTTCGCCCGCGAGGCACCGACCACCCTGCGGGCGCCGTGTTTCACGACGCGCGCCCGAATGCGCGCTGCGCAAGTTTGATTCGGCTGAGTTTGGCGGAGTGCGCTGAGCGTCTCGCGCGGGGCGCGCGGCGTTTCGCGTCGCACGCGGCGCGAGTGTCATGCAAGTTGATTCGGCTGAATTGGGCGGAGTGCGCTGAGCAGGTTGGATTCGGCTCGATGTCGAATCGTTGAGCGTCTCGCGCGGGGCGCG
>JBMOMJ010000068.1:22889-24715 GCA_049324695.1 Myxococcota bacterium
TTGGGCGGAGTGCGCTGAGCAGGTTGGATTCGGCTCGATGTCGAATCGTTGAGCGTCTCGCGCGGGGCGCGAGGTGTTTCGCATCGTGCGCGGGGCGCGAGTGTCATGCAAGTTGATTTGGCTGAATTTGGCGGAGTGCGCTGAGCAGGTTGGATTCGACTCGATGTCGAATCGTTGAGCGTCTCGCGCGGGGGCGCGCGGCGTTTCGCGTCGTGCGCGGCGCGAGCGTCATGCAAGTTGATTCGGCTGAATTGGGCGAGGGCGCTGTGCAGGTTTGATTCGGCTCAATTCTGAATCGCACTATAATGTCCTACGTGGGTGCACCGGGGGTGTTGAGCCAAGGGCGCTTGCGAGCGATGCACTGCGGCCAGGCGCCGAGTCGTTTTGAAGCAGCGCGACGCGCGTGACACTTCCAAGTAGCGGTTGTATCCTTCCCTGGTAGCGTTCAAGGCACCAATGACCTCAGAGCTCCCGCTGAGCTTCGCTGAGTATCTCGCTTTCGAACGACGTTCGAGTGACAAGCACGAGTTCGTTGACGGGCAGGTCTACGCGATGGCGGGGGCACGCTACGCGCACAATCGCGTGGTCGCGAATACGGTTCGTGCGCTGGGGAACGCGCTCAGCGGTGGCTCGTGTGTAGCGTTGCCTTCGGATATGAAGGTTCGTGCGCCCTCCGCGCGAGTCTACTATCCGGATGCGAGCGTGTGCGGGCCGCCGAGCTTCCATGACGAGCAAGAAGACGTGCTTCTGAATCCAAGCGTCATCGTCGAGGTGCTGTCGGATTCGACGGAACGGATCGATCGCGGCGAAAAGTTCTCGGCGTATACGTTGCTTCCGAGCCTCGACCACTACATCTTGATTGCTTCTAAGCGCTGTCGTGTGGAGCGCTTTGCTCGTGACAGGGATTGGCGAGTTCTGATTGTCGGCGCCGGTGAGAGTGTTCGCTTGGAAACGCTTGGCGTGGAGCTCTCAGTCGACGCACTGTACGAGCTGGTACTTTGAGCGCTCGCGCTCGCGTTCGATCGCCGGAACGCGCGCTCGCGTTCGATCGCCGGAAACGCGCGCTGACGAGCGAGCGGGCTTCCCGTCGTGCATTGGCTCTTGCGCTCGTGCGCTGTGCAACGTTGATTCGGCTCAATTCCGAATCGCATTGCGCGTCCGGCGTGGGTGCGGTGTTTCCCGGCGCGTGACCGGGGTTTCACGGGGTGACGCAACTGATTCGGCTCAAATTGGTGAAGCGCGCGAGTCTACCGTCCGGATGTGAGTGTCGGAGTAGCGGTCACGCGCGCGTGAAGGTGGAAGGTGTCGCACAGCGCGGCTTGAAGGCGTGAAGATCCCCAGCGCCGTGCACATGCACGACGAAGGATCCGGCCCAGTGACGCGGGGCGCCGGGCGCCGAAAGACGATGACGCCTCCTAACGCACGCTGAGGAGCGCAGAGCGCTAGTTCGCATCGAGGCGCACACTTCCGCAATTTTCGAGCCACGCTCACCGCCCGAAGTTGTCGCGCGCAACGCGCGTGAAGTTGCGGTGCACCATGCGCGCGTGAAGGTGCGGGTGCACAATGCGCGCGTGAAGGCGCGGTGCACGATGCGCGCGTGAAGGTGTGGTGCACAATGCGCGCGTGAAGTTGCGGTGAAGCTCCCCCACGGTGCACCATGCGCGCGTGAAGGTGCGGGTGCACAATGCGCGCGTGAAGGTGTGGTGCACCATGCGCGCGTGAAGGTGTGGTGCACAATGCGCGCGTGAAGGTGCGGTGCACAACGCGCGTGAAGTTGCGGTGCACAATGCGCGCGTGAAGTTGCGGTGCACAATGCGCGCGTGAAG
>JBMOMJ010000068.1:24815-38560 GCA_049324695.1 Myxococcota bacterium
TGCGGTGCACAACGCGCGTGAAGTTGCGGTGCACAATGCGCGCGTGAAGTTGCGGTGCACAATGCGCGCGTGAAGGCGTGGTGCACAATGCGCGTGAAGGTGCGGTGCACAATGCGCGCGTGACAGTGCCGTGCACAAACAAAGCACGCCGGGCGCGGCCCTGGACCCGCACGGTGCGCGCGGTGCAGGCCAGGAGACTTCAGCCGAGGCGCGTCGCGCTCTTTTCAGCGTTGGCGCCGAATCCCCAATCCGAGGTCCACGCGCTTGCGCGTTACTTGCGGCGGGTGGTGGTGGTGCTGCGCTGGGGGCGGGGAGCGGGCGGGCGCGAGGCGGGCGCGTCTTCGGAGGGTGGGGGATTGCCGCCGGAAACGCGGTCGTGGATGTCGGCGAGGAGATCGAGGAGGAGGTGGTATTGCTCTTCGATCGGGAGGGGCGCGATGGCTTGGGTGACCTGTTGGCGAATGCGCGCGCGGGTGAGGGCGCTGGGCAATTCAGGCGGGGAGAATGCGCCGGGTTTGCCACCGGGGCGCGCGTGGGGGCGCTGCGCGACGACTTCGACGACGCGGCGGCGAGTGAAGCGGGATGCGTCGGCGGCGGCGCTGCCAGCGGTGGAGCTGGCGGGTGCGCCCGGGGGAACTGAAGCGGGCGGCGCACCTGCGCGCGAGGAGATGGGCGCGCTTTCGGGTTCGGCCTTTTTTTCGCGGAAGATGTTCTTCTTCTCGTCCGCGGGGAGTTTGCGGCGAGCGAGTTGGAAGAAGACACCACCGGGGCTGCGACGGCGGGTGCCGTCGGCGAGGAGCATGCCGCCGCCCTTTTCGATGTCGAGCGTCTCCTTCAGCAAGGCCTGTGCGCCTTCTTCACCCAAGACGCGCACGATTCCGGTGATCTGAAAGAGCGGAATCTCTTCGACCTCTCCGAGTGTTTTTGCAATATGGGAGACAGTGTCTTCTGCAGTTGCCATGTTGTGTTAGGGCTTGGACCACGCCCCCCGGGGTCGCGGCTTGAGGGACGGCACTCTGCCTCGGGGTCGCGCCGACTGCAACCTGTCGTCGCGTCCCAGCGAGTCTAGGCTCAAACCGGGGGCGATTGGCTTCCTGGCTTGGTCCTTTTTCCCGGACGCCTTCAACCGACGAGTTCGACGCTGCCGGCGCTGAGCGAGACCATCTCGCCCTGGGACAGGCGCACCAATAAACCTCCAGAGTAGTCGAAGCCCGCCGCCACGCCTTCGACTTCGTCGATTCGTACGTGACGACCGTAGAGTGCGTCGTGGCGTGCGAGTTCGCGAGCAAGCGGTTCGGGCCCGTTGTGGAGGAGGCTGAGGCTGCGCGCTTCGATGCCTGTCAAAATGTCGACGAGGAGGCGTTCGCGCGCGCAGTGTACGGAAGCGAGCAAGAGTGACGTTGCCGTGGCGGCGAGGTCATCCGGAAACGTTTCGGTGGTGAGGTTGACGCCGAAGCCGATGATCGCGGCGGCGAGGCGTGCGCCTTGGACGTGGCTTTCGCAGAGGACGCCGGCGAGTTTGCGGCCGTCGAGCCACACGTCGTTGGGCCATTTGATGAGAACGCGGGGGCTCTCGGCGCTGGGGTTGAAGGCGGCGTTTGTTTCGGTGGTGGCGTTTGCGTCGATGGTGGCGCTGGGGTCGATGGTGGCGCTGGGGTCGATGGTGGCGCTGGGGTTGATGGTGGCGCTGGGGTTGATGGTGGCGCTTGCGTTGATGGCAGCCGCCACGGCGTCGCGAACTGCAAGCCCGGCGACGAGGGCGAGTAGGGAGACGCGTTCGAGCGGTAGGTCGCAGCGGAGTACGACGGAGCAGAGGAGGCTTTCACCCGCTGCCGCAAACCAGTGGCGCCCGCGGCGTCCGCGCCCGGCGCTTTGAGCATCGGCGACGAATGTGGCGCCGTGCGGAGCGCCGGCGCGCGCGGCAGTGAGCGCGTCGTCGTTGGTGGATGCAGTGAGGCGTGTGTGCTTGAGCGGCGCGCCCAAGGTGATGCGGCGCTTTTGCCGAAGAGCTTCGAAGCGAGCGATGTCGAAGTGAGGGACGTCGGACGGAGAGACGTCGGACGGAGAGACGTCGGACGGAGGGACGTCGGACGGAGGGACGTCGGACGGAGCGCGGGTGTTCACGCGAGGGCTTCCAGATCCAAGCCGATGTCGGCCGCAGGCGCGGAGTGTGTCAGCGCGCCGACGCTGATGACGTCGACGCCGATCGCGCCGAGCCGTGCGATGCGGTCGAGGGTTACGCCGCCGGATACTTCGAGCACGGCGCGGCCGTGCGTGTGCGCGAGGGCTTGCTCGAGGTCGGCGTCCTCGAAGTTGTCGAGCAAGATTACGTCGGCGCCGGCGGAGAGCGCCTGATCGAGGCCGCTCAATGTCTCGACTTCAATCTCGATGCGCGTGGTGTGAGGCGCGTATGCGCGCGCTCGTTCGATCGCCGGGCGAATGCCGCCAGCAGCCACGATGTGGTTGTCTTTGATGAGTACGGCGGAGCCGAGGTCGTTGCGATGGTTGAAGCCACCACCCGCGCGCACGGCGTGACGTTCCAGCGCGCGCAGGCCGGGTGTGGTTTTGCGGGTGTCGGCGATGCGTGTCTTCGAGCCTGCGGGCAAGGCGTCGACGTAGCGTCGCGTCAGAGTCGCCACACCGCTGAGGCGTTGTACGAAATTGAGTGCCGTGCGTTCCCCAAACAAAATCGAACGCGCCGAGCCTTCGACCACGAAGAGCACCTCGCCGGGCTGCGCGCGCTCTCCGTCGGCTTTCAGGCGTTCGACGCGCAGGCTGCGATCGACTCCCCAAAAGGCGCGCGCGAAGACGTCGCCGCCCGCGACTACCAGTGGCGAATGCGCCACGGCTTTGCCCAGCGCTCGCTCGTCGGGACCAATCGTGGCTTCAGTCGTCAAGTCGCCGCCAGCCAAATCTTCGGCCAGCGCGCGCGTCACGATGTCGTCCAACAAGCTATCGATGAGGAGAGTCACCGCCCGAGACCGTAGCTTTGGCCCAAGTACGAGGCAAAGAGGTTGCAGAGCGCGTGAAAGACGATCGCAGCTCCGATCCCACCTTCGCGCGCGCGTAGAAAGCCGAAGACGAGCGACGGAAAGAACACCGCCAGCCGGCCCGGGTACGGCTCGGTAAGCAAGTGGCCAAACGCAAAGATGGCGCTGGTGACCACGATCGAAATACCGACAGGCGTGCCCAACACGCGCGTGCGCCGAGGCCACGCGGCGTCGAGCGAGCTCTGCAAGTAGCCACGGAAGAAGGCTTCCTCTGGAAACGCGACGCCGAGCAACTGACCGAGCACGTCGTTCTGTAAGGAGGGCGGCGCCGCTGGCGCAAACGGCGTCTGCGGTCGATACCAGAAAACGTAACCAGCCCAGAACGGCGGCAACACCACCAGCGCGACGACAGTGCCGACGAGCAGCGCGCGCAGCGCCGCTCGCACGACGTGCGTGGGCTCGATGGGTGTTTCGGGCTCGAACAAACCAGCGAGCGAGAGCCCCGTGCGTCGAATGGTTGCGTTGTCGCCGCGGCGCAGCACGAGCACGAAGACCGCAAACAGGAACCAAAGCCCAACGCCGGTGGCTGCGTACGCTTCGGGCAACGCATAGGAGAGTACGGTCGCCACGATGGTCGTCGCGGCCGCCACCGCGAGCGGTGTGGTGGCGCCCCGCTCACCCGTGAGTCGAGCAATGTCCACGGCCTAGCTACTCACGACCCTGTCGAAGGCATTCGAGACGCCACATCTGGCCGGACGGCCGCGGCGCGCTGCGTGATTTACTCGAGTGCAAACTTTACGGCTCGAGAAAAAGCAAGCTGCTGAACGTTGCGTGTTTCGAGCCAAAAACTGATTGCTACCGCGAAGTGCAGAAGGCGCGAAATCTAGTGCTCTGTCCCGGAAGTAACAATCGTTCCTTCCGGGACCCTGGCTTCGCCAGTCGCCGCTTCGCGGCGAGAGCACTAGCCTTGGTTTGTCGGGAGCACAGCTCCCGCCCCAATCGAGTGAATCGATTGGGGCCCCACCCTCAGGTTTTGGGGCCCCGACCCCAAAACGATTCTTACATCTGAGACGCAGTACAAGTGTTAAGGTCGCCGCGCACGTTTCCAGACAGTCGAAGGCAGAGTGGTGCTTTCGATGCGTCTGACCAGCGCTCGCGGAAGGACTCATGCTCGACCCGAACCTGCCGAACCTCCCCCCGGCTTCTGCCTCGCGCCCGCCATTGCCGCAAGTCAATCTCGCCAAATGGCCGCCGGATGACGATGGTCCTGCCATGCCTGGGCCGCCCGGCGGTGGCTTCCCCGGAAGCTACGACATGGGCGACGGCAACTTCAAGAAGGGCCGCTTCAACCCGGTCGTGATCTTGATCGGCATTTTGGCTGTCGCCGGCGCCGCGGCCTTCCTCTTGATCGGCTTCAAGAAGGACGCCGAGAAGTTGACCATCGAGCAGGGCGAGGAGCGCAAGAAGGCGATCTTCGTGCTGCCGAAAGCCGAGCAGATTCCGCAGTGGCGCCAGTGGGCAGCAAGCGAAGCCAGCGACGAGCTCCGCGCCGAAGCGTTGAAGCAGCTCGCGTGGGCGAAAGATCCGGAAGGTGTGCCGCTCGCGATCAAGGCGCTGACGTATCCGTCGGAGCCGATTCAGTCGATGGCCGCGACGGCGCTGGCGGAGTACGGCCGCCCACTGGGTGAGCCCGGCAAAGATGCGCTGCTTGCTGCAGTGAAGACCGCCGGCAAGGGCGCCAAGCCGCAGATCGCGTGGGCGCTCGTCGTGCTGGGCGATACACGTGCGCTCGATGAGGTGATGAAGCTTTATCGCTTGGGTCACCTCTCCACCGTGCAGCGCTTGGGTGGTGGCACCGCCTTCGATCCGCAGAAGATCGTCGGTTTGATGAGCCTCGATCAGCTGGCGGGAATGGCCGGCGACGAAAGCCCCGCAGTGCGCCAGTTGGTGGCCACGGTGCTCAGCGACAACGCAGAGCCGAAGTGGACCGATGTGCTCATCAAGCTGGTGCAAGACAAGGATTCCGACGTTGCACGCCAGGCAGCGCCGGGCCTCGGTCGCATCGCTGAGCCGCGCGCTCGCGAGCCTTTGATCGACGCGCTCAAGCAAGCCGACAAGGACAGCCGTAAGAAGTTCTTGGAAGCGCTGCGTGACGGCATCGGCACTGAAGGCCTCGTGCTCGCGCTGCGCTCGGTGGCCGACGATCCGAAGCTCTCCTGGTACCAGACCAAGCAAATCTTCGAGATGATCCATGACCTCAAGAATGGTCAGGGTCTCAACGATCCGCGCGGCGGCAACTCGCTCTACCAGTACATCCAGAGCAAGCCGCACATCCACTTCCAGTGGCGCGCGGCAGTGGCCATGGCAGCCATCGGCGATGTGCGCGCCGTGCCCACGCTCGCCAAGCGCTTGCGCATGGATCCGCTGAAGATCTACAGCGACCAACACGACTGGGAAATGGAGCTCAAGCGCGACGACAACGAGCGCGTGGTGGCATCTCGCATGATCGCCGACTTGGCGATGCTGCACCCGGACAAGAAGCAGATGATGGCCGAGCAGGCCGAAGACGCACTCGTGTTCTGGATTCACGAGCTGCCTTCGCCGCACGCAAACGGCTTGCGCGCGCTCGCCGCGATGGAATCCACCAAAGACATCGAAGCGCTCCGCAAGTGGGCGAACCCGAATGTGCCGCTGCCGAAGGAAGGCCAGCAGCCGCCGATGCCGGAAGAGTTCGTCGTGGCGCAGAGCGCGCTTCGTTACGAAGGCTGGATGAAGGATCCCAAGGCGTGGGGTGTGCTCGAGAAGGCGCTCACCGCGCGCAAGACCCAGCGCAACGAGTACGACATCACGCTCGACGGCTTGATGCAGGGCGGCGTGGCCATCCTCGGCATGTCGCTCACCGCGCTCGCCACGGGCGCCGCCGACGGCTTCAACCAATGGGGCGACCACAAAGCGTTCAAGATGTTGCTCGACTTCGTCGACGACGTGAAAAACAACGAACGCTCGCGTCAGGCTGCCTGTGCCGCGCTCGCCTGGACCGCTGAAAAGGAAGACTTCCTCGAAATCGCCAAGCGCATTCAGTCGTACGGCGGCGCCGAGAAGTCCGACCAATTCCGCCGCGGTTGCTTGCTCGAAGCCTTGATTCAGCGCCCCGTGCCGGGCACTGCGCCCGCGCTCATGCAGCTCATGACGGAGCAGTCGTCGCTCGAGACGCGCAACCAAGTGGCACGCGCCATCGCCAAGGGCGGCTTCGACCAATCTGTCGAGCAGAAGCTATTCGAGCTGATGAACAACGAGGCGCTCATGAACGACGCCGCGCTCGCACTCATCCTCGGCGGCTCCCCCGAAACCGCCGCGCGCGCCGTCGCCGCGTACGCCAACAAGCCCAAGCCCGCGCTCGATGAACTCGGCGAGCTTTGGTACCGCAGCTTCGGCTACTGGTCGACCGAAGATCTCGAGGCTGGCCTCATCTTCAAGTACGTCGACAACGCTGAAGCCATCAGCCGCGTGACCATCCGCCAAACTCCCCAAGAGTGGGCGCGCGTCATGCTCACCCGTCAGCTCGACAACCTCCTCTTCGACAACGGCCCGCACTCCTTCACCCGCGTCGTCCTCCGCTATCGCCTCTGGCAGATGGCCAAGGGCAACGACGAAGCCAAACGCGCCGGTGCCATCCGCGCACTCAAGTTCATGAAAGAACAAGGCGTGCTCCTCGCTCTGCGCGACGAGCAAGGCCCTGCTGGCAAAATCGCACGCGAAGCCTACTTCGAACTCATGAACCCCAAAGTCGTCTCCGGTGTCGTCATCCCGGAAGACAGCAAGTAAGCGTGAGCCGATGCGCCGCGAGCCGAGACACCATCTCGCGCTCGCGGCGCCTTCGCGTGCGCCTTCGCGTGCGGCGCTCTCACTTGCGGCGCTCTCACTTGCGGCGCTCTCACTCAGCGCGTGCGGCGCGCGTCGCAACGCCAACCAAGCCGCGAACGCCAACGGCACACTCCTCAGCGCGCCTGCAGAAGCCGAACTCACCGGTTGCACCAGCACAGCGCCCGAACGCTGCTTCGACGCCACCGACGACAACTGCAACGGCATCATCGACGAAGGCTGCGGCATCGAAACCGGCCCCGTCCAATTCGCCATCGCGTGGGAACCTGCGCGCGTCGACGTCGACCTCCTCGTCACCGATCCCGCCGGTGAACTCGCCGAAGTTGGCCGCCCTCTAGCGAGCGGCCTCGTCAAACAACGCGACTGCCCTGGCCGCAGCAACGAATGTCGTGGCCAAAATGTCGAAAACGTCTACCTCGACGCGCCCGACGCACCCCGAGGCACCTACCGTGTGCGCGTTGTCCTCGAAAACCTCGGCGGCCAAAACCCGCCGGTGCAAGTTCGTTTCGGCGCGCGCATTGGTCAGCGCTCCTACGGCCTCAGCCTCCGCCTCGATCAGCCACAAGCGGGCTACGAGACAACATTTACGTTGTAACGCGTGAACCACTGCAACGACACGTCCCTTCGCGTCAACTGCGTCAACTGCGTCAATCTCGTCAACCGCAACGCCCCCCCTAGCCCCGCTCTGGTTGGGTGTTATGGTACCCCTATCCGATCCGGGCGTTTCGCCCCCGCTCGGAGGCTCGGTTTGCCATGGGATCCCTAAGTCCGATTCACTGGATCATCGTCCTCGTCGTCGTGCTCCTCCTCTTCGGCCCCGGTCGCCTCGCAGGAGTCGGCAAAGGCCTCGGCGAAGGAATTCGCGCCTTCAAAAAAGGCATCGGCGACGACGAACCCAAGCCCGGCGAACCCGAAGCCAAACAAATCGACGCCAAAGTCGTCGAAACCAAAACCGAAAACAAAGCCTAGTCGGCCGCACGCCGCTTAGCGTTGTTCGGATCGTGAGTGCGCGCTCTGTTTGAGCACTAGCGCGCCACGCGCGGAACACGCGATTGGGATCGTGAGTGCGCACGCGCTGAAAAGTGCGCGCCGCGGCACGCCGCAATGCCGTGGGCTTGCCGCGCGCAACCCACACGGGTCCGGTTCCGCGCCCAGCGCGCGATGTTTGTGGAAAGCCTCACACGAGGTCTGCACCTTCGCGCCACAATCAGCCGATGTTCGCGGACATCTTCTGCAACGGCGAGCTCATCGGGCAGCTCGAAGTGCGCGGCAGCGAAATGCGATCGGTCTTCGGAAAGTTCACTCACGCTCCTGGCTTCGAAAGCATTCGTTCACTGGTCGAACGAATTCAGTCACTCAGCGCGCGCATCGAATCTGAAGACGACGGCGGTCGAACTCCCCCAGAAACCGAAACGGAGCTGGAAGCGCTGCGCACTCAGCTTGGCGCTTTCTCGTTCACCGCGCGCTGGGAGAACGGCAGCTGCCACGGCATCGAAGATGTCGACTGGCGCGACGCGTGGTTCGAATTCAACTGCCCCTAGCTCCGGCTCCCCCGAAACATGCCGGCTCGCAACCTGCGCCCCTGATCCCGCGCTCGCTAACGTGGATTCCACTAGCGCTTGAGCCAGTGCCCTACCCAGGGGGTCATACTCGACGCGCGCCCCAAATCACTTCCAATTGGAAATTTTTGAGACCACTGGCCCACTTCGCGCGACTGAGTGGTGCCTGGCGGACGGAGCGACGGCGCCGGACGGGCGTGTTCTTCGCCCGAACCGGCCCGACAATCTTGTGTCAGTATTGGCCGTTCGCCCTTATGTCAGTATTGGCCATTCGCGCGCCGAGTTCGGGTGACGCGCGCGATCCAGCTCGAGACAGGTAGGTTACTGGATGTACTTATCATCACCACGCGCACAGGTCCTCAGCGGGCTCTTATCCATCGCTTGCGTCGTCGCTTGCTCTGCCTCCTCCGAGGTTAAGTCTCGAGGCTCCGGCGGCAACAGCAACGGTCCGCAGGGAGGTTCGGGAAACAGTACTTCTCAAGGCAACGGCGGAACGGCCACGCTGGCTTTCGGCGGCTCCACCGGCGGTCCTCCTCCCACCGATCCGGATCCCATGAATCCTGGCGCGGTGCACCCGACGTGCGCCCCAGGAACCTGCACTAACTTCCCGGACAAGCCGATTCTCGGCGAGGGTGTGCCGGACAACGCACCGACTCTGTTTGGCGATCCCACGAACATGACGAGTGGGCTGTGTGTGAGTGAGCCACAGCTTTCGAACGGGTCGGCGCCGGGCACGATGATTCCCGCGAACTGGCTGCGTCCGCGCTTCCGTTGGAGTGGAGGTTCGAACCTCGACTTGTTCGAGATCCGCATCCACAACGACGCGCAGAAGAACGATCTCGTCGCGTACACCAAGAAAACGTACTGGTACCTACCCAAAGAGATTTGGGCGGGCACCTCGACGATGACTGCAGCTGGCGACGGCGCCGCAAACAACGGCGCCGGCATGCCGTTCAAGGTGACCATCCGCGGCATTAACCAGGCCTCGCCAGGGACGCCCGTCGGCGTCAGCGGTGAGTTCGAAGTTGCTCCCGTGGTCGCGAGCGGAAGCATGGTGTTCTGGACGGTCAACTCGGCGGTCGTCTCGGCCACCTCGAGCCGCCTCTTGGGCTTCAAGGTTGGCGATGAAGGTGTTGCTGATGCGCTCACCGTCGATAAGGTCGCGTGGACCGGCCAGATGTCGGAAGACGGCTCGGTGCTGCGCGGCTACTACGATATGCCGCAGGGCGCGAAGCCAGGTAACGGCAAGGTGCGCTGCATTGGCTGCCACACCTCGACGCCCGACGGCACGGCAGTCGTGTTCACGGATGATTGGCCTTGGTCCAAGGCCGTTTCATCGCTCACCAGCGGCAGCGTCGGCTCGATCCCGAATTTCATCACGCCGGGCGCGCAAGCACTTTTGAAGATGCCGTGGTGGGGCACGCAAACGATGTCGCCCAAGCTTTGGGAGACGGGCAACCGTATCCTCGTCACGAGCTACGGCTACCGGACGAGCTACAACGAGACGCGCGACAAGCCTTGGTTCAGCCCGAACTACGACGCACACAAAGACGTGAAGCTGTCGATGCACCAGCTCGCGTGGATCAACCTCGAGTACAGCGGCACGATCAACGTCGCCGTCACAGACACCCCCGACTACGGCCAGCCGCTGCAAATGCGCAACGAGGCGGCCAACGCGGCGAAGGGCACCGGTTGGGGCATCATCGCGACGGGCGACACCGGTAGCGATGTGTCGCCGAGCTTGAGCCACGATGGCACCAAGATCGTCTACACGATGACCGACAACGCGGCCGACGGTCACCCCGACTACACGGCGAAGACCGCGGACATCAAGACCATCCCGTACAGCAAGACGGGTGGTACGTCGACCCCGCTGAACGGCGCGTCGGATCCGAACAAGCTCGAGTACTACCCGTCGTACTCCGCGGACGACAAGTTCATCGCGTTCACGCGCGCGCCGGCACCTGGCGGCAGCTCGCCCGATGGCCCCTACTACAACCGCTTCGGCGAGATCATGGTCATCCCGGCGGAGGGCGGAACGGCCACTCGCCTCGTCGCAAACGATCCTGTCGCGTGCGTCGGCGACGACATGAGCCGCGGCATCATCAACAGCTGGCCCAAGTGGTCACCGGACGCATTCAAGACCCGCGGCAAGACCTACTACTTCGTGATCTTCTCGTCCGCGCGTAAGTACGGCGACGAGTTCTCGCAGCAGTTCAAGCTCCCGTTGTCCTCGGCCAGCGCCTTTACAGGTCTCAACGACTCTTCGCAGCTCTGGCTTGCGGCGGTGGTCGTCGACGAATCGGGCAACGTAAAGACCTATCCGGCGCTCTACGTGTGGAACCAAAACCGCCTAGCCACCGCGGGCGGCACCGGCATGGGCATTCAGTTCAGCAACCTCACGCCGGCGTGGGATCCCTTCAAACTGCCGCCGATCGTCATCGACAACGTGCCCCCTGACGTCGTGAAGTAAGCGCTCGCTCGCCGAACGCTTCGTCGAAAGGGCGCGTCCGAACTTCCGGGCGCGCCCTTCCGTTTTTCTACGAGCACGACGTGGTGAACACCGATCAGATACGCATCGAAGTGGATCTCGAGCACGATGCAGTGAACACCGATCGGATACGCATCGAAGTGGATCTTGCGACCGATGGAGAGGCTACATTCGGCAACACGCGCAGTGGTGAGTGAACACGACGCGGACGTTGCGCTTGCCCGAGCCATTGCGCTCGCTGCCTGTCCACCGAAGGATTGGCGAGCTTCCGAGTGGCTGACGATTGCCGCAGCAGCCAACGCGCAAGCCGTCGCGGACCCGCGTTGGTACAAAGTGAAGGTGTTGGCTTGCGAGCAGTGGAGCACACCTACGAGTCCAACCGATGCGCTGTGGGCACGCGCTCAGCTGCTGATTTCACTTGGCGTCGACGAAACCGATCGGTACCGCAGCTCGAACGAATTCGTGCAGCGGGCTCTGGCTTTGATCCAGACCGAGGCGCCTCAGACGGCGCTCGTTTCGTATCGAGATGCTCGTTCGACAATTCTTTCAGTGGCGCGCGAGACACCAGCGTGGGAAGAGGCGCGCGCGCGGTTTCTTCGTTGTCGTCAGCTGCGCGAGTTTGCCAACATCGTGCACGCGCTGATTTCCGCCGGCCATGTGCTTCCACCGTCGCTTGAACGCTGGAGTGCTTGGAAGAACCTCCGGGAGGAAGACTTCTCCGGCGCGGGCGTTTGATAGGCGCTGGCAATGACGCAAGCTTCCGCGACGAAAGCAGGAGTCACTCGAGTATGGCGAGCAATTGCGACGGGCGTGTTGTTGGCTGCCCCGGCTTACTTCGCTGTCGTTTTGATCGCACAGCGTCCGCTGGTTTTTCCTGCGCCAGAAGTGCCCGCCGGTGCCTCGCGTCCCCATGACGCGCTGCAGGTTTGGTTGAATAGCGCTGCTGGTCGAACGGAGGCTTGGTACCTGCCGCCGCTGAAAGGCGGAAGTGGTGCGACGCCTTTGATCATCTACTTTCATGGCAACGCGGAGCTGATCGACCTGCTGCCGAGCGAGTTCGACGTGCCTCGGGGTTGGGGCATGGGTGTGCTTCTGGTGGAGTTTCCGGGCTATGGGCGATCGAGTGGAGCGCCGTCAGAGGTAGCTATTTCAGCCGTCGCGCTTGCTGCGTACGACTGGTTACCAACGCACACGAGTATCGATCCGAAGCGGGTGGTTGCCTTCGGGCGTTCGCTAGGAGGCGCCACAGCCGTGATGTTGGCCGTCGAACGACCGACTGCAGCGCTGATCTTGGAATCGACGTTTGCCAGCTTGCGAGGGATTGTTGCTGGCTTTGGTGTACCTGGGTTTGCCGCCTTGGATCCGTTCGACAGCGTTGCTCGCATCGGCAGCTATGCGGGTCCCGTGTTGGTGCTGCACGGCGTGCAGGATGAGTTGATACCCGTGAACGACGGACGGCTTCTCGCGCGGACCGCGCGCCGCGGTGAGTTTCACACGATACCGGGTGGGCACAACGATTGCGTTCGTCCCTGGTCCGTAGTGCGTCGTTTCTTGGAGAAAAATGGCGTTCTGTCGATGTAAGGCTCGCGTGCTCGCGCTCGCCTCGTCATCGCTGTGCATGTGCGTCATGCATCGGCGGCGCGCGGGGGGCGCCGTGTGGTACGTACGTCGGTGAGTGGATCGTGATGGAGCCGTGCGGAGTGCTCGGGCTACACCCATGTGGATTGTGATGAAGCCGTGCGGAGCGCTCGGGCTACACCCATGTGGATCGTGATGGAGCCGTGCGGAGCGCTCGGGCTACACCCATGTGGATCGTGATGGAGCCGTGCGGAGTGCTCGGGCTACACCCAGTGGATTGTGATGAAGCCGTGCGGAGCGCTCGGGCTACACCCATGTGGCTGAGCATTGAGCCACGTGGGTCCCACGACCGTGGGTGGCGGCTAAGTCGCGACAAGCGTCCCGGCGGTTCGCACCTGCAACGTGGATCGCGCGGTGATGCGACCACCGCGGTCATCGGAATGCCAATGCGACTAGTGGCGTTGGCTCGCGTTGTTGCTCCTGAATGCGCAAACCAGCACGCGGGCTCATGAAAGTTCATCTTGTTGCGATCGGCGCACTTTTCTCGCTCGACGTATTCGCCCTCGGCATCGGCGTGTGCACCTTACTGGTTGCGTACGTCATGCTCGTTGTCGGTGTGATCAAACTAGTCCGCGGCTGCTTCGGCGATCGAAAGCTCATCCGTCACGGCGCTCTCATCGTCGCGCTGCACGCGACCATCGTTGCGTTGACGAACGCAACCGTATCGTGGCAGCAACGCATGGCCGACGAGCGAGCCGCCGCCATTGTGCTCGCCCTCAAGAGCTACAAGGCCCAACACGCGGCGTGCCCGTCCACGCTCGGAGCGCTCGTACCGGAATACCTGCCCGAGATCCCACGAGCGAAATACACTCTGGCCTTTGGCGATTTCGAGTACCGCCACGAGCGACATTCAGGGCAGCTTAGTTACACCAGGTTGCCGCCCTTTTCTCGAGCGACCTTCTATTGCGACACCGAGAGTTGGGGAGAGTCCTAATCGTCCGCGACGTTTCTCGAGAAACATCGCCAAAGCGGCGGAGATGGGCGTCGCGCCCGCTTCCCTCAGATTGCGAATTCAGCCGAATCAAGTCGTGGAGCAGGCTCGCGTGCTGGTGGTCGCGCCAAGTGTGAATCGGAGCTACTTCGCGTTGAAGCCGCGCCCGTTGCGCGACTCAGTAGCATGGAGCACGCACGTGGAGCGCGGTTCGGGGCGCGTCGACCTTCAATGTTGGCCGTGGGCGGTCTCGG
>JBMOMJ010000068.1:38660-49778 GCA_049324695.1 Myxococcota bacterium
AAGGGGTTTGGATCAGGCGGCGCGTTGAGTTTGGTCGTTGTCGGCGAGGGCGGAGGCGAGGAGGCGGCGGCCGCGGTGGAGTCGGCTCATGATGGTGCCGAGGGGGACGCGGAGGGTGTCGGCGGCGTCGCGGTATGAGAGTTCTTCGACGTCGACGAGGCGAACGACGTCGCGGAAGTTTGGGGGGAGTTCGGCGAGGGCACGCGTGACGGATTGGGTCATGCGTTGCATGGGAGGCTGGGTTTCTTGTTTGGGCCAGGAGCAGGGGTCGAGTTGGAGTGCGTCGAAGGCGCGGCGTTCGCGGGTGCGGCGACGGCATTGGGTGAGGAAGACGCTGTCGAGGACTTGGTGGAGCCAGCCGCGGAGGTTGGTGCCAGGTTCGAATGACCACGCGAAGGCGAGGGCGCGGAGGGAGGTTTCTTGGACGAGGTCGCGGGCTTCGTCGCGGGTGCGAGCGCGGCGGGAGGCGTGGCGAAGGAGTGCGGGGAGGTGTTCGCAGAGGCCGCGTTGGACTTCGTGTTGGCGCGCGCGAAGGGCGGCGGCGCTGAGGCGGTGAGTCGGGGCGTGGGGGAGGGCGGCGGAGGCGTCGGCGGAGCGCAAAGTCGTCATGGTGAGATGACTTTCGCAAGGCGCATGCCAAGGCGGATTGAGCCGAAAATGGCTGGATTTTGCGTAGCGTGGGTGCGGCGGGACGGACGCAGGCGCGTGTCAATCTGTCAGCGACTTGGGGGTGGCTGACAAGTCGGCAGGGCGCGCGTGACAGGGCGTCGAGAGCGCGGCGTCGGGAGCGCGGCGTCGAGAGCGCGGCGTCGGGAGCGCGGCGTCGAGAGCGCGGCGTCGAGAGCGCGGCGTCGAGAGCGCGGGTCGGGAGCGCGGCGTCGGGAGCGCGGCGTCGAGAGCGCGGCGTCGAGAGCGACGGCGTGGGTGTACAGCGACGGGAGCGCGCGACCGGGCGCGCGGCGTCGGGCTTGGAGCGTGTTATGAACTGGCGGGCACAGGCGCTCGCGCGAGGATGTCGGCGCGGGCGTTGGGGATTGCGGCGGCGATTTCGTGGGCGACGAGTCCACGATCGCTGTGGGTTTGGGTAGACCAGAGTTCGGCGACGCGGGCGTGGAGGTAGGCTGCTGCCCACGCTGCTTGGAATGGTTCGAGTTCGCAGGTGAGTGCAGCGATGACGCCGCCGAGGACGTCGCCGGATCCTCCGGTGGCGAGAGCTGCGGAGCCGCGCGCGCCGATGATGGGGGTTTGGTTGGGTGCGCCGACTAGGGTGTGGGGGCCCTTGAGGAGGACGATGCAGTGTGTGAGTTCGACGGCGCGAGCGAGGGCGGTGAAGCGATCGGTTTCGACGTCGCGGGCGTCGGATGAGAGGAGGCGGCCGAGTTCACCGCTGTGAGGTGTGAGGATGCGCGGGCCGGCGCAGTCGCGGAGGCTTTCGGGCGTGGCTTTGAAGTGAGTGATGGCGTCGGCGTCGACGACGACGGGGCCGGGATGGCGCAGGACGACGTGTTCGACGATGGCGCGCGCGGTTGCGTCGAAGCCGATGCCTGGACCGATGGCAACGGAGTGGGTGGCTTCGAGGAGTGGCGCGAGTGAGGTTTGGATGTTGTCGGGATCGATGCGAGCGCTCATGGCTTCGAGCACGCGGCGATCGAGGGCGTCGGCGACTGCGGGGACGCCAGCGAGGGTGACGAGTCCTGCACCGGCGCGGAGTGCGCCTTCGGCAACGAGGAGCGCGGCGCCCACTTTGCCCGGTGAGCCGGCGAGGACGAGGACTCGTCCAGAGCTGCCTTTGTGGGCGAGCGCGCCGCGTGGCTTGAGGATGGCGGCGAGGGCGGCGTCGCTTGCGAGGTGCGCACTGTGGCCGCATTCGGTGAGGGTGTTGGGATCGACGCCGATGTCGACGAGTTCGATGTGGCCGGCGTGGGCTGCGCCGGACGCTGTGAGTAAGCCGAGTTTGTGTTCGGCGAAGGTGATGGTGACGTCGGCGCGCACTGCGATGCCGTGCTCGTGGCCGGTGTTGGCGTCGATGCCGGAAGGGAGGTCGAGGGCGAAGCGGCGCACGGACGCAGCGTTGAGGCGCTCGATGATTTGGCGCACGAGGCCTTCGATGGGTCGTTCGAGGCCGGTGCCGAATAGCGCGTCGACTGCTGCGTCGCTGTTGGCGAGCGCATCGGAGAAGGCGTCGAGCGAGTTCGCGTCGAGTAAGCGAGCTTTACCGAGTGATTGCTCGCAGGCGTGTCGATTCACCGCCGCGTCGCCGCGTAGGTGTTCGACGGGCACTGCACTCCAGACTTCGACGCAGGCGCCCAGCAAGGCGAGGCGGCGTGCCACGACGTAGCCATCACCGCCGTTGTTGCCGGCTCCGCACACAATGGTGACACGCGGCGGCTTTTGCATGCGGCGACTCAAATCGAGCGCGCGCGCAATGATGTCCGCTGCACCGCGCCCGGCATTCTCCATCAACACCACACTGGGTACACCCAGCTTGGCAGTCGCCAGGCGATCCAACTCTCGCATCTGAGCGCGGGAGAGCACGCGTTGCATGGCAAAAGCGTAGTGGGCTCGGAGGCGGCTCGCTAGACTGGGCAGAACCTGCGCGAATTTCTCTCTGCAGAACCAGCTCGAATTTGTGGGAGCGCGCGCTCGGAGGTCGATGCCGCGGTGGCCGATGGGCGTTCGGCGTGGCACGCTGGTTGCTCCGTAGCCGGAGGCTCAATGGGGTTCTTGCTTACTGGGCGAGGCATTCGGTCGATAATTTTTGGTTTCTCGTTGGCGCTCGCTACCAGTTTGGGCATGGGCGCCTGTGGCGCACGCACCGAGCTGCCGCCGGGTGAGCTCACATCGACGACACCCGACGCGGGGCAGCAGCAGTGCACCGGCTCGAAGGTGCAGGGCGTGCGCGTTGGTGGCGAGCAGCAGATGGATCTGCTGTTCGTCATCGATAACTCCGCCTCCATGAATGATAAGCAGGTGCTGCTCAGCGACGCAGTGCCCGGCATGGTGCGGCGCCTCGCCAATCCGCTGTGCGTCTCGCTCAACGATCCGAGCATCGAACGCCAAGTGGGCTCTGCGGAGGAACCCTGTCCGGCGGGCTTTCGGCGCGAGTTCGAGGCGCTCACGGATCTTCACATCGGCGTCATCACCAGTGCGCTCGGCACGGCTGGCGGCGGCGAGCAGGACTCGTGTGCAACAGGGCCTGGCCACGAGCTGGCGGACGATCAAGCGCATCTCGTGGCCACGCTCGAGCGCGGCCTGAGCATTCCGAGCTACCAGAATGCAGGCTTTCTCGCGTGGGATCCGTTGCAGCAAGCCCTGCCCGCGGGCGAAAGCGACATCACGCGGCTCGAGCAGAACTTCCGCAGCATGGTCAGCGCGACTGGCGAAACGGGTTGCGGCCTCGAGCAGCCGCTCGAAAGTATGTATCGTTTTTTGATCGATCCAACGCCGCCCGCCAATGTCGTCGTGAACAGCGGCTTCACTCAACGCGTTGGTCGCGACGAAGTGTTGCTCGCGCAGCGCGCCAAGTTTTTACGACCAGATTCGCTGGTCGCCATCGTGCTGCTCTCCGACGAGAACGATTGCTCGATTGTGACGGCAGACCAGGGCTGGTTGGTGGGTAAGTACAACCTGAATGGCATGAGCTTTCGCTTCCCGCGTTCGACCAGCGTCTGCGAGAGCGACCCAAACAACGTGTGCTGCCGCTCCTGCGCGGCGAACGAGAGCTCGCCGCCCAGCGGCTGTTCGCGAGTGATGGACGACCCGCGTTGCAAAGAAGCGATGGAGTACGGGCCGACAGAAGATCCCGTCGACTTGCGCTGCTACGACCAAAAGCGCCGCTTTGGTATCGATCTGCTGTTCCCGACAGCGCGCTACGCCGTCGGCCTACGCAACCGCACTCTGTGCCCCGACTCCATCTACCATGACGGCGATTGCGAGTGCACTTTCGCCAAGGAGCGCGCGCGTCGCCTCGGCCGCCCGACGCCGTCCTGCACCAGCAAAGAAACCGGCGCGCCGCGCCCCAATCCGCTGTTTAGCAACTTGAGCGGTGTCCCCGCTTTCGAGCGCGACACATCGCAAGTCTTCCTCGCCGGCATCGTCGGCGTGCCGTGGCAGGACCTCGCCACCCCGGCCACGCTCAACGATCCCAATCGCCTCGAGTACCTCACTGCTCCCGAGCTCTCGCGCGTCGATCCGGTGCTCGGTGTCAATCGCTGGCAAATCATCCTCGGCGATCCCATCACCCACACCCCGCCGCTCGACCCATTCATGCGCGAATCCGTTCAACCGCGCAGCGGCCAGAACCCCATCACACGCGACATGATCGTCGGCGTCGATTCGACCAACCCGCGTGCCAACGCCATCAACGGCCACGAACGTGTCACCGACGTGGGCCTTCAGTACGCGTGCACCTTCCCACTGCGCGAGCCTCGCCCGTGCGACATCATGAAACGCCACTGCGACTGCCCGGCGGATCCGGACGCCCACAGTGATACCGACTCCGTTTGCCAACCTCCCGCAGGCGGCAAAGGCGGCACCACGCAATACTACGCCAAAGCTTACCCAGGCCTCCGCGAAATCGACGTTCTCCGTCAACACGGCGACAACTCCGTCGTTGCCTCCATCTGCCCCAAAGTCCTCAGCGGAGGCACCGAAGAGCTCGGCTTCGGCTATCGCCCAGCGCTCTCCGGCCTCATCAAACGCATCCACTGCACCACCCTAAACGGCCGCTTCGAAGACGATCCCGCTTCGCAAAACTTCGGCAGCGTCGATTGCCGACTCGTCTCCGTTCGCCAACTCCCAGCCGGCAGCGGCACCGATGCATGCAACTGCGGCACCGCCACGCGCATCCCACTCGACAGCGCCGACGCTCGCGCTCTCAAAGCTGAACTCACCCAACGCGGCACCTGTGGACCCAACACCGCCGTCGACTGCAACACCCTCTGCGCGTGCCAAATCCCACAGGCAACCTCCGCCGCCCTGCGTGCCTGCCAAAACGACGACGCCACAAATCCCATCGACCCAGACACCGGCGCCCCCATCAACGCCTGGTGCTACGTCTCGCCCGAACAAGGCTTCGGCGCCCCCTCACTCGTCAACCAATGCCCCGCAGGCCGCCGCCAAAACCTACGCCTCCTCGGCAGCGCCTTCCCCACCGCGCAAGAACACCTCTTCGCCGTCTGCGGCGAACCGTGCCCAGATACCAAGTAGCCGCGCGCGTGCGACACTCGAAGCGCCGTTAACAAACAGCGCGCGCCGTGCGCGGCCCTGGACCCGCGCCGCCCGTCCAACGCAGGCACGGCGCACACACAGAATTCGGTCGCGCCCTTTTCGTCGCAGGCGCCAAACCAAACCCTCACTGAATGCTTCCTGGTTGGGGCGCTAGCGACGAAAAGGGCGCGACCGCCCAGCCACGTGACACGTGAGCTCAACGCCGCGGCAAGCGGCGCGGGTCCGGGACCGCGCACGGCGTGCATTGTTTGATTACGGCGTTCGTGGGCGGACCCCGTGCGCGCAGAGCAGCCACGCTCCGCGCGCCGGCGCAAACCGAGTTGCGCCTCGAGCGGTGCGCCGGCGTAAAAACGGAGCGGAACGTCGGGCGGCTGCGCGCGCCGGCGTAAAAACGGAGCGGAACGTCGGGCGGCTGCGCGCGTCGGCGTAAAGCGGAGTGGGCGCGAGCGGCTCCGCGCGCGGCGTAACGCGGAGTGGAGCGTCGGGCGGCTGCGCGCGGCGGCGTAAAAACGGAGCGGAACGTCGGGCGGCTGCGCGCGCCGGCGTAAAAACGGAGCGGAACGTCGGGCGGCTGCGCGCGCCGGCGTAAAGCGGAGTGGGCGCGAGCGGCTCCGCGCGCGGCGTAACGCGGAGTGGAGCGTCGGGCGGCTGCGCGCGGCGGAGTAAAACGGGCGCGTCGGGCGGCTGTGCGGGTGCGCGGAGAGCTCGGGCGGCTGTGTGCGTGCGCGGAGAGCTCGGGCGGCTGTGTGCGTGCGCGGAGAGCGTCGGGTGGCTTGTGCGGGTGCGCGGAGAGCGTCGGGTGCGCGGAGAGCTCGGGCGGCTGTGTGCGTGCGCGGAGAGCGTCGGGTGGCTGTGTGCGTGCGCGGAGAGCTCGGGTGGCTGCGCGGACGGCGTAAAGCGGAGTGGAGCGTTGGGCGGCCGTGGGCGGCGGCGTAAAAGCGGAGTGGAGCGTTGGGCGGCCGTGCGCGACGGCGCAAAGCGGAGTGGAGCGCGTCGGGAGGCTGCGCGCGACGCGTAAAGCGGAGTGGAGCGCGTCGGGCGGCTGCGCGCCGACGGCGTAAACCGGAGTGGAGAGCTCGGGCGGCCGTGCGCGGCGGCGTAGAGCGGAGTGGAGCGTCGGGCGGGCTCTGCGGCGCGCCGCGAACAGAGTGGAACCGTCGAGAGCTCCGCGCGGGCGGCGTCAAACGGAGTGGGAGCGCCGACTGGGCTCAGCGGTGCCAGAGACCAGCTTGTGGAGCCTTGAGCGTCGCCGAACGGCGGGCGGAAATTACACATATAAATTGCTTAAATTGCTCGGTAATTCACCAGATCATTCTCATGCGTTGCTTGCGGATGCGCACGGTCGGATTATTATCAGTCGCATGATAAATAACTCCTGCTTGGCGAGCGTGTTGGGCATGAGGAATCCAGCGTCGACTGGGCTGCAAACGGCGGCGTCGGCTGGCCCGCGATCAGGGGCGTCGACTGGTCTGCGAAAACGCGCGTCGGCTGCGCTGCGAAAGTGGGCGCCGACGGAGCTGCGAAAGCGGGTGTCGACCGGGTCGCGATGGGCGCTGGTGATGGTTGCTGCGACGTTGGCGATCGGAGCGCTATCGGGGTGTAGCTCGGCGCGTGCTGAGGAGGGCGAGAGGTTTCAGGGGACTGTGGAGTTGGAGGAGCGGTCCGTGGGATTCGAGGTGAGCGGGCGGCTTGCAAGTGTGTTGGTGCGCGAGGGGGATGTGGTGGCGGCAGGCGCGGTGTTGGCGCGCGTCGATGACGCGGTGGATCGTTCGGCGCGAGCGGCGCGAGAGAGTGAGGCGGTGGTGGCGAAGAGTCAGGCGACGGCGGTGAAGGCGGGCGCGCGGGGTGAGGAGCTGCGTTCGTTGGCGGCACGCGTGAACGCGGCGAAGGCGAGCGAGGAGTTGTTTCAGAAGCAGTTGGCACGGCAGGAGCAGTTGTTTGCGAGTGGCGCGGTGCCAGCTGCGAGCGTGGATGATTTGCGTGGAGCGTTGGCGCGTGCGTCGGCGGAGCGTGAGTCGCTGGAGCATACGTTGCAATTGACACGGCAGGGCGCGCGACGTGAGGACGTGTCAGTGGCGGAAGCACGGGCGCGTTCGGCGGAGGCGGCGGTTGCGTTGGATGATGAGCGGTTGCGTCGGCACGAGTTGCGCGCGCCGATCGCAGCCACTGTGTTGGACGTGAATTTCGAGGTCGGGGAGGTGGTGGCGGCTGGTGCACCGATCGTGACGTTGGCTGATACGCACGCGCCGTATGTCGATGTGTTCGTGCCGCAGGCGCAGATTTCGGCGGTTTCCGTGGGAGAAGCGGCGCGCGTGCGCGTGGATGCGTTGAATCAGGAGTTGGGAGGGCGGGTGGAGCACATCGCGCGACGCACGGAGTTTACTCCGCGATACTTGTTTAGTGAGCGCGAGCGCCCAAACTTGGTGGTGCGAGTGCGGGTCCGTGTGGACGATCCGGGCGAGAAGTTGCGAGCGGGAGTGCCTGCATTCGTGCGCTTGGTGGACGGCGGATCTGCGCCGGCCGTGAATGCTGCCAGCACGGAGAAGCGCTGATGGCCAACACGGTAGGCGGCGAGGTGCCGATGGCGAACGCGGCTGCGAGCGAGGCACTGATGGCCAACACGGCAGCAAGCGAAGCACCGATCATCGAGACACATTCGTTGTCGCGACGGTTCGGTGATTTGGTGGCGGTGGCGGACGTGTCGCTGTCAGTGGCGCGCGGAGAAATTTTTGGCGTGCTCGGGCCGAACGGAGCTGGCAAGTCGACCACGATTCGTATGCTGTGCGGCATCCTCGATCCCACTGGCGGTAGCGGTAAGGTGGTGGGCTACGACATCGCGAGCGAAGCAGAGTCGATCAAACAGCGCATCGGTTACATGACTCAGCGCTTCAGCTTGTACGAAGATCTCAGCGTGCAGGAGAACCTCACGTTCTACGCAGGGATTTACGGTGTGCCTCGAGCACGACGGAAACAGCGCGTGGAAGCTGTGCTCGAGCGCACCGGGCTCGCTGCGCGGCGCAAGCAAATCGCAGGCACGTTGTCGGGAGGTTGGAAGCAGCGCGTGGCGTTGGCGAGCGCCACGATTCACGAGCCGCCGCTGTTGTTCTTGGACGAGCCGACGGCGGGTGTCGATCCGGTGAGTCGGCGTGAGTTCTGGGAGCAAATTCATCGGCTGGCCGCGGAGGGCACGACGGTGCTGCTCACCACACACTACATGGATGAAGCCGAACGTTGCCATCGCCTGGCCTTCATCTTTCGCGGGCAGGTGCTGGACGTTGGTAGCCCGGAGCAGATCGTCGAGCGGCGCAATCTGCGAGCCGCCGAGCTCGTGGTTGAGCGACCGCGCGAAGCGGCCGATGCCTTGCGTGCGGCCGCGGAGGTCGACGAGGTGGCGCACTACGGTCATGTGCTGCGCTTTACGACCAAACATGGCGCCGATCCCGCAGCGCTGGCAACGCGGATTCTCGAGCAAGCAGGCATGGCAGTGCAGTCCGTTGCTGCCAGCCGCGTCACGGTAGAGGACGCCTTCGTTTCGATGGTGCGTGAAGACGAACGTAAGCGAGTGGCCGCAGCGGCATAGCGCAGCGCGAGGATTGCCATGTTCACGAGGCCTTTCGTCATCGCTTGGAAAGAGTTGCTGCAGCTACGCCGCGATCGCATGACGCTGGCGATGATGGCGGTGCTGCCGATCGTGCAGTTGCTGTTGTTCGGCTATGCCATCAACACCGATGTGCGCCACATTCCGACCATCGTTTTCGATCAGGATCGCAGCGCCGCGTCGCGAGACATCAGTCGTAGCCTGAGCGCCACTGGTTTTTACGACGTGCTGGGCGAAGTGCGCAGCTACGAGGAAATCGAGCTTGCGTTGCGTTCAGGGCGTGCGCGTGCGGCGTTGGTGGTGCCGCCGGACTACGCATCCGATCTGGCAGCGTCGCGCGAAGCGCACCTGCAATTGGTGGTAGACGGCTCCGATCCGCAAACTGTCGCCAGCGCCATCAACACGGCGTCTTCGTTGGTGGCTGCGCGATCGAGCGAACTCATGTTGGGCAAGCTGGCTCGGAGCGGTGCCGGCTTGGCAATTCAGCCAATCCAACTCGAGCCGAATACCTGGTACAACCCGGAGCTACGCACGGCCGTTTTCATCGTCCCAGGCCTGATTGGCGTTATCCTTACGATGACGATGGTGATGCTCACGTCGATGGCGATCGCTCGCGAGCGAGAACGCGGCACGTTGGAGCAGCTGATCGTCTCCCCCGTGCGTCGCGTCGAGCTCGTGCTCGGCAAGATTTTGCCGTACACCATCATCGGATACGTGCAAATGTCGCTCATCTTGCTGGCAGGCCGCATTGTATTCGGCGTTCCGTTGATCGGTTCGCTAACGCTGCTGTACGCGCTGGCTTTCGTGTTCATTGCCGCGAACCTGGCGCTGGGCCTCTTCTTTTCGACGTTGGCCAAGACGCAACAACAGGCAATGCAAATGTCCTTCTTCTTCTTGCTCCCGAACATCCTGCTTTCAGGCTTCATGTTCCCGTTCGAATCGATGCCAGCTCCCGCACAGTTCGTCTCGCAAGCGCTGCCGCTCACCCACTTCTTACGTATCGTGCGCGGTATCACCCTAAAAGGCGCGCTGCTCACCGACGTCGCTCCGGAGCTCGTATGGCTGAGCGGCATCTTCGTCGTCCTCGTCTTGCTCACGTCGATTCGCTTCAGTAAGAAGCTCGCCTGATCCCAGTTCACAGCACGCCCGATCCCAGTTCACAGCACGCCCGATCCCAGTTCACAGCACGCCCGATCCCAGTTCACAGCACGCCCGATCCCAGTTCACAGCACGCCCGATCCCAGTTCACAGCACGCCCGATCCCAGTTCACGGCACGCCCAATCCAGTTCACAGCACGCCCGATCCCAGTTCACAGCACGCCCAATCCAGTTCACAGCACGCCCGATCCCAGTTCACCGAAATGCCGCGTCCGCGTTCCGACATTCAGCCGCGCATCCTCCAAGCTGCCAAAGCGCGATTTCTAGCCGAAGGCGTCGACGGCGCATCGCTACGCAGCATCGCGAGCGATGCCGAAACCAGCATCGGCATGATCTACTACTACTTCCCCACCAAAGACGACCTGTTCTTCGCGGTGGTCGAGGAAGTCTACGAGGCAATCTTGCGCGATCTGGAGGCGGCAATTGCTCCAGACGTTCCCGTCGAAGCGCGCATCGAACGCCTCTGCCAGCGCGTCGCCCGCATCTCCGAAACCGAGCTCAGCGTGATGCAACTCGTGGCGCGCGAGGCGCTCACCTCATCGGCGCGCCTCGAACGCCTAGTGCAACGCTTCATGCGCGGCCACGTGCCGCTGATCGCGAAACTCGTTGGTGACGGCGTCATGGCAGGCACCTTCAACCCACGTTTGCACCCCATCGTTGTCATGCTCTCGCTGGCCGGCATCAGCGTCGTGCCGCAAATCATTCGTCGAGTAATCGGCAGTCGCCTGCCTTTGCCCCTTTTGCAAACCGCGCCGCAAGGCGAAGAACTCGCCCACGAGCTCGTCCGCGTCCTCTTCCACGGCGTCGCCAGTGAAGGTGTCGCCAGCGACAGCGCCAGAAAAGATACGCAATAGCCCGCTTGCCGGTGAGGCTCGGCTCAGTGAGGCTCGGCTCGGCTCGGTAGATTCGGCTCGGCTCGGCTCGGCTCGGTAGATTCGGCTCGGCTCGGCTCGGCTCGGTAGGTTCGGCTCGGCGCGGCTCGGCTCGGCTCGGTAGGTTCGGCTCGGCTCGGCTCGGCTCGGTAGATTCGGCTCGGTAGGTTCGGCTCGGCTCGGCTCGGCTCGGCTCGGCTCGGCTCGGCTCAGTGAGGTTTGGCTCAGTGAGGTTCGGCTCAGTGAGCTTCGGTGAGCGGC
>JBMOMJ010000069.1:0-43193 GCA_049324695.1 Myxococcota bacterium
CTCCGCCGCGCTCTTTCCGCTGGCTCTCCACGCTGCTACCCGCTCACGCCACACTTCGCTCTTCGTCATGCGCGTCAGCCTGGCCGCTCACGCCGCATTCGCTACACGGTGGCGTGAAGCGGATACAAGTGATCGAAGGATCTCGATGCAGGCACTCAGTTTTGGTCCGGTGAGCGACGAGTTCGAAGGTGCAGAGCTCGGAGACGACCGTCTCGGAAGTCGGCTAGTCCGAATCGTTCGCGCTTTGGAGAGGGATCCTGCAAGCGGGTTTCCTCGTGCGATGGGGTCGGATGCGGATCTGGAAGGGTTTTATCGGTTCATCAACAACCCGCGTTTCAACGAGGAGGAAATCTTGGCTCCGCATGTGGAACGGACGTTCGCTCGTGCAGAAGGGATGAGCGAGGTGCTTGCGATTCACGATTCGAGCTTTTTCCAGTCGGCGAAAAAGGCGCCGCGGGAGCAAGCACGCATTGCCTCGAAGGTAGGAGCGCGTGGCTTCATGGCGCATGTAGCGCTGGTAACAACGCTCGAGGGAATGCCGCTTGGGCTCGGCTACTTGGAAACACTTGTTCGTACCGGGACCCGAGCAAGCAAACCAAAGCGACTGTCCGACGAGAAGATGACGGCGCGATGGCTGCGCTCAGTCGCAGCGGTCGATGAGCACTGCTCGGCGATTCATATCATCGACGCAGAGGGGGACTTCTTCGAATTGTTGGAAGCGATGCGGGAAGCTGAATCGCGGTTTGTGATCCGCGCTGGACACCTGCAACGTATCGTTGAAAGCGACGACGTTCGCGGCAATCTCCACGGGGTCATCGAGACGCTCAGCCCCAGTGTTTTCCGTACGATTGAGCTTGGAGAACGACGCTACGTTGAGCGACTGCGAGGTCCGCGCTCGCGTCGCAGCCATCCGCAACGCAATGCACGCGAGGCGCGCGTTGCGATGTCAGGGATGCGCGTCCGGCTTCGCCCCCGCTCGTCAACACCCAGCAGCGGCGTAGAACTGGCTGTCAACGTTGTCCGCGTTTGGGAGCCCGAACCACCGCGGGGACAAGATCGCATCGAGTGGGTGCTGCTGACCAACGAGGATATCGAGCGCCCAGGTGCGCTCGAGCGGGTGGTTGACCTCTATCGCAAGCGCTGGCTCATCGAGGAATACTTCAAAGCGCTGGAAACGGGCTGCTCATTGGAAAAGCGACAAGTCGAATCCTTCAGTGCATTGAAGAAAGTGTTGGCTCTCCTTGCTCCCGTCGCCTGCAGACTCTTGCTCTTGCGTGCTCTTCATCGACAAGCTGCCAATGCTCCGCCCGATGAAGGATTCGACGAAATCGATCTAAATCTACTCGTTAGAGCACAGCGCCGCCCCACGCCTTGGCCCAAAACCTTAGAGCAAGCCTATCTCCTGCTCGCCCGCCTCGGCGGCCACATTCGCAACAATGGAGCGCCAGGCTGGCAAACCCTTGCAGCAGGATACGAAACTCTCCTCATCCTTCGCGTCGGCTGGATCATCGCGCGTCAATTTGCCTGAAAGATGCGATCAATCCTCAGCCCACGTGGGCGTGGGACCTTGAATCGGCTGATATTGGTGAGCAGCGTGCGCGATGCAGTCACGGCGCTGGAGCGCGCCCCACGCGAGTGTGAAGTTTGAATCGGCTGATGTCGGTGAACGCGGGCGTGATCGAGAGCCGCGGCGCGGAGACGCGAGGGGAAAGCCTTGGAAGTGGCTGGCGGCACCTTGAGCAGCAGTGTGCGAGTCCATCCGCGAACGCAGTTGATCAGGGCAGTGCGCGAGCATACGAGCTCTTCTCTCATGCCGCAGATGGTGCGGCGTTGGCGTGCAACCTCGCTCGGCACGTGCACCGACGGCAGGTCGATGCGGCAAGAGACCTCGCTGAGCACCTGATCATCGTGGCGATCCGTTTTCGTGCCTCGAGACCCAACGCTCAAGCTTCGAACGAGCGTCGCAGGAACCACGCGCACGTCGTGCCCTCGCTGGTGAGCTAAGTCAGCCACTCGAACGCTTCCGCACGGGTTTCGAGAATCACGCGATTTGAGGGGCTGTCACTCGAAAAAGAGCGCTAGCTGTCGCGTGGCGACTCTGGTTTCGTTAAGAACTTTACCTGCATCGCTTCGGATACAAACTTGGGATTCCTTTCCGCCGAGATCGATTGCAACGTGCTGCATAGCCGTCTCCCTTGCATGCGCCCTAGAGCGCGTTTGTATGTGAAGGCCGTTCTCACCTCGTTGCTCGGGAGGCGGACTTTCAGCTGCTCCCGCGTGCACTCCGCGAAGTCGCTCCAGAATCTGAAGCGGAAGCGAATGCCTCTGCTCGCGAGAGCCACCCCCATCACATCTTGGGCCTGGGAACTTGAATCGGTCGATATTGGTGTGCGGCGTGCGCGATGCAGTCACGTCGCTCAAGCTTGGCCACGTGAGCGTGGGAATTGGTGTGCGGCGTGTAGGACGCGGTCACGGCGGTGGAGCGCGCACCGGGGTCGAAGTCTGACCTCGCGTGCCCACGTGAGCGTGGGAACTTGAATCGGCTGATATTGGTGTGCGGCGTGTAAGATGCGGTCACGTCCGTCCGAGCGTGCGCGCGGATGCGAAGTTTGAATCGGCTGATATTGGTGGGCAGCGTGGACGCCGGGGTCACGTCGCTGGAGCGCGCCCACGCGAGTGTGAACTTGAATCGGCTGAAATCAGAGAACGCAGGTGTGCGGCCGCATCGCTCAAGCTTGGCCACGTGAGCGTGGGAATTTGAATCGGCTGATATTGGTGTGCGGCGTGCGCGATGCCGTCACGTGCGCCCGAGCGTGCGGAGCGGGTGTGAAGTTTTGAATCGGCTGACATCGAGAGCCGAAGGGCGCGCGGTTGTTCGGTGTGGCGCGTGCGCGGTGTCGCGTGCGCGATGGGGCGCGGTGTCTGCGCTGGTGGGCGCGTGGACTTAGTTGCGCGCCCTTTTCGGCGCTGCGCCCCAACCCATCATTTGCGTATGACGGCGCGCGGAGGTGTGGGCTCACTCGGAGGTGAGGCGCTTGATTTCTTCTTTGATGAGGGTTTCGGCCAGAGTGGGGACGACTTCCCAGACGACTTTTTCGACGACTTCGCGGGAGAGGGCGAGGACGCCGGTGATTTGGTCGCGGGTGAGGCCGAGGGAGCTCAGTTTGCTAGCGAAGTCGGCGCCGTTGGTGGCGGCGGCTGCAGCGGCGGCGATCGGTGCAGCAGCGGCGGCTGCGGCGGGCGGCGCTGGAGCCGGAGCGGCGGGAGGCGGTGGTGCGGGGGTGGGTGCCGCGTGAACTGGTGGCGGCGCGGTTACGGGAGCGGGTGGGCGCGCGGCTGGAGGCGCGGGAGGTGCGGGGGAGGCGACGGGAGCGCGCGGCGCCGCGGCGGGCGAGGGGATCATGGGTGCAACGGGGCCCGCGCCGGGGGCGGCGGGGGCCATGGGGTTTACGTTGCCGTAGGCGAGGGTCGGGGAGCGCGGGCGGGCGCTGACGTCTAGGGATGCGGGGCGCGCGCTGACGACTGCTTGTGGAGCATGTGCCGGAGCGTGAGCGGGAGCTTGGGCTGGCGCGGGACGCGGCGCGGAGGCGGGGGGCGGGGCTGCCGCAGCGCCGAGGCCCTGTTGGGTGGAGGCGAGGGGATGGGAGCCAGCGCCGGCGAGTTTGCGGGCGAGGGCGGAGACTTTGTCGATGAGTTGTTGGGTGTCGAAGGGTTTGTCGACGAAGTCGTCGGCACCAACTTGGGTGCCGCGGTTGCGATCGTAAGGCTGTTGTTTGCTCGCGAGGAGCAGAACGCCGACGCTGGGCGCCGCGGCCTTGATGCGTTGGCAGAGTTCGTAACCGTTGGTGCCCTCGAGCGCAGCGTCGACGAGGACGATGCTGGGCCGCTCGGCGCCGAGTTTGGACATTGCATCGTCCGCATTTTCAGCGAGCACGGTCTTGAAATCTTCGCCCCCGAAGGTGATTTCAATCACCTTGCGCATGGTCTTGCTGTCGTCGACGCCCAGCAGCGTGGTGGTCACGGATCCTCCAAAATACAAGGGAACGGACGGCGCGAGGATCATCGGGGTCCCGGCAAACCGTGTCAAGGATTTCGCCGGAAAAGCTCAGCACTTAACGAAGCAGGAACCAGCCCTTCCCGGGCGTTACCTCGAGGTGAAAGTGGTTCCGATGGCGCTCGTCGAAGTTCGGCGTGAGGATGCTGTTGAAGAGGTGGGCCCGCGCGGTTTCGCAGGTGATGGCTTTGAGCTCTTTTGCCGCAGGGCGTGTTGGTTCGTCGGCCTCCGAACACGGTTCGCGTCCAAGCTTCTGCTCGAAGTGGTCGAGCACCACCAGTTCCTCGCCGGTGCTCTTTTTGAGCGTGCGCACATCCACCGCAAGGGCCGCCTGGTGTCGTTTGCTGGCCTGGTCTTCACGATTTTTCGGAGGCGGGCGATAGGCCGAAAAGATGCGAACCTCGTTGATGTCGTGTCGAGTCAGGATTCGGCTGAAATCCGAGAGGCTGAGCACGAGTCGGCAGTCGTACACTTCCCACGGTGAGGTCTTGCGTTCGCGATCGGAGTGGTCGGTGCGATACACCACGCCAGCGACCGGGCCGAGCAGCCGCACCGGAATACTTACGCCGGGAGCATGAGCTTCCTCTCGAAAGGGGATGCCGCGGTTTCGGAGTTCACGCAGGCACGCGGCGGAATCGAGGGCCGCGTAGCGAATGGCCGGAGAATCCGGCGGGCCGAGTGGTGGCGAAGGCGCTCGGTGTTTGCCGCGTGATGCGCGTTTGGATTTGGCCTTCGATTTGGATTTCGGCTTGGCCTTGGCGCTCGACTTGGTTTTGGCGTTGGGTTTGACGCGTTTGGTGGCGGGTGTGGCTTTGACGGGTTTGGGGGTGGCGGCAGCGGCGGTTTCGGCGGCGGCCGCTGATTGGCTAGTTGCAATTCCAGCGCTCAAAACCAGCGCGAGCACGCCGAGGGAAGTACTCGGATTTGACGAGCGCCTGGATTTGGGGCCAAATTTCAAATCGTGAGCCCTCTTCCGCGCCGTGCCCGCTCTGTGTTGTACGCGCTGGTGACTGAGTTCATCGCAACAGGGGAGCCGATTGGGAGCCGGACGCTGAGCAAGAAGTACGGCTTTTTGCTGTCGCCGGCCACTATTCGCAACGTACTCGCCGATCTAGAGGAGGCAGGATACCTGGTGCAGCCGCACGCTTCGGCGGGGCGGATTCCGACGGCGACGGCATTTAGGCTGTTCATCGATGCGTTGATGCAGGAGCGCGAGCTGCCGGAAGGTGAGGTCAATCGCATCAGTGAGCTCGCGGAGTTGCCACCGGGTGTGGACCTGCTGCGCGAGACGGGCAAGCTGCTTTCGGACATGAGCGGCGCGACGGCGGTGTTGGTTCGCATGCGCACCGACCGACGTGTGCTCAGTAAGGTGCACTTCATTCGCACGCGCCCGCTCGAGCTGTTGGCGGTGTTGGTAGCGACCGACGGTACCGTCGACAATCGCTTCATCGCGCTCGAGCGACCCATCGATGACGCGGCGTTGGAGCGCTTGCACAATCTGCTCGACGAAGTGGTGGTGGGGCGCACTCTCTCCGCGCTGCGCGACCATTTTGCGCTCGCCGCGCGCGATCAACACGGCGCGCTCGTGCGCCTGATTCAAATTGGCCACGCTCTGCTGGAGCAGATTGCAAACGGCTCCGACCGGCGTGCCGACGTGGTCGTCGAAGGGCAAGCACGCTTGCTCGACCAGCCCGAATTCGGCAACGTGGAAGTGATTCGCGAGCTGCTCTCCGCGCTCGAAGATCGCGAGCGCTTGGTGATGCTGCTCGATCAGGCCATCAACGCCGAGCGCGTGAACGTGTTCTTGGGCGAGGAGACGCGGCGCATGGTCGGCTGCCCCGTGAGCCTGGTGGCCGCTGGTTATCGCGACGAGGATGGCACGCCGGGCGGCGCGCTCGGCATCATCGGTCCGCAGCGGATGGATTATCCATTCGTGGTACCGCTGGTAGGTGCGACTGCGGACGCCATGTCGGTGGCGCTGGCCAAGAAGCGTGACACCGAGCGCTCCTGATTCGAAAGCCGCCGCGCTCGCTCGCGAACGACCGTGATACGCTCGGTGAGCGCCATGGCTAGGCCGTCGACCCCCGACCTGTTGCGTCCGATCGATCATGCCCTCTCGCGCATCGCGGAGGACGACCCGGAGGGCGCGCTGCGCTACGCGATTCCGCTCAGTCAGCGCGAGCCGAGCGGAGCGCTCGAAGCCTTCGTGTTGGGTTACGGGCTCTTGTTGTTGTCCGAAGCCGAGCTTGCCGGTCGCGCTTTGGCGCGCGCGGTGCGCGCTGCGACCAACGATAGCAATTTGCCGCTCGCGCTCGCCGCCGCAATCATTCAAGCGCGCGCTGACGCGGCCGCTGGCGCCGCCGCGCTGAAAGGTGTCGCGCACGCGTTCGCACGTGGCTCCAAGTTGCTCGGCGAACGCAAGCTGGCGCCGCCGGGGCTGCCGGGTGCGAGTGAAAGCTTCAAGGTCATCGACGCCGAAGTAGGTCGCGACGACTTGGTGGAGCGCGCCGAGAAGTTGCTCGAGCAAGCCGAAGAGTTGCCTGAAGCGGCGCCGCGCTCGCTCGCGCCACAACCGCTGTTTTCGTCGTTGGCGGCGGACGAGCTCGCGGAGTTCGCAGCGATCTTCAAGGTGCGCGTCTACGCCGGCGCGGCGATTGTGGTGGAAGAGGGCACCGTGGGCTCCGAAGCGTTCGTGGTTGCGCGCGGTGAGCTCGATGTCGAAAAGGGCGCATCCAACCCCGGGCTCGTTGCGGTGCACTTGGCGCGCCTCGGTGCTGGCGCGCTGGTCGGCGAGATGGCGCTCTTGTTGCGTTCGCCACGCGCTGCGACCGTAACGGCGGCGCGTCCCAGCGTCGTGCTGGTCGCGGATAAGGAAGCGCTCGATGCGGTCGCCGAGCGTGCGCCGGTGGTAGCTCAGAAGTTCGCGGAGCATTGCAAGCGCCGCATGCTCGACAATCTGGTGCGCACGAGCCCGTTGTTTCGAGCAGCCACTCCCGCTGAGCGCCCGGCGCTGGTGGAGCGCTTCGGCCTGCGCACCTTCGAGGCCGGCGAAAAGCTGGCGCGCCAGGGTGCCGCGAGCGAGGGCCTGTTCCTGCTCGCTTCGGGTGAGGTCAGCATCGTTCATCACGAGGGCGAGGACCGCACGTTGGTGACCCGGCTTGGCCCCGGTGATGTGGTGGGGGAGGTCGCGCTGGTCCTACGCCGACCTGCCATCGCGGACGCCGTGGCGCATGCCCCGACGGTTTGCCTCTTCCTACCGAAAGAGCGTTTTCTCGAGCTGGTGCGCTCGCACCCCAAGGTTTTTGCTGATCTCTACGAGATTGCGGCGCGGCGAGACGAGGAAATCGAGACAATCAGTCAGGAAGAGGCCGCCGAGGGCGACGACTTCATTTTGGTTTGAGGCGCGCACCGACTGCACTTTTCGGGCGCAATCCAGCTTAGGAAGCCCTTCCCGGCTCTTGACCGCCCCCCGGGTCGCAGCTACGCCCCCCGGCATGACGTCGTTCCCGTCCCTCCGGACTATCGGTTCTATTGGCTCGCTACTGGCCGCGCTGTTCGTGGCTTCTGCCGCACAGGCCCAGGCTCCGACCAAGATTGCCGTGGTCGATACGCAGCGCGCGATCATGGAGACCGAGGACGGGCTGCGCGCTCAAGCCACTTTGAAGAAGCTGTTCGACAGCCGTCAGCGCGAGCTCGACAAGAAGCAGGAAGATCTGCAGAAAGAGCGCGAGGACATCGAGAAGCAGAAGGATGTGCTGAGCAAAGGTGCTCTCGCCAAGCGCATCGACAAGTGGCAGCGCGAGATGGTGCAGCTGCAGACGGTGTTCGTCGAGTACAACAAAGAGCTGCAGAAGAAGCAGAACGAGCTGACTCAGCCGATCTTCCAGAAGGCCATGGGCCTCGTGCGCCGCTTGGCCACGCAAGACGGCTTCGATGTCATCGTCGACAAGCAAGCGGTGCCGTACGTCCGCAGCGATCTGGATGTGACCGATCGCCTGATCACTCTCTACAACCAGGGCGTCGCGCCGGAGCCGGAGAAGGGTGGCAGCAAAGCCGCTCCGGCCGCCCCCACGCTCAAGGCGCCCGAAGCCGCCCCGGCTCCCGCGCTCAAGACTCCTGCGCCCGCCGCGCCCGCGCCGAAGCCCTGAAAATTCGCGCGCGTTGGCGGTTTGTCGGGAGCGCAGCTCCCGCTCCAATCGAGTGAATCGCTTGGAACACCCAGGTTTTGGGGCCCCACCCCCAAAACGACTATGCGGTTTGTCGGGAGCGCAGCTCCCGCTCCAATCGAGTGAATCGCTTGGAACACCCAGGTTTTGGGGCCCCACCCCCAAAACGACTATGCGGTTTGTCGGGAGCGCAGCTCCCGCTCCAATCGAGTGAATCGCTTGGAGCCTCACCCTCAGGTTTTGGGGCCCCAACCCCAAAACGCCTATACTCTGGGGCGCACCAATGAGCGCACGCCGTGGGGTTCGTCTGCATATCCCCAAGATTTTGGAGATCTTGCCGCACCGCTATCCGTTCGTGATGGTGGATCGAGTGACCGAGCTGGTCAGCGGCGAGAGCATCCGTGGGCACAAGTGTGTCAGCGCGAACGAACCATGGTGTCAGGGGCACTTCCCAGGCCAGCCGATTTTCCCCGGCACGCTCATTCTCGAGTCGCTTTCGCAAATCGGCGCTTTGCTCGCCTACGCATCCGAGCCATTCGACGTTTCTCGCAGCGTCATGTACTTCCTCGGGATCGACAAGGTGAAGTTCCGCAACACCGTGGTGCCCGGTGACCGCTTGGACTTGAAGGTCGACGTGGTTCAGCACCGCACGAACACCTGGAAGCTCAGCGGCGAAGCTACGGTCGACGGCGTGCTGGCCGCCAATGCAGAGCTGCTCGCCTCGGTCATCGACCGTTCGTAAGGGTGTTCGCTTCAGTTGGGGGTTGTTCGCTTCAATCGGGGAGATGAGCGCGACCGGACACCGGCATTTCGAGTTCGCTTGTCCGGCGGACAGGGCGTTCCATTAGGTTTTCGTTAGTTGCGAGTCTCGCGCGCGAAATAGCAGCGGCACGGAGGTTGCCAAAGGAGCTGCGTGAGGTGGCTCCATGATTTTTACCTTCGGTAACTTCGAGGTCGACGAAGAGCTCTTCGAGCTGCGTACCAACGGTGCTGCGATTCCCGTTGCACCGCGAGCGTTCGACACACTTTCGTTTCTGATTCGCAATCGGCATCGGGTGGTATCCAAGAGCGAGCTCGTCGCCGGCCCGTGGCGTGGCGCGGCGGTGAGCGACGGAGCGCTGCGCCAAGCGATCATGCAGCTCCGTCGTGCGCTGGGCGACGAGCCCACTTCTCGGCGCATCATCGAGACCGTGCGCGGCCGCGGCTTCCGCTTCCGGGAAGGTGTTACGGAGAGGCCCAGTGAGGACGTCTTGGATCGCTGCGGCTGAGCGCGCCGCTACTTGCTCTTGCTCTCGAACAAGTCGTCGAACACGCGCTCGAACTCGTCGTCGTCGTTGACAGCGCGTGTGCCGCTGGGCTCGCTGGCAGGCTTTTCTTGCGAGAGGCTCGCGATGCGATCGGCGACATCGCGGTAACCTGGATCGCGCCGCGCGATCTTCTGGAAGTAGTAGAGCGCGTCCTGCGCCTTGCCCTTCATCTCATAGACGTTGCCGAGGTCGTAGTAGAGGTTCATCTCTTGCTCGACCGTCTTGACCGGTGCCGCGAGCGCCTTGATGTAGGACTCGGCTGCGCGATCGAGCGCGCCTTGCTCGAGGTGAATCAAGCCGATCATCGCGTGGCACATGCACTCGCGCTGCGGATCGCGCGCGGCGATTTCGAGCTCGTTCACGGCGTCTGCGATGAGGCCCATCTCCTTGTAGGCGACGCCCAAATCGTAGTGGGTCGCGCTGTCGTTTTCGGAGACTTGAGCGCGAATGCCGGCCTTGAACTTGGCGAAGATTTGCTCTGCGTCGACGTCGGGGCGGCTGGCGCGTGAGACCTGTTGCGCGGCGCCGTTTGGCTCCGGAGCGAGCTCCAGCGCATCCAGTGCGTCGAGCGAAGCGCTCACATCCAGCGAGTTGGGCGGCGAGGTACCGAGCTGCGAGCGCTCGATGGTTTGGCTGCCGCTACGGCGACCGAGGTGTTCGTCGATTTCGCGCAGTCGCTCGTGCACGAGCAGGTGATTCGGCGTGCGCACGAGCTGCTCTTCCAAGATGGCGCGCGCGTCTTCGTACAGACCGCGCACCACGAAGAACTCCGCCTCCTCCAGCGCTTGCTCGAGCGCGTCGGTGTCGCCCACCGGAGGTAGCTCTTCGATGTCCGTAAGATCGTCGAGATCTTCGATGGCGCCGCCATCGGTAGCTTCGGCGGCGAGCGGGAAGCTCGGCAACGGCTCTTCAGCACCCGAAACACTGTCGTGTGTACGGCGCTGGTGCAAAAGCGCCTGATCGGCAGACACCTCTTCGAGATCGTAGGAGGGCAGCGGGGCGCTGGGATCGTAGTCGTCGTAGCCCTGAAACTCTTCGGTGGTTGCCGGCGAGCGCGACGAGCGACGACGTAGCGGGCCGTGCCCCAGCTGCTCCCACAGGGCATGCGCACCCTCGTGATCGGGCTGCTGCTCCAACACGCTGCGGAGCAGCGGCTCGGCCGACACCGTGTCACCCGAGTCGATGTAGAGCGCCGCGAGGTTCACTGTTTCGGCGAGCGCGCCGGCTCGGTCGCCGGACTCGCTCAGAATCTCACGTAGCTTGCTGCGAATGTCGAGCGAACGCGGGTCGATCTCGAGCGCGATGTGCAGCGTCTCGATGGCTTTCGGATAGAGCCGCAGCTTGCGAAACGACTCCGCGTCGACGATGGCTTTGCGCGCGTGAGCGTGACCGTCGAAAGCCGTACTGGCAGGGATCTCCTCGACGCCCTCGAACGTGTCGTCAACCACCAGGAGGTCAGGTGAGCTCTCCTGCAAGTCGGCCACTTCGGTGCGCACCGACTCGGCGTCGATCAGCTCGACGTCTTCATCCACCGGGATGGGCTGCGCGCGCTCCGATTCGACCGGCGGCAGGTTCGGCGGCAAGAAGCTTTCGAAGGCGCGCACCTGGTCGTCGTCCGGCGCAACCGAACGCAGGTGGTCGACGAGCCCGTCGTAAACATCGCCGCGGCCCTGATCGCGCGCGACGCGCGCCATTTCCTTGTAAACTTCGATGGCCTTGTCGGCTTGCCCGATCAACGTGAAGGCCTGCCCCAGTAACCCTAGAGTATCGAGGTCCTTCGGGTCCGCTTGGAAACAGACCTGGAGCTTCGCGAGTGCTTGCAGCCCATCTTCACGGGTGCCGCGCCCGAGATAGAGTTCGGCGGCGACGCGCGCAAAGCGTGGATCGGCGCGGAAGTGCAAAATTCGCTCGATGACCTTCAGCGCGTCTTCTTGACGGCCGAGGTTCAGCAGCAAATCGGCCGCGGTCCAAAACGACTCGATGGCGTCGTCGAGCGCTTGAACACGGCAGCACGCTTCCGCCAAACGCAGATGCGGCAGTGGGTTGTTCCTGTCGAGCTCGACCATCTTGCGGAAGACGTCGACCGCTTCACGATCGCGCCCCGCGCGCTGCATGCGTGTGGCGACCTCGTCCCAGGCGGACAACGCGTCGCTGGTGAGGCCGAGCTGCGTATAGATCTCAGCGAGGCGAGGGCCGATGTGCGCGTAGCGATCCCCAAGATCCGGTGCGTGCTTTTTGATGATCTCGCGGATTTGTTTGTAGACCGCGATGGCTTTCAGCGAGAAGCCTTGCGTCGCGTAGTACTGACCAACCCGATCGTACGTCGCGATGGCTTCGGGATAAGCCTGGAGCCGCGCTTGCAAGTCGCCGATCTTCAGGAGGGTCCGCGCGTCGTTGGGATCCTCCTGGATAATCTTCTGGTACTCCGCAATCGCCCCGTCGTACCTCTTCTTCTCGACGTACTTTTGGGCGGTCTGGAGAACTTTCTCGCGATCGATCGGCACTGGTGTCGCCGGGAGAGCGGCAAGTCGGTCGGCCCGATGCCGGTTGGAAAGCGCCGCGCTCGCCGCCCCAAAGTCTAGGGGTGAGGGGGGTGTCCGTCAAGAAAACCCTCGGGAAATCCTGCACAATCCGACGAAGTCACACGGCGTGTGGTGAGCGGACGCAAGCCCTTGATTGCATGCTGTTCGCGCACTCCAAGTTGGGGGTCTTACCCTACGACTAAACCCATTTTATGTGTGTGCAGTTGGGTGCGTACGCGATACACCGCACGCGCACATCGAGGCTGCGTGGCGTTCAAAAGGGCTTCGTGAGGGCAAACCACGCAGCGCCGGCCGAAAGGACGGCGAGCAGCGCCGTCATCCACGAAACACCGGCCGCCGCACTGGTTTCACCTCTTTCCGCGCGGCGAGAGCGCGCGCCGAGCACGTGGTGCAGCGCGATGGCGCCCAACGCGAGCAGAAGCTTCGCATGCATGAAACGCGTCGCGACGAAATAGTAACTCGGGCTCAGGGCAAGCCGGCTCAGCGCAGTAACGAAGGAAAGAGCGAACGCGGGGGTAGCAAGGCGGCGGTAAACCAAGCGCGCGAGCTGCCCGCGCAATTGCAGGCCGGGCTCCGGCAACACCAGCAAGAACCCCACCGTGACACTCGAGCCAATCCAAAACAGGTTGGCGATTACGTGAAGAGTGACCAGCAAGGATTCCAGCGACACGCGGTGTACATTCTTCGAAATGACGTCCTCGTCAAACATCACGCTGGCCGACATCCAAGCCGCTGAGGCGCGGATTCATGGCCATGTGCGCGTCACGCCTTGCGTTGCTAGCGGTCGCCTGTCTGCGCTGACTGATACGACGCTGTTTCTCAAGTTCGAGAACTTGCAAGAAACTGGCTCGTTCAAGGAGCGCGGCGCGGCCAATCTGCTCGAGCTCCTCACGCCGGAGGAGCGCGCTCGCGGCGTCGTCACTGCCAGCGCCGGCAACCATGCCCAAGCAGTCGCGCGCCACGCCCAGCGCTTGGGCATCAGCGCCCACGTCGTGATGCCCGAAACGACGCCGCTCGTGAAGATCATGTCGACTCGGCGTTTCGGAGCGCACGTGGAGCTCGCCGGGCGCGCATATGACGAAGCTGCCGAGCGCGCCTCCGAGCTCGCGAAAGAGCAGAACTTCGTTTACGTGCACCCCTTCGATGACGCTCGCGTGATGGCCGGCCAAGGCACGCTGGGGTTGGAGCTTTTGCAGCAGCTCCCTGATGTCGAAGCCATCGTCGTGCCGGTGGGTGGAGGTGGACTACTCGCAGGGGTTGCATGCGCAGTAAAGGAGACGGCACCACACGTGGCCGTCTACGGGGTCGAGTCGCTGGCTTTTCCCGGCATGAAGCGCTGCTTGGAGACCGAGTCGCCGCCATCGTTGCGTGGTGGGAAAACCATCGCAGACGGTATCGCTGTACGGCGGGTCGGCTCGCTCACGACGCCGCTCGTGAAGCGTTACGTCGACGATGTGGTGTTGGTCGACGAGGAAGACATCGCCGAGGCGATTTTGGTGCTCCTCGAGCAAGAGAAGACCGTCGTCGAGGGCGCCGGCGCCGTTGGGTTTGCGGCGTTGCTTCAGCGCGCGCTGCCAGTTGCAGGCAAACGTGTCGCGGTGGTGCTCAGCGGTGGCAACATCGATGTCAACTTGGTTGCGCGCATCATCGAGCGCGGTTTGGTGAAGACCGGGCGCTTGACACGGCTCGAGCTCACGGTGCCAGACGTGGCAGGCACCTTGGCGCGCATTGCCGATGCCATTGCCTCCACGCGCGCCAACATCCTCGAGATCCAACACGACCGCACCTTTTCCGATGCGGAGCTGGGTGAAACGCGTATCGAGCTCGTGATCGAGACGTTCGGCTTCGAGCACGTGGCGAAGGTGCAGCAGAGCCTCTCGAAAGCAGGGTTCCAGGTCGCAATTCTGGGAGCCTTGCCGAGCAGCCCACTCAGCAGCGCTCCGCCTTCGCGCAGGTGAGGCACGCAGCAAAGCGAGCCGTGCGAGCCAACCGATGCTAGAAATGGGCGGCATGCGGTGTGTCGGGCAATGAACAAGGGATGGGCTCGCTGTTGTGCCCTGGCCTTACTCGCAGCTCTGCCTGTCAGCTGCGAGGGCCAAATGCTGCACGTGGGCAGTGAGCTGAACGGCGACGGTGGATCTGATGGCGGCGCGCCGTTCGTCGCCGGTCGCGCAAGCCAGGGTGGCTCCGAGAGCGCCGGCAGCGGAGTGGGAGCCGCGCTGGGCTTCGGCGGCGGCGCCGGCAGAGTTGGCCTCGGCGGCGGCGCCGGCAGAGTTGGCCTCGGCGGCGGCGCTGGCAGAGTTGGCCTCGGCGGAGCGGGCGGCAGATCTGGCTTCGGCGGAAGCGTCGATGCGGCCGGCGCTCCCGGCGCTGGCTTCGGCGGGGAAACAGCCGGCTGCGGATGTAGCAAAGGCGTCTACTGTGAGTTCGACGGACCCTGCCATTCGTTCGAGTGCACTCTCGCGCAAGAGGCTTGCACGCCGGTTACCTGCGAGGGCGGCCCACCGTGCAACGTGCAGTCAGGTCCAGTGACGGGTTTGCCTGCGAGCCAGTTGCGGGGCATTTGCTTCGACAACTCGGATCTGTTCGTGGTGGATGCCGGAACGTCACGCGTCATGCGCTACGTGTGGCCGGATCTGCAACTGATATCCTCCTTCCCTATCCAGAACGGACTTCCCGGTGACTGCGCCGTCGTGGCCGACACGTTCTACTACACTGACGCAAGGTGGAACTCCATCACGCGCGTCGATCTCGCGTCGGGGAGCATCCAGCCGAGCATCGCGGCTCCTGCGCTGCATCCGCGCAGCCTAGCGGCGGATGAAGAGGGGTTTTGGGTCTCGTGCGACGAAACGCCGCAGATTTTCCTGGTGAATCTCACGGGCTCCGTCATCCGTTCGATTCCGAACAAGGTCACCACCAATGCGTGTGATGGCATGGCAGCGACGCCGACGGGGCTTTGGTGCCTCGATTTGGCTCAAATGGCGCTGTGGAAGCTCTCCAAGCAAAACGGGACCGTTGTAGCGGGGCCATTCTTTTCAGCAGCTCGCCAGGGCCTCACCATCATCGGCGGCGTGCTCTACGGCACGAGTGACGGCTTCGTGTACGATCCGCAGGGACACTTGAGCGGACCGCCGGAGCGCATCAACGGCATCGCGCCGTACATTCTGCAGAACGTGGAGCTCTGAACGCGCTGAAGTATTTCGGCGAGTGTGGCTACTCTAACCAGCGTCGGCCGCGACGTGCGTCAGCCACGGCGGCCTTGGAGCCTGAGGAGTAAGGAACATGCAGCGCAGAAGGATTGGTTTGGGGGGAGCTCTGGGCGTCGTTTCACTCGCTTGTTTTGCGGCGTTCGGTTCTAGCTGCGCGAGTTCACGTTGCGGCGAAGGCGCCACCTCGGCGAGCGCAGCAGCGGCGGCGCCCACCGCGCCTGTGAAGTTGACTAGCGCAAGCGATGCGCAGCCGGGAGCGCGCAGCACTGGCAAGTATCGCAACGTCTTTGCCGAGCACGGCAAGGCGCAGGCCGACATCGATCAGAAGCTGAAGCTGGCGTACGACACTTATTTTTCGACCAGCGACGCGAATCGCCTTTATTACGAGTTCGGCCCCGATCAGGCCTATGTAAAAGACATCGCTCACGACGACATCCGCAGTGAAGGTCAGTCGTATGCGATGATGATCACGTTGCAGCGCAACGATCAGGCAAAGTTCAACAAACTGTGGAAGTTCGCGCACGAAAAGATGCGCATCAAATCAGCCACGCACCCCAATCATCGCGGCTTCGCTTGGGTGGTAGATCCCGAAGGCAAGATTTGCGACGAGAACTCGGCTCCGGACGGCGAAGAGTACTTTGCGATGGCGCTTTACTTCGCGCACCACCGCTGGGGCAGCGCGGCTTCCAACGAGTACGACAACTACAAACATTGGGCCGACGAGCTCCTCGACGTGATGAAAAATCGTCCGTCGATCACCGGTGCGCGCTCACGTCGCGTCGATGCCGGCGGCGCCGATGACGGGAAGCCGTGCACCGGAAGCATGACGCCCACGACAATCACGTCGTTGCCGCTGTTCGATGCGACACGAAAGCAGATTCTGTTCGACGCCAGCACCGGTTCGACCTTCACCGATCCGTCGTATCACTTGCCGGCTTTCTACGAGCTTTTTGCAGCGTTTGGGCCACCTGCGGACGCAGAGTTCTGGAAAGGCGCGGCGCAAGCCAGCCGAGAGCTTTTGGTGCGCGCAATGAATGCAAGCACCGGGCTCGCGCCCGAGTACGCCAACTTCGATGGTTCGCCGCATCGCGTGCCCTGGAACGAGAACAGCGGCAAGTTTGCGTACGACGCCTGGCGCGTCGGCGGCAACGTCGGCATGGACGCATCGTGGACTGGCACACCGCCAGCCGAGCTCGCTGCGCGCGCCGATGCGCTCATCGCATTCTTCCATCGCCAAGGCGTCTCCACCTACCAAGCCTTGTGGAACCTCGATGGGAGCGGCGGCTCCGGCAGCCACTCGCCGGGGCTCGTGGCAATGAACGCCGTCGCAACATTGGCAACCAGCAAGGCCGTCGCAACCGAAGCCGCCGCCATCGTGGAAGACTTTTGGAACACACCACTGCCCACCGGCAAGTACCGCTACTACGACGGCTTGCTCTACACGTTTGCGCTCTTGCACCTCAGCGGCCAGTACAACATCCATCAGCCGCGTTGACGCGCCGGGACCGTCGTTACGCGGTCCCGGATTCACGTCATGCACGCCAATCGGCGCTTTCGCGAGGTGTCAGCTCGGACCGGCAGCGCATTGGCTGCCCTTGTCTCCCGCTTGGAAATTGTAGAGTTTGCCTTCGAAATCGAAGTCCAGAAGGTCAGTCGATAGGTACCAGGGTTCGACCCAAGTTCCTGCGGGCATGTCGTACGAGAACCAGGTCGTCCAGCTCCACCACGTGCGGTAACGCACTCGATAGGTGATGAGGCCGCTCTGGCAGCAACCGACGCCGAACACGCTCAGCACGTCGGAGCGCGAGATCGTCGAGTCAGCCGTTCTGTCCGCGTGGATGATGCGCCATTTCATGCTGATCGGATTGGAGCTGCAGGCCGGTGACTTGTCGAGGCACTGTTGTGCCGTGAGGGCAGACTGGCTTCGCGCAACGCGATCGGCCGAGACCTGCTCGGAGGGAGTGATTTGACGCTCGACGTCACCAACACTCGATTGGAGCGGCGCGAGACGAACGTCGCCGTAGCGCTCTTTGGCGGCCATCAGTTGGCGATACACCGGGGCCATCTCCAGTTGACGCCGATCCAATTCGACGAGCGCGGTTGGAAGCTCAGCGCCGGGAGCGAGCGCTGCGTACAGCTCGGTGGGCCTCAACTTCTTCAGGCGGAGCTCGGGCGCGATGGCGCTGGTGTTGGAGCCATGCTCGACTGCAACGGGCACTCCCGCGAGCACCTCGTACCAGTCCATCATGTTTCCGTTGGGCAGTGCGAGTTGGTACAGCGGCTCGGCTTGCGTGTCCGCGCTGACCATGACGCGTTGAGCGGCGGCTTCTCCCACCACCTCAGAAACGGCCGCAAAACGCCGAGCAAATTGGGCTTCGTCATCGCGTGCAGGCCCAACTGGCTCGCTTGCGTTTTCATTCGCCGTAGACGGTGTTTGCTCTGTGGCCTGCGTTGCGTCTGCAGCGTTGCTCGCCGTGGTACCTGAGCCGGCGGTTTGATCGTGAGCGCTGCAGCCAGCGACCATCGCCGTGAACAAAAGCATGCGCGTCATCTTCATGGTGTCCTCCACTTCCTTCTCGGTTGCAGTCCTCACCAGCTGCACCGAGTCTGATGAGCGATCGCTACCTGTTCGCGTCGAGTGCGTATTGTAAAAACGTGCATCACCCACGGCAGTGTCCCGTCGTGGCAGGTGCGCGCTGACATGAATGCACGCTGGTGCATTGTCGACACGCTCGCGCGTACTACTCACTCTTTCGATACGCATGAGCTTTGCGACGTCATGTGCGCGACGCAACGTCATACAATACGCGTCGCACGCGGCGCCGTTATGGTCAGCGCACGTTCATGGCCACGTGAGTATCTCACTCGCGAACGACCATGAATTTCTATGGAGCGAATCATGAAGACAACACGTATTGTTGGGCTGGCTGCGCTGGCTTTTGCCTGCAGCAGCGCGAACGAAACGCCTTCACCGAGCGGCAGCGAGATCCCCGGAGGTTCGCCGACCGAGGTCGCGAACGGCAGCTCCGCAGCGTCGAACGTCGCAGCAACCTCGGATTCAGTTGCGCCCGCGCGCGACGACGCCGCGCAATTCCAAGCGCGTTTTGCGGCAGTTCGCGAAGTAGTGGGCGAAGCCGCTGCCAAGCGCGTGATGGCTAACGCCGACACACAGGCCAAAGCCGTTTATCAGCTGAACCTGGCGAGCGGAAACCGAGTCGACTTTTACGAAGTCCTCGATGGTGTGCCAGTCGTTGTCGAGTTCGGTTCCGCGGCGAGCAGCTTCACCAAGGAGCTCTTGCAACAGAAACCGAGCATGAGCGAGCTGTTCTCGATTCTCGCGCCGAACCGCGCTGTGCCGAGCGAGCTCGTTCAGCTCGACGCGCGCAAGCAGGAGATGGCGCCCGTTTACGAGCGCCTGACGGCGGCCGCTGAGCGCTATCGCAACGTTGCGCTTGCGCCGCTCGCCTCGACGGTCAGCGACGCCGTGCCGCAATCCGCGCCGCTCAAGCAGCCCGGGTCGGAATCGGTAGGACGCGTCCAGTTCGCCCTCACGTCCACCGAGTGCTTCAATAAGACCTGGGCGTGCACCGACGCGCCGGGCTTCGATTGGCGCGTTGCGCAATCCGACCGCACGAGTGACTCGACCATCAGTCGCTCGGACACGCAGTCTGTCGTCGGCATCGGTTGCGCTCTGAGCGGCTTGATCACGTATCGAGTGCGCTACCGCACCTGGTGGAGCTGGACGACCTGGTTCGCCTACGACATGTCCGCTGGCCAGTTCACGCAGCCCTGGCACTACTGGGACAACGTGCTCGACTTCGACTTCGAAGGCAAACTCTACAACTTCCAGAGCGGCGATAAGGGCGCTCAGTGCGCCGCAGGAAGCGACTAGTAATTGCGCGTGAAGGACGGTGAGTGAGCCTCGGCCCGGCGTGCGCGACCGAGCTCACTCGCACTTCCGCGGGCGTCAGCAATACTCGGCGATGAGCTGCCAGCACGCTTCGGCGAACTCATCGTACACGGCGCGATCGAGCTCGATACAGGGCTCTTCGACGAGACCTGCGTAGGTGCGCTGCGCGAACAATTGAGACAGCGCTCCGCTCAAGTCCGAGCTGGTTTCGACCCACAGAAACTCGGCCACGGCTTGCACGATGCGGCGGCGAATGAACATGGGGTGCTCGGCAAGCTCAACCTGTCCAGAGAAGCCGCGACTGATGGCGAGCGCGATGCGTTCGGCGTGTTCGGGCCAATGTGCGAAGGCGCGTTGAAAAGTGACGCCGACGAGATGAAGCACTTCCTGCGCGAGTCGTTTCACCCGCGGGCGCTGCACGGTTTCTTCGTGCTCGGCCAGTAGCAAGAGATACTGGTCATCCAGCAGCTTCTTCAGGTCCGCGGTCAACATCGACCGCGTTTCCTGCGTCAGGTGCAGCTCGTCGACTCCAGCCAGCAACTGCCTGCGCAGTGCTCCCATGCGCGCGTACAGCGGACCGCCGCGTGCGCTGTCGAGGATCTCGGCGAGTGGATCGACCAGTTTGTGGCCGAACGTCGTCAGGATGTGCTCGAACAAGCGATGCTGCAGGCTCCTGTCGGCGAGCACCAGCAGAGCTCGCGCGATGGTGCGTTGGTCGGGGAGCGGAACGGCTAGTCGCTGCGCTTCGACGGTCTCGGGATTGTAGAGGCTCAAGGAGCGCAGCAGCTCCTGAAAGGCATCGTCGCGATCTTGTTGGCGCATGGCGCCCTGCACCTTCACGACGAGGTCCGTGTTTCTGCCGGCGCCGAACAGCTGCAACAGCTCTCGCTCGAGATCAGCATGCGAGATCAGCGCGCGCGACTCGGCGATCGTATTCGATCCAGCTGCACGCTGACGGATAGACACGGTGATCAAACACAACGGTCACGGCACACGAAGGTGTAGATGACGTGCACCAATCGCCGCGTATTGCGCGCTCAGCCGTGAGGTTGGTCAGAGCAGCTGATGCGCGCTGAAAACACGAAACCAGCTGGTGCCAACGGAAAGCGGAACTCGAGCACAGCGCGCTTCGATATCGCTTCCGTGATGTACCGGGCTATCGCTGTCTTCCAGATGCGAGGAGCGACCGCAGAGGATTGGAGGGCGGCTGAAACCTGCGCGGCAGCGCTCTGGCGAGAAACGGTGACGTCTGCCGACGTTAGCACGCCGGCGTACACGCCGCGCTTCGTTCGTGCGGGTTCGGTGCGCACACTCCTGACGTGCGCCGACACAGAATCGCGCGCCCGCTGCGCGTGAGAACGAATTCCGCCGCTTCATCTTAATTAGAGCTCGGCTGGCGTCGTTGATCGCACCACCCGTGGGTCTCGCTCGCACACGTTCCCAACGACACTGGTTCGGCGCCAAACGACGCCCAACGCCGGATTATGCGCCGCCGTTGGGTAACTCGAGTCAGGTCACGACGGAGCACGTGTCACGCCTTGAGGAGACGATTCGCGCACTCACTCGAGAAAGCGTGACAGTGGAGCTTCTGCTCAGTGTCGCCAGCACGGCGAACCAAGCCAAGTCGCTGCGTGAAGCGCTAGCGAGTGGCCTCGAGATTCTGTGCAACTACCTCGACTTTCATGTCGGCCATGCGTGCCTGGTGCAGGAGCCTGGCTCGCTGCTCAGCTCGAGTGGGCTGTGGTACGGCGATGAAGCTCGCTCGCTTCGAGCGCTACGGATTGACGACGCAGCGCTCGGTCTCACTGGCGCCGCGCTCAGCGCGCAGCGGCCCGTCGTCGCCAAGGCAGGCAGCAATCATCCGGCCGCGCAAAGTATCGTGGAAGACTTCTGCGTTGGTCTCGCGTTTCCGATCTTCGTCGAGGCTACCATCGTGGCGGTGATCGAGCTGTACGCTCGCCGCAGCTGCGAGATTGACGGTCCGACTCTCGCGGTGCTGCAGCTCACCGCGGACCAGCTGGGTCTGGTGGCGCAACGCGAACGCCGGGAGCTGGAGTTGCGCTCGGCACTGCACGCAGCAGAAAGAGAGCTAATTCGCCGTTCTGAGCTGACAGGGGGGGGTTGACGCCCCCGCTGAAGCGCGAAGAATAAGGGGATGCCGCTGACGCCGCGCGCCCCGTTTGCTCCGGGCGCAGAAAACGCGATCGATGCCGAAATCTGCCGCAAGTTGCTGGCCGTAGCCCTGTCGCGCGGCGGCGATTACGCCGACCTCTTCTTCGAATACCGGGTCGCCGCTGGCCTCAGCTTCGAAGAGGGCATTACCCGCAGCGCTTCGCGCGGCGTGAGCATGGGCCTCGGCGTGCGTGTGCTGATGGGTGACGCCACTGGCTACGCCTACGTGGAAGATTTGAGCTTCGACGCGATGAAGCGCGCCGCAGAGACCGCTGCACAGATTGCGAGCGGCGGTGAGGTGGGTTCGCCGGTGGCAGTGCAGTCACGCGACCTGCCCGAGCGATATGCGTTCGAGAAACCATCCGTGGATGTGGCGGGCTTCGACAAGCGCGCTTTGCTGGAGCGCGCGAGCCGCGCCGCGTTGGCCGGTGACTCGCGCATCGTCAAAGCCGACGCATCGTTTTCCGAAGAGCTGCGCGAGCTCCTGATCGCGACCAGCGATGGCAAAATGGCCTACGACATCCAGCCGCTGTTGCGCTTCGGTGTGCGCGCCATCGCCGAGCACAATGGTCGTCGCGAGTCGGGCTCGAGCGGCGGCGGTGGACGCATGTCGCTCGCCTACTTCGATGAGAAATCACCCGAATGGCACGCCGAGCGCGCGGTGCGCCAAGCACTCACGTTGCTCGACTCGCGACCCGCGCCTGCTGGGCAAATGGAAGTCGTGCTCGCGCCAGGGGACAGCGGAATTTTGCTGCACGAAGCGATTGGTCACGGTTTGGAAGCGGACTTCAATCGCAAAGGCACCAGTAATTACACCGGCCAAGTTGGTAAGCCGGTTGCGAGCGAACTCTGCACTGTCGTCGATGATCCCACCGTGCTCATGAGCCGCGGATCGATCAACGTCGACGATGAAGGGAACGAACCAACGCGCAGTGTGCTGATCGAAAACGGAACGCTTGCTGGTTACATGCAAGATCGCATGTCGGCGCGACACTTCGGTGTTGCGCCGAGCGGCAACGGACGACGCGAAAGTTTTGCGAGCGTACCGATGCCCAGAATGACCAACACTGTCCTGCTGGCCGGTCCGCATGATCCCGAGGAAATCGTGCGCAGTGTCAAACGCGGAATTTTGGCGAAGTCGTTCGGCGGTGGTCAGGTCGACATCTCGAACGGAGACTTCGTCTTCTCACTTACTGAGAGCTATCTGATCGAAGACGGAAAGATCACGGCTCCACTCAAAGGGGTCAATCTCATCGGTAACGGTCCGGAAACACTGCGCGAGGTAACGATGTTGGGCAATGACGTCGCCATCTCCGATGGAATCTGGACGTGCGGTAAAGACGGCCAGAGCGTTCCAGTTGGCGTCGGTTGCCCAACCATCAAAATTGCTCGGATAACCGTCGGTGGCACCGAAATTACCTGAATATACGACACGCAAACCCAGAAGCTTCGTCGGTGTCGTCGGCCACGGGCCGATGCTGGATCGAGAGGACGGCGCGGCTTCCACGCTCCGTCAGCTCGGTGCAACCGTTCGAACGCTCGACCTCTGGGACGATCCGGTCAACCTCATCGCAGACGATGACGATGACCTGGGGATTCGGCCGCGCGCGCTCGTGTTCGAAGCGCTCGACCGACCCGACTTGGCGATCGCGGCGTTACGCGCCGTGCGCAAGGAACCCTACTTCGACAACGTCGGCGCGATCATCGCAGTCACCGTAGGGCAGATCGCGCGCATCGATCCTTCGAGCGGTTTCGACGATTTCGTGCTGCATCCCTACGTGCCGGAAGAGCTGTACGGGCGCATCCGAGCCCTCGAATGGCGACGCAGCGAGTTCGCCACCGAGGAGCGCCACAAGGTAGCCGGCATCGTCGTGGACAAAGCAGGTCACGAAGTTTACGTCGACGGAAAACCCGTCCAGCTCACAGCCAAGGAGTTTGCACTCCTCGCGTATCTTTGTGAGCGCCGCGGCAAAGTTCTCTCTCGCGAACACCTGCTGGCTCGCGTTTGGGGCAACCGCTACGAGGGCGGGCCGCGCACCGTCGACATTCACGTACGGCGTCTGCGTGCCAAGCTAGGCACGGCGCTCCCACTCGAAACGTTGCGCGGCAGCGGTTACAAGCTGCGTGCGCCCGACGTCGAGGAGAAGGGTGACCGCAGCGGCGGCGCGGAGGTCGACGAAGAGCAAGACGATTCGGAAGAAGAATAAGCCGGCCTTTTTCGGGGCTGCTTGACGTCTGCGCCAGCTCCGGTGAACTACCGGCAGTTCATGGCTAGTCGACGCAGGTCTGTCGAATCAGTTCGGAAAAAAGTGCGAGCAGCGAAAGCGCCGCTGCTCGTGGTGTCCATCGGTTGCCCCGCTGGGATCGGGCCCGAGGTCAGCGTGCGCGCTGCTGCCAGCTTGCGAGAAGCGCCCTGCGTGCTGGTTGGAACACCCGCCGTGATCGAAGCCGCCGCTCGCTTGGTGCGAGTTCCTCTCTCTCGGTTTCGTCCTTTCGACGGCAATGCACCCGCTCCCGGGACCATCGCGGTGCTCGCAGCGGGCCCGGAGTTGAGTCCGCAGGATTATCGCCCAGGCAAGCCTTCGCCGCGCGCTGGTGCGGCCCAGCTCGAATACGTGGAAGCTGCTTACGCGCTCGTCGCAGCAGCGCGCGGCCGCGTGCTGGTCACGGGCCCGGTGAGCAAGGCTGCCATTGCGCACTCCGGTCTCGCTCGCGCACGCAGTTTTCTCGGTCACACGGAGTGGCTGCGCGATCTCGATGGCGCCGAGCAGTGCGTGATGTGCTTTGCCGCGGAGCGCCTGGTCACGAGCTTGGTCACGACGCACGTGCCGCTCGCGGATGTACCGCGCGCGCTCAGTCCTGCGGGTGTGAGCCGCGCTACCACCGAGCTCGTGCGACTTTTGCGCGCGAGTGGGCAAACGCGCCCGCGCGTTGCCGTGGCTTCCCTGAATCCGCACGCCGGTGAGAGCGAGCTGCTCGGCGACGAAGAGCGGCGCGCGATTGTGCCCGGAATTCGCCTCGCGCGCCGTCGCGTCGGCAAGGCCGCCGAAATCGTCGGCCCGGTGGGCGCCGAAACTGCGTACCGCAAAGCCTATGCAGGTGAGTACGCCGGCGTGGTTGCGATGTACCACGACCAAGCGACAATCCCATTGAAGCTGGTAGCGTTCGGCGACGCCGTCAATGTAACGATGGGCCTCAGCATCGTTCGCACCAGCGTCGACCACGGCACCGCTTACGACATCGCCTGGAGCGGGCGTGCCGACGCCGATGGCATGCTCGCTGCGATGCGCCTCGCGGCTCGCTTGAACGCCGTGAGCTGAGCAAGCGCATGGCACGAACCCGCAGCGGGCTCGCTCTCGAACGTTGGCTCGAAGTCTTAGCCAGCTTCGCAGATTGGCCTCGCGCGGAGCTCGCTCGCCAGTTTCGCGACAGTCTCTTGCGCAGTGCCGCCAAGCGCCTGCTCGCCGACGCGCGGCTCACGGCGCCCGTTCGCATGCGTCTGTTCGAGCTCGATGCACGCGCGACCGAGCTCGAACGCTGGATCAGTGAAAGTGACGAACGCAGCGAAACGCGCGCTGAAGCCAGCGAGCTCCTGCTGAGCAGCCTCGAGCCACTTGGCCTCGAATTGCCCCATGCACTCGGCGCCTTGTTCGAAGGCCTCGCGAGCTTCGATGTGGTGGCGGACAATGTGTTGCAGCAAACCCGGCGTCGCAAGCAGACGGGCATGTTTTACACGCCGAGCGCAGTCGCTCACGAAGTTGCTCAGCGTGCGCTCGAGGTGTTGCCGCACACGGCGCAACTCAACATCTGTGATCCCGCTTGCGGCTCGGGCGCGTTTCTCGTCGAAACGGCGCGCGCGTTGGCGGGCAACGCGGCCTCGCTGGCTGAACGCCGGCGCGCCGTCGATTGCCTCTTGGGAGTCGATCTCGATGCACGCGCTCTCCACGTGGCCGAGCTCGCGTTGTGGGCGTTCGTTGCGGATCCCGATTGGGACGGCGTTGGTCTGCGCTTGCACGAAGGCGACGCGCTGCTCGGAAAGGGCCTTCACCAAAACAGCGCTGCCTTGCCTCGCGCTCGCGGGGTCGACTGGCGCGCGATCGCCGGCTCTGGCTTCGAACTCGTCATTGGTAACCCGCCCTGGGTCGCCTTCGCGGGACGCGCCGCTCAGCCGCTCGAAAGTCAAAAAAGAGCCCATTATTTGCGCCAATTCGTCAGCTTTCGTGGCTACCCGACCTTGCACGCGCTCTTCGTCGAACGCGCTCTCGAGCTCGCTCCGCATGGCATCGTCGCACTGCTGGTACCGAGCCCAATCGCAGATCTCGATGGCTACCGCGCGCTCCGCCGACGACTTCTCACGACGCACGAGCCGTGTGAACCATTGCTCGAGTTCGGACAAGATGCGTTCCAAACCGTTACGCAGCCGTGCTTTGCGCTGATCGCGCGTCCGCGCACCGCAGCTGCATCGCAGAACGAAGAGAATCGCGAGCGCCGCTTCCGCCTGGCAGAACGCGAAGTGCTCGGCGAAGTCGCCCAACCGGTTGATGCTCCCGAGGTGCTGCTGCGCGTCGCCGAACGCGAGGCCTTCCCGCGCGAACTTTTCGGTGAGCTCGGCTTTCAATCCAATCGCGTCGTCAGCTCTCAACTCTTCTTGCGCGCCGACGCCGCCAAACCGCCGTACACCTACCCCTTGCTCGAAGGTCGCGAAGTCAGCGAATTCAGCGTGGGCGAGCCGCGCCTGTTCCTTCACCCTGATGCCGCCATCCTCAAGAAGACGCGCTGCAAACTGCGCCTGCCGGAAGACTACCGGCGGGTTCGTTTCGTCGTGCGCCAAACCGCCAAGTTTCCCATCGCCGCGCTTCACAATGGCCTGCCTTTTCGCAATACCCTGTTAGCGGGCTTCGCCGATCACGAAACCGAACTCTCGCCCGAGCTCGTGGTCGGCCTTCTCAACAGCAGCTTGTATCGCGCGCTGCATCTCGCTCGCCAACGCGACGCACGCCAAAAGGTTTTTCCTCAAGTGAAGGTCGCCCATCTGCGCGCGCTGCCTCGTCCGCCACGTGGCAACGACGCGTTGTGCGAACGCGTTCGCGAACTCACACGCTCTGCGCTGGCACGGCCGCGCGCCGAACTCCGCCGAGAGCTCGATAGCGCCGTCTTCCAACTTTTCGATTTGTCTGCTCCTGAGCAGGAGCAAGTTCTCGCATTCGTTGCCGAACGCGCGCCGGAGCTGATCGATAACGACTGACGCAGCGAAATGCGTTCACGAGTCGGTGTGCAATCCGAGAGCGCTTTGTAAGCGCTGCCAGGCGCGTTGCTCGCTCGCATCAACTTCCTGCGCTGGGCTCCGCTGGAATGGCGTGGTTGCTGCTCGCTTCGTGTCGAGTGGCAAGGCGGCGAGCTCGGCCGAATCGATGCGACCGAATTTTCCGCGCGTACCCACGAAGAGCGCGGATAGATCAGGCCCTACCGCGCGCCTCGGCGCGGCTTTGATATCGAAGTGGCGGCCATCGTTGAGGGTGGCGCTGAACCCGGCGAGGCGGGAGCCAACTGGGTCCTCGAAGCGATCGGGGATCCCCAGCAGGCCTTGGGCGATCCAGGCATCGACGCTGAGTTCGCTAATGGTGTTCCACTCCGCGCGATCGATGTGAAGGCTATGGCCACGAGCTCGTAGCCAAGTCTCCGCGGCGCCCACTTGCCAGCTACCGGGCAGGCTGACGAGTGCACTCACCGAGTCGAGACGAGGCTCGCTTGGGACAGACGGCGGGGGAAACTCGGCTGGATCGCGGTTTGGAAGCAGCACCCCGGGGTTGAGGATGCCGTCGGGATCCCAGGCTGATTTCAAGGCGCGTTGCAGGGTCAGAGCGCGGCCGAGCTCTTCGCCGAGGCGCGGCGCCTTGCTGCGACCAATGCCGTGATGGTGGCTGAGGGAAGCGCCGCTGTCGATGGCTGCCGCGAGCGCTACGCGCCAGACGTGATCGTAAACGTCGAGCGAGCTGTCGCCGGCGTGAGCAGTGCCCGCAAAGGTGAAGTAAATGCTTCCGCCATCCGGGTAGGAATGGCTGAGATGCGCCATCACGAGGACGTGCTCGCTGAGGGCACGCTTTACGGAATGGTAGACAGCGGTCAAGTCGCGCCAGCGCGCCGATACTTCCATGGTGTCGATGAAGAGGCCGGCGCGAAACTGGGGCATTTGCCGATAGCTCACGTGATAACGATGACGAAACCAAGCGCGCGCTGGGCCTTCTCCGAGAGGAGTTCCGCGTCGCTCGAGACAGATGGAGTCTCCGTGCTTGGCTTCGAGCGCAACTTGGGCTTCATCCCCCTCGTGCATCAAGATGAGGGTCACGCGCGAGAGTAAGCTGCTTTCGGCGGCAGCAATTCCGCGCGCCGCGAGCGAAGGGTGACGCAGTAAGGCGCGCAGCGCGGCCGATTTCCAACCGAGCTCGCGCGGTGGAGCGGCCACACGTGGTTGCTCGTCGGGTGCGAGCAGTGCGCTGTCGAGCGGATCGTAGAGACGTGCGACCGCCGGCCGCAGCCCTGCTTGAAACAGCGCACGCAACGTTTCGATCCCCGCTTCTACGCTTGGGAACGAGTAGGCAGCAAATGCGCGTGAACGCGGCGCGGGGTGGAGCCGCAAGCCGACTCGCGTAATGATGCCCAGCGTGCCTTCGCTGCCGACTAAAAGCGGCAACAGCTCGGCGCCGTGCGTGTGACTGCGAGCGTCGACCACCTCTCCCGTGCCGAGCACCACCTCGAGGTGCGTGACCATGTCTTCGACTTTGCCGTAGCGGCCGGAGCACTGACCGGCGCCGCGTGCCGCGACCCAACCACCAACCGTCGAACATAGGATGCTCGACGGATAATGACCGGTCGTAAACCCTTCCTCCAACAATCGCTCCTCGAGCGTGATTCCCATTGCGCCCGCACCCACATCGAGCTCGGGTCCTTCACGCAGCGTGAAGGATGTGAAGCGCTTCAGATCAACGACAATCGACTCACGGCTCGGCACTGCTCCGCCACACACACCGCTGCCCGCGCCGAACGGCACCAACGCCACGCCGCGCGCGCGTGCGAACGCCACCAACGCCGCCACGTGCGCGACACTCTCGGGCCAAACCACGAGCGCCGGCCCTTCTCGCTCCGGCAGGCCCGCTTGCATCTCAATCAACCCGCGCGGCCACAAGTCGCGAGCGTAAGCACGGCGATCGGGCGCTGCAGCGCTCACACGCGCATCGGGCAGCACCCGGCGCAGGGCCTCTTCGAGCTCCACGTTGGCAGCTTACCACCCGCCGCGAGAGCGAAACGACTTGTTCGAAGCGTCCGGCTTTGCCTATAAATATTCCGATGATCGAGCCTCGCTCGCTTCGCGCGCTCCTCGCGATGTGCTTGCTCGCGTGGAGCTGCGGCGGCGCGCCGCCTGAACCCAAAGACGCCGGCGACGCGCCTGTCGCGCAGAAGTCACGCGCGCAAAAGTCGGCGCCAGTCGAATGGGAGCAGGAGGCTGAACCCGAACCAGCTCGTTCCAGTTGTGATGACGGGGGTTGCTTCGCCTGCGGAAGCGGCAGTTGCCCGAGCGGCTGGTATTGCGATGAAAGCGTGAGCGGCGGCGCTGCCTGCAGCTGGCTACCCGGTTGTGGTGCCAAAGCCAGCTGCGCTTGCGTCAGTAAGAACCTAGGCAGCGACTGCAGCTGCAGCGAAGAGTCCGGCGGTCCTCACGTTACGTGCAAGTAACATCGTTGCGCATTTGGCCGCTGCGCTGTTCGTGGCGTGAACTCGACCAACTCCGAATCGAGCGCGTCGTGCACTAACGTGCTAGCAGAATCCGCCTGGAGGGCCATGCTAAGAGGCGGGCTTTGCCGGAGGAGGTGAGGGCAATCCATGAGCGGATGGTCGAAGATCGGTGCGCCGTACTTCGCGGACATTTGCGCACGTCCGCGCTTGTTTCGACTGCTCGACGCGCAGCCGCGTTGCCGAGCGCGCTTCGTTTCCGCGCCAGCGGGCTCGGGCAAGACTTGTCTAGTTGGCAGCTACCTGGCGCAGAGCGAGCGCCGTGCGGTTTGGTTCAGCCTCGACGCCAGCGACGCTCTGCTTTCGAACTTCTTTTTCTATCTCCGGCGCGCCGCACAAGCCGTCGTCGGTTCGGCTAGTGAGCGCTTGCCGACACTCGGCCCCGAGTATCAACAGGGCCTCTCCACGTTCAGTCGTCGCTATTTCGAGCTGCTCTTCGAGCTCTTGCCTGGCGACGCGGCGATCGTGCTCGACAACTATGAGACCATTCCTGAAGACTCGCTGCTGCATGCTCTGATCGCTTCCGCAATCGAGAGTACGCCGCCTGGGATCGACTGGTTCGTTGCCAGCCGGCTACCGTTGCCGAAGGCATTTGCGCGGCTCCGCCTAGATGCTCTGATCGAGCTCAGCTGGGACGACGTTCGGCTCACGCTCGACGAGACGGAAGCGCTCTGCCGTGCTCGGCGCCGGCGCGCGCCGCTCTCGACGCGCGATCGATCCAGTGGGCCGCAGGCGGACGACGCTGCAACACTTCAGGAGCTGAGCCAAGGCTGGGCGGCGGGCATCGTTCTTTTGATGGAGCGTCGTGGTCCGCCCGCGAGCGTCGATTCGCCGAGCGTGCTCGATCGTTGTGAGCCGGTGTTCGACTACTTTGCAGCCGAAGTCTTCGAGCGACTGTCAGCCGAGCAGCGCGAAGTTTTGATGAAGACTGCCGTTTTACCGCAGATCGATCCGGCTATTGGCAAGCGCCTCACGGGTGTCGCCGCCGCCGATCGCATTCTCGGCGAAATGGTGGAGAAGAACTATTTCGTGATGCGCCACGGAAGTAGGCGCTCGGCGCTGTGTTATCACCCACTATTTCGGCAGTTTTTGTTGGGGCGCGCGGCGGATCACTACTCGCCGGAAGCGCTGCAGAGTCTTCGCTCCCAAGCGGGCAGGCTGCTCGAAGCCGCAGGCCAGTTCGAACATGCGGCTGAGCTTCTGTGTGAAGCAGAAGACTGGTCACGTTTGGCAGATCTAGTGATTCGCTGCGCCGACGAGTTGATCGCACAGGGCCGCCACGAGCTCGTTGCACGCTGGTTGTCGCGCGTGCCGGAAGACCATGCGGCGGAGCGTTATGCGTGGGTGCTGTTCTGGCTCGCCAACGCGCGCCTACCGCTCGCTCCCGACGACGCAATCACGCTGTTCGCGCGCGCCTTTCACCTGTTTCTCGAACAGCCCGAGCCACACGAGCCGCGCGCGATCGAAGGATTGTTTCTGAGCTGGGCGGGCGTGATCGAAGCCACGCTGTTCAGCTGGACCTCCATCGCGCACCTCGATTACTGGATCGATATCCTCGACACGCTGCTGCTGCGTTTCCGACCGCCTTCGCTGCGTGTCGAAGCGCGCGTGATCGCCTTGATTCACGGCGCCCTGATCTTCCGCCGGCGCAGTGATCCGGCTTTGCCTGTTTGGGACAAGAAGCTGCGGCGATTTTTGCTCGCCGCCCGCTTGCTCGACGTCAATCAGTTCATCCTGCTCACGAACAACCTCTTCGTTCACGACCTTTGGCTCGGACAGGTTGCACGTGCCATGGGCCTGCTCGCATCTCTCCGGCGCGCCGCGCATTCGAAACGCGTGCAGCCGATGTCACTCAATTGCTGGCACACGATGCGAGCGGTATCGGGTTTGTTCACCGGCGACTACGAAGAGACTCTGGTTGCCACCGAGCAAGGGCTCGAAACCAGCCGATCGAGCGGTGTTCATTTCTGGGACCCGATTCTGCTGTCGCAAGGCGCGTTTGCTTCGGTTTCACTCGGTCGCCTCGATGAATGCGCCGAGTACCTTTCGCGCATGCGGGGCTTGGTGAGCGCAGATCAGTTCAACTCGGCAGGCCTGTTTCACGACGCCAGCGCGCAACTGGCGCTGGCACGCGAGGAGTTTGCTGAAGCTTTGGAGCATTCGCGCGAAGCCGTCGCGAGCGCGATGGCGCTGGGCGCCGCGTTTCCCGAAGCGGGCTGCCGGGTGGGTCTCGCGCATGCGCTCTGCGCGCTGGGTCGAACGGAGCTTGCTCGAAGCGAGATGGTTACAGTGCTGGCAGCCGCTCGTGAAATGAAGGCAGTTGGCCTGGAGGCGCGCGCTCTGCTCGGCCTCGCTCACATCGAGTTCGAAGCGGGCGCCGACGACGCTGGCGAAGCCGCATTGCGACAAGGTCTCGGGCTATCGCGCGAACACGGCTATTGGACTCATATTTGGTGGACCTCGAAGGTCATGGCGCGTCTGTGCGCTCGGGCGCTCGCCGCAGGTATCGAGTCACAATTCGTGCGCGAGCTGATCCAGCGTCGGCGCCTCAGCCCGCCCAGTCGCCGACGCCTCGAGCCGCACTGGCCAGTCGCTTTGTCTGTGACCACTCTCGGAACGAAACGCGTTCTGTTGGAGGAGCGTGCGCTCGACGTCTCGCAGCGAGCACAGCTCAGGCCCCTCGAGCTCTTGCACGCGCTCATCGCCTTTGGAGGGAATGGCGTCTCCGAGGCGCGACTCGCCGAAGCGTTGTGGCCAGATTCCGACGGCGACGCCGCGAATCAGGCGCTGGCGACCACGTTGCATCGCCTCAGGCGCGTGATCGGCAGCGACGTCATCGTGCGCAGCGAGCGCTGCCTGGGTTTGAACCCGAGCTCGTGCTGGGTGGACAGCTTGGCGTGTGACAGCGCCTGGTCGGAGCTCGAACAATTGAGCTTGCCCGAGTTGGTGGCATCGCTCGACCTTTACAAGGGCCCATTTCTCGGCGACGACGTCGAGGCGAGCTGGATGGTAGTCTTTCGCGAACGCCTGCGCTCGAAGTACGTGCGCGCTGTGGGCGAGTGCTCGCGTCGCTTCGAGCAAGCTGGTGAACACGACCGCGCCATCTTCGTCTACGAGCGTGCGCTCGACATCGAACCTGCGGTCGAGGTTCTGTACCGAGAGCTGATTCGCTTGCTTTCGACGATTGGGCGCCATGCAGAAGCGGCCCACGTCTACGAACGTTGTCGCCGAACGCTACGTGCGACGCTCGACGTCGATCCCTCATCGGAGACCAGCGATTTGGCTCGCGCGCAACCTTCGCGCTGAACCTTGACGAGCGGCATTCGCCTGACCAGCTTGTTCAGGTAGCTGCGCTCGATCCCGGACAGGCGGGACGCTGCAGCAACGTTGCCCGACGTGCGTGCGAGCAGGCGCGACAAGTAGAGATCGTTGAACTCGCGCAAGAGCTCGTGCTTGAGTTCGGCGTAAGGACGCGACGGATTGGCAAATTGCTCCAGCGAAAGCGCCTGGTGCGAGTCGGGGCGAGTGAACTGCGGAAGTGTGCCCAGCACCAGGAACGATTCGACCGCGTGCCTCAACTCGCGCACATTTCCCGGCCAATCGTGGGACACCAAGGCCGCTACTGTCGCGGGCGAGAGCTCGACTCCCGCGGCACGGCGAGCGAACAGGCTGGAAAGCAGTGCAACGTCCTCCGGTCGCTCGCGCAGAGGTGGGACTGACAGTCGCAACACCGCGAGGCGATGGTAGAGATCCTGGCGGAATCCACCGCTTGCCACCTCTCGCTCCAAGCCGACGTGGGTAGCAGCGATGACCCGCACATCGACGGCTCGGCCCTGCGTTTCGCCGAGGCGCGTCACGACGCGCTGCTCCAGCGCGCGCAGCAACAGCGGCTGAAGTTCCAGCGGAAGCTCGCCCACTTCGTCCAGAAATAGCGTGCCTCCCTGCGCGGCTTCGAAGGCACCGATCCGCGATTCGATGGCGCCCGTGAAAGCCCCTTTGCGATGGCCGAATAGCTCGCTTGCCGCGAGATCTCGCTGCACCGCGCCACAGTTTACGACCACCAACGGGCCGCTCTGTCGTCGAGAGTGAGCGTGAATGGCTCGAGCTACGAGTTCCTTTCCGGTTCCGGTTTCCCCCTCAATCAGTACGTCCAAGTCCGATGACTCGAGACGAGCGAGCGCCGTGAACAGCTTCCGCATCGAAGACGACTTCGCCACGAGATCGCCATAGACGGCGAGCTCCGCGTGCGGCGAGCGCTCCGCTTCCCCCAAGTCCATCGTTTCCGCGCACATCCCCCTGCAATTTCCGTAGGCCACCGTTCCTCCTCCTGATTGTTGACCCACCCGCAGACTGCCCTACCAGTGCTTACGGATAGGGTACACGCGGAGTTCGGCTGTCGATTTCTTGTGCGTCGGCAGCTCCCGGAAGCTGCTCTCGTACGCGAGTGCACTTCTGAGCGTCGGTCGGATCGGCAACGTACGCGGTTGCACTTGCGGCCCGCTGCCCAGCGCTGGCCGAGCGGGCTTGCGACAGCAAAGCGAGCTCGACCCAAGAAACTTCGAAACTGACTCCGGCTGTGACCGACGGAAGGGGCACGGCGACGAAACCGCCGGAAGGAGTCTCGTATGGAAGGTCACAAGACGGAAGATCGCTCGATCGAAGCAAGCGCCATCGAAAGCCCGACAACTCGAGGCATGGAGCTCGGGCGGCTCGCGTTTGAACGCGAATTGAAGCGTCAGAATGGCGAATGGGAGCGAGCGCAGGCAGTGCTCGCGCAAATCGAAAGCAAGGCCGAGTTCTTCGTCGCGACGCGTGTGTTGGAGGAGCTCAACGAGTTGTGCGGAAGGGTGGCGTCCGCTTCGCCTGCTGGGCTGGGCTCGTTACGAGCGTGAACGAAGAGAAGAAAGGAGAAAGCGATGGCCATGAATGGACTTGCTGGGAATGCAGCCGGCGTGACCGTTGGTCGTGTCGACGTAGAGTTGGGAGCGAATGCGAGCGCGGAAGCAGCGACGGGCTCGACTGCGGTGCTGGTGACCACGACTAACCCAGTGCCTGAGAGTTCGGTGTTTCGCTCCGAAAACTTCGATCCACACGCGATGACGCCGGAGTCGCTGATGTTCTACCTGAAGACACGCTTGGGCGGCTTGGACAAGCAGATGAACGAGATCTTCGAACGCGAGCAGAAGGGTGAGTTGGTGCGCGCGGAGTTGCACAAGATTCAGGAGATGCTGACGACGCTGAAGTCCGGAGAGAAGCCTGGCGACGAGCACACGCTGCTGGACGTAGCTGCCTTCAACCAGGAGCTGCTCGAGCACTTGAACAACATCAACGCGGTGGATCCGCAGCTGGCCATGCAGATTCAAACCAAGATTTATGGTGAAGGACAGGTGATGTCTGGAGGCGACGCGAGCTACACCACATCAGAGCTGCAGAGCACCAAGGATTTTCTGAACATCGTGGCCAAGGATTTGGATTCGAGCAGCCAAATGGACATGATTGCGTTGCAGCAGCTGATGTCGACGCGCCAGACGGCGATTCAGCTGGCGACGAACTTGGTGGCGGCGTGTGGAGAGAGCGTCAAGTCAGTGGTCTCCAACATTCGGTGACACCATGTTGGATACACGTGCACTGCTGGCGCTGGCTCTGGCGCCGAGCGAGCGCGCCTACTTCGCCGAGCGTTGCTATGCAGGCGGAGTCGACGCGCTCGAAAACGAGGATAGTCGTCGCGCGGCGCTGCTGTTTGCGGTGGTCGCGCTGTCGAACCCGAGTGATTCGCGCGGCTGGCACGGCCTGGCCCACGTCGCTCGCCGAGTTGACTGCGTCGAAGCGGGTTCCGGTTTGGAGTTGCTGTCAGAAGCGTTCGCTGCGGGGCCGCCACTCCGAAAGGCCGGCCCGTGAACACGCCAGGTATTTCTTCACCGCAGGGCGTTGCGCCCCCAGTGCTGCTCGATGGAGCGCCTGCCGGAGGTAGCTTGCTGCAGCCCAGCGCACCGGCGCTGGGCGCGGCGGGCGACGCGCTGGTTCAGCTGATGGTAGCGCTGAAGGCCGCGTCCGATGCGTCGCTGGCGAACTCGGTCTTGAATATTCAAAATGCGCGCGGCGACCTGAAGCAGGAGCTCGAAGAGTTCTTGAAAAAGGTGCGTGAAGCGGCTCAGCAGCTGCGCGAAACGAAGGACGACGGCGGCGGCCTGTTCGGTGATGTGTTCGACGCCATCGGCGACGCACTGGGCGACCTCGTTGGGACCATCGCAGATGCGTGTGTGGACTTGGTGAAGTCACCGTACGAGATCAGCAAGGCTGTGGTCACGAACTTCGGGGACACACAAGCCATGCTGCAGGCGCTCCGAAACGCTTCGCTCGACTTGGTGCGCAACGGAGCCGTTGCGAGCGACGTCAAAGGCTTCACCCAGGGTGTCGTCTCGTTTTGTGGTGCTCTGAGCGAATACTTGGCGCGCTATCCACTCGATGCAGGACTCGCTGCGTTACGCGGTGAAAATCCACTGGCGGCACTAAAAGCGGATGCCAAGGCGCTGTGGCAAAGCTTCAAACACAATGTTCTCGAAAACCCGGCGTTTTGGGCGGTTGCATCCGTGCTCGCCAAGGGAATGGCCGTCGCGGGTGCCGCGGCGACAGGTGGGGTTTTGGCCATCGTGGCGGTGGGTTTGCTGGTTGCGCTGGAGGTCGATCGCGGTACGGGAGCGATTGAGAAGGTATTGGGTGAAAAGGCAGCGCCGTGGGTGCGCTTGGGCATGGAGCTCGGCGCGGCAGGCTGCTTGGGAGTGGTAGCCATGGGCTCGCAAGCGAGCGGCGTGTTGCAGTCGCTTCAGTCGGGCACGGCGTTGCTGCAATCCGGCGCTGCGGTCTACGGTGGCTACACGACAATCAAGCAAGCGCAGCTCGCAGCTGAGCACGTCGAGCAGCAGGCTCACATTCTGCAATCAATGAATCGCATGCAGCAATTGCAGCGCTTGCTCGATCGCCTGCTCGCGTCGCTGGAAGCCGACAGCACGTGCGCCCGTAAAATCGAGGAACGCGGCGTGCAGCTCGTGAACACGGCGAGCGCAACCGAGGCTGCGCTGATTGTGCCCGCCTGAAGAAAGGAGAACCGACATGAACCGAATCGATTCCAGCTCGACCCTGAACCTACTGAGCAGCGCAGATCTCGTCACCATGGATCTCGGCGCAGCGCCCGAAGCTCAGGTTGCGCAGCTGTTGGCGGAAAGTGCACGCGACCAACGGGATCGAGTCGAGCAAGAGCGCTCGAGCATCGATGAGCAGTTGCTGCAAGCCGAGCAACATCAGGTAGAAGCTCTCCAGGAGCAGGCCGATCACGTTCGCGCCGCAGGTTGGATCAAGGGCGCCACGATGATGCTATCAGGCGCGCTGGGTGTGGCCGCAGCGGTGAATGGCTTGTCCAGCAGCAGTACTGTGTCCGCCAAGTGCGTGAGCGAAGGCGCAGGCGCGCTGGGCAAAAGTCTAGAAGCCGCCGGCGCGCTCCTTGGAGCGAGCGAAGACGCCGCAGCGAAAGGAAGCGAAGCCGACGCCATGGCCGCTGGCAGCGCGGCGCGACACTTAGAACGGCGCCTCGATGAGCTGCAGAGCACGACGCAGACGGCCAACGAGCAACTTCAGAAGTCGATAGATGCTGCAGCGCAGGCCGCGCAGCTGCGCGCCCAAGAAGAACAAGCTCGGCTCTTCATTCGCGGCTAGAAGCGATTCTCAAATGCGCCAGCAGCTCCGTCGCGCCGGCAACACCGACCGGCAAAAGCAAGATGCCGCAGCATGGTAGCCAGAAGCACAGCGCGAAAGCGCAACCGAAGCCGAGCACGCTCGCGGCGTTGTCTCTCACGAACGCGAGCCGAGCACGGGCACGGGTTCCGCGCAGGGTGAGCGGATAGTCGAGCAAGCTCCACGACACGCCGAGCGCGCCCAGCGCGAGCTTTACAGGAGTGGTTACCACCGCCACCGGCGGCGCAATCAACTCGAGCACCGTGAGCAGAAACACCGGTGGCACAAACAGCGCGAGACCCAAAGCGGAGGCGCGTAGCCCACACAAAAACTCGTGGACCAGCCCGAGAGAACGACGTGGCGCCATTCCCAGATCTGCTTCTACTAACGCGACGATGCGCTCGAGAGCCGGTGCACTGAGCGGCGGCGTGAGCAGCGCGGCCAAAAACCAGCCGAAAATGCAGCCGATGGCCACCGAAAGCCAAGCCACCGCGGTAGCCCCGACGTTCTGCCACGCCGCTTGCCCCGCTAGCTCAGCGCGCACCCAAGGCGAGAGAACACGAGTCGATAGCAGCGCGAATACCGCCTCGAGCGCGACGAACACCAAGGCGGGCACCAGCGCATACGGGTACACTCGCCGCAAACGCGTGAGCCGCGTGAAGGCAGTGAACAACGTCCGAAACCCGAGCCAGAACTCTTGCAGCACGCCCACGTGGGCGGGAGCTTAGCAGACGTCTTTACTGGTCCGATACCGGCGCGAATCGCTTCAGTCTCACGAGAAAGCGCGCGTGCGGACCGTGAGATTTACGGCTTCTGCGCCAGCATGATGATGCGCGGCGAGTGTTGGCCGAAGAACACACCCGGAGTCGCCGGATGGCCGCTGGCTTCGGTAACGCGGAAGCCGACGTCGTGCAGCAGCTTGCCGAGCTCGTGCAGCGAGTAAAGTCGAATCGAGTACACGGCTTCGCGGGTGCGGCCGTCGTCGAGAATGACGGAGCGCTTCACACGTAGGCGGCTCGTGATGAAGTCCAAACTCATGTCGTCCATGCAGACGCAGGAGTCGCCTTCGAACCACAAGCTGCACGGCGAGGTAGCCGCCGCGTAGTCGCGATTGATGACGTCGATGAGAAACATGCCGCCAGGGCGCAGCGCTTGAAATACGCGCTCGGCGACGTGCACGTTCTTTTCTTCTTCGAAGTAGCCGAAGCTAGTGTTCCACGAGAAGATGCCGTCGAACATCTCCTCGAAGGCCATCTCGCGCATGTCGCCTTGCAGGAAGTTCAGCTTCTGGCCTCGTTCGTTGGCGATTTCGGAGGCGAGCGCCAATTGGTAGAGCGAGAGGTCATAACCAACGACGCCGTAACCGCGGCTCGCTAGCTCGACGGCGTGGTTGCCGGAGCCGCAGCCCAAATCGAGCACGATGCCGCCCGACGCAACGCCGAGCGACTCTTCGATGAAGTCGACTTCGCGCCGAATTTGGTCGTTGTTGAGTCGCAGATTGGCGCGCTCGAAGTCTTCGTTAAAGACCTCTTCCCACCACGGCGGGCGTTGACGGCGCTTCGCTTGCGGCACCGGGCGCGGCAAGCTCGGCGCGGTCTTCGGCTTGTTGCGCACCGGAGGAGGCGGTGGCTTCGGCGCTTCAGAATCGGTCTTCGCAGAAGGAGTTGGGACGGCGCTCGTCGCAGCGGGCGATGCCGCGGTAACCGATGCGGGTGCAGCAGCAGACGCCGATGCCGTGGAGCTAGGCGCTGCGGCAGCCGCCACAGCAGGGGCGGTCGAACTTGCTGCGGCGGTCGCAGCGGAGGCGGGCGCGGTAGCAGAGGCCGGCGTGGGAGCTCCTGCGGCCGCTGTTGGAAGGGGTGGCGCCGCGGCAACTAAAGCTTCCGCTTGCGCCGCCGAAATCGACGTATCGCGCTCGAGGCCACTCGGCGCGGGTGGTGCCTGAGGTTTCTTCGGAGTGCGCTCGGGCGCTGCAATGGGCGCGATGTCTTCGTCAGCGAGCTCTTCGAGCTCTTCCACAGTCGCTGCTGTGCGCACTTCCGCTTTCGGCGACGCTTCGACCTCACCGGTGGTCTCGGAATCGTCGCGCTCGAGCAGATCATCGTCGAGCTCCGCGATGGGCTGTGCTGGATCGCCGACCGCAACGATCTTCATCACTGCGATTGCGGAAGGCGGCACCACGGGATCGGAGCGGCGTGGCGGTTCTGGTTGAGCGGCGCTGGCGCTGAGTGGGAAGCGCGGCACACGCGGCGGACCAGGCACTTCCACCCCACCTTCGACCTTGCCCTGAGGCGGTGGGGTCAACGGCGTGCGTGTGGCAGAAAAGCCCGGGCTGCTCGCGCGTGGTCGCGGCGGCCCACCTCGCAAACGGGCCGGCTCCGACTTGGGTCGCGGAGGCAGCGGCGGCGAGCCAGTCACATTGATCAGATTCGCGCTGGGTTGCCCAGCGGGTGCAGGCGTTGGCTCGGCAATCTCGACTGGGATCTCGAGACTCTCGTCGCTACGTGCAGCGGGGGCGGCTTTGGGCGCTGGCGCTGCTTTCGGTGCCGGCGCGTCTTTGGCGATTGGTGCCGCTTCCTTGGCTACCGGCGCCGCTGCCGCATGGTTCTTCACTGCCGGCACGTCTTTCGGCGCGGAAATCTCTTGCGCGGTTGCTCCGGGCGCGTCCTTGGCGAGCGTGGCGGGCGCATCTTTACTGATGGGCTCGGGTGATGCTTTGGGCGACGAACGAGGAAACGCTTCGCGGAGCGCGGCCTCGAGCGCCCCCGATTGCTCCTTCAGGGGGTTCGGCACGCTGCTCGCTTCGAGTGCGTCGGCGAGCGCGAAGGCAGGCAGCGGTGGCGGCGGTTCTTCGAGAGCCGGTGTGGGGGTGGGCTCATCGCTCATGTCGAAGGCTGGGAGCGGCGGCGCAGGCGTTTCATCCGACAAGGAAAATGCGGGCAGGGGAGCGCCGTGTGGACGATCCGACGAGGGAGCAGGCAACGGCGCTTTCTGCGGCGCTTCCACAGGCAATGCGAACGACGGCAGTGGCGGCTCACGCAGCGAATCTTCTGGCAAAGCAAACGCCGGAAGCGGCGGGGCGTGATGCGGGCTCGACGGTGGCGGAGCTGCCACACCTGGCACGCTGGATGGGATGGGCGGTAATGGCGGCGTAACGCTGCTCAATGGCACTGCGGCTGCGGTGCTAGCCGGAGCCGCCGATGCACGCGGATCGGAGCCACTGGGCATCGGTGCGCGCGCAATTCCCAACTTCGAGCGCAGATCGATGGTGGGCTGGCTCGGCCGCTTGTTGGCACCTCCGGCGGGCGGCTCCGACGGGCGCGTCCACGCTTGAGCGACGCCGCTCGTATGCTGCGGAGTTGGCGCCCCACCAATTACGATCATCGGAGCGCGGGGCGCAGGCACGGAAGGTGATGCTGACGCGCTGCCACCTTCCGGATCGGACGGCGAGCGCGGCTTGGGCGGTGGCGCAAGGCGCTTCGACACTCCCGGAGGTGAAGGCGACGATTGACGCGTCGATTCACCTTCGGGTGTCTTTGCGAGCTGTTCCCCCGCCTCGCGCGCTCGAGGCTCCGGCTGGTCGACGGTGGAGTCGCCAAGCTCAGGCTTGGGGGGTTCTTCGGTGGCCATCGCTGAAGGTGCGGCTCAGCCCCTCATGTTCGCCGGGATCGACCGGCGGAGTCCAGTGCGGGTACGCGCCTCGTTCGCGATCATACTGCCCTGAGCAGGGAGTCGCCGTAGCGGATCTTGCCGAGCTGTCGAGTTATCGAAACGCCCGGCTCGAGCAGCAGCACGACCGTCGAACCCAAGTGGAAGATGCCGAGCTCGTCACCGCGCACAACGTTGCGCGCCGGCTCGAAGCGGTGCTCTCCAGGCGGAACATCGGGCGCATCGATACCCGTGACGGTGATGCGGCCAACGATAACGGCGCCGACCATGACCACGCCCACACGGCCCAAACCGCGCGTTTCCAGCACGATTTGCACGCGACTGTTGCGTACGAAGAGCCGCGGCACGTGCAGCTCGCCGATGCGATTCACCGGGTAGCGATCTCCGGGGATGCCGCGCACCAATGTGACCTCACCGTCCGCCGGCACGTGCACGCGGTGGTAGTCTCCTGGAGCTAGGTAGACGACAGCGAACTCGCCGCCGGTGTAGCGTGCGGCGTCGTTGGGATCGCCGGTGAGCTCGCCTACCTCGTAGGCTTGCCCTTTCACGAACAGGCGTGCGCCCGCGTCGATGCGACCCACCGCGGACAGCATGCCGTCGGCTGGGCTCACCAGCGCGTCGCTGCTGACGGTTCTCGCGCCGGTGCGCAGCGTGCGCGTGAAGAATGCGTCGAAGCTTGGGTAACCTCCCGCTTGCGGCTCCGCTTCCTCCAGGTTCACGCCGTACGCGCGGCTGTAAACACGAAACAGTTGGGCAGCGACCTGGCTAGGCAGCTCACGGTCGCACAACCGGCCAACCGCGCGGCTCAAGCGCAGGCGCGGCAATGCGCGCAGCAGCTGGGCTGCCGCGTACGTCGACAAACTCACTCGATCACCTCCGCCCGCTCAACTTCCCGCGCGGCACATACGCTGCGCGGAAGACTGTCAAAGCCGCCGCCATCAGCGCCCAGCTGGCACTCAAACACGGACGTGAGAGACGCGAATCGTTCCGAGAGCACGAGGGGCGAGCCGGGGCGGGCAAAAAATCAGTGCGAGCACCTCATCTTAGGCGCTCCCTCCGGGGCCGGTCAATCTCGGGGGCGCGCTCGCGCGGCCAAACATAGCTCGCGCCGCGCTGGGTCTTCCGGCAGTTTCCCTAGTACCGACTTCTCACCACGAGGTGCGCGTTCGCCCTCACATGCGGTGTCCTCCGCCAACGGGTCCACCGCGATGCCGACCCGAAACGCCTCCTCCGCCTCGGCCACTTGCCCACGGGCCTTCAGCACGCGACCGCGCACTCCGAACCAGGGTCCGTGTACGCTGCCAATTTCCGTCAAAGCGCCAAGGGTAGCTTCGGCTTGGGTTGCTTCGCCGGCTTCCAGCAGCGCTTTGCCGCCTCGCCAACGAATGCTGGGTTCACGCTGTTGAGGCGTGATGGTCGGTAGGATTTCGTCGGCGGCGGAGCGCGCCCTGTCTTCGCTCGCCAGCAGATCCGAGAGGCGTACACGTCGCGCGAGCTCCCTTCCTGTCATGCCGCGTTCGAAGCTCGGTGCAGTCGAGGGTGCGGGGCCCGCCAGCAGATCGCGCTGCCAGCGCTGATTCCACTCGCTCAGGGTGTGACCTGTAATGCTGCGTAAGGCGACATCGGCGCCGTGTTCCCCAGAGCCTTTCAAGTCGGCGAACAGAAGGTGCAGCGCAGGCTCACCCGCAGTGCGTGCGAAGTAGCTGACGAAGCTCGTTACCTCCGCGAACGCGATCGATGCCGCCTCTGGTGTCGGGAGCATCGCGATGGACGGCCCGAGCTGGTCGATGCCGACGGAGCGACCCTCCAAAATGGCACGATACGCGAGCCCATCGGCCCAGGCAGGTTCATCGAATGGACGCGGCGCTCGCCAGCTCGTCTCCAGCCGTTTGGCCATGCCTTCTTGCAGCCAGAGCGGCGCATGATCGCGTGTCGCGCGGGTCACGATGAGATGTGTGATTTCGTGCGTCAGCGTGTCTTCCCAAGGGAAGCCCTGCGGAGTCGCGCGGGGCGAGAGCAGAATGACGCGACCCCAGCGTGCCACGGCGAGCGTGCCGGTAGTCTCCGCCGCTTCGAGCGGCAGCCCCGAAACCGCGGAGAGCGAAAACAAGTCGCGCACCAGATCGATGCGCAGCGGGCGCGGCAAATCGATGCCGACTGCGCGCGAGATGGCGTCGCGAGCTTTCACGGCGACGTCGAACAGAAACGGTGCCAGTGCGCGATCGGCATCGTCTTGAATGCGCAGCCACAGGCCGCGCTGTTTGTCCTCGATGATGACGCCCGCAGCCGTCGCACGCGCGCAGCTCTCAGCCAGCTTTTGAAGGCTGAGCCCTTCCTTCGTTTCGAGGAGCTCCGGACGCGCCAGAGTCGCTGCCGCGGCCGCGCAGTCACCGCGATACACCGACAAGCGGGCGCGCTCGAAGCTCAACGCCGACGTTTCACTGCCGGCCTCGGCGAGCAGCTTTTCGGCGCGCGCCAAGTCGATTTCGGTGACCGCGTTGGCGACACGTTCGGCGCGGCTCGGCTCCGAAAACGGCAACGTCGCCTGCGGCGCCGCATTCCCCGCGCCCAACAACAAAGCCAACCCCAGCGCCGCAGCGCGAATCCCCTTCGGGGTTGGGGCCCCGAAGGCAGGAGGTGGGGCCCC